>NZ_PDOD01000015.1 GCF_003226325.1 Salipaludibacillus keqinensis | reverse complement strand
CTCTCAAGACTTCTTTTCTTCTAATGAAGAGAAGAGGCGGGACATTCCTTCGGGATGGACCCATTGACCTTTGAAAACTGGATAACGAAAATGAATGAATCACCGGTTTATCTACAGAATTGGATGTGAATCCAAGGAAGAGTGAACCGAGTGTCTTAGAATAGGCCAAGTAACACAAGACGCCAATTGTTTATCTCCTTTGAAAGAAGGAAGGACAAGAGTGGTTAAGCTAGAAAGGGCGCACGGTGAATGCCT
>NZ_PDOD01000014.1 GCF_003226325.1 Salipaludibacillus keqinensis | reverse complement strand
CAATGGGTCCATCCCGAAGGAATGTCCCGCCTCTTCTCTTCATTAGAAGAAAAGAAGTCTTGAGAGTGTAACCTCTCAAAACTAAACAAAAAAGCCAAAGCGAAGTTCGATTCAATAAGTTGAGCTATTGCTCCTTAGAAAGGAGGTGATCCATCCCCACCTTCCGGTAGGGATACCTTGTTACGACTTCACCCCAATCATCTGTCCCACCTTCGGCGGCTGGCTCCAAAAGGTTACCTCACCGACTTCGGGTGT
>NZ_PDOD01000013.1 GCF_003226325.1 Salipaludibacillus keqinensis | reverse complement strand
AGGCATTCACCGTGCGCCCTTTCTAGCTTAACCACTCTTGTCCTTCCTTCTTTCAAAGGAGATAAACAATTGGCGTCTTGTGTTACTTGGCCTATTCTAAGACACTCGGTTCACTCTTCCTTGGATTTACATCCAATTCTGTAGATAAACCGGTGATTCATTCATTTTCGTTATCCAGTTTTCAAAGGTCAAATTAAATCATTGGTGGAGCCTAGCGGGATCGAACCGCTGACCTCCTGCGTGCAAAGCAGGCGCTCTCCCAGCTGAGCTAAGGCCCCAAAAAATCAATATGGTGGGCCTGAGTGGACTCGAACCACCGACCTCACGCTTATCAGGCGTGCGCTCTAACCAGCTGAGCTACAGGCCCATATTGAAAGAATAGGTACAATTAAAATCTTTATATGTTGAAAGGTTAACCTCTCAAAACTAAACAAAAAAGCCAAAGCGAAGTTCGATTCAATAAGTTGAGCTAAATGCTCCTTAGAAAGGAGGTGATCCATCCCCACCTTCCGGTAGGGATACCTTGTTACGACTTCACCCCAATCATCTGTCCCACCTTCGGCGGCTGGCTCCAAAAGGTTACCTCACCGACTTCGGGTGT
>NZ_PDOD01000012.1 GCF_003226325.1 Salipaludibacillus keqinensis | reverse complement strand
ATTAGGCACGCCGCCAGCGTTCGTCCTGAGCCAGGATCAAACTCTCCGATAAAGTACGATGACTAATCATCAAGTTTGATGTCTCTGACATCAAAAAGTTAAAAATTTGTTTCATTGACGGGATATTTTAAAATATCCCACTTCGCTTGGCTTTTTGTTTAGTTTTCAAAGGTCAAAATATCTTTGGTGGAGCCTAGCGGGATCGAACCGCTGACCTCCTGCGTGCAAAGCAGGCGCTCTCCCAGCTGAGCTAAGGCCCCTTAAATAGTGGTCGGGAAGACAGGATTCGAACCTGCGACCCCTTGGTCCCAAACCAAGTGCTCTACCAAGCTGAGCTACTTCCCGTTTTAAATAAGATGGTGCGCCCTGAGAGATTCGAACTCCCGACCTTTTGATTCGTAGTCAAACACTCTATCCAGCTGAGCTAAGGGCGCATTTATATTAAGATTACAGAAATGAAAATGGTGCCGAGGGCCGGACTTGAACCGGCACGGTAATCACTTACCGCAGGATTTTAAGTCCTGTGTGTCTGCCAATTCCACCACCCCGGCAGGACTTTATATATGAGTAACTGTTATAAATAATATGGAGCGGAAGACGAGATTCGAACTCGCGACCCCCACCTTGGCAAGGTGATGTTCTACCACTGAACTACTTCCGCAAAGTGGTGCGGGTGAAGGGAGTCGAACCCCCACGCCCGAAGGCACTAGATCCTAAGTCTAGCGCGTCTGCCAGTTCCGCCACACCCGCATAAAAATGGTGAGCCATGAAGGACTCGAACCTTCGACCCTCTGATTAAAAGTCAGATGCTCTACCAACTGAGCTAATGGCTCTAAATAATGGTGCTGGCCAGAGGACTTGAACCCCCAACCTACTGATTACAAGTCAGTTGCTCTACCAATTGAGCTAGGCCAGCAGAAAAATATAGAATTTTCAAAAAATCATGGTGGAGGATGACGGGCTCGAACCGCCGACCCCCTGCTTGTAAGGCAGATGCTCTCCCAACTGAGCTAATCCTCCAAATGATTGCCCAGCGACGTCCTACTTTCACAGGGGGAGATCCCCCAACTATCATCGGCGCTGGAGAGCTTAACTTCCGTGTTCGGCATGGGAACGGGTGTGACCTCTCCGCGATCGTCACTAGACATAT
>NZ_PDOD01000011.1 GCF_003226325.1 Salipaludibacillus keqinensis | reverse complement strand
TGCTCCTTAGAAAGGAGGTGATCCATCCCCACCTTCCGGTAGGGATACCTTGTTACGACTTCACCCCAATCATCTGTCCCACCTTCGGCGGCTGGCTCCAAAAGGTTACCTCACCGACTTCGGGTGTTACAAACTCTCGTGGTGTGACGGGCGGTGTGTACAAGGCCCGGGAACGTATTCACCGCGGCATGCTGATCCGCGATTACTAGCAATTCCGGCTTCATGCAGGCGAGTTGCAGCCTGCAATCCGAACTGAGAATGGCTTTATGGGATTCGCTTGACCTCGCGGTCTTGCTGCCCTTTGTACCATCCATTGTAGCACGTGTGTAGCCCAGGTCATAAGGGGCATGATGATTTGACGTCGTCCCCACCTTCCTCCGGTTTATCACCGGCAGTCACCTTAGAGTGCCCAACTAAATGCTGGCAACTAAGATCAAGGGTTGCGCTCGTTGCGGGACTTAACCCAACATCTCACGACACGAGCTGACGACAACCATGCACCACCTGTCACTCTGTCCCCCGAAGGGGAAAACCTAGTCTCCTAGATGTTCAGAGGATGTCAAGACCTGGTAAGGTTCTTCGCGTTGCTTCGAATTAAACCACATGCTCCACTGCTTGTGCGGGCCCCCGTCAATTCCTTTGAGTTTCAGCCTTGCGGCCGTACTCCCCAGGCGGAGTGCTTAATGTGTTAACTTCGGCACTAAGGGCATCGAAACCCCTAACACCTAGCACTCATCGTTTACGGCGTGGACTACCAGGGTATCTAATCCTGTTTGCTCCCCACGCTTTCGCACCTCAGCGTCAGTTGTAGGCCAGAAAGTCGCCTTCGCCACTGGTGTTCCTCCACATATCTACGCATTTCACCGCTACACGTGGAATTCCACTTTCCTCTCCTACACTCAAGTCTCCCAGTTTCCAATGACCCTCCACGGTTGAGCCGTGGGCTTTCACATCAGACTTAAGAGACCGCCTGCGCGCGCTTTACGCCCAATAATTCCGGACAACGCTTGCCCCCTACGTATTACCGCGGCTGCTGGCACGTAGTTAGCCGGGGCTTTCTCGTGAGGTACCGTCAAGGTGCCGGCCTATTTGACCGGCACTTGTTCTTCCCTCATAACAGAACTTTACGATCCGAAAACCTTCATCGTTCACGCGGCGTTGCACCGTCAGGCTTTCGCCCATTGCGGATGATTCCCTACTGCTGCCTCCCGTAGGAGTCTGGACCGTGTCTCAGTTCCAGTGTGGCCGATCACCCTCTCAGGTCGGCTACGCATCGTTGCCTTGGTAAGCCATTACCTTACCAACTAGCTAATGCGCCGCGGGCCCATCTCGCAGTGTGAGGAATAAATTCCCCACTTTTACATCCGGATCATGCGATCCAAATGGTCATCCGGTATTAGCCCCGGTTTCCCGGAGTTATCCCAGTCTGCAAGGCAGGTTGCCCACGTGATACTCACCCGTCCGCCGCTCATTCCACAAGCTTCACCCCGAAGGGATCCGCTTGCTTCCTGCGCTCGACTTGCATGTATTAGGCACGCCGCCAGCGTTCGTCCTGAGCCAGGATCAAACTCTCCGATAAAGTACGATGACTAATCATCAAGTTTGATGTCTCTGACATCAAAAAGTTAAAAATTTGTTTCATTGACGGGATATT
>NZ_PDOD01000010.1 GCF_003226325.1 Salipaludibacillus keqinensis | reverse complement strand
ATGATGACCATGGTATTTGGACAAAAAAAATTATTGAAGGATAAGAAAAGCGGGATTATTCACGTCATGTTTTTCTATGGTTTTCTGTTAGTACAATTCAGTGCTATCGACGTGATTTGGAAAGGTTTGAACCCTGGAGGACATCTGCCACTGGGGCCGATCTATCCATTCTTCACCTTTTTCCAGGAACTTGTCGTATTGATGATCTTAGTGGCCGTTGTATGGGCATTCCACCGCCGGTATGTGGAAAAGCTCGTCCGACTGAAGCGAAATTTCAAAGCAGGTCTCGTTCTCATTTTCATCGGAGGACTGATGGTTTCCAAGTTGTTTGCAAAAGGCATGGAAATGATCTGGCTTGATAAATCGACTACAGCAGCAGAACCGATCGCCTCTGGAATTGCGACAGTTTTTGCCGGAATTAGCCCGACAGCAGCTGGTGCTGGATTCTTTGTCTTCTGGTGGGCGCATTTATTGTTCTTGCTTATCTTCTTGGTGTACATTCCGCAATCGAAGCATGCCCATCTAATTGCCGGGCCTGCGAATGTGTGGGTTGGACCGACACATAAAAGAGGACAGTTGGAAGCGATTAATTTCGAAGACGAAGAAGCTGAAAAGTTTGGGAAAAACCAAATTGAAGATTTTGATCAGAAGCAGCTGCTTGATTTGTATGCATGCGTAGAGTGCGGACGCTGTACGAATATGTGCCCGGCTACTGGGACAGGGAAAATGTTGTCCCCGATGGATTTGATTTTGAAAATGCGCGATCACTTAACTGATAAAGGAGCAGCGGTCACGTCAAGAAATCCTTGGATGCCAAGCTATGCCTTTGGTCACACACGAGGGAACCAATTGGCAGCGACGGGGACGGAAGAAGCGGCAGCAGCTCTTGATTTCAATCCTTATGATGTGAACTTGATTGGTGATGTCATTACCGAGGAAGAGATTTGGGCATGTACGACGTGTCGGAACTGTGAAGATCAATGTCCGGTAATGAACGAACACGTGGATAAGATCATTGATATGAGACGCTACCTTGTCTTAACAGAAGGGAAAATGGATCCCGATTCGCAGCGCACAATCAAAAATATTGAGAAGCAAGGAAATCCATGGGGAATCAATCGTAAAGAGCGAGAGATCTGGAGAGAAGGTCGCGAGGATATTGACGTTCCGACAGTGAAAGAAATGAAAAAACGTGGCGAAGAGTTTGAATACTTGTTCTTCGTAGGTTCAATGGGCTCTTATGATAAGCGAAGCCAAAAGGTCGCTCAATCCTTTGCGAAAATCATGAATGAAGCAGGAATCAAATTTGCTATTCTAGGAAACAAGGAAAAGAATTCAGGCGATACACCTCGCAGAATTGGGAATGAATTCTTGTTCCAAGAACTTGCAACAGCGAACATTCAAGAGTTTGAAAAGAACGACGTGAAGAAAATTGTGACGATGGACCCTCATACCTACAATACGTTTAAAAATGAATATCCCGACTTTGGACTGGAAGCCGAGATCTATCATCATACTGAACTTCTTTTTGACTGGATTCAAGAAGGACGAATTAAGCCGACGAACGAGGTGAAAGAACAAGTGGTTTACCACGATTCGTGTTACCTCGGCCGTTATAACGATGTGTATGACCCGCCGAGAGAAATTTTGAAAGCGATTCCTGGTGTGGAATTGGTGGAAATGGAACGCAATCGAGAAAATGGCATGTGCTGTGGCGCAGGCGGTGGGATGATGTGGATGGAAGAAGACACAGGCACCCGCGTGAACGAAGCGAGAACAGAACAAGCTCTTGCTACCTCTTCAAGCGTAATCGGCAGTGCTTGTCCATACTGTCTCACGATGTTAAGCGATGGAACAAAAGCGAAAGAAGT
>NZ_PDOD01000009.1 GCF_003226325.1 Salipaludibacillus keqinensis | reverse complement strand
AATCCAAGGAAGAGTGAACCGAGTGTCTTAGAATAGGCCAAGTAACACAAGACGCCAATTGTTTATCTCCTTTGAAAGAAGGAAGGACAAGAGTGGTTAAGCTAGAAAGGGCGCACGGTGAATGCCTTGGCACTAGGAGCCGATGAAGGACGGGACGAACACCGATATGCTTCGGGGAGCTGTAAGTAAGCGTTGATCCGGAGATTTCCGAATGGGGGAACCCATCATCCGTAATGGGATGAGATCCACACCTGAATCCATAGGGTGTGAGAAGGCAGACCTGGGGAACTGAAACATCTTAGTACCCAGAGGAAGAGAAAGCAAATGCGATTTCCTGAGTAGCGGCGAGCGAAACGGAAACAGCCCAAACCAAGAGGCTTGCCTCTTGGGGTTGTAGGACACTCCATACGGAGTTACAAAGAGTCAGCGTAGGCGAAGCGATCTGGAAAGGTCCGCGAGACGAGGTAAAAGCCCTGTAGCCAAAATGTTGACTCCTCCGGAGTGGATCCTGAGTACGGCGGGACACGTGAAACCCCGTCGGAATCTGGGAGGACCATCTCCCAAGGCTAAATACTCCCTAGTGACCGATAGTGAACCAGTACCGTGAGGGAAAGGTGAAAAGTACCCCGGAAGGGGAGTGAAAGAGATCTTGAAACCGTGTGCCTACAAGTAGTTGGAGCCCGTTAATGGGTGACAGCGTGCCTTTTGTAGAATGAACCGGCGAGTTACGATCCCGTGCAAGGTTAAGTTGAAGAGACGGAGCCGCAGCGAAAGCGAGTCTGAATAGGGCGAATAAGTACGTGGTTGTAGACCCGAAACCGGGTGATCTACCCATGTCCAGGGTGAAGTCCAGGTAACACTGGATGGAGGCCCGAACCCACGCACGTTGAAAAGTGCGGGGATGAGGTGTGGGTAGGGGTGAAATGCCAATCGAACTCGGAAATAGCTGGTTCTCCCCGAAATAGCTTTAGGGCTAGCCTCGAGGGAAGAGTTTTGGAGGTAGAGCACTGATTGGACTAGGGGTCCCTACAGGATTACCGAATTCAGTCAAACTCCGAATGCCAAAAACTTATCCTCGGGAGTCAGACTGCGAGTGCTAAGATCCGTAGTCAAGAGGGAAACAGCCCAGACCATCAGCTAAGGTCCCAAAGTATACGTTAAGTGGAAAAGGATGTGGAGTTGCTTAGACAACCAGGATGTTGGCTTAGAAGCAGCCATCATTGAAAGAGTGCGTAATAGCTCACTGGTCGAGTGACTCTGCGCCGAAAATGTACCGGGGCTAAACGTATCACCGAAGCTATGGACAGACACCTTCGGGTGTCCTGTGGTAGGGGAGCGTTCCAAGGGCGTCGAAGCATGACCGGAAGGACATGTGGAGCGCTTGGAAGTGAGAATGCCGGTATGAGTAGCGAAAAGAGGGGTGAGAATCCCCTCCGTCGAAAGCCTAAGGTTTCCTGAGGAAGGCTCGTCCGCTCAGGGTAAGTCGGGACCTAAGCCGAGGCCGAAAGGCGTAGGCGATGGCAAACAGGTTGAAATTCCTGTACCACCACGTTTCCGTTTGAGTGAAGGGGGGACGCAGGAAGGTAAGGTAAGCGCACCACTGGATGTGTGCGTCGAAGCAGTGAGGCTGACAAGTAGGCAAATCCGCTTGTCTTAAGGTTGAGCTGTGACCGCGAGGGAAATTATAGTACCGAAGTTCCTGATCCTACACTGCCAAGAAAAGCCTCTAGCGAGGAAACTGGTGCCCGTACCGCAAACCGACACAGGTAGGCGGGAAGAGAATTCTAAGACGCGCGGGAGAACTCTCGTTAAGGAACTCGGCAAAATGACTCCGTAACTTCGGGAGAAGGAGTGCTCTATTAGGGTGTATGCCCGAGAGAGCCGCAGTGAATAGGCCCAAACGACTGTTTATCAAAAACACAGGTCTCTGCGAAGCCGCAAGGCGAAGTATAGGGGCTGACACCTGCCCGGTGCTGGAAGGTTAAGAGGAGGGGTTATCCCTTACGGGAGAAGCTCTGAATTGAAGCCCCAGTAAACGGCGGCCGTAACTATAACGGTCCTAAGGTAGCGAAATTCCTTGTCGGGTAAGTTCCGACCCGCACGAAAGGTGCAACGATTTGGGCACTGTCTCAACGAGAGACCCGGTGAAATTATATTACCTGTGAAGATGCAGGTTACCCGCGACAGGACGGAAAGACCCCATGGAGCTTTACTGTAGCTTGATATTGGATTTTGGTACAGCTTGTACAGGATAGGTAGGAGCCTTGGAAACCGGAGCGCCAGCTTCGGTGGAGGCATTGGTGGGATACTACCCTGGCTGTACTGAAATTCTAACCTCGAACCGTGATCCGGTTCAGGGACAGTGTCAGGTGGGCAGTTTGACTGGGGCGGTCGCCTCCTAAAGAGTAACGGAGGCGCCCAAAGGTTCCCTCAGAATGGTTGGAAATCATTCGCAGAGTGCAAAGGCATAAGGGAGCTTGACTGCGAGACATACAGGTCGAGCAGGGACGAAAGTCGGGCTTAGTGATCCGGCGGCACCGTATGGAAGGGCCGTCGCTCAACGGATAAAAGCTACCCTGGGGATAACAGGCTAATCTCCCCCAAGAGTCCACATCGACGGGGAGGTTTGGCACCTCGATGTCGGCTCGTCGCATCCTGGGGCTGAAGTAGGTCCCAAGGGTTGGGCTGTTCGCCCATTAAAGCGGCACGCGAGCTGGGTTCAGAACGTCGTGAGACAGTTCGGTCCCTATCCGTCGCGGGCGTAGGAAATTTGAGAGGAGCTGTCCTTAGTACGAGAGGACCGGGATGGACACACCGCTGGTGTACCAGTTGTTCCGCCAGGAGCATCGCTGGGTAGCTACGTGTGGAAGGGATAAGTGCTGAAAGCATCTAAGCATGAAGCCCCCCTCGAGATGAGATTTCCCATCACGCAAGTGAGTAAGATCCCTCAGAGAAGATGAGGTTGATAGGTCTCGTGTGGAAGCATGGCGACATGCGGAGCTGAGAGATACTAATCGATCGAGGGCTTAACCAATGGTACTTTTAAGATACGATTCATTCATTCAAGCGTTATCCAGTTTTGAGAGGTCAACGACCTGTCAATTTCATATGTC
>NZ_PDOD01000008.1 GCF_003226325.1 Salipaludibacillus keqinensis | reverse complement strand
ATTAGGCACGCCGCCAGCGTTCGTCCTGAGCCAGGATCAAACTCTCCGATAAAGTACGATGACTAATCATCAAGTTTGATGTCTCTGACATCAAAAAGTTAAAAATTTGTTTCATTGACGGGATATTTTAAAATATCCCACTTCGCTTGGCTTTTTGTTTAGTTTTCAAAGGTCACTGTTTCGTTTGTCGTTTTTTTGCGACTTAACTAATATACCACATGGCGTTTTGTTAAGTCAACAACTATTTGAAACTTTTTTTCGCTTCCAGGATGTCTGAATGACTTCCTCGTTGGCGACAAGTAATAATATACCACGCTGTAAAAATGAAGTCAACGATTTTACGAAAAAAATGTTTAATTTATTCAAAGAAAAAGCTTTATGTGGTGAAAACCCTATTTCCAAAGGGGATATTATCAAAAGAAATTCATAACTAATAGGCTCTATTATGCCTTCATTGGAATTTTTAAAATCTATGAAAAGCTTTTCGGTAAGGCATCGTATTGGATCCCGGTTGATGACTGCATGGAGAGTATCTTAATGATTTATCTCAAGAAAAGGAGTATTCACCTATTTTATAACAAGAATCATTACATGATAGATTATGTTCAATTTAAGGAAACAAAAAAAATAACGGCTCAAAAGCCGTTATCGAATAATTAACAAATCCGTGAAGATCAGGGCAACAATACCTGGAACCCCTAAAAAACCTGACACAACAGCAGTGAAGGGATTAATAGGCAAGTGGTAGTCAAAGATACCGCCAAACATATTTAGAAAAAAGAGCATCAACGCTCCTACTAAAACGCGTATGGCTCCTGTCCCCAACCATTTCATAGATTTAACCGGTGCTCCTAGCACAAGTAATAGAAAGACCATGGCAGCAAGCAGAGATAATACAACAACAGGCTCCATATAAGAACATCTCCTTCATAAGTAATGATTAAACTGTCATTCCCTTCATCTCTAACTAGAGGACAGTGGTCACCCTGATTCCCGCTGTCATATGAAGAAACGTTCAATTTAATCTATTTCTATGACTACTTATGAATAAATAGAACAAGCTTTAATCAGTTGTGCCTTCACTGGACTTATTCAATTACGAACGTTTTCTGCAATAACTCCTTCTTTAAAGGGATTTAGTAAAAAGTCGTCTTTCGAACTCTCGCTTCTCTTAATAGAAATAAGTATTTTGCTTTCTCAAGACGTGCCATGCTGTCAGTGTAACCATCATGGTGAATGGAGTTCTTTAAATAGGATTCTTGTTGATCTGATTTTGTTTTTATCCGATCTAGCAAACCAATTAGTTCTTCATCTTTTTGTCGGCGAAGTTTTCTTTTCTTTTTCTTAAACATGTCATATCCCGCCTTGTTATTAGATTTATCTTATTGATTTAATGAAAGCTTTAACCTTTACTGCAATTCCTTTAAATTTCTCGACGACCCTCAATCGCTTTTGATAAAGTCACTTCGTCGGCATACTCCAAATCGCCACCTACAGGGAGGCCGTGTGCAAGCCTTGTTACTTTCATTCCTGTCGGTTTGATGAGTCTTGAAATATACATCGCCGTAGCTTCTCCTTCAATATTAGGGTTCGTTGCGATGATCAATTCCTGAACCTGATCATCTTGAAGGCGTTTAAGTAAATCAGGAATGAAAATGTCCTCTGGACCGATGCCATCCACTGGCGAAATCGATCCATGTAATACGTGATATAGTCCGCCGTATTCTCTCATTTTTTCCATTGCGATCACATCTTTCGCTTCTTGAACAACGCAGATCATTGATTGGTCTCGACTGTTATCATCACATATACGACAAGGGTCTGTGTCCGTTATATGGTGACAAACCGAACAATATGTCAACTCTCTTTTAGCATTAACGAGGGCTTTTGCAAAGTCAAGAACATCGTCTTCCTTCATATCTAATACATAAAAGGCTAATCTTGCAGCGGTTTTCGGACCGATGCCCGGTAACCTCATAAATCCTTCAATTAGCTTGGAGATCGGTTGTGGGTATTGCATGATTCTTAGCCTCCTTTGTTATTTTGAATTCAGTACTAACACTCATTCGTTGTTTATACTTCATCAAAATGATTTCTAACTATAGAAAAGACTTGGTATGACCACCAAGTCTTTTCCTAAATAAAGCAAGAAAGTGCCATTCACTTTAAATTATCCACCTTTGAAAGGTTAGCTCTCTAACTAAATGAAGAACTATTTCCAGAGTTTTCATTTCAGCTCAATAGCCCTCCACTATATTTGTAATTAAGAGACTTACATCATCCCAGGAAGGTTCATTCCTTTAGTGAATTTGCCCATTTTTTCATTTACAACTTCGTCTACTTTCGTTAAAGCTTCATTTGTGGCTGCCAAAACTAAGTCTTCAAGCATTTCTACATCGTCTGGGTCAACAGCTTCTTCGTTAATCTGAATATCTAAGATTCGCTTTTCTCCGCTGGCAATAACTTTTACAATACCGCCTCCTGCTGTCGCTTCAACAGTTTCGTCCTTCAGTTGCTCTTGCGCTTTAGCCATGTCTTTTTGCATTTTTTGCATCTGTTTCATCATATTACCCATATTTTTCATTTTGTATCTCCCTCTCTTTAATTATGATTAAATTAATCTTTTATTTCCATTAAATCTCGGCCGACTAATTTAACAGCTTCATCGATTAACGGGTTTTCTTCAGGTGCTGGTTCAGTTTGACCCTCTTTTGAAGAAGTCCCTTCACTATGTTGCTTCTGCTCTTTTAAGTAGGCTTCTTTGATTTCATCCCAATGGGAAACTAAAAGCGTCAACATGTTCATGTCTCTTTGAGCAACTATAGTGACGGCCTCTTCCACAATCTCTCTAAATTTATTATCTACCATATCCCGATGCATTTCATTTCGAAAAGCTAGAACAAATTGTCCTTCTGAACAAGCTACAGGTTTACAATCATTTAACCAAGCAGATGCGGGGACACTTTTTTGTTTCACTTGCTCAATGACTTGACCCCAACTAGAAGTGATTTGTTGCAAATGCTGCTTAGTCGCTTCGGACAGCATTTCTTTCACTTTATTCACATGAGCTCGACTTTTGGCACTACTTTGAGCTTGGCGCGGTTTAGAACGTGTCGGTTCAGAACTTTGCTGCGTGCTTTGGTTTATCTGTGTACCTTGACTTTGGATCGCCCGTAACGCCGTCTCCAATTCTTGAACTTTCTTTTGTAACTGTAGGATTGTTCCGTTATCTTCAAGTTGTAACGACGCTCCTTTCACCTGCTCAGAAGGTGTTCCGCTCGCTTTTTGACACGCTTGCACAATGAACATTTCCAAGAATACTTGAGGGTGACTAGCCCACTTCATTTCTTGCTGGAAGTGATTAAGTCGCTCCATAATCGCAAAGATCCAAGCCTCGTCTAGCTGGTGAACGATCTCTTTAAACCTTTCGTCCCCTGCAAGACGATCCTTCGATTCATCGAGATGAGGTGCCGCTTTCACCATTAATACGTCTCTGAAAAAGAAAATTAAATCCTCAATAAAACGGGTCGGGTCTTTTCCTTCTTTCATTAATAGATCAATCGCTTCTAACCCTTCACCCACACTCCCTGAATAAACCGACTGAACGACTTGATGAATCAGTTGTTGGGAAACGGCACCGATAATCGATAACACATTGTCCGCTGTCACAGACTCATCGGAATAAGAAATTGCCTGATCAAGCAGGCTTAGTGCATCCCGCATGCCACCTTCAGACGCTCTAGCAATAAGCGCTAACGCTTCTTCGTCAACGCTAACCTCTGTACTTTCAATAATTTCATTCATTCGCTCTATCATTGAATAAGCAGAGATCCGCTTGAAGTCAAACCGCTGACAACGAGAAATGATCGTCAAAGGTATTTTATGTGGTTCTGTTGTCGCCAAAATAAAAATGACGTGGCGAGGTGGCTCTTCTAATGTTTTCAGAAGAGCATTAAAAGCACCTGTTGAAAGCATATGCACTTCGTCAATAATATACACTTTGAACCGGGCGGCACTTGGTGCAAATTTCACTTTGTCTCGAATATCTCGAATTTCATCGACTCCATTGTTACTGGCCGCATCTATTTCAATCACGTCCACAATGCTTCCATCTTGGATCCCTCTGCACGTGGTACATTCATTACAAGGTTCATCCACTGGAGCCTTTTCACAGTTGATGGCTTTTGAAATGATCTTCGCTGCACTGGTCTTGCCTGTCCCACGAGGTCCTGTGAAGAGGTAAGCATGAGAGAATTTGTCTTGAAGCAAAGCGTTCTTTAAAGTTTTTGTTATATGTTCTTGGCCGACCACATCTCTCAGTTGGGCAGGACGCCACACCCGATATAATGCTTGATAACTCATGGCTCTCAACCTTCCTTCTTTCCTCAACCTCTGCAATTACTTTATCCTTCCGTTAAAACAAGAATGGACATTGACCGTTCGATTTCTCAGTTCATTCCTATTATACCGATTCAGAGAGGGGATTTCAAAATGAATCTGTCATAAATATCTTTCTAACTTATAACGAGTACTCTAGAACAACCTGTAGCTTTGATACCCTTTTCCTTTTAACTTAGATATAGAGAGCTTTTCTGAATATATAAACGAGTACAAGTTAGTCTTTGTATCGTTTTGCCAATAAAAAAAACTATCCTAATTGGATAGCTTTCAAAACTTTATTAAAATAAAATGCCGTGCACCTTTCTTCGATCACAGCCTCTCAAGCGTTACCTGAGCAGTTTGCTCGAACCAGGCAACTCCGCGGCACACGGAACGACCCGCTTACTGCTGCTTCCTTCCGGACCTGACAGGATTCACGGGATTCCGTTGCGCGGAACCCGGTTGTCAACACCACTTACTCAGGGCAGACCATGAGAACCTGTAACCTCGGAAAGGGATTCGGCCTCGCTATAGCGGATTGCGAGTACAGGGCACCGCTACCTCCCCGCTTAGCACGACAAAGTTGATAATAATTTTAGGCGTCAATCAGCGACGCAAATATTAGTATAGTGGTTTTTTACTATAATTGCAATAGTTAGACTCGAAAGGGAGGAAGATATTTTTTCCCAAATGAGGAAAAACCCCTAATTATACTTCATACTATTATTTCTCTTTGTCGTCTGAGGTTTTAGAGGACTCCCCTTCTTCTACTTGCTTTAATTTCTCCATTAGAATATGTGGAGGTGTATGCATCACATGTTCTAATGGCATATTCAATTTCCTTGAGATCATCTGCGCTGTTTCTAATGAAATTTGGTTCGGTCTCACTTGGATCCCTCCGTTTCAAATGATATTTACCTATACCCTATCATTCTTTGTCCTTAATCGTGTTCTTTTTTCTGTTTCTTCTTAGCCCGGAGGCGTCGAAAGAAATCGGTCAGCATCATGCCTGTCTCTTCAGCTAGGACTCCACTTGAAACAGGACATTGATGATTAAATCTAGGTTCATCGAGCAGATTCATTAACGTTCCACAACAACCAGCTTTATGATCCGACGCCCCAAAGACCACACGAGAGATTCGGGACTGGACAATGGCTCCTGCACACATGGGACAGGGCTCCAAAGTAACGTAGAGTGTGCACTGTTCTAGACGCCAACTTTCCAACGTTTCACATGCTTTTTCAATGGCTATCAACTCTGCATGGGCTGTTGCTGCTTGATGTTGCTCACGTTTATTAAACCCCCGGGAGATGATTTCACCCTTTTTCACAATCACAGCTCCGATTGGAACCTCTCCCAACACTTCCGCTTTTTTAGCTTCTATGATCGCTTCTTTCATATAGTAAATATCTTCTTTTTCATTGGAAGTCTTCATGGACACCTCCTAACCCTTTCTTATCAGCAAGAAAATTGTACGATGTTTTCCCTTGGAAGGCAAATTCATAGACGATCATTCTTCATCGATAACCTTCTTGTTCAAGGGCTAGCGATTAAAAAAAGGTGGAGATCAGGTCTCCACCTCGTGAAAATTTCATTCAGTTAATTAACGTAATGATTTAGGGTTAAAAGCATCCTTAATCCCTTCACCAATAAAGTTAATTGCAAGAATCGTGAATGTAATAGCTAAACCAGGCGGTACCCAAATCCACCACATACCTCGAATGACGTGAGGCTGTCTAGCTTCTTGCATCATGTTCCCCCAGCTTGGTGTACCCGATGGAACACCGAAACCTAAGAAACTAAGTGCTGTTTCAGCCACGATCATGACAGCTAACAAAAGTGTTGCTTGTACAATGATTGTCGTCATGACGTTCGGTAATAGGTGTTTGCGAATGACTTTAAATGGTGTACCTCCAATGGAGATAGCTGCCATCACGTATTCATTTTCTTTTTCGGTCATCATCTTACTTCGCACAACCCTGGCAGCTCCAGTCCAAGACAGCACGCTCAAAACGATAATAAGGGCCCAAATACCTGAGTCTCGGAAAATAGATGCTAAAACGATAACAAATACAAGGAACGGGAAATTCATCATGAAATCTGTAAATCGCATTAAGATTGCATCTACCCATCCACCGTAAAATCCGGAGATCGACCCAATAACTGTAGCAATGGTCACCACAGCAAACATACAAACGAACCCAATTGTAAGAGATGTTCGAGCTCCGTAAAGGAGAGAGGTCCAAATATCCCGACCGGCATTATCCGTCCCTAGGAGGTAATCTCCTCCTGGTGGTGAATTTCTGTTTATAATGTCTACCCTTGCTGGATCAAATGGAGCTATAAAAGGAGCTAAATATGCCAAAAGGGTGACGATAACGAGAAAGGCTAAACTAATCACTGCCAATTTATTCCTCAGTAACTTACGTCGAGCAATCGCCCAAGGTGACTGCTTCTTTGCTTGTTTCTCTAATTCTTCTGCTTTTTTTGCATCTATTGCTGACATATAAACACCCCTATTCTACCCTAATCCGTGGATCTACAACACCGTATACGAGGTCAGCAACCAAGTTCCCAACGAGTGTTGCGACAGATAGCATTAAGGTGACAGCAACGACGACAGATGAATCACGACTGTTAATAGAGGAAATGAGTAGTTCACCAATTCCACGGTATGAGAACACCGTTTCAATGATAACTGCTCCCCCGATGATACTGGCAATATCAAAACCAAACAATGTGACGATTGGAATAATCGAGTTACGTAAAATATGTTTGTTATAAATTTCGCCTTCGGGAGTTCCTTTCGCTCTTGCTGTCCGGACATAGTCCTTTTGAGAGCTTTCAATAATATCATTACGTAAGAACTGAGTATAACTAGCGGTCGTTAAACCACCAAGCACCAAGGCTGGCAGAGCCGTATGGTGTAATTTACTAATCCAATATTCCATTGTTCCAGGAGTCACACCTGAACCAACGCTTCCTGTCGCTGGAAACCAACCTAGCTGGAAAGCGAAAAAGAAAATCGCAAAAATTGCTGCCACGAAACTAGGTATCGCGAGCATTAAATAGTTAATTCCTTGAATTGCATAATCCCCTGGGGTATAAGGATGCCTACCGGCAAATCTTCCCATCGTAAACGCCAATATGTACGTAATGATTAGAGAGAACACCGATAGTAAAATCGTATTCGGCAACCGTTCTCCTATTACTTCTGTTACGTCCATTCTATGAACAAAAGAACGCCCGAAATCCCATTGAACAACGCCGGCCATCCATCGGCCGTACTGAACATGTATAGGGTCATTTAGCCCTAATTGTTCTCTCATTTCTTCAATGTATTCCGGATCAGAATCGGCTGGATTGATTTGACCGGAAAGGGCATCCCCTGGCATAGCTAATGCCAGGGCAAATACCACAATAGAGATCATGACCATGATAGGAATCATGATGAGTATTCTTCTCAATGTGTAAAGTAACATGATCATTTCTCCTTGCTAGCACGAATTCATGCATTCTTTCCTTGATCCATTATTGTTGTTATTGCTCTCGGTACCATAAGTGAGGATCAGTGATCGCATCACGAATATCAACTGTTACTCCGCCAACATCACTAGCAATACCGTAAATGTCAACTGGAGAATTCAGTGGAATTAATGGCAACTCATCATTTACAAGTTGGTGCCATTCTTGGTATACTTCACGGCGGTAATCATCATCAAATGCTTCTTCAGATAAACCTCTTTCAATCAACTCATCAGACTCTTCATTTACCCAACGTGGGAAATTCCAGAAGTCATCTGATTTCCAAAGACCGGTTGGATCTGGGTCAGCCGATAAGCCCCAAGCACCCATGAACAAGTCAATATCAGCATCGTCTTCTTCTACTAAATCATAGAAAAGGTTGAATTCAAATAATTGTCCGTCTTGTAATTGTGCGTTCACACCAATGTCTTGCAAGTTTTGAACAATATACTGTGCACGTGGCTCAGAAATATCTGTACCAGACATTGCCATGAAGTTCACTGTGAACTCTTCTCCGTCTGGAGTATCTACAAATCCGTCTCCAGACTGGTCTTCATAACCAGCTTCAGCTAGTAGTTCCATTGCAAGGTCTGGATCATATTCATATTGATTTAATGTAGACTCATCAGGATAAGCCCAGCTGATCACAGATTCAGGTGCGTTAATTACTTGACCATAACCTTCACTGAATGAATCAATGATCCCTTGACGGTCAATAGCATGAGCAAATGCATGACGAAGTTCTTTACTATGGAATTTCTCGTTATCCATTACATTTTCTTCGCCGTCCCAATGTCCAAGTTTAAATCCGATGTAGCTGTAAGAAAGAGCTTCAATTTCTTCTAAGTTGATACGGTCGTCTCCTTCAAGCGTTACTGCTTGACCTGGTGGAAGATCGATAATATCTACCTCTCCTTGGGCAAGTAACTCTGCAGCTTGAGAGCCATCAATAACTTTGTAAACTACAGTATCTAAGTTTGGAGCACCTCTCCAGTAATCTTCATATGCTTCAAACTCTACTTGTTCACCTGAAATGATGTTCGTTACTTGATAAGCACCAAGACCTACTGGCTCGCGACGAATTTCGTCTGCATCTTCAAGGTCTGCCACTTCAATACCTTCTAAATGAGCTTTAGGCATCGGGTACGTCCAAAGGGAGTCGATAGAGTTTGGTGTAGCTTCTTTAAATGTAACGCTGAACGTATAGTCGTCTTCGATTTCAACACCTGATAACGAGTCAGCATCGCCACTGTTAAACTCATCGAAACCTTCAATAATATTAACGTTCGCTACACGAGGGCCAGTGTAGTCTGCATGAGCAATAACTTCCCAAGCGTATTCAAAGTCTTCTGCTGTAAGTTCTTCACCGTTATGCCACATAACGCCTTCTTCAAGGTGGAATGTTACTGTCTTGTTGTCGTCAGACCATTCCCAGTCATGAGCTAGATGAGGTTCAGGACGAAGATCATCACCTGTTTTTACAAGAGCGTCACCATTAAATATTTTAAGCGCTAAGCTATCATCTTGACCCGCATAGTGAGCCCAATCAAACAACCCTGCAAATGGTTGAGTAAATCCGTAGATAACTTCTCCACCTTGTGGTGCATCGCCTTCAGCCATGTCGTCATTATTATTGTTGTTATCGTTGTCGTTGTTCCCATCGTTCATATCATTTCCGTCTGTATCATTGTTTACGTTTTCTGTGTTGTCATTTCCTGGATCAACATCGTTAGTATTGTTGTCGTTCCCGTCGTTTCCACCACAGGCAGCAACCACGATAGAAGTGGTAAGAAGCACAGATAGTAATAGAGATTTCTTCATCCTTGTAATTCCCCCTTATTCAATGTGTAAGTATGTTTTAAAGCAATCAATCGTAAAGCAAGCACGAAACTCTGTGTTCCTTGTTCACCTCCTTTAATTGAGGTTTCTTCTCGCTACACTCCGGCATAGCCTCTGGGCAACGAGGATGGAACGGGCATCCCACTGGAGGATTTTGTGGACTCGGAACATCGCCCGACAAAATAATTCGCTCACTTTTGTTTCTTGGATCTGGCTGTGGGATGGCAGAAATCAATGCTTGCGTGTAAGGGTGTTTAGGATTCTTGTATATTTCATCTGCATCTGCAACTTCGACTAGATTCCCTAAATACATCACACCGATACGATCACTCATATGTTTTACGACACTTAAGTCGTGAGCGATAAACAATAACGTCAAATCAAATTCCGCTTGCAATTCTTTTAACAAGTTCAATACTTGAGACTGCACGGACACATCTAGAGCTGATACTGGTTCGTCAGCGACTATTAATTTTGGCTTTAAAGCCAAAGCTCGAGCGATACCAATTCTCTGACGTTGACCACCGGAGAATTCATGAGGATATTTAAAGTAAGCATCTTCTGGAAGACCTACTCGTTTTAATAGTTCCATCACTTCGTCTTTCAAGCTAGATTCGCTACCTTTACCGTAGTTTACTAGAGGCTCCGACACAATGCTTCCTACCATCATCTTTGGATTAAGTGAAGCATATGGATCTTGGAAGACCATCTGAATATCTTGCCGTAAACTTCGAAGCTCAGAACCTCTTAAGTTCGTAATATCTTTTCCTTCGAAGAAAATTTTACCTTCTGTCGGTTTGAACAAGCGAGTGATCGTTCGGCCTGCTGTAGACTTACCACAACCAGATTCCCCTACTAATCCGAAGGTTTCACCCTTCTTTAGTTCGAGCGAAATATTATCGACTGCTTTTACATCGCCTATCTTCTTGCGAAAGAATCCACCTCGCACAGGGTAGTATTTTTTTAACTCCTCCACTTGGAGCAGGTGTTCTGATCGGTCTTTTTGTTGTGTCATCACCTTACCTCCGTTTTCTTATCCGGGTGGCTCGCATCATAAAGGAGACAACGAACCGAATGTCCTTTTTCTGTCTGTCCCAATTGAGGATCGATTTGGCGACATTCAGGCATCGCTTCAGGACAGCGGTCCACGAAACGGCAGCCAACTTCGGGCATTTTGGTTAAGGAGGGAACAATCCCACTTATCGTATTTAGCACTTCTCTTTCTTCATCCATACGAGGGATAGAAGTAAGTAAAGCTTTGGTATAAGGATGTTGCGGATCGTAAAATATCCGGTCAACATCAGTTTCTTCCACCACTTGGCCTGCATACATAACTACTACACGGTCGGCCATTTCAGCTACTACACCAAGGTCATGTGTAATGAGGAGTACAGCCATACCTACTTCATCTTGAATCTTTGTAATCAATTCCAAAATTTGTGCTTGCACCGTCACATCTAGTGCCGTTGTAGGCTCGTCCGCAATCAAGAGCTGCGGCTGACAGGCGATTGCCATGGCAATCATCACACGTTGTCGCATTCCCCCTGAAAGTTGATGGGGATACTCGTGAACAATTTGTTCACCTCTGGATATACCTACTTGCTTGAGTAAAGAAATACTCTTTTTACGAATTTCCTCTTTCTTTACTTTTGTATGGTTTATTAGTACTTCATCCATTTGGTAACCGATAGTTAAAACTGGGTTTAACGCTGTCATCGGTTCCTGGAAAATCATACTAATATCTTTTCCGCGGATTTTATTCATTTCATTATCATTCAACGGGGCAAGATCTCTACCTTTGTAAAGAATTTCACCTTTATCAATTTTTCCGTTGTGCTTCGGCAACAGGTTCATAATCGATAAAGACATGACACTTTTTCCGCACCCAGATTCCCCTACCACACACACCACTTCTTTTGGTTTCACATCAAAGGAGACATCCTTGACTGCGTGATAAGTTTTTCCACCTATGTTAAATCCTGTATGCAGATTTTTAATCTCTAGAAGCGCTTCTTGATTGCTCATAGGTTATCAAACCCTTCAATATTTTCTGAAAATAGTAAACAATAGTATTAATTAAAATATTATTATAGCGTATAATCTATGTCAATGTTTAATTTTGATTTCAATTCTCTAACAATCATTTAACACTTTGAAATTATTTTAATTGTGAGATAACTAAAAGGAAAGACATTTCCTTTACAATCGTAGTTTTATTCATTCTATTTTCACTACTTAATTTTTTTCGTTTATTATGTAGATTACTAGAAAGCTTTTTCAAAAATTTGTATATACATTATCTTAGTATAAAATTATATAGAGGGTTAGAAGTGAATCATTCTCTAAAGAGACCGAATGAATGATCATTCAAACTCCAACCAAATGATTGAATCATCTGATAATTGCAATTGTGTAAAGTTCATCCTTATTAACCTACTCCAAAGAGTATTATACACTTTTTATTTCAAAGTTGTATACTTTTTCAAGAGATTTCCTCACAATTTATCTCATTAATGCCAAAAATGTGACTTTTTTCTCACTACTTTCATGCCGTCCTTCGTTTCTTTTAATCAAACAAAAAAGCCAGAGTGAGTTTCTCTGACTCTATTAGCATATTTAGTTGCTTTTCGGATCGAAGGCATCTCTTAACCCGTCGCCGATAAAGTTTATAGATAACACAGTGAAAAGGATCGCTAAGCCGGGTGGTAACCATGCTTCCCAATTGTTTTCAAGCATTCGAAGGTTCGTAGCTTCTGTTATCATGTTCCCCCACGTAGGAGTTGGTTGAGGTATTCCGAAGCCAATAAAACTAAGAGCTGATTCGATTATAATCATAGTTGCCATCATCAACGTGGCGTTAACGATGATCGGACCTACCGCGTTGGGGAGAAAATGCTTGAAAATAATTCTTATATCAGAAGCTCCGACAGACTTAGCTCCTAATATAAACTCCTTCTCTCTAAGCGACAAGAACGTAGCACGAATGATCCTAGTTAAATTCGGCCAAGTAGTAAGGGCGATAATAGTAATGAAAATCAAGATACTTATTTTCTCTAAAATGGCGATAATCGTCAGTACTAGAAGTAAAAAAGGTAGGATTAACATGAGATCGGTTATTCTCATTATCAAACTGTCTATCTTTCCACCGTAATATCCTGATAGGGATCCTAAAATCACTCCAATCACAACCGTAAATAACATCGCAAAAAAACCAATCGTTAACGATATCCTCGATCCGTGGACCAATCGGGAAAAATTATCTCGTCCAGAACTGTCTGTGCCTAACCAATTTTCTGAAGAGACTTTAGATTCAATATTATACATGTCATATGCTGTCGGTTCATGAGTGGCTAGTACATCAGCAAAGACCGCGATAAAAACTATAAATCCTAAAATGATTACACCAGATATCGCTAATTTATTTTTTATGAACCTTCTCATAGCTAACTGAGTTGGACTTAAGCTTTTCTCTGTTTTTTGTTGAGCGGCCGAAATTGGATCTATTTGATGATTAGTATTTATTTGCAATTTTCATCACCTCAGTCATATCTTATCCTCGGATCTACCACAGCGTAGAATATATCTGCCAATAAATTTCCTATAAGAATCGTTATGGCCAAGATAAGATTAATCGCCATAATGACCGGGTAGTCTCTGTTCGTAATTGAATTGATGAAAAGTGTTCCTAGTCCAGGATAATTAAAGACTCTCTCTGTTATAATCGCACCACTTAAGAGAGTACCAAATTCAAGCCCTAACAATGTGATAATGGGAATTAATGAGTTTCTTAACGTATGTTTATATAAAACCGATTGATTGCTCAACCCTTTCGCACGGGCAGTTCTAATGAAGTCACTACCTTTGACTTCTAAAATCTCCGTTCTCATATATCGCATATAGGCAGCTGTACTTGCTAAACCTAATGTGAATCCAGGTAAGACCAGATGGCGTAGCTTATCCAAAAATAGTTCAAAACCACTTAGCCCAATAGCCGTAGTCGTTCCTTGAGCCGGGAACCACCCTAACCAAAAGGCGAAAACATAAATGGCTAACAAACCAGCAAAAAAATTAGGCGTAGCTAGTCCTAAAAATGCAAAGGTCGTAGCTCCATAATCGAATAAAGAATATTTCTTTGTAGCAGAATATATACCAATAGGAATAGAAATAGCCAAAGTAATCGCTAAAGCAAACAATGAAAGATACAGCGTATTCATAATTCTCGCCTGAATAAGTTCTATTACAGTCCTGCCAGAGTATTGCATGGACATGCCGAAGTCGGCTTTAGATACCGAAGCAAGCCAAGTCCAGTATTGTACATAAATAGGATCATTCAACCCTAAAGCTTCCCTGCGAATTTCATAGACTTCAGGCGGGATATTTGGATCTAACATCTCTCCAGTCAATACGTCACCAGGCGCTGCTTTAGCTAGCCCAAAAACAACCACCGTAATCAAGAACAGCATAGGGATAAATTGCAGGATTCTACGAATGATATATTTTTGCATAAATAACTTTCTCCCCCTTTGTCCCAGCATTAAAAACATAAGGCGGCTGGAGCCACACAGCTTTTTAAAAGATGTGCACACCCGGTCATGAGTGTGCACTTTTTCCTCTGCTTGATATGGTTATTGTTCTAAATACCATAAGTGAGAATCTTGATAAATCCCAGTAGGAAGTTCTTTCACATTTTTTAATGACGCATTGTATGCGTAAATATTATCAGACGTATATAAGAATACTTGCGGAACTTGTTCTGAGACATACTGTGCCCACTCATAATACACCTCAGTCCGGTAATCCTGATCAAAGGCTTCCGGTGCCTGAACCGCTTTCCCGATCAATTCATCATTGGTTTCGTCATTCCATCTTAAATAATTATAAGCTTGATTTGTCTCCCAAATAGCGAACGGATCCGGGTCACCAGTGGCAAGGCTCCATCCTGCCAAGTAAAGATCCCAGTCTGTATTATCCATTTCTACTAGGTCGAAGTGAGCTCTGGCCTCCCGTGGATTACGCATCTCAACTCGAATACCTACGTTACCTAATTCATCAACGATTATTGGAGCTGTTCGCTCACGTATTTCATTCCCCGTCGGATAATCGAGATTTAACGTCCACTCATTTCCATCTGGATCCTCTCTGTAACCATCCCCTGTCACATCTTCATAACCTGCCTCATCAAGCAGCTCGTTCGCCTTATCCGGATCAAAGTTATATTGCTCCACAACATCTGCATTATATGCCCATGAAGCTTCTGGGAATGGCGCATTTAATACAGTTCCCATCCCATGCATAAGACCATCGACCATTGCTTCCCGATTTAGTGCATAGACGATTGCCTGTCGAACACGTTCATCTTGGAGTTTTGGATTTTCCACCCAGTTATCCGGGTTAATTGCACCACTCTCCACATCTTCAGTCGTTCGATGATGATGTTTAATCCCCATATATTGATAGCCGAAATCTTGCGTTACAAATGTGTTAACTTGCTCTAATCCATCGACTCGCTCATAGTCCGCAGCAGGAACACCATTAGGCTCGGCTACCATATCCAAATCACCATTCTCTAATAAACCTGGCATAATGGATTGTTCAATTACTCTCCAAGTGATCCCCTCTAAATAAGGGCTTCCTCCCCAATAATCAGTGTGAGCCGTTAATACGTATTGCTCTCCTTCAATATATTCTGTTAGTTGGTAAGGGCCCGTACCTATCACTTCTCCTCCACGACTAGAGGCGTCGTGATCTGGAATATCGGCTACCGCTACTTCATCAAATACATGGGCAGGTATGATTGGGAAGCTGGTGTTATATAAAGCCGTAATATTAGCTTCTTCAAAATGGAAAGTTACCGTGTAATCATCTTCCACTTCAATTCCAACTAATTCATCCGCTTCACCAGCTACGTAATCTTCGTAACCAACTAATTTATTCACGTATTCTGTTCGAACTCCTCCAGCTGCAATGTAATCAGGATCCGCTATGCTAGCAAAGGTAAAGTAGACATCGTTAGCGGTGAATTCTTCCCCATCATGCCATTTAACTCCTTCGTTTAAATAATATGTGATTGAAGTATAATCATCATCGATCTCCCATTCTTTTGCTAAGTGAGGAACATATTCAAGACTTTCATTTTGCCTCACAAGGGCTTCGTGAGTAAAATCGAGAATATTTGCATCATATGCGTCTGTATAAAAAATAGGATTGAACTGATGACCTGGTGCTGAATACATTCCAGCTGTAATCATTCCCCCTGCTTGAGCTTCACCGTCGTTTCCTTCGTTATCAGCATTCTCTTCATTATTTTCGTTAGTTTCGTCACTATCAGTATTTTCCTCAACCTCAACCTCGTCGTTTTCTCCCTCATTGTCCGAATTCTCATTGGTCCCTTCATTAGTTACCTCTTCGGAATTGTCAGCACTAGCATCCTCATTATTCCCACCACACGCTGTCAGTGTAAATACAAACATGATTGCCAAAGCTATTAAAAACCAACTTTTTGTTATCTTCATCTTTTTTCCCCCTCGTATAATTAGAAAATTAAGATAATTCCTCACACATCCCTATTCAAACACCCTCCCGATCTCACCCCCTTGAAACAATTAAACTTTTTTCGTCGTATTCGTTTTGTTCCTTCTACTCCTTTCTCTTCTAACTATTCAAATTAAGAAAATAACCATTTATCTCATCAACGCTTTACCGCTTTGAATTAGTTTCTTCCTATATATAGGGTTAACGTTAACAGGGCTAAATCTAAATTACTAAAAATGATCCTCTCTCGTATATAAGTGGCAAGCCACATAGTGACCTTTTTCCTGTTCGATGAATTGTGGCACTTCTTCTTTACAACGTTTGTGAACCTCAGAGCACCTCGTATGAAACGGACAACCTGTTGGTGGATTGGATGGACTTGGCAATTCTCCGTATAAAGTAATTTTGTCTCTTTTTCTATCCATATCCGGCACTGGCACAGAAGATAAAAGGGCCCTCGTGTAAGGATGTAAAGGATTTTGATAGAGTACACTTTTTGGTCCTAGTTCTGCCATCTTTCCTAAATACATCACTCCAACGCGGTCACTGAAATGTTTGACCACGCTTAAATCGTGAGCGATAAATAAGTAAGTAAGTTGAAATTCATCTTGAAGATCAGCCATTAAATTAAGTACTTGGGATTGTACTGATACGTCTAGCGCAGATACAGGTTCATCAGCAATAATTAACTCTGGATTCATAGTTAATGCTCTGGCAATCCCAATGCGTTGCCTCTGTCCTCCAGAAAATTCATGAGGATACTTCTGCCTTGTATCTTCACTCATCCCTACCTTTTCCAATAAATCAACTACTTTCTCTTTTCTCTCTTTTTTTGATAGATTTCGTTGAATAATCATTGGCTCTTCAATGATCTCACCTACGCTCATCCTAGGATTTAACGAGGCAAACGGGTCTTGGAAAATCATTTGCATTTCTTTACGGAATCGCCTCATTTTCCGATTGCCAATAGTTGAAATATCCGAGTCTTTAAATACAATTTGACCATCTGTGGGATCAAGCAATCTTAGAATCGTTCGCCCAAGAGTTGACTTCCCAGAACCTGATTCTCCCACAATTCCAAGCGTCTCCCCCTTATATACAGAAAAAGTAACTTCATCAACCGCTTTAACGTGACCGATTGTCCGTTGAAGAACCCCACCTTTTACAGGAAAATATTTCTTTAATTTATTTATTTCTAACAAAACTTCCGGTGAATTTGTCTGATCCTCTAGATTAGGATTCATAAAGGTAACACCTCACTTTATGACTTTCCTCCCTTTGTAGAAGTTCTGGATTTGCCGCTGTGCATTGATCCATCACATGGTCACATCGAGGAGCGAAACGGCACCCTTCTGGGAATCGGTGAGCTGGCGGAACAGTTCCTCTGATTGATTTCAACCTTTTAACATCCGTATCTAAATTAGGAATACTATCTAATAAGCCTCTCGTATAAGGATGCATCGGCTTTGTAAAAAGGTCTCTCACTTGGGCTTCTTCAACAATTTGCCCTCCATACATAACAAGTACACGGTCTGCCACTTCTGCCACAACACCTAAATCATGAGTAATGAGTAGGATGGATGAATCAAATTTTTCTTTCATTTCTATCATCAAGTCTAAAATTTGCGATTGAATCGTTACATCAAGAGCCGTAGTAGGTTCATCGGCAATTAATAACTTAGGATCGCATGACATGGCGATAGCAATCATGGCTCGTTGTCTCATACCTCCAGACAATTGGTGAGGATATTCATGAACGATCTCTTCCGCTCTAGCAAATCCAACCACCTTTAGTAATTCAACGGCACGTTGGTTTGCTTGCTTTTTTTTCATTTTTTTATGTTTTATTAACGTCTCAGCAATTTGGTTTCCGATGGTGAACACAGGGTTTAACGATGTCATCGGTTCCTGAAAAATCATCCCTATTTCGTTCCCACGAACTTTCCTCATATCTTTTTCTGATAAAGTCAACAGTTCGCGATTTTCTAGCTTGATGGATGAATTGTCTAGAATTTTACCTGGTGGGCTTGGAATGAGTCTCATAATTGACAAGGATGTGATACTCTTTCCACTCCCTGATTCACCAACGATAGCTAATGTTTCCCCTTTATTTAAAGTGAAATCCACTCCATCTACAGCTTTTGCTATTTTGCCATCCATAAAGAAATGTGTTTTTAATCCTTTTACCTTCAGTAATTCTTTATTTATCTTCATTATCCACCTCCTAAGCTCTCTCAATTAACTCGCTTCTTTCAATAGGTTGACTATGAATAATTATTCAATTATTTGTTTTGTAATTATGTATATATTTTTCTGATATTTTAATAAATTCTATTCAAAAAATAATTTACCACATAAAAAATAGGTTGTATAGGCTTTTTAAAAAAGATTCGTTCGATCATTTTAGATATATAAAGATAGTATTTTTAGTACTTTTATACGGTTTTTTGAATAATATTGAATAAAAATAAATATGCTTGTCAATTTATAAGTTCGTTTTTGATACATGCTGTCGGCTTACACAGAATTTATAGAGAGTAGTCTACACCCCAAAACAAATTGTCGATTAAAAGAAAATTCTAGACGATCTTATGACATCCATTACTAAGCACTTTATTGAAGTTTCTCAAATCACTTCTTGAAGACCATAAAAAACTCCCTTTCTACCGGAGCATCCGGTAAAAAGAGAGTTCTCATTTCGTGATTGTATTATTTTATTGTTTCTTTTCCACCCATATACGGACGCAACACCTCAGGAATTTCAATAGATCCATCCTCTTGCTGGTAGTTCTCAAGAATAGCTGCCACCGTACGGCCAATAGCTAATCCTGAGCCATTCAAAGTATGAACGTATTCCGCTTTCGCTTTTGTATCTCTCTTAAAGCGGATATTAGCTCTTCGTGCTTGGAAGGATTCAAAGTTACTGCAGGAAGAAATTTCACGGTACGTTTCGTTACTAGGAATCCATACTTCTATATCGTATTTCTTCGCAGCGGTAAAGCCTAGGTCTCCTGTACACATATTCAGAACGCGGTACGGCAATTGGAGAAGTTGAAGAATTTTCTCAGCATGTCCTGTTAACAACTCAAGCTGTTGATAAGACTCTTCTGGCTTAACAAATCTTACAAGCTCTACTTTATTGAACTGATGTTGCCGGATTAAACCTCTCGTATCCCGCCCTGCAGAACCTGCTTCAGAGCGGAAGCATGCGCTGTAAGCTGTGTATGTTTTCGGTAAGTCGTCCATGGACATGATTTCATCACGATGCAAGTTCGTAACTGGGACTTCTGCCGTTGGAATAAGAAAGTAATCCTCTTCTCTAATTTTAAAAGCATCTTCTTCGAATTTAGGAAGTTGACCTGTCCCCGTCATACTGTCTCTGTTGACCATATAAGGCGGTAGAATTTCAGTATATTCGTGCTCATCTTGGTGCAAATCCATCATGAAATTAATTAAGGCTCTTTCTAAACGAGCTCCCAACCCTTTGTAAAAGACAAATCGGCTTCCTGTCACTTTAGAAGCCCGTTCAAAATCAAGGATATCTAAGTCCGTTGCGAGCTCCCAATGAGGTTTATTTTCAAAAGGAAAGCTTCGAACTTCTCCCCACTTACGCACTTCTTCATTATCTTCCTCATCAGAACCAATAGGAGCACTATCATGAGGAATATTCGGAATTGTTAATAATAGATGATTCAATTGCTCATCCACTTCACGGAGCTGTTCATCCAGTTTCTTAATGTCAGCAGCCACTTTCTGCATTTCTTCAATAACGTCCGTCGCATCCTTTTTGTCACGCTTCATCTGGGATATTTCCTGGGAAACTTTATTTCTGCGACTTTTTAATTCCTCGACTGCTTGAATCGTTTCTCTTCGCTTTTCATCTAACTCTCCAAACTGATCAAGAGCTGTAATGTCTTCATTTCTTTGAGATAACTTCTCTTTTACTTCATCGAACTGACTTCTTAATAATTTTACATCTAACACGTTGAAGACCTCCTTATCATTGTGGGAAAAATAAAAATAGAATTAAAAAAACTCCCGTCCCTGAATTGTTATTCAGGGACGAGAGTTACCCGCGTTGCCACCCTGGTTAAAATGAGTACGTATTTCACTCATTTTCACCTTATTCTCAGTAACGGTTGAGAATCCGAATCAGCTTAATGTAGTCTTGTTCAGCTGGTTTGCTCGAGGATGGATTCACGAGATGTTTCCACCGGTTCACAGCAGCCACCGGCTCTCTTAAGAAAACACTCTTCGTTACTATTTCCTGTCTCCGCACAGATGATGAAATTTGTAATCTTATCATAACCGAAGTTTGAGAATAAAATCAAGCATGGATTGCCGGTTCACGAACCATTTTTACGAAATATTGATGCATTCGGTGATCATCAGTTAATTCAGGATGAAACGAGCATGCCAAAAATGGACCTTGCTGGGTTGCAACTATGTCGCCATCATAGGTAGCTATCACGGTTACATTCGGTCCAACCTTCTTGATAATTGGAGCACGGATAAACACCGCTTCTATATTATTTCCAATTTGATCCATTTGCAAAATAGCCTCAAAACTCTCTCTTTGCCGTCCGAACGCATTTCGTTCCACCGTCATATCCATGACAGACAAATGAGGTTCCATTTGTCCCACAATTTCATTTGCCATAAGGATCGCTCCAGCACATGTTCCAAAAATCGGCTTGTCTTTTTTAGCAAAATCCTTTAATGGCTCGTAAAAGCCATAAAGATTAATTAACCGGCGCATCGTCGTGCTTTCCCCGCCAGGAAAAACGAGACCGTCAATTTCATCTAATTGCTCCACTTTCTTCACGACGATCACATTGACATCAGGCGCTTGAAGCGCCTTAGCATGCTCTCTCACTGCGCCTTGCAGCGCCAGAATACCTATGTTAATCATGATGGTCACCTCTTTCAAAAAAACTTCTTCTTCGATTTACCAGCCGCGCTCCTGCATGCGGTCCTTTTGCTCAATAGAAGAAATTTCAATCCCCTTCATTGCTGGACCTAAGTTTTTCGACAGCTTTGCAATGAGGGCGTAGTCTTGATAGTGAGTCGTTGCTTCTACGATCGCTTTCGCGAATTTAGCAGGATTTTCAGATTTGAAAATACCCGAACCTACGAACACACCGTCTGAACCTAACTGCATCATTAACGCAGCATCGGCTGGTGTAGCAATCCCACCTGCAGCAAAGTTTACTACTGGCAAACGACCGTTTCGCTTAATATCAAGCAAAATTTCGTAAGGTGCTCCTAAGTTTTTCGCTTCTGTCATTAGTTCGTCCTCAGACATGCCAATCACTTTATTTACTTGAGCTTGCATGAGTCGTTGGTGACGAACGGCTTCTACGATGTTTCCTGTACCTGGTTCACCTTTTGTACGAAGCATGGATGCACCTTCACCAATACGGCGAGTCGCTTCTCCAAGATCACGAGCCCCACATACGAATGGTACAGTATAATCGCGCTTGTTTAAGTGATAAACCTCGTCAGCTGGTGTCAGTACTTCACTCTCGTCGATATAGTCTACGCCAAGGGCTTCTAGGATGCGAGCCTCAACGATATGACCAATACGTGCTTTCGCCATAACTGGGATAGACACTGCTTCTTGAACTTCTTCAACTATCGAAGGATCTGCCATGCGAGCTACTCCGCCTGCTGCACGAATATCAGAAGGCACACGCTCCAATGCCATAACTGCAACTGCTCCTGCTTCCTCTGCAATCTTTGCTTGTTCTGCGTTCACCACATCCATGATGACGCCGCCTTTTTGCATTTCTGCCATTCCTCGTTTTACGCGATCCGTTCCTACGTGTTTTTCCATGATGATCCCCCTTTATTTAATTACGCTTTATTTTGGTAGATAAAGATGGTTTTCATACCAAAGCATTCATAACATCTATTATAACGAAAAAACCGATTCGTTTGATAGGAATTTACTCATAAAATCAGAAAAAAGTGAAAAATGTTGAATTCTCAGCTTAAAACCAGCCGCGAACTGTATCCGCTACGCTCGTCCAAAGACCGGAGAAAAAGTCACCGACCCCTTGCATCATCAATGAAAACCATCCTGCACGTTCTACATCTCCTGTGGTGACAATATCGACAGACATCGTTTCCCCACCTTCTCCAGGTAAAAAGGTTTCTTCATGCTCACCTTGATAGTCAATCACCATTTGACCTACCACTTGGCCAGCTTCAACAGGAGCTTCTAGTTCGCCATTTTCACTAAGCTGGTCTTCATCTAATTCAACTGTGTAAGAATATGCTTCTTCATCATCTTCATGAATTAGCATGGAAACAGAATCAGTTGAAGCAATACTCACTTCTTCTTCCTGACCTTTTTTTACAGGAAGAGTTTCATAACCATCCAAGGTCATCTCTTCAGGGAATAGTTCTTGTTCAGAAAAATTGTCGAATCCCCACTCCATTAATGCTTCCGTCTCATTAAAGCGGTCCACTTCTGACTCTGCGCCCATGACGACACTAACGAACCTTTGGCCGTCTCGCTCTGCTGTTCCTGTAAATGTGAAGCCTGCTGCATTCGTATGTCCAGTTTTTAACCCATCAACATCTTCATTATCTAAATCTGGCAGCATTGTACCTTCAATCATCCAGTTCCAATTTTGCATGTTCACCGCATCATCGGTTCCTTCTCTGAAGATTTTTTCGGGAATACTGGCTGTGTCCAATACTTCAGGATAGTCATTAACTAAGTGATAGGCTAAAGTTGCCGACGCTTTGGCTGACATATAGTTATCTTCCGTTTCTCCCGTTCCTTCCGGATGAGTGCCATTTAATAAATGGTTTGGTAATCCAGTGGAATTAACAAATTGAAAGTCACCCAATCCTTCTTCGGAAATCTCTTCTAAATCGTCTAACCCGTATTCTTGTCCTGCTTGACGAAGAGTTGATCCCATTCCTAAATCATGCCCTCGTTCGTTCATTAGTTCAACAAAGTCCCCTTCAGAACCAGCAATCAGTTCTGTTAAGGCCATCGTGGCAGCATTTGCAGAATAAATAGCTACAGATTCATACAACTCCTGTACCGTGTACTCATCATCTACACGCATCGGCACATTCGAAAGGGCACGGTTATGTGATAATTCTGCTAGAAAATCACTGACAGGTACTACATCGTCCCATGCAATATCTCCATTATTAACCGCTTCTAAAATTAAGTATTCGCTCATCATTTTCGTCATACTGGCTGGTGGGAGTGCTACTTCTGCATTCTGTTCAAACAAAATCTTTCCACTTTCAGCATCAACTAAGATGACTGTTTCTACTCCTGGTTCGTAAGATGCATCCACTGTCCCTGTATATGTAAATACACTTGCAAACGAGAACATTAAAATCAACATCCAAAGTCTTACGTTTTTCATAACATCCACCTCTCCACTTCTCTTCTCTCTTTATCTATATAAACACCATTTCTGTGATTTCTTTTCTACCTGATGAATGTGTGATCACATTAATGACCAAACGTCATTTTACCATAATACAATCGAAAAAAATAGATAGGGGAGTCCCCTATCTATAGTAGCATCTTCTTTATTTTACTAGACCAAAGGTATTACGAATAATTTGGTGATTCTTTCGTAATCTGTACATCATGTGGGTGGCTTTCTATAAGGCCAGCATTGGTAATTCTGATAAACTCTCCGTCATCCTGTAAATCTTGAATAGACTTTGTTCCACAATAGCCCATTCCTGCTCTTAATCCACCTACAAGCTGGTGAACTGTATCGGTTAACGGACCTTTATAAGGAATTCGTCCCTCGATGCCCTCAGGTACTAACTTTTGTTCGTTTTCTTGGAAATATCGATCCTTACTTCCCTTTTCCATGGCACTTAAAGAGCCCATCCCTCGGTAAACTTTAAATTGACGACCTTGGAAAATTTCTCTTTCTCCTGGACTTTCTGTTACACCAGCAAGGATACTTCCAAGCATCACTGCATGTCCACCTGCTGCAAGAGCTTTTGTAATTTCTCCGGAGTATTTTATTCCCCCGTCAGCAATTATAGCTACGCCATGTTTCCGAGCTTCTGTTGCACAATCGTATACTGCGGTAATTTGTGGCACGCCAATTCCTGCAACGACTCGGGTCGTGCAGATCGAACCAGGCCCTATGCCCACTTTAATAATATTGGCCCCTGCCTCGATTAAATCTCTTGTTGCTGCTGCTGTGGCTACATTCCCGGCAACGATATTTAAGTCAGGATACTGTTGGCGAACTTCACGAACTTTCTCAATGACGCCGCGCGAATGGCCGTGTGCAGTATCGATAACAAGTACATCAACTTCTGAGTCCACTAATGCTTTGATTCGTGCATCGGCATCTCCACCAACGCCTACAGCTGCTCCTACAAGAAGACGACCTTGAGTGTCTTTCGCCGAATGAGGAAACTCAATGGCTTTCTCAATATCTTTAATTGTAATAAGTCCTTTTAGCTTTCCTTCATCATCTACTAATGGAAGTTTTTCAATACGATGCTTTTGTAAAATCTTTTGTGCTTCACTAAGCTTTGTACCAACGGGAGCAGTAACTAATCCTTCGCTTGTCATCACGTCTTTAATCGGTATGGAATAATCTTCAATAAAACGAAGGTCTCGATTTGTAATAATCCCAACAAGTTTTTCGTTCTCATCAGCAATCGGCACACCTGAAATGCGGTATTTACCCATTAAATGTTCCGCGTCATACACTTGGTGGTCTTCGGTTAAATGGAAGGGGTTTGTAATAACACCACTCTCAGAACGTTTCACACGGTCAATATGTTCTGCTTGTTCTTCAATGGACATGTTCTTATGAACGATCCCCAAGCCACCTGCACGAGCCATTGCAATCGCCATACTTGCCTCTGTCACCGTGTCCATTCCAGCACTGATAATCGGAATGTTTAATTCTAACGTGTCAGACAGTTTCGTTTTTACAGAAACATCCCTTGGCAATACATCAGACTTCGCCGGCGTCAACAAAACATCATCAAACGTTAAGCCTTCTTTTTGGAACTTATTTTCCCACATGTATCCATTCCCCTTTCGCATTTTCATGAAAATATTATTAGTAGATTAACAATAGGATAAACTACTGTCAAGGTAAGGAGCATAGTTTAACTATTCAGTTTATTTACCGTCTAAGTTCATTCATAAAGAAAGGGAGTTCTCTATGAACCAAGTACCATCATTTACGTCCATATTTCAATCCGCTTCCTATACTCGATCCTATTTAATGAAAAAGTATGAACTACAATCTATAAACAACTCTTCAGAAAAAGCCTATCATAATAGTTATACGTTTGTATATTATATCCAAATCGGACATCATTATTTTCAACAAGGAATGAAATCACCTGTACCAATTAAACCAGTTCTACTATTTTACGGACTTAGTCACTGGCTAAAAGCCGCTCTTTTAACCGTAGACCCGGATTATCCAGCAACTACCCATGTTCTAGCTCATGGATTATCTACCCGCAAGAGGAAAAAACAAGGCTATCAATTTCTTTCAGATGAAATTCGTCTACAAAAGAACGGACTCTTTCCCTATTTGTCAGAAAAATTGTTTCATGTGAAACAACTAGCCGGTGATAAAAGAACAATGCGTCAACTTTTATTTGGTCTACCTGAAATGCAGACTATAATGAGAGTCCTGTTAAAAGATGAAGGCCTCATCCATTTAAAACGAATGGATAATGGAAAATTTTCAGTAACTAAAAAGGACTTAAGCCAGTGGGACGGTCCTTTATCAAGCTGGGTGAGACATTTATCTCATGATGCAAAAGGTGAATTGACATGGGAGGAAACATGTAATGAGGTTCAGTTGACTTTTCTTCCCCGACCAGTGAATGATTCCCTCTCATTCCGCACATCCGTCGACTTTGAACTTTTTGCACCAAAGAACCGTAGTTATATAATCAATTTGCCTGAACTTCTTGTTCATTACGCCCTTCTTTATTCACTTAGCATGATTTGCCGTTATGAAGCAGAGTGGTGGGGAGAGTTGATTCATTCTTTCTCAGCAGACGATCTGCCCATTATCACAGAGTATTTAGACGTCTCTCAGACAAAATGTCCTTGGCTGTTAAATAGGCTATTTTTATAAGACTGTCTCTTAAAGAATGTCGCTATATAATTGTAATGAACCAGCTCCACATTACAGGCAAATACACTATAGGCATAGGTGCAACACGATTGAAGCTAGCTAATGAAATAAAACCTTGGGTCAATTAATCCCCAAGGTTTTATGTCTATCCTGCTTTTTATTCTTTCTATACTTTTGCGTAAGTCTTGTCGAATGCCTGTTTCATATCATTCCAAACATCCTTTGGACTCTCTAAACCAACAGATAATCTTACAAGAGAGTTTGTGATCCCCATTTTCTTCCGTTCGACTTCTGGAACGACTGAATGTGTCATGGTCGCTGGGTGCTGAATTAATGATTCTGCGTCTCCTAAACTAACTGCCACTTGAATGACTTTCAACTCGTTCATAAATCTTTGAGCTGCTTCTTTACCACCTTGCAATTCGAAACTAATTAATCCACCAAAGTCCTTCATTTGTCTTTTTGCTAACTCGTGTTGAGAGAAATTTGGGTCACCTGGATAAAAAATGTTTTTTACATTAGGGTTATCTTTTAATAGATCAAAAACATAACGGGCATTGTAACAATGACGATCCATCCTTAAAGCTAGTGTCTTCAATCCCCTTAAGAGTAGCCATGCATCAAATGGACCCAATACCCCACCTATATCTTTTTGTGTTGTCATTCGGATTGTCTCCATTTCCTCAGCAGGTCCTACAGCAATGCCAGCGATAACATCACCGTGACCACTAATGTATTTCGTTGCACTGTGGATCACGTAGTCCGCTCCAAGGGTCAATGGTTGTTGTAAGTATGGGGAACAGAACGTGTTATCTACGACTACCCTAATCCCCTCTTCTTTAGCAATTTTAATTACCATCTCTAAATCTACCAATTTCATCGTCGGATTTATTGGAGTCTCAACGTATAATACTTTCGTTTCCGGACGAATCATCGTTCTTATCATATTTTCACTATTCATTTCCATTAAATCAAAGTCGATATTAAATTTTTCTTTAACCATTTCAAGAAAACCAAACGTGCAGCCATAGACCCCCTCAGAAATAAGGATATGATCTCCCGCTTTTAATAAATGAATAAGAACGCCTGAAACAGCAGCCATTCCGGATGCAAAAGCGATTGCTTCTTCTCCTTCCTCTAAGTCCGCCATTTTCTTCTCTAGTTCGGACACAGTTGGATTTCCTAATCTAGAATAAATGTAACCGCTTTCATTACCAGAAAAACGAGCTTCTCCTTGTTGTGCATCATCAAATACAAATGTAGACGTTTGATATAGCGGATGAGCCAAACTTCCGTAATGCTGCTTTCGATCAAAATAACTATGAATTAAGCGTGTTTCTAATTCTTTCTTCCCCATATTACATAACACTCCCCTTTTTCATTTGAACCTTTCATTTATATTATATACCTTGGTCACAAATGTGTCGAAGAGATTATGGTTATATTTTACACCCCCTTCCTCATTCAGCCCTTTAATGAAAACAATCATACACCGGTACAGGAGAACTCTATATTTAAAGCTAAGATCTTAGATAATTAATTACAAAATACGGTCTCTTTTATTAAAGGCTTTTGGTTAGTCTGTTTCTACATTAACGATTTATTGCTGACCCCTCTCTTTCTTTTCCTTTACATGTGATAATTCTTTTCACCATGGCCTAAAACACAAAAAAAGAGATACTCTCGAATGAGAATACCTCTTTTGATTGCCCAGCGACGTCCTACTTTCACAGGGGGAGATCCCCCAACTATCATCGGCGCTGGAGAGCTTAACTTCCGTGTTCGGCATGGGAAC
>NZ_PDOD01000007.1 GCF_003226325.1 Salipaludibacillus keqinensis | reverse complement strand
ATTAGGCACGCCGCCAGCGTTCGTCCTGAGCCAGGATCAAACTCTCCGATAAAGTACGATGACTAATCATCAAGTTTGATGTCTCTGACATCAAAAAGTTAAAAATTTGTTTCATTGACGGGATATTTTAAAATATCCCACTTCGCTTGGCTTTTTGTTTAGTTTTCAAAGGTCAACTGATGCTATCGTCCAAGTCCTGAAACCAAAAATACTTTTTTTGATAACACCGCTTGTAACAGCACCGCGTTTGTTTTTGTCGTTTTTGGCGACTCAATAAATATATCACCTTTCTCGTCTTTCGTCAATAACTTTATTGAAAAACTTTTTTCTTGTTTTTCGCTGTCGTTATTAATCGTTTCGGAGCGACGGATAATAATATACCACGATCTACGAATACAATGCAATACTTTCAATAAAAAAATATCACATTTTTTTCTTTGTCCGCCCAAACCCTTAATTATCAAGAAAAACGGAAGACATTTTTTCTATGAATATTCGGATTCTAACCTTAATATATAACTTTTCTATATTGTTAGTGTTGAAACTTCTTTGACCATATAGTTAAAATCCATGCTGCTTTTCCAACATCCCGGTAAACATCAAAAGAGGTTAATTAAGTTTATTTCATGAAGACGTACACGTCTTCATGAAATGTTAGCTATATAAAAGAAGTAATATCTCCTTTATTTAGTTCACTCCCCCATTTTATTCGAGTCTACAAAGTAAAAAAACCTCTCCACTTAAGATAATGAAATACCTTCTTCAATTAGCTTGTATTTTTCTACTATCAACTGATTTATTTTTCGGTTCACCTGCCTTCAACTGAGGCCATGCCAAATAATAAGCTTCTATTTCTATAAAATTTTGACAAGTATTTAACGTGAGGTGGGGTGTCTTAGTCGCAACAGTTTATCCAATCTTTCACTATCTTAGAGCATATCTTTATATCTATTAAGGGTGCTTTACCTTCAAGTACATCCGTGAAGGCAAAGCCAAGCATACTCGTAAGATTTTGCCAGGCGATATCAGTCCAATTCCATTCATTAACCAAAGGCTCTGTTATAAGTGGTGTGTATATTTAGGAATCCGACCGTTCGCGTCCTATGGGTGAAACCTCTTCCTCCTTAAGAGACCACTTGGAGAATAGCGGCTTTTTCAAGCTCAAAAGCATATTTACATAACGAAAATCCTGCACAAAAAATATGTGCAGGATTTGTGAAATAAAATTTAGTTGTCTTCTTGACCTTCACTACGATGGCGCATTTGAGGGAATAACAAAACATCCCGAATGGATGGTGAGTTTGTCAATAACATAACTAGACGATCAATCCCTATACCTAGTCCGCCTGTTGGAGGCATTCCATATTCAAGAGATTCAACGAAATCTTCATCCATCATGTGCGCTTCATCATCACCTTGCTCACGTTCAATGAGTTGCGCTTCAAAGCGTTGGCGCTGATCTATTGGATCATTCAACTCAGTAAAGGCATTGGCATGTTCTCGACCTACGATGAAAAGCTCGAATCGATCTGTAAAGCGAGGGTCTTCATCATTCTTTTTCGCCAATGGAGATATATCTAACGGATGTCCATAGATGAAAGTAGGTTGTATTAACTTCTCTTCAACAAATGTTTCAAAAAACTCGTTAACAACGTGACCAAATTTCATCGTTTGTTTCACATGAACTCCGTGTTTTTCTGCTAATGCTCGGGCATCAGCATCAGACATTTCGGTCCAGAAGTCTACACCTGTGTGCTCTTTGATTGCGTCGACCATATGAACCCTCTTCCATTGAGGTTCTAAATCAACGACTTCTTCACCGTATTGAACACTTGTAGTCCCTAAAACTTCTTTGGCGATGTGAGCCACTAAATTTTCTGTAAGGGCCATGACATCTTTGTAATCGGCATAGGCTTCATATAATTCTATCATTGTAAATTCTGGATTATGTCTTGTTGAGACGCCTTCATTACGGAATACGCGGCCAATCTCATACACCTTCTCTAAACCGCCCACGATTAAGCGTTTCAAGTGAAGTTCGATAGCAATTCGCATATAAAGTGTCATATCTAAAGCGTTATGATGAGTCACGAACGGGCGAGCCGAAGCTCCACCAGGAATAGAGTGCATCATAGGTGTTTCTACTTCTAAGTATCCGTGATCATCTAAATAACGACGCATAGACTGAAGGATTTTACTTCGCAATACAAAAGTATCGCGCACTTCTGGGTTTACAATTAAGTCCAAATAACGCTGACGGTATCGTTGTTCCACGTCCTTTAAGCCATGATACTTATCTGGGAGAGGACGAAGAGACTTTGTCAAAAATTGAAGGTCTTGGGCTTTAACAGAAAGTTCACCTACTTTTGTTTTAAAAACAACACCAGTTAAACCGACAATATCTCCAATGTCGGCACGAGTGAATAAATCATACGTTTCTTCACCCACTTGATCCTTACGAACGTAGATTTGAATTTGCCCGGATAAATCCTGAATATGAGCAAAGCCCGCTTTCCCTTTGCCACGCTTCGTCATCATACGGCCTGCAATTGTAACTGAAATCTCTTTTTCGGCAAGTTCATCTTTCTCTACGCGATCGTAATCAGCTTTGATTTTCTTAGCGTCATGTGATCGTTCAAAACGGGACCCAAAAGGATCAATTCCTAAATCGCGCATGTTATTTAATTTCTCGCGACGCACTTGCAGTTGATCGGTGCCTTCAAATTCTTGAGTCAACTCTACCATCTCCTATTATAAATTTGCTTTCCCATTGCACAACAAAGGTTACTATCTATTAAAAAGTAAGTCTTTTTAAAACGGATCTATATTTAAGAAGAAAACTGCCAGTATGCTACTGGCAGTTTCGGTTTATCACAGAGGTATTATAGGAAAGTTCTCCTTACTTGTCAACTTATTAAGGTTGTGCCGCTTTTCTATCAGCGCCAATCCGACAGGGTTTTTCATCGTGCCGTTTCCTGTTATCAACAACTTCTCTCACCTATTTTATTATTTGATAGATGTTAATTCGTCTAAAGAGACGTCTAAAGCAGAAGTCACTCGCTTTAACAAATCTTCTCCTGGCTTCCGAGTTCCTCGCTCGATTTCTCCTAAGACAGATACAGAGACACCGACACTTCTAGCTAAATCTTCTTGCGTATAGCCTTTTAGTTTTCGAAACGCGCGGATCCTTCTTCCCCAAATGAGTTCTTCCATTTACGAACACCTTCTTTATCGGTTAATTGATCTATATATTCATCAATACTTCGGCCATCATTCAACCGCAGGTGAGGATCTATTTCTTTTAAAGGTATTAGTACGAAACCTCGTTCGAGCATGCGAGGATGCGGGATCCGTAATGATTCCAATAAAATATTTTCGTCGTTAAACAATAGAATGTCAATATCAATTGTCCTCGGACCCCATTTCTCGTTACGTTCGCGTCCACCTTCCTGTTCAATCCTCTGAGTCGTTTCCAACAGTTCGATAGGGGTGAGTGTTGTGTTTACTTTTACGACCATATTTAAAAAAGATGGCTGATCTGTTACACCTACTGGGGCTGTTTCATAAATGGAAGACAAAGAAAGAATAGAAATGGCAGGTTCTTCATCTAACTTCGTAATGGCATCGGCCAAATACTGATCCCTTGCTCCTTGATTGGAGCCTAAAGCAATATAACTAATATGGCGGTTACTCATGTTAAGTCAGTCCCTCTCTCTTCTGATCTCTACAGCTACGTGATCATAATGACCTGGAATAGGAGGATCTGGCTTGGTCACTTTCACAACACATGCTTCAATGACGCTAAACCGATCTAATAATAAATGGGCCAACCGGTCAGTGAGAGTTTCCACTAATTTTACAGGTTCTCCTTCAAGGACTTCTTTTGCTGCTTCATATACTTTCGCATAATTCACTGTTTGTTCCAAGTCGTCGCTTTTTCCTGCTGGTCTTGTATCTAATTCCAGTGTCACATCTGCATAAAATCGCTGACCAAGCCTGTTCTCTTCCGGAAATGCACCGTGGTACCCGTAAAATTTCATCCCTTGCACAAAGACTTTATCCATCTGTTCCATCTCCTCTTCTACATAGGCTGAGTAAGGGGTAACTCCCTCTTGCCGATCATTACATCCATCATCTTAGCCATTCGGCTCATCTCCAACACGTCATGAACTCGCACGATGTCACATCCTTTATCAATGCCGAGACAAACCGTGGCACCTGTCCCTTCCATTCGTTCATCGACAGGGAGCTCTAATGTTTTAGCAATTAAAGATTTTCTAGAGGTACCTAACAATAACGGGTACCCGAGACTAGTGAATTCTTCGAGGTGACGCATCACTTGCACATTATCCTCATAAGACTTAGCAAAGCCTATTCCTGGGTCGAGGATAATTCGCTCATCTTTCACGCCCGCTTTATGACAAAGATCAATGCTTTCTTGTAAATCCTTCTTCATGTCCTCTATTAGGTTATCATACTCTGCCTTTTCCCGATTCTGCATAAGAATAATCGGCACATCGTAATGAGCAGCTACTGATGCCATGTGTGAATCAGCTTTGCAACCCCACACATCGTTTATAATGTTGGCCCCTGCCTGAATCGCTTTTTCGGCTACATTCGCTTTGTACGTATCAATAGAAATAGGGACGTTCACAGCTCCCCTTATTGCTTGAAGGGGCTGAATGACTCGCCTCAGTTCTTCTTCTTCATTCACGGTAGTGGCACCGGGACGAGTAGACTCCCCGCCGATATCGATTATGTGGGCCCCTTGTAATACCATATTTTGCGCCCGTTCCGCAGCCTTGACCGCCCCTTTATAAATCCCACCATCGGAAAAGGAATCCGGCGTCACATTTAAGATTCCCATTATGAATGTTTTTTCTGAAAAATCCAGACGATATTGATCCCATGCCATCAGCATATTCTTCATCATTGATCACCTTTTCTAAGTTGAGTTGAGATGTTAAAGGTCTTTCCTGCTCCATAAGTGATAACAGGCTTGTTCATAGCGTTTGTTCACCCATTGAAAAAATGTACCTTTATTTCCTGGGAAAAGGTGTTCGTCCCACATTTCGAGAGGGACAACCCCTTGAATAGAATTAGTTACGAAAACTTCGTCTGCTAACAACGCCTCTTCCAAGAAAAAACGACCTTCGTGCACCGGAATCCCTTCTGCTTTAGTAAGAGCGAGAAGAAATTGACGAGTAATTCCATTGAGGCAACTACAAGTCAGATCTGGTGTAAACAATTGACCGTCTTTTATCCAAAATAGATTGGAGACGACACCTTCTGAAAGAACATGGTCCTCCGTCAAAAAGATTCCTTCTTTATTCGAATCCTCCCCTAGTTCTCGTTTACCTAACATATTATTTAAATAATGATGTGATTTGAGACGTTCATTTCCTTCTGGGGAGTTTCGTCGAGTCATTAATGTTTGTCCACTTTTCGCTACTGGATTTTTAGTAGGTAAAGGTTTCACATAGACAATGGTATTGGGTTGTTCATATGGAGAAGATGTTAATCCTACGCCCCTCTCACCCGCAGAAACATTCCATCGGAAGTATCCATCTTCCAATCCATTTAAACGAAGAAGTTCTTCAATCACTTTTTTCGTCTCTTCTCTTTTATAAAGTTCAGGTATGATATTTAAGCTAAACGCACTTTCTGATAATCGCTGAAAATGGTCATCCAATAAAAATGGATGACCATGATACGTGCGAAAAGTTTCAAACAGTCCTAATCCATACATAAACCCATGATCAAAAGGAGAAAGCTTCACTTCTTCTTCTTTTAAAAATAAGCCATTTATATAGAGGTACATGTCTTGTCATACTCCTTGTATTGATCCAGGAAATTCCTTAATAGACGTTTCCCCACGTCTGTCATGATCGATTCAGGATGAAACTGGACTCCTTCCACAGGTAACGCTTTATGACGCAGTCCCATGATCTCACCTTGTTCCGTTTCAGCTGAGATCTCAAAACAGTCTGGCAACGTTTCTCGTTTGACAATCAATGAATGATAGCGGGTAGCTACAAATGGATTGATGATATCTTGAAAGATAGATCGGCTATCGTGTAATACTTCAGACGTTTTTCCGTGCATTAAGCGCTCAGCACGAACCACGTCACCACCAAATACTTGCGCGATGGACTGATGTCCTAAACAAACACCGAAAATCGGTATTTTACCTGCAAAAAATTTGATCGCATCCATACTAATCCCGGCTTCATTCGGGCTACAAGGTCCTGGTGAGATCATTAAATAGTCAGGTGACATCTTATCAATCTCTTCAATGGTTATTTGATCATTTCTGCGGATCACTAAATCTTGTCCCATCTCTCCTAAATATTGCACTAAATTGTACGTAAAAGAATCGTAGTTATCAATCATTAAAATCATTCTTCATTCCTCCTCAGCTCTTCTTCGCTCATCTCTTTTGCTTTCCACAAAGCTTTCGCCTTCTTTAATGATTCTTTATATTCTGCTTTCGGGTCTGAGTCAATAACAATTCCAGCCCCTGCCTGCACATGACACATTCCGTCTTTTACAATCATGGTCCTTATCGTAATATTTAGTTCCATATCTCCTTGGAAACCAATCCAGCCTAAAGATCCTGTGTATGCGCCTCTTCTCACTGGTTCTAATTCTTCAATGATTTCCATCGTTCGAATTTTCGGAGCACCAGTAATCGTACCCCCTGGAAATGTGGCCGCTATCACATCAAGAGCATCATAATCAGCAGCTTTTATTCCCTTCACATTTGAAACGATATGCATCACATGGGAATATTTCTCAATGACCATCAGTTCATCTACTTCCACCGATCCATACTGACAAACTCGCCCTAAATCATTACGCTCTAAATCTACAAGCATAATGTGCTCGGCGCGTTCTTTTTCATTATTTAACAATGTATCAGCAAGAGCTTGATCTTCTTGTTCATTTTTCCCTCTTGAACGGGTACCCGCTATAGGTCGCGTACTCACTTCTTCTCCTTGTACTTTTACAAGCAATTCAGGAGACGCGCTCACATACTGTAATTCAGGTGTATGGAAATAACCCATATAAGGAGACGGATTGATCTTTCTTAAACAGTCATAAATATGGATTGGCTCCGTCATAGCTTCACGCGATTCCCGCACTGAGAGGTTAACTTGGAAGACATCTCCATCACGGATATATTGTTTCGTTTTCTCCACGGCCTCTTTAAACACATCTTCCTGGAAAGAACGGGAAAAATGAGAAGGTTTTTTTATTGATACATCAGCCGTGCGATTCTTTTTGTTTGTATCATTAAGTCGAGATTGTTCTCCTTCACGCCATCGATCCATCATATTTTTTAAGACGTCCTCTCCATCACTCGCTTGATCAGGAGGGACTAGGGCGATAAACCAAATCTTCTCTTCTCTATGGTCAATGACATACACCTCATCAAAAGCCAATAAATACACATCATCTGTATTTAAATCATCGTCAGCCTCATTTGGAAGCCTTTCAATCTCTCGAATAAGATCATAGCTCAGTTGACCTATTAAACCTCCTTGAAATTCGGGAAGATCTTTATTTGAATCCACTTTATAAGACGATAACCAAGTTCTTAGTGAAGATAACAAAGGTCCTTCGAAATAATCTGTACTTTCACTTGTTCTCACAATCAACCGCTGATTTTTCCCTTTAATGACAGCCCAAGGCGATAAACCAATGATAGAGTAGCGACCTCCACGGCCACTCTCCAACAAAACATGATGTTCTATTTCTTTTGATAAATGTGAATATGTCTTAAACCAATCGGTGGTGATATCTTGAAGATTCACTTGTTTCCCAATCGGTCTTCGTTTAGTTATTATCATTATTATGCCCACCTCACGCTGCCTAAAACGATTCATTTCTTCCACTTATTATACGGTGCATCGTTCATAGGCGCAACGTTAACAAAATTGCGTGACATTACATATCCTCACCCTAAGTATGTATGAAATAGAAAAAAAGAGCCAATCGGCTCTTTTTTCTATTATTCTTCTTCATCAAATTGATACAGTGGAGTACTTAAATAACGTTCTCCGTTACTTGGAATAACCGCAACCACTTTTTTTCCTTTACCAAGCCGCTTTGCCACATCCAATGCTGCATAAATGGCTGCACCGGAAGAAATACCACCTAATATCCCTTCTTCACGGGCAGCACGGCGAGCGTATTCAAATGACTGTTCTGTAGAGACAGTCATCACTTCATCATATAGGTCTGTATTTAATATTTCTGGAACAAATCCTGCACCAATCCCTTGAATTTTGTGCGGGCCTTTTTTCCCTCCTGATAAAATCGGTGAATCAGAAGGCTCTAGCGCTATTAGCTTCATGTCAGGAAACTTTTGTTTCAACACTTCACCAGCACCGGTAATCGTTCCACCTGTACCGATCCCTGAAACAAAAGCATCTAACTGATCGCCAACTTGTTCTAGCAATTCTTTCCCTGTCGTTTCACGGTGTACTTTAGGGTTCGCCTGATTCTCAAATTGTTGGGGCATAAAATACCCTTTTTCTCTTTGCAGTTCACGGGCTTTTTGAATGGCACCGCCCATTCCATCAGGTCCTGGAGTTAAAACAAGTTCAGCTCCATACGCTCGCAACAAGTTCCGTCTTTCTAAACTCATTGTTTCAGGCATAACAAGTAGAGATCTATACCCTTTTGCAGCAGCAACCATGGCTAAGCCAATTCCTGTATTCCCACTAGTAGGTTCAACGATTGTGTCACCTGGCTTCAACGTTCCTTTTTGTTCCGCATCTTCAATCATTGATAACGCAATCCGATCTTTCACACTGCTACCTGGGTTCATAAATTCCAACTTTAAATATACATCAGCATGTTCATCCGTCACCAGTCTTTGCAGTTTCACTAAGGGAGTCTCACCAATTAATTCAGTAATGGAATTCACAACTTTTGCCATGTTCAATCTCCTCCTTAAAACCAAGTAATTTCATTGGATTAATATAAATTAATCATACCAATTACTGGATCCATCGTCAAGAAAAAATCTTTATGCTTGTAATTTGTCTGATAATAAACTCTCTAGTTCTGCTTTCGAGAACAAGTACGTTTCATTACAAAAATGACACGTCGTTTCTGCTCCCTCATCTTCATCAATCATCGCACGGAGATCTTCTTCCTGAAGTCCAAAGATCGCATTAGCCATACGTTCTTTAGAACAATGACATTGGAAGGACGTTTCTATTGTTTCTAACACCTGATAATTCTCTTTACCAGTAAGTTGCTCAACAATCTGTTCAGGGCTAAATCCATCTTTAATCAGTTTAGAAATAGGAGGGAGAGCATTTAAACGTTGCTCAATGTCATCGATCGTTTCATCTTTCACTCCTGGCATCATTTGCAGGATAAACCCTCCTGCACCTTCTACTTCATCTCCTTTACCGATGACCACACCCAGTCCCACGGATGACGGTGTTTGTTCCGAAGAGGCAAAATAATAAGTAAAGTCTTCTCCCAATTCTCCTGAAACAATAGGAACGCTTCCAGTAAAATAATCCTTCATGCCCAAGTCCTTGACAACAGACAAGGACCCTTCATTACCAACTACTGAGGAGACGTTTAGCTTTCCGTTTTCTTTCCGCTCAGGGTCGAGGTTCGCTCGCGAAACATACCCCCGCGCTGTTCCATCTGCATTGGCATCAACGATAATTGGACATGCCGGACCGTTTCCTTCTATTTTTATTGTTAATTTTTCATCCCCTTTAAGCATAGCTCCCATCATGGTTCCTGCAGATAAAGCACGACCAAGGGCAGCTGTAACCGTTCTCCATGTACCTTGTCTCTCGGCTGCCTCTCGCACCATTTCTGTCGATTGGATTGCATATATCCTTACTGTACCTTCATAAGCGAGTGCTTTAATTAAATAATCCTTCATAATATCCTTACTCCTTTTTTAAATAGATAGCTATTCTGAAAACAGACATTGATTAACTTGTTATAAACATCTTCTTAAAGGAAAGATTAACGACGCTTTAATATAATATCACCCTTCTGGATGTTGAGAGCAGTCTCGTTTTTGTTAACCTCTCTGATTCCTTTCGTAAATGAGCTGTAACCCTTTTAACGTAAGCCACTCATCTACATGGTCAATCATGTTTGTTTCTTGATAAATAATATTCGCCATTTCTCCTGTGGCTACCACCGTCGGGTTAGAATTCATTTCTTTTTTTATCCGCCAGATCATGCCTTCAATCTGGCTGAGAAATCCATATAGGTAGCCTGATTGCATCGCATGAATCGTATTTTTACCTATAACACTTTTCGCTTTCACTGTTTCTATTTTCGGTAGCTTTGATGCATGCTGATAAAGTGCCTCCATGGATATATCCATCCCTGGTGCAATGGCTCCACCAACGTATTCTTTATGTTCGTTAATATAACAAAATGTAGTGGCCGTTCCTAAATCTACAATAATTAAAGGGCTATCATAGTCGTTAATTCCGGCTACAGCATTCACAATTCTGTCCGAACCTACCTCCCGAGGGTTGTCATACTTAATATTTAGTCCTGTTTTAGTCCCAGGTCCAATAAACAGAGGGGTGAATTGAAAGTACTTTTCACAGACATTTTTCATACATTGATCAATTGTAGGAAAGACAGAAGATATGATTCCACCTGAAACTTTTTCCAGGCTTAATCCTTCAAATTGAAATAAATGATGAAGTAACACGCCGTACTCATCGACCGTTTTATGTGGATCTGTTTGAACCGTCCAATCGTATTGCAATTCCCCTTGACCATATACCCCAATCGCTAATTTTGTATTCCCAACGTCCATCACAAGATTCACTTTATTCGCCACCTTTTCTCCCTTTTACCTAAAATGATCTAAGGACTTTAAAGTTTAGAGTAAAAAAAGTGTCCCAGCAAATAGTCAAACACTACCACAACCATATATTAATGAATCATTTTAACTAAAACGATTCTAATATTGATTGCAGAAGTAGTGTACAGACTCATGCGGGACACCCTCAATTTATTTACTCATCTTTTTTTCGATCTTTTTCTTTCTCATCTTCTTTTTCATCTTCTGAACCAGAACTCAAGAAATCTTCCATCGCATCTCGTTCTTCTTGCTTGCTTTGGATGTTCACTTTCACATCTTCATCCTCAGAGTTCCCATCATCCTCACCATTTAATTTCTTTGTGAAATGGTGATCGTCAGGCAGTTTCCCTTCATCAATGAGAGATTTAATTTGTTCAGCATCCAACGTTTCGTGTTCAAGCAATGTCTCTGCCACAAGCTCAAGGCTTGCTTTGTTTTTCAGAAGAATTTGCTTACAGCGTTCGTAAGATTCTTTCAAAATTCGCTGAACTTCCATATCAATTTCGTAAGCAATAGCTTCACTGAAGTTTTGTTCGCTGTTCATGTCTCTACCAAGGAACACTTCACCTTGAGTGTTACCAAACTGAACAGGTCCTAATTTATCGCTCATCCCATATTCCATAACCATTTTACGAGCAATACCCGTAGCACGTTGGAAATCGTTGTGAGCGCCAGTGCTTACTTCATTGAACATGACTTCCTCAGCTACACGTCCACCAAGGAGTCCAACGATCTTGTCCAGAAGTTCAGGCTTCGTCATAAAGTAACGATCTTCCTTAGGAAGCATCATGGCATATCCGCCAGCTTGGCCACGAGGAACTATTGTCACCTTGTGAACCATGTCGGCACTTTCCAATTTCACTCCGACAACGGTATGACCTGCTTCATGGTGAGCTACAATTTGACGCTCTTTTTCTGAAATGACTCGACTCTTCTTAGAAGGTCCTGCAATCGTTCGATCAATCGCTTCTTCTACAGAAGCCATGTCGATTTTCTTTCTATCTGTTCGGGCAGCTACAAGAGCCGCTTCATTCAATAAGTTCTCTAAATCTGCACCTGAGAATCCAGGTGTGCGTTGAGCGATCGCCTTTAAGTTTACATTGTCTTCAAGAGGCTTGTTTTTCGCATGAACTTCAAGAACCGCTTCTCGACCTTTTACATCAGGACGCCCAACCATAATCTGGCGGTCAAAACGACCAGGACGAAGCAATGCGGGGTCTAGTATATCTGCACGGTTTGTAGCAGCAATGAGGATAATTCCTTCATTTACTCCGAAGCCGTCCATCTCAACAAGTAATTGGTTTAACGTTTGCTCACGCTCATCGTGTCCGCCACCTACGCCTGCTCCACGACGGCGACCAACTGCATCTATCTCATCAATAAAGATGATACAAGGCGCATTCTTTTTCGCATTTTCAAACAAATCACGCACTCGGGATGCACCGACACCAACAAACATCTCTACGAAATCCGAACCACTAATAGAGAAGAACGGAACGCCAGCTTCTCCAGCTACAGCTCGAGCAATTAATGTTTTACCGGTACCTGGTGGTCCAACGAGAAGAACCCCTTTAGGAATTCTTGCACCGATTTCCGCGAATTTGCGAGGTTCTTTAAGGAATTCAACAACCTCTACCAATTCTTGCTTCTCTTCATCGGCCCCTGCTACATCTTTGAAACGGGCTTTCTTCTTATCTTCGCTCACGAGCTTCGCTTTACTCTTACCGAAATTCATGACACGACTTCCGCCACCTTGAGCTTGGCTCAATAGGAAGAAGAATAAAATAAAGATAATCACAAATGGAATAATGGCTGTAAAGAAGTTCACCCATCCACTTGGTTCCTCTGCTTGTTCAATAACTAATTCATCAATACCCGCTTCACCTGTAGAGAAGACGACTTGCTCTAAAAACACTTGTAGATCGGGAACATTTACTGTGAAATATTCATCCTCTTCTGCTCCTCTAAGTTGTCCACGAGCGGCATATACATCTAATTTAGGTTGAATCGATAAAGATTCAATATTATCATTTTGCAATTCTTCTCTGAATTCATTTAATGAGATTTCTGTCGTCTCATCTGGGTCAGCCTGAAAAATGCTGACAATCCCTACGATAACTAAGAAAATCAATAAATAAAATATCGTATTACGAAATATCCGATTCATCCTGAACCTCCTCCCACGTCAAATACACTTCAATTATAGTATCATACAAATGTCTCAAATCACAATCAATTAACTTTGATAAATTTCAGGTTTTAAAATACCGACGTACGGGAGGTTCCGATAGCGTTCCATGTAGTCTAATCCGTATCCTACAACAAACTCGTCCGGTACAACAAATCCTGCAATATCCGGGTAAAGATCCACCGTTCTTCCCTCCGGTTTATCTAATAAAGTGACAATTTTAACTGATTTCGCTTTGCGGTATTCGAAAAGCTTGACTAAGTAGCTTAACGTATTCCCACTATCGATAATATCTTCGAGGATCAAGACCTCTCTGCCTTCAACGGAAGTGTTTAAATCTTTTACAATCTTCACTTCGCCTGAGGACACTAATTCGTTGCCATAACTGGAAACATCCATTAAGTCAAACTCGATATGCGTATCAATTTTTTGAATTAAGTCTCCCATGAATGGCAAGGACCCTTTGAGAATTCCTATAACTAACGGGAAGCGTCCTTCATATTCTTCCGTTAATTGCGCTCCTAATTCATCAATTTTCTTTTGAATTTCTTCCTCTGAAATCAAAATTTCCTGAATATCATCTCTCATAATTGTTTCGTAAGCCTCCTAAGAACATATGGTTAGTTTAAAAAGGTACATCTGATTTCTTTCATCTATGTATAGATGTCGTATGTCATCTGCACAACTCGAGTAGACGTTTCTGTTACGGTCGCAACTTTCGAACGTGTTAAAAACGGAACCCATAATATTGTACCATGACTATCGGTGACAATGGGCCAAAGATCACGATCTCTTTTCGGAACTTTATGATCTATAAACACATTTTTAATCTTTTTCGTTCCGTCTCCCCCTAGATAGGACATACGATCTCCTGGTCTCCTTGATCTTACGACAAAAGGGAGCTTCACTTGATCAATATCAATGGAGACACTCCATTTATTACCTTCCCGTTGATTATAAGCGGCCTCAACAACGGACAATGTTCCTAACGGTAAATCCACTTTACTGGGAATGTCCAACTGCTGTTCAGCAATGGTGTCTAATTGATTTTCCTTTTGTGAAGCACGTGTTAAGAAAAAGAGTTTATCGTAGGACTTTTCGACTGTGAGCCCATCAGGTAAGTGAAGGAGCGCAGAGGCGTGATTTTTTGTTAACAGCTCTTGGATGGAAGCAATATGATGACGGTCCATTCGCATCTTTTTTTTCGATAGATAATTTAATATTAGATGAATGGTTCTTCTTTGTAAAGCATTGGGTATTTCCCGAAACAGACGAGCATTTATTGATATTTCTCCTAACTTTCTGCCCTCCATGAGTCTCGAAAGCCAAGTTTCCGCTTCAGTTTGCATCCATTGCTCTTCTTCTGACCAAACTTCAGACTGCCACTGGAAGATTTCATGTGCTTTCGGATTTTCATGTTTAATAAACGGAAGGAGTTCATGGCGAACGCGGTTCCTTTGGTAGTGATCGCTCTCGTTTGAAGGATCTTCCCGAAATGGAACACCATACTCTTGGCAGAAACGAAGTAAGTCTTTCTTTTCAATACATAAAAACGGTCGAACGATATACCCTCCAGCAAAGGGGCGCTTGATCGGCATTCCTTTTCTACCGGAAAGACTTCCGCGAATTTGTCTCATAAGCATGGTTTCGATTTGATCGTCTCCATGGTGTGCCAACACTAGCTTATTGGCTTTCAGTGTTTTCATGAGGGTGGCGAACCACTCGTACCTGCAAAGGCGTGCTGCTTCTTGTGTGGTTAGTTGATCCTGCTTTTGACGGTGGATTACATCCGGTTCATGAAGGTAAAAAGGGAGTTCAATTTCTTCACAATAACTCCTGACAAATTGAGCGTCTTGTTTTGACTCCTCTCCTCTTAGGCCGTGGTCCACGTGAGCAACAGTTAAGGTGAAGTTTGACTCCTGCTGTTTCTGTTGGAAAAACTTCAACATGGCCATACTGTCGACACCTCCTGAAACAGCTAACAGCAAGTGATCTCCCTCTTGAATAAGATCATGTTTATCTAAAAAAGCATCAATGACCTGTTTCATACCGGTTACCTATTCCTTTCCCAAAGGAGAAGATGGATAATGCCAAAACTAGTCCTGCAGCAATGGCTCCTGCCTGCAGCATCGTTTCTACACCGTATTCCAAACCTTGAAGATAGTCTCCATCTACAAATGAAAGCATTGTAAAGTAGGCTCTACTTCCGGGCACTAACGGTAATATGCCCGGAATAGACAAAGTTGTAACCGGAATACGAATTTTTTTTGCTAATAAATGAGCAATCGTTGCCGCAGTCAATGATGCGATAACGGTAGCAAAAACCGTTGAGGTGCCCATGTTAATTCCCGTTTGGAGAACAAACCACGTAATGACCCCGATCCCTCCCCCTAAAAGAAGGGCTCGTTTAGGAACACTGAAAATAACACCAAATCCAATAATCGCACAAAATGTAATAATTAACTCAATGAAAAGGTCCATCGTGAGCCCCCTTATAGAAAAAATGAAATCGATAGCGCGATGCCACTAGCAATAGAAAGAGAGGTTAGCAAAGCCTCAACACCACGGCTCATCCCAGCTAATAAGTCTCCTGACAACAGGTCCCGCACAGCATTAGTCAAAGGTACGCCAGGGACAAGAGGCATGAGTGAACCAATGATTATTTGGTCTAAACTTAAACCTAACCCGATAAAAACAAGAAAGATGGCTACAGATCCTCCAACGAACGCCGCTGCAAGTTCTGCAGCGAAACGTACCTTTAAGTATCGTTCGAACTCTACGAGCGTCACGCTGGCCATGACAGCGGCAATATAGGCAGGCAATAAGTCTTGCAGCCCACCTCCAAATAAGTATGAAAAACCGCTTCCCGCTACCCCTGCTGCTAGATGAATCAACCATATCGGATAATGGATCGGTGCTTTATGAATCTTTTTTAGTCTCGCATCAGCTTCTTCAACGGTCAATTCTCCAGCTGTAAATTCTCTGGATACTTGGTTTACTTCAGTTACTTTATTTAAATCTTGCATTCGGTCATCCACTCGGACCATTTGCATTAAATCTTCTTTTCCTTTTTTTTCTTCGAACGAAAGGAATATACCGGTTGTTGTTGCAAAGCAATGAACATTTGTAAACCCTGCAGCACGCGCCATTCTCTCTAATGTTTCTTCCACGCGATACGTCTCAGCTCCATATGTGAGCATGATTTCACCTGCTAACAGGCAAATATCCATGACTTCATCAGCCGCTTTCATCATCCTCTTCGCCTCCTATCTCTATGGCGATCTTCTATTTGCATACAATGGGAATCATTTATCCCAACAAGTATAGAATATATAGGAAAAGAAGAAAAGAGGAAAAAACCGCAGTCTCTAACGTACCTTTATATTTTCTTTCCATTCTCACGTTTGAAACCCTTTTATGAGCTCTTTTTTTATGAGTTGGCTTCATTCTTACATGCATTTTTTCAGGAGTGGAAACTGTAAGTTTTTTTTTCATCACTTTCATTAAATCTACTTTCATTTGCGACGCATCATCATAACGATGTTCAATTGCTTTAACAATCACATCTCTATATGGAGATAAAGACGGTTGATGCTTTAGTTTATCTAGCAACTCTTTCTTTCCACCATTTATTCTTTGAAATCGCTTAGGATAGCCAACATTCATGATCAGCATCGCCACGGCAAAGAGGTCATACGAAGGTTCTGCTTTTCGATCTCCCAATCCCCAGTAACCACGATCAAAAAATTCTGTATATTCTTTAATCGATCGGCCCATTTTTGTCATTCCGCCGACATCAATCCACCTCAGTGAAGGTGTTTTTTGTGTAACAATTAAATTTTCTGGCTTCAGATCACCAAATACCCAGCCAGATTCATGAAGAGCGGATAGATCAGTCAGTAATTGAATTAAAAAGAGCGCCATCCATTCCTTCCCTCTTTTATTGATGAAAGAAAGAAAAGGCTCCCCATCTATATATTCCATCACATAAAACGACGTTGATCCGTGGGCCCCCTCCAAGTCATCCATATCTACAAAGAAAGGTCCAAGGGAAACCCCTCGGACCTTGGAAATCTGCCTTAGAGCCCTGACTTCCGATGAAACCGACATAGATTCCCGCGCCACTTTCATCGCCACAGGCTGCCCTGTTCTATTTGCTAAATATACTTTTCCTATCGCTCCTTCTCCTAACAATCGAACGATCTGGTATTGATTGCCGTGCCAACGCCCCTTAATCATCTGGCCCGGGCGAAAATTACATGCCTGATTCTTCGAAGTAGGCTGTCTCATCTCCTGTAAACCCTCTCTTCATTCGCTTCGAGTGCACACGAATGGCCTCCATAATTGCGGGTCCTGTAGGTGTGACTCCTGAAGATGATAATTTCTTAAAGGCTCCTTTTAATGAATCCATTTCAGGAGTCCACGATAACAATCTCTCTACTTCCTCTCTTTTCCCGGGAAATGAATAAAGACAGAAATGGTTCTCACCTGAACGAGAGCGAAGACTTAATGACAGATCTAACAGAGCTTCCTGCACACGGGGAATTTTATTCTTCATACTAGCACTCGTATCTACGAGAATAAGAATATCAAGATTCGCTGTTTCTCCTAATTCGTCAACGACTTCCATTAGTTCTTCTCTTTTCTCTGGTTCGAGATCTTCCACTTGGCGATTTGCTCCTAGAATCTGCTGAATCTCTCGATTAACTACCCCGTAGATCGTTTGCGTCATCGCTTTTCTAGTAACCATTTGCACAGTGTGAGACAAGTGTTTTGCATAAACCACATCACTCATTCCACCGCCCGCTTTTGCGATTTGCTCCACTTCCGTCATCCCTCGTTCATCCTCGTCGCCTTCGTCCATAATTCCAATGACATTCACAGAAAATCCTTCTTCTTTCGCCAGCCCAGCCATGGCCACGGGATCTTCTCCTGCGTTCGAACATCCGTCTGTAATTAATAAAATTTGTCTAATTGTCGCTTTATTCATTCTGCTCTCTCCAATCTTGTACTTTAGAAAGTTCGCACTCTCATAAAGGTGTTTCTACTATCTTTTACAAGATTGAGAGGTGTTATACGTTCCCTTTATGCCCAATTTCTTGATGTGGAGGCAATCGTCGCCCATTTTGGTACGAAGTGATCTATTTTCGCAACCAAAACCGTCATATCATCGTGTATTTCTCCGTTGCATTCGCGAATCATTTTTTCCATTAGCAAATCTGCTACTTGTTGTGGATCAGAGGTTTTCATTTCTCTAATCATTCTCTTCAACCAAATATCAGTGTTCTCTACATGTTGGGGAGCCTCGTAGATCCCATCACTCATTAAGATCAATAAGTCCCCTGCTTTTAACTGTTCAGATACCACATCTACATCTACTTCTTGAATCATTCCAATAGGTAAGTTCCCCGCCTCCACGGATATGACTTGTGTTCCCCGCTTAATAAAGCTGGGGGTCGATCCAACTTTTAGAAACTTAGCCATGCCGTCCTGTAAATCAATGATCGCTAAATCAAGTGTAGAAAAAACTTCTTCACTAGACCTAAGAGATAAAACTGAATTAATCGATTTAATGGCAACCGTTTCATCAATACCTGATTTCAATATACGTTTTAGCAAATCGATTGTTTCTTGACTCTCAATATGTGCTCTTCTCCCGTTACCCATGCCATCACTAATTGCCATGGCGTATTTCCCTTCACCCAGTTCCATGGTAGAGAAACTATCACCTGAGACCCACTTTCCTCCTTTCGCCGTATGAGCAACCCCTTGATCAATGAAAAAGGCTTTTGTCGATCCAAATAACACTTTTGCCTCCGTGCTAGAAGGCGATATGGGTTCAGACTGTTTGACGACAATCGCTTCATTTAAAATATTTGACAGTAAAGGCGCTACCACTTTTTCCGCTTCATTGTAGCGGTTAGACGGTAAAATCATTTCTACGTCCACATTGCCAGGGTCCAGTCCATAAATATCCACCAGGTCTACATTGATTCCCACATCATTTAATGCTTCTTTCATTTCTTCTTCTTGCAATTCATGGACTTTCTTTTCCCGCTGAATGTCACGAGCGAAATCACCCATGACTTGAGATACCCCAATAAGTTGATCTGCCACTAAACGTCTGCTTTCCACCAGTTGAGCCCTTATTCGTCTCTCTACTTCCCGCTCCTTTAGCTTTTCTTGAATCATATGAATGACTCTTTCATCTGTAAGACAGTGTTTTTTCCAACCTGATAACAGAGAGCGGTTCTTTACTTCCCCTCTGCTCTCGCATTCTTTCATGATCTGTTCCATATAACCGTAAGTATTCTCAAAATCCCTAGACCAGCATTGTGTTTTTCTTACACACATTTGACACGTATTTTCTGTTACACCACTTAAAAATAGATCCACTTCTCGTTCCTTTTCCGTATCTTCATCTTTTTTATCATGAAACGAAAAGCTGTGAGAGAGACTAAGGAACAATTCAGAAAACTGCTCTACCTTTCCCGCTGTCATATCCCTTATTTTACGCAAATATTTCTGCTGTTCCTGAGCATGCTCGGCTGTTCCAGGTATGTAACTGGCCAGCCTTTCCGTCCATCGTTTCGGTGTAAGGAAGAACAAAGCGATCGCCGCTACACTCTCATATATAGTTAGCGGTAACGAAGATTGGTTATCAGCATACATAGCCATTAATAAACTAGCCACCAACAAACCAGCAGCAACAGATACCTTTTTTCCTTCTTTTAATAGCCCTCCTAGTAACCCAGCAAAGGCAAGTAAACTCATGGAAAACAAATTCGCTACCGTGGCTAACGAAAGAATCAGCCCCATAATCACCCCTACAGTTGCCCCCACCGTCGCTCCTCCTACAAAGGCAAACACCAATACAATGTACCGGGCGATCACGTGCTCAATAGATAACTGATAAATCAACCAGCCGACCGTCCCCGTTAGCAGTGACCCTAGCAAAATCACAAGGCAAACCACTTCTTCATGTTTTAAGCTCATATGTTTACGTCTCTCTAGGAACAAGGGAACACTTTGGAAAAAAATCAAAGTAATTACCGTAGCTAGTGCTCCTTCTACTGTTGCAGTTAGTAGATGATACAAGGAATACTCCCCCGGCAACGAAAGGCTGATAAAACGAGTGATTGCTACCGCTAAAAACACCGTTACTGGTAAAAACATTTCTTTTTTATCCAGTTTTTGCATTACGCTTTGCAATAATAAATAGACGAGTATGGCTATCGTTGTATGTCCGGCGTAAGTAAACGACAAACTGGTGGAACCTGCAATAAGAGCAAAGGCTGCAGGCAATGTCAAACTTCTTTTCCACTTGAAAATAACGGCTAGAAATGGAATCGTAAACGGTAAGAGTTGCAAAAGGATCACTGCTCGTCCTAATAAGAAACCGATCGCAAGCACCATCAACAAACTTTGCCATGCCCCTAACTTTTTCTTCACCTGCACATTTTCCACTTTTGGCTTCCCCCTGAACCACCCCCAAGTGTTTACCACGCCAACAGAAGAAACAGCTTGTCCATTCATTTTCGTCACTCCACTTCGGTCGATCATATTCTCCACCACTCCTGTCCAAAGTTCGTCTTCCTATTAAAACATGATTTATACGAAGAATTTGTCAAAGAAATGGAGTGAACAAAAAAAACTCTTCGACCAATATCTACGGCAAACGTCCGTGAATCAGAATATAATACAGAAAGATGAAAATGCTGGTGTTGAAAGGATAGGAGTGAATATTATTTTGACAATAAAAAGTATCCTTGACCAAATCTTTATTGGCACAAACAAAAAGTCGCCCTTCGGAACATCGTTCATAGACGATGTTCCGAAGGGCGACTCACAATTCAATCTATATAAGTTTTAGCAGTAAGGTTATCCCCGTTTGGAGTTACGTCCCCCACGTTTCGATTCGGTATTCCGTTTCAATGAGGAAAGACGTTCTTCACTATCCTTCAAGAAGCGGTTCATTTTATCTTCGAATGAAATCGGACGTTGATCCCGCTGTTTCGATTTCGGTGACTTTCGCGGCGGCCGTCGATCAGAAGGGGGAGACTTCGGCTGATCTTTCGCTTTACGAATGGAAAGGCCAATTTTACCGTCTTTCTCCACATTCATGACCTTTACAGTCACTTCATCTCCAACACTTAAAAACTCGTTAATCTCTTTCACATAACTGTCCGCAACTTCACTAATATGGACCAGTCCCGTGGCTCCACCTGGCAATTCAACAAAAGCTCCAAAATTCGTTATTCCAGTCACTTTCCCTTGATACTTACTGCCTACTTCAATGGACATGTAAAAAATGCTCCTCCTTCATGGACCTTAAAAAATATCATTTTTTTACATTATACCGATTGCCCAAGATCTCTGTCAATCACTGTTCGTTCCAGATCGTGGAAGTTGAAAAAGGGTTTCACCCGGCTTTGTGAGGAAATAATCTCTTCTAGCCAATTCAGCAATATATTCTGGGTCATGTAGCCATTCTATTTCCTGAGTCATCCTTTGCTCTTCTTGCTGCATGGTTGTCAGTTCATCTTCTAATTGCTGGTTTTGTTGTTGTTGGTTTTGGATTGAAGCATGTTGCTGAAAAAGAGTAACGCCAGCAAATAGCATGAAGATAGCGAGGAAGAATCCAAACACGGTCAATCGGCGAAGTAAACCTTTACGTCGTCTTTTTCTTTGCTCATCTAACAACGCTTGTTTTTCCATGTATTCAGACGATAGTCGCCGAATCTTAGCTTTATTGCCCTGTTCCATTCTTGTCACCTCTCCTCACTTATTTTTTCTTTTTAGAAAGAAAGCGCTGTCGAACACTTTTGATCTGGTTCCTCAACCTTTTTCTATGTTTTATAAAAGGTTGTCCACATTTTATATCGGTATATCTTACCACCATTAATATAGGTCTAAAAACCCATATCAGTAAAGTGGATACAATTTTCCATATTGCTATTGTTAACATCATACCTAAACGACCTAGCAGTTTCAATAATCCTTTTGTTGGATTTATAAGAAATATATAGATACAACGTACAATGAAGTGAATGATATGATGAATGATTCGTAAGCAACTCTCTAATATTCGACGATATGTTGTTTCAAATAAAGCCCGATAAAGGGCATAGCCAAGCATCACTGCCAGCAATAAATAAACTCGAACTTCTCCGTGATTGATGTGGAGTAAGATCCCAAAGTAAATGAGCGCTTGTGCCACCCAAAATAGAAAGTCATTGACGATCCTTGTTTTTCGAAAAGATGTTCTCTTTCCAAGAATCCGTTCGTACGTATCCAAGGAAGTAGCTAACCCAACACCCATCGCTATACTTGCCAGTAAAGAAGTCAATTGAACATCTAAACTCACTTAAATAACTTCCCAAACAAGCCTTTTGATTTCTCGCCATGATGTTGATCTAAGTAAACAAGGTCATCTATTCTACCTTGAATAGATACTTTTCCTTCTTCCACATCTAAGTTTTTCATTTGCAGGTTATGACCACGGATTGATAAAAAACCCATATCAGTTTCCAACAGAAATTCCTCACTATCAAAGCTTTCGACTTGTTTGACTCCTGTCAGATCCAAGTTCTTCCGCGAACCAAGTACAAGTTGATGATCCCGGTTTTTTCCTGTTGATCCTGGTTGCATATATTCGTATGATCGATCCATCCCCATCCTCCTTCATACCCTCTTTACCGTAAATGTATGCAAGGGAAGGGGAAATAGAACAAGCCTTTCTAGTCGTTATTTACGCGTTCCTCTTTCAGAATCGTATAAAACGTCGCTGCATCTTCTTTTTTTGCTTTCTCTTCGATTCGGTCAATTTGCAGTTTAATATGCTTTTGACCAAACATTACGTCTAATTCGTCGCCGATTTTCACATCTGTCCCTGCCTTAGCTTTTTGACCGTTCACCTGGACTCTCCCTTGATCAGCTACCTCTTTTGCCATCGTCCGCCGTTTAATCAAACGGGAAACTTTTAAATATTTATCTAGTCGCATCTCCATTTCCTCCCTTTTCTTCTTGTTGCTTTGCTTTCTCCCATAGAGCATCTAATTGTTCTAAGGATTGTTCATCAAGAACTTCTCCTTGTTTATCAATCTCTTGCTCGATGAAGCGGAACCTTCGTGAAAATTTACCATTTGTTTGTCTTAAGGCTTCTTCCGGATCGATCTTATGGAAACGAGCTAGGTTCACAAATGCAAATAACACATCTCCAAATTCTTCGACAGCCGCTTTATAAGATCCTTCTTTTATCTCATGTACCCATTCCGCCAACTCTTCTTCAAGTTTCTTCCACATGGGTGCTTCTTCTCCCCAATCAAAACCAACTTTCGCAGCTTTCTTTTGGAGCTTGTAAGCTTTAAGTAAATTAGGCAGTGATGCTGGAATACCATCTAATATAGAAAAATTCCCTTCGTCATTTCTACCTGCGTCTATTTTTTCTTGCTTTTTAATGTCTTCCCAATTAGAGAGGACCTCTTCTGTACTATCGGCGGTCGTATCGCCAAATACGTGAGGGTGTCTGCGAACCATTTTTTCTGTGATCCGCTCGATCACATCTTCCATGTTAAAGTATCCGTTATCTTCGCCGATTTGAGCATGAAGAAGGACTTGTAACAACACATCGCCTAATTCTTCAACGAGATGTTCGTCATCCTCTTCATCAATCGCTTCTAATAACTCGTATGTTTCTTCAACCAAATACCTCTTTAGTGATTCATGCGTTTGTTTCTTGTCCCACGGACATCCATTGGGGCCACGAAGCACTTTGATGACTTGGCGTAGTTTGGTAAAGTCCCGATATAATATAGTTTCTTGCTTCACTGGTGGAAGATACACGGCAGTTAAATTACTTAACGAAGTGACTCGATCAAGATCATAGAGAGGAATATGAACGATTGACTGTTGTTTACTTCCAGCTGCGGTTACTACAGCTACTTCATAGTCAGCAGGTAAACGTTCCATTAACATCAACTTCACTTTTGAAGCGCTTAGCTGATCGTACACTTGACCGATAATCACATGTTGAGTAAGAACCAGTTCTTCTGGCTTCACTGTTAAACCGTCCACAAGTTGAAACCCTTCAATAGGATCTATTTCTAGCGCACCGAACATCGCATCTAAAAAGCTCTGACCGCCTTCCAGTTCAATGTTCACCTCTCCTTTTAGTTTAAGTAAGCTTTGCACAGTAGCTTCTGCTACCATCGGATGCCCTGGAACCACATAAATAATAGACTGTTTACTATCTACTTGGCGAAGCAGTTCAGTGACAATTTGCTCATATACATCTTCGAATTTGTCATGAGCTTCGTATACATGGTCGAAACTATGAAAGACCACTCCTTCTTTCTTTAATTCTTCGATCACCGGGTGACCTTCTGTCCGCACGAAGATTTCCTGACCACCATTTAGTAACGCTCGATAGACGCCCAAAGGCATCTGCGCCAAATCCCCTGCACCTAAACCGAGGATACGGATCGTTTTATTCATGATCATTGCCTCCTTGAATATCTGATTCTTTTTTTTCATAAGGGAATAGCCGTCCAATCTTCGGCAAACTCTCCCATTCTTCTTGTTCAAATAAACGCAGCTTATAAATAAACCAAATAAACATGACAGCACCTATACAAGCGCCTGACAAGGAAATGAACGTATCACTCCCTCTTCCTCCAGTAACTATGAAGCCAATCCCATACTGATATACGAATACAATAAGGGTCATCCCGCCTATGCTTGCAATCCACCTCCACCAAAAACGAAAGGGCTCAAGCTTCCATAGAGAGAACCGAACGAGTATGACAAGCGAAAGAACCGCCATGACAACAAATGGAACAGATGAACTAATTGCCGCACCATATATATTTATCTCTGGAATGAAGAGCACATTCAATAGCCCTTTCAACATCAAACCTCCAGCTAAAACGAGTACAGAAACGAGTGCTTTGTCAATGGCGTATAGTAGGGCCGCACACGTCATAAATATAGCGCCGAACAAAACAATGAGGGCCATCACTTGCAAAGATAACGTTCCTTGTCTATCCATAAACATCATAGAATTTAAATAGGGCATGATGGCGATCATCCCTGCGGTTGCCGCCCCGCCAAACACGATACACATTTTTATCGATCGGGCGATTTCAGTTTGCACTTCAATCATTCGCTTTTCCTTGTAAGCCCGTGTAATATGGGGTATCGCCGCATAAGAAAACACGGTAGTGACGACTGCACCGAATTGAATGAGTGGCCACCCTCTATCATAAACCCCTTTAGCAGCGGCAGCTTCTCTCACGGTCCAGTCGTTGAATTCTAAGAGTCTAAGTATAGTGAATGAATCGACCAATTGAAAGATCACCAGGGCCATAGCACTGACCGATACGAATGTGCCTGTTATAAATAACGCCCTAAGGTCTTCTTTCCAGCTAGTGGGAAGCGTCCAATGAATACAAAAGCCAGAGACCGGATGCTTGGTGTGATTCTTCTTCCAAACGAAACCGAGAAGCGTTATTGCAGCCAGTCCCCCCAGCAATGCCCCGATCCCAGCAGAAGTTCCAGCTGCATAAGGATTTTGGCTCTGCATCGCCACCCATGCAACGCCTAGAATAACGACCACTCTGATCGTTTGTTCGACAACCTGGGAAAGGGCTGTGGGGGTAGCCATTCCCAATCCTTGATAAATTCCTCTGCTCATAGCTAAGAAAGGAATGAGAAAAAAAGGTACCCCCATCCACCGAATCGCAGCTGTCAATTGTGGATCGCCCATCAATGTAGCAATAGTCTCCGCAGCACCAATAACAAGAATACCGAGCGTCCCTTGCACCACCAGTAAACATATAAAAATAAATAATAGCCTTTGAGATAGCGTCTTCCTATAAGACAGACCGATTTTCGAATCATGTCCTGCCACTAATTTAGCAATTACCAGAGGAAAACCGTAAGTCCCTAAAACAAACACCACTCCATAGATAGGATAAACTTGTTGGTAGACATAAAAACCTGTATCACCAGTAATATTTTGATAAGGTATTTTGTATAAGGCACTTAGGCCTTTTACAACAAGGGCAGCTAACGATAAATATAATGCCCCCTTCACCCAAGATTGCTTTTTCACTTGACCATCATCCATGGAAAGAAGACCTCGCTATTCCTAATAATTCCTTGTCATTATAGCACATAAACAAGAGAATATTGAAAGCGGCACTTGCATCATATGCAAGTGCCGCTTTCAGCTAACCGATTGATTTATTGCTCCATTTGTCTAGCTAAGAACCCTGCTGCGGTCTCAGATAGTTTCTGTTCCACTTCTCCAATCTTTCCGCTCCCTTTACTCACTAACACCACTGCACCAATAGGGTCCCCGTTAGCAATAATCGGTGCTATACAATACCCGTCAAGGGATTCATTCATATCCCCTTGAATCACATAATCTCCTGGTGAAGATTGCACGTCGGTGCTTCGACCATCCATCGATTTTTCAATTAAATCACTAATTGGTTTATTATGGTAGTCCTTCTTTGATCCGCCCGCTACTGCGATATACGTATCTCTATCTGCAATAAGGACAATATGATTCAAACTATCATATAACGCTTCAGCATACTCTTTTGCAAAATCACCAAGCTCCGAAATAGGTGAGTATTTCTTTAAAATGACTTCCCCGTCCCGGTCTACAAATATTTCTAGTGGATCGCCTTCACGAATCCGGAGTGTTCTTCTTATTTCTTTTGGGATAACTACACGACCTAAATCATCAATACGACGAACGATGCCCGTTGCTTTCATCACATACATTGCCTCGCTTTCTTTGGTGTAATCTCAAGATGCCTTCATGTAAGCTTTGAATGAATCAGAAACTTGTCCTTATTATCCGATAAATAAAAAGAACTATTCACCAATTTAAGAATAAAATTGTTAAATTACCTTGTTCACACAAAAACAGCACCTATTATGAAGATCATAGGTGCTGGTATAAGTTCTAATATGGTCGTTTTTTCTAGAATATGACATACATCAATGACATTTATGCGTTGGCTACTTCATCTTTTTGAACTTCATCCAGTTTCGACAGGACTTGTTCTAAAATTTTCATGTATTTACTGTCATCAATGGATTTCGTTTTCAAGTGAATCACAATTTGACTTCCAGCCATGGATAAGTGTAATTTAGGTGAAATTTTGTTCACAAGTGTAAACAGTTTCGAACCGTCAATCCTGCTCGTCGTTTCTTCACTTAAGACCACTTTACACTGTTGATTTTTCTCTGAAATAGAATCTATTTTCTCCTGTTTAGATAACAGTTTGATTTTAGATACTGAGAAGAGGTATCCCACTTCTGATGGATATTCCCCAAAGCGATCGATCATTTCATTTTGCAAATCTAATAAGTCCCGTTGAGACTCCAATGATTTAAACCGTTTGTACATATCGATTTTTTGCTTTGAGTCTGGAATGTAAGATTCAGGAATATACGCATCTACCTTTACATCCAGTTCAATCTCCGGCTCTTTCGGCTTTTTCGGTTCATGTTTTTCGGTAGATTCTTTTCGCTCATCAATTGCTTCTTTAAGCATTTGAGAATACAAATCGAACCCGACCGAAGCAATAAAACCATGTTGCTCTGCACCAAGAAGGTTCCCTGCCCCTCGGATCGATAAGTCACGCATGGCTATTTTAAAGCCTGACCCTAGTTCGGTAAATTCTTTGATTGATTGCAGGCGCTTCTCTGCCACTTCAGTGAGTACCTTGTCCCTTTGGTGAGTGAAATATGCATAAGCTACCCGGTTGGATCGCCCAACACGACCTCGCAATTGATAAAGTTGAGAAAGCCCCATCCGATCGGCGTTATTGATAATAAGTGTATTAACGTTTGGGATGTCTACGCCCGTTTCAATAATAGTTGTCGTCACTAGTACCTCTGTATTTCCCTCGAGGAAATCTAGCATTACCGTTTCAAGTTCCGTTTCAGTCATCCGTCCGTGAGCGAATTGGACGTTCGCTTCAGGTACAAGCATAGAGATTTTGTCGGCCATGGACTCAATATCTTCTACTCTGTTGTACAAAAAGTAAACTTGTCCACCTCTTGCCAATTCCCTTTCGATCGCCTCTCTTACTAGAGATTCATTGTACTCTACTACGTAAGTTTGTACAGGAAAACGATTTTCTGGTGGTGTTTCAATAACGGACAGATCTCTCACACCAAGCATGGACATATGCAATGTTCTTGGGATTGGCGTAGCCGTCAACGTCAAGACGTCAACGTTCGCTTTCAATTGTTTGATTTTCTCCTTATGCGTTACTCCAAAACGTTGTTCTTCATCAACAATTAACAGCCCTAAGTCTTTGAACACAATATCTTTTGAAAGAAGCCGATGAGTGCCGACTACGATATCACACGTTCCCTTTTTCAATCCTTCTCCCGTTTGTTTCAGTTCTTTCCTTGTTCTGAAACGGCTTAATAGCCCAATATTTATCGCGAAATCTTGGAACCGCTCCCGAATCGTTTCATAATGCTGTTGAGCTAATATCGTAGTAGGAACAAGAATAGCGACTTGTTTGCCGTCCATGATCGCTTTAAAAGCCGCCCGCAATGCAACTTCTGTTTTACCATAGCCTACATCTCCGCAAAGAAGACGGTCCATCGGTCGTTCTCGTTCCATATCTTTTTTAATTTCTTCGATAGATTGTAGTTGATCATCCGTTTCCTGGTAAGGAAAAGATGCTTCAAATTCCTGTTGCTCCGGGCCATCTTGTGAAAAGGCGTGTCCTTTACTCCGCTCCCGCTCAGCGGAAACTTTAATTAAATCTTCGGCAATATCTTGTACAGAAGATTTCACTTTTTTCTTCACTTTTTTCCAATCGCTTCCACCTAGAGCGTACAGCTTTGGATTCGCGTCCTCTGAGCCGATATACTTTTGAACTTGGTCAATCTGCTCCACTGGAACATAAAGTTTGTCATTTCCTGCGTATGAAATATGCATATAATCTTTATGAATGTCGCCTACTTTCAGCGTATCAATACCTAAGTATTTTCCAATCCCGTGATTCACATGAACGACCCAGTCGCCTACTTTTAATTCTGAATAACTTTTAATTCGTTCCGCATTAGACAATTTTTGTTTTCGTTTCGGTTTTCTCGTTTTCTTTGTGAACACTTCTTCTTCTGTGATCACAATCATCCGCTGTAAAGGAAGTTCGAATCCTGTCATGAATGAACCGACAGAAATTTGTGCTTGGCCTTTGACCGGTGGAAGCTCACTGCCAACAATGGCCGCTTCAATCTCGTAGTCTTCTAAAACACTTTTCATTCTTTCCGCCCTGTCTTTATCTGCACAGATAAATGAAATAGAATAGCCAGCTTCTTTCCAACGGGTAACTTCATTTTTCAGCAGGTTGAGCTGTCCGTGGAAATTTTGCATCGTTTTACTTTGGATATTCACGATATTCTGTGGGTTCGTTGAGGGAACATGTCGCAAAAACAAACTCAAAAATAGTTTAGGTGCCGCTGTTTCTTGAAGAATATGATCCCATGATTGAGACATTTGTAGATCAGCAACCGCAGCTCCTTGAGAAAGCATCGTCGTCTGCCAGTCTGCCTCTTCTCTCTCTAAGTTTTGAACGACTTCCTGCACACGACTCACTTCATCAACAAAAATAGCCCCACCTTCAGGCATATAATCAATTAAGGTATGGTTTTTTTCATAATACATAGACATATACTTGTACATACCATCGAACATCACACCTTGTTTAAGCCAATCAATTTCAGTTCCTGCTTGTTCGGCAAGTTTTTCCTTCACGACAGGATCCTTCATCTTTTTCAAACTAGCCGCCAACTGACTTTCCAACTTTTCAGCTCCCCGCTGGAAATCTTCGTCGTTGAGCAAAATCTCTTTTGCTGGACCAATGGTTACTTGTTCTTCTTGTGAAATAGACCGCTGTGTTTCCACATCAAAGAAACGGATCGAATCAACCTCTGTATCAAATAACTCGATACGTATTGGATGTTCTTCCGTTAAGGGATAAATATCAACAATTCCACCCCTAATACTTAGTTGACCTGGAGCTGAGACCATCTCTACGCGCTGATAGCCCATTGAAATGCATTCTGTCAGCATCGAGGTAAGCTCCATCTCTTCCCCTACTCGAAAAAGAAACTGTCTTTCTTTCCACATCGAAGGAGGCGGTAGAAGTCTTCTTACTCCTGCCACTGGAGCAATAATGATCGCATTATGATTTGCTCCCCATTGATTAAGCGCCTCAAGTCGTTGTCCCCTCATTTCCGGACTCGCCACTGCTACTTCAGAGGAAATTAATTCATTGACCGGATATAAAAAGACGTTTTCTCCTCCAACAATGGTAGAGAGGTCATCAAATAGTTTTTGAGCTTGAAATAAATTGTGCGTGACGACTAATTGCGATTTTTCTGTTTTTTTGTAGATGGCTGCCAATATCAAAGATCTTGCCGATCCCGTTAATCCTGACACCATTTGTTCAGATAAGTTAGCCTCTAAACCAGCTACAATACTTGATACATCATCACCATCGTATATCGTATTTATTAATCCTTCCAAGGTTTTCCCCACCTTCTTCTGACTTATCCTAGGTTTAACCGAAAAGGAATCGTCGAAATCATCTATTCTTGCTTGTTTAGTAATCAACCGATGGTACGTTTCCAATCTAAATACAAGATACTATTCATAACCAAGGGCTCTTTTGAAAATCACTCTTGAGGTATGCTTACAAAAGAATTGGTTCAATTCTTTTGTAAGCATACCTTTTATGTTCATTATACGCGAATGAACAGATGAAGTTCACTGCTCTTCAAGTACTAGAAAAATGCTTTGGCAGCACTTGCCAAAGCTTGTCGAACCTGCTTTTTAATGGAGAAAGGACTCTTGCTCATGGTAATTCGGATATTCTATGAGCGTTTGTTCACAATCTTCACAAATGGTTCGGATATGAACATGACCTTCTTTGTCATATTCAATCATTTCTTGTTTTTCCTGTTCTGTCAATTGCTGAAGCCCTAGTTGTCGACTATCCACTGCTGAATCAATCAAGCCCACTTTACTATTGCAATGCCGGCAATAATAATGCACAGCCATGTCTTCACCTTCCTTCACCGAAACCTGTATCCTATCCATATAGTATGAACAAGCTGTGGGTGAAGTATTCAAAGTCGTGATGACACATTAAACGACAGAAACTATTGATTAAAGTCATTCATCACTTTAAGAAAATCTTTTTCTGTCCATGCTAGAACAGCATTGGAAGCTTTATCTAAAGACTCGTCCACACGCTGACGATGTTCTGGCGGGAAGCTCCCTAAGACATAATCTGGAACAGCTATTCCAGGGTCTGGTCGTCCAATCCCTATACGAATGCGGTTAAACTGATCGGTTCCCAATTGCTGAATAATCGATCTCATTCCATTGTGCCCACCGTGACTGCCTTTTTGACGAAGTCGTATTTTGCCAGGAGGTAAGTCCAAATCATCATAAACGACCAGTAAATCTTCAGGATCCATTTTGAAATAATTCATAAGCGGAACAATCGATTCACCTGATAAGTTCATATAAGTGAGAGGCTTTAACAAGAATATTTTGTCTGCTCCAACTCTAGTAAATCCATAAGCACCTTTGAATTTGGCTTGGTCTAATTCGATATTAAGTTGTTGCTGACATTTGTCAATCACTTCAAACCCCACATTGTGCCTTGTTCTTTCATATTTTTTTCCTGGGTTACCTAAACCGACGACGAGCTTCATAGGTGCGTTCTCTCCTTCTGGTTGATCCGCCCTTCGTTGGAAAAGCTTTTTTATAATCGACATGGATCTCTCCCTGTTAAATCTGACATCTTCAATTATACTTGATATTCAATAGAAAGTTAACGCTTGATTGAAAAAGGTAAACGGATGAAAAATCGACAGAATTTAAAACCTTAAAGGGGTATAACCTGAATGGTTATACCCCTATTTTGCTTATTCGTCTTCTTTAGCTTTCTCTTCGTCTGAACCGCTCTTTTCAGCCTCTGCATCTGGATCCCCATCAACCAATTCAGGTTCTGCGTCTTCGTCAACTGCAGGCTCTTCCGGCTCTTCATCTGGAGGAACAATGGCAACAACTACTTCTTCAGGGTCGTTGTTAAACTCAAATTTCGCTCCACTTTTAAGATCTTTTACTTGTAGTGAATCATTAACATCTAGTTCTGATACATCTACCTCAATGGAGTCAGGTAGGTCTGCAGGTAGCGCACGAACAGAAAGTTCATAAACCGCTTGCTGTAGAACACCGCCGTCTTTTACTCCTACAGATTCTCCTGTCGTTTGTACCGGAACGTCTGCGTCCATTTCAGCTTTCATATCTGCTGCATAGAAGTCAACATGAACCACTTGGTTTTTAATCGAGTCATACTGCATATCATAAATCATCACGTCTGTTTTAGCACCATCTATATCAATCTTGAAAACGCCTGTTTTCCCTTCTTCACGAAGAGTTTTAATAAACGCAATTTCTTCAACTGCTATTGGCTTGTTACCAAATGCTTTTCCGTATACTACAGCGGGAATATTTCCTGCTGCTCTTATTTTAGATAATCTTGAACCTCTCAAATCTTCTCTCACTGCTGCTTGTAATACTGTAGCCATATCTAATCACCTCATCATTTTTTAGGTTCTTTCCTTGTTGTTCCCTACTAGACAGTGGTTGAAACCTGTTTTTTAAAAACAATTTTTTAACGATGGATCAGAGAAGTACTCGATAGCCTTGAAAGTGAATGTAAAGGGTCTTAATCAAATAAGCGGCTAACAGAACGTTCTTCATGGACGTGAACGATCGCTTTAGCTAACAACGGGCCTACAGAAAGCTGTGTAATATTATCAATCATTTTCTCTTCCGGAAGTGGGATCGAGTTCGTTACAACGAGTTCCTTGATTTTGGAATTTTTGATTCGTTCGATAGCTGGGCCTGATAGAACAGGGTGCGTGCTGCATGCATAAACTTCTTTTGCACCATTTTCAATCATAGCATTAGCGGCTAACGTCATTGTTCCAGCCGTATCAATGATATCATCAATAATGATCGCTGTTTTCCCTTCAATATTACCAATAATGTTCATTACTTCAGCAGTATTTGGCTTAGGACGGCGCTTGTCAATAATCGCGATTGGCGCTTTGAGACGGTCGGCCATTTTACGAGCTCGTACTACACCGCCGTGGTCAGGAGAAACAATAACGATGTCGCCTAGATCCTTTTGTTCGAAATAGTTAGCTAAGATCGGCACACCAACAAGTTGGTCAACTGGAATATCGAAGAACCCTTGAATCTGAGTGGCATGAAGGTCCAAGGTAATGACACGAGTAGCTCCGGCTGTTTCCAAAAGATTGGCAATCAACTTAGCAGTGATCGGTTCACGTGAACGGGCTTTTCGGTCTTGTCTGGCATATCCATAATAAGGAAGAACTACGTTGATGTTATTAGCTGAAGCGCGTTTCAATGCATCAATCATAATCAACAGTTCCATAATGTGTTCGTTGGCCGGGGAACAAGTAGATTGGATGATATAAATGTCACAACCACGAATGCTTTCCTCAATATTTATTTGGATCTCTCCATCACTAAATCTCGTTACGGAGCTTTGCCCGATTTCTAACCCAATTTCCTTTGCTATTTCATGGGCTAACTCTGGATTTGAGTTAAGTGTAAACACCTTTAAATTCTTATCGCTATACTGAGCCATCGTTATGAAAACCTCCATTAAAGTTTACTTTCTTCGATAAATGATCAAGCTTTGTTAATATAGTTCTCTTTTGTTGTCTGACGCTCGCGAGCGATGGCTAAGGAATCTTGAGGAACATTATCTGTTATCGTTGATCCTGCCGCAACATATGAGCCTTTACCAACCGTTACAGGTGCAATCAAATTGGAATTACAACCAATAAATGCGCCGTCTTCAACTTTAGTTAAAAATTTATTTTTTCCATCATAATTAACTGTGATCGAACCACAGCCCACATTGACCTTCTCACCAATTTCAGCATCGCCGAGATAACTTAAGTGAGATGCTTTGCTGCCTTCACCCATGGACATTTTCTTCAACTCTACAAAGTTACCTACTCGAACGTTGTCAGCCAGCTTCGTTTCAGGTCGAAGGTGTGAATACGGTCCAATAGAAACAGCATTTCCAACTTCACTAAAATGTACAACAGATTGTTTCACAGTTGTCTCATTCCCTATTTGACTGTCAAGAATTTCCGTATGAGGACCGATTTGACAACGCTCACCAATAGAGGTCGTGCCAGAAAGAATCGTACCTGGGTAAAGGATGGTATCTTTACCAATCGTCGTATCCGGTGAAATATACGTTTGATCAGGGTCAATAATGGAGACACCTTCACGCATCCACTGTTCGTTAATGCGCTTCTTCATCCATTTTTCAGCCTGAGATAGGGCTACACGGTCATTCACTCCCATCGTTTCATGGAAATATTCTGTTTGATAAGCAGAGACCGTTTCTCCATCTTTTTGCAAAATTTCAATAACATCAGGTAAATAGTATTCACCTTGCACATTATCATTTCCGATTCGTTTTAGTGTGTCAAAAAGAACTTCATTGTCAAAACAATATGTTCCTGTGTTAATTTCCTTCACTTGCTTTTCAATGTCCGTCGCATCCTTATGCTCAACAATCTTTTCGACCCTCTGTTGAGAGTTGCGAAGTACGCGTCCATATCCTGTAGGGTCTTCTGCATTAGCAGTTAATACAGTGGCTTTCGCATTGGTGGATTCATGATGTTCAAGAAGAGCATCCATTGTACTTTTCGTAAGTAATGGTGTATCTCCACATACGACCATGGTGATCCCTTGTTTATTTACAAGAGCTTGTTCAGCTTGCATCACAGCATGGGCAGTACCTAGCTGTTCTTCTTGAAGAGCATACTTTACTCGGTCACCAAGCTGATCTTTCACTTTTTCAGCTCCATGGCCGACAATGGTTACCATTTCATCGATCTGACATTGTTTAAGCTGATCTACGATGTGTTGAACCATCGGCTTTCCACAGACTGGATGAAGAACCTTATAAAGGTCAGATTTCATCCTCGTCCCTTTTCCTGCAGCTAATACAACTGCAAATCGCTTTTTCATTAGATAACCTCCAAGGCCTGTTTTTCCATTACGAATATATCTCATATTCACGTTTATTTCAAGACAGATAAAGAATTATTCCTAGCATATCTGTCATGCCTAAAGGAAGTAATGGAAGAAGTTAGTCCTTTTAATCTCGTATATATCGTTAGTTCTTTCACAACCATGACAAAACAAAAGCACCTACGAATGGCTGTAGGTGCCAGGTGCCGCTAGGAATTATGATGCTCCGGCTTCTTCATATGTTTCTTCTTTATCACCAACACGTTCATATTCTGCTAAAACAGCTTCTTGAATTTTTTCCCGTGTTTTTGAAGATATCGGATGAGCAATGTCCCTGAATTCCCCATCTGGTGTTCGTTTACTTGGCATTGCTACAAACATACCGTTATTGCCGTCGATGACCCGAATGTCATGAACAACAAATTCATCATCGATGGTAATAGATGCGATTGCAAGCATACGACCCTCCGTATTAACCCGGCGAAGTCTCACATCTGTTACTTCCATATCTGCCACCACCTTTTCCCCATGAAATTGTTTCCTTTTAATTGGATTCGCTACAACTTGGAATAATCCTTCTTTTTTGTTAAAAAAACCTCTAAAAAATGTCAGATCATTTTCAAAGCGTTTATTTTTGTTCATAGTGTGAGGATAGTCACTTGAACATGACGTTATACATAAAAAAAGAAGACCCTATTAAATCCTTTTCGTATTATGGAAGCCTTTGTGCTCAAAGTAGCTATTCTAAAAGGTCGATGCATAAAATCTAAGACCTATCTACCGCTTACGCACAAAAAAACACCGCTACCAGAGTGGCAGCGATGTTATTATTTCCGATCGCCAAATGAGCTATTGAAGATATTCCCTCGCTCAACTTGAATGGCTTTGTTCTTTACATCTACTTGAGAAAGCTTTGTTAATGACGTGTAGTCACTAACTAACTTCTCTTCTTCATGAACCGCTTCTGTTAGAACCCCAACTCCAGCCACCGTAGACTGAAATTCTTCCACTAGGTCCATCATTCCACGAATGGTCCCGCCCGCTTTCATAAAATCATCTACAATCAATACATGAGAGTGCGGTTTCAAACTTCGCCTCGCTAAAGACATGGTTTGGATTCGTTTCGTAGACCCAGATACATAATTAATACTCACAATGGACCCTTCAGTGATCCTCTGTTCATGTCTGACGATGCAAACAGGTACATGTAAATGAGCAGCAACTGCATAAGCTAACGGAATCCCTTTTGTGGCCATGGTCATAACCGCATCAATTTTCTCTGCGCGATAATAAGAAGCGAAGATCCTGCCTAATTGCTGGGTAAGAGACGGATCCCCTATAATATCCATCATAAATAAATAGCCACCAGGTAACAATCTGCTAGGGTCTTGAAGTTGAGTACACAAACGGTCAATGAGTTGTTCCGCTTCATCAAGATCTACCGTAGGTACGAACGTCACTCCGCCAGAAGCACCTGCAGAGGTCTCTAACGTTCCCAAACGCTTTGTTTCTAACACTTCTTTCACAATCCCGATATCTTCACTGATCGACGATTTAGCCGATTCATAACGGTCAGAAAAAAACGTTAGCGGGATGAGTTGATGTGGATGAGCTAATAAATATTGGGTCATATCCACTAAACGACCACTCCGCCGATATTTCATAAAATACCTCCATTAAATCCGAATAATATACAGGTAATATATCATTTTTATACGGATTTAACAAGAACGTCCTCGTGTACTATGAATGTCGATTTCCTAAAAGCCGAACGACAAAAACGTGATCCATAAAACCTTTCAAGCCATTATACAACCTATATGCCTTCGCTTCGCTTTTAGTCAGAGAGAAAACAGTCGGACCACTGCCGCTCATCACCGTACCTTCAGCCCCAAATTGGATAAGTCTTTCTTTAATATTACTTACCTCTGGCGCCAATTCAAATGTAGCCGGCTCCATAACGTTTTCAAGCCTTTGACAAATACCTTTGAAATTTTGGTTATCAATTGCTTCAATCATCCCTTTTGTATCAGGATGAGTCATCATTTGTAAATCAAGACGCTGATAAATATCCTTTGTTGACACACCTTGAGGAGGTTTTGCCAGCACAACCCAGCAAGGAGGTGGTGCTGGAAGAAAGGTCAACTTTTCTCCTCTTCCTCTTGCAACCGCAGTTCCACCATGCACACAAAATGGGACGTCGGATCCGATGCTCAAGCCAATCTCAGCTAGTTCATCTATGGAGATCCCTAACGACCACAGTTCATTTAAGCCTCTTAACACAGCAGCAGCATCAGTACTTCCTCCAGCTAACCCTGCAGACACAGGAATTTGCTTATCAATATATATTGACACACCCGTTTTAATATTAAACTGCTCTTTAAGAATCTTTGCAGCCTGATAAGCTAAGTTATTCTTATCACTCGGCACATGTCCGACGTTTATATCTATTTGAATGAGGTCTTCTTCTAAAAGAGTAAGTTGAATACGATCAGCTAAATCCACCGTGGTCATTATCATTTCCACATCATGGTATCCATCATCTCTTTTCCCGATCACATCAAGGGTTAAATTAATTTTTGCTGGTGCTTTTACAACTTTCATCCTGCCATCACCACTTCTTCCGTTCCAATCTATTTACGTTATTTTACCATTTGTTTTCAATCCATACTACCTTGATTTACTCCATATGAAAAGACCAGAGTCCATGACCCTGGTCCATTAATGCCGCAATGACCTTCGTTGTCTAGCTTTTCAGTCGTTCTTCCGCCAGTTCAATGGCACGTTTCACCATGTTTCCAGCGTCTCGTGACTTAATACCGCCCCAGCCTTCCTGTTTGACGGTATCATAAAAGCCGAGCTCTTTTGCCAGTTCTTCTTTAAACTGATCTGACATAACCCCTCGTCGTCTGCTCATCGGCAACCTCTCCTTTATAACCATTGCGACACTCTTAGCTTGCCCGAGAGTAGCAAAATTAGATTAGAAATAACTGGTCACCAAAGCTTTAGTTATAGAACAAAAAAAGACGATTACTCAAAAATAATCTAAGCTGATATGCTAAGTTAGATTATTTTTAAGTAACCGCCGTGATGATGTTATGCTTCTTCTGCCATTGGCTCTTCCGGCATGGTCAATTTCACCGTTTCTGTCAAAACGTCTGTGTAGCTATAAGAAAGTCTCTCTACGGAATGTTCATTCCGATCTAATTTCACTGTAAAAACAGCTGGATAAATTCCTTCAAGGAGTCCCGAACGTTCTATCATTTTCTTTCGTCCGCCGTTCGCTTGAACCGTTACTTTCTTTCCTACATTGGCTTCTAGAACTTTTTTGATTTCCAATAATGTTTTCGCCATCCACCACACCTCACTTAAAAAATAGTATAGCACAGATATGGACAAAAGTCAAAATAAACTAAAATTATAACAATGCTCATTATCCGTGTCAATACATTTTTCATTATTTTTCACATTCTTTAGCATGACCCATTTCTTGCTTTATTATGTGAAAGTTGTAGAGATTGGGGTTATTCTGTCGCCTGTTGTTTTTCGTAAAAAGGTGCACCACGTCTCAATGTTCCTATCGCTTCCAACCCGCCCAAACCTTTTTGACCTGATAACGTCGTTTTCAATATATCCCACATGCTGATCCTCTCTCTAAAAGGAGTCATGCTTACTTTCGAAACAACATAAACAGGATCAAGAGCATGAATATTTACTCGTTCAGGCGAACTGGCAAAGTTCGCTCCTGCTTTTAAAATTGACTGAAAGTGAGACTGACAAGCGCCAGCAAATATCATGAGATGATCCATATAAGGTACGACTTTCCTGGCTTCTCTCACAGCCTCTGCGAAATATTTTGAATTCCTGTATGCTTTCAAGTCTGATTCCGGCCCTCGTGATTTACTATATGCGTCATGACCCGTAATAACTAGTAAGTCGGGCCTGACCATTTCAATTAGGGAAGCTACTTGATCAGGCATTTCCTTCTCAGGCAAATACACGCCATAAACTGGAACTCCTAATCGATCATATACACTTGTACATTTCTTTAAATATAATGGATCGCCATCGAGGTGGAGAACCTTTCCAGGAACTTCAAAATAGGCGTTTTTTTTGGTGTATCCCGAGGTCATTTCATAATCTGTTTTTTCTCTAACCAATTTTCTATCCTGACGAAACAAATGATAGCAACTCTCTTCCTGTTGCTTCTGCTTCTTTTTCCGTAACTTGCGATCATCTTCTTTAATGACAATGAGATCGTCTAATGGCGCATCTGCCACAAGCCTTACTTCTTCTCCAAGAAGTTCCGCTTCATTCCCATGAACTCGATGCACTCGAAACAACACATCACAATCATAAGAAGCACGCCCCACGATTTGACCAACTTTGATCTCCGCCATACAAAAACGCCTCCTTCTAAGCTACATTATGCTAGAAAGAGGCCTGATGCTACTTATGATTCATTTCATTGTGAAATTCATTGCAAATACTTGCGAATTCTTCCATGGACAGAGCCTCAGCTCTCCGTTTTGGATCAATATCCATTGATAATAACTTAGCGGCAACTTGTGATTTATCCAATGTTTCCTCAAAAAACTTCGCCAGGTTATTGAGTAATGTTTTTCTTCTTTGAACAAATGACGCCTGAACTACCTGAAAGAAAAACTGTTCGCTTTTCACATTAACTGGAGGTGAGCTCCTTCTTGTCAGCCTTAAGATGGCTGAATCCACGTTCGGCTGAGGAACAAACACAGTTTTTGGGACAGTGAACACTGTTTCAGCTTCTGCGTAATATTGAGCGGCTATAGAAAGAGAGCCATATGCTTTTGACCCTGGGCCTGCTGCGATTCGTTCTGCCACTTCTTTTTGTAACATGACGACCATCACTCTGACCGGTAGTTTTTCTTCTAGTAATTTCATTAAAATGGGTGTTGTCACGTAATATGGAAGGTTAGCCACTACCGCCACATCTTGGCCAGGGCGGAAGAACGCCTCCATTTCTTTTTGTACATCTGCCTTTAACACATCTTGGTGAATCACTTTTACCGTAGGATAAGGTGACAAGGTATCTTTTAATATCGGAATCAGTCTTTGATCTATTTCAAACGCCAGCACCCTCTCCGCAATTTTTGCAGACTGCTCTGTTAAAGCGCCAATCCCTGGGCCGATTTCGATCACACCCGACTCTTCTGTTAGTCCCGCTGCCATCACAATCTTTGACAAGACGTTCGGGTCAATCAAAAAGTTCTGACCTAAGCTCTTCTTGAACGAAAAGCCAAATTTATCTAATATTTCCTTTGTTCGTTTCGGTGTTGCAATATCTTTAGTCATATTTGGCGTAACTCCTTTTCTACTTTGGCGGCCGCACGCTGAAACTCTTCTTTCGTCACACGGAATTGTTTCAGTCGTTTATAAAGTTGTTTACCATTAGTATAGCCAATATTCAGTTCGTCTCCTAAGCGCGCACGTCTGTTTCTGGCAAGATCCCCTGCAATGAAGCCTGCTTTAAGTAAGTCTTCTTTCATAATCTCTTCCTTACCTTCCTCCTCTTCTGAAAAGGAAGACTGTGCTGCCAATAAGGAAGCAAAGAGCTCTTCACTATTCGCATGTTCAATTCCAATTTTTTTCTTGCGGTGATCAATCGCTGCTTCTCGCCGTAAAAAAGCATGTTTGCAACCGGGAACTCTTTGGTCAATTTTTTTGCGTATTTTTTCACCTGGATAGTCCGGGTCTGTAAATACAATGACTCCTCGTCTGTCCAGTGCAAGACGAATTTTATTCAGTGTGCTATCAGAAATGGCTGACCCATTTGTTTCGATCGTATCACAGGCGAAAGAACGTTTGAGTGCATTCGTATCATTCTTACCTTCTACTACAATCATTTCGGTTATTTTATAGCGTTCCATTTATCTATCCTTTCTTTTCCATTCATTAAACCATCCCATTTTAGTCATAAACCTCAAATTAAAAAAACATCTTGTATATATTGAAACATTTCAAGTTGTTGGTTTGTCTAATATTATAGAGAAAAACAACAAAAAAGCACAGGGACAATCTCCCCTGTGCAATTTAAATTAGTCCAAAACCCTTATTTCAACGGACTTTCGTCCAAAGGATTGGACCTTGTCTTTATCAGGAATAAAAATATCAATTTTACGGCCTTTAATTGCCCCACCTGTATCTCCAGCAATATATGTGCCATGCCCCTTCACTTCCACTCGTGAACCGAGGGGGATAACACTTGGATCAACAGCAATCACTTTAGCATTAGGATTAGCACGTAAGTCTATCCCTGCCGCTGTCACTCCCGAACAGCCGTTGCAATAGGCTGTATAAGCAGTTGCCTTGAAAGTTTGCCACGATCCTCCTGAACTTGAGTTAGTCGAACTTGACGAATTGGAGGCATCACTTGTAGATGTGCTCGTGGACTTAGAAGAGTTAGCTGAACTTGACGAGTCGGAGGAGTTCGAAGTAGACGTACCTGTCGAGCTTGACGATGACGACGATCCCCTTGACACGGTTTCAGTAGGTGCTTTCGTTCCTACAGCAACAATCATGTCTTTACTCTCTTGAACAATTTCTTCTTTCAAGAGCTCTCGCGACACTTCTTCTCCATCTTCTAAAACGACTTCATAGTGTCTTTCAACTTTACCTTCTTTTCCTTGATTCTTTATTTTTTCAGACCCTTGTTTTAAGCTGGAATCTTTTTGAGTCACTGTGGCAAAATCCATTTTTTCTTCCACAACATCGGTGACCTTTTGCACGCGGATCACGCGAACTTCCGATCCCTCAAGGAGCTCTTCCTCTTCGGACGGTTCTACGCGATCCAGTTCATCTAACGTGACATTCTCTTTTTCTAAAAAGTCAGCGACCGTTGTCGAAGTGGTCCATAATGTTTCTTCTACACCGTCACTTTTAAGCGCAACCTGAAAAGCTGATTCAAAAGTCACGTTCATCTCAGCTGTTAAATCCGATTTTAGAGAAGGTTCGATGAAATCATGGTCATTTACTTCCACTTCAAGCTCTTCAAAGAGCTCTCTAACAGTGTCAACTGTCGTCCAAACACTTTGCTCTTCACCTTCAAAGTTTACGATTACTTCCTTAGCTTCCTTATAAACAATATTTAACGAATCAATGATTTCAGTATTTTGAGATGGTTCCACATAGTCGTGTTTTCCCATGTCAATTTCTTGTTCTTCCAACAACTCTCCAACAGTTGATGCGTGCGTAAATACAGATGTAATATCATCTTCCGCTTCCACAGTCACTTCAGCTTTTGTTACTTCGTAAATCGCAACCGCCAAAATACTCATCAATGTTAGGAGACCAACGCTGGATACGGCTAGCTTTCTCCACGAAAAATCCGTAGAAAGCTGCTTCATCCAATGGATCATGGTTGAATCCCTCCTTCATGAGACCGAATTATACTCCGCCCTTACCCCCTTGTCAACAAAATAATTAAGAACTATTTCCTAGTTATTATGAAACCCTATGATGTAAAAGAAAAGAAATATTTATCGACAGCGGGAGGTATGATTCAGAGGTATGATGTAGAAATTCGGACAAACTTAGAGGGTTGGACAGGATTCTTTTTGTTTCGCTATCAGTTCTTGTCAGCTAATTCCGAAAAGTTTTTTTGCATTGGTTGTCGTTTGGTTGGCTACTTCTTCATAGCTGATTCCCTTAAGTTCAGAAAGTTGTTCAGCCACTAGCTTCACGTAGGCTGGTTCATTGCGTTTGCCTCGATATGGGTGAGGGGCCAAGAAAGGCGCGTCGGTCTCAATCAATAACCTGTCTATCGGGATTTCTTTTGCCACTTCTTTTGGACGCTTGGCATTTTTAAATGTAACAGGCCCGCCAAAAGAGATATGAAAATTCATTTTCAAACACTCTTGCGCAATTTCCACACTTCCACCAAAGCAGTGCATGATCCCACCTATATCTTCTGCCTTTTCTTCTTTTAATATATCAACAATATCTTGATGTGCCTCTCTATCGTGGATAATAATCGGTAAATTGACTCGCTTAGCTAAATGAATTTGCTTTCGGAATGCCTCTTTTTGCACGTCTTTAGGTGATTTATCCCAGTGGTAATCAAGACCTGTTTCTCCGATAGCTACTACTTTTGGGTGAGCTGCCAATTCTTCGATCCATGCTAAGTATTCCTCTGTAAGGTCTATAGCATCAACAGGATGCCACCCCACAGCAGCATATAAAAAATCGTACTCTTCTATTAAAGATAGTGCTTTGTTTATTGTTTTTTCATCAAAGCCAACGACGACCATATTCTCTACGCCTACTTCTTTGGCTCGGGTTATTACTTCTTCCACGTCGTCTTCAAATTGATCAGCATTTAAGTGCACATGTGTATCAAACAACATGATCAGCATTCCTCCTTATATGAATTTAGAGAAACGCCCTTCCTACTATAAGGAAAAGGCGTTTCTCAAAGTTGTTACTTTACTTGGGAACCGTTTGGCAAATCTTTTGCCACAGTTGCTAAGGTCAGTTCTTTGTCATTTGATCCAGCTAAAATCATTCCTTGCGATAACTCTCCCCGCAGTTTAACTGGTTTCAAGTTTGTCACACAAATCACTTTTTTACCAACGAGTTCATCAGGCTGATAGTGCTTAGCTATCCCCGACACAACTTGACGTTTTTCATAACCTAAATCCAATTGGATCTTCAATAATTTGTCGGCTTTCTTTACTTTTTCTGCACTGATCACTTCAGCAACACGCAAATCAACTTTTGAGAAGTCGTCTATTGTAATCTCTTCCACTTCTGGAATGTCCATCTCTGTTTCTTTCTTTTGATCAAGATGATCTCCTTCAGTTGCAGGTGTCCCACCCATCATTTTCACAATTTCAGCGACTTCTTCATTTACGTCTAGGCGCGGAAAGACAGGTTCCCCTTTTTTCACAACCTTCGTCCCCCCAGGAATTTGTCCGAAGGTTTTTAGAGAGTCCCAAGAAGTCAGCTCTTGTTCTATGCCTAGTTGATTCCAGATTTTCGTTGGTGTTTCTGTCAAAAACGGCTGTAACATAATAGAAATTTGTCGAAGGGATTCTGAAAGATGGTGCATCACAGAACCTAATTGATCTTTTGCTTCTTCGTCTTTAGCCAAAATCCAAGGTTGTGTTTCATCAATATATTTGTTCGTCCGGCTTATCAACTGACCGATAGCCGTAAGTGCTACGGAAAATTCCATGTCTTCCATCGCTTTTTCCACTTTGTCTACAGTTGCTTCAACAAGTTCTACGAGAGTTTCATCGTAAGGTGTAGCATCCTTCTCATAGCTCGGAATATTTCCTTCAAAGTATTTGTTAATCATCGCTACTGTTCGGTTTAGTAAATTTCCTAAGTCATTAGCCAAGTCATAATTCACTCGATCGACGAAGCCTTCCGGTGTGAAAACACCATCAGAACCGAATGGCACTTCACGTAATAAATAGTAGCGTAAAGCATCTAAGCCATAACGGTCAATGAGAGGAACAGGATCGACGACATTGCCTTTTGATTTGGACATCTTTCCATCTTTCATTAACAGCCAGCCGTGACCGAAGACTTTTTTCGGCAAGGGCAAGTCCAACGCCATTAACATAATTGGCCAATAAATTGTATGGAATCGAATAATTTCTTTCCCAACAAGGTGAACGTCTGCTGGCCAGTACTTCTGATAATTGGTCTCATCTTCACTACCGTATCCTAGCGCAGTAATATAATTTGACAGGGCATCGATCCAAACATAAACGACATGCTTTGGATCTTTATTTACTTTCACACCCCAGTCAAAAGAAGTTCTTGAAACGGCAAGATCTTCAAGCCCCGGCTTAATGAAATTGTTTACCATTTCATTTTTACGGGATTCCGGTTGAATAAATTCAGGGTTGTCTTCATAAAACTTCAGAAGACGATCCGCATATTTGCCCATTCTGAAAAAATAAGATTCCTCACGCACTTTTTCAACAGGATGGCCACTATCTGGACTTTTGCCGCCAATGATGTTTCCTTCATTATCATATTCCTTGTCATCAAGTTGAGTGGCTGTGTAAAACGTTTCATCAGAAATAGAATACCAGCCTTCGTATTCACCAAGGTAAATATCGCCCTGCTCCAGCAGCTGATCAAAAATCTTCGCAACTACTTTTTTATGACGAATTTCAGTGGTACGAATAAAATCATCATAAGAAATATCGAGCTTCTTCCACAAATCCTGAATGCCTGTGACAATCTCATCCACAAACTGTTGAGGACTAACCCCTTTATCCATCGCCTTTTGTTCAATCTTTTGACCATGCTCATCTGTACCTGTTAGATACCTCACGTCAAATCCTCGAAGTCGTTTGTACCTTGCCATAGCATCTCCAGCAACGGTTGTGTAGGCATGACCGATGTGCAGTTTATCACTAGGATAATAAATCGGTGTCGTAATATAAAATGATTTCTTCTCTCTTGCCATTGTTTGGCCTCCTTAATACATCGTTAATCTTCAATCATCATACAAAAAAACTCCCGTCCTCAACATATGGGACGAGAGTTAACCTCACGTGGTACCACCCAGATTCGTTAACAATACCTGCGTGTATTGTTAACCTCTAAGACGCTGCCCAAATAAATCACAAATCGATGTTAGCAGCAACCTGTGTAACGTCCAGCTACGTGTTCCTCTTACTTCCATAAGGTGAAAGCTCGAAAAACAGTTCCTCTCAGGACCATATTCAAAAGGTCTGCTTATACCGGGTTTCAGCTAGACCGGCTCTCTGTTCATAAGCTTGGCTTTCTACTCATCCTATCATCGGAATCGATATATTCAATGTTAGATGATAACGACCATCTTCAACTCTAAAATATACATACTGACACCACTTATGTCAAGAAGGGAATGCTACCTAGAGGAGGAAGTGATCTATTCATCCCTTTATTATACAAAGTTCGATTGATTAATTAAAAGAAATATCTGTAATCTTGTTACATTATTACCCATTTAGGGTAATCTATACGTACACCCTGTTTCACATGTGTTAGATGATAGAAAATAAAGGAGGCGAGACGACGTTAATAAAATTCTTACCTTTCTTAATCTAGCAGGAGAAGATTTTGTCTAATTTTGTCGAATGGTAGGTTTTTGTCGAATAATCTTTATGTTGACACTAGTATATGGTTTGATTTACCATATTCCATTTAACGTCGTCATATCAGCATCCAACAAGTATTAACGTAATAACTTTGATTTTAATCATTTTTTTAATTGACTTCTTTTGGAAGACTTGGTATTCTGAGTTTAAGAGAAAATTGTCGAATATTGACGCTATTCATTCTGTCAAACTGACAAATAAATATAATTTTGAGAGGAGAACATATTATGAAATCTACTGGTATTGTTCGTAAGGTTGATGAATTAGGACGAGTGGTGATTCCAATTGAATTACGTCGCACATTGGATATCGCAGAAAAAGATGCTTTAGAAATTTATGTAGATGACGATCGCATCATTTTAAAGAAGTACAAGCCTAACATGACTTGTCAAATTACTGGCGAGGTATCTGATGATAACTTATCTATCGGAGGCGGCAAAATCATTTTGAGCCCAATGGGAGCAAAAGAAATTGTTAAAGAACTTGAAGATTATATTTCTAAGCAAGAAAAATAATCTTACTATCATTCAATAACCTAGTTCAGGTTCCATCCTGAACTAGGTTTTTTCTATTATTACCCGTCTGTCCATGCTTTTTTAAAATTAAAAACCGATTCCCTTTAATACTTACCAGGATCAATCGTTCCTTATTCGTTCACGTGAAAGGCTTGATAAACATCTCTTTTTGGCATTTTCCGTTCTTTAGCTACTTGTTTAATCGCTTCTTTAGAAGGTTGTCCTTTATCTATATAAGCTTTCACATGACCCTCTAATGTCAGTTCTTCCCACCAGTGCACATCTTCTAGAGCCAATCGTTCGTCTTCGCTTGCTCCTTCGACGATAAGAACGCATTCTCCCTTCACTCCTTGTTCATCTACCCAAGCATGAAGTTCATGAACCGTTCCTCTGAGAATCGTTTCATATTGCTTCGTTAACTCTCGGCAAAGAGCTGCCTGACGATTACCAAGCTCATCTTCCAATGCTTTTAACATCTCTTTCAATCGGTGAGGCGCTTCATAAAAAATTAAAGTAGATGGTGTTCCTCGCCACAGTTCCAATTGGTCACGGCGCTGTTTTTTATGCCGAGCCAGAAAACCGACAAAAGTAAAACTATCCGTAGATAACCCTGAAGTGACGAGTGCAGTAACGGCCGCGTTGGCACCTGGTAATGAGATCACAGTCAATCCTTCTTCTGTAAATCGCTTGACTAAATCCGCTCCAGGATCGGAAATCGCCGGCATGCCGGCATCACTCACTAACGCCACTGTTTCCCCTCGTTTCACCCTATTCACCAGTTCTTGTTCCCGTTCTTGTTTGTTATGCTCATGATAGCTAATCAAAGGTGTCTCAATCTCAAATACGTGACACAACTTCTTCGTATGTCGTGTATCCTCAGCTGCGATCACATCGGCTACTTTTAACGTTTCAACCGCACGAAAAGTTATATCTTGTAAATTCCCGATTGGAGTTGGCACGAGGTAAAGAGCTCCTCCTTGCAGTTCAGTTTGTTTCGGAAAACTTCGTTGTTCCTTGATCATGACTCTTTCCCCTCCATTATGTCCCTCACATTTGTTTTTGATCAAAAAGCATTCACTTTATTTCCAATTCTGTCTTTATGAATTTCCAGCCTATACTTGACGTCAGTTGTACATCCTGTGTACTAGGTAACCCCTCTTTATTGAGGTATTTACGGGAAAAATGGATGAACTAACTCTCATAGTGTTTCTTAAACTCCTTTATATAAGACTGATCATCATCATAAACGACCCAAGGAGGCAATGTTTTCAAACCTGGATTTCCTTCTCGAACAGCCTCTATCAGGACCATATTGGCCTCTTTATCCTTTTTCGGATGAACATACTGAATTCGCTTAGGTTCTAAACGAAATGCTTTCATCGCTGCGAAAATCTCAACGACTCGCTCTGGACGATGAACCATGGCTAGCTTGCCTTTTTGTTTGACTAATCTAGAGGCCACTCGGATGACATCTTCTAATGTACACGCTATTTCGTGGCGAGCTAGCGAGACATGGGTATTGATATTCTTCCCTTTTTCAGCTGTCACAGGAAAATAAGGAGGGTTGCACGTCACCACGTCATAACTTTCCCATTGTACTTTCCCGTCAAGCTCTAATAAATTTGCCTCTATCACACGCACCTGATCATCTATTTGATTCTCAACCATCGTTTTTACTGCAAGGTTGCTTAGTAAGGGCTGGATTTCTACCGCTTCGATCTTCGCTTTTGTTCGCAATGTCATCATGAGCGACACCGCACCATTTCCTGCACAAAGATCAATAATTTTTCCTTTCTCTGACGGGAGACGGACAAATTTCGCAAGGAGAACCGCATCCATTGAATAGGAGAATACATCATTACGTTGAAAAATCGTCCTTTTTCCTCCCGGCATATAGTCCAATCGCTCTTCTTTTATTTGACTGGTCATAGATGTTCTCCTTTGATGTGTATTCTTTGTTATTAAGGTGGAGATCAACTCTAGCTCACGAAATTTTCATTAGGGGGAGCCTAATTAAAAAAGCCGGGCTTTAGAAGATCTTTCAAGGTTAGTCCTTTAATCACGATTCAAATCTATCCTTTTTTATTTTGTAAAAAAGCCTTTCCGCAGAGCGGAAAGACTTCGCCGGTTCTCATTTTTTGTTTAAAAACGAAAGGCAAAACAGACAATCCCCTTCTTTACGAATGCTGCCATAATGTAAATTACAAATATGAAATCCTTCTTCGTAAAGTCGAGCAAGGTTATCATACCCTTCTCCAAAACCAGCCTGAATTCGATCTTGTACTTCTTCTCCATTTGAGGAGGAATCGTCTTGATTCGTTTGTTGTTCTGCTTCTCTTGTCATCCTGTCGCGTAAATGGTTATTTTCCATTTGCAAATGAGTGTTCTCTTCTAGCAGCAAAGCTAACTGATCCTTCAGCTCACCTAGTTCGTGATGAAGGCCACCGATTCGCTCTTCCATTTGACTCACGCGGGTAAAAATTTCATTTTTATTCACGATTCCCACACCTCATTATTTCGTGGTTTCCGTGGCGATCGCCCCTTGTTCGAGGAGTTCATCAAGAGTAAACTCAATCACCTGTGAAGATTCAAAAACCTCAATTTGAACGAGTCGCTCGAGCATATTTAAACCGACGACTTTCCCTCTTCCATAACTTGTCTCAATTTTTTGGTTTACGTCTGGCAATTCTTTTTTTGCTGACTCATACATATCATTTTCATATTTAAGACAGCACATTAAACGGCCGCACAAACCAGAAATTTTTGTTGGATTAAGAGATAAGTTTTGGTCCTTAGCCATTTTAATCGACACAGGCTCGAAATCCCCTAGGAACGTGGAGCAGCAAAGCATCCGACCGCATGGACCGATACCACCAAGCATTTTTGCTTCATCACGCACACCGATTTGTCTTAATTCAATTCTTGTGCGAAATACCGAAGCTAAATCTTTCACCAACTCACGGAAATCAATACGACCATCCGCAGTAAAATAAAACAGCACTTTATTTCGGTCAAACGTGTACTCAACGTCAACCAATTTCATCTCTAAATTGTGCTCAGAGATTTTAGCAAGACAAACATCGAACGCTTTCTGAGACTCTTTCTTATTCTCTTCAACGATCATCTTGTCTTTTTCAGTGGCCAAGCGGAGAACATTTTTCAGCGGTAATACCACGTCATTCTCGTCCACTTCTTTAGCTCCGATGACCACCTTGCCGAACTCCACCCCGCGGGCTGTTTCCACAATGACATAATCATCGAGCTTTATATCAAATTTATCCGGAGAAAAATAATATATTTTTCCGGCTTTTTTAAATCGAACACCTACAACTTGATGCACGTTATCCCTCCTGTAACCTGAGGAGCAGTTGCTCCATTAATAGCTGGGGAGCGGTATTTGCATCCAATCGACGCTTCGCATCCATCACCGCCTGGAGGTTATTCCCCAGCTTTCCTTGCGACAGCTTCAAAGCTTGATCTTGAAGCTTGTCCTCTTGATCTATATAAACAATTTGATCCGTTTGTTCAACCTGCATCCGAATCACATCTCTATACCACAGCATCAGTAAATCAATCCCTGTCTGGACTTCTTTTTTCTCCTTGAAAAAAGGTACCCACTCTTCCTGCAGCGTAATGAACGCGTATCTTGGACGCAAAGATAGATCGTCTATTAATTGTATCACTTTGTTTCTCGCTTGTGCAATCCAATCATCCTGGCAAAGTTGGAGAGCTTCTTCCAAATCAGAGGTCATTCTTGATACGACACGGGCATCCTTCTCCTGTATTCCTTGTTCAACTATTTTTTTAATTAGAAGATCTGCCGGCAGTGGGGAGAATGACAACGTTTGTGAGCGTGAAATGATCGTTTTTAATAGCCGTTGAACTTGCGTAGTTACTAGCACTGCAAGAGCCTCCCCTTCAGGCTCTTCTAAAAACTTCAAAAGACTGTTCGCTGCCGCATCGGTCATTTTCTCCGATTCTTCTACGATGTATACTTTCTTTTTTGATTCCACACCGCGTAGACTGAACTCTTTTTTTAACAGGCGAATTTGATCGACTTTGATTGATGCTCCGTCTGTTTCTATCATATGGACATCGGGATGATTACCCGAATCAATTCGTTTACATTCACTACAGCTATGACAAGGTTCAACACCCTGTTTATAATCACAGAAAAAGGATTGGGCTAAAAGCAAAGCTGCTTCTTTTTTTCCAGTACCCCGTCCGCCTTCAAAGACATATGCATGAGCGAGACGGTCTTTCGTAAGACTGTTCGTCAGCATTTTCGTAATTGTTGGTTGTGTCTGCGCTAATTGTTCCCATGTTCTCATCGGCGATACTCCTCAGCTATCAGTAAAATAAATACGTTTATCCACCGAAGCCTTTAACAAAGATTTTTATTAAAATTTCTCAAATTGTTCTACCGGAAGGATAAATACAGTAGCGCCTCCTACTTGCACTTCAACAGGATAGGGTACATACGAATCGGCATTACCACCCATAGGAGAGATTGGTGCCACAAGTTGCTCCCTAGATTGACAGTTCTCTTTTATGATTTCTAGAACTTGATCTACCTCTTTATCTTTTACACCAATCATAAATGTGGTATTTCCAGCTTTTAAAAAACCGCCTGTACTTGCCAATTTGGTGGCTTGAAACTCATTTTCCACTAACGCATCAGACAACCGGTTGCTATCTTTATCCTGGACAACTGCCATGATTAATTTCATTGCTTACTGGCCTCCTCGTGTGGAACCTTTTTATACGAAAATAAACTATGCTCAAATACGTTTATATATTGTATTATAACAAGAATAAAATGTTCTTACGTTGTTTTTTTCTTCATGACGACTCTAATTTCCTGCAACGTATTCTCTATTACTTGCTCTAACCTTTCAGACGCATTGATCGTATGAATCCGCTCAGGTTCTTTTTGCTGAAGATCGTGGTACGCCTTCCTAACTTGATGATGAAACGAAAGAGACTCCTGGTCTAGCCGGTTAAACTCACGTCCTTTGTGCTCAGCAATCCTTGAAAGCCCTTTTTCCGGCGCAATGTCAAAGTAAAGTGTCAAGCTAGGCATCATTCCTTCAGTGGCAAACAAATTCAATTGCAGGACTTCATCTACCCCAATGCCACGAGCTACCCCTTGATAGACGAGACTACTGTCAATAAATCGGTCACACAAGACGATCCCTCCTTGGTTTAGTTGAGGGATAACTGTCTCTATTAAATGCTGCCTTCTCGCAGCTGCATAAAGCAGTGCCTCTGTCCGTATGTCCATTTCTGTGTGAGCAGGATCTAGAATAATCTCTCTCACTTTTTCGGCGATCACACTGCCACCAGGCTCTCTCGTGGCTATCACAGATAGCCCTTCTTGTTCTAACTGTTCTTTAACACGATGAAGTACCGTTGTTTTGCCGGCTCCTTCCCCACCTTCAAATGTTATAAATAAACCACTCACATGTCATTCTCCTCTATCTCTAAATATCGTCATTCCCTGCTCAATCCAACCTCTCCCCGTTTGAAAAGAGGCTTCTGTTTCAATTAATTGAGTTAGCTTAATTAATTGATCTTCTCTAATTCTTTCCCCTTTTACTATCAGAGGAATACCTGGTGGATATGGAGTAATCGTTTCTGCTGCAATCTCTCCTTCACTTTGTTTCCAAGGAATAACCTTTGTTTCCAACTCGTGACTATCTGACATGGATAGCGCCAATTCTGAAACAGGGGATGCTAATTCAACGCCTTCCCTAAATCCCTGACCGACTTCTTGTTCATTTAAAGTAAGAATTTCGCTAAGCATAGCAATAATAGGTTCTTTATCTATCCCAATTTTAGTGAAAGGAAGAGTTAATAACAAGTGCTGAGGCGACGCAAGCTCAGGAAAAGCAAACCGTTGTTCAAGACGTTGTTTCCACTTATAGGCAGCCTGTTTATGCTCTGTAACGAATACCCATTTTAAAGGGTCTTGAACATAATTCCCTATTTTTTGATTCGCTTGTCTCCAACCCGGGCCTTTTTTCAATTGACCTTTTAACGCTGAGATATCTTCCGTCAAGCGTGTCCAATCCTGTTCCATGAAAGAAGCAAGATAAGCTCTTGCTACATCTAAAGACGCCATTAATGGGTAAGAAGGACTGCTCGACTGGAGCATTCGCAAGAAAGTCTTAAGTTTCTCTTCATTCACCTGGTGAGTATTAATATGTATAAACGAAGCCATTGTCATGGCAGGTAGAGTCTTATGAGCGGACTGGACGACCAAATCAGCTCCAGCCATCAAAGCACTTTGTGGCCACGACGCTTCCTCATGTATGAAATGAGCACCATGAGCCTCATCAACACATACGACCATACCTGATGCATGTGCGACCCTCACATGTTGATTTAACAGCTGACCATAGCCTTCATAAGTCGGATTTGTTAAAAAGACAGCTTTTGCCTCTGGAAATTGATGGAGTCCCAACTTTAGAGTACTCAATGGAACACCTAAAGCTAAGCCCGTTTCTTCGTCCTTTTCCGGTTTAAGAAATACTGGCCGTAACCCGGCTAACTCCAATCCATGAAAAATAGATTGATGTGAATTCCTTTGAACGAGGACAACATCTCCCCGGTCTGCTACGGTCATCAACATAGCTAAATTTCCAACAGTAGATCCTCCAACTAAGAAGTGAGTAGACTTTGTTTGATAAAGTTCAGCAGTGAGTTGCTGGGCTTCATGGATCACTCCATTCGCGTCATGCAGGTCATCTAAACCTGCAATCTCCGTTTGGTCTATCGATAATATTTGTTCAAAAACAGGTTTTGCTTTGCTGAAAAAAACATTCCCGTTCTTATGCCCTGGTACGTGAAAAGACCATGGGGATGTTTGCTGATGTTCTGTCAACTTTGAAAAAAGTGGTGTGCGACTTTGATTCATAGTGATCCAACTTTCATATCATTAAGTACTTCACTCATTATAACGAAAAATAGAGGGATTTTCCTTATTAATAAGTGTACCCTAAAATAAGCGTCGATGACTTGTTACTTTATCTTGTTATGAGGAAAATCAACGCTTCGTTTCCGCGGACGGATTCGGGTACCCTCTTCAAGCAAGTGAGTGCTTCTTCTATCCAAAATATACTCCTGAGTTTCCAAATAAGCTTCCTATCAATCTCTTATCAATAAAAAAAAGAAGGTTCAACGGGGAACCTCCTCATCAATCCGTTCACATAGTTCATTTCTTACTTTTTTTAGACGGTCTATATAGATAGCGTAACGACGTTCTCCAACTTCCGCCTGAACTATATTTCTCTCACACTCGTCACAAATAAATGCTCCAGCCAAATGAATTCCTTTATCTTTTGGAGCAGAACAAATCAAGCAATCTTTTGATCGAATAATATTTTCATTTAATAGTTGTTTCATAATATCTTCAGCACCTCCCTTAACAGTATAGCCCGACGATGAATACTTTAATCCTTGCAATCGATGAAAACTGGTGCTTTACTATATGCAGAGCATTTCGTCCTTGTTCTCAGCAAATACCACCACATTTCGAGATTAGAAAGGGGTTACTCATGAAACTTGTTGTTCTGATGCTTTTACTTCTATATACATTCTTTATTGCTCCTGGCGCCGGAAGCCAAGAAGACCTCTTGTTTCAACAACTAGTTACCGGTCAATTTAACGAAGTTGATCCTCTCGTAGTCACGGTGTTTTCCATGCTAGGGGTCTATCCAATCATCTTTGCTATGCTGCTCATTCCAAAAGATCACTATCGCTGGGCTGCTTGGCCTTTTGTACTATTCTCATTTGTCCTCGGTGCATTCAGCTTATTGACTTATTTTATTTTTCGAAAAAACAAAACTTATGATAAACCACGGGGACCAAAATTACTCCATAAATCATTGGTCCATCCCATTTCAGTTAGTATTGTCCTCATCATCGCCGTTTCTTTATATGTAAACGGATCTGGTGGAAGCCTCACAGCATATCAGCAGGCTTTTATGAGCTCTCACCTTGTAAGTGTTATGACGATCGACCTTTTCGTTCTCATCTGGCTTTCTTATGACGTCTTAAAGAATGAATGGAATCTTCGTTTCTCTTGGCTGGCCTTTATTCCGGCTATTGGACCATTAGTATTATTATTAAAGCACAAGAACCTTCAACAATAACGTCTAAACCACTTTTTATAAAGTATAAAAATAAAAGCTTTTACCTATCTTATCCAGTCCAGGGGTAAGATAGGAATTTCTTAAAAGAACCGTTTGAGGTTTGATAGTATCCTTAAATTAGGTAAGAGAGTCATGACGCCCCCAGCCATATTGTCCCTTTCAAAATCAGTTCTTACCCGACTAATTAGAAAGAGGACAACTTCTCAACTTGCAAACCCTATTATCCCCACCTGCCATTGGGAATACGATAAAATTCCCGCAATCAAAACCATGGTACTTGAGCTACATACTAGATTACGAGGCGAGAGAAAGCATTTCTAACGTATAGGACCCAACTTACTTTGCTTTTGCCGAAAACTAACATTGTTTCACTGGAGAAAATTGAATCATTTGCATGAGAATTGTTACATTAGTAACGGCTCCCTACAAAATTATTTTACCCTCAGCATCGAATCATAGTTTTGCATAGTCGGAAGAGGAATACTATCAGACTAGGGATGAAATATAATTAAATGTAAGTTCAGAACTCACTAAATTGGTCAAAGATTTTTACAAGTGGACAAGAGAAGATTTATAGTTTCAAAAGGTGCAGGCTTATCTACCATCCATTTGCCAATAATTTTGGGGCGTTTTTAAAAAGCATTATATGCGTTTGCTCCATAAAAAGAAAATTAGAGATTTCACCTGGACTCAATATCCGAATGGGACACAAAAAAGAGGTACTCTCGAATGAGAATACCTCTTTTGATTGCCCAGCGACGTCCTACTTTCACAGGGGGAGATCCCCCAACTATCATCGGCGCTGGAGAGCTTAACTTCCGTGTTCGGCATGGGAACGGGTGTGACCTCTCCGCGATCGTCACTGGACATATGA
>NZ_PDOD01000006.1 GCF_003226325.1 Salipaludibacillus keqinensis | reverse complement strand
ATTAGGCACGCCGCCAGCGTTCGTCCTGAGCCAGGATCAAACTCTCCGATAAAGTACGATGACTAATCATCAAGTTTGATGTCTCTGACATCAAAAAGTTAAAAATTTGTTTCATTGACGGGATATTTTAAAATATCCCACTTCGCTTGGCTTTTTGTTTAGTTTTCAAAGGTCACTAACAATGTGTCGCTTGTCTGTTGCGACTTATAAATCATAACAAATAATTTGCTTGTCGTCAACATCTTTTTTAAAATCATTGTTTTCTTTTGGCGAAACAATGATTTGTTTTTTCAGCAACGTTTAATAATATATCACATTCATTTATATAATAGCAATAGGGAAATCGTATTCAGAACATTCTTTTTTCATTTAACTGAAAATCCTTTATCTATTTAGTGCTATTAGACATTATTGTTAATAAGAACTTTGATATAACTCTTCGCTGGACTGTATCCCTCCTACAACACAGAAACAAGTGTGACTTCTGCTTAATCTTCATTAAACTGGATTTAGCTGGATCTCCTTTGTTGAGAACAAACCATTAAGTTCCCTCAGAATTTGTTGCGTTTTATCTTAATCTATTCTCAGCACCAATCCGACAATTGTAATCAAATGCTAACGAGACTTCTTTACATACTAATGAGAGACTTATCTTCCCCACTCAAAACCAATACCAATAGTAAAAAGGACAGCTGCAATTGCAACCGTCTTTACACTTATGCTTCTTCTATATAATCGAAAGGAAGTTCTTCTTCTATAAACAACTCTGGATTTTTAGCTAAGTCCAAATATTCGTCCCTGTGAACTTTTACTACAGGTTTTGTTGGATGCTGACTATTCTGATAGAGTACTTCGCCTACCAAACCGTTGCTCAGTTTCACTTTGCGTCCAATAGATAAATCCAATAGAATTTTTATAAATTGGTTTAAAATTTTATGATCCAATTTACCAAATTGGTCAATCTTTAATGAGGCAATCACTTTATATGGAGATTGTTTACTACGATAATGCCTCTCTGATGTCATAGCATGAAAGACGTCCGCTACAGAAATTATTTTCGCATATTGGTGAAGTTTACTTCTCTTTATATGAAGAGGATAGCCACTGCCGTCTTCTCTTTCATGATGCTGAAGAATACCTAATAACGCATTCTTAGAAAAACCGGGAATCTCCTCAAGCATTCTATATCCTATAATTGGGTGTTTCTTTACTTCATTATATTCAGAAGCTGTTAAAGAGCCTTTCTTCTCAAAAACATTGAAAGGGAGCTTTGACATGCCACAATCAGATAATAATCCCGCTAACCCCAGTTGGATCACTTCACCACTTTTTAAATCTAGTTTCTTTCCAAGTAAATAGCTAAATACACTAACGGCTACGGAGTGGAAGTAAATATAGTCTTGTTTCGTCGTGTAATGATGAAGTTGCATAAGTTCGTCTTGGGTTGGCTCAAACTCATATAAAGGCAAGAAAACTTTTCGAACTTCGTAGGCCTCTACTTTCATACCTCCTTGCCAATCGATGAAAAGTTTTTTATATTGTTGAACAGCCTTTAAGTAACGATTGATAAAAGAATCATCTTGTCTACGTTGGACAATTGGTTCATGATCTTCTTTTATCTCTTCGTTTACTTTTTTCGGTTTAAAAGTAGATCCATCCACAAGTTTAGGCTCAACATTCACATTTTCCACCAAGAAAATCGTTAATATTTGAATATGCTCTTTTGTTAGGACAGTTTTCTTTTTCATTAAGGGATTATTGGATTTTTTCCAAACATCCTTGGTTAATATACAACCTGAAACTAGTTCATTTATGTTTACATTCATTATGGCCGCTCCTTCAGTCGTATTACTTCTATTGGAAAGAAAAATAGGTGAAAAGTCAATGGTTTTTCCATAATATTCATATATAAGATTGAAATGTCCTATCTTCAGGTTTTTTAACTTAGTATTTGTTGCAGAACGAGAATTTTACGTTCTTTTTTTCTTAATCTATTCTCCAATAGATAAAATTTACTTGAGAGACATGAAAATGCGCAAAAAACCTGAAAGCCCAAGGCCTCCAGGTTTCATGAACTTATCATTATTCTTCATCTTTTTCCGGTTTTTCGGTGTTTTCATGACCCTCTTCTGTTTCTTCAGTTGTTTCCTCTGAAACCACAGGATCATCAAGTACCTCGTTTACCGTCTCGTCACCATCTAAGGCAGTTTCTTCGTCTTCCTCATCCATATCATCTACGTTCACACGAGCGACTGTAGATACAAATTCATTCTCAGCAACGCGAATGAGGCGAACTCCTTGAGTGCTCCGTCCTGTTTGCGAAATTTCGCCTACGTGCATTCGGATAATTACACCGTTTGTAGTAATCACCATTAAGTCTTGATCATCTGCTACAACTTTAAGAGAAATAAGATCTCCGTTTTTATCGGTAATATTACATGTTTTAATCCCTTTACCACCTCGAGACTGCTGGCGGTATTCTTCAATCGGCGTTCGTTTACCGAATCCTTTTTCAGTCACGATTAAAATATCATGATTAGGTTCGATAATGTCCATTCCGACCACTTCATCGTCCTCTTTAAGATTAATTCCTTTCACGCCCGCAGCCGTTCGACCCATTTGTCTCACATCATTTTCATGGAAACGGATCGACATCCCTTTACGTGTTCCGGCAATTAATTCCTTGCTGCCGTCGGTAAGTCGCACCCCGTGCAGTTCATCTTCTTCGCGTAACTTAATAGCAAAAAGACCTCCGCGACGGATTTTCGAGAACGCTTTGAGTTCTGTACGTTTTGATACGCCATATTTCGTCATAAAGAAAAGTGACTGAGTTCCTTCAAAATCAGAAATGGGAATAACCGTACTGATATATTCGTCTTTTTCAATTTGTAAAAGATTGATAATAGGTATTCCTTTTGATGTTCGCTTTTGTTCTGGCACTTCATACCCTTTGATACGGTACACTTTTCCTTTGTTTGTGAAGAACAACAAATGATCATGGGAATTCGTTACGAATAAATGACGAACAAAGTCTTCATCATGAGTTCCCATTCCCTGTACCCCGCGTCCACCACGTTTTTGACTACGGTACGTAGACACCGGCAATCGTTTAATATAACCGTGGTGTGAAACGGTAATGACAACATTTTGACGAGGTATAAGATCCTCATCTTCCATGCTATCCTCTCCGAGCGTAATAACAGTCCGACGTTCGTCAGCGTAACGGTCACGGACGTCCGTTAATTCTTCACGAATAATTTCCAATACTTTCTCTTCATCGGCTAGTATCGCTTTAAGTTCAGCAATTTTTTCTACTAACTCAGCATATTCGGCTTCTATTTTATCTCGCTCTAAGCCAGTAAGGCGCTGTAAACGCATATCGAGAATCGCTTGTGCTTGGTCGTGAGAAAGTTCGTACTTCTCAATCAATCCGTTACGAGCAATTTCAGTCGTTTGCGAAGCACGAATAAGTGCAATCACTTCATCCAAGTGATCTAAAGCAATACGCAGTCCTTCAAGGATGTGAGCTCTCGCTTCGGCTTTTCTTAACTCAAATGCCGTGCGGCGCTTGATAACAACTTTTTGGTGCTCTAGATAATGATACAGCGTCTGTTTTAATGACAACACTTTCGGTTGTCCGTCCACAAGAGCAAGCATGTTGATCCCAAAACTTGTTTGAAGCGCTGTCTGCTTATATAAATTGTTGAGTAATACGTTCGCATTCACATCACGGCGAAGTTCAATAACGATTCTCATGCCTGTACGGTCTGATTCATCTCGAAGATCTGTAATCCCATCGATTTTCTTGTCGCGAACAAGCTCAGCAATTTTTTCAATCAATCGGGCTTTGTTCACTTGATATGGAAGTTCATTCACAATGATTCGAGGTTTTCCGTTATGCTCATCGATTTCAGCTTTTGCACGAATCAATATGGAACCTTTACCCGTTTCATACGCTCGTCGAATTCCTGATACACCTACGATTTCAGCGGCCGTTGGGAAGTCAGGACCTGGGATATGTTCCATTAATTCAGCCACTGTAATCTCAGGGTTCTTACTTAAAGCTAATACTCCATCAATAACTTCTGATAAGTGGTGAGGTGGAATATTTGTTGCCATCCCTACTGCGATACCGGAAGTCCCGTTAATCAGTAAATTAGGAAACCTAGCAGGCATCACAATCGGTTCAGATTCTGAGCCGTCATAGTTTTCTTGGTAATCGATTGTATCTTTATTAATGTCTCGCACTAGTTCCATGGAGATTTTCGACATTTTTGCTTCTGTGTAACGCATCGCTGCAGCTGCATCACCGTCCACAGAACCGAAGTTTCCATGACCGTTGACAAGCATATAACGATAACTGAAATCCTGGGCCATACGAACCATCGTTTCGTAAACAGCTGAGTCACCATGAGGATGATACTTACCAATAACTTCCCCAACGATACGAGCAGATTTCTTATAAGATTTTTCAGCAGTAATTCCCAGCTCATTCATAGCGTATAAAATACGTCGGTGAACCGGCTTTAACCCATCTCGAACGTCAGGAAGTGCACGACTGACAATTACACTCATGGCGTAATCCATAAAAGACGTTCTCATTTCCTGACTAATATTAATTTCTTTCACTCTGGATTGGTCTTGATCAGACATTCTTTGTACCTCCGTTCACCTAATTCCAACCGGTTGGCTATCTACCTGGCTGTTGCAACATATCAAACATTCAGCTTTCAAAAAATAGCTGGTGTGTATATATTAGTTCCAATGACTCGTTCCTTCGCCCATCAGAAAACATATTTTTACGACACTTTCATTATGTAAAAATGAGGGTAGCTTGCCGGTTTATTTTTGCTTATTGTGAGACAGCAACCATGCAAGTATAACCTGCATGGTTTGCCATCGAGCTTAAATGTCTAGATTTTTCACGTAATGGGCGTTTTGTTGGATGAAGTCTCTTCGCGGTTCTACGCGATCACCCATTAATGTATCGAATACTTCATCTGCTAACATCGCATCTGTCAAACTCACTTGTAGGACAGTTCTCATAGAAGGATCCATGGTTGTTTCCCACAATTGCGTAGGATTCATTTCACCAAGACCTTTGTAACGCTGCAGCCCCGGTTTCGGTGAATCTGCTAACTCTCCAAATATCCGTTCTTTTTCTTTATCGTTGTAAGCATAATGAATAACTTTTCCTTGTGTGATCTTGTATAAAGGCGGCTGTGCAATGTAAATATAGCCTTTTTCAATCAAAGGACGCATATAGCGATAGATAAACGTTAATAAAAGCGTACGAATATGCGCACCATCCACGTCGGCATCAGTCATAATGATGATCTTATGATATCTCGCTTTGGAAATATCAAAATCTGCACCGATCCCTGTACCTAATGCCGTAATAATCGCACGGATTTCATTGTTTGCAAGAATTTTATCTAACCGTGCTTTCTCAACATTTATAATTTTTCCACGTAACGGCAAGATCGCCTGGAAGTGACGGTCTCTCCCTTGTTTCGCAGAACCACCTGCTGAGTCACCCTCCACCACATACAATTCGCTTATTGAAGCATCTTTTGTGGAACAGTCTGCCAATTTTCCCGGCAGCGAACTCACTTCTAATGCAGATTTTCGACGCGTTAATTCACGGGCTTTTTTCGCAGCATCTCTTGCTCTGGAAGCCATCAAACCTTTTTCGACGATTTGCCGAGCTACTGTTGGATTCTCACCCATGAATTTGGACATATGTTCAGAAAACAATGAATCAGTAATCGTTCTAGCTTCACTGTTACCTAGCTTTGTTTTTGTTTGACCTTCAAATTGCGGATCAGGTATTTTCACAGACACAATGGCTGTTAAACCTTCCCTTACATCATCACCGACTAAATTTGGATCTTGGTCTTTAAACAAACCATTTTTTCTCGCGTAATCATTGATCACCCTCGTTAATCCCGTTTTAAAACCGGATTCGTGGGTTCCACCTTCGTGAGTATTGATGTTGTTTGCAAACGAGTATAAATTACTAGCGAAACCATCGTTATACTGCATCGCTACTTCGACGGAAATGCCTTCTTTTTCTCCTTCGATAAATACAGGTTCTTCATGAAGTGGGGTTTTTGTCCGATTTAAGTGCTCCACAAAGGACTTAATTCCGCCTTCGTAAAAATATTCAGCAGATTTATCTTCTACGCGCTTGTCCGTAATGAAAATACGGAGTCCACGATTTAAAAAGGCAAGTTCTCTCAAGCGATTAGCAAGAATATCATAATCGTATTCTGTGGTTTCCGTAAAAATTTCTTCATCTGGTTTGAAGCGAATGATAGTTCCTGTCTTTTCCGTCTCACCAATCACTTTTAAATCCGCATTAGGAATTCCACGAGTAAACTCAATTAAATGGACTTTCCCATCTAGATGGACTTCTACCTCTAGGTGACTTGACAAGGCATTTACAACGGAAGCCCCCACACCATGCAGCCCACCGGAAACTTTGTACCCACCGCCGCCAAATTTACCACCAGCATGAAGAACAGTCATAATGACTTCTACAGCAGGACGACCCATTTTTTCATGAATTCCAACCGGAATCCCACGCCCATTATCTTCAACCGTAATGGAATTATCTTCTTCAATCGTTACTTTAATCGTGTCACAATGGCCGCCCATTGCTTCATCAATACTGTTATCAACAATTTCCCAAACAAGATGGTGCAGCCCACGAACACTTGTTGAGCCGATATACATCCCCGGTCGCTTTCTAACAGCTTCTAAACCTTCTAATACTTGAATTTGACTTTCATCATAGGAATGCTGATCCACGGTCAATTTACTTCACCTACACTTCTCCTAGCAATCACATTGCTAAGTAATCTAAATCTTTATTCTTTTGTTGAATCTCATTTATTCTTCTTCAGGTACGATTGTTACGACTTCAGCCCTTCGTTTCAAGGTGTGAGACGAGATAGGGGATAGATACACTTCATCCTCTGTGATCACATAAGATTTTGGAGTATCCTTTGTAACCTTAACAATCGCCTTCTGTTTTTTATTACTCTTAATGAAATCCCTATTCTCTGATGATAGGGCCTGACTGTGGTGATCAATAATCGCCACAATGGATTCTGCTTTCAGAACCATATCTCCACCTAAATGTATAAAAATAATCATCACCTCAACCTTTTTGCTGAATTGATCCTTCTTCAACATAAAATGTTTCCGCTTCCCGCAACATTTCATGATCAATACCGTCCACACTTGTTGTGGTGACAAATGTTTGAACTTTCCCTTTGATTGTATTTAATAAGTGAGTTTGCCGATAATCATCTAGTTCTGATAACACATCATCCAAGAGTAAAATCGGATATTCACCTGTTTTTTCTTTAATTAATTCAATTTCTGCCAGTTTTAGTGATAAAGCTGTGGTTCGTTGCTGGCCTTGTGAGCCGTAAGTTTGGATATTGCGTTCGTTTACTATAAATGTCAAATCGTCTCTGTGGGGACCTATTAACGTGGTACCCCGTTGCAACTCACGCTCTTCAACTCTCGAAAACTCCTCTTTCAAAGCTATCATCATTGTGGACAAATCCATCTCTTCTGATACGTGGCATGAAGGAGCATAAATCACTTCTAGTTTTTCTTTACCGCGGCTAATCTCAAGATGAATCGGTTCAGCCCATGACTGCAACTTTTCTAAAAAGGCATACCTTTTCGTAATGACATGAGCTGCCGACTGCAACAATTGATCCGTCATCACTTCAAGCATAGCCGGATCTGCTTTCACTTTCTTTTGCTGCACATTTTTTAGCCACTGGTTTCGTTGCTTTAACACCTTATGGTATTGAGATAAATGATAGAGGTAAATGGGATGAATTTGTCCCATTTCCATATCGAGAAAGCGGCGTCTGATTTGCGGACTTCCTTTCACTAACGTTAAATCTTCCGGGGCAAACATGACAATGTTACAAGATCCAATATAGTCACTGAGACGTTTCTTCTCAATATGATTGAGTTTGACTTTCTTTCCTTGATTAGAAAACACCACTTCCATGTGAAGTGGCCCATTCCGATTCGTTAAGTGACCTTCAACTTTGGCAAACGCCTGATCCCAGCGGATAAGCTCTTTATCCCGTGATGTTCTGTGAGATTTAGACATAGCAAGAACATAGATAGCTTCCATCAGATTTGTTTTCCCTTGGGCATTCTCACCAAGAATGACATTGACCCGGTTCTGAAAGGACAACGTTAGCTGACCATAGTTCCGGTAATTTTTTAATTTCAGTTGATCAATGTGCAACGAAATCCCTCTTTATTCATCATCTCTGGTAATCACAATTGTTCCCATATCTTCTATCTTCACTTGATCACCAGGGTAAAGTTTACGGCCACGTCGGTTTTCTTCTTCATCATTTACCCAGACAGGAATATCAGCCAAAAACCATTTTGCCTGACCTCCTGAATCGATGACTGCAGCTTCTTTTAGCGCTTGTCCGAGCGTAATAAATTCATCTTTAATCATAATCGTTTCTTCCAAAATGAGGTCACTCACTTTCTATGGATAACTTTTTATCAACACGCACACAATTTCTATCACTCTACATTGTACTAAAAATATTCACTAAACGCCAATCAAAAAAAAACAGCTCCTTTTAGCATAAATTAAAAGGGCTGTTTTCTAGTTTTTCGTTTTTCTTAGGGAAGATTTAATATGTGCGAACAGGTGAGAACAGGTGAAGCATATGATCTCTTTCAGCAGGTTTCATTACAAATGGGCTCATAGCTCCCGTGAAATTGATCTCAACTTCTGTTGACTCAATGACTTTTAATGCATCAATGACATTTTTTCCATTAAAAGAGATTCTCAACTCATCCCCGGTGTAGTCAAGACTTTGAACATCTTCTGTTACTTTACCTACTTCAGGAGTAACAGACGTTATTTCTAGTTCATTATTTTCAATCGTCTTAACGTTTACTACGTTGTTCTTACCTTCCCTTGAAAGCAATAGTGCTCGTTCGATAGCATCAAGCAAATTTTTAGCTTTTAATTTCACGGTAGTTTTCGACTGAGTTGGAATCATATTCTTTGTTGCTGGATAATTTCCGTCCAATAAACGGGAAAAAAATAAAAGATTCGTCGCTTTAAACAGAATTTGATTGTCAGTCACAATAATATCAATCCATTCATCGGTGTCATCTAGAATTTTATTTAACTCATTTAGACTCTTACCTGGAATGACTACGTTAGAGAATTCTAGATCTGATGTGTTCGTTTCCACCTGAGCATGGCGCATAGCTAAGCGATGGCTGTCTGTCGCCGTGCATGTAAGGTGTCCGTCTTCTAAAGACCAATGAATTCCCGTCAAAATAGGGCGTGTTTCAACAGTTGAGACTGCAAAAGCCGTTTGACGAATAATGCTCTTCAGCAAATCTTTAGGCATTTTGAATACATTCTCTTCTGCTATTTCAGGTAACCTTGGATATTCTTCAGGGTCTAGACCGTTCAAATTAAAAACTGAAGAACCTGACTTTAATTGAGTAACAAATTGGTTAGAAACCATGATTTCAATCGTATCTTCAGGAAGTTTTTTTACGATATCACCAAAAAAACGTGCTTGTAGAACAATGGATCCTTCTTGTTCTAATTCAACAAGTTGATGGTCACCATCTTCAGTGGGAATAAAGGATTCAATTGAAATATCAGAATCACTCCCTGTTAACGTGACTCCTTCTTCGCTTGCTTCAATTTTTATCCCCGTTAAAATCGGAATCGTCGTTCTCGAAGAAATAGCTTTGGAAACATGTTGGACACTTTGTACAAATCGATCGCGTTGAATCGTGAATTTCATAGTTATTTTCCTCTCTTTCCTGACAAATGAATTTGAATGTTTGTTCAGTGTTAATAGTCTATTTATATATCTTTTTTTAGTACTAAAAATATAGAAGTACTCGTAGTAATGCTTGTGAATATGTGGATAACTAATGAAAAGCCCAATGGTGGCAAGTTATCCACCTGTGGACAAGGTGTGCATAACATTAGCTGAGTTATACACACTTCACACAAGTCTATGATTTCAATTGATCTTTAATTTCTTGGATTTGTTGTTGCAGTTCTTGATCGGTTGCAAACAATCTTGATATTTTCTCATGAGCGTGGATGACTGTTGTGTGATCTCGCCCTCCGAACTCTGTTCCGATTTTTGGTAACGAGTTGTCCGTTAATTCTCTCGATAAGTACATAGCGATCTGCCTCGGATAGGCAACTGTTTTTGTACGTTTTTTTGCTTTTAAGTCTTCCACTTTCACTTGAAAGGCTGCAGCGACACATTTTTGTACGTCTTGAATATTAATTTTCTTAGGCTTTGAATTAGGAATGATATCTTTTAAAGCTACAGCCGCAAGATCTGCATTCATATCTTGATTAATTAACGATGAGTAAGCAACCACCCTGATTAAGGCACCTTCTAATTCACGAATGTTTGTGTCAATTTGATTTGCAATATAAAGCATAACTTCATTTGGAATATCTAAATTTTCAGCTTTCGCTTTTTTTCTTAAGATAGCAATTCTTGTTTCTAAATCCGGTGGCGTAATGTCAGTAATTAAGCCCCACTCAAACCTTGAACGTAATCGATCCTCAAGCGTAGGGATCTCTTTAGGCGGTCGATCACTGGAAATAACAATTTGTTTCCGTTCTTCGTGAAGAGAATTAAACGTATGGAAAAATTCCTCTTGTGTTTGTTCTTTTCCGGCCAAAAATTGAATATCATCAATTAAAAGGACATCCACATTTCGATATTTATTTCTGAAGTTGACTGCTTTGTTGTCGCGAATGGAATTAATAAATTCATTTGTGAATTTTTCAGAAGACAAATAAACCACTTTTGCCCCTGGATTATGATCCATCACATAATGACCTATCGCATGCATTAAGTGAGTCTTCCCCAGTCCTACTCCACCATAAATAAACAAAGGATTGTATGCTTTTGCTGGCGCCTCTGCTACCGCAAGTGATGCGGCGTGGGCAAAACGGTTGCCACTGCCGATTACAAATGTATCGAACGTATATTTCGGATTAAGCATATGCTTTGGCATGTCTTCAGTTGCCTGAGGCTGAGGCTTTGGCGGTTGCTTAGCCTTTTCAAATAGCTCCAGTTCATCACTCTTATCTTCTTGAGGCAAAATGAACCTTGCTTCTAGCTCTGCACCGGTTAATTCGTTCAATGTTTCCGTGATAATCCCAAAATACCGGTTTTCTAACCAGTCTCTGGCAAATTCATTTGGAGCAATCACGGTAATCGTATTGGAGCTTTGATCAATCGAATCAGCTTTCGTGAATTTAAACCATGTATCATAACTTGGTTTACTCACCTTTTCCTCGATTTTTGTCAGTGCCTGCTCCCATAAATCATTTAAATTTTCCAATCTTTGACCCTCCTTCGCCACGCGCTGTGCCATAACAGAAAGGCGAACTCACGAAATGAATCCGCCTTGTACAACAAATGTATAACTGCAATGAATAAAACTGAATAAAAATTACCCCCAGTAATATGTGGGTAATTATACATATAGGAAGAAAAGCATCCTGTTCACTCTATTCACACTTATGTGGATAAACCTATACAGAAGGTTGAACAACTATCCACAAAGTTGTGCACACCTGTGGATAGTTATTATTTTACCACAGGTTTTCCACTTGAAAAACATCATTATGATATCAAATATAAGAAGGATTGACAATGGTTAATAAAACTTATCCACATCATTCAAGGGGTTGTGTTTAAAAGTTGTCCACAGCACAAGATCATGTGTAGAACTTGTGAGGAGCTCTGTGGAAACTTGCGAAAGTTTGTCGAAAGTTGTCCACAGGGTAGTGAATTTTTTTTTTGTAGAGAACTTGGACAAGCATAAAAGTTAAGGTGGATCGGATAAGAAGTTGCCTCAAAAGAAATATTCAAAAGGGGGGCTTGACATTAAACTGTGAGTCTCATATAATTTACAGGACTGTCAATCTCGTCGAACGTTATGGATCGAAAATAGCATGACGAGTTTTAAATGATAAGTGAATAACGATATTTTAAGAATAATCATTCTCAGGAGGTGGAATAGATGGGTAAACCAACATTTAATCCAAACAACAGAAAGCGCAAAAAGAATCATGGTTTCCGTGCGCGCATGGCTACTAAAAATGGTCGCAGAATTCTAGCAAATCGTCGCCGTAAAGGAAGAAAAGTACTATCTGCGTAATGAGGCCACTGTCTGATCAGTGGTCTTTTTTTCTCGATAAAGTATACGACGAATGTGAAAGATCCACATAGACAGAAAAGAACGAAGGAGAAACCAGATTAACGCTTAATCTTTCATATAAAGAGAGAGTAATGATCTGGTTTTTCTTTTTGATGTGTATGAAGCATATTTTGAAAAGAAATGATGCTCAATGGTGATTTTCTAAAAAGGTACATAGAAGTGATGGCGAATTGGACGAATCTTCTTTATAATATAGATTGGGTTCGTCTTTGACGAATCGTATTGTTGATAGGGTCACTTAGGTGAGGTGCAATAAAAAGATGAAAAGAGAATTGAGCTTAAAGAAAAATGAAGAGTTTCAGCATGTTTTTCAAAAGGGTAAGTCGGCAGCGAATCGTCAATTCGTTGTGTATCAGGTAATCAAAGAGAATCAGTCGAACAGTCGCTTTGGCTTATCCGTAAGTAAAAAGATAGGAAATGCGGTCATGAGAAACAGAATTAAGCGATTAATGAAAGAGGTCTTGCGTGAACTTTCGCAAGAGTTGTATCAAAATCGCGATATTGTCATCATTGCCAGGAAGCCAACAGCAGAGATGGATTACAAAGAGATGAAGAAATCCCTTTATCATGTGCTGAAAGTCGCTAAGCTTGTTACAAAAAGATCCCAAGTGAACTCTTGAGGTGAATGTATATGAAATGGCTATTGATCGTTTTGATTCGTTTTTATCAAAAATGGATTTCTAGATTTACTCCAGCAACATGCCGCTTCTATCCAACATGTTCTCACTATGGAATGGAAGCAATTAAAAGGTTCGGTGCTGTTAAAGGCAGCTGGTTAACGATTCGGAGACTGGTGAAATGTCAGCCTTTTCATCCTGGAGGATTTGATCCGGTCCCTGAAAAGCAAAAACAAACAGATCAATAGAAATATTGGGTATTTCGGTCATAAAATAAGAAGGTTTATCTTCTATGAAACAAGAAACAATGGAAGAAGATGCTTATTTAATTGACGTTATTATATATTCTTGATAGGAAAGAGATAGGAGGACCTAGAGTGGCAAGAAAATTTAGTTTAGTTTTGCTGTTAATTGGTTTGATGGTCGTCATGACAGGGTGTTTTAACATCGATCAACCAATTAAAGAAGAAAATAGTGGGTTTTGGGATTCTTTTTTTGTTTACCCATTGTCTTGGTTAATGACAAATATTGCAGATGCACTGAATAACAGTTACGGTTTAGCGATTATTATTGTAACGATTTTACTTCGTATTCTCATTTTACCTTTAATGATCAAGCAAACGAAGAGTACAAAAGCAATGCAGGCACTGCAGCCGGAAATGAAAGAGCTTCGTGAGAAATACAGTGCAAAAGATCAACAAACACAACAGAAATTACAGAAGGAAATGATGGCTCTCTTCCAAGAGAATAAAGTTAATCCATTAGCAGGTTGTTTCCCAATCTTGATTCAAATGCCAATTTTGATTGCATTTTATCATGCGATTATACGAACGCCGCAAATCAATCCCGATGTGGATCCGTCTTATACAGGTGCACCTCAGGAGTTCTTATGGTTCGAATTAGGAAGTGCAGACCCATACTACATCTTACCGCTTGTAGCTGGAGCAACAACCTTCATTCAGCAAAAAATGATGATGGTGCAAGACAACCCGCAAATGCGCGCTTTAATGTATATCATGCCAGTAATGATCATCGCGTTTGCAGCCTTCTTCCCATCGGCATTAGCATTATATTGGGTCATAGGTAACTTGTTTATGATTATTCAAACGTACTTTATTACTGGACCAAATGTTGGTAAGGATAAAGAAGCGACTACGGGGGGAGCGAAAAACAAGTGAAAAAAGTGACTGTATCAGGGAAAACGGTAGAAGAAGCAGTTGAGTTAGGTTTACAAAGGCTTGAAGCAAACAGAGACCAAGTTGATTTTCATGTAGTAGAAGAACCGCAAAAAGGATTTTTGGGTTTGATTGGCGTAAAGCCAGCTGTTGTTGAGGTGAAGGTTAAACCAGATCCGGTCAGCGAAGCGTTATTATTTTTGCGAGACACAATTGATAAGATGGGTATTTCGGCCAGCGTCGAAAAAGAAGAGCGTAAAGATGGACTCTATTTAAATATTTCAGGCGCAGAGATAGGCGTGTTGATTGGTAAAAGAGGACAAACGCTTGACTCCTTGCAATATCTTGTAAATCTCGTAGCTAATCGTCAGTCAGGAAGTTATCTGCGTATTCATCTTGATGCAGAAGGATATCGTGATCGGCGTAAAGAAGCACTAGAAACCTTGGCGCAGCGCCTCAGTACAAAAGCCTTACGGACGAAACAAGAAGTCCGCTTGGAACCAATGAATGCTCATGAACGTAAAATTATTCATACTGCTTTGCAAAACGTGAAAGGTGTATCCACCTTTTCTGATGGTGCAGAACCTCACCGACGTATTGTCGTTGTACCAAAATGATCCAGTCACCTTAGATAAACGACACATGATTATTAATACTAGGCCACACCGGTTCATTACATTCCGGTGTGGCCTTTTTTTGGAAAGGATACGATGAAAATAAAAAAGTTGATTAGCCCGTGCAAGTTATGACATCTTGTTATGAGGCAGTAAACTCCTGTCTGTATCGTCATTGTAGCTCATAGTCATTAGATAATAAAAATAGGATCGGTCGGACTTTTGAGTGTTATTCTCAAGTCCGATTTTTTGGTGGTTAAGCATTTGAGTAACAACTACTGGGACGATTAACTTAAAAACTTGAATCCCCTCGAGAAATTGTGGATAATCAACAAAAGATACAAAGTGACCAAATTATACACATGTGGATAAAGAAGACTGGGCATCTTTGTATCTGAAATTGTGGATAAAAGGCTGGAAATTAACTAAAAAGGGAATTGATTCCCTTTCTTATGGGAAGGCTTTATGGTATTCTATTTATTTGGTAACGAAAGATTCATTGATATGACGATATAGAAATTTTATCCACTTTTATTTCATAGATGAAGAACCAGTTTATTTTAGTTTTTACAGGAAAGGAGGAGGACTGATGGATATAGATACGATTGCAGCAATATCCACCCCGATGGGAGAGGGAGCGATTGGTATTGTCCGAGTAAGTGGAGATGATGCCCTAAAAGTAGCAGATCGATTGTACAAAGGAAAGAAACCTTTATCTGAGGCGGACAGTCACACGATCAATTATGGTCACATAGTCGACCCGAAAACAGGTGAGATTACTGAAGAAGTAATGGTTTCTGTTCTCAAAGCACCGCGGACTTACACGAAAGAGAATATGGTAGAAATTAATTGTCATGGGGGATTGATTTCCGTCAATCGTGTTCTTCAACTGGCGTTAAATGAGGGAGCTCGCTTAGCAGAGCCTGGCGAGTTTACTAAAAGAGCATTCATGAATGGAAGGATTGACCTTTCACAAGCTGAAGGGGTTATGGATCTGATTAGAGCAAAAACAGATCGGGCAATGAATGTGGCTATGAATCAAGTAGAGGGGAAGTTATCCCAACGTTTGCAAAAGTTGAGGCAAGCATTGCTGGAGACTGTTGCTCATGTGGAAGTAAATATAGATTATCCGGAATATGACGCGGAAGAAATGACCTTGGAGATACTTCAGGAAAAGGGTACGTTTGTGATGAAAGAAATAGACAAACTGCTCCAAACTGCCCAACAAGGAAAAATTCTTCGAGAGGGATTGTCTACTGTGATTATAGGTAGACCAAATGTAGGGAAATCTTCATTATTGAATAGTCTCGTGCATGAAAATAAAGCTATCGTGACAGATATACCAGGGACGACTAGAGATGTTATTGAGGAGTATGTCAATGTAAGAGGCGTTCCTCTGAGGCTTTTAGATACGGCTGGAATTCGCGATACAGAAGATGTAGTGGAAAAACTTGGAGTAGAACGTTCTCGAAAAGTCATAAAGGATGCGGAACTAGTCCTCCTCGTTCTGAATTATAATGAGTCATTGACTGACTCTGACAAGGAACTATTTCAGCTATCAGAAGGTCATGATACGATTATTATTGTAAATAAAACGGATTTAGAAGACCGTATTGATATAAATAGTGTGAAAGAATTAGCGGGAAATAGACCAGTTGTAACGACTTCATTACTTAAAGATGAGGGCGTAGATGAATTAGAAGAAGCAATAAAAGACTTGTTTTTCCAAGGGGATTTAGAAACAGGGGACATGTCTTACGTGTCCAATTCCCGCCATATTGCTTTACTCAATCAAGCAAAAAAGGCTGTCAGGGATGCTCTTGAAGCGGTAGAATCTGGAATGCCTGTTGATATGGTTCAAATTGATATTACGAGAGCATGGGAACTACTCGGAGAAGTTATTGGAGACAGTGTTCATGAAAGTTTGATTGATCAACTATTTTCCCAGTTTTGTCTTGGGAAATAGTTGATAGGAAGCTCTAAATGATGTCATAGGGGGCTTCCATTAGCGTTTTAATAAAGGAGGAATTTACGATGAATTATCATGGTGGAGAATTTGATGTCATCGTTATCGGTGCAGGTCATGCAGGGGTAGAGGCAGGACTTGCAGCCGCACGGATGGGTGCCGATACCTTGATGTTAACATTGAATTTAGATGCAGTTGCCTATATGCCTTGTAACCCGTCGGTTGGGGGACCTGCTAAAGGGATTGTCGTAAGAGAACTGGACGCGTTAGGCGGAGAAATGGCACGCAATATTGATAAAACGCATATTCAAATGCGTATGTTAAACACTGGAAAAGGACCAGCTGTCCGAGCATTACGGGCACAAGCGGATAAATTTGCTTATCAGCATGAAATGAAGCAAACCATTGAAGATACGGAAAATTTATTGCTTCGTCAAGGAATGGTAGAGAAATTAATTGTAGAAGAAGATCAAATTCGCGGAGTGATTACGCAAACGGGCGCAGAATATCATGCGAAAGCAGTGGTAGTCACTACGGGAACGTATTTACGAGGAAAAGTGATCTTAGGTGATTTGGCTTATGAAAGCGGTCCGAATAACATGCAGCCTTCCATCAATCTGTCTTATCACCTGCAAGAGCTTGGTTTTGAGATGGTTCGATTTAAAACGGGTACACCCCCTCGAGTAAATGGTCAAACGATCGATTATGATCAAACGGAAATTCAACCGGGAGACGACGTTCCACGAGCTTTTTCTTATGAAACTACGAAATATATTACAGATCAGCTGCCGTGTTGGTTAACGTATACAAATGCTGAAACACATGAGTTAATCAATAATAATTTAAGCCGTTCTCCGATGTACTCTGGTATGATCGAAGGAACAGGCCCACGTTACTGTCCTTCGATTGAAGACAAAATTGTCAGGTTTAACGACAAGCCTAGACACCAGATTTTTCTTGAGCCTGAAGGGCGTCATACAAAGGAAGTATACGTACAAGGGCTTTCCACAAGCTTGCCTGAAGATGTCCAGCATAATATTTTGAAGACCGTTCCAGGGCTCCAAAACGTTCGGATGATGCGTCCGGGTTATGCCATTGAATATGACGCGATTGTTCCTACACAGTTGTGGCCATCCCTTGAAACAAAAAAAATTAACGGGTTATTTACTGCCGGTCAAATCAATGGAACAAGCGGATATGAAGAGGCAGCAGGGCAAGGGTTGATGGCTGGAATTAACGCTGCCCTTAAAGTACAAGGGAAAGAGCCACTTATCCTTGACCGGTCTGATGCTTATATTGGTGTGTTAATTGATGACCTGGTAACAAAAGGTACAAACGAACCTTATCGTCTGTTAACATCCCGAGCGGAATATCGACTATTGCTCCGCCATGATAATGCGGATCTACGTCTCACGGAAATAGGTCATGAGATTGGATTAATTTCAAAAGATCGCTATGCTCGTTTTTTACAAAAGAGAGAAGCGATTGCTACAGAAATTAGTCGTTTAGAAAAGACAATGATCAAAGTGTCTGATGAAGCTCAACAAGTGATGGAAAAAGCAGGAGCGGCACTTCTAAAAGAAGCGTATCATGCCGATGTTCTCCTGAAACGTCCAGAATTAACTTATAAAGATGTAGCTCAATTAGCCCCTCCAGAAAAACCGTTAGATGAAGATGTGGCTGAACAAGTGGAAATTCAAACGAAGTACAAAGGGTACATTTCTAAACAGTTGGAACAAGTTGCTAAATTGAAAAAAATGGAAAATAAAAAACTCCCTGAAGACTTGGATTACATGGCTATTAAAGGGATTGCTATGGAAGCGAGACAAAAACTTGCTGAAGTTCGCCCATTATCTATGGCACAAGCGTCCAGAGTCTCCGGTGTGAATCCGGCAGATATTTCCGTGTTGCTTGTATATATGGAGCAAGGAAAATTGCAAAAGGTTGATCAAGAAGCTTGAAGCGGTGAGAGGTGATGGAGATATGAATGAAGAACAATTTCGAGAGGCTCTTCAAAAAGAAGGGATCTCACTTACCGACATGCAAATGAATCAGTTTCAACGCTACTATGAGGTATTAGTAGACTGGAATGAGCGAATGAACTTAACGGCGATTACTGAAAAGAAAGATGTTTATCTTAAGCACTTTTATGATTCTATTACGGTTCTATTTCATGAGGACATTTCTAAAGAAGAAAGTATCATTGATATTGGAGCGGGGGCTGGGTTTCCTAGTCTTCCGCTGAAAATCTGTATTCCTCATATTCATGTAACGATTGTTGATTCTCTTAACAAAAGAATTACTTTTTTAAATGCACTAGCTGAAGAATTAGATCTTAAAGGGGTATCATTCTTTCACGATCGTGCCGAACAATTTGCTAGACTGAAAAATCATCGAGAAATATATGATGTAGCCATCTCTCGTGCAGTTGCAAGATTACCTGTGTTATCAGAACTTTGTCTTCCGTTCGTCAAGAAAAATGGACGTTTCATTGCAATGAAAGGTGCAGGGGCTGCTGAAGAGTTGGCACAGTCCTCCAGGGCCCTGAAATTACTAGGTGGAAAACTGGAAAATGACTATCATTTCAAATTACCAATAGAAGATAGTGAGCGAGCAATCATTGTCGTTAGAAAAGAGAAATCAACGCCTAAATCATATCCTAGAAAACCTGGCACACCTAACAAGCAGCCTCTCATTTAAACGATTGATTTTCTTTGTCCTCAAGTAAATAAAAAGTCCTGAAAATGATTTAGGACACTGGATGGCTCATTTGGACGTTCGAGCTTTTCGAAGACAAAGATAGTCTATCTTTGTGTGAAAATGGTATAATAAAGTGGTATTCTATAGAAAGTTGAAAAGGAATGGTCGAATTTTCTAGATGAATTCACCAATCTCACGTATACTATATATGCGAGGAACGTATAGAAGTTTGCATTTATTTATCTTATATAGATTGTTTCACGTGAAACAATCCTTGCTCAGTGATAAGCTTTATCATTTCTCTTTTCAAATACAGGATGACAATACATTCTTGATCTGTTCAGGAAAAAGTTAAGTGGGCAATGCCCAACTTTTTTTGTTCTTCCTGGACTTGAGTGCAACGTTTTTAAAAGAGAGGTAGTTTTCTGAAGGTGGTGCCACCATGAAACAATCATTTTCAAAACTGTTTGGACTAAACGAAAAAAATGACTCAACAGAAGAAAAATTAGTTAGCGGTAGAGAAGAAGTAAAGCAAATCCCAATTATAGAAATTGTCCCTAACCGTTATCAACCTAGAACGGTATTTCAAGACGATAAAATAAATGAGCTTGCCCGAACCATTCAAACTCATGGAATTATTCAACCTATCGTCGTGCGGGAAAGAAACAATAAATTTGAAATCATAGCTGGTGAACGTCGTTGGCGAGCTGTCACAAAGTTAGGGTGGGAGACCATTCCGGCAGTGGTTAAAGATTTTGATGATGCTAAAACAGCATCAGTAGCCTTAATTGAAAACCTGCAAAGGGAAGGATTAACTTCCATAGAAGAAGCGATGGCATATGCGAAACTTTTGGATATTCACGGGTTAACTCAAGAAAGTTTAGCTCAGCGATTAGGCAAGGGGCAATCTACTGTGGCTAATAAGCTGCGCTTATTAAACCTTCCTAATGTTGTTCAAGATGCGTTGTTAAATCGACAAATCTCGGAGAGGCACGCAAGAGCGTTAATCATATTGAAAGATCAGGACAAACAAGAGAAAATTCTTTCGCGAATTATTGAGGAAGAACTTAATGTGAAACAAACAGAAGAGGCAATAAAGAAACTCTCTGAAGAGCAACCGAAGAAAAAGAAAAAACCGTTTAAAAAAGCCGTTTCAAAAGATACGAGATTAGCAATGAATACTATTAGAAAGTCTGTGGATATGGTTGCTCAAACAGGAATGACTATTAATACGGATGAAGAAGAACACGATGACTACTATCAATTTACGATTCGCATACCTAAAAAATAACTTGAATAGATCCTTACAATAAGCCGTAACTACAAGCTAGTAGTTACGGCTTATTTTTATTAAATTAGTATAAGATTGCCCTTCAGTTATCTATTCAGAGAACTCTCACCAATGAGTCTGGTCAGGTTAAAATCAGCTAGTTTAACGTCACGTCGATATTAAAGGCTTCCTGGGTGATATGCCAAAGGTCTTGATTAAATATTTTAGACAACGATTTTCTCCACTTTTACTTTTTCATGATAGAATAAAAGAGTAGATAAGTTTCCCAAAAAAAGATCGAAGTTTATAAAATTCAGACTGTAGTAAGGTAGGTGACAAGATGGGTAGAGTCATAGCCATCGCGAATCAAAAAGGCGGCGTAGGAAAAACAACAACATCAGTCAATTTAAGTGCATGCCTCGCCCACGAGGGAAATAAAGTTCTCATTATTGATATTGATCCTCAAGGGAATACAACGAGTGGCATTGGAATCGATAAAGGAGATATTGATGAGTGTATCTATAATGTTCTGGTAGAAGATCAGAAGGCAAAAAATGTTATATTACCTTCATCTACGAAAAATCTCTTTGTATTACCATCTACCATTCAATTGGCAGGAGCTGAAATCGAATTAGTTCCTACAATTTCACGGGAAGTTAGATTAAAACGAGCCATTGATGCTGTTAAAGATGAGTATGATTATATAATTATTGATTGTCCTCCGTCATTAGGCCTGCTGACCATTAATTCTTTAACGGCTTCTGATGCGGTGCTCATTCCTGTTCAATGTGAGTACTATGCGCTAGAAGGCTTAAGCCAGCTATTGAATACTGTTCGATTAGTCCAAAAGCATTTAAACCAAGATTTAGAAATAGAAGGAGTGCTACTAACGATGCTAGATGCTAGGACAAACCTTGGTATTCAAGTGATCGAGGAAGTGAAAAAGTATTTCAGAGAAAAAGTCTTCCGAACGATCATTCCGAGAAATGTTCGGTTAGGAGAAGCTCCTAGTCACGGTGAACCGATCATTACATACGATCCGAAGTCTCGCGGAGCAGAAGTGTATTCAGAACTAGCGAAGGAAGTGATGAGTCATGGCTAGAGGACTAGGTAAAGGTATTGGTGCTTTCTTTCCTGATGCATCTGATGAGAGGAATGATAAAGTTCAAGAAGTGAAACTGACAGACTTGCGACCTAACCCTTACCAACCACGTAAAGTATTTGATAAAGAGGCTATTGCTGAATTGAAAGCCTCGATTCAGCAACATGGTATTCTTCAGCCAGTTATCGTTCGGAAAAGTATAAAAGGTTATGAAATTGTTGTGGGTGAACGTCGCTTTCGTGCAGCTAAAGAAGCGAACTTAAAAGTTATTCCGGCAGTTGTAAAAGAACTAACAGAAGATGAAATGATGGAAATTGCGTTGATTGAAAACTTACAACGTGAAGATCTTAACCCTCTAGAAGAGGCGAAAGCCTATCAGAAGCTATTGGAACATCTTCAAGTGACTCAAGAGGAGCTCTCAAAACGTTTAGGGAAGAGTCGCCCTTATATAGCAAATCACGTTCGCCTATTACAGCTTCCCCAAATTGCCCAACAATACTTATCTGAAGGTGAACTATCGATGGGGCATGCAAGAGCCTTGTTAAGTTTAAAAAATCAACAAGAACTTACTCCATTAATTCAAAAGGTTCTTAAGGAACGTATGAGTGTCCGTCAATTAGAAGAGTGGATTCAACGATCAAATGATAACGTTTCACGTGAAACATCGAAAAAATCATTAACACCTTTCTTAAAAGACAAGGAATCTACCTTGAAAGCTTATTTTGGAACCAATGTTCAAATTAAAAAAGGAAAGAACAAAGGGAAAATTGAAATTGATTTTTTTACTGACAAAGATTTAGAACGAATTCTTGAATTGCTTCATCAAACAGAGGAAGAAGAATAACCAACGAATGGCTTCATCGTATGTGAGTAAAATAAGATGATTTCTCAAAAATGAGAAATCATCTTTATCTATGAAGAGGGAATCATTGTTCGTAACGGATAGATTGATTCTAAGATTAATTGGAGGGGACGAGTTATGATTTATTTTGATCAGGCAGCATCAAGCTTTCCTAAACCTCCAGCAGTTGCTAAAGCAATGGCTGAAGCAGTAAACGACTATGGGGCAAACCCTGGAAGAAGCGGCCACCAGTTATCTCAGCGGGCTAGTGGGATGATAGATCAAACACGGATGAAGTTACAAAAGATGTTCCGTAATCAGTCATCTGATAGAGTCGTTTTTTCGCTAAATGCTACAACCGCCCTGAATCAGGCGATTCAAGGAATATCTTGGGAACAAGGAGACCGTGTCATTTCCACGGCTTATGAACACAATTCAGTCAGACGACCATTAGAGCGTGTAAAAGCAGAATCAGGTGTGGAAATTGACTACGTCAGACCGACTGATTTGTTAAATAATTGGGTTGAAGCGATTGAGTCAAAGCTCACTGAGAGGACAAAGCTAGTCGTTGTGACTCATGGTTCTAATGTGACGGGAGAAATGATTCCAATCCAGTCCATTGGCTCATTATTAAAAGATCACCCTGCCTTGTTTTGTGTAGATGCTTCTCAAACGGCAGGAGTCGTTCCAATTAACATGGTAGAGATGAATATCGATATGCTGGCTTTTCCAGGTCATAAAGGGTTGCTAGGACCTCAAGGGGTCGGGGTACTCATGGTGGGGAACGATGTGAACTTAAAACCTATTATCGTTGGTGGGACAGGCACTCAATCAGAAACACCTAACCAGCCAGCAGCGTGGCCAGTAGGATGGGAAAGTGGCACATTGAATACACCGGGAATAGTCGGTTTACTAAAAGGGTTAGAAGAAGTTGAGAGGCGTGGAATGATTGAGATCTATGAGCATGAAAAAGAGCTAACTTTGTACTGTTTGGAAGGATTAAACCGAATTTCTGACGTTCATATCGTTGGGCCAAAAAGAGCAGAAAATCGTCTAGGGGTAGTATCTTTTAATATTAGTGACATCGATGGAAATGAAATTGCCATGATTCTTGATCAACACTATGGAGTAGCAGTAAGAGCAGGTCTTCATTGCTCGCCACTGACTCATGAATTTTTGGGGACTATTGAAAAAGGGCTCATTCGAGTAAGCTTTGGGCCTTATAATACAAAAGAAGAAGTAGATACGTTTTTGAATGCAATGAAAGAAATCAAAGAGAGTCTGTTAGAATAGGAGTTCAATAATGGTTTTATTTGGGACAATTGTAAATGGAGTGGCAATCGTGATCGGTGCATGGCTCGGTATCCGACTAAGGCGCATTTCCTCTGATATGAAAGAAACAGTGATGAAGGCGATTGGACTAGCTGTAATTGTGTTGGGCATTACAATGGCACTGGAAGGACAACAGTTTCTTCTAGTTATTATCAGCTTGGCTCTAGGCGGTGTACTTGGAGAACGTTGGAATATAGAAGGTAAATTAAATGAAGTTGGCAGTTGGATAGAACGAAAAATGAAGCGTAAAAGTGGTGGGACGCTCGCAGAAGGCTTTGTGGCTGCCACACTATTATTTGTCGTAGGGGCGATGGCAATTATCGGAGCATTAGACAGCGGCTTTCGAAACGACCACTCAGTCTTATTGACAAAATCAGTATTAGATGGATTTTCATCAATTATTTTTGCAGCAACGTTAGGAATTGGTGTGATGTTCTCGGCAATCCCGGTTGTATTATACCAAGGCTCTATCGCATTGGCTGCAACGTTCATTATTCGGTGGCTGCCGGAAGCGTGGCTTGATTTAATTATTAGTGAAATTACTGCTGTTGGGGGAATCATGATAATAGGCATCGGCTTGAATTTATTAGGGATGCCTAAAATAAGGATAGCAAATCTGTTGCCGGCGATCCTTATTACAGTTTTGCTTGTCCTTATTTATAGCCAATGGTTCGCTTTATAAAAGTAACGTTGTTTTTAAAGAGTTAATAAAACTTGGAGAATCCACCTTTTGATAGGGCTCTCCAAGTTTTTTATATAGTGACTAATAGTTGTTAATTGTTCTAGCGGACATCGTATACTTTTTATGTGATTTTTCTCTCAGCTGAAGGATAAAGAACTTCTTGTCTTCTTTCATGCCAACAGGCAGCACGCAAAAGGGCTCCAGACATGGCATTGGCCATGTCCATGACCAAAGACAATCTTGTGTTTTGCAATACGAGCATTTCCATATAACCAGCTACATTAACGATTCCAGTCATATGCATGTCTCCAACGGGAGGAAGCTGTTTCTTCACAGCGACACCAGGATAAACAGGTCCATTATTAACTGTCATATAACCAACGCTTTCTGTACGGCCTAGACAAGCATCGAGAGCAATAATCCATGGTTTCCTCTCAGTCTGATGAATTGATTCGAGAGTCTCTTCTAAATTTTTTGCGTGAACAGGAGAATTCAACGTTCCAAACACAGAGAATGAAGGACAACGTCTTTCCAACAGTTTCGTTCCGATAAGAGGACCTAATGAATCACCCGTAGAACGATCGCTGCCTATGCAAACGACTGTGATTGGAGTATCAGGTTCTATGGGTAAGAAAGAAAAAATAGTTTTTGCCATATGTTGAATCGCTAAGGGCTCATGAATATGATAGCGACCACTCGGCTGATTTTTTTCTTTGAAAAGTTGTCCATAATTCATCATACAACCCTCATTTCCGAAATAGTAGTAACAGTATACGGATCACATTTACGATCTATACGTCAAAGATCAGAAAAAGAGGGATGAGCTTGTGGAAGTCAGGATTAAAATGGATGTTTTTGATTATCGGCACGATGATCGGTGCAGGGTATGCTTCAGGAAGAGAATTGTGGCAGTTTTTTGGTTATGAAAGCGGACTGGCTATCTTGTTATTTTCGATCTTATTTTTCATTTGCTGTTACGTGATTATGGATATTAGTTATCAGCAAAAATCTGAGCATTATATTCCTATCTTACAGACGTTAATGGGTAAAAAACTCACTGGGCTATATGATGGAATGATTATTTTATATTTATTTTCAACAACGGTTATTATGATTGCAGGTGGAGGAGCGACTCTTGAAGTCCTTCACATCCCGTATTGGTACGGGGTGATCATTATTTCTGTCTTGTTGGTGGTGTTATTCATATGGGGATTGAATGGCATGACTTCCATGAACTCGCTTCTAATTCCTATGTTAATTTTATTTTTAGTAGGCACCTTACTAGTTTTTCAATGGTCCACTGATTTTAAAATGGACATTTCTTGGAGTAGACAAAGGAATTGGCCTTCTGCTTTTACTTTTACAGCCCTAAATATTTTACCGTTAGTTGCCGTCCTTGGAGCGGTGGGAAAAAAAATAAATCATCGCGGTGAACTTTGGATAGCCAGTTTAGGGAGTTCGCTTTTGCTAGGAGGTGTCTCATTTCTTTATAATCAATCGCTTATTAATGTCGCACAAGAAGTCATGTTGTACGAAATTCCTCTATTTGCCATATTGAAAAATTATCCATACTTCATGGTTCTAGTGATGACGGGATTACTTTGGGCAGCTATTTATACGACCGCAGCTTCCGGCATTCTTGGGTTATGTACAAGATTTCAGCCTTTATTGAAAATGCCTTTTTGGTTATTGTCACTATTTTTCTTGATGATGATGATTCCGTTGACTACATTTGGTTTTTCTAAGCTAATCAGTATTTTGTATCCTCTTTACGGCCTTGTGAATTTGTATATTTTGGCAGCAATCATGTTGTACCCAATTGTCCATCGGTTTGATGATAAACCCGCTGCGTAATATTGCATAGGAAATTAAGAAAAAACTGTTTCTAAGCTGTGGGAAGTGCCTAATTACTGAAAAGGACAAAGAGGCACTAGAGTGAGAGAATGCTCTTCATGTATAATAGAACAAAATGCATAAGCGACTGAAAAAGTTTCAGTACCCTCTAAAATGCAGTAAAGGGGAGTAAGAATATGAATGATAAATCATTTGACTTGCATGACGTGGTCGAAATGAAAAAGCAGCATCCATGTGGGGAAAACCGATGGAAGATTATTCGAATGGGTATGGATATTCGAATAAAGTGTCTAGGCTGCGACCATAGTGTCATGATCCCGAGAAAAGAGTTTTCTAAAAAAATGAAAAAAGTATTGGAGAAGTCAACAGGATCTGAAGCTTAAAGATTTTCACTTTCCGGTGAAGATCTTTTTTGTTATAAAAGGGCCTGCTCTTTTCTTGGTTGCGAATTGTTCTATAAGTCTCTATAATTAACAAGGATGTAAATAGGACAGAAAATCTGATGATTTTTAAATAAAGGGAGTATGATGTATGGCTTTAACAACTGGAATTGTCGGTCTTCCGAACGTCGGGAAGTCCACGTTATTTAATGCAATTACACAAGCGGGAGCAGAGTCAGCCAATTACCCGTTCTGTACGATTGATCCTAATGTAGGGATTGTCGAAGTGCCAGACCCACGCTTGGATAAATTAACTGAATTAGTTGTACCAGATAAAACGGTCCCAACGGCATTCGAATTCACTGATATTGCCGGAATAGTCGAAGGTGCAAGTAAAGGGGAAGGTCTCGGAAACAAGTTCCTTTCGCATATTCGTCAAGTGGATGCCATTTCTCATGTCGTGCGCTGCTTTAACGATGACAACATAACGCACGTGTCGGGGAGCGTTGATCCTCTTCGAGACATTCAAGTCATCAATTTGGAATTGATTTTAGCCGATCTTGAATCGGTTGAGAAGCGAATTGGAAAAGTAGAGAAGATGGCGAAGCAAAAAGATAAAGACGCCGTTGCAGAATACGAGGTATTAACGAAATTGCGTGATGCCTTTGAAGAAGAGATGCCAGCTCGAAGTGTTGAATTCACGAAGGAACAAACAAAGATTGTCAAAGGCCTTCATTTACTAACATGGAAGCCAGTTTTATACGCAGCGAATGTGAGTGAGGATGAACTGTTAGATGCAGACGCCAACCCTTACGTTCAAAAAGTTAAAGAATTTGCAGCACAAGAGAATTCAGAAGTGATCGTAGTATGCGCAAAAATTGAGTCTGAAATTGCTGAACTTGAAGGGGACGAAAAAGAAGAGTTCTTACAAGATTTAGGGATTGAAGAATCCGGTTTGGATCAGTTGATTAAAGCAGCTTATAATTTACTTGGTTTAGAGACGTACTTTACGGCAGGTAAACAGGAAGTCCGTGCTTGGACGATCAATCACGGGACAAAAGCTCCACAAGCAGCTGGAGTGATTCATACAGATTTTGAACGAGGATTTATTCGAGCTGAAATCGTTTCTTATGAAGATCTTATTGGAGCAGGATCCATGAGTGTAGCGAAAGAACAAGGTAAAGTTCGTTTAGAAGGAAAAGAATACATTGTGAAAGACGGGGACGTCATTCACTTTAGATTTAACGTTTAAGTTTTGATTGGCAACCATGAGAATATGTTAAATCCCGTCTAAGAAGTTGGCTCAAGGTCAGCTTCTTAGTTTTTTATTATTCTATCCTTGTACCTCATGAAACGATCTGCTATAATATAGACTTGCGAGCAAAAGGAATAACACATGCTTGCTCCTTGCTCTTTTCAATGACGGAAAGGGCCTAGACCAAAAGGAGGTGACAGAATATGCGCAATTATGAAATTATGTACATCGTACGTCCAAACTTGGAAGAAACGGTTATCAAAGAAACAATTGAACGTTTCAACAAGATTTTAACGGACAACGGCGCAGAAGTGACTGAAACGAAGGAAATGGGTAAGAAACGTCTTGCTTATGAAATCGAGGATTTCACTGAAGGTTTCTACGTTTTATTAAAATTAAACGCTGGAAAAGAAGCGCTTGATGAATTCAATCGTTTGAGCTCAATCAACGACAACATCATACGTACACTTACTGTACGTGAGGAAGCATAGAAACGAAATATCAGACTTTAGATCACGTTCCGGGGAGGATTTCGGATGATTAACCGCGTCGTTTTAGTTGGACGTTTAACGAAAGATCCAGAATTACGCTATACAGCAAATGGTATTGCTGTGGCATCTTTTACATTAGCTGTAAACCGCCCGTTTTCAAACGCACAAGGACAGAAGGAAGCAGACTTCATAAACATTGTCGTTTGGAGGAAGCAAGCCGAGAACGTCGCTAACTTTCTGAAAAAAGGAAGTCAGGCAGGCGTAGACGGACGCATTCAAACACGCAGTTTCGATAATAACGAAGGGCGTCGTGTATTCATGACTGAAGTAGTTGGGGACAGCGTTCAGTTTCTAGAGCCTCGTGGTTCAGGAGGATCTGGCGGTGGAGGAAACCAATATTCAGGTCAAGGTTCAGGTCAGAGTAACTACGGACAGCAAAATGACAACAGCGGTTATCAAAATAATCCGAACCAAGGCTCCGGTCAAGGTGGATATAGTCAAGGAAATCAAGGCGGCCAAGGAAATCAAAATGACGATCCGTTTGCCAGTGATGGTAAGCCAATTGATATAAATGATGATGACCTGCCGTTCTAAGAAACCGGTTCAAACCGGATAAAATTTATTAGAAGGAGGGATATTTATGGCACGTCGCGGACGACCAAAACGACGTAAAGTGTGTTACTTTACTGTAAACAAGATCAAGCATATTGACTATAAAGATACTAATTTGCTAAGCAAGTTTATCTCTGAGCGTGGAAAAATTCTTCCTCGCCGAGTAACTGGAACTTCTGCAAAATATCAACGTCAATTAACTCGCGCTATCAAGCGCTCCCGTACAATGGCTTTATTGCCTTTCGTTACTGGAGAATAATTCTTGCACAACACAGTAGCTCTTTGCTACTGTGTTTTTTTGTTTGCAGCTGACTGAACACCGATTTATCACTTACTGAAAAATGACCGAGTCAAGAAGAAACCGGGGGTAACACTCATAATTCACTAGACTTTGTCGAATTTACTAGTTTTTATGCTATAATTGGACATGCTTTACTACTACATATTAGTAGTTTTAAGACGGGTTTATCTACTAATGTTAAGCATACATAATCTATATGAAACACCAAGACTTGGTGGTTTTTCACGTTGGGAGTTAGGAATGTAATGAAAAAAACTTCGGTCTTTTTATTTTTACTTTTCGGTTTGTTATTAATTGTGCCGTCTTATGTTTTTAGCGAGTCCAACGATATCATTTCCGTCCCGGAAACGGATGTTTCATCTGAAACGGTGAGAGGTGAAATTATTGAAATCTTGGAAGATACACCTCAAGTGCAAGAAATTGTAGTGAAGGTGAAACAAGGAGAATTCAAAGGTGAAACTGTAACGGCAAGGCAAACATTATCAGGTAACCCTGCTCAAGATTTTTATTTCCAAGAAGGTGAACGTGTTCTTTTATGGATTGAGAGTGAAGATGGGGTCATTCAACGAACGTTAGTGAGGGAGTTAACACGAGATCATTATTTAGGTTATTTAACGGCCTTTTTTATTTTTTCTCTTGTATTAATTGGAGGCATAAAGGGGATTAAGACGGTTGTTTCGTTAGCACTGACAGCGTTTCTTGTCATTCAGGTTCTCATACCTTTTATTTTAGCAGGACTACCACCGATTCCTGTAACGATCTTTGTCGCTTCGATTATCACTACAAGTTCTGTTTTAATTATTAGTGGATTTAATAGGAAGTCATTAGCGGCCATCATAGGGACAATTGGTGGGGTGATCATTGCTGGAATCCTAGCCTGGGTGATGACGAGGTTGACGAGGTTAACTGGTCTGAGTGGCGACGAAACACAAATGCTCATGTATATTCCACAGCAAATTGACTTCGATTATCAAGGGTTATTATTTGCAGGAATGATTATTGGAGCAGTCGGAGCTGTCCTTGATATTGGGATGTCGATCTCTTCTGCCATTGATGAAGTAAAACGTAGCAATCCTGCTATTAGTACGAAAAATTTAATTAAATCAGGGTTGAATTTAGGAAAAGATATAATGGGCACGATGGCAAATACGCTTATCCTTGCTTACACAGGGGCCTCGATGTCGCTTTTGTTAGTATTGGTCGCCCACAATATTTCTTTTGCCCGAGTCGTGAATATGGATGCCATGTCCACCGAGATCGTTCGTATTTTAGCAGGGAGTATTGGCTTAATCTACGCTATTCCGATTACAGCAATTGTTGCTGGTTTGTTGTATAAAAATGTGGATGTAGAAAAGGAAGCGAGTATAATAGAGGAGAAAAAAGAGATGAAAGAAAAAAAGAAAAAAGATAAACGAGACAAAAAGTTGCTACCAGATAAAAAGAAACGTTCGAAAAACTAACACAAGAAAAAGGAGGATGTTACCAAAAATTACTTTTGGAGCATCCTCCTTTTATTTTAGGGTCTGTTAAATCTTATTTGTGGATTTAGAAATTTTATACGGATGGGTAGTCACCTCATCTGCTCAGGTGTGACGTGAAATTTGACTTACGGCGATTCCATGTGCACTAACTGAACGAAGCTCTAAGCAAGCGAGTGAGATAAAGCATGATGCAAGCAAGTCGCAATGGCGAAAGGAAGTAAGGGAGGTGTATAGTGCTCAATACGAGCAAGTGCGATGGCGAAGGGAAGTAAAGGAGGTAGGTAGAGCTCGACGTGAGCGAAGCAGCTGGTAGAAGGGAAGTAAACCCACGAGATATAATACCCACCACACGATATAGAGTCCGATCCCACCGAACAGGAACAAAATAAGCCACCTGTTGTTTAGGACCAAAACCGTTTTTCTTAGAAAATGAGCTAGGACATATTAAGTCCTAGCTCATTATTTCTTCTTATTAATAGTAAGGATCATCCTTCCTATTCTAAACTTAGTTATCGTTTAAACCTTCAATAATTTGTTCTGTTTTCTCTTGAAGGTCTGCTTTCGCTGCTTCTTCAATATGTCGGTCACTCTGTTTACGATTTAAATGTTTCAGGAAATTTTCCATGAACTTCACCGATTGTGAGTAACGCTCATGACTTTCATGGTGTTTGGCCTGTTTTAACGCAGTACCTAATTGATTTTCAAGTGGGCCACCAAGCTCACCGGCATCAACGTAATCGTTCATTGTGCTTTCCAATGTGTGGAGATCAGGCTGATCTGTTCCTGCACGCATTTCTTCTGTAAAGTTATACGTGTAAACCGCACCGTTATTATCATCATCGATTAACTCGCCCGTTGCGCTAACGGCAGTTAATCCAAGTTTATCGATGTGTTCTGCGCCATCAGCAGAACTGTTAAATAACACTCTACCATTCGTCTCTATAGGTTTGATCGACCAGTTATAGGACGCATATGGCGTGTAATCTGTACCTAAATCTTGAATATAGTCCAAGATCACGTATCTGTTTTCGATACTTAACGCTTGTAATGAATCGACCAGTGGTGCATCTAATCCTTCAAGGTGATCACCGCCACCGCCAGCTCGATAGTTATTGGTTGCAACTAAAAATTCCATATCTGACGTAACCGGTTCTCCTTCATACGTTAGATCAGTAATTCTTTCACCAATTGGCTGTGTAACGTCGATTTGGTATTCGACACCTTCAATGACATCATAGTTAAAGGCACTAAAGCTAGCAAGTAATGATTGATCATCTTCTTCATTAGGATCAATTTGATTGAAGCTTTCTGCTGAGCGTTCTAGCCATTGATTTAATCCATCACCGTCTACTTCAACAACTTGTAACGTATTATCATACACATAAATATCTGCTAGATCTCGTACTCTAAGGTCACCAGCATCAACCTCTGTGTACCCACCTCTGTAGCCAGCTCTAAACGGAGCAGCTGCTGATAATAACGGTTTATCTTCATATTCCGTTCCTTCTAAATAATCTTCTGTGAACCATAACTGAGCATCGTTCACTAACTGTAAAACTTCATTATCCATCACTAAAGAGAAAAATGTGTTAAAGCTATCCGCCATTGTTCCAACAACACTATCAACGTATTCTAGTGTTCTTTCGTGAACATCTACAATTAAGTCGACGATGCCCTGATCAGCTTCGACGTTTTCTACTCCCGTAACTTCTGATTTGGAGCTGACAACCGTCCACTCTCCATTTTCTTCTGTAAGGTCAAGTTGAATCGTACCTAAGTGGCTTCCCCAAGAGCCTGCCATGACAGCAGGTACACCATGGATCGTTCCAGCTTCGTCATCGACACCTTCCACATTATCATAGCCAGAGTTTTCCGGGAATGTTTGGTGTGCGTGTCCCATAACAAGGGCATCAATCCCATCTACTTCTCTTGCTAAACTCACGGCAGCGTGCTCTGTTTCACGATCCCCCGTGTTCACACCAGTGTGGGCAAGAGCAACAACTAAGTCTGTTTGTTCCGCTAGTTCTGGTACGTATCGTTGTGCAGATTCTACAATGTGTTCTACTTCGACATTCCCTTCAAGGTGAAGGTTGTCCCATTGCATGATTTGTGGAGGTGTAAATCCAATGACTCCTAGTGTAATGGTCTTTCCGTCCACTTCATGTTCAATGATTTCGTATGGCTGAAATCGGTGCTCTTCTAAATCTGTTCCTGCTTCATACACATTGGCATTTAACCATGGAAAGTTTGATGTTTCAATGGCATTGTCTAAAAAGTCTAAACCAAAGTTAAACTCATGGTTACCGATCGATGCCGCGGCATAATCTAATTCATTAAATGCTTTAATAATCGCTTGCGTCTCGCCTTCTTCAAGAGGTTCTACAGTTGCTTCTAGTTCTCCAAGAAGACTTCCTTGAAAAATATCTCCATTATCAAATAAGATCGTATTATCGTGATTCGCTCGAATTTGGTCAATCAATGTGGCTGTTTTTACTAATCCGTAATCGTCTACTTCTGTATCGTTCATGTAGTCATAAGGCATAAGATAAGAGTGAATGTCCGTCGTTGTCATGATCATTAGTTCATGAAGGTCATCGTTCTCATCATGCTCTTCACCGAATGTCACCATTGGTGAAAGGAACACAAATAGTAATGATAAGATTGCTGCTCTTTTAAAAACATGGGGAAATCTCCAATTCTTTAACATAAAATACCTCCTGTTTTTTTATTAACCGAAAAAATAAAGCGCTAGCTAATTCTATTATTTCGTCGGTTTCACCTCCTCTATATAGAGTACAGCCAGTAAAAAAACCTCCTTTTAAGAATCCACCTCTTCTTGAGCTAATTACCAGACAAACCGGACAATTTGCTATGTATGAAGTCAGACAATTGGAAGCGTTCCCATATGTTAACACAAATTTTTATCGATATGGGTAATACATTTAGACAAGTTTTTTTAGTTTATTGGACCCTACTTTCGTCATTATTTGTATATTAATGTAAATAAAATAAAACTTGATACCTCTTCATAAATAGGCAGTGCTTTTTTCGTCTCCTCAGGCCGAAAATTTCTAATGAACTAAGTAGTCAGGAGTGTCATTTTGATTTTCTGAAAAAGGGTATTTCAAAGTAGGTACAACACGTACCTTTTATACAATTTCTTTTTATTCTTAAAGAATGCAAGACTAATTTCATAACGAAGGTTTGACATTTTTCGTCCATTGTCAAAAAGATGCCCTCTAATTGCAATTATATTACCATAATTAACCATAAAAAATAGACAGAATTTTTAAGTCGAAGAAAACTCATCTATTATTTGCATACTGGAGGAAAAGAATCAGATGATTTCAGTTATTGAGATGATAGGGAGTGAGAGGGGATCTTTTTCACGAATAGTATTAATTTAGCTAAAGCTACACATTTTCTAATGATGGTCTGATAAATAATTACAGTATATTCGTTTAAATTAGTACGTAAGTCATGTGCATAAGTGCTTGATGCTCTCATTGATAAGGTTTACGTTAAGACCAAATCACGCTTATAATTTAAAAGCTATTATCTTTACTATCAGAATGATAATAGAATCAAAGATTATCCAATACTTATTTAAGGGAGGAAATCGTATGATGAAGAATCGACAGAAAGTGTATCAGAAAGTAGTGATGGTTTTAATGGCAGTCATTCTCATGGCAGGGTCATTTGTTGGCCTGTCACCCGTTGCTGCAGACCAAGGCAATGGAAAAGGAAGTGAACAGGAACAAAAGGGAAATAGTGACGGGGCACCTCATGGTCCGAAGCGTGCTATTGAAGACGTAATTGTTATAGATTCTACTAGCTTTGAAATTGATTTTGATAAAATATATCCAGAAGGTTTGGATATAAATAGAATGATTGACGTAGAAGTGGAGTTAGATGACGAAACGATCGTTGACCCAGAATTAACAGGTTTTCACGTCTCCTCTGAAGACCGATCACTTGTCACAGTAGAACATGAAAACGATGATCTTGATGGATTAGCAGGTACATTATCGATTAATGGATTTGAAGTCGACTTTGATTATGTTCAAGAAGACGAAGACATTTTTTCTTTAGATATTTTACACACGAATGATATCCATTCTAAGATTGATAACTTCGGAAAAATGTCTGCATTTATTAACGAAAAAGGAGAAGAGGCAGATAATCACCTTTTCTTAGATGCTGGGGATATTTTCAGTGGGAATGCTGTCGTTGACTTACAAGATGGTGAGCCAATTGTTGAGCTTTTAAACGAAATGGGATTAGACGCGATGGCGATTGGAAACCACGAATTTGATTATGGCCAAGAAGCATTTGCTGCGAGAGAAGAGCAAGCAGACTTTGACTGGTTAAGTGCCAACATGGAAGTTGTCGATGAGGACATTGCCATTCAGCAACCAGAACCTTATGAAATTTATGAGATTGACGGGGTGGACGTAGGAATTTTTTCCTTAACACAAAACCCCCCAGCAACAAGTCCATCTGGTATTGTCGGACTAGAGTTTCATGATTACGTAGAAACAGCTGAAGAATATTCTTACTTACAAGATGAAACAGATATCTTGATTGCATTAACACATATCGGGAATAGTGCTGATAAACATCTAGCGGAGAATGTGGATTTCTTCGATGTGATTATTGGAGGACACTCTCACAGCAGAATTTTTGAAGAAGAGATTGTAAATGGAACGCCTGTTGTACAAGCAGGAAGCGATTCGTTATTCGTTGGTCACTTCAACCTTGAATTTGACGGTACAGATGTGACTTTTAATGACTATTATTTGCAAGATGTGGAAGAGTTGACGGACGTCAATCACGATGTCCAGGACATGGTTGATGCATACAACGCTGAAGCAGAGGAACTATTAGAAGCAGTTGTAGGTTACACAAACACAGGGTTGTATCGTGATGCACGCTATACAAGAGATACTTCTTTAGGAAATTTTATCACCGATTCGATGAAAGATGCGTTGAATGCTGATATGGCAATAACGAATAATGGTGGTATTCGCGCGAATATTGAAGAAGGTGACATTAAAGCTGCGGACATTTACACGGTTGAACCATTCGGTAATGAACTAAGTGAATTGGAGATTACAGGAGAAGATTTAAAAGACGTCATAGAATATTCTTTCTCAAGAAGTAATAGCATTGATCTGCAAACATCTGGTTTGACCTATACGATCTATACGAATGAAGATGGTGAATACGTAGATGCTGATTTGTTTGTAGATGGTGAACCTATTGATGAAAACGAAACGTATACGCTAGTGACAAATAACTTCATGGCTGAAGGTGGTAGTGGTTACGACTTCTCTGCTGCTGATATCATTCAACAAGAAGCAGGTTACATCACAAATGCGATGTTCCAACTGTTGGATGACATCATGGATGCTGAGGGTGCCGTAGATTATGAAGATGGAGAAGGGAGAATTCAAATAGAAGAAGTGAACTAAGAAGCTGTTTTAATAGGCCCTTTTTAAGCTGAGCTTAGAAAGGGCCTGGTCTTTTCATTAGTGAGTGACTGCTCCCTATTTTGACACTAAGTGAAAAATGAGCGAGTCAAGACGCTAGAGAATAGTTCGCGTTATCGAAAAAGTGAAAACTCCAATGTATATGCAGACCGTTTAGATTGATCTTCTCGAGTTCTTATTAACTTCAATATAATCTTATGAAAAAGGTGTTTAAATATTTCGAGGCGTGGAATACATAAAATATCAGCATAAACAGCTGAAAAATACTCACATTGAAAAATGCGAGAGGAGAAAAGGAACAGCATGTCTGAAGAGAATATTCGCTACACCGATAATATGGAAAAAGCTCTGCAACAAGCTCATGGAATTGGGCATGAAGCTTATAAAAACGATTTAGATAAAAAAATCCAAATCGAACAAGACAGAGAAAAAGATTATCAAAAAAGTTTAGAAGTTGAACAAGAATTAGCAAAAAAAATTAGTCGATAATTTGAACACTATTGTCATTTCCAACCTTTTCATTTATTTCCCCCCTTATAAATAAATGATTATATGAGCGATCAGCTTTAGCTGATCGCTGATTTTTTGTGGTTTAAGATCTGTTCATGCTAAAATAGATCAAGGTGTTAGAAGAACGTTTGAAATGAGGGACGAAGTGAATGGAACAATCACCATTAATTAAAGATGGCGCTATCCACTTAGGGATCTATATTCTGCTTATGATCATGACGTTATGGCTCCCTGTTGCAGGATTGATTAGCCTCTTTTTTTTAGCTATACCTTTTATCTTTTTCACGAAGAAACATGGTTTAAAGGCTGGTATTACGTTAGCCACTTTGTCATTTTTCTTACTTTTTATTATCATCGGACCGATTGCCCTTCCTTTATCTTTTACTTTTGCAGCTAGTGGTGTGGTCATTGGTGAAGGTTATCGGCGTAACAGAGAGGCATTCGCTGTTCTGTTAGGTGGTTCGTTAAGTTTTATTACCGCGTTTATTCTTATTTATGTAGGGAGTATTCTCATTCTTGATGTAAATCCAATTGAAGGATTTCAAGATGTTATGATGGAATCGACGGAGATGACAGAAGATCTGTTGGTTGTAATGGGGGATGAACAAGGAGAAGCATTGGAAATGGCCCATGAATTTATAGATGGGCTAGTGGTTATTGCTCCTACTCTGATGATCATCGTTGGGGTTATTTTTGCTTTTATCGTTCAAATAATCGCAGGGGCTTTGTTAAGAAAAAAACACCGAGATGTAAATAGGTTTCCACCACTTAGGGAGTGGAGCTTTCCAAAAGCGTTTATATGGTATTATTTACTTACCTATTTGTTCATATTAATAGGGGTGGATGAAGGAACGGCATTACACACAGTTGTGGCAAACCTTAGGCCAATATTGGATGTGGTCATGGTTATCCAGGGGCTTGCACTTATGTTTTTCTATTTTCACTTTAAGAGATGGAGTATCGTGATTCCCGTTATTCTCGTTGTGATTTCATTTCTTTTTCCGATTTTCCTTCATATCTTACGAATCTTAGGTATAATTGATTTAGGTTTTGACTTGAGAAAGCGGATGAACGCGCAGAAATAGGAGTTGTGAAGAATGCCGAAATTCCTGTTAAGAAAGTGGCATGGATATCACGTCATTGCCTTGTTTAGCGTAGCTGTGCTGTTTACTGGAATATTAACGTATTTCCAATGGCAAGTAGGGCTTATAGGGTTTGCAAGTTTAGGAGTTGTCCTCTTTCTAATCATTCGGGCGAGAACCCATTTTGAAAGAGACTTATCCGAATACATTTCTACATTAACGTACCGGGTCAATAAAGCGGGGGAAGAAGCAGTAACTAAACTGCCTATCGGAATATTACTTTATAATGAAGACCGGGAAATTCAATGGACCAATCCATATTTAGCAAGACTTGTGGAGCAAGAGTTGGTTGGAGAATCGATTTCATTTTTTTCCAGTCATCTTAAGGATGAAGTGGATAAAGATAAGAAGCGGTTTTTAGTAGAAATACTTGATCATAATTATCGTGTTTTCCATGAACCTAATGAACGTTTGCTCTATTTTATTAATGTGACAGAAGAGCAGGAATTCAAAGATTTATTTGAACGAGAAAAAACAGTGCTCGGACTCATTTACCTTGATAACTATGATGAAGTAACCCAAGGTATGGATGATCAAATTCGCAGTAAATTGTTAACTCACGTAACAGACTCATTAAACCGATGGTCGAAAGAGCACGATATATTTATTCGAAGAACGGCAGCTGACCGATTCGTCGCTGTTTTTAATGAAGATTCACTGAAAGTATTGGAAGAAAATCGCTTTACTATCCTGGATGAAATCAGAGATAATACAGCGAAAGAAAAAGTTGCCGTCACTTTGAGCGTAGGCATTGGCAGTGGAGAGTCATCACTCCGGGAGCTGGGAAGTTTAGCTCAATCCAGTCTTGATTTAGCTCTTGGAAGAGGTGGAGATCAGGTCGCGATCAAAGAAAAGAATGGTAAAGGGCGGTTTTATGGCGGTAAGTCAAATGCTATGGAAAAGCGCACGAGAGTCCGGGCCCGTGTGATTTCTCACGCTATTCGGGATTTCGTCCTAGAAAGTGATAAAGTATTTGTCATGGGTCACAAAAATCCGGATATGGATTCAGTTGGTGCGGCAATAGGGATGTTGAAGATTGCCGAAGCTAATGGAAAAGACGGCTTTATTATATTAAATCCAAATGATGTGAATCAAAGTGTTCATAAACTACTGGAAGAGATTGAAGGTCATAACGATTTGTGGGCTCAGTTTATTACCCCGGAAGAAGCAAGAGAAGAGGCGACAGACGATACATTAATGGTTGTGGTAGATACCCATAAGCCATCTCTTGTGATGGATCCGAAGTTACTAGAAAGAATGGACCGTACGATTGTCATTGATCATCATCGACGAGGTGAAGACTTTATTGATGATGCCGTGCTTGTGTACATGGAACCTTACGCTTCATCAACGGCGGAGCTTATTACAGAACTTCTAGAATATCAACCTTCTCAGCCTGATTTAGATGTGTTAGAGTCCACAGCACTACTTGCTGGAATCATTGTAGATACGAAAAGCTTTGCCATCCGAACGGGCTCACGGACATTTGATGCTGCTTCCTATCTTCGCAGTCGTGGAGCAGACACTACGTTGGTTCAAAAACTATTAAAAGAGGATTTTGACCAGTATGTGAGACGTTCGAAACTGATCGAAAAAGCGTACATTTATTCTGGTGGAATGGCAATAGCTAAAGGTTATTCTGATGAATCTTATGGTCAAGTGCTTATTGCACAGGCAGCTGATACGTTGCTTACTATGAATAACGTGGTTGCGTCTTTCGTCATATCGAAATTAGATGACGGACGAGTTAGTATTAGTGCTCGTTCTCTTGGTGAAGTTAATGTGCAGGTGATCATGGAAATGATGGATGGCGGAGGACATTTAACGAATGCGGCTACGCAGATAGATGATTTGCTGATTGACGAAGTGGAAGAATTATTGAAAGAAAAAATAGACGAATATTTCAAAGGGGGACAATCATCGTGAAAGTCATCTTTTTGGACGATGTAAAAGGAAAAGGTAAAAAAGGCGAAGTGAAGAATGTATCAGAGGGATACGCAAGAAACTATTTGTTAAAAAATAATCTTGCCGTAGAGGCAAATAAAGGTAATATGAAATCGTTAGAAAAAAAGCAAGAAAGTGAAGAGCGTCAGACTGAAAAAGAACTTGAAGCGGCAGAAAAGTTCAAGGAAGAATTAGAAAATATGACGATTGAACTAACTGCAAAAGCTGGAGAAAACGGTCGGTTATTTGGTGCTGTAACAAACAAGCAGATTGCTGAAAGATTGAAAAAAATGGACTTGAAGATTGATAAACGGAAAATTGAGATGAACGAACCGATCCGTGCTTTAGGGTATACGAACATAAAAGTAAAAGTTCATCCTCAAGTCACTGCTACTTTAAAAGTACATGTAGCGGAAGCTAAATAGACTCTTCGTATAGGAGTGCTTTGAGCATTTCTATCGAATGATTTGCATTAATTTTACGTGGGAAATGAGGGAATCAAGTCATGTCTGACTTATTTGCCGATCGAACACCACCTCAAAATATTGAAGCCGAACAGGCGGTGCTAGGGGCGATTTTTATTGAACAAGAAGCCCTCGTCACCGCCTATGAACGTTTAATTCCTGAGGATTTTTACCGAGCAGCCCATCAGCGAATTTTCACAGCCATGTTAGATCTTTCCGAGAAAGGTGAGCCGGTGGACTTAATTACGGTCACCTCGGAATTGCAAACAAAGAAATGGCTCGAAGAAATTGGTGGCGTATCGTATTTGAGTGACTTAGCAAATGCTGTACCAACAGCAGCCAATGCACTTTATTACAGTCAAATTGTTGAAGAAAAATCGTTGTTACGTAGGCTAATACGTGTAGCAACAAACATTACCTCTGAAGGTTACGCTGCTGATGAAGACGTAGATTCTATTTTAAATGCAGCGGAAAAGTCTATACTAGAAGTTTCTCAAAAGAAAAATTCAGGTGAGTTCGTAGAGATTAAAGATGTTTTAGTAGAAGCCTTTGATAAAATTGAAATGCTTCAGCATACAGCAGGTGACGTCACAGGCATTCCTACTGGCTTTACGGAGCTAGACCGAATTACAGCCGGGTTCCAGCGAAATGACCTCGTCATTGTAGCTGCTCGTCCATCTGTAGGTAAAACAGCCTTCGCCTTGAACATATCACAAAACGTAGCCACAAAAACGGATGAAAATGTAGCCATATTTAGTTTGGAGATGGGGGCTGACCAACTTGTCATGCGTATGTTGTGCGCAGAGGGGAATATAGACGCTCAGCGACTTCGTACAGGAAAGCTTGAAGACGAAGATTGGCAGCGGCTAACGATGGCCATGGGAAGCTTATCAAAAGCTGGTATTTATATTGATGACACTCCCGGAATCAAAGTCAAAGATATTCGATCCAAGTGCCGAAAATTAAAACAAGACCGTGGCCTCGGAATGATCATGATTGACTATTTACAGCTCATTCAAGGAGACTCGCGTAGCGGGGAAGGTAGACAACAGGAAGTCTCGGAAATCTCCAGAGAATTAAAAGGGCTTGCCCGTGAACTGGAATTACCCGTTATTGCTTTATCCCAGCTTTCTCGTGGCGTTGAATCTCGACAGGATAAGCGTCCGATGATGTCAGACATTCGAGAATCGGGTAGTATTGAGCAAGATGCTGATATTGTTGCTTTCCTCTACCGAGATGATTATTACGATCAGGAATCAGAAAAAAAGGATATCATTGAAATTATTATTGCGAAGCAACGTAACGGACCCGTTGGAACAGTGGAGCTCGCATTCGTGAAAGAATATAACAAGTTCGTCAATTTAGAACGACGTTATGACGAGGGTGATATGCCACCAGGTGCGTAAGGACAATAGAACGATGGGAAAAACGAGACAACATATGCGTCTCGTTTTTTTTGTTACAAAAAAAGTATATGAAAGAAGATATATATTATCTTGTGATCAAGTTCACAATTTAGCCACCAGTTTGCAACGAACTGTTCACAGGTTGCCCGGTGGTAACCACGGAATCCATACTATACTAGAACTATAGAGAGCGAGTTAGTGATCACTAACAAACAGCCTAAATGAACTTATCATTCTTATAAATACAAGTGATCGTCAACTCCCTTCCTAAAAAAAACGAAACCTTACGAGGAGGAATTATCATGTTTATGGATTTCTTAAGAAACAACAAAATTGCAGCGGGACTTTTGACAGTGTTACGAGTGTACATTGGGTGGCAGTGGTTAACAGCAGGGTGGGGGAAAGTCGTCGGCGAACCATTTGATGCATCAGGTTATTTAACAGGGGTAGTCGGAAACGAAGCAGTCATGGAGCAGTATCCAACGTATCACGCGTTTATTGAAAACTTTGCCTTACCAAATGCAGGCGTGTTCAGCTTCATGGTCGCATGGGGTGAATTGTTAGTCGGACTTGGTTTAATTGTCGGTGTTCTTACAACAGCAGCAGCATTCTTTGGTATCATGATGAACTTCGCATTTATGTTTGCAGGAACTGTTTCTTCAAATCCTTGGTTAGTATTACTAACAATTTTCATCTTAGCAGCAGGCTACAACGCTGGTAAATTTGGTGGGGACCGTTGGGTAATTCCTTACATTCGCACAGTTGTATTTAAAAATAAACTAATGCCAACAGACCATCGGCAAGTAGCATAAATCATAACATCAAAACATTCCCGTCACATCGACGGGAATGTTTTCTTATGTATTACATTATAAACTAATAAACGAATGAAAAACATAAATCGCTTAGTATTGTTCGGGATATAGTTGACTGTAGCAGGTGAAACTGATAAACTAACGATGGTTCATTTGGTAAATGCCAATGATTTTCATATGAAAAATATAAATGCAGGAAAATAAAGTTGGAGGTGCTCGATTCATGCCATCTGTTGTCGTTGTAGGAACGCAGTGGGGAGACGAAGGAAAAGGAAAGATTACTGATTATTTATCAGAGCAGTCAGAACTGATTGCACGGTATCAAGGTGGAAACAATGCAGGCCATACAATTGTGTTTGGCGGTACGAAATACAAACTGCACTTGATCCCATCTGGAATTTTTTATAAAGATAAGACGTGCGTGATCGGAAATGGAATGGTGATTGATCCAAAAGCGCTTGTGAAAGAATTGACTTACTTACATGACAAAGGTGTAGACACAAGTAACCTTCGCATTAGTAATCGTGCACATGTGATTCTTCCCTACCATTTGAAGCTTGATGCGGTGGAAGAGGAAAGCAAGGGAGCAAATAAGATCGGGACGACAAGAAAAGGTATAGGTCCTGCCTATATGGATAAAGCGGCACGCGTTGGAATCCGTATAGTAGACTTGTTAGATAAAGAAACATTCCAGGAAAAACTTGAAATAAATCTTCGTGAAAAAAATCGTATGCTTGAAAAAATGTATGATGTGGATGGATTTAAAATCGAAGACATTCTTGAAGAATACTATGAATATGGTCAGCAGATCGCTCATTACGTGGCTGATACTTCTGTCATCTTAAACGATGCTCTCGACGGCGGAAAGCGTGTCTTGTTTGAAGGTGCTCAGGGGGTAATGCTTGATATCGATCAGGGGACGTATCCATTCGTAACGTCTTCGAACCCAATTGCTGGTGGTGTAACGATTGGTTCTGGTGTTGGACCATCTAAAATTGATCATGTCGTGGGTGTATCGAAAGCTTATACGACACGTGTAGGGGATGGACCCTTCCCAACAGAACTGGACAATGAAATTGGAGAGAAAATTCGTGACGTAGGTAACGAATACGGAACGACCACAGGCCGTCCAAGACGTGTAGGTTGGTTTGACAGCGTAGTTGTTCGCCACGCTCGCCGCGTCAGTGGAATTACTGATTTATCACTGAATTCCATTGATGTGTTGACTGGTATCGAGACATTAAAAATCTGCGTAGCATACAAGTATCGTGGTGAGATCATGGAAGAATTTCCAGCAAGCTTAAAAGTTTTGGCTGAATGTGAGCCTGTATATGAAGAAGTGCCAGGGTGGACTGAAGACATTACAGGAGTGAAGTCATTACATGACCTTCCTAGAAATGCGATTTATTATGTGGAGCGCATCTCTCAACTAACAGGGATTCCTTTGACGATTTTCTCTGTAGGACCAGACCGTACACAAACGAATCTTGTACGTGGCGTATTTGCTTAATATCTGAATGAAATTTCTTGTGAGCTCTGAGAATTATTTTTTCAGAGCTCTTGATTTTTGAATGGATATTCGTTAAAGTAAGAAAGGTTCAACAAGTGATCAAAAATAGATATTTTTTTCTTTTAAAAAACTATTGCCTATTTTTAAAATGAATGGTAAGATATATCTTGTCGCTGAAAAGTGATCTGAAGTATGAATGAAGTACTTTGTAAGATCCTCGTTTTCAGATGAGAGCCATTAGCTCAGTTGGTAGAGCATCTGACTTTTAATCAGAGGGTCGAAGGTTCGAGTCCTTCATGGCTCACCATGTTTTCTTTATTGACATGGCCCGTTGGTCAAGTGGTTAAGACACCGCCCTTTCACGGCGGTAACACGGGTTCGAATCCCGTACGGGTCACCAAATTATTTCTTGACAGATTTTAAGTTTTCATGTATAGTTAGATCTGTTGTCCCTCATACTAAATGTATGAACTGAGAAACGAATATTATTGTCGCGGGGTGGAGCAGTCTGGTAGCTCGTTGGGCTCATAACCCAAAGGTCGGTGGTTCAAATCCGCCCCCCGCAACCAAATTTAATTTGCTCCTTCATCGATTATTCTTAGTTTAGAAAACTCGATAAAAGACAAAGTAGTAGTACTTAATAGGTGCTATTTTTTATTTGAAACAATGAAACATACATATGATTTATTCAAAGGTCCCGTGGTGTAGCGGTTAACATGCCTGCCTGTCACGCAGGAGATCGCGGGTTCGATTCCCGTCGGGACCGCCATTTTTATTTTATCGTAAACTTTAGCATGGCTCGGTAGCTCAGTCGGTAGAGCAACGGACTGAAAATCCGTGTGTCGGCGGTTCGATTCCGTCCCGAGCCACCATCTTTTGAGTGCTGGCCTAGCTCAATTGGTAGAGCAACTGACTTGTAATCAGTAGGTTGGGGGTTCAAGTCCTCTGGCCAGCACCATTTTATATAATAGTTCAATCCTATCTTATAGATAGGATTTTTTTGTGCGTGAAATATATAAAAATAAATACTGGCTTAATTATATGACCGTAATTATGAAATGTTGTCTGAATTTGTTATTTGTAAGAGCTTAGTTAAAATACAAAAGAACTGCCAATATGAAAAGGCTTTTCCTACTGAAAGAAGGAAATTTCACACTAGACGAGGAATTTGAGCTGTAATAAAAAAGAACATCTGAAAAGTACCTTTCCATTTTGTGAAATGTTCAGCTCTGACGGGCTATATCATTTCCTAGGAAATAATGGTGAAATATAAATAGTCTTCTCCTTCTTGTGCACATAAAGAGGTTTCCTTTGAAAAAGTTATGAAGGTTTTCTAGAAACTTCCTGTGTCTAGCTAGAGAAGTGATTTTTTTATGTGATAGAATAGAAGGAGTGAATCAGGAAGAGGAGCTGGTGAGAAAATGGATAAGCAAAAAATTCTAGTAGTTGATGATGAAAAACCGATAGCGGATATTATAAAGTTTGGTTTAGAGAAAGATGGATTTGAAGTGATCTGTGCTTATGACGGCAGTGAAGCTGTTGAAATGGTGAAGGAGCATGTTCCGAATCTTATTCTTCTCGATATCATGCTTCCGTCGATGGATGGTATGGAAGTGTGCAGGGAAGTACGTAAGACGTATGATATGCCGATTATTATGCTGACAGCTAAAGATTCAGAAATTGACAAAGTTCTTGGCCTAGAACTAGGTGCAGATGATTATGTAACGAAGCCTTTTAGTACGCGTGAATTGATTGCACGTGTAAAGGCGAACTTACGTAGAAATCAAAAAGTTCAAGAAACAGATACAGAGACGAAAAACATTGAAATTGGTCCTTTGTTAGTTCAACCAGATGCCTACTTAGTGACGAAACGAGGAGAACCAATAGAATTGACTCACCGTGAATTTGAACTGGTTCATTATCTTGCCCGACATATTGGACAAGTTATGACGAGAGAACATCTGCTGCAAGCCGTGTGGGGATATGATTACTTCGGAGACGTACGTACCGTAGATGTCACCGTGAGACGGTTGCGCGAAAAAGTAGAAGATAATCCTAGTAATCCGGCGTGGATTGTAACTCGGCGTGGTGTAGGGTACTACTTGCGTCAGTCCGATCAGGAGAATTAAATATGAAAAAGATTCGCTTTTATAAATCAATTCACGTAAAAATTGTCATCATTTACGTGTTATTGATTCTGATCGCGATGCAGGTCATTGGCGTGTATTTTACTAGACAGCTTGAAGATCAACTTGTAGAAAATTTTAATACAACATTAGAAGAACGAGCTGAATTAGTAGCCTACAATGTGGAGCAGGAAATGATAAGGGATGAGGATGAAGTAGAGCGTTCACTTCGTGCAAGAATAGATGAATTGTTGACACAACTTTTTAATATGGATCATGCAGATGTGCAAGTAATTGACCAGAACCAAGTCGTTGTCACTGCTACAAATCCTGATCAACAAATTTTTGTGGGTCAACGTGTCACAGATACTCGTGTGAAGCGAGCATTGGCATCTACTGATAGTGAAGAAGATATTCTTCGTAAAACGACTACAGGTCACCGAACGAGAGTATTGGCCGTTCCGATAATTTCAGAGGACCAAACAATAGGTGCTGTTTACATTGAGGCGTCAATGGAAGAAATCTACGATCAGATGCAGGATATTAACCAAATATTATTCACTGGTACATTTATTGCCCTTTTACTTACAGCAGCGCTTGGCATATTCTTATCAAGGACGATTACAAGACCGATCGTTGATATGAAGAAACAAGCCGTTGTCATGGGAGAAGGAGACTTTTCTAGAAATGTACGGGTTTACGGTCATGATGAAATCGGTCAACTAGCAGCAACATTTAATGAACTGACAAATAAGCTTCAAGATGCTCATGCTACGACAGAAGGGGAAAGAAGAAAGCTGTCATCCGTATTAACTCATATGACGGATGGTGTAGTGGCCACCGATAAGAATGGAAAAATCATCTTAATGAACCGTCGAGCGGAAGAAATGCTAAATCAAACACAAGAAGAAGCTATAAATTCTGAGATTATGAAACTATTGAATTTAGATAAATTCATGAAGTTGGATGATTTATATGGCATGATTGATCCGATTTTACTTGATTTTGATATTGAGCATGAGGAGACTATTCTTGAAGCCCATTTTTCAGTCATTGAGAAGGAAACGGGTGAAGAGAACGGGATTATTGCTGTGTTGCATGATGTTACAGAGCAAGAACGTATAGAAGAGGAGCGAAGGGAATTCGTCGCTAACGTGTCGCATGAACTGCGGACACCACTAACGTCAATGAAGAGTTATTTAGAAGCATTAGAAGATGGAGCTCTTGAAAATCCAGAAGTAGCACCTCACTTTATTCAAGTAACGTCTAATGAGACGGAGCGAATGATCCGCCTAGTGAACGACTTGCTACAATTATCGAAAATGGATAGCAAAGATTATCAAATGGTTATGGCTAGCATGAATGCAACCACTTTTGTGAACCATGTCATTGATCGGTTCGAGATGGCCACGAAAAATCAAGAAATTCAATTTAAACGAAAGATTCCTGATCGAGCCATTCCTGTTATGGGTGATCGCGACAAGCTGACTCAGCTATTAGATAATATCATCTCAAACGCTATCAAATACTCACCCGAGGGTGGGACAATTACATGTACGTTAAAGCCTGAAAAAGACCGTGTCGTGATTAGTGTGAAGGATGAAGGGGTTGGCATTCCGAAAGACAACATTCCTCACGTATTCGACCGTTTCTATCGAGTAGATAAAGCAAGATCGAGAAACCTTGGTGGGACCGGGTTAGGTCTAGCGATTGCGAAAGAAATCGTGAATGCTCATGCAGGTCATATATGGGTAAGCAGTGAATGGGGAAGAGGAACGACATTTTCGTTCACCTTACCGTACGATGAGGTAGAGGGGGATGGATCATGATCGAAAATTTAAAAACTGCCATCCTCTGGCTTATGATCTTAACCAGTGTGGCATTAACATGGCTCATCTGGACTTATCAACCTGCATACAATGAGCTAGAAGAATCAGGTGAGAGTTATGTAGAAATTGAAGATATCGGTGATACTCGTTCTTTATCTGAAATTCTTCATCCTAAAGAGGTCCTCGTGCATAATGAAGAAGAGATCTCACTCGTTTTACCCGGGAATGATCGATATGATGAATTAGACGAGCTCATGGATACATTAGATTTGGAGTATCTGCATCCTAAAGGTAGTAATAATGCACCTTCTTTAGAACGATTCTACACAGGAGTGGAGATTGTTTTCGCTCAACCTCTAAAAGGAGAGTGGCTGGAAGAGTTATTTTCAATTGAAGAACAGAATATACCAATTGAAGAGATTGACCGGATGATTTTTGTTGATAATTCATCTTCGTCAGTAGGAACAGAAGTGTTAGTCCAGTTTGTCGATCATGCGAATGAAGCCATATATGAATCAGATACTTCAATTTCTGTAGACCAATTAGAAGATTTTGCAGAAGATACGGAAGAATATCATACTCCCGTAGAAAAACGGGTGTTTCAAGAGCGAAGTAATAGTGACTATCAACCTATTCATTATGTTACCACTGAACCTATTACGTTAAGGAAGTATACGTATGAATCTCAAGATCTATCTTCTCAAGCCTTTACACAAATTCTTTTTAGCGACCCTGATTTTGTTAGACGTTACCCACAAGGTGGACAAGATGAGACCTTTACAGATGGGAATCGAATGATGACCATTTTGGATAGCGGGTCAATCCTAAAATACGAACGACCCGATGTTAGTTCAGCGGGAGAACTTGGTCAAACAGCGATTCTTGAAGATGGGCTGGATTTTATTAATAGTCATTCAGGATGGACCAATCAATTTTATGCAGATCAATGGAGTGAAACAAATGTAAACGATCTAGTACGTTTTCGCTTGCATGTAGGAGGACTTCCTGTATTTAGTTCGAATATGAATGAGGAACTGCTGTACACAATTGAATTGACTCGAGCGGGCAATCAAATTACCGAATACACTCGCCCAATGTTTCAATTAGAAGATGAACCATTTGAAATCGATACGACTGTGAGGATTCCTTCGTTTGATGTTATAGAGCTTCATATTGAAGAGAATGAAGTATTTAGTATGGATGCAGTTGAAGGGATTCGAATTGGTCATAAAATGGAGCGGCAACGATCCTTTGCTACATTTGAGCCTGCTTGGTACGTAAACATAAGGGGAAGATGGACCGAGCTTGACATCCCCTCAGACTTAGATCGTGAGGTGATTCAAGATGGATTGGAGTAAAACGAAGACCATCTTTATCTTAACGTTCCTTTGCTTAAATATTTTCCTTGGATACCAATTGTATGAGAAGCATAACCGAGGAAACCTTAATTTTCTTACTGAAGCCTCTCTTCAAATGAGGTTAGATGACAATCGTATTGAGATCGAAATTGAAGATGCTGAGGAAACGATTGATGGAGCACCTATTACTGGGACGGTCCGCCCATTCCAGGAAGAATTCTTTATCAATTCCCTTGAAAGGCAGACGCCTTCAGTCATAGATGAAACCATTCTTTATTCAGAATTGGACAGCCCTTCACCACTAGTTTCAGCTAATTTAAGGGCGAGTGTTGAGGCTTTTTTACAACAGTATGTTTATCATGGAGATGAATACGAATTCGCTCAATTTAATGAGCAAGAGCAGTATATTGGCCTGTATCAAACCTATAAAGGTAGGAAGATTGATCAATATGAACGAGAAGACTTTCACCTCGTTCTGCATCTAAATGAGGATTTAGAAGTAGAGTCTTATTCACAGAAATATATGTCGGTCAGTGAGCAAGAAGGACGGGAACAGGAATTACTGTCCCCACTAAAAGCTGTCGAACGTCTATTAAATCAACAGTATATTCGTCAAAATACAGTGATTACAGAAGCAGAACTTGGGTATTACAGCAGGATTCAATTAGATGCAAACTTCCAAGTGTTTGCACCGATGTGGCGTATAATAGCGAACGATGAGATATTTTTTGTCGATGCCATTAACGGAGAAGTGCAATCGGCTAGTTAGTTGGAGAGGGATAATCATATGAGTTTAAAATTTAGTGTTTTAGCCAGTGGTAGCACAGGCAATGCGATGTATGTGGAAACAGAGCAGCAACGTTTACTAATTGATGCTGGTTTAAGTGGGAAGAAGATTGAGCAGTCTTTCCAACGAATTGGTGTATCTCCAGCTGATTTGGATGGAATTCTCGTTACTCATGAGCATAGCGATCATATTAAAGGTGTAGGCATACTAGCAAGGCGATTTAAACTTCCTATTTATGCGAATGAAAAAACATGGAAAGCCATGGAACCTAAACTAGGAGTTATTCCATTAGAGCTTAAATTCCCATTTCAACGGGGGAAGACAAAGACATTTGGCGATTTAGATATTGAATCGTTTGGTGTTTCTCACGATGCTGCGGACCCCATGTTTTTTGCTTTTCGTCATGAGGGCCGTCAGCTAACACTTTTAACAGATACCGGTTATGTCAGTGAGCAAATGATGGATATGACAAAAGGGGCAAACAGTGTCATATTTGAATCCAACCATGATACAGATATGCTGCGTATGGGAAAATATCCTTGGAACATCAAACGTAGAATTCTGGGCGATGAAGGTCATGTATCCAATGTAGATGCAGGGATTGCTTTAGCTGAAATTCTTCGAGATACGAAAGCAGATGTTTATTTAGCTCATCTTAGCTTGGATAATAATATGAAAGAATTGGCCCGAATGACGGTCCAACAGACATTGGAACAGCATGACATTGAAGTAGGCAGACAAGTCAAACTATTTGACACAGATCCATCTGTACCTACTCCTTTGAAAGTAGTCTAAGCAAAAAACTTTTCCTTTACCTCTACGTTTATTTTCCTTTTCATGGGAAATTATAGAGATGTATGAAAAAATACCGAATTCAATTCATAAAGATAGACGAGAGCGGTCCGAATGAATAAAATAAATGTATACATTGAAATTAGTCACACAACTTTTATCGTTTTCCGCATAAAGAGGGGGGTTAGACATGGGTTATTATGATAATCATGCACCTTCTTCCTCAAGACGTCGTACTGGACAAAGAGGAACGAAGCGATCAGGTCTTGTTGGTTTTTTTGGAGCGGTTCTCGGTGCGCTCATTGTTGTGTTTTCCATTCCTGTTTTAGCATCAAATGGATTTTTGCCTTACGATGTGATACCAAAGAATTTGGATCCTATTGATGAAGAAGTCATGTCTGAATCAGATTTAGAAGAAGAAATAGAAATGTTAAATTTACAAACGACATCAGAAGTGATCGAAGCGGCTGGAAAAGTATCCGACGCTGTCGTCGGAGTCGTCAATATGCATCAATCTTCAGGTGGTCTTTTTGGAGATACGCCTGGCGGTGAAGGTACGGGTTCAGGTGTGATTTATAAAATAGATGGAGAGCGAGCTTATATCGTTACGAATCAGCACGTCATTGAAGGCGCAAGCCGAGGCTCCAGCAACATTGATATTACGCTTAATAATGGGGCGCGGGTGTCTGCCGAATTTATTGGTGAGGATGTCCTAACTGATTTAGCTGTTCTGACGATTGATTCAGATGGAATTGATACTGTAGCTGACTTTGGCAGTTCAGACAGCTTACAAGCTGGCGAACCAGCGATAGCTATCGGAAATCCTCTTTCTTTTGAAGGGTCCGTAACATTAGGAATTATTAGTGCTGTGGAACGGAGTCTACCTGTTGATTTAACAGGGAATGGACAGCCTGACTGGAATGCAGAGGTCTTGCAAACGGATGCAGCCATTAACCCTGGAAATAGCGGCGGCGCCTTGTTAAATATTCAGGGTGAAGTCATTGGAATCAACTCGATGAAAATTGCTCAACAAGCTGTAGAAGGGATCGGGTTTGCTATTCCTTCAGCTATCGTGTTACCGGTAATAGAAGATATAGAACAATACGGAGAAGTTCAACGACCTCAAATGGGCATCATGCTCCGGTCCTTACAAGAAATCCCGAGTTTTCATTGGCAGGACACACTAGGACTTCCTGAAGATGTGAAAGGTGGCGTATATGTAGAAGGAGTTGAACCAAACACTCCTGCTGCCGAGGCTGAACTACAAGAAGGCGATGTCATCGTTGGTCTGAACGACGAGGAAATTAAAGACGCGCACGATCTACGGAGGTTCCTATATACAGATGTTCGTATCGGTGAAACGATCAATGTAACATTCTACCGAGACGGTGAAGAACAAACGGTCGAACTTACATTAGATAAACAAGTATTTTAATTGGTGCAGGGGGGCAAATTAAGCCCTTCTGCTTTTTTTAGAGCCTGTTCTGAAAACGAAAATAAAGGTTAACATGCTAAACTTCAAATTGCTATTTTCGATTATTCAAGCATTTGTTAAAATGGAATCTGTGGATCGTGGTTAAGCTGATCTTAGAGTAAAATAAACTCCCTTTCAAGTTATTCACAAGAGGGTGTGGATAAAAATATTGTCAAGTCTAAAACTGATGTTCGTATGAATGTGATCAAAAATAAACAAGATGAAAATGAGGTGATGATATGCTATTTAGTTGTGAGAATCATGTAGAGGAAGCTTTAGAAGAAGCTTTGGAAGACGAGGGTTTACCGCCAGATTTTGAAATACTTCCACCAGAAGTACGTACTTCTAAAAAATGTTTTTTTTGTCATGAACAGGCGACGTATCAAGTAACCCCGCGTAGTTAATTTCCTCTTATATGACTGTGGATAAGTCTTAAAAAAAGAGAGTTGTAAGCGGTCTTTTACACACGTTTATCCACAATGTTACGATAGTGAATGAATGAGTATATTTAAAAGATACACGTACGCAAATAAGCGAATTCATTCGTTAAGTGATGAAATTGATCTTTTAGGGTTAGCCGGAGAGTTATTTTTTTAATCATAAAGAAGATGAAGTCAAAGAAAGAGAAAAAGATTAGAAATAAGGTTATCCACTTGTTTATAACGTGATAAAAGCTGTAATGAGCATAATTAACTTATTTAAGCTGTGTATATGTGGATAAGTCCTGTTGATAACTTTTCCTAGGAGGAGCCTGAATGAACATCTCAATAATATGTGTGGGAAAATTAAAAGAGAAGTATTTGAAGCAAGGCATTGAGGAGTATACGAAACGACTCTCTGCCTATGCGAATGTACAACTGATTGAAGTGGCGGATGAGAAAGCGCCAGAAAACATGAGTCAAACGGAAATTCAGCAATTGAAAGAAAAAGAAGGGGAGCGGATTCTAGGAAAAATCGGCCAAGATACTCATGTGATCGCGTTGGCAATCGAAGGAAATTCGTGGACATCTGAAAGATTAGCCAAAGAGCTGGACCAATTAGCTACGTATGGAAAAAGTAAAATTGCCTTCGTGATTGGAGGATCAGTTGGACTGAGCGATAGTGTTTTAAAGCGGGCTAATGCCCAGCTGTCGTTTTCTAAAATGACCTTCCCTCATCAACTTATGCGACTTATATTAGTGGAACAAGTCTATCGAGCGTTTAAGATCATGAAGAATGAGCCGTACCACAAATAAAGATTATCCTTTTTAGGACTGACTAGAGACATGAGGGGAGGGATTTCGTTGACAAATCAAGTGATCGTCTACTCAACAAATGATTGTATAGAGTGTGAGTTCGTCAAGAAAATGCTACTTCAAAATAACATTCAGTTTGAAATTCGGGACATAACAACAAATCAGAAGTACCAACAAGAAGTTGAGAAATATGGATATTTAGGAGTTCCAGTGACTGTGTTTGGCGATACTGCCGTCAAAGGAATGAATCCGGACTTGCAAGCGCTAGTGGAAAGAATGAAAGAAGTGTAGCTATGTAAAAAAAGTAGAAGTTGTCACGTAATACTTTGCTTTGTTTGAGTGTGAAAAAAGGCTACTACTCCGCACGATTTTTCATTTCCATCGGAACCACATACAAGCCATCTCCGTCTAGCCACTCTGCATAGAGCACGCCTTGGCTGTTAGGGTAACCTAATGCTGATAATTGATTGGTAAGCCAAGGACGTGTGAATCCTAACTCTCGTAAATTTTCTTCTAGTATTTCACCGTCAAGAATCAGACTTACTGGTAAAGAAATAGAGGTTACTTTCAAGTTGAGATCTCCGATTGTCACCTTTTTATATTTGGATTTCTTTAGGATACTCATTTCTCCATTTGACTCTAAAATAGCATAGGCCACCTCTCTAACTGAAAAGACTTCACTTTGTCTCAGGAGGCTCAACAGCTGGTTAATATTCATACGATTTTTCTTTAACTCTTTCCGGTCAATGTGGCCATTTCGTATGACGATCGAAGGTTTTCCTTCTAAGGTTCCCCGCAGACTTTTGTATTTCAGTAAACTATTTTCCATCACAACCATTAATAGTCCCCACAAAATAATAGAAAAAGCAATATAATGTAGGGGAACATTAGATTCAAATACGCCATTCCCCAGAAGCTCCGACAAGACAATGGCTGAGACAAAATCAAATGGAGTGAGTTGCTTAATGGTCGTCTTTCCTAGTAATCTCGTAACCAAGAAGAGCATAAAGAAGCCCAAGATTAATTTAATAGACATATCGAAGAAAGTAGGTTCCATTTGTTTTCTCTCCAAACTATACGTTTTCATACAGTATGGACGAATTTGAAAACCTTCATTCTTATGGTAGTTAAAGATTATACTAGGCTTGTTCTTCAACATGATAAAAAGGAGTCATTTTATGATAATAGAAACAAAAGCGGACATCATTGAAATAATAGAAAAAGATGAATATATGATGGAGATTTTACAGACGGCGAAGTCATTAAACCTTCCTGATTGGTGGATATGTGCTGGGTTTGTACGGGCAAAAATATGGGACTCACTGCATAACTTTAGTGAGCGAACAACGACGGCCGACGTGGATGTGATATATTTTAATGCTGAGAAAATGGATGAACGGGAAGAGAAGAAATGGGAACAACTATTATCTGACCTTTTGACAGACGTTCCGTGGTCCGTAAAAAATGAAGCAAGAATGCATGTGGTGAACAACATTCCACCGTATACTTCTTCTGTAGACGCTATATCAAAATTCCCCGAAACCGTAACAGCCTTAGGGATGAAGATCGATGAGGATGGTAAAGTGTTATTGACCGCCCCGTGTGGAATAGATGACCTTCTCAACATGCAAGTGAAACCTACTCCCTATTTCAAAAAGACGAAAGAAAGAGCCAATATTTATGAACAGCGACTCAGGGAGAAGAACTGGCAAGCTACTTGGAGGAAAGTCCAGGTTCAACATCTGTCGCCGGATAAGTTCATAGAAGAATAATTATTAGTTTGCTGGGCCTGCCCGAATCTTTTAAACACCAAGAATAACCTTGGCACGAATAAGAGATTCATGCCAAGATTTCTGAAATCTTATTTATGTTCAGTAACGGATAGGTTTTAAAAGAGACCCAGTTGCTTGATTCTTTCTGCAGCTTCCCTTAGACGATGTTCTTCGGCTACAAGGCCAACCCTCACAAAGCCTTCGCCATATTCTCCAAATCCAACTCCAGGGGCTACAACTACATGAGCCTGCTCAAGAAGGAGGTCGGCAAATTGTTGGGAGGTATAGCCTTTCGGAACAGCCAGCCATGCAAAAAATGTCCCTTTCGGTGCTTCTACATGCCACCCAGCTTCTTTCAAGTGTTCAATCAATACATTCCGTCTCTTTTCATACGTTTTGACTAGACTGCGCACCTCATCTTGCGGACCTAGGAGTGCATGTGCTGCAGCCTGTTGGACTGCACCAAATAAACTGACGTACATATGATCTTGAATGAGGTTTAGGCTCTCAATTACTGAAGAATTTCCAACTGCAAAACCGACTCGCCATCCGGCCATATTATACGTTTTTGACAAGGTGTACATTTCTATTCCAATGTCTTTCGCACCCTCGGTTTCGAGGAAACTCCGTGGTTTTTTCCCGTCAAAACCAATCGCCGCATAGGCAAAATCATGGCAGACGCAAAGGTCATATTTGTCGGCTAATGCGACCGTCTCTTTGAAGAAATCTTCTGTAGCAGTGCCAGCAGTGGGATTGTTCGGATAATTTAAAAACATGAGTTTAGCTTCACAAAGATCGGCTTCGTTAAGCTCAGAATACTTGGGCATAAAACCGTGCTCTTTTTTTAATGGCATAAAGGATGCTTTCGCATTAGCCAAAGCAATCCCAGACATGTAATCAGGGTATCCAGGGTCAGGTAGCAAAGCGGTATCTCCGGGATTTAATAAGCATTGGCTTAACTCTACCAATCCAGTTTTCGCTCCACCTAGAATCGCTACCTCCGTTTCTGGATCAAGTTCCACATCATATTCTCGTTTATAAAATTCGCAAATCGCTTCTTTTAAAAAAGGTTGTCCACGAAAGGGAGAGTACTTATGGTACAGGGGATTATTTGCTGATTCTTTCAATTCTTCCACCACATGTGAGGGAGTAGGAAGGTCAGGATTTCCTTGACCTAGATTAATAACATCGTGGCCTTCTTCAGATAGTTGCTGTACTTTTTTCACGAGGTTCGCGAAGAACTGTTCAGGTAATCGGTCTAGTGTCTTTGATGGTTCAAAAGTTCGCATATAGTCCACATCCTACTGTTCATGATTAGATATTATTCACTATGATAATGATATCTGAATGCTATGTAAAGGATATCGTTAGACAATTTCGAATCTTGACACACTAGTGGGTGAGTGTCATACTTTTGATCATTATTTACCGGATTGAAGATACTTTTAGTATAGTCAATTTGAATGAAGGTTTAGAGAATATTAGATTGCAACAGAAAAACACCGTGTGAGGTGATGGGGATGGATATCAAAGTACAAGGAGCTCCAAATATATATATATGTGAACAAGGGGCATTAGACAAGCTTAAAGACGAGGTTGAAAAACAGAACTTTCATAAAGGAATGGTGATCCACGGGACAAAGTCATGGGAAGTAGGAAAAGAATTTATCGAGCCTCTTCAATTAAACACGGTGAACGTTCCTTACAGTGGAGAATGTTCTAAAGAAGAAGTGTCAAGATTGAGTAAGATCTTTGCATCAGAAGAGGCAGACTATATTATAGGGGTAGGCGGAGGAAAAGTCATGGACTTGGCCAAAGCCACGGCTCATGAAATGAACGTGCCACATGTATTGGTTCCGACATTAGCATCAAATTGTTCTCCATGGACCTCTTTAAGTGTATTTTATAGTGAGAAGGGGAAATTCGTGAAATATGAAGTGTTTCCTAAGAATGCATTTATGGTAGTGGTAGACCCTAACCTGATCGTGGACTCTCCTGTAGAATATTTAAGAGCAGGCATCGGTGATACGATTGCTAAATGGTACGAAGCAGAAGTGCTTGTGAAACCTTTATCTGTAAAACCACTTTCAGTTGATATCTCTCTTCACGCGGCGCGACTGTGCCGTGACGTTCTGATCGACGAAGGGGCGGTTTCGATTGAAGCGCTTAAAAAGAACGAAGTCAGTGTATCTTTTGTCAAAGTGATTGAGACTATTATCATGGCCGGTGGAATGGTAGGAGGTTTTGGAGACCGGTTTGGAAGAATAGCTGGCGCTCATTCCATTCATAATGGTTTAACGGTCATCGACAACACACACAATTTTCTACACGGAGAGAAAGTGGCTTACGGGATCCTCGTTCAGTTAGCGATGGAGCGAAGATTCGATGAAATTGAACGTCTCTATTCTTATTATCTCGAATTAAAATTACCAGTATCTCTCCAAGACTTAGGTATTGTTGACAATATTTCTGACGCTATAAAGCGAATTGCTCATGCGTCAACAAAAGAAGGCGAATCGATCCTTCTTATGGCGGAATCCGCAGCCTCGTCTGTAGAAGTTGCGATGAAAGAACTAGAGACCTTTATTTACCAGAAAAAACAGTCGACCAATCTCATATAACGAAGGATGTGAAGTTAATGAAATTAAACGTTGCTTTAATTCAAATGGACATTGCGTTTGGCGATCCTAAAACAAACTACAGTAATGTAGAACGTTTTTTTCGAGAGGCGGCAGGACAAGGTGAAACAGATGTAGTTGTATTGCCTGAATTATGGACCACTGGGTATGATCTCACTTCTTTAGATCAAATTGCTGACGTAGAAGCATCGGAGAGTATCGCTTTTATTTCTAAACTGGCCATGAAATACAAGGTAAATGTCGTCGCAGGATCCGTCGCGAAAAAATCAGAAGCAGGTTTGACTAACACGATGCTTGTCATCAATCGTCAAGGCCAATTAGTGAAGGAATACAGCAAAGCCCATTTGTTCCGATTAATGAATGAGGAGAAATATTTGGTAGAAGGAAACGGTGATGGGTTGTTTCAGCTAGATAACCACTTATGTGCAGGGGTGATCTGTTATGATATTCGCTTTCCTGAATGGATCAGAACACATATGCTCAATGATACGAAAGTGTTATTTGTCGTAGCTGAATGGCCGAAGCCTCGGGTGGACCACTGGCGGGCTCTGTTGATTAGCCGGGCCATTGAGAACCAGTGTTACGTAGTAGCATGCAATCGTATCGGTTCTGATCCGAATAATGAATTTGGCGGTCATTCCATCATTGTTGGACCTTGGGGAGAAGTCATATCAGAAGGGAAAGACAAGGAAATGATCTTGTTCGGTGAAGTTGATTTTGACGAGGTAGATCGAGTGAGAGACACCATTCCTATCTTTTCTGACAGACGCACGGAGCTGTATAAATTATAAATACCAATTGTGTTCTTTAAAAAATGGTTGACATCAAAAATAGCTTTATAGTAAAGTGAATGTCAGACTTATTAAAACAATCAAATACTTTCTTATCAAGAGAGGTGGAGGGACTGGCCCTTTGAAACCTCGGCAACAGGCTTTTATAGTCATTGTGCCAATTCCAGCAAGCGAACAGCTTGAAAAGATGAGAAGAGATGAAACCAATCTACCAACCTCTTCTTATATACGTAGGAAGAGGTTTTCTTATACTTTAAAATTTAACTACTCTAAAGGATTAAATCGGTAAAGTCTTCATCTACAATTCCTAGTTAACCTATTGGAAAATACTTGTATTCAGTGAAGCCAACAGCATTTTGCTGGTTGACGATAAATACTATCAAGATATTACGCACAGAGGAGATGGAAAAGTTGAAAAAAATCGTATCAGGAATCGGCATATCATTATCATTAGGAGTATTAGCTGCTTGTGGTGGGAATTCAGAAGGAAATGAACTGTCAGAAGATGAATTGAAGATTGGCGTGACGGCAGGACCACACGAACAAATTTTAGAAAAAGTAGCTGAACTGGCAGAAGAAGAAGGTTTAACGATTGATGTAGAGGTATTTACTGATTATGTAGTACCCAATGTGGCATTAGCTGAAGGGGACCTTGATGCGAATAGTTTTCAGCATCAACCTTACTTAGATGATTTTAAGGAAGACCGTAACTTAGATATCACTGAAGTAGCTACGACGGTAAACTTTCCAATGGGGCTTTATTCCTCTGAGTTATCAGATGTAGATGAAATTGAAGAAGGGGACAATATAGGGCTTCCGAATGATCCGACAAACGGAGCTCGAGCGTTGATGTTATTTGAAGAGGCAGGCCTGATTACGCTAGAAGAAGATATTGGATCTGATGCGTCTGTACTAGATATTGTCGACAACCCATTAGACTTGGACTTTGTTGAATTAGAGGCTTCCCAGCTTCCACGTCAGTTGGATGAATTGGCTGCAGCCGCTATTAACACGAACTACGCCATTGAACACGGGTATGTCCCAACGGAAGATTCTATTTTCATTGAAGACGGAGATTCTCCATGGGTCAATTTGATTGCTGTACGTACAGAAAATGAAAATGATGCAGTGGTTGATAAGCTCATCAGCATTTATCAATCAGATGAAATCAAAGACTTCATCGAAGAAGAATTTCAAGGTTCCGTCATCGCTTCTTGGTAACACGAGAATATCTAGATGCCCCTATCATAGGGGCATTCTGTTTTATAATAAGACTCAGTAATCAGTAAGGGGTTATAGAGATGATTCAATTAAAAGAGATATCAAAGACGTTTTACTCTAAAAAAAATGAAGAAGTCACCGCATTGAAAGGTGTTTCCCTTGAGGTGAAACAAGGAGAGATTTTTGGCGTGATTGGTTACAGTGGAGCGGGAAAAAGTACTTTAGTACGCTGTGTAAACTTATTGGAAAAACCAACCTCCGGCGATGTCGTCGTCAATGGAGCTAGTTTAAAGAATATGTCTAAAAACGAACTGCGTAAAAGTAGACAAAATATCGGGATGATTTTCCAAGGGTTCAACCTGTTGAAAACCGCCACAGTTTACGAAAATATAGCCATTCCTTTGAAGCTCACCGGGATATCCAGTAAAGAAATTCCGACTCGTGTGGAAAAATATTTGGCCATCGTAGGCTTAGAAGACAAGCATCATGTGTACCCTGGACAGCTTTCAGGGGGGCAAAAGCAGCGAGTTGCCATTGCAAGGGCTTTATCTCACGAACCGGACGTTTTGTTAAGTGACGAGGCTACCAGTGCATTAGACCCTGAAACCACACACTCGATCCTTGACCTCCTGTTGAAAATCAATCGTGAATTTGGCATCACGATCTTATTAATTACACATGAAATGCACGTCATTCAAAAGATTTGTGACCGTGTAGCCGTCATGGAGAATGGGGAAGTGATTGAACAAGGAAACGTGATTGACTTATATTCGTCCCCTAAAAAGAGAACGACGAAAAAGTTTGTGAACAGTCTTTTTCCTAATGATCTTCCGAAAGAAATTTTAGAACAATTAAAAAAAAGAGGGCCGATTATCAGTATGACTTTTGTTGGAACGTCGGCTGATAAGCCAGCTCTGTCGCAACTCTCGAAGAAATTCGATGTAGATGCGAACATCTTATCAGGAAACATAGTTCAGTTAAAAGATAAACCTTTCGGCAAACTGGTGGCACATATTCAAGGAGAAACAGAAGAGACAGACAAAGCCTTGCATTATTTAAAAGAAGAAGGCGTTCAAGTGGATGAGGTGGAAATCAATGAATCTTAATGTTATTGCCTTTTATGATCGTTGGGGTGGCGTACTTGGAGAAGCGACGATTGAAACATTTCAAATGGTATTTATATCTTTGCTTATCTCAGTGTTGATTGGGTTACCATTGGGAGTTTTACTGGTTCTTAGTCGTCCAGATAAAAGCATGTCAAATCCATATGTGTATCAATCTTTAAATGTAGTCATTAATGTTCTTCGTTCTATTCCATTCATTATACTTTTGTTTTTCTTGCTTCCGTTTACGAAGTTTATCGTTGGAACTTCAATTGGAGTGAAAGGCGTAATTGTTCCTCTTGTGTTTTATACCGCTCCATATATCGCTAGACTAATGGAATCAGCCTTACTGGAAGTGAATAAAGGTGTGCTAGAAGCGTATGAAGCCATGGGAATTAAAACAAAGGATATTATCTGGCATGTTATGGTTCGTGAAGCCAAACCGTCTATTATTCTTGGCTTAACTATTGCCATCATTGGTTTAATTGGTGCAACGGCCATGGCAGGACTCGTTGGTGCAGGGGGATTAGGGGATGTCGCATATCGATTTGGCCATCTGCGCTACGAACCGGAAGTCATGTACGTGACTATCGTGTTGCTTATTATCCTTATTCAAGGGATCCAATCGATTGGAAACCGTTTAGCTGCAAAAGCGAAAAAAGATTAACTCGGAGGGTAAATAATGACTATACCTCATACTCATAAAGCAAATCCTTGTTTTATCGTAGAATGGCCCTCGGAGCTGATGCCGTCTTACTTGGTCGACCTTATGTCTATGGGTTGGCGCAGGGGCAGGAAGGCGTCACATCTGTCTTGAGGAATCTGTTAAGAGATTTAGATACAAGCTTAGCTATTATAGGCAGTAAAGATTTTTCGTCCATTGACCGGAGGTTTATAGGGAAATGTCATGCATAAGAAGAAGTAAATCAGCACTAACACGACCCAGGGGCCCCGTGTTTGTGCTGATTTTTTTGTTAAAGCCATTCATAGTGTATTTTGGAAGGTAAGCCAAAGGAAGGAAGTGAAGACTTGAAGAAAGCTCACTTAAGCGGCTTGAAAACCCTCCCTCTAAATATAGTTACCTTTTCAGCGATTTGTTATAAACACAGTGGCAATATGACATATGTCATACTCTTCTTTTGACGTTTATGACTTCATCCTAGGGGCTGAACGAATTATCATAAAGGAAGAAGTGACAGTCACGTTGTTTGTGACGCGTTTATTTGAAGGGAGACGGTATCATGAGTAAATCAAGCATTGCCAATCTAAAAAAAGAAGTCGCACCTTTTGCGCAAACAGACCATAATGCAAGTGTTAAACAAGTCATCAATACATTAGGACCTTTATTTATCTTATGGTTTGCAGCCTATTTAAGTTTATCTGTCTCTTATTGGATTACCTTTCCCATTCTTGTTGTGACAGCTGGATTTTTAGTTAGAACGTTTATTATTTTCCATGACTGCTGTCATCAATCCTTTTTCAAAAGCCGAAAACTGAACAATATTTTAGGTACCATTACAGGAATCTTAACGCTTGTTCCATACGAACAGTGGAAGAATAGTCATAACATTCACCATGCCACAAGCAGTAATTTAGATAAACGAGGTACAGGAGATATGTGGCTTCTGACCGTAGATGAATACAATGAGTCATCAAAATGGCGTAAACTGGCTTACCGTGTATATCGGACACCAATCGTAATGCTTGGAATCGGCCCGATTGCCGTATTTATGATTGAATACCGCATGAACACAAAAGGAGCAAGACGGAAAGAGCGGATCAATACGCATGTAACGAACGTATCTATCGTTGGTCTTTATGCATTACTTTGTTTAGCCGTCGGTTGGCAAGCATTTCTTATGATTCAACTGCCAATTCTACTCGTGTCAGGGATGCTTGGCATTTGGTTGTTCTACGTCCAACATCAGTTCGAGGACTCTTACTTTGAGCATGATGAAGAGTGGAGTTACGTTCAAGCAGCTGTCGAAGGTAGTTCTTATTATAAATTACCGAAAGTATTGCAATGGATCACGGGAAACATTGGTTTTCACCACGTGCATCATTTAAGTCCAAGAGTTCCAAATTATCATTTAGAAAAAGCGCACGAGGCGTCAGTACCTCTTCAGAAAGCAACTACTATTACTCTTGCAACTAGCTTTAAGTCACTTAGATACCGTCTTTGGGATGAACAAGGAAAAAAGTTCGTTACATTTAAAGAGGCGAAGAAAATCTCTAAAAGTCTCGGGCGGTCAGCGAGGAAATCAACTGCACCAGAGATGTTAAAGAAAGTAAATTGAACGTCTTATTGTGATATAATACAGAAAAAGAACGGACAGAAAAGAGGGTAGGATCGTGAAAAACTGGAATCGCAAGTTTCGCAAAAGTACAGGGCTGAGCCCGTACGTCTGGATCGTTTTCTACATCCTCCCTTTTTACTTTATCGTTCAAGATTCGACGACCCTTGAAATCGTGTTAGGGATTGCTATGGTTGTCGGGTTCTTTCTCTGTTATGTTCTATCTTTTGCTTCTCAAGGTTGGCTTGTTTACATAGGCGCTGGGTTGCAAATTGCCATATCTACAGCGATGGGTATGTTGTTCGGGTACATTTATTTCTTTCTCTTTTTAGCTTTTTTCATCGGCAATCTCAGAAACCGAGGGGCCTTTTTTACGTTATATACGATTTTACTCGTGAACACCTTTGCTACCAGTTATTATGGATTTGTCAATCACAGTGTGTTCATTACGCAACTGCCCTTTGTGTTCCTCAGCATTATCGCAGTCATTCTCTTGCCCGTTAGTACATATAACAAAAACAAGGAAGAAAAGCTCCAAGGACAATTGGAAGATGCCAATAAACGTATTTCAGAATTAGTGAAAATGGAAGAGCGTCAGAGGATCTCAAGAGATCTTCACGACACGCTCGGACAGAAGCTTTCATTGATCGGGCTGAAAAGTGATTTAGCGGCAAAGTTAGTTACGAAAAATCCTGATCAGGCTCGAACTGAAATTAAAGATGTTCAAGATACAGCAAGGACGGCCTTGAAAGAAGTCCGCGAACTAGTAACAGAAATGCGAGGCACGAAACTAGAAGACGAAATTCATCGGGTGAAGCAAATCCTTGAAGCAGCGAGAATAGAGTTGAACGTCCAAGGACCATTGCACCTTCCGAACACTTCCTTGATTGCTGAGAATGTCGTTAGTATGTGCGTGAAAGAAGCCGTGACCAATATAGTGAAACATAGCGGAGCCACCTCTTGTTTAATCAGTATCGAGCCGGCAGAATCAGCGCTAGCTGTGAAAGTAAGTGATAACGGTGTAGGATTAAATACCGCGCAAAACAGCAGGAAGAAAAGTGGTCTTCAAGGAATGAAAGAAAGACTGGAATTCGTCAATGGTCATTTGGACATTCAAGGAGAGCAGGGAACGACGATTATCATTAATGTGCCAGGTGATCATCATAAATAAAAAAAGAAGGGAGAAGAAGAGATGATTCGAATTGTCATAGCCGAGGATCAAAAGATGCTGTTAGGTGCTCTTGCTGCACTACTTGATTTGGAAGACGACATGACCGTAGTAGGAAGTGCTAACAATGGCGAAGACGTCGTTTCATTAGTGCATGAAAACCAACCGGATGTCTGCATTATGGATATCGAAATGCCTTTGAAAAGCGGTCTCGATGCAGCGGAAGAGTTAAAGCATGCCGAATGCAAGTGTATGATCTTAACTACGTTTGCAAGGTCCGGTTATTTTCAACGCGCTGTCAAGGCGGGAGTTCATGCCTATATGCTAAAAGACAGTCCAAGTGAGGAGCTGGCAAGTGCGATACGAAGCGTAATGGGTGGGCGCCGTATTTACGCACCTGAGCTTGTGGACGAGTTTTACAGTCCACAGAATCCACTGACAGATCGTGAAAATGACGTGCTGGAATTAATGGCTGAAGGCAATAGTACAAAAGAAATTGCCGAGCAGCTATATTTGACGAACGGTACTGTGCGCAATTATATCTCTTCTATCCTAGAAAAGCTCGAAGTGAGTAACCGAATTGAAGCCATTAAAGTATTCAAAGAAAAAGGCTGGTCGAAGTGATGCTTCCCCAGCCTTAATTAGTTTAGTAGAACGAGAACATTCCTAACTTAAGGAGTGTTTTTTTGTCTGGTTCTATGGAGTGATCATCCTAGCAAGAAGGTAATCCACCGCTGGTAATAGAATGGTATATGAGATAGGGCAGGCAAGCTTGTATGCAACACCTCATTTTAATAGTTAACCTACCTCGATAAAAGTAATGATTTAAGGAGGTTCAACCTATATATGAATAAACTCTACAAGAAAGATTTTTCTCTACTTGGGCCTTTGTTTAAAAAGCACGCAGATACGGTTCCTACTTTCGCTGAGGCGGTTGTAGATGGCTATCTTGAAGGGCACATATGTGTGAACAATCAAACGGATCTTAAGGCGGCAATCATTGAAACAGAAGGTCATAAATATTATGTGTGCGGCCTCCCCTTAGAGGCATTTGTTCAATCATTTAGAAAATTGTACGAAGAAAAACATAGTAAAAAGATAATAATTTTTTCAAGTAGTCTTGAGTGGGATCTCTGTATAGAACAGTTGGAGAGTAATTGCATGAAAAAGACAGAACGAACGTGGTTTACTTTTAACAAAAGGCGTTTTCATCAACTTTCAGCAGGGCTTCTGGTCGATGCAACCATTCAACCAATCAACGAAGAGTCGATCTATCAAAGCGAAAAATTTACCTCAAGTTATTATCAGCGCTTTTGGGGAAATGTGGCTACATTTTTGCATCAAGGACTTGGAATTTGTGCCATAAAAGACAAGCGGGTGATAGCCGAGTGTACATCGATTTACAGAAGTAAGAGCCAAGCAGAAATTGATATTTTCACGCATGATGAATTTAGAGGGCGCGGATTGGCTTTTCAGGTTGCTAAACGATTTATACAAGAGTGTCTCGACCGGAGGCTCATACCGACGTGGGACTGTAATATTGAAAACGAAGCTTCAATGAAGTTGGCAGATAAGTTAGGTTTCGACCCTGGTACGGTATACAGTGTATATGAGATCGAACGAAAAAAAGACCTTCCCTTTGACCAAGTTTGATAAAGGTTAAGAGGGGAACAGTTTCAATAGAATTCTAACTTAATTTCCAGAACAGGAGGATGTACATGAAAGTGGACGTGGTAATTAAAAATGGTCTCGTCATCGACGGGAGTGGTAAGAAGGGGAAACATCAGTTAGTAGCGATTAAACATGATAGAATATTCCTTCCAAAGAATGATTCAGAGGTAGAGGCAGAGAGGGTCGTTGATGCTGCAGGATTAGTTATTGCCCCGGGGTTTATAGATATACATACCCATTCAGACTTAACCTTGTTGGTTGATTCACGAGGCGCTAGTAAAGTGTCTCAAGGAGTGACAACGGAAATTATCGGAAATTGTGGCATGGCAGTTGCCCCGTGTCCACCGAAAAGTAAAGCCCATATGATTGAAACAGGTTCATTCATTTATTCTGACGAGGTTGAGTGGTTCTGGGAGAATTATAAAGAGTATTTAAAACAGTTTGATGTAAAAGGAATTTCGATGAACGTTGGCTTTCTTCTCGGTCATGGCGCGATTCGTACGGCGGCGATGGGATTAGAAGATCGAAAGCCAACTACAGCTGAAATGGAAAGAATGAAGCAATTTGTTGCAGAAGGAATGGAGCAAGGTGCAGTAGGCCTCTCATCAGGTCTCGTTTATCCTCCTGGAATGTTTGCAGATGTGGAAGAGCTAGCAGAATTATGTAAAGTCGTCGTAGAGTATGGCGGGATCTATTCTACTCATATGCGAGATGAAGAGGATCATTTGCTTGATTCCATTGAAGAGTCGATCGATGTTGCGAGACGATCGAACGTCTCTTTGCAAGTTTCCCATTTAAAGGCGGTTGGAAGGCAGAACTGGGGGAAAGTGGTTCAGGCGATCGAACGTTTAGAAGAAGCACGAAAGGAAGGGATTAACGCTCATTATGACTTTTATCCTTATCCTGCAAGCTCTACTTCATTGACGAGCCAATTGCCTAAATGGGTGCATGATGGCGGTTGGACGAAAATGGCTGAGAGAATAACTACCCCGGAGACGAGGGAAAAGATAGTAAAAGAGGTCAACCCTCATATTGAATCATCAGTTGGTTGGCACAGTATTATTGTGGCATCGGTAAATACAGATGCAAACAAAGGTTATGAGGGCAAGAATTTAGACGAAATAAGTGTGTTAAAACAGATGTCCCCGATGGAAGCCATGTTGGATTTGATCTATGAAGAAAAAGGGGCAGTGAAAATGGTCAAGTTTTCGATGTGCGAAGAAGATGTGGCTACAGTTGCTGCTGGCAAACTATCCATGGTTGGTTCCGACGGCTATGCATTGGCAAAGGAAGGTCCTCTTAGTAAAGGAAAGCCTCATCCTCGCAGCTATGGATCTTTTCCTCGTGTCTTCCGAAAATATCAACGGGAGCAAAAATTGTTCAGCCTTGAAGAGGCGATTTATAAAATGACGGGGTCGGTTGCGGAGAAGTTAAGCTTTACTGATCGTGGACTAATTAAACAAGGGTTTGTCGCTGATCTTGTGCTCTTTGACCCTTCGGAAGTGAAGGATATGGCGACTTACACAGACCCACATCAATATTCTGAAGGGATTCACAGCGTATATGTTAGTGGTAAAAAAGCATACGAATTAGGAGAATTCTTAGACCCGAAATCTGGAGTGTTAGTAAAGCCAAGCTCAGTTTAGAAGGGGTTCTCCCGTAGATTAACTTCAATGACTAGAGTCCAAATAAAAAACGGATGAATGTTCACTAAGTATGAATATTCATCCGTTTTCACTTATTCTTTGTTTTATGACGAAGAAAGCTAAGTGTTTTTCCCTGAAGAGGTCTAAAGAAATTCAATGTCAAGCAAGGTTCTTACATGCTCAATCTGGTTCAGGATTGTCACTTCAGGACTCCCCGCAAACAGAAGTCCTACTGCACGGTTGTCTAAGTCTGTGACTAATGAGCCGCTGTCGCCCCCTTGTGAAAAACTGGTGGCAAGGATTTGATCACGAAAGCGAGCGACACGATTATTTCCGAAGTTCACATCGATCGTAGCATCAACCGAAAGAATCTCAGCCGTTGTGTAACCAGTCGTCCGCCCCGTTTTCTTAATCAGCATCCCCACTTCTACATCTTCTTTTTTCAGCCATCCTTTCACATATCCACTCCAGTATACTTCCCGATCTAGCTCTTGGAGGGATCCTTCCGCAATCGCAGCATCAACGAGATTGTCGTGGTCTTCCTCTCTTTTGTCCGGTGTGAGATCAATCGGTATAAATTTACTCAACGTGGCCACTTGGTCATCTGGGGCACTTCCGCCGTCTACTGAACCGGGCTGCAAAATCGGATCGCCGATGGTTGCATCGTTACTGTTGGCTAATACATGATTATTCGAGAGAATGTAATAGTGGGCAATATTTTCTTCATCTTTTCTAAACACGACGGCCCCCGCTGTTCCAGCAGTTATATCAGGGTGACCTACGCTCCAGCCTCCTTTTACTGGCCTCATCCTTGAGCTGAGCTCGTTTGAAGGAAGGGTGCGAAGAAGTTCGCTGTTTTGTATACTCTTTTGAACAGTAGGCATACTAATTTCGATCACATCGGTCTCTACACCATCGACCGTTTCAGGAATCACATCTTTTCCAGCCAATACATCGACCGACTTTTTTCTTGTCACATACGTTACTAAAGCTGGTCTGTCTGTCAATTTTCCATCTTTTATTTTCAATCCAATCCCAAGACCGACAACATTCTCCTTCTCCATAATTTCAGCTTCGTTTTGCTTACTTTTCACTTTACGAACCATTTCAATTTCCTGTTTTGAAAGGTGAGGCATAAGTGATTCCTCCTTGTTTTTTGGTTTCGTAGATGTAAAAAACAAGTATGCTCTTTATATCATTCGGTGGAAAATAACAATTTCCTTTGAAATGTCGAGAAGATAGGACATGAGATTCAGAAAGAGAATGGTAAATAGTCCTGTAAAAGTTGATCTGAAAAAATCTTGATATGAAGGCGATTTCACATGTTTTTAATCATTCATAATAGTTGAAAACGTAGTATGATAGGAGAAAATAAGATGATGATTGGTTAGGTGTTACATATATGGATGTTCAATTAACATCACTTGGGACGATTCTCGCCCTTTGTGTCACGATTGGATTAATTTTAATTCGAGTGGCTCCGGCTTATGCAATGATGGCTGGTGCAGTGATTGGTGGGATCACAGGTGGTGCAGCTCTCACAGAAACTGTAGGCGTTATGATTGATGGTGCGGAGGGCATGATAGGTGTCGTGCTTAGGGTATTGGCAGCTGGCGTTCTTGCCGGTGTGCTCATTGAATCGGGGGCAGCAAAAAAGATTGCCGAGTCGATTCTAAAGGGCTTAGGTGAAACGAAAGCCCTTCTCGCTATCGCAGGAGCGATGATGGTATTAACTGGTGTGGGTGTGTTTATTGTAGTAGCTGTGTTAACGATTGCTCCAATAGCTTTATCCATTGCAAAGCGGACAAATATGTCGAAAATGGCCATACTTCTGGCGATCTCGGGTGGGGGAAAAGCGGGAAACATTATCTCACCAAATCCGAATACGATTGCTGCTGCTGAAGCCTTTCAAGTGCCGTTGACAACTGTGATGTTTGCAGGGGTGGTTCCTGCTTTAGTAGGTATTGGGGTGACATATTTATTAGCAAGGAGAATGAAATATGTCGGTGATACCGTTCAAGATAGCGATCTTTCAGCTGAGGTGAAAGGTGAAACTCCTACATTGATGGCCGCATTGTCAGCTCCCGCTGTCGCCATCTTCTTATTACTTTTACAGCCGACCGTGGGTATTTATGTAGATCCATTGTTTGCATTACCAATTGGTGGAATGGTAGGAGCTTTGGTGATGGGAAAAGGGAGAGAACTTAACGAGTACATTTCCTCAGGACTGCAGAAAATGGCAGGAGTTGCAGTGCTGTTAATAGGGACTGGAACGCTTGCGGGCGTTATTTCTCACTCAGCATTGATTGAACACATCTTAAACGGGATTGAGGCGTTCAATATACCGGCGTATATATTAGCACCATTAGCAGGGGTGACGATGTCTGGTGCTACTGGTTCGACCGCTGCCGGAACGGCTGTAGCAGGAAGTGTTTTTGCCCCCACAATCATTGATCTCGGGATACATGCTTTAGCAGGTGCGGCTATGGTTCACGCAGGGGCAACCGTGTTAGACCATCTGCCTCATGGAACATATTTTCATATCACGAAATCTAGTGTACGTATGAATATGAAAGAAAGATTTAAACTGCTACCTTATGAAACGATGATTGGAGTGGCGATCGCTACTATATCTACACTTATCTTTGGCGTCTTCGGATTTATATTTCTGTGACCCAGCCGTTAAGATGCCTGTGTTTTTAATTGAATGTTATATAAAAGACTTGCATTTGTTCAGAACGGTGGTAATATAAATAGTAATATTTTCCTTGTAACATCGATGACAAAGAGAGTAATGGTTGGTAGAGCCTCAGCGAGTTGGGAGATGGTGGGAGCCCGATGGCCGAAAGATCATGAAACGCACTTTCGAGATGCTTTCCTGAATTTTAGTAGGGAAGGCCGGGGACAGCCTCGTTATCAATGCCAAGTGGTTTCTATTGTATGATAGAGACAATCAGAGTGGTACCGCGGGATAAATTTAGCTCTCGCCTCTTTAGTAAGTAAAGGGGTGGGAGCTTTTTGTGTTTTCGCCCCTAACAACCAAATGATAGAAGGAGGAAGAGGGATGAGGATCAAAGAAGAGTTCGCCCATGTGATTAAACAACAGTTGGAGGGGCAATGGGATCGCAGGAAGATCGAGTGGATGATTGAAAAACCAAAGCACGAACATATGGGTGATCTCGCCTTTCCTTGTTTTGAATTAGCAAAGGCATTTCGGAAGTCACCGAAAATGATTGCAGAGGAATTGTCGGAAAAAATCTCAGCTTCTTTTATTGAAAAAGTAGAAGCTATCGGTGGCTATGTCAATGTGTTTTTGAATAGGGAAATGATTACGACTGAGGTCATGGCTGAAATACTGGCCGCCCAAGAAAACTACGGAAAAGCTATTTTCGGCAATGGAAAGGTCATTACTGTGGATTTCTCGTCACCGAATATTGCTAAGCCTTTTTCCATGGGCCATTTGCGCTCAACGGTTATTGGTCATTCTCTTTCGCTGATCGCAGAGAAATGTGGGTATAACCCCGTAAAAATAAACCATATCGGTGACTGGGGGACACAATTCGGCAAATTAATTACAGCTTACCGTCTGTGGGGTGACGAGGAAACTGTGAAGAAAGAACCGATTAAAGAACTGTTGAAGCTCTATGTTCAGTTTCACGAAGAAGCAAAGGAGAACCCTGACTTAGAGGAGCAGGGTAGGAATTGGTTCAAGAAATTAGAAGAAGGACATGAAGAAGCGATCTCCCTTTGGACGTGGTTCCGGGATGAATCTCTAAAAGAGTTCGGAAAAATTTACGATAAGCTGGGAATTACGTTCGATTCACAAGCCGGTGAGGCATTTTATAACGATAAAATGAAGCGAGTGGTGGAGCTATTAGAGTATAAAGGAGTATTAGTCGAATCTGAAGGGGCTAAGGTGGTTCCTTTTGAAGGTATGCCTCCTTGTTTAATTAAGAAGCGGGATGGCTCTACTCTCTATGCGACGCGTGATCTTGCAGCGGCGATGTATCGTCAGAAGAAGTATGGATTTGCGAAATCTCTTTATGTGGTCGGAAGTGAGCAAAGTCTTCACTTTAAACAGTTATTTGCCGTGTTACGTAAAATAGGCTGTGAATGGGAACAAGGCATGGCTCATGTTCCCTTTGGAATGATGCTGAAAGACGGCAAGAAAATGTCCACGCGAAAAGGGAAAGTGGTGTTATTAGATGAGGTTTTAGAAGAAGCAGTTTACCAAGCAATGAAGAATATCAATGATAAAAATCCTCATCTCGAAGATAAAGAGGAAGTTGCTCGTCATGTTGGGACAGGAGCTGTTATTTTTCATGATCTGAAGCATTTTCGACTTCATGACGTGGAGTTTTCACTAGAAGATATGCTCACATTCGAAGGAGAAACAGGACCGTATATTCAATACACTCACGCTAGGGCATCATCACTTTTACGAAAAGGGCGATTTAATGATTCTCAACAATATACAAGCGCAATGGAAGATAGCTCAGCTTGGCCGGTTGTTGTCAGCTTGATGCAGTTCCCCGATGTGATTAAGCGCTCATTTGATGCATATGACCCCTCGCAAGTAGCAAAATATGTTGTTGAATTAGCTAGGGCTTTCAATCATTATTACGGCTCTGTGCGAATATTAGACGATCCAGAACAGATCCAATCGCGACTGAGCCTTGTGCATTCGGTGAAAATCGTTTTGAAAGAAGGGCTAAGGTTATTAGGGATGGAGGCACCTGAAAAGATGTGAAGCGACTCGAAAGGGGGCACTTCCATCCACATAATGAGAGAAAGTGCGATGCAATCCGTCGCAAGGAGTGGAAGTTTCCAATGAAATGGTTCATTTCTTTTTCTTCTTTGACTTTTTTTGGTGAGCGGATTCGTCGTTAGTCATTCGGTGACTAATTTTTTCAGACCAGAGCCGTTCACTTCTTAGCGTGTTTATTAGAGTGGGCGCATCCTCTTCTGAGAGGGCATGGTACCACGTGCCGTCTGGATAGTCGACAACGACACATCGATCTTTGCACCTTTCGAGACAGCGCGTGCGAGTCGTTTGAATACTTTGCTTCAAACCATTCGTTGAAATTTCTCGTTGAATGGCTTTATGAAGCGCTTTGGCTCCCCCTTTTTTGCAGCTTTTACCATTGCAAAGAAGCAAATGATGAGTAGTATACTGTATATTTCTTGAAGCCATAAATCTTCCTCCTTACATGGGGAAATTCCCGAAAATAATTCAATGATCTTTCCTATTTACTAGTATCCTAACAGGGTAAAGGTTGAAAGACCAATGATAGAATGATCAATATGTAAATACTTTGGGAAATCAGTGCTCAAAACACGAAAGCTGTGTTAACCTTAATGTAAGAAATAGTAACAAATACATGATAAAGGTTAGGTGAAGATGATGGTTAGCGAAAAATTAGTTAAAGGGTTAAATGATCAAATGAATTACGAATTTTACGCAGCTCACGTGTATTTAGCTACGGCAGCTTATTGCTCGAACGAAAGCCTTGATGGATTTGCCACTTTCTTTCTTGCACAAGCAGAAGAAGAGCGTTATCATGCCATGAAGTTTTACCGATTTATTAATGACATGGGACATAAAGCGGAAGTGGATAGTTTGCCCGCACCTAACAACACATTCTCCTCTGTTCTAGATACTTTTGAGAAATCATTGGTACATGAAAAAGAGGTAACGAAGCGAATCTACAATTTGGCCGATATGGCATTGGATGAACGCGAACACGCCACAATGACATTCCTAAACTGGTTCATCGAAGAGCAAGTGGAAGAAGAGGCAACCTTTGATGACCTTATCCAAAAATTAAAGCGAATTGACAACGATAGCAATGCATTTTTCATGCTAGAATCAGAATTAGGGAAAAGGTCTTTTTCACCAGAAGGGTAGAGCATACTAACGAAATTAGCATTTTAATATAATAATATACATTAAAAAAACCTGTTTCTAGTCATTTAATTACGAAGCTGTATTGAAAGCATAGCCTTTCATTGCAGCTTTTTTGATTCTCGTAACGACGACATACATGTCTGCATAATCTATGGAGAAGAGATGTTCGTTGAAAGGAGCTTGAATATGAAACGTACAGATTTGATCAAGTATTTTTGTGATAAATATACTACTGCAAAAAAAAGGAGAAATGACAGACCACTGCGAGGAGTTAATATTCATACAGGAGAGACATTCAAAATTCCATTTATACACCCTAGTGATCGATTCTCGTTAACCAAAAAAAACCGCAATCAACAAGATTAGCGGTTTGAAAATTTCAGTCTCTTTTCCAAATTCTCAAAGAAACCATTGGAGTTTCTATTGAAGGATTGTGGAGAAATATTTTGCTGGATCTTCCCGTACTTTTTTAAAACGGCTTTTTGACCAACAGTGTATTCCTTTGGCTTCTTTGCATTAGAATCCACATTCATCTCAACCGCCTCCTTATAGTATCATTATATCATAAGCATCTCACTGAATGAATGAAACCGTCAGCTTTCCAAATTCTCTTCATTCGGCTCAGGGAGTAAAGTAATCATGTTGATCATTTCATAGAGAATCAGAGAATATTCAATAATGCTTGCCATTGACTCCATGTCGTAGTGATCAAAAGGGTAGTCGTAATTACTTCTGGCGATGATGACCACGTTGTCTACCTCCTCGGAACCTTTCACCACTCCAACCATGACATTGTTGCCATTCAAAATCCGATTTAAATACGTATTGCTCATATGTTCTGACCGCTTTACATCTTCTAATAGTTTTTTCTCTTGTGCTGATTCTATTTCATTTTCTTTTAGCACATCAACCTCGAGGGAAACCCCTTTATTGTATTCATTCACAAATCGCTTATAACTTAAAGACAACTTCTCAACAACGTCAGTTAATTCGGTTAAGTTGTCATTTAGCATTTCTTTGATGGTTGAAGAATTGTTGTTAAGCATGGTTGATATAAACGTGAATTGATTTGCTACGATAAGCTCTTTTTCAGCCTTGTCTTGGAACTCCATTTCTACATTGAAAAATGCTAATCTTTTAAAGGGTGACATTAATACTACTGACGAAAAGAAAACTCCAAACAATAAAATCACCGTGATTGTAAACATGCTGATAAATAAAGGACTGGCTAAATGCTCGACAATCGTTTCAGGGTTGGCAAACATAGGGTCTCTTCTATAGATAAAAAAGATCCTTATTCCGATCGACAGCGCAATAGTTATGAACACTACCATTGATAAGAAGTGAATTTCTTTTTTGCGATTTTCAGACCATGACAACAGCCTTAGGATCATTTGAAAAAAACGTGATTTCGCCATGTAAGCACCTCTTTAGAAGAAGGTATAGGGAATGGGGCTTTAATAAATAACGATATTTATGGTTAAGAATGCTGGTAGGGATCTTGGGGAGCGGCAGGAATTTGAAATAATAAAAGGACAAGGTATTAGCAAAACCATGGTTTCATTTTCATTATACTGGAAAATTTATTCGATCACAATTAATTAATTGAATATTCTGCTATTTTTGAGTTGAAACGAGTTTCTCTTAGAACGACGTCTTAACTTCCATCTTTAATTATATAATGTAAACTTAGTAAAAGGATCGGTGCATGTGGTTGATGTGGGCAAAAGGTCAGCGGGCGCAATCACGCACGAAAACCGATTTTTATCGAAACGTGTTAGAGTAATTTAGCATCTTATAAAGGAGTGAGGAACAAATGAGTCCATTATATCGATCAACACATGACCGAAAGTTAGCAGGAATATGCGGCGGATTGGGAAAGTATTTCAAGATGAATTCTACAGATGTGAGGATCGCGACTGTCTTTCTCATGGTCCCACTAAGTATTGTGATTCTTCTGGGCTATATTATCGGAATTTTTGTCATTCCGAAAGATACGAGCGACTAAGAGCCAGTCTTTACATACAAGTAATGACTTCGTAAGGCTGTGACCAAGACTTATTGTAGTAAGTCTTGATTAAATTCTTGGGAAAGGACCCGCCTCACATAGAAAAGATTATTGTGTTGGTGGTCAGGTGCTTTTTGGTTTCCAGACGGATAGAAATAATAATAAATGTGTCGTCCCTTCTACTCCTTTTGCAAATGAGACTTCATGGCATCTATAACGACATGAAGTGTTTTGATGCGTGCGTGCCATTTATCGTTACCTTCAATGATCGTCCATGGAGCATAAGGAGTCGTTGTTTTTTGGAGCATGTCTTCCACAGCCATTTCGTATTCATCCCATTTATCGCGATTTCTCCAATCTTCCTCAGTTAATTTCCATCGCTTTAAATAATGCTTTTGACGTTCTGTGAACCGTTTATATTGCTCCTCTTTACTGATGTGGAACCAAAGCTTATAAATGATATGACCGTCATCATGTAACATCTGTTCAAAACGATTGATTTCATCGTATGCTCTCAAACATTCCTCCTTTGAAGCAAATCCTTCTACTCGTTCCACTAGAACTCTCCCATACCACGAGCGATCAAACAAAGCGATTTGTCCATGAGCAGGGAGACGGCTCCAGAACCGGTGCAAATAATGATAGTGAAGTTCTGTAGGTGTGGGGGCAGAGATAGGGTGTACTTGAAATCCTCTGGGATCAATTTTCTGGGTGATCCTTTTAATTGCTCCGCCCTTACCTGCAGCATCCCATCCTTCAAACACGAATAGACAAGGAATATTTTTCTCGAATATGTTTTGTTGTAAATGTAATAATTCGTTTTGAGCTTTCTTCAATTGTTTTTTGTATTCTTTCTTCGACTCAATTCGCTTTGTTAAATCGATGGCTTTCAATAAGTTGCTTATTGTGATCACCTCTCCTAATCCTTTGAAGGAACGAAATAACTTCTGACAAAATGTTTCAAAAAAGCAAAATGAGGATCCTTCACTCAAACCATACATAATAGGATTGATACCAATCCATTATTTGTTAAGACGTTCAATATAAGGTTAAGTGGAAACATCTTAAACATCAAGCAATTTGTTAAGCAAGGATCATTTTGATCAACTATCTGCGGTTCAGTAATGAAAAGTACCCACTAAATGTAATAATGATCATTCCTACTACAAAAGCAATAAAATATGGGGACACCATGTCCCGGATGACTCCGGTAACAGATGTACTGACGATGATACCCATAGAGAAAACAGCTGACATGTACCCGAAAGCTCTTCCGTGGGCCTCTTTTGCAGCCCTCTCAATGATGGAAGTTGCCATGGCTGGCATAATGAGGCCAAAAAATAATCCAATGACAAACAATAGAACAGGTAACGGGAGTACTGTAGTTATTAATACAAACATGCTGAGAGACATGCCGCACAAACCAATCATAAGCCGCTTAAAAGAACCAAACCGGTTCAAGAAAAATAATGATAATGTCACTAGAGTTCCAATGCTCATATAACTGAACAATTGACCTGTTTGAAAGGTAGACAGACCTTTTTCAACAGTTAAATAGGGTATTTCGAATATTAGGACGCCGTGGATATACATGACAGCGAAGCCGATCAGATAAACAACAAGCAAGTGAGAAGACCTTAGGATGGTTCCACCTGACATTTGTGCACTTTTCTTAACTGCAACCATTTGTCTATCTCTTATAAAATGAACGGAATACGTAGCTGTAACGATCATGGCCGTACCAATAAAAAAATAAGTATTTACATACCCGATCATGACAACCAATTGACCACCGATGAGCGGAGCAACAATGCTTGCGATCGTAGACAGTAAGCTGTTGAGCGCGATATTTTTTCCTTGTTGCCGGCTACTCTTTGCGTATCCGGAAAGGAGAGTAAAAGCTGCTGGAATTAAAAAGGCTAAGGCGAAACCATTTAGTGCGTGCAAAATCAACAAGTCAGTGGAGTTTGCTGCTAGTCCATGAGCGATAAAAAGCCCACCTGAAGCGAATAAGGGCAATGTGATGAACACTTTCTTGCCAAAACGATCGACTAAAGAACCAGCAATCACATTTCCAGTTAAATTTGATAATGAGGTCACACTTAGTATAATGCCAATAAGAATACTGGATGCACCAAAAGATGCTGCATATGGGGTGAAAACAGGGATTTGAACTCTCATAATCAAAGTAATAAAAAACATAACGATAAAAATGTTTAATTTGTCCACGGTTGATTCTTTCATTTTTTCACCTCGGAACAATGTATGTCCGAGCGATAAAAAATAGACTGGCCTTAAGTTTGATTCCTTTTTAGGTAACAAGGAGTGAGTTGTAGGGATGCAATACTTTAATTCCTAGGCTCTGTTTGAAATATTAAATTTAGATGTGATCATCTATAATCAAATTAAAACGTAAATGGGGTTAGAATATGAAAGGTCAAATTGGACGATGTGAATTGTGTGGGAGGAACAAAGTGACGTTAACGGAACATCACTTGATTCCAAAAGAAGAAGGGGGAACATTTTTAGAGACCGCCTTTCTTTGTCGGCCTTGCCATAAGCAAATTCACAATCTCTATACAAATCAGGAATTGGCCGTCCGACTATTCACCATCGAACGGCTTCAGAACGATGAAAAGATCCATAAGTTCATCAAATTCATTCGAAAACAACCTGCCTCTGCATCAGTAAAAATAAAGAAATCAAATGAAAGAAAGTATAGGGGAAGGTAGGAAAACTCCACTGTTTTTATGAAGATAATATAAAGTCTATGAAAATTCTTCAGCCGATACCTTGTCAGGTCGACTGTCTTATTTATTCCTCACCACCGCTGGAACCTCGAACATGGAAAGATCTTCAGCTATAAATGTATTTGGGAAAATGTCCCTCGCTTCTATCACAAGTTGCTCTATGTTGTCTTTTTGGTAGCGTGAACTAATATGGTTCAGAATCAATTGATGGGCACCGGCACGTTGAGCCACCTCGGCTGCCTGTGCGGTTGTTGAATGAAAGAACTGGTGTGCTAATGCCTCTTCATTCTTGGCAAAGGTCGCCTCGTGAACTAGCGTGTTGGCTCCATTCGCTAATGTTATGGCGCTCTCTGTAGAGCGAGTATCACCTAAGATAGTGACGATTTTCCCTCTTTTTACTGGACCGATAAACGACTTGCCCTGAACGATTCGCCCGTCTGGAAGAATCACATCTTCTCCGTTTTTAAGTTTCTGCAAAATGGGGCCCGCAGGGATGTTCGCCTGATTTACTTCTTCCATTAATAAAGGTCCCGGTAAATCCTTTTCTTGGACTCTAAATCCAAAAGAAGGAAGGGCATGGTCTAACTTGGAACAAGTAACGATATATTTATCGTTATCTAAGAGCAGTCCCCCATTATCTACTTCCACAATCTTTAACGGATAGTTCAAATAGGTTCCGCTTATTTGCAGCGACGTTTCAATGAATGAATGGATTCCCACAGGACCATAAACCGTTAACGGCGCCTTAGCTCCTTGAAATGAGCGGCTTCCTAACAATCCCGGTAGCCCATAGATGTGGTCACCGTGTAAGTGAGTTATAAATATATTTTCAATTTTTCTAAGTTTGACGGATGTATATAAAATTTGATGTTGCGTCGCTTCCCCACAATCAAAAAGCCACACGCTATTTTGTTTATTCATTAAATGTAAGGCTAAAGAGGATACATTGCGTTTTTTAGCAGGGATACCGGCCCCTGTGCCTAAAAAAGTAAGTTTCATCCTCACACCTCCTCGATCAATGTATTTCTTCTAGTATCTGCAAAAAATTGCAGAATTTCAAGTATTTTTTAAGGTCTCTTCTCTATGTTGCGAACTCTAAAAGGCAGACTATTTCTTAAAGCATTGTCTACACCCTATAAGTTTGTGAGATTAGTCACAGAATTTAATGATGATCAATTGTATGCTACCTCTATGGGAGGGATAGATCGTGAAGAAAATATTAATAGCAATACTTTTAGGCACCTCACTAGTCCTCGCTGCGTGCGGTGGTAACAGTGAAAATGAACCGGTGAATAGTCAAGCTTCGTCCAACGGATCAATCGATTTAGCAAACGGTGAAGAAATTTACCAACAGAAGTGCTCCGGTTGTCATGGTGGGGACTTAACTGGTGCTGGTGCGAGTGGAGTGAGGAACTTAACCTATGAGGAAGTTCTTGACGCAGTCGTGAACGGTGCTGGTAGTATGCCCGCAGGTCTTGCAACGGGAAGTGATGCAGAAGATGTCTCTGCATGGGTTGAAAAGATTGGCAATGAATAGAAAGTAAAAGGACATTCTCTCGTAAGTGCTCAAATGCACTTATGGGAGTTTTTTTTGTGTTGAGATATAATGTCCTATGCTGATGATGATTGGCGCCTATTGGTTAAAACGATTCTGTTGCGGTCTATTGAAAAAATCTAACTTTCTGAAGAGGATAAAAGCGCTAGATTTATTTGTACACAAATAAGTATACTTGTTTACTTAATGTAATCTTATTGTGTTCAATAGTGTATTCATGTATACAAAGGCGTACACATATTGTTTTTACAGTATGTGTACAATTCAATACGATTGTATACAATTTGTAATCGTGTGTTCTTTTTTGAACACAACTTTAGGATGATTGAATTAAAGAAACTTCTACTATATCATGAAGTTTGTGGTAAATATTAGATTTATAAATTATGAATATGATTGGAAGGGATGAATGTATGAGTAAAAGTAGAATTGCCGCTATTGATGTAGGGAATGATTCTCTTAAAGCATTATTCGGAAAAGCTGAATATGAATTAACAATGCCAAACGTTATAGCAATAGACACAGAAGACAGGCCAGTCATTGGAATAGAAGAATTGGATGAGAAAAACCCGTTAGAGGGTGTTCACATTCGCGTTCACTCACCTGCTTTAAGAGAAAATAACGCCATTTATCGTGTGGGTGATTTAGCAACTAAAAGTGGAAATGCAACAGAATTAGATCAAGGAAGCAGCAAGTCAGAAGAGGACCAAACATTAATTATGCTTTTTGCCTCTTTGGCTTTAGATGCCGTTAGAGAAGAAAATGCAGATTTATTTGAAAGAAAAGATAATGTGGTGAATGCAAATTATACATTAGGGACAGGATTGCCTCTTCGTGAAGCAAAGGAAGGAAAAGACGTAGGATATCGTTCCCGTTTATTGGGGTCCGTTCATCAAGTAGAATTTTTAGTTACCCCTAAATACCAAGGTAAAAAAGTAAATATTAAATTTGATCATGTTAAAGTTTATCCTGAAGGCTTTGCTGCTTATATTAACTTAGTTATGGATAATAACTTAAATATTATTAATAGAGATTTAGTAGATAAGAGAATACTAATCCAAGATATCGGTGGTTTAACAACAGATATCGCAGTAATCGAAAATCGGAAAGTAGACGATGATAAAGCGCAAGGGTTTAACATTGGAGTGTCAGAATCGTTAGAATTAATCCGAGAAGAGATTAGAACAAAACACGGCGTAGAATTAGACAGTCGGAGAGACGTTGTTGATGTGATTACGAAGAAAAACGATCGAAATCATATTATGGTCAAAGGTAGTCGGACAAGCGTTCATGATATTACTGACCGGATTTTATTGGAAATAGCTAAAAAGCAATACCGCCATTTACGTAACGTATGGCAAAAGAATTCTCAGACAGAAATTTGTTATTTTGTCGGTGGCGGGTCTATGGTATTAAAAGAGTATCTTAAAACGATAAATAACAACTTAGATGGCTACAATATTGACTTTTTTGAGGATGAAAAAGAAAGCATTTGGATGATGGCTAATGCCTATTACAAATTAATTTCTGCATACGACAGAAAGATTAATAAAGATTTACAGGAAAAGAACAAAGAGACTGAGAAAAAAGCAGTAAAAAATAAATAGGGTGGTTTTATGACAAAAAAGGGGACGACAAGGATTGAGAGGGGACAGGCTATTACGTTTCGCCTCCCTTCTGATACACCTGATCATTTGCTAAAGCAATTACAAAAGCTAAAAGAAACGGAACGAAGAAACTTTTCCAGCGAAATTGCTAAGTATGCCTTAGAAGGGGTTAGTAACTCCCTCTCAAAAGAGAGAGAGACGGTCACCATTCCTCTTCCTAGACAATTAAGTAAGGAACAGCGTAATTGGCTGAAACATTCCCATTCTGAGGCTTTGTTAGGGAGTGTCGTCTACCAATTGTTAGTAGATCCAGTGCGAGCAACTTCTTTTCTGGCCTCACTAAATAGCAACGCCATTGATATTGATGAGGCGCTTTATTTGCAAGAAGAAGTTACTGATGACCCCGCTGTTTTAGATAATCATCATGCTTCTTCGAGTTCGACTTATGATTATGAGCAGCGATCAAAAGAACCTGAACGAACCTCTGTAAAGAATGAAAAAGAGGGCGAAATAGATGATTTGGAAGATTTTGATTTGAATAAAGCAAGAGAGGAATTTGCTTCTTCTATTGAAAAAAAGCATGCTGAAAAAGATAATGAACAAGATGACGAAGATTTACTTGGTGATTTTTTAGCGCAAATGAACAAGTAAATTCTTGGTCCCTGTTACTTTCAGTTCATAAGATCTAGCATCGATGTGTTTCGCTTTCCCGTAAGTTTAGAAATGAACTTACGGGATTTTTATATCTAGAGGGACGTTATAATTATTAATAAAGGAAAATTGGCCTACCATACCACCGAAAAAAACACTTTGTCTTTATGTATGAGTGTGGTTTCTCATCACTACCAACTAGGGTAGTAGAGAAGTATTGTTGACTTTAATTAATGAAAGGGAGGATACGACATGAAAGTTGATTATCCGAATTGTCCAAAGTGCAATTCTGAAAACACTTATGAAGACGTGAATTTATTTGTTTGTCCAGATTGTGGTCACGAGTGGGCGTTAGAATTAGAAGTGGCAGATACTGGAGAGGAATCATTAATTAAAGATGCACATGGCATGGTGTTACAAGATGGAGATACAGTCGCTATCATCAAAGATCTTAAAGTCAAAGGAACTTCTTCAGCTGTAAAAATAGGAACGAAAGTGAAAAATATTCGTCTCGTTGATGGGGATCATGATATTGATTGTAAAATTGATGGTTTTGGTGCGATGAAATTAAAATCAGAATTTGTTAAAAAAGTGTAGTGGACGTTTATGAAGGTGTCTGGGGAAAGTTCCTCAGGCACCTTCGATTGTAAATAGGGCTAAAAAACTATCAAAAAATGTTCTATAAAGGGAAAGTGATCAGCGTAAACTCCCTTGGAGCAAGTTAGTACTTTTCGATTTCTTCGTAATAATTGCTTAGTTCAACGATCATGGCGCCCATTCTTTCTAAATCTGGTTTGACGATGCGGTCAATCCCTTCTTCGTGTAATGCTTCAGCCGTCACTTTTCCTACGGCAACGGCCATCGTATGAGTCATAAAGGCATCGACGATAGACCTGCTATATCTTTTTTCTTTGGCATACTTAAACAAGGAACGAACTTGAATCGCTGCTGTGAAACAGACTGCATCAATTTCACCTGCTAACACTTCCTGACAAAAACGTTCTACCGTTTCCGGCTTTGGATCCACATGCTTATAAGGGAGGATGGGGAAGACAATTGCCCCTTCTTCTATTAAATACTCAAGCAAGGAGGGCGCATTTTCTCCGTGAAGTTGGACCATGACTCTTTTTCCATTGAAGTCATACGGCTGCAGTGATGCAATAAGACCTTTAATAGTTCCGTCGTCGTCTTTTGCGGTAGGGGTGACTCCAATTTTTTTCAATGCTGCAAAGGTCTTGTATCCTCTAGCCGCAATCGTTGCTTCGTTGATTGACTTTAAATATTGGTCCTTAATATTCATGTCTTTTGCCATGTCTAGAAGAGCATTTACTCCAATTCCAGTAGTGAAGATCATCCAGTCATAGTTTTCTTCAACATCTCTTTCAAGGTCTTTCCTCACTTCTTGGTCATTCAGAAAAACTGTCCCTTGAAGAGAACGAACGAGTGGTGTTCCTTGTTGTTTCTCAATAATTTTACTCATCTCATTTGTTTTTCTTGAAGCAGCTAACACTACAGTTTTATTTAATAAACTCACATTCAACGCTCCCTTAGAATAATATGATAGATTTGATTTCATTCGTATGTTTCCCCTTATACTATCAGAAACGTGGATGTACGGATATTATTATAGTGAAAGAACGAAAGGATGTTGGTGTCTCATGATCAATTAATGATGCTGAAATGAAAAATAGCCCGAGCGTCCATGAAACTCGACAGGACGTCAGGCCATATTTTTATCGTTATTTTAGAGATTTAGAAAGGATTCGTACCCCATTGAGCAGCTGTTTTAATAAATGTACGTTGGTTCAGTTTAAGTTGGCTGACCATATATTCTGCCACATCCTCTGCTTGCGTATATTTATCGGGGTTTCGCTCGGCTGAATCCTTTCCTCTAGTAAAATCTGTTTCAATCAAGCTTGGTGTTAGAACACTTACACGAATGTTGTGGCCGCGTACTTCTTGCATCAACGACTCACTCATACCGATGACGGCAAATTTCGAAGCACTGTAAGCACTTGATCCCTTAGTTCCTTTTAAGCCGGACATGGAGGAGATGTTAATAACGTCTCCTTGATTTTTCTCAATCATGCCTGGAAGGACAGCCTGTGTAACATGCACAATGCCCATCACATTTGTGTCCAAAACCTTTCTCCATTCGGAAGTAGGCAATTCTTGGAACGATCCTCGTACGCCAACGCCTGCATTATTGACTAAAATATCAAGTGCACCCAGCACATTTTCAATTTTTTTGACGGCTAGGTGAACTTCTGTTTCTTTTGAAACATCTGCCACAGCCGTAACAAAAGTCGCTCCAAGGTCGTTTAATTCTTTGCGGATTCCATCAAAACTTTCCTCCGATCGGGCAATGAGCCCCAGTTCGACACCTTCCTTAGCGAGAGCTATGGCGGTAGCGCCACCAATCCCCCGGCTTCCTCCTGTAATAAGAGCTTTCTTTCCTTGTAATGATTGCATGTCTCGATCATCCTTTCTATTCACGTCTCTACCTCATCTATTCACGAAAAAGAAAGGAAGGAAACATACCAATCTAAAAAAGGTAGTGAAAAAAGCTGTTCTTGGTCATGACACGTCTTTCAAGGACAAGTAAAAAGGGTTATCTTAGCGACCTTGATATCAGTTTTTTCAACCAACCCATGGTTGCTCCGAAAAGACCACCTGCCGTATCAAGAATAACGTCTTCTATTAATCCTGACCGTGAAGGGATGAAGGTCTGCCGGTATTCATCTAGAGCGGCATAAGCAATAACCACAATCATCGCGATAATAAAAGAAGAGAGTGACCGACGGGTTAACTTAAATAACGCCAAGAAGACGAAGAAACCGAGGAGGGCGAAAAGAAAGAAGTGAGCGCCCTTTCGGAGAAAAAACTCCATTAAGCCATCTACACCGTGGCTTTGTAAATTTACGGTCGAGCCAGCATAAGTGAAATCAATTCTTGTAAGAAGGGTTCTAATTTGATCCAAAGAGAGCTGATTTCTAATCACCTCAATGACGGAATCACTTTTAACAGCAAAAACGGCGGTAGCCATGAACATAAACATAATTCCAGAATATATAATTGACTTCAACACTTTTTTGACAGTGGAGTCCGGTGAATGAACGAGTCGAAAGAATAATACTGCTATAAGGATCGCCATTACAGTAAAGCTTACTAGGACAATCGAAGGGTGATTGATAGCCAATGCGATTACCCGGTCTGCTACTCCATCAATTCTCTCTTTAACAGAAGCAGCAATGCCTCTTAAACTACTTTCATCGGATACTCTGTCCAATACAGGACTGATATCTTGCTGATCAGAGCTCTGGGAAGAGGCAATAAAAATCGTTGACATGACAATCACAATCGGCAGTAAGTTGATAACAAAAAACTTGATAAATTTCATTTCGTTCCCCCTAAATTGGAAGCTCGTATCTTTCTAATAATATATCAAATACAAAGCTAGTCAACTTGTAAAAAGTAAATGTTTACACTCATCTGTAAGACCACGAAAAGAAGTAAACCCTCTTTTCATGGTCTTTTTAGCGTCCGTTCAATAAAACAAATATTCAAAAATTATTAATAAATGTTGGAAATTTGTGTTGACATGGACAAGTTAACACAACTATACTAATAAATCATATAAGTTTACTCGGTTATTTAAACAGCAGAGGGGGAATGTACATGAAAAGCGCAGAAAAGAGAGAGTTTGAAGGGGATCAATTAAAGAAGGAAGAGCCCCAAAAAAATTCGTTAAACACGGAAGACTGGTGGGCAGTTTGGCTTGGTTTTGGTGTGATTGGGCTTGTCGCCTTATCGCTATTATCTTCACCGGTACTGCCTGAAAGGTGGGGGACAGAAGCAGCAGATACCATTTTTCAATCCATTCCTTTAGAGAATGTCCCAGGTCTCTTCATCACCTTATTAAGTTCGTTTCTTGTATTTGGAATAGCCATTTTTTTCTTGAAGAGAAATTCTTTTAAGAATTTTGTGGTGGCCTTTCCCGTGCTATTTTTGATCACGACTGCAGCGTTCGTCTTAGGAGAATTTGGTCCATGGCGACACTATGGCTTCAATGACGTTATTTGGGCCCTTGCTCTCGGTTTATTTATAAGTAATGTTCTTAAAACGCCAGCATTTTTAAAGCACGCGTTACACACGGAACTTTACATTAAGGCGGGACTCGTGTTGTTGGGCGCATCGATCTTATTTGACCGGATGCTAGCTCTAGGTTTATTAGGTGTAGGTGTAGCGTGGATTGTTACGCCCATTGTGATTATTTTAATGTATTGGTTTTCACAGCGGGTTCTGAACATGCAAGACCAAAGAGGGCTAGCGATTACCATTTCATCAGCAACAGCTGTTTGTGGGGTGTCGGCGGCAATTGCTTCAGGTACGGCTGCTAAAGCAAAAAAAGAAGAGATTACGTTGGCCATCTCCATTACGCTTATTTTCACCATTATTATGATGTTAGGGATGCCTGCCTTAGTGTCAGCTTTAAATATAGATGCTGTCGTAGGCGGTGCTTGGCTTGGTGGAACAATTGATGCGACTGGTGCTGTAGTAGCAGCAGGGTCTTTACTTGGAGATGAGGCCATGGAAGTGGCGTCAGTGATAAAGATGGTGCAAAATATTTTAATTGGATTTGTAGCTGTAGCCATCGCCCTATTCTTCGTTTCTCGTTACGAAAACAAAGGCTTGAATAAAAAAGTGAGTGGGGAAGAAGTTTGGACACGTATGCCAAAATTCATTATTGGGTTTCTAGGTGCTTCACTTATCTTCTCTTTCGTTTTACCAGAACAGGCAGTCGAGACGTATTTACCGGTGATTGACGATTATAGAGGAGTCTTTTTTGCCCTAGCATTCGTCAGTATTGGTTTAGAATCAAATTTCAAAGAATTGGCTAAAGGGGTTCAAGGTGGCAAGCCGATCATTCTATATATTACTGGGCAATTGTTGAATATCATATTAACGCTACTTGCTGCATGGTTCTTTTTCAGTGGGCATTTCTTTTCGCTTCCATTCTAAAATGAAAGGTGATCTATATGACGATAAAGAAGAGAATGTTCATTACTGTTGTGACCATCATGATACTAGGTTTCTCTTTGAAATGGTCCTTGCCTAATGAAACTTCAGAAGAAAGACCATCAGGTGCAGGTGATATATGGTGGGTACAAGTTCCGGAAATCATAGAATCTTTCAGAAAGACAGAAAATGATAACTAGAGACCATGAAAGTTAGGGAGAGGAAAGGAAAAGTACTAAACAGACCCCCTGTCAAAATAACTAAATTTAGAATTGTATATATTTTTCGCAAAATTCTGTTGACCAATTATTGTAAGTTGTATATAATCCCTAGTAACCAAATGGGTATTATCAAATTTATATGAAAGTAATCTAAGTGGATGGGAAGTGTGAGGGATGTTATTAGCCTATACAGCGATAGCCATTGCGTTATTTTTTGCTATGAATATTGGAGCTAGTGGTGCAGCTGCAACTTTAGGTCCTGCTTATGGTAGCGGAGCTGTAAAAAAACAACTCGCACTTCTTTTAGCTGGATTAGGGGCAATGCTTGGAGCAGTCATTGGCGGAGGCGAAGTGGTGAAAACCGTTGGGGAAGGAATTATTCCTCAGAGTATTTTTTCAATCGAGGTGGCTCTTGTTATCTTACTTTCAGCTACTCTTACCCTTTTCCTAGCGAATATGATCGGCATCCCGTTATCAACCAGTGAAGTGACGATTGGAGCTGTAGTTGGGGTGGGCATCGCCTTTCAAGCTCTGCATGTGAATAATGTTTTGTATATTGTCTCTTTTTGGTTGCTTGTACCTGTCGCAGCTTTTCTGATCTGTTTTATTTTAGGGAAGACGATTCAAGTACTTGAACGTAGATGGCCTGAATTAAAAGGGAAAGGCGTTTGGAAAAAATGGCTAGCTCTCTTGTTAGTTGCAACGGGATTTATTGAAGCTTTTTCCGCTGGAATGAACAATGTAGCCAATGCGATCGGACCCCTTGTTGGGGCAGGAATTATCGCCCAAACTTCAGGTATTTGGTTGGGAGCGGTATTCGTGGCATTAGGGGCTTTGATTTTCGGAGGGAAAGTACTTGAAACAAATGGGAAAAAAATCATTTCCTTTTCTTTGTTAGAAGGAACCGCAGTTTCAGGCACGGGTGGTGGACTCGTCATTATCGCTTCCGTATTTGGTATCCCAGTTCCTTTAACTCAAGCGACAACCTCAGGAATTGTTGGTATTGGTTGTGCTAGAAACGGGTTTCAACTTTGGCAAAAAGGTGTGATAAGAAAAATTATTAAGGTGTGGATCGTGTCACCGATTTTGTCACTCGTCATGTCATATAGTTTGATTCAAGTCTTTCTCCATCCTAACCCATATATGGTGGTTATTGTCCTTGCCATCATTATCGCAACAATCGGTACATTGAGTTTATATAAGTCCGTCAAGTTAGAGCAACAAACAGTCCAACAGTGATTAGATGAATTAAGGAAGAAGAAGGGAGTTAAGCCCATGACAAGAATAACCAACCCTGATCAATCATTTACCGAGAGCGACTATCTTTTTTTTCAAGAGCGTTTGAAACACCTTAAGGCAGAAGACGTGATTAGGTGGGCATATGAGTTGTTCCACGATAAACTCACCTATGCATGCAGCTTCGGAGCAGAAGGAATCGTCTTAGTGGATATGATTTCAAAAACCAAACCAGATGCTCGTATTGTTTTCCTTGATACGCATGTTCATTTCGCTGAAACTTATGAATTGATTCATCGGATCAAGAAAAAATATCCAACCTTGCAAATAGATATGATTGAGCCCGATCTCACTCTAGAAGATCAAAAGGCTGAGTATGGCGACAGACTCTGGGCGACTCGTCCCGATCTGTGCTGTGAGATTCGTAAAAATCGTCCCTTAAAAAAAGCCCTAGAGGGAAGCACGGCGTGGCTATCTGGCTTAAGAAGAGACCAATCGCCGACTCGAGCGAATACAGAGTTTGTAAATCAAGATGACAAGTTCCAGCTCGTGAAAGTGTGCCCGTTGATTCATTGGAGTTGGCAGGATGTGTGGGATTATATCCACGCTAACGAACTTCCTTACAACGAGCTTCATGACCAAGGTTATCCAAGTATAGGCTGCGAGCCGTGTACATTTCCGGTAAAAGAGGGCGAAGACCATCGGGCAGGCCGCTGGTCTGGGATGGAAAAGACCGAGTGTGGCCTGCACGTAAAACCAAATTCAGCGAAGGAGTGATCGAACATGACAGTAAGCCTTCCTCACGGAGGAACATTAATGAATCGATTCGATGATTCGGTCGATTATTCAGGAATTTCAGAGTCAATTGAACTAGACAAAACGAGTTTGTCAGATTTAGAGCTTATTGCTAATGGAGCTTACAGCCCGTTAACAGGATTTTTAGGGAAAGAAGACTACTCTAGTGTGGTGCAAGAAATGAGGCTATCAGACGGCCATGTGTGGAGTCTGCCGATTACCCTTCCGGTGACTAGAGAAGTCGCTTCTTCTCTTTCGGAGGGACAGTCGGTTTTGCTTAAGTTCCAAGGTGTGACGTATGGTATCCTAAAATTACAGGAAATTTACACCCCAGACCAACAAACGGAAGCGATTCAAGTGTATAAAACCTCTGATCAGGCACACCCAGGGGTCAAAAAAATCTTCGAAAGAGGCGATACGTATTTAGGAGGTCCAATTACGCTCGTCCGTTCACCTGAAAAGGATCAATTTTCCACATATTATCTTCATCCAGCTGAGACGAGAGAAACTTTTGCGAAAAAAGGGTGGAAAAAGGTCGTTGGGTTTCAAACGAGGAATCCCGTTCACCGAGCTCACGAATATATTCAAAAATCCGCCTTGGAAATTGTCGATGGCTTGTTTTTAAATCCACTGGTTGGTGAAACGAAAGCCGATGATATTCCTGCCGATGTTCGAATGGAAAGTTACCAAGTACTGTTAGAAAATTATTACCCAAAAGATCGAGTTTTCCTAGCTGTATTTCCAGCAGCCATGAGATATGCGGGCCCCCGCGAAGCGATTTTTCATGCCTTAGTCAGAAAAAATTACGGTTGTACTCATTTTATCGTCGGGCGTGATCATGCTGGCGTAGGTGACTATTATGGCACGTATGAGGCACAGGAGATTTTTGAGCAGTTCTCAGAAGAAGACTTAGGCATTACGCCACTTTTCTTTGAACACAGCTTTTATTGCAAGAAGTGTGAGAACATGGCTTCCACTAAGACGTGCCCTCATGAACTGAAAGACCGGGTCATTTTATCAGGTACAAAGGTAAGAGAACTTCTACGAAACGGGGAGACGCCTCCACCGGAATTTAGTCGTCCTGAAGTCGTTCAAGTATTGATTGATGGAATGAAGGTGAGTGTATGAGCCATAAAGCGGCAAATATTCACTGGCATGATTCTGTCGTAACAAAACATGACCGTCAACAACTTCGAGGGCACAAAAGCTGTATCATATGGTTTACTGGACTCTCTGGCTCAGGAAAATCAACATTGGCGAACGCTGTGGATAGAAGCCTACATCAGTCTAGTGTTCAAAGCTATGTGTTGGATGGGGACAATATTCGACATGGTTTAAATCGGGACCTTGGATTTAAGCCGGAGGATCGGCAAGAGAACATACGTAGGATAGGAGAGGTATCCAAGCTTTTCGTTGATGGAGGAAGTATCGTACTAACTGCTTTTGTATCCCCTTACCGGGAAGATCGCCAACTTGCCCGAGAGATGGTGGAACAAGGTGAATTCATCGAAATTTATGTGAAATGTCCCGTTGAAGAATGCGAAAACAGAGATCCAAAAGGCCTTTATAAGAAAGCGCGGAACGGTGAAATACCTGAATTTACGGGAATTAGCGCCCCATATGAAGAACCTGTGTCACCAGAATTAACGATCTCTAGTGACCTTGCTTCAGTAGAGGATTCGGTAGAAACGATCATAACCTATTTGAAAGAGCAACAAATTATTTAGTAGAAAGGGGATTTACATAATGGGGTACACGAAAGTTTGGGCAGATAACGAAAAATTGAGTAAAGAAGAAAAATTAAAACTAGAAAAAGACGGATTGGATATTTTAAATGATATTCCTCAATACGCGGAAGAGGGGTTTGCCTCGATTCCAAAAGAAGATTGGCCCCTCTTTAAATGGGCTGGGCTCTATCTGCAAAAGCCAAAAGAAGATGGTTATTTCATGATGCGGGTCAATGTCCCATCCGGCATTCTCTCTCATAGTCAAGCATTGATTCTTGCTGGGATTGCTAAGGATTACGGCCGTGATGTCATTGACATCACGACACGTCAGGCAATTCAGTTCCACTGGCTTCAAATCGAAGACATCCCAGATATTTTCCGTCGCTTAGAGGAGGGTGGTTTATCATCGGTAGGTGCCTGTGGAGACATTATGCGAACCATCGTTGGAAATCCCTTGGCGGGAATCGATCCAAATGAGCTGATTAATACGCAGGAAATCGTTCAGGATGTCTATGATTATTTCCAACATAACCGAGATTTTTCTAACTTGCCGAGAAAATTCAAAGTGTCGATCTCATCCAATTTGAACAATGCACAAAATGCGGAAATTAACTGCTTGTCATTTACACCGGCAACGAAAGAAATAGATGGGAAAGCGGTCCACGGTTTTCACGTGTATGTTGGCGGAGGCCTCTCAGCAAAACCTTACTTGGCTCAAGAGCTGGATGTGTTCGTAAGGCCAGATCAAGTGAACGAAGTGACAAAAGTGGTGACGACCATTTTCCGTGATCATGGATACCGTGAAAAACGTCACCGTGCTCGTTTAAAATTTCTTCTCGCAGATTGGGGGCCTGAAGCGTTCAAGGAAAAAATGGAGGAGTTCATCTCTTTGCCATCGAAAGGCACGAACCGCTTTGAAACGTGGAACGCAGGCTATTTTTACGGAGTTCATCCGCAAAAACAAGCAGGATTTAATTATATAGGATTAAATATCCCTGTAGGCCGTTTGTATTCGGATGAATTAATTGAACTTGCTCGCATTTCTAAGGAATATGGAAATGGTGAAATCAGGACGTGTAATTCGCAAAATGTAGTTATTCCTAACATAGCTGATGATGACGTGGATCGTTTTCTAAATGAAGATATTCTAGACCGGATGAATATCGCTCCGAAGCCGTTTATCGGTTCATCGGTGTCATGCACAGGGATTGAGTATTGTAACCTTGCCCTTGTTGAAACAAAAGAACGGATGAGGGATATCGCAAATTATTTGGATGACCATTTAACGGTCGATGTACCGGTGAGAATCCATATGGTTGGCTGTCCAAATGCCTGTGGGCAAAGGCAAATAGCCGATATCGGTTTACAAGGGATTAAAATGAAAAACAAAGATAAAAAGCTTGTTGAAGCGTTTGAAATTTATGTAGGTGGAACTCTGACGCAAGGAGCTCAATTCAACGAAAAGTTGAAAGGGAAAATCGAAGCACACGAATTAGACGGCGTCCTATTAAAATTCATTCAATATTTCACAGATGAAAAACAACAAGGAGAGGACTTTCACGCTTTTTATTTACGTTTAGGAAAAGAGCCACTTCAAGAAAAACTAACCGAAATCATTGAACAGCAAGCATCTTGACTCGGTTTTCATCACGAGGAGGAAGGACCATGAAACTTTACCGGTTTGAAGCGCGAGTGAATAAAGAGAAAAATGTCCATATTGTCGTTGCAGCAGAAGATGAAGCCACCGCTTTTAATGTAGCTGAAGTTGAATTAGAGAAATCATATTTACAGACCCCGATCATAGAGGAATTATCATTATATGATACGAGAATCATAACGAAACACGCCGGGTTTGTGATCGGACATGAATAAAATCATAGGGGGAAGACGTATGAAAAGACATGTAGGTGAAGTTTATTTTGTTGGGGCAGGTCCGGGAGACCCGAAGCTTTTAACACTCCGAGGAGCAGAGCTGTTACAAGAGGCGGATGTGATTGTGTATGATCGGCTTGTGAATATCCAGTTGCTTGATCATGCTAAAAAAGGTGCAGAGCTTATCTATTGTGGGAAACAACCACAAACAGCTTGTATTTCCCAAGAGGAGATCAATGACATTCTCGTCTATCATGGGAAGCGAGGTCAAAAAGTGGTTCGTTTAAAAGGCGGAGACTCAACGGTATTTGGTCGAGTCGGTGAAGAAGCGGCCGCTTGTCGGCAAAATGGGTTACCCTTTGAAATCGTCCCAGGCATTACATCCGGAATTGCGGCGCCAGCTTATGCGGGAATCCCTCTTACCCATAGAGAATTAAGCTCATCTTTTGCGGTGGTAGCAGGGCACAGACGAAAAGATGGCAAGCAAGAAGAGATCAATTGGCAGAGCTTAGCGGTCGGAGTGGATACGCTCGTTTTTTATATGGGAGTAAAGCAAATTCAGCTCATTCAAGAAAAATTGTTGCTACATGGACGACCGCCCTCTACACCGGTGGCGATCATTCAATGGGGAACGTGCGAGGTGCAGAAAACGGTCACTGGGGAACTAGGAACGATTGTGAAAGAATTGGAAACAAAGAAAATTGCCTCTCCAGCAATCATTGTCGTGGGCGAAGTAGTTAGACTTAGAGAAGACTTAGCTTGGTTTGAAGATAAATTGGCAGATTCGCCTTTGCTTCAACAAGCAATCCATGCGTAAAGAAGGTGAATTTGAATGAATATGAGTCAAACAGGAGTGCTGATCATCGCCCATGGCTCAAGTAACCCAAAATGGGAAAAGGATATTGAGGAAGCCGTTTTAAAAGTGAACACAGAGCTTCCTGTGGTGATCAGTTATTTGGAATTTAGCGAAGAAAAGACGATAGAAAAAGGAATTCAGCAGTTAGAAAGTGATGGAATTAAGACGATCGTCTCCATTCCTCTTTTTATCTCGTCAGGAAGCACGCATATTGATGAAATCAAATATGCGTTAGGAGTCATCGCAGAAACGCCTGTTGATACGGATCTTCATCCAATTGAAATGGCTTGTGATATTGTTTGGTGCGAACCAATGGATGATCATGCTCTAGTAATGGACTTGGTTTCAGAACGGGTGGCTTCTTTATCCGTGAATCCGGAAAAGGAAGTCCTCCTCCTTGTCGCACACGGTAGCGATGAATCTTCCTTTCATGAGAAGTGGGAGGAACTTCTGCAAAGGATGAAGCAGGCATTGGCTACTCGCTTTCCATTTAAACAAATCGTCCATGGTACTCTTCACCCAGATAACTTAAGAAGTACAGTTGCTCGTCTCCCACAAGAGACCGAGACCCTCGTCCTTCCGCTGTTTTTATGTGAAGGGTATTTTACAAACAAAGTCATACCAAATAGGTTAGAAGGTCTTTCTTATCATTGGGAAGGAAAGACGTACCTTCCACATCCACTGGTGTCATCTTGGATAGAAAATCAACTGGAAGCGGCGTTAGCGAATGATAGACAGTAATGATCATTATTGAAAGGAGATGGTGAAAATGAGTAGCCCCTTTGTTCTTCAGATAAAAAACAAGCCGTGCCTTGTCATTGGGGGCGGCACCATCGCCGAAAGAAAAATCATACATTTACTTAAAGAGCAGGCCTCCGTCACGGTCATTAGTCCAACATTGACTGAAAATTTAAAACAGCAGCGGAATGCCTTTACCTATAAGGAAACAGATATGAAAGTAAAGGATACTGATCGAGAAGGTTGTGATCGGTTGGACTTGAACTGGCGGTCCTTCTTTTTGGTAGTGATTGCAACGGATTCCTTTGCATTAAACGAAAAGTTCGCGACAGGTCTCACTCAGTACGTATCACTAATTAATGTAGTTGATAACCAACAGGTAAGTAGCTTCTTTTTCCCATCTGTTATTGAACGGGGAAAGTTGAAAGTAGCAGTAACCACATCTGGTGCGAGCCCAATACTTTCCAAAAAAATAACGAGACATATTGCAAAATTATTAGGTCCAGAATATGGTGAATACGTCGACCAGTTGGCGGCCCTACGAAGAGATTTGCAAAAAAGAGAGATAAACCCCATCAGGCGTAAAGAATTACTTGAAGCATCGACTCCGTTTCCTCTTCCGGACAGTCAAGAGAGAGAGAACAAAAAATAGAATAGGTATAGAGGCAGCTAAAGTTTATTGGTTTTCTTTAGTCTTTTAAAGGTTATGAACAGGTATATACCTATTCCAATATAAGAAACAAACACACCTATCGTTAATTGAGTCACTTCTTGCATGGATGTGAAGCTAAGGAGAAATGGTGGCAAGTATAAAAGAGTAATTATGACCAAAAGAACGGCTGTTTTCGCCCACCACGAGGCAGCGATAAGAAAGATCATTGTGATGATTACTGCAATAATACTGCCGAGTTGTCCAAAGTGTATGAGTGGTGGGTCGATCACTCTATTTAAATAGATTAAACTAAAGAACAACCCCATGGTCAGAAGTGGAACGAGACTTAAGACCGTGACTTGTTTTCCATTTGAAAGATTTTTACCTGAAATAAATTTGAAAGTAGCGGAGACACCTAGGAGAAAAATAATGCCGATGGTAAAGAATCCGATAAGTTCTAATATAGAGTAAGCAAGTGCTCCACTGAGACTGTCACCGACAATTTTAAACGAAAAGCTACCGAATAGAATAATCGGGACAAACTTTGCCCAAGCCTTATAGTCGAGCGACATTTCATGAGAGAGTTGGTTCATATAATCCTTAGGAGAATCGCCAATAATTTTTTCAATGGTTTTTCCGTTTTGTTCTGCTTCCAATAAATGAACTTCCAATTGATCGACAATATCATCAATTTCTTCAGAGTTTTTTGCACTTGAAAATAAATAGATTCGTAAATCTTCTAAGAATGTTTTACTTTTGTGGGAAAGTTTTGAGTGTGTCATTTGCTCTCTCTCCTTTTCATGGTTTAGTTTCATCATTCAGCACGTTCGTAACATTGATCTGTAAGTACTCCCAACGTTTAATGAAGCTTGCTAGTTCCTCCTCGCCTTTGTCTGTTAGCGAATAGTACTTTCTTTTTGGGCCTGCAGTAGATTTTTTATAGGTAGAAGTCACAAGTTTTTCCTTCTGCATCCGAATGAGCAGAGGATAAATGGTTCCCTCACTTATTGAATCAAACCCGTATCTCTCCAATTTCACGGCTAATTCGTAGCCATAAACTTCATTTTCGTTAATGATTGCAAGCAAACAACCATCTAATATGCCTTTCATCATTTGGGTCATGGCCACTAGGGATCACTTCTTTCTTTACCTTGTATTACATAGTATAAGAAAAGTATAACTTTAAGTACCTTGTAATGCAAGGTACTCATGTGGTTTTTATGATACTTTGCTATTTCTCCCTTAAAAAGATATCTTTTATAGATAAGGGCAATGATACGAAAAGGATGAGAAGAGATTGGAAAACGATAATAAACCAACATATATTTATACATACTCGTACAGAGAAGAGGAGAAAGATCTCTGTCAATTAGAGATGCGTGCTTTTTTTGGTGCTGATTCGAACATAGGACTGATGGAAAGTGTCATTCAAGTAGACCCTAATCGAAGTCCGTTTATGAACGAGCGAATAGAAATATTATGTGAGTCATATTCAATAGACGGGTTAATGAACCGAGTCAAAGAACTTCCTAGACTAAACGTGACATTCAAAGTGTTATTCGTGAAAAATCCGTCTACCCATAATCCGATGTTCAAAGAAAGACGATCATTGGAGAGGGAAGTCGGTTTGAAGGTAGATGGAACGGTGGATTTACATAAGCCCGGTCAATTATTCGGGATCATGAATGTTGAAGGCCGTTGGTTGTTCGGACGGTTAAAACAAAGTGAACCAGTATGGCTCAAACATGAAAAAAAGCCTTATCACTACTCCACGGCATTAAGTACACGGATAGCAAGAAGCATCGTTAATATTGCCGTTCCAAATCCAACTGAAATCAAGGCCATTGACCCTTGTTGCGGCATTGGGACCGTCCTCATTGAGGCAAGCTCGATGGGCGTGTATATTGAGGGAAGTGACTCAAATCCAAAAGTCATGTACGGCTTACGGAAAAATTTAGCTCACTTTGGAATACAAACGAAGGTGTCTCTGACTGATATGAGAACGATCACCGGAAACTATGACGTGGCGATTATTGATATGCCATACAATTTATGTTCTGTGATAACTGATGAAGAAAAGCTGGAGATGTTTACAAGCGCTCGAACCTACGCAAAGAAAGTGGTTATCGTGACAATCGAGTCCTTTGATCATCTCATAAGAAACGCAGGATTTATGATTGTTGATCGATGTATTGTCAGTAAAAACAAGATTTTTTCTCGTGAGATACTTGTTTGTGAATAAAGAAATTTAGTGCAAAAGGATTGATTATATGCATAATTGCGGACTTGTGTTAGAAGGAGGAGGAATGAAAGGGCTTTATACTGCTGGAGTTCTTGAATATTTCTTAGAAAGAGATTTATTTTTCAATTATGTCATAGGAGTATCAGCAGGTGCCTGCATGGGCGCCTCGTATTTATCAAGGCAAAAGGGTCGAAATAAAGAGGTCAATATTGGGCTCGTAAACGATTCCCGTTATTTATCATGGCGAAATGTCATCTTGAGAAGACAGTTATTCGGCATGGATTTCTTATTCGATCACGTACCCAATCATATTGTTCCTTTTGATTTTACTGCATTAGAAAAAGGCAAGGAACAGTTTTTAATCGGTACCATTGATTGCCACACCGGTGAGGCACTATATTACAATAAACAAGAACACGGAAAAGATATCCTGAAAATCATTCGTGCCTCAAGTTCTCTGCCGCTGATCGCTCCGCCAGTGGAATATGACGGAAGAGTGTTGCTTGACGGAGGTCTTGTGGACCCGATTCCAATTAAGAAAGCGAAAAAAGACGGAAATCAAAAAAATGTCGTTATCATGACCAAAACCAATAACGAACGATTGAAACCAAGCAGGGCTTCGTCGTTTATGAGGTTGCTCTATCGAAAATATCCTGCCGTCGCTGATTCGTTGCATAAACGATTAATTACATATAATGAGGCGTTATCGTTTATTGAAGCTGAGCAGGAAAAAGGTAATGTGTTTTTAATCCAGCCAAGTGAGGATGTCCCCGTTAGTAGTTTTGAGCGAAACCAGAAAAGGTTGGAAAATTTGTATGAATTGGGCTATCATGATGCAAAAACTCAGTTTGGCAGATTGAGTGAATGGGTGAGGGGATAGATTCAATCACCATTTCATCAGGTTGATTGTTTGATATGAGACTTTTCTGTTAACCATTATTTTCTTCATAGATCCTTCAAATTTGGAGGGTAGGGTGAAGATATACTTTTAGAAAGGGGCAGTTAAAAATGAAAAAAATTACAACGGCGGTCCTTGCAGCTACTCTGTTGATTTTTGGAGCAGGGAGTTTAGTTTCTGCGCATGACCATGTAGAGGAAGCAACTGGAAAGATGAATGTGGGGCAGATGAAGCAAAACCATGAGGACATGTCTATTCATGAATTCAAGAAAATGTATCAAGGCCATCATGGCACTTTGGGTGCCGCACCTAGTAAAAATTTCAAGCATCATCATGGCGGTATGGACAACTAAAGAAATATGAATATGATAGCCCCAGCCCCGTGTCTAATTTACGAGGGGCTGAGGCTTTTTTCATCTGAACATATAAGATATATATGGGACAGTCGCAGTCGGCAACTGATTAACTCTCACTTTCTATCATCTTTGTTCTTGTAGTCGTAAGTCAATGCGGCGAATTTTGCCGGATGTGGTTTTCGGTAATTCTTCTATAAAGCTGATCTGTCTTGGATATTTGTAAGGGGCGGTGATGCTCTTTGTATGGTCCTGCAATTCTTTGACAAGGTTTGCGTCAGGAACAACGTCCGGATCTCTTAAGACGACAAAGGCTTTTACGATGCTGCCGCGGGTTTCGTCTGGTGAAGCTACCACCGCGCACTCACGAACGGCAGGGTGCTTCACGAGAGCATCTTCCACTTCGAACGGTCCGATCGTGTAACCTGAGCTAATAATAATGTCATCACTGCGGCCTTTAAACCAAAAGTAACCGTCCTCATCTTTCATAGCATGGTCACCTGTTAAGTACCAGTCGCCTCGAAAGGATGCTTGAGTACGTTCAGGTTCGTCTAGGTACTTTTTAAACAGGGCAGGACAATCTTTGTGTACGGCGATGTCACCGACTTCCCCTACCTTAACAGGCTTGCCATCTTCATCAATAATATCTACAGGATTTCCTGGTGTCGGCTTACCCATGGAGCCAGGTTTCGTTGGCATCCCCTTTAGGTTACAAACGAGCAAAGTATTTTCTGTTTGACCGTACCCGTCTCTTACATCTAAATCAAATGCTAGGCGGAAAGCTTCAATAACGGGACGATTTAACGGTTCTCCAGCAGACACAGCACTTTTCAAATCGGGAAGTTTGTAGTCAGACAGATTTTCAACTTTAGCCATTAGCCTATATTCTGTCGGTGTACAGCAAAGGACATTGATCTTTTCCACTTCCATCAGTTTTAAGTAGCTTATCGGATCGAAACTACCGTGATAGACGAAGGCGGTGGCGCCTAGGGTAATCGTTGAAAGGAATGGGCTCCAGATCCACTTTTGCCAGCCCGGTGCAGCCGTGGCCCAGACAAGATCCCCTTCTTCGACACCAAGCCATTCTTTGGCCGCTGTACGAACATGAGCATAGCCCCATCCGTGCGTGTGAACGACTCCTTTAGGATTCCCGGTAGTTCCCGATGTATAAGATAAAAAAGAAATATCGTCCCGGCTAGTTTTTTCGCCTTCATAATCTGTTTTCTCTTTTGCAGCAAGCTTCTCTAACGACTGCCAACCTTCTTCCTCACCGCCAACTATGAATTTTTTCGAAAGGGCGGGATGATCTTCATCAATGGAGTTAATTTCACCAGTTGTTTCATGAAAGGAAACAATCCCTTTCACATTCGCATGTTGGATGCGGTATAACAAATCCTTTTTACGAAGCATGTCTGAACTAGGAATGGCGATAATACCAGCTTTTAAACAGGCTAGGTAAGTGATATAAGCTTCAGGAATTCGCGGTAGAATAATGAGAAGTTTATCCCCTTTGTTAACCCCTTGCCCCTTAAGAGCTAAGGCGAACTGATTCATTTTTTCCACCATTTCTCTGTATGAGATATTCCGTCGCTTGCCTTCCTGATCTAGCCAGCGAACAGCTGTCCTTGTGTTGTCGTGAGCGTATTTCATAAGTTCCTCAGTGATATTGTACTGTGCAGGTGCTATTAATTGATCACGATTCACGAGTGACTCCCCCTTAAGTTATTATGCTTGTAGGCATAACGATGTAATAAACACTTGCGAAAAAGACAAATACTGCAAATACGGCAGCGTAGGCTTTCCAACGTACGAATCCTTGGGTTACCTCATGGATTCGTACGCAAATAAAAAACATCCAACTGACGCCGATGACTAGTGCCCCCATCATAAACCAGCTGGTGTTCATCCCTGTGAGGACAGGGATTGCCATTACTCCAGGGATAAGGGCGATTGTTGTGGTTTGGTTTAAATCCTTGATTTTCCCTGGACCACCAAAACCTTTAGCCCCTGCCCAAAGCAAAACAGTCAGACCGATCTTTGTGAGCCAGACAGAGAATAAGCCAAACAAAATGAAGATGATCGGGACGATGACACTGCGCAGCAGGGCCGATTCAAAGCTTGCAATAAACACCGCGTTAGCAGCAATACCAGCTAATCCATAGACCACCCCAAGACAGATGATGATCAGGCGAATATATAACTTTGATTTAGGTGTACCAAGAAATGCCTCAAACGCCGGTGCGTGTAGTGTAATCATTTTTCCAATCATCGCAATGTCCCCTTTATGAACCTACATATTCCAAGGCATGATCGCCCACACGGCAATGGCCGTAAAAAATGCGACAGTAATGGCAGCTCCTATCGTGCTGTTGTATCGTCGGGGATGAATATCTTTCCATCCATGGATTCTTTCAATAAGTATGTGATCTGCTTTCGTCGTCAGCATTGTCGACAGTTTAGGGATTCTATTTGTCACGTAAGAAACGACGATAAGCAGGATGAAACTGACAGGGATGGCCAGCATTGCGCCGGATAAACCCATGCCGTCGGTGACACTGTGACCGGTCAGGACAATCGTTGGGAATACGAACGGTGAGACGATAATATAAAGGGCACCTCCAATTACTGAGGCTGCGATGGCGCCGAATTTGTTCGCTTCTTTCCACCACACTCCAACGATAATAAGCGGTGCGTTAGTAACACCGGCAAGACCAAACGCCCACAAGATACTGACGACTAAAAAGGCAGGGGGGTTAATGGCAAGCAAGATACTGATAATCCCTCCGGTGAAAATGGCGATATACCCTAGCTTTAATCGTGTTTTTACGTATAAGTTTGGTTTAAGTACGGTTACAATGTCCTGAGAAAGTAAGGCGCCGATAGCGAGCAGATTGCCACTAAGTGTAGACAAGCCAGCTGAAATAGCTCCGGCAATGACGAGGGCAGTGACCCATTCAGGATTATAAACCAAGTTCAAAATAAGGGTGAGCTTGTCGGCATCGGCTGCAGAAATAGCTACGCCTTGTGTTTCCGTCGCATAAACTCCGACGAAGCCCATTGCATAAGTTGCTGAGAAAACAAGTCCGATAATAAATGCAAACCAGACCATTGCTGTTCGCGCGCTTTTCAAACTAGAAGCAGTGTAAATCCGCATAGCCAAGTGGGGAAGGCCAAGAGATCCAATCGTTAATCCAATAAGAGAGACGTACCATTTCGGCGAAAACTGGTAATCAAAGAAATTAGGCATTGCTTCTAGCATGGCTGGAACCATATCAGAGTAGAGGAGAGGAGGGAAGAACCATCCACTTCCACCCACTGCCTTCATAATCGCAGCAAGGGGCACGATGAACATGAGCGCAATGATGACCATTTGAATCGCAGCATTATTTGATGCGCCTGCCATGCCTCCCAAGGTGACGTATCCGACAATCACCAATCCCCCAAATATGAGGCCGGTTAAGTACGGAATTCCGAGAACAGTTTCGAAGGCAAGTGCAATCCCGATCATTTGCCCCAATGCATACATGAGCGAGACAAGAATCATAAATAATGCTGCAATGATCGAAGCACTGAGTCCGTAACGTTCACGGATAAAGTGGGTCGGTGAGAAGGCTCCCATCCGCCGTAAGCTTGTGCCATAGATGATTGTAATAAGGGGAATAGACAATATAAGCTGAATCCACAGCATGATAAACGGTACTTGTAATTGAAGGATAAGCGCTGTAATCCCAAGAAATGTGGCCAAGCTCATATAAGTCGATGCCATGGCCAATCCATTTGTTAAAGGGCCAATACTAGCTCCTGCCACATATAAATCAGTAACAGAGCTGCTCTTACGATTGGAAATATACCCTACGACATAAAATAAAATGAAGGTTACAATGATTGCTGCAATCCCTAAAAAGGGGTTCGATAACTGCCATGCTTCTTCTCCCATACTTGTCTATGCCCCCTCGTAATTCTTTTTTTTCTTAGTGAAACCTTCAATCTGTTCCAGCGAAGGGTCCCCTTGCTCATTGGCTTGCTCAATTTTTTCATCAATATGATTGCCGATTTTACTTGCGACTATCGTTAAAAATAATATCCCGAACCAACCTGAAAGTATCGGTATAATGTACATGATCGGGAATCCGAACAGCATACCATTGACAGGGAAAATAGAGAAAATTAACGCAACGTTCCCAGCAAGTAAAAGTAATACGCTCATCATAATGGTAAAACGGACTTCCAGCTTGTAAGCATTCAATACAGCGCCCCCTTTTTATTTAGTAATCCGACTGAGTGTTCAGTCGTTGATGCTCGTAAACATCAAATGCAGTGAAAATGACTTCCTGCAAGTTCGTTTACAATAATAGACAAGTATGGTATTGATTAGATTGTAATCGCTTACACTTAAATAAGTCAATATAGTTTTAGGAATGTTATGAAAATTAAGTCATAGGGCGGATAAGTGGTTTTTTTCACTATGCTGATATATACAAGGGAGAAGGGAAAATTCTAAATTAATGTTCTTCATTGTCATATAACAGTTGGCCTTGGTAGATGTTGTGTATCAAAATTGCGCGATAAACGATATCTATTCATTATGGTTTATTCGGAATATCGTGCTTTTCAGTAGTTCTTTTATCCTAAAAATCGAAGGTACAAATGAATGTTCAGTCTATTAGGATAGGAATTCACCGAGTCTACACACTTGTGAGAACACATTTCATTTGGCTTTTTAAGATGGTCGTGGAAGAGAGGTACCCTCCACTTTAAGTGTGGCTAAGTGGAGGGGTACGTAAAAATTATCCCTTTCATATTTAGAGCACCTATATTTATTAATATCATCTTTTCACTATTCCGATACCCAAGTGTTCTTTGTAGAAATAAGTGACCTAGCCTTCTCACGGCTAGGTCATTTCTATAAAACTATTAATATTCGATGGCATCCAACGACTGGACAAGACCATGACCATATTGGCTGGCCGATCCTAAACTCTGAGCTGTTTCATTTAATAAATCTCTTAATTCCTCGTTTGATAGTTCCGGTTTCGCTTGCCAAACTTGCGCAGCCACACCTGCTACATGAGGAGATGCCATGGACGTACCGTTAAATGCTGCGTAATCATTGCCAGGGATGGTGCTGAGGACACTCACCCCAGGCGCAGAAATTTCTACTGCCGGACCGCTACTGGAAAAACTCGCTCGATTATTGTTTTCATCAATAGCAGCCACTGCAATAACCGAGTCATAGTTGGCAGGGTATCCAACCGTATCATTGTTTCCACCACGATTTCCACTGTTTCCTGCAGCTGCAACTACAAGAACACCTTCGTCATAAGCGAGGTCACTGAACTCCTCCAAAATTGATGATCCTTGTGAACCACCTAAACTCATATTAATGATATCCATTTCATTATCAATTGACCATTCTATACCTTCAGCAATTCCTGCTAACGTGCCACTGCCGGCATTGTTCAAGACCTTAACAGCATACAAATCTGCGTCATATGCTACACCAATAACACCTAAGTCGTTATTCACTGCACCGACGGTTCCGGCTACGTGTGTACCATGTCCGTTCTCATCATAATATGGATCGCTGTTATCTGCGTCATCAAAGACGGAATGTCCGCCTTTTACATTAGCAGCTAAATCTTCATGCGTGTTATCGACACCCGTGTCTAAGATGGCCACTTTCACACTGTCACCCGTGTAGCCTTCTTCTTGAGCAGCGGTTCCCTGAACATGCGGGACACCCCATGGAACAGTCTGACCTAACGCCTCAACTTCTCCATTTTCTTCAACCATCTCAACTTGAGGGTGTCTTTCTAATCCTCTCTTTTGATTGTCGGTTAAATTGATGTGCATAACAGATAATAACTCGTATTCGTGAAGAATATCTTCTTCGTCAACACCAAAGGCTTTAACAATCCCCTTCTCTGCTGGACCATTAAATTTCACTAAGTAGTCACTGCTTTCACCATTTCCTCCTGAAGCTAATCCTCCGTGAGCTGGTAAAAAGATAAGTACAAGAAGTAACCATGATACGACTAATTTTTTCAATTGAACCCTCTCCTTAAGATTATATTTAAAATAGTTCTCTAGTATTTCAAGCTACTTTTATTCCAAATAAGATATTAATAGGCAGCATGAGAAGCATTTACAAGGCCACTTCCATAATAGTAAGAATGACCAAGAGACGTTGCTGTATCAGTTAACCTTTGTCTGATTTGAGCATTAGAAGCCCATGGGTACTCACTCTTTACTAGGGCAGCTACACCAGCTACATGAGGACTGGCCATCGATGTACCGTTCAATTCCACATAACGGTTTGATGTGTAGGTGCTAAGTACTGAGACTCCTGGTGCCATAATCTCTAACTCGTTGCCGTAAGTAGAAAAGGACGCTCGATTGTTATTTGAATCCACAGCACCTACGGCCATGACAGAGCTATATCTCGCAGGATATGAAATGCCAGCTGTACCGGTGTTCCCAGCAGCCGCAATCAATAGTAAACCTTGATTATTGGCATAATTTGCAGCCTGACTCAAAGTTGAAGACCCTGTAGGTCCCCCTAAACTCATATTGACAATGTCCATATTATTGGTAACAGACCACTCGATTCCTTTGGCTATGCTGCTGTGCGATCCGCCCCCGTTTCGATCTAAGACTTTTACCGCATAGAGATCAATAGATGGGGCGACGCCAATGACGCCGTAGCTATTATCCAGAGCAGCTACTGTTCCAGCAACATGTGTGCCGTGTCCATTATAATCTTGATAAGAAGGCTCCGAGCTAATGTAACTAACACCACCTGAAATTCTTAAATCCTCATGTGTAGCAATTCCAGTATCTAGTACAGCTACCTTTACACCAGTTCCTTTATTTCCCCAAGAATGGACGGTTGGAGCATTAATATGGTCGATTCCCCAGGGGACGGTTTGCGATGTAGTTACTTCTTCATCTTTTTCTACATAATCAATATTTGGATTTTTTTCTAGAGCCTTAGCCGCCTTCTCAGGAATCTTCACATGAAGAACGGGCATGTATTTATATTCATGCAGCACTTCACCGCCAGCTTGCTTTACAACATTCTCATTGACGTCATTATTGAAACCAATTAAGTAATCAAATCTTTCTGCTCCCTGACCGTTGGCGGAAACACTAGCATTTGAAAAAACATACGTAAATGCTAAGATAAATCCGATAATGACCCCTAATAACTTAGAATACCTGTTCAATATAAAACCTCCTTGGAATATTATTTCGATTATCGATAGACTCATAATATTCTAAATATTTGTACTTATCGAACCGTAAAAAAGCCTGTTATTCGCCAGTAACAACGGCAAAACTACACAGGCTTCTTTAATTATAGTTGTTTCTTATAAAGATATTAACATATTAATACTCTTCAGGTAGTATTTGGAGCCAGGAAGCAAGAGGGGAGAAACTCACAAAATAGCAAATGATTATCTATATCTTTTACACTGAAAAATAGTATAAAATTGATAGATTGATAGAGTGCAGTTAACAAAGAAGTATGATTAGCCATTCTTAATGATTTCTAATTCTTCATGTAAATCATTAATAAACTCTGTTACAGGTTTTAAACGGTAAATATGTAATGCTTCGTTCAATAGCTCGATACTTTTATCCTTTTCGGTAGGATCATATTGAAAGAGAGAGCAGCCTTTTTGGAAGAAGAGATGGCCTAATAAATAAAGTTGATCCTCTTCTAGACATGTTTTAATAGCTTTATCTGCATATAAAATCGATTGTTTGAAGTTTTTTCGGTCATATTCGTTTCTGCTAGCGTTAAATAGTATTCGGATGATCAAACGCTGACTACTTAACATAGGAAGGGAATCGACCTGAGATAATAGTTTACTGTAAATTTCTGCGGCAAGGTCTAATTCATTCATTTTACTGTAAATAATCGCTTTAGAGGCTAGAATATCAATCTCGTTTTCAGTAAGATTTTTCTCACTGTCCACTCTTAATTTAAGTGCATTATCCAGCAGCGTAAGTGCCTGATGACTATCATGGTTCATATGAAACAGGCAAATTCCTTCTCGCCACAGAAGGTATTGTTTTAAATGCCGTTCTTTAAATAGGGGGTTGTTCTTTTCAAACCGAATAATCTTCATGACTTCAGGGTAGTGGTGGTCACGAATGTGCGAATCGATAAGGTTGGTTGTTTCTTTTACGTAATTTATTCCATTTCTCGAAATATCGTCAAAAAAATAATTTAAATCGACACCTAACCTTATGGCCATCTGGTGCAACAACGGAGCGGTAGGTGTGGCGGTATTGTTTTCGATTCTGCTGATCAGGCCTTGTGTACAGATTTCCTCGCAAAGTTCTTTTTGAGACATACTCAAATGTTCTCGCAAATCTTTTAATCGATCGCCAATTAAATAGTTCATCTCTGACCTACTCCTCAAAAATATTAATATGTTAATTATAACTTACAAATAAGGAAGCATGTGAAAGAAATAACGTTATAAGATTCAGAATATTAACTATATTGGACGATGCAAGGAATTTCTAAGTATGTAATAATAAATGAAAATATTCTAGGAGGTTGTTCTTCATGAAGAAACTACTTGTTATTATGGCTTTCACTCTATTTTTCGTTTCACCTGTAACGTCATATGCCATAGATGTTACTCCAGACGCCCCCCCGGAGTACACTCATGGATAGATAAATTTGGAGCCTTGTCTATTTGGACAAGGCTCTTTTTTATATGATAGACTTCCTCTTCTCCTATACTCTAACTTAATCTTCACATTATAGGGTCGTTCTCTTAGCTTCAAATCTTCCGAAATATTAAATGTTTGTGTTTTATACGTGTCCTGAGCTTAAATAATTTTTTATTTAAACCCACTAAGTCGAACGAAGAAGTTTTGAATAAATTCATAGAATAGTTGTTCGGTGGGTAACAGAACCCGCTCTTTTGGTGTAATAACTCCGACGGTACGAGTTACGTTCGGTTCGACCACTGGTACCTTAACGGTTGAACGGAAAAGGCTGTCTACTAATGTTACCTCAGGCATTAGTGTTACTCCAAGTCCTGCTGCTACCAGCCCCTTTAATGCGTCAATATCGTCCCCTTCAAAAGCTACGTGCGGAGAAAACCCAAGTTCTTTACACGCATTAATTACGATATCTCGAAAGACAAAGCCTTTCGGTAACAACACAAAAGGATCGTCTTTCAGTTCCCAAAGCCTAAGCGAGGATCTATCCGCTAAAGGGTGATGAATTGGCAATAAAGCGACTACATTTTCTGTAAACAATATTTTCCTTTTCACTCTATTCTCATTCATTGGAACCGGACCGATCAAGGCCAAATTGAAGTCTCCTTTCACAACCCCGTCGATCAAGTCGTTGTAAAGCCCCTGCTTCAACTGAAATTTAACTTCTGGATATTGCATGCGGAAAGAAGAGATAGCTGTCGGCAGAGTGTGTGCGGCTAAACTGATAGGGAAAGCTATACGCAGCGTTCCTTTTTCAGGCTCTAAATACTCTGATACTTCCCGCGTCGCATTATCGATAACATTCATAGCATGAGAGATTCGTTCAAGAAAAATCTTGCCAATAGGCGTTAATTTCAATCTCCTACCTTCACGAATAAATAAATCCACCCCTAATTCTTTCTCTAAATTGACGACTTGTCTGCTCACAGCTGACTGTGCTACATGAAGGCTATGAGCAGCTTCTGTCATATGCTCACGAGTAGCTACTTCCATGAAATATTTGATTTGCCTCAGTTCGATAATAACCCCTTCTTTCTAATCGATCTAAAAAAAGCATTGATTTTATCGATTGTTGATATTGTTTAGATGATTCCTTTAATTATAAAATACAGAATAGTAGAAAATCTAACAATAAAGATAATTAGCTATATTTTATTTCCATATAAATTACACATGAGGGAGTGAGAGAGTTTGGAAACATTGGAGAGAACAACATTCACACAAACGGAGAAAGCCCAAAATTACGTAAATGACGTTTTTGAAACTGTAAAAAGAAGAAATCCAAATGAAAGTGAGCTGCATCAGGCAGTAAAAGAAGTGTTTGATTCGCTAGTGCCTGTCTTGGCTAAAAAACCACATTATATAAAACAAGGTATTCTCGAAAGGATAGCTGAGCCTGAAAGAATGATTTCGTTCAGAGTGCCTTGGGTTGATGATCAAGGTCAAGTTCAGGTAAACCGAGGCTTTCGTGTCCAATATAACAGCGCCATAGGTCCTTACAAAGGAGGCTTAAGGTTTCATCCTTCAGTAAATGCTAGCATAATTAAATTTTTAGGGTTTGAGCAGATCTTTAAAAATTCATTAACCGGTCAGCCAATCGGAGGGGGAAAAGGAGGCTCAGACTTTGATCCTAAAGAAAAATCAGATATAGAAATCATGCGTTTTACTCAAAGTTTCATGTCAGAACTTAGTAAATATATCGGAGCAGATACGGATATACCAGCTGGGGATATAGGTGTAGGTGCAAGAGAAATTGGTTACATGTTCGGTCAATATAAAAAAATACGCGGTGGTCACGAAGCAGGTGTATTAACAGGGAAAAGCATTAATTCGGGCGGAAGCCTTGCTCGTAAAGAAGCAACGGGGTACGGGACCGTTTATTTCGTGGAAGAAATGTTAAAAGGCCAAGGTTCTAGTTTTACTAGTAGCAAAGTGACAGTATCAGGGTCTGGAAATGTCTCTATTTATGCGATGGAAAAAGCTATAGAGTTAGGTGCCAAAGTTGTGGCTTGCAGTGACTCTAGCGGTTATGTGTATGACAAGAATGGCATCGATCTTTCAACGGTGAAACGTCTAAAAGAAGTGGAGAATAAACGCATCAGTGCGTATGTAGATGAGCATCCGAGTGCGCATTATTTTGATGACTGCTCAGGCATATGGTCTGTTCCCTGTGACATCGCACTTCCTTGTGCAACACAAAACGAACTGGATGAATTGGCAGCAAAAATTTTAATTGCAAATGGAGTCAAAGCGATAGGAGAAGGCGCCAACATGCCGACTACTGAGGAAGCCGTCGATCTTTTCTTGAAAAACAAGGTACTCTTCGCCCCTGGTAAAGCGGCAAATGCAGGGGGCGTAGCCGTTTCAGCATTGGAAATGGCGCAAAACAGTGCAAGACTTGCTTGGACCTTTGAAGAAGTGGAAAACAAACTTAAGGAGATTATGAAAGACATCTACAGTGAAAGTATAAAAGCAGCAGAAGAATATGGCGCGCCAGGAAACCTTGTCGTCGGTGCCAATATTGCCGGATTTGTAAAAGTAGCCGATTCAATGATCATGCAAGGCATCATCTAAAAGTTTCAAATAAAACCGGGACCACCTATAATGTGGCAGTCTCGGTTTTAAGCGTTTTTAGACAAGAAATCCCCTTGAAACGTTTACTTATGACGATCAAAGCTGAAGCTAAAGTAAGAAAAATTCAGGCTGAAAGAGCGGGTATGGTATGAAGATGACTGGAACTAACAGACGGAGAAGTTGATTTAATGTGAAGAGAGCGGGTGGCTGTTTATAAATACATACAAATAAATCCAATAGCCTCTTTAAATATCTAAATATTTAGAATATAATATATGTGATCATTGTTTATGAGCGAGTGCTCAGTCAGCAGAGGTCTAGCATGACTGAAGGATGTTACTTCATTTATACAAGGGGGAATTCAGTTGGCAGAAATTAAGCATGTCACTATTGGGAAATTGCTTGAGAATATGGCAAAAGAGCGGCCCAATCATGATGCGGTGGTCTATCCAGATCGGGGTCTGCGTTGGTCATACGGGCAGTTTGATCATGTTTGTCGCGATGCTGCAAAAGGTCTAATGGCTCTTAACATAGAGGCAGGCGATCATGTGGCCATTTGGGCTACAAACCGGCCAGAATGGATTACGAGCCAGTTTGCAACGGGAAAAATGGGGGCCGTACTCGTCACAGTGAATACAAGTTACCGTAAGGCAGAATTGGAGTATTTACTAAGGCAGTCTGATACATCCACGTTCATCTTAATGGAACAATATAGGGACACCTCCTACATTGACATGCTTTACGAGATCGTACCCGAGTTGAAAACATCTGAGCCTGGAAAGCTTCAATCTAAACGTTTGCCGAATTTAAAGAATGTCATTGTATTAGGTGATAACCGTTATCCCGGCGTATTCAGCTGGGACGAGATCCTCGCAAGGAAAGACAACATCACAGATGATCAACTAGATGAGAGAATGAACAGTCTGAATCCTGACAATACGATTAATATGCAGTACACTTCTGGTACGACAGGTTTTCCGAAAGGGGTCATGCTTACCCACAACAACATCGTTAACAACGGGTTAAATATTGCTGAAAGCATGAAATTGACCAGTGAAGATAGGATGTGTATTCCAGTACCTTTCTTCCATTGTTTTGGCTGTGTTCTTGGTATTCTTGCCAGCATTAATGTGGGGGCAACGGTAGTACCTGTGCAAGAATTCAATGTGAAAGACGTGTTGACAGCTGTGGAAAAAGAACGTTGTACAGCCCTTCATGGAGTACCAACGATGTTTATTGCTGAGTTGAATGACCCTGATTTTGATAAATATGACTTGTCGTCGTTAAGGACGGGCATCATGGCTGGCTCAAACTGCCCAACGGAAGTGATGAAGGCAGTTGTTGAAAAAATGGGTGCTTCTGAAATTACAATTGCATACGGTCAGACGGAATCTTCACCGGTTATTACTCAAACAAGAACTGACGACCCGATTGAGGTTCGCGTATCAACGGTTGGTAAAGTTCTTCCAAATGTGGAAGCGAAGGTGGTTACTCCAGGCACGAATGAAGAAGTGGAGCCCGGTGTACAGGGTGAGTTAATTACCCGCGGCTACCACGTGATGAAGGGGTATTATAATAATGAAGAAGAAACGGATCGTGCGATTGATTCAGAAGGCTGGCTTTACACTGGCGATTTAGCAGTCAAAGATGAAAGCGGTTACTTCAAAATCACCGGACGGTTAAAAGACATGATCATCCGTGGAGGCGAGAATATATATCCTCGAGAAATAGAAGAGTTTCTTTACGAGCATCCGAGTATTCTTGATGTTCAGATAGTCGGTGTGCCAGACGAGAAATACGGGGAGGAAGTCGTTGCATGGATTCGCTTAAAAGGAGAAAAAAAAGCTACAGAAAATGACATTAGGGAATATTGCCATGGGCGCATTGCCAGTTACAAAATTCCTAAATACATTGTCTTTTGTGAGGAATATCCTATGACGGCGTCAGGGAAAATTCAAAAATTTAAATTAAAACAGGAATCCATCGCTTACAAAGAAAAGGTTCAATAGCCATATATATAGTTCCGTCCCTGCTATAGGGAAAATAAATATAAGAAGACTATATTGGCAATCATTTAACAGTGTGGTTCAAGAGAGAAACCCATTTAGTCGTCCTTCTAGGCCAAGGTCGGTTATAGAGGCTTTCACCAGCAAAGTGTGTCCCAAAAGTACAACCTTCTGGGACACACTTTGCAATTCTATTTTCCTCAAGACCCCTCCGGTTTTCGTCCTGAGCCATCGGGGCGTGTTGGGAACCCTCTTTTGATTTTTAGTTTAGAGGTTTTTCTTAATATTCATTAATCTAGAGTATTCTACTTCTAACCAGTCCTTTTCTGATTCAGTGCCCAGTTCTGTCATTTTGCTTAACACTTCCGTTAACTTCATGTCGACAGCTAGTGCGCTCATCTCTTCTTTTTCTTCTTCGGCCGTTTTTTCTGGACTATTTATGTCATTTAGAGCTTTTAAAGAGGCTTTCCTGTCTTTGATTTCTAGAACGTCATCAGCTAGTTGGCGAATAAAATATCGGTCGTGTGTAACGAAAATGATCGTTCCTGGATATTGCTTTAACACTTGTTGCAAGGCTTCTTTCGTAGATAAGTCTAAGAAGTTGGTCGGCTCATCTAGAAGCAGGACATTATAATCTCCTAAGAAAACTTTTGCTAAAGCTGCCTTTACCCTTTCACCCCCGCTTAAATAATGAACAGGCTTATACACATCTTCTTTTGTAAATTGAAGCCTAGCTAAAATCGTACGGTTAAATTCTTGTGAAAAAGGACTGGAAGCCATGACATTTTCTAAAATTGTCAGGTTCTCATCAAGGTTTTCTAACTGTTGATAGAAATAGCCGATTCGAACAGGCTTAGCTAATTGAATCCCTTCGGCGTTAGTAGCAAGCATGCTCAATAAAGTGGATTTGCCTGCGCCATTTTTTCCAATAACAGCTACTTTTGACGCCGTTTTAATTGAAGCGGTGAAGTTATGAACGAGCATATTTTCACCGGCTGAGACGGTGAGATGGTCAAAGGATACAGCTGTTCGGCTGTGAATGAGAGGGAACTCTGCTAGGTCAAACGTAACCTCTGAATCCATTCTCGGCTTTTCCTTCTTCTCAAGCTGATCGATGCGAGATTGGATCGCTTTCCCACTCTTATCCAATTTAGCCTTTTGCTTTCCAACACTGCGTTTATGCAGCCTAGCCTCAGAATTCCCCATTCGTCTCGGCGCTTTTCGTAAGGAGGAAGACCGCTGAGACTTTTCTTGTTTTGCAACGGTTAACCGTTCTTTTTCTTTTTTATACTGCTCGTATTCGAACCAGTTGCGCTCTTGTGAATGACTTTTTTGTTCAGCGTAGTCAGAATAATTTCCTTGATACAAAGTGACCGTACCGTTGTCCACTTCCCAAATGGTTGTGCAGATTCGATCTAACAGTTCCCGATCATGCGAGATAAGTATACAGGCTCCGTCAAAAGCGAGCATTTCTTCTTCAAATAGTTGAATCCCCTCAACGTCGAGGTGGCTCGTAGGTTCGTCCGCAAAGATAAGTCTAGCTCCAGAAGCTAGAGCAGTGGCGATTTTCTTCCTAGTTTGTTCGCCACCGCTTAATCCATCTTGCTCTGTGACGTGCCATTGATGAAGCTGACGATGATTTGAAGGAGCATCATTTAGCTCTTGTAACTGAGGAATATACGCTTCAGCTACTAAATGTTTGACGACACCTGTATCAGGCTCCAACTCTCCGACGAGAATTTTTAACAGGGTAGACTTTCCTTCTCCGTTTTTTCCAACAATACCAATTCGTGTTCCATCATACACATGGAGTTGCTCTGCCTTGATGATGAGCCGGTCAGCGTAACTTTTTTCGATATGAGTTGCTTCTAATAAAAGCATAAAAAAACCTCCCTATAGTGCTAGAGAGGATGAGTGATTGTTTTAGGTGTGCGCAAAGAGACAACTCCGATTCTCTGTGTATAGCATTAAAGAAAACAAGACCTGTCGCGAAGGCCTATTATTACAGAGTATAGGAAAGTCTTTTTACTAATTATTCATAAGAGCTACCTAAAAATGGCACACGAATCCTATCTAGACAAAAGATTAATCATTAAAATCATGTCTGGAAATATAGGATTACAGCTTCATCGTATAAGGTACCTCTCTTTTCTATGAATTATCCTTATCTTAAGTTGAAGACTTCTAAATGTCAACATTAACGGGATTGCGGGCTGAACTAAATAATAATTAAGGCGATTAAGATGCCAATTGAGCCGAAAAACAATGTGAACGGCAAGTTCCTTAACGTAATCCGATAAGGATTCTGTTGTGTATTCATTGACGTCATGGTAACCGTGACCCCGTAAGTTCCTGAAGAGGCCGTAGCGAGCGCACCGACGATTAGTACAATGCCAATACCTGCTGGGTTAAAGACATCAAACAATGGAGTTAGTACTTCTAATAAGATGGCAATGGTACCAATGGGATGGACGCCAATCATAGCCATGAGTAAATAAGTCACGAGAATGAGGGTGAGAATGACTACTGGATAGTCATTAAACATCAAAAATGGCCGCTGCACATAATCCACCATCCCTGTTTCACTTAAACTGTTTGTGAAAAATGCGAGAGAAATAAACAAGATGACAAAGTTTTGCATGTGATTTGTACGAGCTTTCCACACCTCAAAGCCGAAAACTCTAAACAAATACCATCGTTTAATCAAGATGGCCCAAAGGCTGGAGAAAGGTAAGATGACAAGTGTTACAGCAAGGATAAAGTTCAAATCAAATAAACGACTAATCGTAAGGACTGTAGTCAGAAACAAGCTTAAAGCGAAAAACAGTTTTAAAATTTGCTGAACGATTTTTTTTAATGGGACTGGGGGTGCTGTGCTGGGATCGGCTGCTTCAAATGGCACCCCTTTGAATCGGTATCTTCCAACAAAAGCGTCAAGGGCCAGAGCGATAAATGAAATAAACACAAGCCACGGAAGGTAAGTCAAGTAGCTCACACCAGTGGCATCGACGGTTATGGCAACGATCACCTCCATCGGACTCCATATAAGTGCTAAGGCAAAAGCTCGAACGGTTGTCTTACTAATAAAGATGTCACGCACCGTTTTATTTACGTTTTTCATGCTTTTCAATAACACACCTTGTGACAAATTCACGGCTGACAAGTTAAGAAAAGTCATAAGAATATAGGTTGTAAATAGACTTCGATAATACAGGCTTCCAAGGTTATCAACGTTTTCTTTCATTAGACCGTTGATTTGCTGGTCGTACTTCCCAACATGCACTACACTGTTGATCCATGGAAGGAGCATCAAGAAGGCCAAGAGAGGCATATTGGAAGTGAGAAACAGCGGCAATCTATAAAAGGGTAGCCCGGAGGATATATACATTATTAATCCGCTGACGATAAATGCACTACCAAGAATCCTAAATAGCTTCGACGCTCGTCCGAACGAAACCGCTAGCATGACCATAGCTAAGAAACCTACCGTATGTGCCAACCAGATTTTCTCTAAAAATAAATTAATAATATAAAGGCCTAACACCCCGGAGTAAAAGAGGTAGAGTCGTTCGTAAAGTCGTTCTTTCATATAAATCCTCTTTTCTAATAACTGAATTCATTCATTTACTCTATCACAAATCTGCTGAAGGGTTGGCTGGTAAGATCGGAGGAACTTTTTGGAAGGGATATGGTATAATTATTTAAAAAATCGTACCGAGTACAAGAAGGGGAGGTCAAGAAATGGATTTCTTTTTTTATATTGTTTTAATTGTATTGATCGTTTATCTTTTTGGCGCCTACGAGAGTAAGAAAAAATTCAGGTTAAAAGAGCGGGAACTAAGAGTAGAAGAAAAGCGTATTGAATTGGAGAAACTGAAAATTGAAAAAGGAATCAAAGGGACCGATTCGACTGATAAATAGAAAAAATAGAACAGGAACGAAGAAACCTAGCTGGAAAAGCTTCCTCTCTAAATTATAAACCGTTAAAGGCATGACTTTTATCCATAAAATGAGTGCAAGGGCTTTAGAACGGAAAAAAGAAGTTAGGATTTTTTCAGTATGATCCAACACATGCCTAGTACACTATCATTTATCAAATGTGAATTTTCAGAAATCTTAATATTAAAGCTTTTTTACTTTGCCCAAGTCGAAATCATGTTAAACTATACAAGGATATTACGAAAAAAATGGAGGAGTTCGAATGGGTAAAAGGTTTATGCTTTTCATCTTAACAAATATTCTTGTTATGACGACAATTGTGATTGTATGGTCACTCATTACACGATTTACTGATATCAGTGGTTCGTTTGAAGACGGCAGCGGCGGATTAGGAATTAATTATGTTTCGTTAATGGTATTCAGTTTGCTCGTTGGTTTTATAGGATCATTTTTCTCACTTGCTATATCACGTTGGGTAGCGAAGAAAATGATGAAAGTGAAAGTGCTCGATCCAGACGGTCAGCTATCACGAAGAGAACAGGCAGTAGTAGAAAAAGTTCACCGCTTATCTCGCGCTGCAGGCTTGGCTCATATGCCAGAAGTGGGCATTTACCAGTCTCCTGAAGTGAACGCGTTTGCGACCGGTCCTTCGAAAAAAAGGTCGCTTGTTGCAGTTTCAGCTGGATTGCTTGATAACATGGACGATAATGCGGTTGAAGGGGTTATTGCTCACGAGGTCGCCCACGTAGCCAATGGCGATATGGTCACAATGACGTTATTGCAAGGAGTGGTCAACACGTTTGTTGTCTTCTTCTCCCGAATTGCTGCGATTCTTGTTTCTCGCCTCGTGCGTTCTGAAATGCAATTTATTGTTCGTTTTGCAGCTATAATTATTTTTCAAATTTTATTTTCGATTCTTGGAAGTATGGTCGTTATGGCGTACTCCCGCTACCGCGAATTTCATGCAGACCGAGGCGGAGCTGATTTAGCAGGCCGAGATAAAATGGCCCATGCTCTTCGATCGTTGAAAGCTCACGTAGACCGCGCCACAGTTAAAGATCGCACCGACGATTCAGCGATCCAAACGATGAAGATCAGCGGTAAAGGTGGAATGTCGAAACTCTTCTCGTCCCACCCAGATTTGGATGAAAGAATTGCTCGACTTGAACAACGATAAAACAATCATGTAGTGTTGCAGCCGTCCTGGTTTAGGGCGGCTGCTTTTGGTTCGTGGAACCGGGGTTCACGGAACGAAGGTTCCAGGAACCAGCGTCACCGGAACCACGGAACCCATTTTTGACTCTGAACTCAGTTTTTTCTACATAACTATCACCTTCATCAAACTTTTTTCATTGTATAAAATAAGAGGATTCGGAAATAATGTTGAAAAAGAATGGACAAGATCGGAGGAGAGAAAATGAGTGATTCAAATTCATCAAAATTAGCGAAGGAAATGCTGGAAAATCAGAAAAAAGAAAATGATAAAGCAAAAGAAAAAGCGAAGAAAGCGCTTAGTGGGAATGGAACTTACCATGCTTAGAAGCAGAAGCCGACTAGTTTTATATCTAAGTGAAATGATATAGAGGGGCCTGAACAAAATAGAATATTTTCTATGTTTTATTAGCTCTTACTGCTATTAGGGCTTTTTTGCCATGGGTAGAGCTTGTCCAGACCAACTTTTCATTTCACCCTTCCTCTTATTCTTCTGTTTTTTGACGTTTTTTGGCAAATTTGTTGAGCAGTTCACAGCAAATCCATAAAAGTTCTTGGATCAGACTGAGATTTAGTTTCCCCGCATCAGTCTCTAAACTATATTTGATCCTATTGGATGCGTCTAAGTGCAGTGAAATAATCCACTCCTCACCATCTTGGAGGGTTCGTTTCCATGATATAAAGTCGCGTAGGATAAGTGGATGTTGATGAGTTGTATGAATCGACTGGATATATTTATCACCTAGGAATTGGAAAGGAATAAAAGCCTCAAACTCGGCTTTGTTAATACCGTAACCATCAATGAAACGTAAGCCCGTATCTTTAACTTTATATAGCGAATAATTCACCCCGAAACTAATATTATCCAAGTTAAATTGATCGTGCACAAGCATGCTCAGTTTGTTTTTAAGTCTGAACAAGAAGTCCATCGCCATATCGCTTCTCTCATTAAAAACGTTGGCTAGTTCTTCACTTGCCGTGAGCTTGTCGAGAAGGTCTAGAATAGCCTCTTCATTTTTTTTAATAACTTCCTCTTGTTTTGCTATTTCACTGCGAAGATTTTTTAAAGTTTGATCCTCTGAGTTAGCCTTCATCAGCTCTTCTTTTAGTGTCAGTACGAAATTTTTCTCTTCAGATAACGCAATAAGCGAGTTATATTCCTCTTTTCTTCTTTTTTCATATATCCCTAAATGGAAGAAAGGGCTGCCCACTCGACTCATTTCTTCTAGTACTAAGCTTCTTAAGAAAGCTCCTGTTAAAAGCGTTACTGCTGTTGCGATGAGTAGGAGTGCAGATGGTGGTAGATTTACGATTGCTTTCAACCCTTCTCTAAATATGGCTGCGATACTTACTGGAACGAAGGCAAGGGATAATCCTTTCCAAGAAAAAGCTTTAAGGATGATTTGAAGTACATAGATCAATGTGTTTTTAAAGGCTAAGGTTCGAGACAATCGTTTTTGAGTTTTGGATGATTCGTGGAAGAAATTGAGCAAGTAATTCAGCTCTTGCGAAAACACTCTCAGTTTTCGTTCTGTTTCCCTGTCCATCTGAGCTCCTTTCTAGTTCTAGTTAGTTAATAAAAGACAATCTATACAAGAAAATTCGATTTGAATACCCTTTATATATGTTTATTTTCATATTCCTTTTGTCATTCCTTTCTTTTTAAGAAAAATGCTCTTATTTTTTTATGAAATGGCAGGGGGGAGCTCCAGTAACTTTATTTAAGGGTGGAAGATAAGATATTTGAAATGAAAAGGATAAGATCAAACCAAAATGAATTGTCACCAGAAGATTTTTCAGTACAAATTTAATATTTATTCAAAATGGATATAATTTCTCAAAAAAACGTAAACGTTTACGTAATAATCTGTTAAAATGGATTTGTGAAAACGTTTACGAAATAGTAGAAGGAGTGAATTGATAATGAAAGTAACAGTTTGGAATGAAAACAGGCATGAACAGAAAAATCCTATCGTCAGAGATATTTATCCTGAAGGGATTCACGGGGCGATTGCGTCATTCTTGAAAGATGGACATGACGTGACAACGGCTACTCTTGATCAACCTGAGCATGGTCTTACTGATGAGGTGTTAGATGAGACCGAAGTGTTACTCTGGTGGGGGCATATGGCTCATGAAGAAGTAGATGATGCCATTGTTGAGAAGGTCAAGCAGCGAGTATTGGATGGAATGGGGTTAATCGTGCTTCATTCAGCTCATTTTTCAAAAATATTTAAAACATTAATGGGCACGACGTGTGATCTTAAATGGCGTGAAGCCGATGAAAAGGAACGCCTTTGGGTTATTGAACCGAGTCACCCGATCATGGAAGGGGTCGACCAGTACATTGAATTAGAGAAAGAAGAGATGTATGGTGAGCACTTTGATATACCAACCCCTGATGAGTTAATTATGTTGAGCTGGTTTGAAGGGGGAGAAGTTTTCAGAAGTGCTTGTACATATCGTCGTGGTCAAGGAAAGGTGTTTTATTTCCGACCAGGACACGAGACGTATCCGACGTACCACAATGAAGAAATTCAACTCGTCATTAAAAACGCCGTTCACTGGGCAACACCAACGACACGAACAAAACCTGTCTATGGAAATGCACAACCATTAGAACAAATATCTGACAAATAAAAAAGGAGGATGACAGTATGAGTAAAATCAGAATAGGTGTGATTGGCTGTGGAAGCATTGCCAAGCATCGTCATTTACCAGAATATGCAGGAAACCCCCAAGCCGAAATTACAGCCGTGTGTGATATAAACGAAGAGAGGGTCAATCTCGCAGCTGAAACTTACGGTGCCAAGCCATTTACGAACTACGATCAATTATTAACTGAAGCTGACGTGGATGCTGTCAGTGTGTGTACCCCTAATTACTTACACGCACCGGTTTCAATTGCTGCTTTGAAAGCAGGAAAGCATGTGATGTGTGAGAAGCCGATGGCCACATCTAAAGAAGAGGCGGAAGCGATGATTGATGCAGCTAAAGCAGCAGACAAAAAATTAATGATCGCTCATAATCAACGGTTTGTTCCTTCCCATCGAAAGGCGAAGAAGCTCATTGAAAGTGGAGAAGTAGGGAAAATATACAGTTTTCGCACTGCTTTTGGCCATGGTGGACCTGAGCAATGGAGTGCGGATGGAGAAAACAGCTGGTTTTTCAAAAAAGAGGAAGCATACCTCGGGGCAATGGGAGATTTAGGCGTGCACAAAACCGATTTACTTCGATTTCTCTTGGGCGAAGAATTTGTAGAAGTAGGTGCCTTTGTTGAGACAAGTGCAAAGGAGAAAGCAGATGTAGATGACAATTCAGTTTGCGTTCTGAAAACTGGAAGCGGCATTATCGGTACGCTGGCAGCGAGCTGGTCATATGTAGCTGGAGAAGACAACTCTACGATTATCTATGGTGAGCACGCGATTCTACGCTTGGAGGATGATCCAATCAACTCCTTAGTAGTTCAATACAAAAATGGCGAAGTTGTAAAATATGAGTTAGGTGGAATTCAAACGAATGATGGCGATACGCAAGAAAATTCTCACGTCGTAGAAGAATTTCTGAGTGCCATCATTAAAGATCATACACCAGCTGTTTCTGGGGAAGAGGGACTGAAATCGTTACAGGTTGTCCTGTCAGCCCTTCAATCCAGTGAAACAAAGCAGATTACAACGATTTAAAAGGAGCTGACTATGTCGAAATTAAAAATGGGGATTATAGGTGCTGGTGGGATTGCCCAGCAACGCCACCTCCCTTTACTAAAACAGCTGTCAGAGCAAGTTGTGGTAGTTGCAGTATGTGATGTCAATCCTATGACAGCAAGGGCTGCTGCAGAGAAATTCAATATTCCAAAGGTGTATGAAGACTACAGAGAAATGCTCTCAGAAGTTGACGCGGTGACAGTATGTACCCCTAATAAGTTTCATGCAGATATTACCGTAGCCGCATTAGAAGCGGGACTACACGTGCTATGCGAAAAACCGATGGCTATGAATACAGAGGAATGCGAGGCGATGATTCAAGCAGCCGAGCAGTCAGGTACACTACTATCTATCGGCTATCATTACCGATTTATGAGGAATTCTCAAGCGGCGAAAAAAGTGATTATGGAAGGTGAAATAGGTACTCCTCTCGTCGCTAGATCCCAGTCACTGAGAAGACGGAAAGTCCCTGGCTGGGGCGTGTTTACGAACAAAGAACTGCAGGGCGGTGGAAGCTTAATTGATTATGGTTGTCACTTTCTCGATCTCACTCTCTGGCTATTAGGAAATCCAAAGGTAGTGGAAGTAACGGGCAGAACTTACAACCATCTAAGTAAAATGACGGATCAAGTCAATGAGTGGGGAACGTTTAATGCGGAAACCTTTGACGTCGACGATCACGTGACCGCGTATATCACGTTTGAAGGAGGCGCATCGCTTCTGTTTGAAACTTCGTGGTCAGCGAATATCAAGGAAGATGTAGAGAGTGTCAGTATTTCAGGTCAACGAGGCGGTTTAGATGTGTTTCCGTTTCAGTTGAATCAAGCGAAGCATGGGATGTTGTTAAATAGTGAAGCCCAGTGGCTTCCTGGGGAAGAGGAACCAGGCCTGTTCTTGTTGAATAACTTTGTAGAGTCTTGTCTTGGTAACGAACAATTAATTGTCAAACCTGAGGAAGCGTTGCAAGTCACTAAAGTGATTGATGCTATTTATGAAAGTAATGAATCAGGTCAAAGTGTGAAACTAATTTGATAATGGAGGGAACTTCATGAAACTAGGTGTATTTACGGTCTTATTTTCAGAAAAGACCTTTGAGGAAATGCTCGATCATGTGAAGGAAGCGGGTCTCAAGGCAGTCGAAATTGGCACAGGAGGCTACCCAGGTAATGCTCATTGTGACATGGATTCGCTATTAGAAAGCGAAGAAAAACGGCAAGCATATTTGGAAAAAGTATCATCTCGAGGGTTGGAAATCAGTGCCTTTAGTTGCCACGGTAATCCGATATCGCCCGATACACAGTTTGCGAATGAGTCTGATGAAGCCCTAATGAAAACGATTGAACTTGCAGGCAAGATGGGGGTTCAAGTCGTTAACTGTTTTTCCGGAACGGCAGGAGATCATGAAGATGCTAAGTATCCGAACTGGCCGGTTACCCCATGGCCAAACGAGTATTCAGATGTGTTAACGTGGCAGTGGGAAGAGAAGTTGATCCCATACTGGAAACGAGTAGGCGAATTTGCTGAAAAGCACAATGTCAAAATCGGTTTGGAATTACACGGAGGATTTCTTGTTCACACACCACACACGATGCTGAAGTTAAGAGAAGCGACCAACGATGCTATTGGTGCCAATTTGGATCCAAGCCACATGTGGTGGCAAGGGATTGATCCGGTCGCGGCAATCAAAATTTTAGGAAAAGCCAATGCGATTCACCATTTCCATGCCAAAGATACGTATATCGATCAAGACAACGTGAATATGTATGGACTGATTGACATGCAGCCTTACGGAGAGGTTCGCACAAGAGCGTGGACGTTCCGTTCTGTTGGATGTGGACACAGTCTTCAAGAATGGTCGGACATGATTAGTGCCCTCCGTACATTCGGTTATGATCATGTGGTTAGTATCGAGCACGAAGATCCAATTATGTCGATCGATGAAGGGTTTAACCGAGCTGTAAAAAATCTGCAGTCGGTCCTCATTGAAGATCAACCTTCGGACATGTGGTGGGTGTAACGTTTTGAAGTCATGAAAATACGTAAGTGCGGTCCCAAAAGTTACTTTTGGGACCGCACTATTTTTATGAAATATCTTTTTCTTTTTCCGTTTTATTAATGACAGAGGTTCCTACAAGGTCACCGGTTACATTAAGAGCCGTGGCACCCATGCCTATGAGGACGTCTACGGCTGCAAGCAATGCAACAGCTTCCATCGGTAAACCGAGTTGAGAGAAAACCGTGGCAATCATGACAATTCCTGCACCAGGCACTCCTGCAGTCCCGACAGATACTAACGTTCCAATTAAGACCACTTGAAGAATAGCGATCATTGATAATGGTTCTCCAATGACATTTGCGGCAAACACAGTTGAAACAGCAATTCGAATCGCAGCCCCATCCATATTCATCGTAGCCCCAAGTGGAAGGCTAAAGCCGTATAAGCTTTTCTTTAATCCCATATTTTTAGCAGCGTTCAATGTCAGCGGCAATACCCCAGTGCTACTTTGTGTGACAAAGGCAGTGATCATCGGTGTTCGAGCTTCTCTAAAAAAGCCACCTAAATCGATCTTTGTTAAGACCATCAAAAGAATATAAAGACCCAGATGGACGAAAATCGCCACGTATAAAACCAAAATGAAATTACCTAATGATAGGAGAGTGTCGGCTCCTTGGCTTCCGACAATGTTAGCTAAGATAGCGAAAACACCGATGGGAACGTAATGTAAGATAGCCTTCATAACAATAAGAGTCAATTCATTCAATCCGTCAAACATACGATAGATGCGATCCCCCATGTCACTCAGCTCGGTTGAAGAACGCATAAGAGACAAGGCAATCCCAAAGGCAAGGGCAGTAAAAATGATTCCTAATAGGTTCATTTCAGCAAAGCCAGAAACAATGTTGTCCGGAACAATACTCAAGAGTACTTCCACAATTCCAGGGTTTTCTGGAACCTCCATGTTCTCGGTACCTGTTAGTGTCGTTCCTTCGCCTGGATTGAAGAGGCTGGCGACAGCGATACCAACAGTAATTGCAAATGCTGATGTGAGCATATAATAGCCGAACACTTTACCTCCCATACGACCGAGGTTACTAGCAGTCGTTTGGTTCACTCCAACGATTAGTGTGAAAAATATAAGAGGAACGATAATAAATTGGAGCAAGTTCATAAGTAAGTCCCCAAAAGGTGAAAGAACTGAAGCGTTCTCACCAAAAACCAGGCCTGTTGTGACTCCTAGAATGAGAGCTATGGTCACTTTTTTGATTAGCGGGGCTTTAATATACATTTTCCAAATATGTTTCAAGACGATCCCTCTTCCTCTACTTCTTATATTTATAACGATAATTAATCCTATATAGATAGTCAGGATTTATACCTATAGGAAGTAGAATATAGGACAGGAGGAAATATGTCAAAAGGTTAGGTGTAAAGGTTGTGCTCTATTGTAGGCTTGCTAATAATATCTTTCATGGATCCAATTTGGAGGCAGGATATACCTTCTCTCTATCATCAATAACGTCTATCTATTACATTAGGAGGAGCGATGAAAAAGGTAGGGTGCCATGATGGGGAATGCGACGTGGAAGCAGATGGTCACAACAGCAATCATAGGAGCTATGGGAGGATGTATCTTTTATTTGGGAAGCCTTCCATTACCATGGCTCCTTGGTTCCATGACGATGCTGGTACTATGGCAAGGCATCTATAAAAGAAAGCTGTCTGCACCAAAATATTTGAAAAACATTGGATTTGTGCTCGTAGGGATGTATTTCGCCTTTTTTGTTACAAATTGTCCAAATCGGACACTAGCTGCTAATTCCTTGTAATTTCCCATGTTCTTCCACCTATCCAAATAGTTCCTCTTAACTAGTACCCCGACTGAGGAGACATTAATCTGGATTTTCGAGGGAGGAAGAAGTAAATGACAACGAACGTAAAGAAACGGCCTAACTAGGCCGTTTCCTTCCACTGTTTATTCTTTTTCAATCAGGCTGGTGACTTGCACATCAAACTCTTTTTGAGGATCAGCTAGAGGGAATACCCTAGCAGTATCGGTGTCCATGTCTACGTGTTGTATATAAATCGGCGTGCCGTTAAACATGACATTCTTCATGTCTGGGGACTGGGCGATTTGTTCGGCTCGTTGCTTATTGATGTTCATACACTCCTTTATCTGTGACTATAGTCCTTCTTCAATCAAACCTTTCAAGTCAACTTCTTGCTGATGGTCCATTTCATCTAATGGGAATACAATGGCTGTTTGAGTGCTTTCATCCACTTCTTCGATATACACCGGTATACCATGGTACGTAACGTTAATCATAACCGGGGCATCGATAATTTCTTTCACTCGATGACTGTCCATGAAGACCTCCTTAAGGCGAGTTGAATTGTATTTTTCCTCCCAAGAAAAATAAATATAAGTGGAGAATATTGGCATGGTAAAATGAAAGAAATAAAATGCTGATAGAAAGGTGGGTCTCTATTGGAGAAACACGAAGAAATTCCTATTCTTGTCACCGGGCATTACCTATTAAGAGGTTTGACCGAGAACGACGCTGAGGATCTATTCCCAATGTTGTCAAATCAAGAGACGATGAAATTTATTACGCCTCACCCAGCTAAAAACGTGACGGAAATTTGTGAAGAAATAAGGGATAGTTTATCTAAATACCATCAAAAAAAAGAGATTCCGTGGATCATCATAGATAAAGAAACAAATCGTTTCATTGGGATGTTTCGCTTCCATAAGTTGAACTTATGGCACAAAAAAGCGGAAATGGGTGTGGTGATTAGTAAAGAAAATCAAGGACGTGGAGTCATGACTGAAATCCTCCCGGTTTTGTTACAGTATGGATTTAGTGAAATGCATCTGAACCGTATTGTAGGTGATATTTTTTCCGGAAACAAAGGGTCAAAGAAACTCCTTGAAAAGAACGGTTTTCGAAAAGAAGGGACATTAAGACAAACGGATTTCGATGGAGAGAAATATCACGATACCATCGTCTACTCATTGCTAAAACATGAGTTTCATACGCTTCATCAACTTGATTAATGTCGAATTCGCGGGATTTTCAAAGAGGGTTCTGGTTCTTTGTATTGACTGATTTGTAACTCAAGGTCAGCATTCATGGACGCAAAAAATATATCTTTAGGATCATCGATGCCGTGTTCAAATAATTGTACGTTAAGCCAATCTTCATCTAATGAAAAATCCTTTAACACATTCACATCTATTTTGCCCTCTATAACGACAGGCACTGCCATGGTCGAAGTAGCTTTCATAATGTTCATGTCCTGCCGAGTGACAGGCTGGCTATCTACTTTTTTCAACAAACTTAAGGAACCGTTCGCCTCCACTATGGCCGTTTCTACTTCATTCACATTAAATACGTCTTTTTCTCTCAGCATTTGCAAAAGGTTGTCGAGAGAATAGCGAATGTGTTTTAAATTCCTATTTAATATTTTTCCATCTTGAACGACTACAGTGGGTTCAAACGTAAGGAGTCGACCAATGAATCGGTTGGTGATTTTCAGCTTTGCGACTACTTTTTGCAAAATAGCAATGAATATAATCGCTAATGCGGTAGGGAGGTGGTGAATGTCAGGATCAGCAATATCCGCACCAACGACAGCGCCTAAAATGACAACAATGAGAAAATCAAATATAGGGATTTCTCCGATGGCACGTTTCCCCATGAAGATGGTCATGAATAGCAGAAGGGGAATGATGGTTACAATTCGCCCTAGTACAATGAAGATTTCTTGCAAACTTTCCATCAACCTTTCCCTCCCGAATTAGTGTTTCTGCTATTTTTTCCAAATAAGCGGAGAGTCATGTATGATCTTATATAAAAAAGAAATGATTCCATTAAAGTAAGAAGGGAAACTATAAATATGACCGAGAAAAAACCTACAATCGATTCATCTTATATTCAGCAACACCTAGCGAATGAACGGACATTTCTGGCATGGGTCAGAACGGCACTGGCAATGAAAGGAATTGGATTTCTCATATTCGGTATTGAGTTAACAGTAGGAGTGGGTTCGCCGTTTACGAGAAACCTTGCAACGATACTAAGTGTGATATCATTCGTGGCAGGTGTAACGGTCTTAGGACTAGGAACGTGGCTGTTTTTCAAAAACAGACGAACTATTAATGAACAATTGTTCACATCGTCTTCGTGGGTTGTTATGATCACGAGTGTGTTGGTGGCCATCGTCATGTTCTCTTTGTTGCTATATGTTTTGTTCATGGCCTAATCAACTATTCAAGCTCTTCGTCTTTGCTTCTAATCCTTGAAGCAGTGAACGAAGTGTAAAACGTGCGTTTCCTCCACGCATAAGGTACGATGAAAAAAAATAAACGATCAAAGTTGAGAAGTTTCATTCCGATCGTTCATATACTGAAGGAAAACTTGGAGGAAGATCATCATGACTTTTAAACATAATATGATTCTTGGCATTGTTGCGAGCGTGATAGGTGCCGTTGCTGCTTCCCCCTCAATAGTAGAGCTAGCATTAATGTTCGTATTCTTCATTTTTGTTCCAAGCTTCCTATATTTAGCTTCTGCTGGACGACCACAATGTGACTATCAGAGACGAATGTTTCAATTATCTTGTTATTCATTTCCATTTGCCGTTTTCGGCATTTTGGCTATCTTCGTAGATAACGGTTGGCTATCGGCATTACTTGCAGCTGTTTGGTTTATTTTCACATTGTCTGCAGGTATAACGAGTCTTCAAAGGCTGTATAAGCGAAAGTTCAGTCATCCTGAAGAGGCGATCATTGATATCGGAATCGCATTTCTTATTATAGGTGGAATTTGGCATGTTCTCGCAAGATGGGGGATTGCTCAGTTTCTACCTTATACAGAACTAACAATTGATTTGACGTCCATTCACTATCACTATTCAGCGTTTATTTTACCAGTGTTCACAGGACTATTTGGCAGGTGGATCTTTGAGCGTCGACTAAAAGAGAGGGGAAGTCGAGGGAACTCTGTACCTTTCATTTTTTTATGTGGCGGAATGGCTATCGGCTCACCCCTTGTTGCATTAGGTATCGCAGTGGGTAATTCTCTACAACTGGTGATGGTATCTATTTATGTTATTTTCATTTACTGGCTATGTAGTTGGTGCTTAATAAAAAGTGTTCATTTTGGACTTCTTGCTGGGTGGATGATCGGTTTGGCTTGTGGGTCCTTGTTAGTGGCTATGGGAATTTCTTTACTATATAGACTAGGGATGTATATAAATTTAGACATGCCTCAACTAACAGAAATGATTCATTGGCATGGAGGACTTAATGCGTTTGTTTTCTCCGTTCTTGCAACAGGGGGATGGCTCCTGTTGTCACCTGAAGCGAAGGTAAGTAGAACTAAGTAATTGGTCATGGAATTTCATTTACAATCATTTTGATTCGTACTCCCTCTTCTTCTTTCATACACATGACAATGGTATGAAAAGTGAGAAGAGTTTTTTCAGTGTGTCTATCTTTCAGCTGTTAAAATGAAGGAACGATTTAAAGAAAAAATATAGTTAGTCGACTATTTAAATTGCGGTTCCAGGAACCCATTAGAAGAAGCTCAATTTAATGGGTAAAATACTTGTAACAGATGCAGGCCCATCACTTATCGAGATCTTGAATTCATCGCATTTGGACAAGAACAAATTTCCCATGGAGTAAAAAAAGAGTTTGCTAATGTCATGACGATGCTCTATCTTATAACTTGGATGGGAAATGCAAAAAAAGTAACGAACGATTTGGAGATCCTCATTCAGAGGAAACCTACATCCTTTAAAGAGTTTGTATTGGAGCACCATCCAGAATGGATGAAGAGGATCCCCGTTCAAAAGGAGGCAAAGTAAAGATGTATGAACAACGTTTTTCTCGTTATGTTATTGGAGGAGTCATTACGGCCATTGTAGCAGCAGCCCTAGCGGTATTTACCTTTCTTATTTTCAGCTTTATTTCAGGATACGAAGTGAAATTTATTGGGTCGAATCAAGATACGCTCTATGTGGGGGTCATTATTGGAGCGAGTGTAGTGTCTATTTTACTAGGTGCCGTGCTATTTTATGCCTTTAATCGGTGGACTAAAAAGCCTATTGTCTGGTTCGGCGTCCTCGTTCTTATAGCTTTCATAGGGAATACGGTCATGGCTGAAAACGACTTGCAGGCGCAATTCAAATTGGTTGCACACACGATCCATGTCATCGTCGCATTGTCAGCGTTCCTGCTGATACCGAAGTTAACGAAAAAATCCAAGGCAAGAAATATTCTTAAATAATTATCACTAAAATAGTGCAAGTGATTATTTACTAGGTCATTTTGAAAGAATACTTTGACTGGATCAGAGTGCTCCTCCATTGAGATGACTAGGCTATTTTTTACGGATCTAGCATTCAATTAATCAGGGAAAATGATATAATAGAAAAGTTGAAGTCCATTGATGGAAGGGAAATGCCGGTTGAAACAGACAGAATATAAACAAAACAATCATAACAGCCCGCTTAGGGATAAAATTAGACAACTGGTTGAGCACAACTATTTCCAGCCTATAATAATTAGTATTATATTGTTAAATGGCCTTGTCATCGTTGCTGAGTCGTATTTACCTGGGAATCAATTATTACTTATTCTTGATACGATTATTGTTTGGGTTTTTGTCGTGGAACTAGTCTTGAAAATCATTGGGCTAGGTACGAGAGGCTACTTCTCTGAGAAGTGGAACATCTTTGACTTTTCGATTGTCGCTGCCAGTTTAATTTTCTACAATACGCCGTTGGTGAGTGTGTTGAGGCTCATTCGAGTTTTACGTCTCATTCGGATGATTCCAGCAATTCCAGCGCTTAGGAAGATCATTGACTCATTAATGAGATCCGTACCTGCTTTAACAGGGATATTAGGTTTATCAGGATTGATTTTTTCAATCTATGCCATTATAGGGACAACTTTTTTCAGAGGTGTCCTACCTGATGAATTCTTTGGCAGTTTCCATATGTCTTTGTTTACATTGATGCAGGTTGTGACGTTTGAATCATGGGCGAGTCAGGTTGCAAGGCCGATTATTGCTGAAATACCGGGAGCTTGGGTGTATTTTGTTTCTTTTATTGTCATCGGCGCCCTCGTGATCTTGAACTTAGTCGTTGCGGTTATTTTAGATTACCTTGGCCATGATGATGAGCTTGCTCATCAAGAACAAATGGATCGGCTGCACAAAGAGAACGAGGAGCTAAGGAAAGATGTCCAAGAAATTAAACAAATACTACTAGATCAAAGAAATAGTGGGTAAGGCGTTAGCCTAACCCACTATTTTTTTCGTTATAGGCTCTTCTTAAGAGACTACCAATCAAAAAACAGTTTTAACAGTAGAGTAACCGTCGAATAAGTGAAAGCCGATATTATAAACGTAGGCAGATGCGCGGATCCTTCCGACGGCAGCTCATGTTTAATAACATTGAACATAATTGCGCCCGAAATAAAAGCGAAGACAATGGACAGAGCAATTGAGGAGTGTGGGGTGAACTCAGCAATAAGCCATCCGCACAAGATACCACCTGCAAGCATGAACCTCCCATATTTCCTATATTTTTTATTATTTTCGCGGTACATATCGTGCGCGACAGCCATGAAGTGAAGACCAACTGCCACGCCATAAAAAATCACCTGTTCTGTTGTTTGGTCCGCAGCAAACATGATGTAGGAAATCAACATATTGTAAATGAAAAACAAAGATGTTTGGATGAAAAAGAAAGAATCTTCTATCGTAGCCCCACTTCGGTATCTATGCCTTTCTGCTAATTTACTAAGAGTATAAAACACAACGATACCAATAAGGCCAAAAAAATATAGCTCAGATTCCATCGCCAGCTCCAAAGCAGTATCTCCAAAGTCATCTTGTTCGTGATGTAAAGAAGGGAGTATGTAAACGAAAATATAGGAGACGGCAATGCCACCTGCAAGTGACATCCATTTAATTTTTCCAAGTGATGAACTTCGAATGATATGATTAGCGAACACTTGAATGATCAAAAAAAACATCACAATGATAAAAGAAGCGATAACACGTCCCCTCCCTGCTTGTTTTCGTTTATGTATATATCAAGAAGGTTAAATTAGCTTTGACTTACTTACTGTGTTCCCTCAGCAGTAAAAAACCTTCCTCATCATCGGAATGAGAATAGGAAATCATTTTCCTTCATCATATTTGAAACTTATATACACATCTTACACCTTGACGAACTTCACCGTACAGAAATTTTTACAACAATCATATTTGCTTGTTTGTAAGATGATGGAACTTTTTTGTTTCAAGTAGATGCAAAAAAGGGAAGAGGAGACCTATAACTTAATGGAACAAGGAGTGAGTGTTTTGAAACTAGATTATATGTTACAAAATCCTCAGGGAGGAGAGGTGACGTTACAAGAAGTAATCAAAGGTCAACCCTCTTTAGTTGTGTTTGCTCGTCATCTCGGTTGACCGATTTGTAGAGAATTTCTTGCGCAGTTGCGTGAGCATGCGGATAGTATTGAACAAGAAGGAGTCAAATTAATCGTCATCGCTCCATCAAAAGGATCGTTCATCCAGCAGTTTCTTAATTCATTTGGACCGTATCCTTTTCCGATCTACGGTGATCCTAGGCGACATGCGTACCGAGGAATGGGTCATGAGACGATGCCGAAATTGAAGATGTTATCTATGGTAGCGATAGGGTTTGCCACAGGGAAAATAAAGAATTTCCTACCGAAAGAAGCAAAACAAAAATCCTTTGTAAAGAAATCTATGAAAACCCAAGACGTTTATATTCAAGGCGGCACATGGTTGTTTGATGCAAAGGGCCGCGTTGTTTGGAAGCACGTAGACCATTCGCCAGATGATCATGCGTCAATAGAAGAAATTTATAAGCAAGTGAAGGAGATTCACTCTAATGTTTGAAATTAGAGTGAGTCTTTTTTCTTCGTCATCAGGTTTATGAGTATGGCTGAAATACAATCTCTCTACTTAAAAAGAAAAGAAGTTAAAGGAAGATTTGTCTGTGAATAGTTACAGCTAAACTAAAAAAGAAGTGGCGCCTTTAAGTTAGCCACTTCTTCATTAAATTTACGACTTCTTTAATTGATTTTCTGCTAAATCACCGACGATGGGGAATTTGGTTCGTTCACCTTTATAAGCTTTGTACATGGCAACAATCCAGAGAATGAAGGTAAGTGGGGCGAGCAACAGACTGATAATCCATCCGAAAATTGGAATCATCCCTACAACGAAATTCAAGACGAATAATCCACCAAACAGGAAAATGGACTGAAGAGCGTGGAATCGAATAAATTGATTTTCTTTTTCAATAATGACAAAAATAATACCTGTAACAAAACCTAATAAATAAGCGAGTAATCCTCCTAAATTTTCGTCTAGACCAGTGGAAGCTTTACCTGGCGTCATGGCAGGTTTTTCATGGTCCATGCTGTGTCCTCCTTTCTTATCATATAAATATGGTACTTCGAGTTTATTATATCATATAACGAACAAAAACGACTTGTATTATTTGAATATTACAAATACTTTATTTATAATTATGAAAATAAAATAGATCAAAAGTATTGAGTAAAAGGTTTCAATTATATTGATAATGGTTATACATACTATATACAAAACTTAAATAATTTCAATGGGACAAGGAGAGATTCACATGCAAACAGTGAAAATGATTGACAAAAACAAACAAATTATCGGGTTGAGCTGGATTGGGAAGGTATCGCCAGAGGATGTTCAGGCGGCAAATGAACAATTCTCAGCGTTGATGAAACAATTTTGATCAAAGGGATTTGACGTTCTTGTAGATATGAAAGAAGTAACGGTGCTGTTTCCAGAGACACAAAAAGAGATCGTGAAGCATCAAGCATGGTTGTTGGAGATGGGAATGCAGCGTGCGGCGGTAGTCGTTAGTGGAAGTATTGCCAAAATGCAGTTAAAGAGAACAGCAAAAGAATCGAATCATTCCAAAGAATTTCATTTCTCAAGCCAAGAAGAGGCGTTAGAATTTCTGAAAAAAACCCCTGCAGGACAATAGTTGGATGAAAGATACCGAATTAAGCTCGGTATCTTTTTTATTCATAAACCTGTAATAGCGATGTTTATGGAGATAACGTGTTAGATTGAAATAGGCTTAATTAGTTCAGGGTCGTTATTTTTAGGTGAACTGACAGCAGATGAAACAGGGTAAGCTTGCATGTCGCCTGCTGGGTAAGGTCTTAGAAGATGCTGTAATTCATTTGTGTTAGACTGCATTGGATCAAGCCATGCAACTTCGTCCTTTGGATTTATTATGACTGGCATTCGGTGGTGAATCTCATTCATGAGCTCGTTTGCTTCTGTGGTAATGATCGTGCATGAGAAAACAGCTTCTCCAGTTGGAGGAGTCCATTTCTCCCACAGCCCAGCAAAAGCAAAGTACTTTTCATCTTTTAGATGGATCCTGTAAGGTTGCTTACCCTTACCGCCGTCACGTTTTTTCCACTCATAAAAACCATCAGCAATGATCAAGCATCGTTGAGTTTGAAAAGGCTTTTTAAAACTCGGTTTTTCAGCTAGAGTCTCAGCGCGTGCATTCATGAGTTTGTGGCCGATTTTTTCATCTTTTGCCCAGCGGGGGATCAGTCCCCAGCGAAGGTGACCCATCCGCTTGTTCTTTCCATCATGAATGACTGACAGAACAGGCTGACTAGGTGCGATATTAAATGAAGTTTCTATTTGTTCCGGTAAATACGCACTGATAATTCCAAAACGTTCCTCTAATTCATCAGCTGTAGTTAATGTGAAGCGCCCGCACATTTAAATCCCCTCCGTCCATTCTATTGTTTCTTTCCATTATAAAGGAAGACAGATGATTTTTCTAAACGGACTCTGCTTAATTTATCTCTTCATTTATATAAAGCATTTCTTAGTGAAATGCATGCGGTCACTTTTTCTTTAGGTGGCACTGTGTCGGAAAAAATAAGAAAAGAAAGGCTATCTTTTTAAGACAGCCTCTCTTTGTTTTTTTACAAATCAACCCAAGTATATTTCTCCCCCCAACTTTCTCTAGCCAGTTGTTCTACCTTTTGGACCATTTCCTTTTCAACTGCATAGGCGTCTCCTTGTTCATAAGGGTTGTAGTGAAAAGCGTAAAGACGAGCGGCGAATTCGTGAAAGGGAAGTGAGGATTCACCAGGAATTTCTCCGTGTCCTGTCACTGTAGGGGTGATGCCTTGTCCCCACACTTGCGAGCTGTCATTATTGGGATTGTAAAAGTAGATCCGGTATTCACCATCAGGATCTTTTGCGATTCGTTGAATAGAAACGGCATGTAGCCCAAGCATTTCGCCGAACGTATTGGTAATAAAGATTCCAACTGGGTTTGGATAGATTAATTCGTGTCCTTCATTAAATTCAGGGTGGTGTGTGGAATAAAACAGTCGAACAAACCCTGAGAAATCGGCTATAGAACCGGTCATGGCATCGATAGCTGAACTGAAGCCTTTGTTGACCCAGTTCCCGTAGAAAGCAGGATTGACCCATTTATGCACGTCTTCGCCCCGAAATTCAGATCGTCGGACCAATTCACCATATATTCGGTCCAGATGAGGGACAAGCACCAATGATACTGGATCTAGTTCTTCATGAAGATCATCGACTAATCCTTCCCTCAAGTTTTTCGAGTGAATGGCCTGTCCTTCAAACATGATATCGATATCTCCATCTCTTACAGCACGAGGAATAAGTTCCAATAAATATCCAGGAGCGTGAAGAGACCATAAGCTGATCCCCCGTGCAGTCTGGCAAGTGGGGTTCATTCCTTGACCGATTCCGAGAGGTTGTCCTAAAACACTAATCACACCAGAAACGAGAATGTCGTTAGCGGTAATCCCTTCGTCTTTATTAATGGAGCTTAGGAGCAACCTTCGAATTTCCGGTTGTAAATCCAGTTCAATTAAACGTCTAAGTCCTGGGATAACCGGGTTTGTTGAGAGAATACCTCGTTCGAGCAACAGAGCAAGCCCGTATACCGACTGTCGCATTGGCGGATGAATCGCAACTTTTATCAAGTCGCTGACGGTTGAGATATGCTCTTCCAGATTGGCGACTCCTTTTTTACTTAAGCCAAGAGCCATCGCAAGTAATTCACTTTTCTCTCGATTTAAATAGCGTACTAAAATGGCGTGGTGATCGCATACAAGTCCGGTCGCGTGCATTGATTTAGCAAACGTCCGTGCTTCTTCTTTTAACTCTTTTTCCGTCGCTTCTTTCAGGCGTTTCCGGTAGTCGCACGGTTCATTGGCTTCTTTACACAATTTAGAAGGGCCTGAAATAGCCTGAACGTAGCGTTTAATCGCTTTTTTATCTTGGGCATCGATAGGATTTTCCAACAATTGTTGCGCGTCTTGAATCATTGAAGCGATTCGATTAACCATAATTGGGCGTTGAGCTACTAACTCATCAATTTCTTCGATGAGCGTCCCCGAGATAGAAGTGAGAGAAAGTTCGTCTGCCAAAAATTGAAACAGTTTTTCTGCACGGTTTTTCTCTTTTTCTTTTCCTTCGATTCGGGCGGCTTCCGTTTCTTCTGGAAAAAGAATATCTACATTTAATGCCATGACCGAATCAAGAAACTCTTTTGCCATCTCTTTGCTTACCGTTTCGTTTTCATGATCTCCTTTGGCAATAGAAACCATGCGGAGTTCACTGAGGATCTCAACAATGGCGGTCATCCCAGTGGCCATTAACGACCCTGAGACGAGACGGGGTTCAAGCTTCGCCGGCTCTGCCCATGGACCACCTTCAAAAACTCCAGCTGCGTCAAATCTTCCTGCGTATTGGTATAGGAATTTCATCCCCTCTGGTTCTTCCATTAGTTTGGCAGAGGCTTGCAATACATCAGGTTGATACATTTTTTTGGCGTAGGGAAACGCCTCTTCCATCGTAATAAAAGCTTGTTTAAATGCTTCTGTTTTCGTCGCATCTATTTCAGTATGATTCGTCTCTTCTTCTGTTGTCACGTACGACACTCCTTTCTAAAAATAGGGGATGCCATGAAAGGCTCGAGGGTTCACGTGCCAGTTCTCGCAATTCTACATAAAAAAATCATGATCCACGTAATCGGTTAATGGCTGTTTCACATGATCACTAAGTTCGTTATAAAAGAACACGGTACCAAGGTGGTTTCCATACCCTTCTTGTTCTTGAATTTTACTGACCCCTGGCTTGAATAAGGTATGCTTTTCAAAGCTTGGATGATCTTCTAAATCGGGAGGGACATTCACGCCTCCAATATAGGGTGATTTAGGGTACACGAGAAAACTTCCAGCATGACCAGTGAAGTCGTTCTCTTCAGGAAACACTCCGTCTAGTTCTTCTTCAGTGGTGTTCGGGTCACAGCAAAGAATATGAGCCTCGTAAGGATTAAATCCATATGTCTTTTTCATCAAATCGAAAATATGTCCGCCGGGAATTCGGTATGCTACTTCTCCGAAATACAACGTTCCATCGTTAGCAATAAAAAATTCCGGATGAATAATTCCGTGATCAATATCGAAAACGTCAACGATCTTTTGAACTTCTTCCCGAACAGCTGGACGAAGCGCTTCAATTTCTGGGGAGGGGGGAACCATCATAGAGTATCCAAATACAACATACTCAGTAATATTCAGAAATTGAACTTTCCCTCCTTGTACAAATGCTTCACAAGAAATTTCGACGCCTTCCAAGTGACTTTCCATCAAACAAGGAAAATTCTGATCTGATAATTTTTGGTCAATGTCGGTTTCAGATCGGATGATTCGATGTCCTGCAGCACCAGCTTTATTAAAGGCCTTTACATGAATAGGATCGGGGTCTTCTTGATGATGCCTCAAAAGAGATTGATTAACTTGGCGGAAGAAGCGGCGCACATCTTCTTTTGATTGGCCCTCTTCAAACACGCCAACTCTCAGTCCTCCTATATGAGCTCGACGTTTCATCATTGCCTTGTCTCTGAAAAGAATGGAATGGTCAAACAGTCTGCGATCATTTCGGAAATGAGAGTTCAGTGCACCAGCCCACTCGACCGTTTCTTCAAAAATGGGAACCGCATGATCCACGTCCAGTTCCGTTAATTTCTTAAATAATTCTTGAGATTGTTCATAAATATCTTCATAGCTAAGGTTACGGTCAAATTCCCATTCAAAAAATGGAATGTTATGTTTCGATGCGTATTCTCCAAACTCTGGAAGGCTGACGACTAAATACTTGCGCCCCATTCGATCCAAAGCTTCAATAGATGGAATACTCCAGCCGATAAGAGCGATTTTCTTTTCGCGGTTTCTTTTTTTATGCTCGAGCTTCTTAGGTCCAGTTGTTTGCGACTGCAAATACTTTCGGTCTTGCTGGTCGTTCATTTTAAATGATAGATCTTGTGCTAGGTCATTCAACGGCATGCTTGTCCTCCCCTTCTTAAATCACTGATAATCTGCTAAATTGGATATAGTTTCCCTATCCAACTCACACCTCTCATGATTTTCAAAAAGAGAAGAAAATATTCCTTCGGTCGGAAAAGAGTAAAAAGAAAAAAGAATGAAAGAAGGAGCGCTTTCATTCTTTGAAAACAATGTTTATCGCCTTTCTTAAAGAGCTTTATACCAAATATTCATATTCTCCAGTCTTCCGCAAATGTTACTATTTTTAATCATCCGTCCCCCGAAATGAAAGCCGTGTTTAGCGTTGACTAAATTCATTCCTGCAGAGATGGATCGTGAATAGGAGAAAAGTGTTTTTACGCCGATTTTCTTTAGCCGTGGAATTAAGTGCGCCACTTGATAGGAGAGTAGCTGCTTACTACGGTGTTCCCGATAGGTGGCACAGTCAGAGAGCTCTGCTGCGCTAAATTTTTTCATGAGATCAGCTGAACAAGCGCTAACTATTTTTCGTTTGTGTTCTACCACTAAAAAATAAACATCGTCATCCATCATTTTAGTAATGAAATCAGGTTCATTCATCGGAGTAGGATAAGAGGCGAAAACCGTTTCGTAAAGTGTAGCCATTTGATAAACATCATCTTTTCTTCCCCATCTCATGAAGTAACCAGGCGGCAGTTGGAACCGGTGAGATGGGCCTTGACCTTTTTTTCTGTGAACTAAACGAAATACATTTTTCTCTAGTTGGGTTAGAGAGGTTTGATCTCGATCTGTGTCAAGAAATAAGGCGAAGATATGAGCGTCTTCTCCATTAAAGAATGCTTCGATCATTCCTTCATACCGATCAGCATATGCGTTGATTATTGGTTGTTGAGATAATGTCACATAGAAAATTACCTTATCGCATTTTTTCTCGATGGCTAGCTTTTTTACAACTTCAATAAATCGGTCAATTAAGTGATTCTCAGGTAGTGAATAAATTTTTAATCTCCGACTGATGGGCTCAAAGAGAATTGGTATACTGAACACGGAAGTAGTGAAAGAATGGTCCTTCAAAATAGTCATAGGTGAAGAGACTCCCCCTTTATAAATCATTGCTTACAAAACAACATATTTTACTAAGACTTGGATTATGTCAAAACCGATCAAAAGGGATGGTATTCATTCATAAATGTAAAGTAGAACTTACAATTTTGGATTACGCTTCATAAATGTTTGGCACGAATATTGCATTAGATTTAAACTGAATAGACGTGAATGATAATTATAGGAGGAATGGACAATGAGAGAAGTAGTGATTGTCAGTGCAGCAAGAACAGCGATCGGTAATTTCGGGGGAGGACTAGCATCGAAATCAGCTGTGGAATTAGGTGCGATCGCGGCGAAAGAAGCGATTGAGAGGGCAAGGATTGATCCCGCTGTAATCAACGATGTGCTTATTGGAAATATTTTGTCTGCAGGTTTAGGCCAGAACGTAGCAAGACAAGTGGCGATCGAATCAGGTGTGCCCAATACTGTCCCAGCGACCACGATTAACAAGTTATGCGGTTCTGGTCTTAGAACAGTAAGCATGGCCGCACAGTTTATTTCCCTAGGTGATGCAGACGTGATTCTTGCCGGTGGAACGGAAAGCATGAGCAATGCTCCATACGTATTGCCAAACGCACGGTGGGGACAGCGCATGGGCGATGGGAAGATGGTAGACACACTCTTGAAAGACGGATTAATGGACGCTTTTACAGACATTCATATGGGGATCACTGCAGAAAATATCTCTGAGCAGTGGGAAATTAATCGAGAATCGCAGGATCAGTTCGCATTGGAAAGCCAACGCCTGGCTGAAGCAGCTCAAAAAGAAGGGCGTTTTGATGAAGAAATTGTCCCGGTAGAGATTCCTCAGCGTAAAGGAGATCCGATAGTCGTTAAGGACGATGAATTTCCGAAGCACGGTATGACGATTGATAAGCTTGGCAAGCTTCGTCCAGCCTTTAAAAAAGGTGGGACGGTGACTGCAGGTAATGCATCAGGCATTAATGATGGAGCAGCCATGGTCATAGTAATGGCAAAAGAGAAGGCAGACGAGCTAGGGTTAACACCACTGGCAACGATTACTTCGTATGGAAATGCGGCATTAGATCCTCAAATCATGGGTTATGGACCTGTTCCTGCAACGAAACAAGCCTTAAGTCGTGCAGAGCTAACGATAGAGGATATAGATCTTATTGAAGCGAACGAAGCCTTTGCTGCCCAAGCTCTTTCTGTAGCAAAAGATTTGAATATGCCGAGAGAAAAAGTGAATGTTAATGGAGGTGCGATTGCCCTTGGTCATCCCATTGGTGCCTCTGGTACCCGTATTCTCGTCACTCTTCTTCACGAAATGAAGCGGCGTGATGCGAAGCGGGGACTAGCTACTCTATGCATTGGTGGGGGACAAGGAACATCCTTGATTGTAACGAGATAAATTCAATATTGCATTTCAAAGAGGAAGCTACCTTGAGGGCTTCCTCTTTGCTATACTTACATTGATTACATAGTACAAGCGTTTAACTATCGAAGTGGTAAGTTAACATCAAGTGCACACACCAATCTGAGGACCATAAAACGGTGAATCCATCGGTGGAAATAATACAAATATATATAAAACATCTTCTGAGAGGAGGTTATTAGAATGAACCAACACGTCCCGGCAAAACAAGCAATGAGAACAGCTCCTGTTATTTTAGACCATAACGAAAGTATTCAAGAAGCGGCAGCGAAAATGTACCACATGCAGGGATATGCGGCCCCTGTATTAAATGGAGATCGTAGAGTCATCGGAAGTCTGTCAAATGACTCGCTCATGACAGCGATGATGAAAGGGCTCTCCCCACAAACAAAAATAGCCGACATCATGGAGCGTCAAGTGACAACAGTCCATGAAAAAGAAGTCCCGTTGCAAAAAATAACGTGGAATCCATCGTCCTTACCTGTAGTGAATGATGAACAGCAGTTAACGGGGATGCTTTATCCTGATGACTGGCTGTTTGCGTTAGAAACAGAGCGAAACGAAACAATCGAGGTGTACCAATCTCTGTTGAATGCAGAAAGAGACGCCCTGTTTCTTATAGATGCCAACGAAATGGTTGTCTATAGGAACAGACGGGCTGCCGATTTATTTGAGAAAGATGGATCAAATCTTATGTCGGAGACGCAGCGTTATGAGCTGTTCAATCAGGATACGGTCAAGAAAATTTTAAATGATGCAAAGGATGAGGGCAACTACTCTATTTTTGTTAATCAAAAGAAATTTAGGGTTAAAAAGCAAACAATTCGATTTTCAAAAGAGACAAAGACGTATGTAGCTCTTCGGATCAATGTAGCTGAGCCAACTTCATTTCCTGTCGAACAAGAAGAATGGAAAGAAAAAGCGGAGAAAATGAAAACGGTCATCGAACTGGCTCATGACGGAATCATAATGGTCGATAAAGATGGAATCATTACGATGCTTAGCCAAGATTATGCGGATTTTCTTGAAGTGAGCATAAACGATGTAGTGGGTAAGCACGTTACAGATGTGATTGAGCATACGCGTATGCACATTGTTGCGAAGACTGGCAAACCGGAAATTGCGGATATTCAACCAATCAAAGGAGACTATATGGTAGCTACCCGTCTGCCTATATATAAGGATGGAAAGTTAGAAGGCGCAGTAGGAAAAGTTCTGTTCAAAAATTTAGGTGGATTTAAAGCATTGAAAAAAAGAATGGAAAAGTTGGAAAAAGAGCTGAGTACGTATCGTGGAGAATGGCAAGAAACAAACCGTGCAAAATATCAGTTCAATCAATTAATTGGTAAGAGCCAGCCTTGGACCAAAGCGAAAAATCTCGCGTTAAAAGCTGCCTCAACTGAATCAAACGTACTTTTACTAGGAGAGAGCGGAACGGGAAAAGAATTATTTGCCCATGCTATTCACAACGCCAGCACAAGATCACCAGGCGCATTTGTGAAAGTCAATTGTGCAGCGATCCCAAGTGATCTCATTGAATCAGAATTATTTGGATATGTTGAAGGGTCGTTTACGGGAGCGAAGCGAGGCGGAAAAAAAGGAAAATTTGAAGCGGCAGACGGAGGAACGATCTTTTTAGATGAGATCGGTGAACTACCTATCCATATGCAGGTCAAGCTTCTTCGCGTTTTGCAGGAGAGAGAAGTGGAGAAAGTGGGAGCGACCGTTGCTAAACCGCTTGATATTCGTGTCGTCGCGGCAACGAATCGGAATTTGGAAGAGATGATTGCAGAGGGAGATTTCCGATTGGATTTATTTTATCGTTTGAATGTGTTTTCGATTCAAATTCCTTCTTTAAGATCTAGACCAGAAGACATTGACATCCTTGTACCCCATTTTTTGAAAAAGCTTTCTGCTCGTCTTAGCAAAGAAGTACATTCCATTGACCGTCAAGCCATGACTAGCTTATTACAATACGATTGGCCAGGAAATACGCGAGAGCTTGAGAACGTAATAGAACGAACCGTCAATGTAGTCGATTCGTATCAAACGATTCAGATGACTCATCTCCCAGAAAAGATTACAGGTGTAAAGTCCGAAGTGAAACCAAAAACTTTAGATGAATATATAAGAGAAGCAGAAGAGAAAGCTCTCCACGACACAATAAAATATACAAAAGGAAACAAATCTAAGGCGGCTAAATTACTTGGTATAAGCCGAACCGCCCTCTACGAAAAAATAGCCAAATACGAATGACAGGAATGCTGGATGGGCCAAGCCCGCCAGCATTTTTAAGTCACGTTTGACGTCACCTCTCATGAGAGATTAGCGACATTTATGCACGAGCTACAATGATCATCAACGACATTTAGCTCATATAAAAATACCGATTTTATAACTACACTCACATGTAGACAGTGCAAAAACCATAAATGTGTAAACTTATACGAACATACTTTTACTCTATGCAATATAGTGTAAGTTTTAACTAACAACTTGTTGTAAGCGCTTTATTTATCGTTCGGAAAATGTGACACTTTCATGAACGATTCGCGTAAGCGCATTCATTCACTTAACTTGTAGGACTTGATCTGTTCACTTATTTTTCTTTCGTATTCTAAAAAAAGTTGGCATCGATCTTGCAGTATATTTCAGTACAACATTTATGAGAAAAGGATATGGAGGTTGATGAACATGAGTAAAGTGATGACAGCAAAAGAAGCCGTTAGTCAAATTGAAAGCGGTGCCATGGTTGCGACAGGTGGATTCGTTGGAAACGGTCATCCAGAGGAGCTTACGCAGGCACTAGAAGAACGTTATTTAGAGGAAGGCGCACCAAAGAATCTATCACTCGTTTACGCTGCGGGCCAAGGCGATGGAAAAGACCGGGGTTTAAACCATCTCGGTTACGAAGGCCTCGTGTCCAAAGTTATCGGCGGACACTGGGGGCTGGCACCGAAACTTCAGAAACTAGCTATTGATAACAAAATTGAAGCTTACAATCTTCCACAAGGGGTTATTACTCATATGTTTAGGGATATTGCCGCAGGAAAACCAGGGACGATTTCACATGTTGGACTTAGAACCTTTGTAGATCCTCGTAACGATGGGGGAAAGATCAATGAGTTCACAAAGAATGACATGGTTGAGTTAATGACTTTCAATGACAAAGAGTATTTATTCTATCATTCCTTTCCCATTCACGTAGCCATCATTCGAGCGACGTATGCCGATGAATTTGGGAATGCGACGATGGAAAAAGAGGTTGCTAGTCTTGAAGTCCTTTCCATGGCTCAAGCAGCAAAAAACAGTGGCGGAATTGTCCTTATGCAAGTGGAAAAAGTTGTAGAAAACGGCACATTGGATCCAAGGATGGTGAAAATTCCGGGAATCCTTGTGGATGCAGTAGTGGAAGCAAAGCAAGAGAATCATATGCAGACCTTTGCAGAGCAATATAACCCAACGTATTCAGGTGAGGTCAAAGTGTCTTTAGACAAACTAAAACCTCTTCCACTGAACGAAAGAAAGATTATTGCTCGTCGTTCAGCGATGGAATTAATTCCAAATGCAATCACTAATCTTGGAATTGGTGTTCCGGAGGGAGTTGCCTCGGTCGCTAGTGAAGAAGGTGTGATCAGTAACATGCGATTAACTCTAGAATCAGGACCTATTGGCGGAATTCCTGCAGGTGGATTAAGTTTTGGCGCATCAACGAATCCTGACTCGATCATAGATCAGCCTTATCAATTCGATTTTTACGACGGTGGCGGATTAGACCTTGCTTTCCTTGGTTTGGCCCAATTAGATGAAGAAGGCAATGTGAACGTAAGTAAGTTTGGAACGAAAGTAACGGGTGCAGGCGGGTTTATTAATATAACGCAAAACGCTAAAAAGGTCGTTTTCTGTGGAACCTTTACGGCTGGAGGATTGAAAGTGGACATTCAAGACGATAAGTTGTCCATCGTTCAAGAAGGGAAAATGAAAAAGTTTGTTAAAGCTGTCCAACAAATTACATTCAGCGGCCCGTTTGCTGCCGAATTAAACCGTCCAATTATGTACATTACAGAACGAGCAGTTTTTGAGTTAGGTCCTAAGGGATTAGTCCTGACAGAAATCGCACCGGGTATTGATTTGGAGCAGGATATTCTTGCTCACATGGACTTTAAACCAGTCATTTCAGATGAGTTAAAACTGATGGATTTAAGTATCTTTAAAGATGAGAAAATGGGGTTAAATTGTGAAGCTTCATCCGCAGTTTTAAGGAAGTAATTTTTGAACTCATTTTAACTATTAAGGGGGAAACACCATTGTTTGGAATTTTATTAGGGTTAATTTTAATTATGGGCTTAGCGTACATGGGCTGGTCAATTATCTGGGTAGCTCCGATTGCAGCAGGGGTCGTAGCGTTGACTGGAGGACTCGATCTTCTCGACGCTTACACGAATACGTATATGTCAGGGTTCGTCGGATTTGCGCAAACATGGTTTCCGGTATTTATGCTAGGGGCGATTTTCGGCAAACTGATGGAAGATACAGGGATGGCAAAATCTGTTGCTGTAGCGATAACGAAAGTGATTGGCACGCAACGAGCCATCTTAGGAGTACTTGTTTCAGCGGCAGTGTTAACATATGGTGGGGTAAGTTTGTTTGTAGTTGTATTTGCTGTATACCCTTTAGCATTAGCACTTTTTAGAGAGGCGAATATTTCTCGTCGACTGATCCCACCAACGGTTGCGTTAGGTGCTTTCACATTTACAATGACGGCAATTCCTGGAACGCCGCAAATTCAAAACTTAATTCCGACACAATACTATGGAACGAATGCAATGGCAGCTCCAGTCATGGGGATTTCAGCCGCCATTGTCATGGCTTTTGGAGGGTATTTTTACCTTCGCTGGCGCGAAAAACAATTAGCTGCAGCAGGTGAAGTGTATACGGAACCGAAAGATAAGAAATTGTTAGCTGAAGACAAAGACGGAAAAATTCCGAATGTAGCATTGTCATTTTTACCACTTGTTCTCGTAGTTTTCACGCTAAATATTTTGAATTGGGATATTGTTGTTGCATTATTGACAGGGGTCGTGTCGATTATGCTGCTAAACATTCCAAAGTTCAAGAATTTCACAAAAGCAATCAACGGTGGAGCCAGTGGTTCAGTTGTAGCTATAGTTAACACGAGTGCTGCAGTAGGTTTTGGTTCAGTTGTTCAGGCAGTACCTGGATTTGAACGATTAACAGAACTGGTCATGAGCATCCCAGGAAATCCCTTGTTTTCACAGGCAGCTGCGATCAATGTGCTTGCTGGGGCAACAGGGTCTGCTTCCGGTGGTATGGGAATTACTCTCGAAGCGCTAGGAGCGCAATACTATGAAATTGCTATGAACACAGGCATTGCTCCCGAAGCATTTCACCGGGTCGCTTCCATTGCGTCAGGTGGATTGGACGTTCTTCCTCATAATGGAGCCGTTCTAACGCTCTTAGCCATTACGGGGATGACTCATAAAGATTGTTATAAAGATATCTTTATTGTTGCAGCGTTAATTCCAGTATTTTCAGTAGTTGTGGCTATTTTAGTATCCATGATCGGTCTTTTATAAAAAAAGGTAAAGAAGAACAAAGTGTATTGAATTACATTGATTCATAATTTTAAAGGAGAGAATATACTATGAGATTACAAGGAAAAACAGCGATTGTAACAGGTGGAGGAAGAGGAATTGGTAAAGCTACGGCATTGAAATTTGCTCAAGAAGGAGCCAACGTGGTTGTGGCTGATTTAAATGACGCAGAGATCAATCAAGTAGCAACAGAAATTGAAACAGCAGGTGGAAAGGCGCTGGCACAAGCGGTAAACGTCACCGATCGTGAAGCTGTCAGCAATTTAATTAGCTCTGCAAAAGAAGCCTTTGGCCGAGTCGATATCGTCGTAAATAATGCAGGAATTACAGCGGATGCTCAGTTGTTAAAGATGGAAGAGGAGCAATGGGACCGCGTGATTGACGTAAACTTAAAAGGTGTGTTCAATGTATCTCAGGCAGCAGCAGCTGAAATGAAAGAACAAGAAGGAGGCGTCATTCTAAACGCTTCGTCTGTCGTGGGTACGTATGGAAACTTCGGTCAGACGAATTACGCAGCTACGAAGTGGGGCGTGAACGGGATGACAAAGACATGGGCGAAAGAGTTGGGCCGATTTAACATCCGAGTCAATGCTGTGGCACCAGGGTTCGTACTTACGCCGATGACCGAAAAAATACCAGAAAAAGTACTTGAGATGATGAAAGATAAATCAGTAATTAAAGATTTAGCTTATCCCGATGATATTGCTAATGCATATCTTTTCTTAGCATCAGATGAAGCGCGCTTTATTACAGGAGAAATTCTAGCCGTTGACGGTGGCGTGGTTATTTAAGTTATTCATAGAGACCGGGACATGTTCCCGGTCTTTTTTCATTTGTTTAACTATAGATTTTTGAGTTGTGGATAACAGAGAAGTTAGTAGGAGTAGTTGCACTGACGAATTTTGCAATCTTTACTGTCTCAGTTTTCAATAGGCATACGATTTTCTTGTTATAGGTGATAGGTAATGAGAGCTGTCGAACCAAAGAGTGGAGAAGAGAGCAAAGAACAAAAGGTGTTTCAACCATTCGCATTCTTTCCTCCTACAGAATGTTTGATTTATGTTTTACGGGGAATGGTTTTATTAAGAAAATAAAAAGGAGTGTTTACTTGTGAGTGACGATTATAAGCGCGAGGAAAAAGTCGAAAAGAAAGAAGAGCCCGGCAGAGTCGGAGCGACATTTATTAAATATGCATTTATTACGATTATTACTCTTATCATTTTGTTCTTTATCGTGAACTATCTCATTCCAATGTTTCCTGGTGGAGACGGCGGGGGTGGTGGAAACGACAACACGATCAACGTTGAGATTGATGGAAATTTAGATGGTGGGGATAACGGTGAATAACGCGCGTTCATATGAATAAAAACGTGCGTCCTATTTTATTAGGGCGCACGTTTTTTGGTAATGAATAACGTGATCATTTAACAGTTTTCCCACGGTTTTAACTCAGTGAGGATTTTGGCTAGCTTTTTGCTTTGTTTACGGCCTTCTTTACGAACTTTAGATCTCTCCGGCGCAGTTTCATTTAAGTAAATTTCTTCTTCAGATTCTGGGATAGCTTTAGGTACGTTTGTCGGTTTTCCATTCTCGTCCAAAGCTACAAATGTTAAAAAGCTTGTAGCAGCCACACGTCGATCTGCGGTGAGCAAATCTTCGGCAATAACCTTTACGAATACTTCCATAGAGCTCGTTCCGGTCCACGTAACGTGAGATTCAAGACAAACCGAATCGGTCTGGCGGATAGCATGAAGGAAATCTACAGAATCTGTAGAGGCTGTGACACATTCGGTACGACAATGTCGAGCCGCAGAGATAGACGCTACATCATCAATGTCTCTCATTAATTTTCCACCGAAAAGGGTGTTGTGATTATTTGTATCTTGCGGGAAAACACGGCCTGTTTTAATCACTTTAGAATGTTTACATGGTTTTTCTTTCATGCTTTGTTGTCCTCCCGTATGATGAAATTAGATTAAAAAAGTATACCATTAATGTGAGGGAAAGCCAAAAAAATGAAATAGGATTTAAATAAGAAACGATTGGAGGACATTCGATTATGAAAATTCACAACATAGAAGTTCGAGGAAAGCCTATTGATAGTGAAACCAGGTGCGAACATTATCAATCTGAGAAGGACCGTATTGCCATCAAATTCAATTGCTGCAACACTTACTATCCTTGTATCCGTTGCCATGAAGAAACCGCTGAGCACCCAGTCACGCGTTGGGAAGAACATGAATTTGGTGAAAAAGCCATCCTCTGTGGTGCCTGTGGAGAGGAGATTACAATCAAAGAGTACTTGCAGGTAGAAAGCCACTGTCCATGCTGTCGCGCTAAGTGGAACCCAAATTGCAGCTTACATCAACACTATTATTTTCAACTAGATTAAGACAAAGTTTCACGTGAAACGACAAAAAGAGAGGATGTCTTTAAAGGGGTAGCTTAAGACATCCTCTCCGTTGAGCCATCGTTTTCACATGATCACTTGTTTAATTGATAGTATTCCAGATCTTTTAGGCGACTTTGTCCACTTGAGCATCTACTTCGATTTGATTGGTAGATCGTTCATGTTTTAATTTCTTTGCGAAAAGAATAATGACAATGACTGTTCCTACTGCAGCTCCTGCGTAGGACACCGGCATGGATAACCCAAAACCGATTTGCGCATTCAAAATGTATGTGAACGTAACCATTGTCATAAATGCGGCAGGAATACTGGAAATCCAATGAGTCTTATTCTGCAAACCTAAGTACATCGCTCCGACCCACAGGGCGATCATAGCTGTAGATTGGTTCGCCCAAGAGAAGTAGCGCCACAGAATGGTAAAGTCCATTTGCGTTAAGGCGACAGAAATAATAAATAACGGGAATGCAATCATAAGACGATTTCGAACTTTAACTTGCTTTATTTTGAAATAATCAGCAATGATCATTCTCGCACTTCTAAAGGCTGTATCTCCAGAAGTGATCGGAAGAATAATGACACCAAGCACAGCAAGCGTACCGCCAATGCCACCTAGCATCATCATGGATACATCGCTTACGACAGCAGCAGGCCCACCTTCATTGATCAATGCATTTAAATCCGTACCGTAGAACAAACTCATGGCGGCGGCTGCCCAAATCATTGCAATGACGGCTTCTGTAATCATCATTCCGTAGAAAATCTTCCGTCCGTCCTTTTCCCGCTGTGTTGTCCGAGAAATGATAGGTGATTGAGTTGCGTGGAAACCAGACAAAGCTCCACAAGAGATCGTTAAGAATAATAATGGGAAAATCATCAAACCTTCTGGGTGCATATTGGTTAGGGTCAATTCAGGAATAGGTGCGCCAGTCATAACTAGACTTCCGCCAATCCCTAAAGCACTTATCAACAATAATCCTCCAAAAATAGGGTAAACTCGTCCGATAATTTTATCTATCGGCAACATGGTAGCGATTACATAATACAAGAAAATCAAGCCGATGACCATGCTCAGTGTTACCCATCCCGGAACCATGTTATAAATAAGAGCAGCTGGTGCAGTAACGAAAACGGTACCAACTAAAAGGAGAAGAAGTACTGAGAACCCGTTAACTACATGCTTCATGACTTTACCGAGGAATTTACCTGCAAGCTCAGGTAAGTGGGCGCCTCGGTTACGAATTGAAATCATCCCGGTCAAGTAATCGTGAACTGCACCGGCAAAGATCGCTCCCAAAACGATCCAAAGAAAGGCAACCGGTCCGTAAAGCGCTCCCATAATTGGACCGAAAATAGGGCCGACTCCGGCAATATTCAATAATTGAATCAATGAATTCCGTTTTGTCCCCATTGGAACGTAATCGACTCCGTCCCCTTGGCTCATGGCTGGAGTAATTCGTTCGTCTTTCACTCCAAATACTTTTTCGACAAACTTTCCGTACGTAAAATAACCGACAATTAATATTACTATAGATAGTAAAAAAGTGATCATGTTTATCCCTCCGCTATCGAAAAATAGATTATATAAGTTGACTTCATTATAGCTTGAGGACAGCATTTAAAGCGCTTTCTTACTTATCATGTTGCTAATAGTGTTTAACATGTATGAATGGAGTAGTGAAATGCATATATGGCCATTAAAGTTCTAGTCGGTCACGTAATCGTTTCACGTAATTACGACTGACAGGTATCAGTTCATGTATATTTTTTAACTTAAGTTGATAGGCTCCGTTAAACCAGGGGGTCATTTCTTCTACTTGTTTTAAATTAACGATGTACCCTTTATGAGTACGAAAAAAAGAATAATTAATCAGTTTTTCTTCAATTTCTTTTAAGGAGTATCTTGTTACGTATTCGCTTCCAACACTGTTTACTTTCGTTACACTTCCATCTTTGTAAATATAATCGATGTTCCCTGGAGATAGGTAATGAATCGTATCATTGTGTTGAACGGCTAGTTTTGCTAATTTATCTTCGGAATAGGGAATGTTGTTAGACTGATCGATTTGCTTGGAAAAAGCAAGACGAAGTCGCTTAATTGTTTCAAGTAATTGTTCTTCCTCAAATGGTTTCAAGACGTAATCTAGAGCATCCACACGAAAAGCATCTACAGCAAAATTTGGGTAAGCAGTCGCGAACACAACGAAAGGAACATTCTTTAATTTCTGAAGGCTAGTTGCTAGTTCAATGCCGTTTTTTTCTCCCATTTCAATATCTAGAAACACCGCATCGGGCTCTAGCTCAATGATCTTAGCAAGGGCCTCTTCAGCTGACCCTGCGTCCCCGACGATGTCCAAATCTTTATAGGTAGATAGGAGGTGACGAAGTTCGTCAATACTGTATGGCTCATCATCAATTAACACAATTCGAATCGGTCTTTGCGTCATTGTTTCCGCCTCCTTTCAAGGTGAAATGAGATGCTTGTTCCGTCAGATGACTGGCTGTGAATTTCAAGCCCTGAAGCAGGTGATATCATGTCTGATAACCGACGGTGAACATTGTACAGTCCAATTCCAGCTCCCTTATCTGACTCAACTGGCTGTTCTAATAAGGTCTCTAACCGAGAGGGTAGAATGCCTTTTCCGTTATCTGAAATCGAAACAAGTACTTTATCATTTTCTCCCTGAATACGAATGGTAATCAGGAGAGATTCGAGATTGGATGTACGACCATGCTTGATCGCATTTTCTACAAGTGGTTGCATGGTTAATGTAGGAACTTGTAAGTCAAGCCACTGTTCCTCAACTTCCCATTTCACCTCTAGAGCTCCTGAAAAGCGAGCTTGTTGGATTTCAAGGTACGACTTTATTTGTTTCACTTCTTCTCCCAAGGAAGACCACGCTTTATGCGTTCCAGCCAAGTTTTGTCGAAAGAAGTTAGAAAGGGATAGGAGGAGTTTTCGTGCCCTTTCTGGATTTGTACGAATCATTGAAACGATGATATTGATCGTATTAAAAAGAAAGTGGGGGCTGACCTGCGCTTGCAAAGCCTTGATTTCAGTTTCACGAGCAATTTTTTTTAATTCTTCTACTTTTGCTAGCTCGAGCTGGGTACTTAATAGTCTGACGAGACCGTGAATTAATTCTTTTTCCAAAGCAGTAATCTCTTTTTCAGACCTGAAATAAAATTTGAGGGTACCCACAATTTCCTCTTTTTGTTTTAACGGAACGATCATAGCCGCATTGATTTCATTAGGAATGTTATCAAGCGCATCATTTTCGTTTAGTCTGCCGATAAATGGTTGACCAGTATATAATACTTGCTTGGTTACCTCCGTTTTTATTTCGCCGCCTTCCGAATAATAATTAGCACCTTCGCCTCGGTAACTTAAAATCGTTGACCGATTCGTCATGGAAACAGCGTAGGCATTCACTTCGTGCAAAAGGATCTCACACGTTTGTGTTGCAGAATTAGGAGTTAACCCTTGTCTCATATGACTAATCGTATGTTCAGCAATACTCAATGCGCGTCCAGATTGAACAGCAGCCATTTTTTCTTCTTCTTTAATGACACTTCGAATAATTAGTACGAAAACAGCAGCGCCTACACCATTAGCAATGATCATCGGAAGACCAATAAGATCCACTAATGCAAAAGCTTGCTCATAAGGCTTGGCAACGAGAAGGATAATCCCCATTTGGATCGTTTCACTTAACGCGCCGATAAAAAATGTGAGAGGGAGAGAAATATTCGCTCCTTTTTTCACGTAGCGATGAGCAATGCCTGCGATAAGTCCGGCAATAACCGCAGACACTCCACAAGCCAAACCAGTAAATCCACCTAATAAATATCGATGTCCCCCAGCAATGAGTCCTGCGCCCAGCCCTACTTTCCAACCCCCGAGGAGGCCTGCAACAACGATCCCGATGACACGGGCATTGGCTATCGCTTCGTCTTCTGCCAAATCGGATAGCCACATCATATAACTTGCTTCACCTGTAGACACGACAACGCCTGTATATGTACCAATGATTCCGAAAAAACCGAATAAAAGAGTGACACTTAATCGTTGTGAAAAAGTGACGTCACGATGATCAATCAGTCTTCGGAAAAAAGGTATTCTAGTCATAACAAAAGCAACCATCACAATGATTCCTAGACGTTCAAGCATAATGACAAATAACTCCATGTGATTTTCCTCCTGAATAAACGTCATACTTCTTATTATACAGCAACAAAAGACAAACAATTTATCTAAAGAATATTCATTTAAGTGTTTAAATAATAATCCATATTCTGTATAAAAAGTAATAACACACTGAATTGATGGGTATAGACTGTGTTGAAATTTGTCTACATATTTGTCACAGACTATTCGAAATTAACACTGGAGAACATAAAAACATTTGATAAATTAGATATAGAGGTATTGGTATTTTATCAAGTTCAATAGTGAGCATAAAAGTTAAAACGAATCTCATTATTGAATATTGTTAAAAACTCAGTGCCTCGACCATAACGGTTTTAGATGGTGGTTATGTGGTTATTTTAGTGGAGAAGTTTTTAATCATGCAGGGGTTTAACTCCTGCTATTTTCTAAAAAGATAAATGTGAATTACTTCACAAAAGTGATTGAGAGGTGAGAGGGATGGAATTTAGAACAGAAGTGGTAGATTTAGCTTCAAACATTGCAGAAAACTGTATGGGACATGAAGAAGCATTCTGTGTAGCAGCTTGTCCAATGCATACAGATGTGAAGAAATACGTTGCTCAAATAGGAGGAGGAAATTATCAAGGAGCGATGGAAACGATCCGCGAAAAATTATTTCTGCCTAATACGCTCGGCAGGATTTGTGCCCACCCTTGCGAGGTGGATTGCCGGAGAAATACAGAATTTGGTCAGGCGATCTCCGTAGCGGGATTGAAACGATTTGTCGCTGAAAAAGCGGACAATAAAGAACTTTGGGATGTGAAAGTCAAAGCATCTACCGGAAAGAAAGTAGCTGTGATCGGCGCAGGTCCGGCTGGGGCACAGGCGGCAATTGACTTACGTAAAGAAGGGCACGCTGTAGTTATTTACGACAAGCTAAAAGTAGTAGGTGGCATGATGCGCGTCGGTATACCAGAGTATCGACTCCCGCGAGAAGTGATTGATTTCGAATATAGCTATTTAGAAGATTTAGGTGTGTCTTTTCAAATGGGAGTTGAAGTAGGAAAAGATATCTCGTTTGATGAACTAAGGGTAATATATGATGCTATCATTCTTGCACACGGTGCCCATAAAGGTAATCTCCCTCCAGTACAGGGGAAAGAGGCAAAAGGTGTTTTCCATGCTGTGGAGTTCTTAAAAGAAATAAGCTTTACTCATAAGTTTGTTCGTGGCGGAAAGAGGATTGCGATCGTAGGTGGTGGAGATGTTGCAATGGACTGTGCAAGGTCCTCTTGGAGAATTGGTTGCGATGAAGTTTTCTTAATCAGTCTTGAAGACAGGAATAACCTTCCAGCCAGTCAAGCGGAGATTGAGGAGTCCCTTGAAGAAGATGTGAAATTTAATAATGGATGGGGCACCGATGAAATCGTTAAGAACGAGCACGGAGCAGTTTCCAGTATTCGCTTGAAAAAAGTAGCTTCCGTTTTTAATGAAGAAGGTCGTTTTGCTCCAACATTTACCGACGAAACAAAAGAAATAGAAGTGGATACGGTGATTTTTGCTACAGGGCAACAGGTGGAAGACATTACTGGTGGACTCCTTGAACAACAAGGTGGAGGTCGTTACGATGTTAACCCGGATACGTTAGCTACGAAGCTCTCAGATGTGTTTGTAGCAGGAGATGCTAGTGGCGGAGTGATTGTGGTAGAAGCCATGGCGTTGGGGAGAAAGGCAGCAAAATCTGTAGACAGATATCTGCAGAACAGAGATTTAAATAAAGCTCGGCATATAAAAAAGGAATTGAGCTATAAGACCCGCCTTGATGTTCCTCTTCCTAAAGGAACCGTCAATCTGCCGAGGACATCTGGTAACCATAGGGAGGCTAGGGAACGTAAACGAGACTTTCTTCCTTATGATTTAGGATATACCGAAGAGCAAGCAAAAAAAGAAGCATCGCGGTGTATTCAATGTGAGTGCAAACTATGTATGACTGAGTGCATCATGCTAAATGATTTTACAGAGTGTCCACAAGATCTTTTCAGTGAATTTATTGATAAAGGTGAAATTGATCCGGTGATTCCTTATTCCTGCAATATGTGTGGAGGATGTACTCATGTATGTCCGAATGATTATCAGATAGGGGAAGCATTTATGGGAATGAGGAAAGACTTTATTCTTCATAACGATGGAAAGTCCCCTATGGAGGGACATAAAGCCATTGAAATACACCAAATGCTCGGCTTTTCTAAAGTGTTTTGCACAAAGGTGAAGGGAGTGAAATAGCATGACACAAAAAATGGGTTTCATGCCAGGGTGTTCGTTGCCTTCTTATACACCTGAAGGCGTGAAAAAAACGATGGAATACTTGAAAATGGTTTATCCGGATTTAGGAGGTGTTCAAAAATGCTGTGGTAAAGGAACGAAAGCTCTAGGTCAAGAGGATAAATTCAAGGAGAGATTTGCAGGTCTTCAGAAAGACATTGATGATGTGGGAATTGAAATGATGGTTGTGGCATGTCAAAACTGTTATAAAACGATAAAAGAAACGAGTGACCATACGAATGTGGAATCTCTTTGGACATTACTTCCTAGAATAGGTCTTCCTGAAGAAGTAAAAGGAAAAGGGTCCGTGAGTGATGTGGTTTTTGCTATCCATGACTCATGTTCGACGCGATACGAGAAAGAGATTCAAGACGGTATAAGGTGGATTCTCTCAGAATTAGGATACAGAGTAGAAGAAAGTGAATTCTCACGAGAAAAGGCCCGTTGCTGTGGTTTTGGAGGAATGATTGTCCCGGCAAATCCAGACCTGGCCATGCGCGTCATGAAACGGCGTGGTAACGATTTTGACAGTGACTATGTGGTTGTTTACTGTGCGGCTTGTCGTTCATCGTTAATGAAGGCAGGCAAAAAGGCTTTCCATATTTTAGATCTTTTATGGGGACCTGTTATCTATAACGAAGAACCGGCCCCGGAAGATGTGTTGTCTAGTCCGGCAAAATCTTGGATTAATCGTTATAAATCAAAACATGCCGTTAGAAAAGTTGTTAAAGCATAGTCTGTTCGTTCAGGTAATAAATGTGAAATAGTGAGCAAAAAAGGAGGCACTAGTCATGGGTAAAAAATTAAAAATGATCAGCTTTAGTAGTTTAGCCGTGTTGATTTTGGGGATTATTGTTTATTTTTCCGTAACAGGAATTGATGCTCAGGAGGTTGATTTATCCGTGCAGCAGGAAAAAATTAATGAATATGCAAACCCGGAAGTTTTTATTACAGCTGAATCATTACATCAGTTAATGGAAGATGATGCGAAAGATGTAGTGGTGATCGGTACAATGGATGAAAGAGGCGGAGCAATACCAGGATCTTTTGAGGTATGGCGTCCGAACTATTCTGGAACTGACGCTTATCCTTATGGAGGCATGGCGAACTCGATAGAGGAAATGGAAGCTTTATTGGGTTCTTTTGGAGTAAAGGAAGATACGACGATTGTTACTTATGCTGCCAACGACCAGCATGATTCAGCGAGACTGTTCTGGCAATTAGAAATGCTTGGTCATGAAGATGTTCGCTTATTAGACGGAGGAATTAATGTCTGGATCGGAGCAGGATATGAAACATCTGATCCTGAAGAAATTGGGATAAGACCGGAGACGGCCTATGAAGCTCCTGATTTCAACGAAGAAGCATTTAATGCCTCTTTAGAAACAGTAAAAGAAGCAGTAGACAATGAACGTTATCTTATCCTTGATACAAGAGCTAAAGATGAAGAAGAAGGATCCACGACTTTGAGTGGCGCGGAAGGTCCTGGGAAGATTAAAGGATCCACTTTTATTGAATACTCTGAAGCAACAGCTGAAGATGGCACGATCAAGCCATTAGATGAACTTGAAGAAATTTACGGGGATGTTTTATCCAAGGATCAGACGGTCATTTCCTATTGTCAGTCAGGCGTTCGATCAGCATATACATGGCTTGTGTTAACACATGCTATGGGCCATGAGGAAGCCCTTAACTATGATGGCTCATGGATCGAGTGGTCTTACGGGGTCTACCAAGATGAAGATAGTGATATGATAGAAAAAACAGAAAACCATGAGTAAAGGAGTGACCTCTATGAGTGCGAAAAATAAATCAGCTATCAAACTCGTTTCTTTAATTGCTGCTATTGGAACTGTGCTCTTTATAGCATGGCAGACGGGTCTTGTGAACCGATTGCAAGATGTGACAGCTATGCAAGAATTTATCAATAGTTTCGGAATGTTGGGTTACTTGATCTTTATTATCGTTTTTATAGCAGTAGCTGTATTTATGTTGCCGGGAGCCGTCTTAACAATTGTAGCCGGTATTACATTTGGTTCGGTTGTCGGGGGGATCCTTGCTCTTATTGGTGCCACTTTGGGAGCAGCTGCAGCATTTCTTGTAGCGAAATATTTAGCAAGAGATATGATTGTAAAAAAGTTCAAGGGGAATGCGATCTTTGACAAGGTGGATAAAGGAGTAGAGGAGAATGGAATTAGCTTCTTGATCCTTACAAGACTTGTGCCTGTATTTCCTTATAATGTCCAGAACTATGCTTATGGTTTGACCAGTTTGAATTTTGTGAAGTACACAGCAGTCTCATTTGTCACAATGGCACCTGGCGCTTTCATTTATGCTTATATGGCAGGGCAAATCGTACGTGAAGGCATTTCAATGAATTTAATGATGCAGTTTGCCGGTGCTGGAGTAGTTCTCTTCCTCGTTTCATTGATTCCTAAATATTTAGCTAAGAAAAAAGGCATTGATATGAATGAATTGAAAAAAACCTCTTAAACGGGAGATGAGCCTTGAATCATGGAATAGCGTTCGAGCATCATGCTCGGGCGTTTTTTCTTCTATTATTACCTGTTAACTTTACAAATTGATAAGATCTTCATGATAGACTATAGGTAGAAGATAGCTTAAAGTAAAACGAATTTTCCTTTATCGTGTATGACTTTCTCTAATAGAGAGAGTAGTAATCATGTTTGTCGAGCATTATTTGGTTAATGTAAGTAAACTTACTTTTTATACAATCTATCTAGAGTTACAATAATAACAACTCTCTTACGACTATTATTATTTCATTCTATAGGGCATGGAGTTAACTAACAGGTGGAGTGGATGAATCTATGATTAATATTGTGGCCTTACTAGTCTTAATTACTATGTCCCTCGTCGGATGTAGTTCTGGCAATGAGAATACAAATACAAATGAGAACTTAAGTGAGGCAAGTTGGGAAGAGATAGCTTCTGAAGCGGAAGGCTCAGAAGTAGGAATCTATATGTGGGGAGGAGACGATGGCATTAATCGTTATATTGACGACTATGTTGCTCCTGCTTTACAAGAACAGTATGATGTCACGTTAAATCGCTATCCGATGGATGCACAGGACTTCTTGTCTAAACTAATGACGGAAAAACAAGCTGGTCAAGAAGAAGGCACGGCCGATATTCTTTGGATAAATGGTGAAAATTTTAGAAGTGCCAAGAACAACGATTTGTTGTACGGAGACTTTGCTTCTTTATTGCCAAATATGGAATCATCTATTGGAGATGAAGCCCCATTTATTCATATGGATATGGGAACAGAAATCGATGGTCATCAAGTTCCATGGGGAAATGTGCAGTTTGCATATCAGTATAACTCGGAGATAGTTTCCGATCCCCCTTCATCCATTGAAGAACTGGTCCAGTGGTCCATCGACCATCCTGGACAATTTACGTACCCTAACCCAACAGACTTCACAGGTAATGGCTTTATTCGTCACATTATGTATGATATTGCTGACGATCCTGCGTTGCTTGAAACGTTTAATGAAGAATGGTTAGAAGAGAATGGCGAGGATATATGGGAGAGACTGACAGAATTCAAAGATTCACTATGGCGACAAGGGAACACCTATCCAGAAAGTCTTGCTCAACTGGATCAACTATATGCTAGTGGTGAGGTTGCTTTTACAATGGGGTTTAACGAGCATCGAGCAGAAAGTTTGATAGAAGACGGGGTGTTCTCACCTTCTACAGAAACGGTTGTAATTGAACCAGGATCCATTAGTAACACGCATTATTTGAGTGTTCCATTTAATAGTCCAGAGCCTGAAGGGGCGATGGTTGCAATAAACTTTTTGATTTCTCAAGAGGCACAAATTCAAAAGATAGACCCAAGCATGTGGGGAGAAGGGTCGGTATTGGACACATCACTTCTTTCTGAGGAGGAGCTACAGGAACTAGAAGACATGAGTGGCCCAACCATCGTTCAAAACAAGGATATTCTTCCAGAATTGGATGCAAGGTATCATGATTGGATTACTGAGAACTGGGAGCAACAAGTTGTTCAGTAATAAAGCCCATAAGTTTCGACCGTACCTCTTTTTGCTCCCAGGTCTAATAATTGTGGCTTGTTTAGTGGGCTATGGCTTGTTTAGCGCTATTGTGGAGAGTCTTTCGACGCCTGAAAACGAAGGGGACTTTTATTACTATATTGAACTTTGGCAAAACAATACGTTTTTACAAGCTTTAGGCATAAGCATTTGGGTAGCTGCTGTTTCGACGGTCATTTCTATTTTGGTAGGGTTGTATTTAACAAGAACGATGGTCCGTCTTTTTAGAAAGGATCACTGGAAGTTTCTTGCTTGGTTACCGATGTTAATCCCCCATTTCGTGGCGGCATACCTTGTCTTTTTGTTATTTTCCCCTAGTGGGTGGGTTTCTTCGATGTTCTATCAGTTAGGATGGATTGGAAGTATTGGAGAATTCCCTGTTATGGTGAATGATCCTTTTTATTTAGGTGTGATTTTTACTTATATTTGGAAAGAGATTCCCTTTGTTATTTTGATGTTATTGCCGGTTTATCAAGAGATGGACTTAAGGTATGAAGATGTAAGTCGGACATTGGGTGGGAGCAAGTGGACCGTATTTAAGACCGTTGAGTTTCCCTGGGTTTGGCCCGTTTCAATAGAAGTCTTTCTTATACTATTTGTGTTTATTCTCGGAGCTTTTGAAGTACCTGCTCTATTAGGTGTAACCTACCCGAAAATGCTTCCCGTCCTTGCTTATGACTGGTTTTATCAGGCAGCATGGGTAAACCGTCCTCTTGCTCAGGCAATGATGGTGTGCCTCTCCATTGTTTCACTCTTTGCAGCGATACTAATACTGACTTTTTCCCGGCGCTGGAGAAAAAAATGGACTGTTAGGAGGGAGGAGATATGAACGAAAATAGAAAGCGTGTATTATTACAAGGACTCTTTCTCCTTCTTTTCGCCATCATGTTTGTGATACCGATTTTTTTCATGTTCGCTAAAAGTATCAGTTTTGGTTGGCAATGGCCCAACTTGTCCCCTAGTGGGATCGATATTCGGGCATGGGAGGTAGCCTTCCGCGATCCACGGATTTATCAATCGCTCATAAATACGGTTGTGATTGGAGGGGCAGTTGTGATATTTAATTTTCTCATTGCTACTCCAGCAGCTTATTCTCTTAGCAGGTATGAATTTAAAGGGAAAACCATGATCGAATCCTTGCTAATCTTACCCATTCTTGTGCCCGTTTTAGCCGTAGCGATGGGGTTACATATACCGATGATCAGGTTGGGACTAACCGATAATTTAAGTGGGGTTATTCTTATTCACTTATTACCAACCCTTCCGTACGCCATTCGAGTCTTAAAGGCTGGCTTCGACCGTCTAAATAATGATTGGGAAGAGCAAGGAGCAGTGCTAGGTGCTAGAAGAGCAACGGTCTTTTGGACGGTCATTATTCCGTTGATGGCACCAAGTATTCGCAGTGCGGCGCTGTTAGTATTTGTGATTTCATTAAGTCAATATGTGTTAACAGCGATAATCGGTGGGGGAAGGGTCTCTACGTTACCAATGATTTATTACCCCTTTTTCTCAAGTGCGGATGAAGCGGTAATTGCAAGTTTCACAGTCATGTTCGCTCTGTTACCTGTTCTGTTTCTAATCTTATTTGAGACTGTATGTCGCAGCTATTTAAAAATATTGAAAAAGCCGTAAGGGGTGAAGGCCAATGCTGATGAAAGTGGAGAATTTAGCAATCTCATATAATGGAATGACAGTTTTTTCTGATTTGAATGTAGAGTTAGAGAAAGGGAAAATTATGAGTCTCGTTGGCCCCTCAGGCTGTGGGAAAACAACGTTCTTACGTTGCATTTCCGGTTTGACTTCTCCTACATCAGGGACGATTCAGCTGAATGGGTGTGACATTACTAAAACGAAACCTGAAGAGCGCCCTGTAGTTCTAATGTTTCAGCAACCGCTACTGTTTCCCCACATGACCATCTTGCAAAACGTCACATACGGTCTAAAGTACGGCAAAAGGAAGTTAAAGAAAAAAGAACGAGAAGAAAAAGGGTTAGCTATTCTGGAAAAAGTAGACTTAGGATCTCACGGAGAACGTTATCCTCACCAGCTTTCAGGTGGACAGCAACAACGGGTTGCTCTAGCACGGGCTCTAATTGTAAACCCTGATCTTCTCCTTCTTGATGAGCCTTTCAGTAGTCTGGATCCTTCGCTACGTTCATCGATTCGGTTGTGGGTAAAGGATTTTCTTAAGAACGAAGGGGTGACGGCTTTGTTTGTCACTCATGACCGTGAAGAGGCAATGATTATTGGGGATGAGATCGCTGTAATGAAGGACGGCAGTTTCCAACAGACTGGCGCTCCAGAAGAAGTTTATCAGAACCCGAAAAGCTCAACTGTAGCTGAAATGTTTTCAGAAGGGGTGCACTTTGAAGAATCCTTTTTGCCAGCTAATCAACTTACGATTCGTCCAGTCAGTAACTTGAAAGTTTCAGATACCGAAACGATTAGAGCTGTTATTCAATATAAAGTTTATAAATATGGTCACTCATTTTATCACCTGCATGTGCCCTCTCTTAAACAGAATGTGGTCGTTTCTTCAAGTCAGCTTTTCAACGACGGAGATCACGTTGACCTCACTTATTTGAGAAGCAGTGTGCAGCCGTTTCATAATGAACAGTCAACTATCTACTTTACCGACAAAGCGAGGCAGTCTCGTTAAAAAAAAAGGAAGTGTCATGATGCTTGATACGAAAGCCCGTCACCTTGTTCAGCCAGCTGTTAGCCGTTCAGCGAGTTTGTTCTTGAAACTAGGGTTCACTGCGAACCAAGTGACAACGATCGCTTTTATAATAGGAGTAAGCTCAGGCTTATTTATATATATAGATCAACCGATCATCGCCCTTGCGGCATTATGGTTTTCTGGATTTTTAGATATAGTAGACGGAACAATGGCGAGAAAAACGCAGACATCTTCTTTTGGTACCGTGCTAGATGTTAGTTTTGACCGTCTTGTAGAGATCAGTGTCATTCTTGGTTTAGCCTTTCGATATCCAGATGCCATGTGGATTCTTCTTCTCTTAAGTGTATCGATTATTTACGCAATGACCGTCTTTTTAACGGTCGGCGCCGTTTCAGAAAAGAGTGGAGTCAAATCATTTTATTATCAACCTGGTCTTGCCGAAAGAACAGAAGGGTTTATCTTATTTTCCTTAATGATTGCTTTTCCATCTTATTTAATTGCCATCGCAGCAGTGTTTTTAGCGGTTGAAATTTTTACAACGCTACAACGCTTAAGGGAAGCAGCTAAAATATTAAAATAAGTAATTTTTTTGAAATAATTATAATTTTTACTAATGAAAGTCATTAATTAATGTTATAATCTTTGTGGATAAAATATTCAAGGGGGGAGTAAAGATGAAAATAATCACATCGATCTTATTTTTGATGTTGCTTGTTCTATTGTCAGTGGGTTGTTCTGATACAGATGCAGAAACAGGTGACATGAACGAAATGACCGCAGATGAGTTACAGTCAGAAATCGAAGAAGAAGGCATGGATGACGAGAAATATTATTTGGATGTTCGTGAAGAAGAGGAATTTGCTGAAAGCCATATTAGCGGATTTACCAATATCCCTATGGCAGAAGTCATGGAAGACGGTTCACAGTTACCTGAAGACCAGGAGATAGTCATTCTATGTAATACGCAAAATCGCAGCATCGAAGTGGGCGAATCTCTTGTAGATCAAGGGTTTGATCCAGAAAATCTTACGATCGTCATGGGCGGCATTTCTTCATACGAAGGAGAAAAAGAGGAGTAATTATATCATTAATATGTGGTAACGATTCACATCCCTTTTTTATTGTTGGTGTTTATTTCACCATCACTAGAAAAGGTTTTTTTGTAATGCGTTTAAAAACATTCTCAATTTAAATAATCGTGAAAATTCATTGTTAAATTAGGTAATGATATGGGAAGATCAATGGTAGAAGACATTTTGAATTACATCGTTATAAGGACCGGAGGCGAAGTATGACTTTATTATATGTAACAGCAAATCCGAAACATACAAAAGAATCTTATGGATTACAGTTAGCGGAATATTTTATGGAAGAATATTTAAAGCAAAAGCCAGATGAGAATGTCGAACGCTTGGACTTGTTTGAAGTGGATTTACCACCATTAGGACGTGAAGCTTTGGCTATGTGGGAGCGAAACGGGTCTAATACTGCTGATACGATGATCCCCTCTAATCCGTTTGTAGAGCAGTTCCTTAAGGCAGAAAGGATCGTCATTGTAACGCCTCTTTGGAACATGAGTTTTCCACCTCAAGTAAAAGCGTATGTCGACCATCTTATTATCCCTGAGAAAACGTTCAGGTTTACAGATAAAGGGATCGAAGGATTGATGCAAAATAAAAAAATGATTCATATTCAGTCTCGAGGAGGCGTGTATTCAGAAGGGCCCCTGCAAGCATTTGAACACGGAGAGAGTTATTTAAGAACCATCTTTGGGCTAATCGGATTAAAGGACTATCATCATCTTTATATTGAAGGAACGAGTACTTTTCCTGATGAAGTGGAAGAGAGGCTAGAAAAGGCGAAAGAACAGGCGAAGTCGTTCGTCAGAGTTTTTACAGAGCCTGCCCATTTTGATTGATAAAGGAGACAAGTCACAAGTGAAAATATTCTATTACCGATTAAAGCCTTCTGTGAGAGTGAATATTCTTGCTGCTAGTCAGGACTGTACCAAACTATTTGATGATGAAGAGGAAGTCATGGTGTTTCATGAAACTGTGATTCCAGTAGCGGCAGCGGAAAAAAGTCGATTAGTGGAGAATGTTGAAAGGGAAGGGGAAATATACGATGCTCTAGTCTTTACAGAATTTACATATTTAGTAGGCTATGGGTTTATCAGTAACGAAATTTCTCCTGAAGAAGCTGTGCAATACATTGACGAAGAAAATGTAGATATCGAGCCTATAAATGAGATTATTGAAACGAAAACCCGTATTCTTTATTTTGAAGAAAAACTGGCTAAATACTAATGAAAATACCCGTCTCATAGAAAACTCTGAGACGGGTATTTCAATTTGCTTAGTAATTTGGTGTCATTTCACCGGATTCGATCTCTTCGATATAATGGCAGGCAGCTTGATGGCCTGCAGCCATATTAATTTCAGATGTTCGTAATTCGGGTATTTCTTCTTTACACTTATCTGTCGCGAATGGGCAGCGAGTGTGGAAACGGCATCCGGTTGGAGGATCAATCGGAGAAGGGACATCTCCTTTGAGAATAATTTGATCTTTTTTCTTCGTTGGATCAGGAACAGGGATCGCTGATAACAATGTTTTAGTATATGGGTGCTTCGGATTATCAAATAAAGATTTTTTATCGGCAATCTCGACGATTTTACCGAGATACATCACAATTACACGGTCGGAAATGTGGCGGACAACTCCAAGGTCATGGGCTATAAATAAATACGTTAAATCCAATTCTCTTTGAAGTTTTTTCAACAAGTTTAACACTTGTGCTTGAATAGATACATCCAAAGCAGAGACAGATTCATCACAGATAATCAGCTTAGGATCAACAGATAATGCTCGGGCAATTCCGATTCGCTGGCGTTGGCCACCACTGAATTCATGAGGGAATCTGTCAAGTTGATGAGCTCCTAATCCTACAGTCTCCATCAATTCCATCATACGATCTTCACGCTTTTCTTTAGGAAGAACATTTTGAATTTCCATCGCTTCATTCAATACTTGTCGGACGGTCTGACGAGGATTGATCGAAGCATATGGATCTTGGAATATTATTTGTAAATCTTTTCTCATCTTCCGCATTTCACGCTTGTTTAATGCGAGAAGGTCTTTCCCATTAAAGGAAATTTCTCCAGAGGTTGGTTCATCCAAACGAAGGATAGCCCTTCCCGTCGTCGACTTGCCACAACCGGATTCGCCAACAATGCTTAGCGTTTCACCGGCATTTACATAAAAACTAACGTCGTCTACCGCTTTTACGTCGTTGATTTTTCTGCCAAGAATCCCCCCTTTAATTGGGAAGTATTGTTTTAAATTACTTACTTTGAGCAGTTCCGTAGTCATTTTTTACGTTCACCTCCGGACCATCCCACTGATCTGTATAAATCCAACAGCGGACTTGATTTTTATCAGCCATAGTATCTAAAGTTGGAAGCTTTTCTTCGCAGAGCTTTGTCGCAAAAGGACAACGCGGAGCAAATCGGCACCCATCAGGAAGGTCATCTGGTCGAGGGACCATTCCTTTAATGACTTCAAGTTCTTCCTGATCTATATCATGTCGCGGTAACGACTTGAGAAGCCCGACCGTGTAAGGATGTTTAGGTGAGTGGAACAAAGTGTTGACGTCAGCATATTCGACAATTTTACCCGCATACATGACAGCTACGTAATCACACGTTTCCGCCACCACCCCAAGGTCATGGGTTATCAACATCATGGACATTCCAAGCTCATCTTGCAAGTTATTAATTAAGCGTAAGATTTGCGCTTGAATGGTCACGTCTAACGCAGTGGTTGGCTCGTCAGCAATTAACAGTTCTGGCCTGCAAGCGAGGGCAATGGCAATCATCGCCCGTTGCCGCATACCACCGGATAGTTGGTGAGGGTAAGCTTTTAACCGGTCTTTAGGAGAAGGAATCCCTACTAGTTCTAGCATCCCTAAGGCTTTTTTTAATGCTTGTTTTTTAGAGAGTCCTTCATGAATCATATAAGACTCAGCGATCTGATCACCAATAGTGAAAACTGGATTTAAAGAAGTCATTGGTTCTTGGAAAATCATTGAAATGCGATTTCCACGAATCGATCTCATTGCGCTCTCTGATTTGGCTAATAAATCTTCACCACTGAACGTGATTTTACCACCTTTAATTTTTCCTGGATCTTCTAGTAAACGCATAATAGAAAGAGAGGTAATGCTTTTTCCCGAGCCAGATTCACCAACGATACCTAACGTTTTCCCGGTTGGTACATCGAAGCTCACGCCATCAACGGCTTTGATTTCTCCCTTACTTGTATAGAAGGACGTTTGAAGCTCGTCTACTTTAATCATAGTTTTCGGATTTTCCAATATTTTTCCCACCTTTCTTTCTGGTGTAATTAATCTAACTCAATTCGTTTATTAAGTACTCGGTAAGAGATGTCTACTAAGAAGTTAACGAAAACGAACAACATCGCTAAGACTAAAACAGAACCTTGAACGATTGGGAAATCACGCATAGCAATCGCTTCGACGACGAATCGTCCTAATCCATTAATAGCAAACACGGTTTCTGTTAAAACAGCCCCACCAAGTAATACTCCAAACTGAAGCCCGACCACGGTTACCACAGGAATTAATGCATTTCTTAGAGCATGTTTATAAATGACGTATCGCTCTTTCACGCCTTTTGCCCGTGCCGTACGAATATAATCTTGATGAATGACTTCAAGCATACTGGATCGAGTCATTCTTGCGATGATCGCAGCACCAGCCGTACCTAATGTAATAACCGGAAGAAGAAGTTGTTCCGGTGTGCCCCATCCTGAAACAGGCAGCCAATCAAATGGTAGTGCGAAATACTGGATTAGCATTAAACCTAGCCAAAAGTTTGGCATCGATAAGCCGAATAAGGCGAATATCATGATAAACACATCTAGGAATGAATTTCTTTTCGTTGCGGATACAATTCCCGCTATTAAACCTATGAAAATACTTAGTAAAGTACTATAAAAGGCCAGTTCAACGGTTACCCAAAAACGTGCACCAATTTCACTGCTGACGGCACGACCGCTCCTAACTGAATTTCCCAAATCTCCTTGAGCGGCATCTACAACAAACCTTGTATATTGTGCGTAGAAGGGATCATTTAAACCGAGACGATCGCGCATTTGTTCTACTTGAGCTTCGTCTGCACGTTCACCGGCCATGATTTGAGCTGGGTCACCTGGAATCAGATGCATCATCAAAAATACTACTAATGTAACCCCTAAAATAACAGGGATCGTCTGCAATAAACGTCTAATCGTATAAACGAACAATAGTCTTCACCTCTCTTACGATTTGATTTTTGGATCAAGAGCATCTCGCACACCGTCACCAAATAAATTGAAAGCAAGTACGACAGCGACGATCGCCAGACCTGGAAAAAGAGCAATGTGAGGATGTTCCCACATATAATTTCTTCCTGCTGCTAGCATCGCTCCCCATTCGGGGGTAGGGGGTTGTGCGCCTAATCCTAAGAAAGAAAGACCCGTGGCGGTCAAGACGGCAGTTGCGACTCTTAATGTAGCTTGTACAATAATTGGCGATAGAATATTCGGCAAGATATGTCTGAAAATGATTCGAGCATCCGAAGCTCCTAAAGCTCTTACTGCATCAATGTATTCTAGGTTCTTTACTGATAAAGTGGAGCCCCTAACTATTCTCGCAAAAACGGGTATTGAGAAGACGGCAATCGCGATAATTACGTTATTAATACTTCCACCTAATACCGCTACGATCCCAAGAGCAAGAAGAATACCAGGAAAAGCAAGAAATACATCCATAATTCTCATTAAAACGGCATCGGTACGTTTGCCATAATAACCAGCGATAATTCCTATAAATACACCGATAACCATTCCGATCGCTACAGATACAAAACCAATATAGAGAGTAATTGACATACCGTGAATGATTCTAGTAAAGATGTCCCTCCCGTGATGATCGGTTCCAAACCAATGTTCAGCGGATGGACCTTGTAATCTGCTGCTAATATCAGGTAAGAGCGGATCATAACTGGTGAACCATGGCCCTATAACTGAAATAATCATAAAAAATAAAATAAGAATTCCGCCTGCCATCGCCACTCTGTTTGTTTTAAGCTTTCTCCACATCGTTTTGAAATTTTCCACCTGCGGATTAACTCGCTTTGTGTTTTGCGTGGACACATTCACTGTTGTTTCTGCCATAATGTAAACCTCTCTTTCGTTTTGTGAATAAAATAATATGAAAATATAGAAAAAATTGTATAATAAGCTAAAAAAGGGAATATTCCAAAAATTAATTATTGAATTCACCCGATGAAACAAGAAAATATGAAAAAATTATATCATTCCAAATCTATCACAAGTCCTAATAGATTTAAGAATACTATATTTATAGAATAATACTGTAATATGATCTTTTATTTTTTTAGTGTCTAAATCATTATACCTTGAGTGAAGGAGTGTTCCAAGAGAATTCTAAAAGGTAATTCACTTTTTTACACTAATGTAATAAAAAAATATATTTGAAAAATGTAAATTTTGAGATTTTTCTATCTTGTTTTTTTAAATAGAATAGTATACTTTTATATATAGTACCTTATTACAAGACCATTACATTTAAGGGGGATATTACATGTTTAAAAGCAAGTCTTTAAAAGCAGGGCTTCTTTCCATGTCTATCGTGTTAACATTTGCAGCTTGTGCAAGTGAACCAGACGATGGGGGCACAGCAGATCCGGATAATAATGATGGAGCTGTTGAAAATAACGATGATGCAAATGCAAATGCAAATGAAGATGCAGATGCAGAAGGTGATGGTGAGGTAGAAGAATTAGTAGAGGGCAACGATTTAATTATCGCAACTCTATCTGATGCAGAGGCGATGGACCCTCATGGTTCAAATGACGTGCCTTCTAGTAACATTCAAACGAATATTTACGAATCTCTCCTTTCTCAAAATGAGGATACTGAGTTAGAACCATTGCTTGCAACAGAATGGGATGCAGTCGAAGAAGACCTTTGGGAATTCACACTTCGTGAAGACGTGACGTTCCATGATGGTTCTGAATTCAATGCAGACGTCGTTAAAGCAAACTTTGATCGTGTACTTGATGAAGATGTGGCTTCTCCACGTGAGTTCTTATACAACATGATTGAAGAAGTTATCGTTGTTGATGATTATACGGTGCAATTCAAAACAGAATTCCCATTTGCTCCACTTCCATCACACATAGCCCATTCCGGCGGTGGAATCATGAGTGGAGAAATTATTGAAGCAGATTACGAAGCCATGGAAGATGGTGGACAACCAGGAGATTACATTAATGAAAATCCTGTGGGAACTGGCTTCTTTAAATTTGAAAGCTGGAATCCTGGAGACGAAGTAGTCTTAACGAAAAACGAAGATTACTGGGGAGAGCCAGCACAAGTTGACTCTGTAACGTTCAAAGTTGTTCCGGAGGACTTAACTCGTGTCGGTGAATTAGAAACAGGTGCTGCACATATTATTTACCCTGTTAGTCCAAGTGACAAAGATCGAATCGATAATACAGACGGTATCAGCATTTATGAACAAGAAAGCTTAAGCTTATCTTATATCGGATTTAACATGGAAAAAGAGCCATTTGATGACCCTAAAGTTCGTCAAGCAATTTCAATGGCGATTAACAAAGACGATTTAATTGAAGGTGTTATGGAAGGAACAGCAACACCAGCAGTTGGACCAATCGGAGAGCAAGTGTTTGGTTTCACTGACGAAGTTGAAGGTCTTCCTTACGACCCTGAACAAGCACAAGAACTTCTTGCTGAAGCAGGATACGAAGATGGATTCTCTACCACAATCTGGACAAACGACAGCCGTGAGCGTATGGATGTTGCTGAGCTTGTGCAGGCGCAATTAGCTGCGATCGGTGTAGACGTTGAAATTGAAGTGCTTGAATGGGGTGCATACCTTGATAACACAGCGGAAGGTGAGCATGACATGTTCATTCTCGGTTGGGTTACTGTAACAGCTGACGCTGACTATGGCATGTATGCATTGTTCCATTCTGACAACCAGGGTTCTGCTGGTAACCGTTCATTCATGGCTAATGATGAGTTAGATGATTTGCTTGATCAAGCACGTGAAGAAGCAGATCCAGATACTCGCGAAGAGCTCTATAAACAAGCAATGGAAATTTTAGTTGAGGAGGCTCCTATGTCTTACCTTTACCACACGACTTACCTAGTAGGTCTTCGTGATGAAGTTCAAGGATTCTGGAAGCATCCAAACGGTTTGTATCAGCTTCAAGAAGTAACAATCGAAAACTGAACATGAATGTCTTGGCACCCGGAAGCTAAAATGCTTTCGGGTGTTTTGCTGTTTTGGTAGAGTTGTTTTAGTGCTTTTACTTTTCTCAAAAGAGTTTACTATTTAAAATTTTTAGGTAGAATTTTATTGCCGAGAACTGACGATTCTAGTATACTTGTTTTACATTTCTACCTATTAAAAACAAATGTATTTATAGGGAGGACAATAACGGTACGATGAAGGAGTTTTGGGAAGATGAAAGTAGTCAAATTTGGAGGTAGTTCTCTAGCAAGCGGCGAACAATTTAAAAAAGTCGCACGGATCGTTTTTTCTGACAAGGATCGACGGATTGTCGTCGTATCTGCTCCTGGGAAACGATCAGCAGAAGATATAAAAACAACAGATTTATTGATTTCTTTAGCAAAGGAAGTCGTTGGTGGTAAAGAGTACAAAGGAGCACTTGAACTCGTTATAAGACGATTTGCTGATATCGTGGAAGAACTAGATTTAGGAATAGAATTACTAACAGGCATTGAAAATCGGTTAATAGAACTAATTAACATGTATCGATATGACGAAGACCGTTTACTCGATGCCTTAAAATCAAGCGGCGAAAATCAAAATGCTAAACTTGTAGCCGCATATTTTAATAAACGGGGAGAAGAAGCTCACTACGTCTCGCCGAAAGAAGCTGGGTTGCTTGTGACCGATGCTCCGGGAAATGCACGTATACTTCCTGAAGCATATGAGCAGTTGACCAAATTAAGAGATCGTTCTGGCATCCTTGTTATTCCAGGTTTCTTTGGTTATTCTAAAGTTGGCAATATCGTCACGTTCCCTCGAGGCGGATCAGATATTACTGGTTCCATTGTGGCAGCGGGAGTAGAGGCAGACCTCTATGAAAATTTCACAGACGTGAGCTCGATTTACAGTGTGAATCCCACACTAGTAGAAAACCCTCATGAGATGAAAGAAATTACGTACAAGGAAATGCGCGAACTGTCTTATTCCGGCTTTTCTGTGTTCCATGATGAGGCGTTACAGCCAGTCGTAAATAAGAAAATCCCTGTTCGGATTAAGAATACCAATGACCCTGATGCATTAGGGACAAAAATTGTTTCAGATCGTGTGCAGGAAGGATTTCCGGTAGTTGGGATTGCTAGTGATGAAGGCTTTTGCAGTATCAATCTAACAAAATACTTGATGAACCGACAAGTAGGTTTTGGTCGACATTTGTTGGAAATACTTGAAAGAGAAGAAATCTCGTTTGAACATACTCCTTCAGGAATTGATAATATGTCTGTCATTGTTCGCTCACACCACTTAGAAAATGGGAAAGAGGAGCGGATTTTACATCGAATTCGCACAGAGCTAGATGTAGAAGATGTTGATGTAGAAAGAAATCTGGCGATGGTTATGGTGGTAGGAGAAGGAATGGCTAAAACAGTGGGAGTAGCTTCACGTGCTACAACGGCCCTTTCTAACGCCGGTGTAAATATTAAAATGATTAATCAAGGTTCTTCGGAAGTGAGCATGATGTTTGGTGTCGATGCGGATAAGGCAGATCTGGCTGTACAAAGTTTATATTATGCCTATTTCACACCCGTTAATCAATAAAAAGTAAAAGAGGTGATCCTAACTGGATCACCTCTTTTATACGTATCGATTGTGCAAATCAAGCTTCGACTCTTACATTAACTTGAAATTTTTGTTGAGAGCCGAGCTTTTATTTATAGAACTTTCATATGGTGCGGTCAGGACTAAATTTATTTTTTTCCGAAATAGAACAATCCAAATAGTAGCCAGAACACCGTAACAACAATGGATAGAATGAGGACTGCTACTGGACCGAACTGAAAAATCAGTGGTAGGGAGGCGGCTGTAAACAGTCCTCCTCCTACAAGAGGTTCGAAAAGAATTTGTTTATAACCGAAACCTTCAAGAGCAGGAGTTTTACTATCAGGATCCGCCACTTTCATTAATAACAGACCTGTCGCTGTAATCCCTGTGGCTTGACCGAAGTCACCAATACCTCTTTCAAACCAATAGGATGGAATCATTTTTGGAGCTAAGAAAAGGAAAGCAAGAACGTTCCAGACGATCCCAGCTACGGCTAAAGAAATAAACGCGACGAAATTTTCTCCAATGACTGCTAAGGAGATCGTAGCTAAAGCACTAACGATCAAAATATCAAGAGAGAACCCGCCAATCCGGTTGATTAGTTTTCGGTCGATCACCCGGAATTTATCGTATTTGTCAGAAAACGCCTGAGTGATAATTCCACCCGCCATAGCTAGAGGAAATAAAGGGACATAAATCATTAAGTAAACGTCTGTCCACGCACCCCAAGTCACTGCTTCTAACAGAATTAACCCTTCAAGAAGAACAAAGCCAATAAGGATCGCAATCCCAACGTAAGCTAAATGGAGCGACAGTGGTTCGATTGATTCAGGTCGAGTCGTCATATCGGCGCCAGAGTCTCTATTGTCTAGTTCAACAATACCGTTTCGACCTGCACTAGAAAACTTTTGTTGGCCTCCAACATGTTTGGCGCGACCCGTTCGTGCTCCCCAGTTAACTAAGATAATCCCGACAATTACCCCTGTAAGAATCCCGATCGTAGCAAGGCCTACCGCTAAATCTTGACCTTCTTCAAAGCCTAATTCAGCAAAAGTGTTACCGAGACCAGCGGCGGTTCCGTGTCCACCAACAAAGCTGATTTCAATAAGAGCACCTGCAAGAGGATTCACTCCGAAAAAAGGTGTTAGAACAAGGATGACAAGCAAGAGTCCGATGACATATTGGCCCCAAGACACCATTTGTCCCATAGCCACTTGAGGGCCACCGATTTCCCAGACTTTACGTAAACTAGGTAGAGACTTTCCGAGAAATAGTGTAGCAAACACGATATTGATAAATAATCCCGGTAACGCTTCCCATACTTCAAGAGAGTTGGCGTTAATGAGACCTTGAGCAAACATATTATCTTCTGATGTAAAAAGCGACACCAGTCTTCCTAACACTTCTGGGCCTACAAGTAATGCTATGAGACCTGCGATAATAGATGATGGTAAAAACAGTTGTTGGAAAAGAGGCGTATACACCCGAATCCATTTTCCGATTACAATGAAAAAACCTAATATGATAAAAGCGAAACCGATTTGTTCTGCGGTCATTGTTCATCCTCCTTTTTCATTCCTTACCCAGTAGGAAGAAGAAAAACGACGTTTCACAGAATTTCACATACTTTTTGAACAGATTCAGATAAAAAAAGGTAAAAAGTCCCAGTTATTGAGAGGCGGATTGTTTCGTGTACACAGAAACAGATTGTCCATTCACTTGGAAGTCACCGAAGCCTTCTTCATCGATGATGATGGACTCCGATACGTTCCCAGTGACATCGATCCACGTTTCACCGGCACGAAATTCTCCAACAAACATACGTTTATGACCGTGGTCACCGTTTGACGCGATGACAGCGCATCCAGATTCAGGAATATCCAAGTCACCTAATCGAACCCACCCTACCGTGTTACCGTGGTCAAAATAGTCGTGTTGTTCACCATATGCAAGGTGATAACGAGCGTCTAATAAAGGATCGAGCATTTCTTTTTTTCCAGGGATCTTATGTTCTCCATTAATCCCAATGTAATCACCATAAAACACGCAAGGAAATCCGTCTTTACGAAGAAGGATCATCGCGTAGGCGATGGGCTTGAACCAGTCTTCTACCCAAGATTCCAAAGCTTCATGGGGCTGAGAATCGTGGTTGTCCACAAAGGTCACGGCATTGAAAGGGTGAGTGCCAACCAATGATCGCTCAAAAATAGTGCTTAAATCGTAATCGCAACCCATTTTAGAGGCGACGTGAAAGTGATAATGAAGCGGCACATCAAACAAGTCAATTTGATGATCCAAACTATCAAGGAAATTTTGACAAGCTTCTAAATCAGGATTCCAAAATTCTCCCACAAAATAAAAGTCTTCGCCGTGTTCCTTGCGCATTTCGGACACAAACTCTCTAATAAATTCGTGATTAATATGTTTTATCGCATCAAGTCTATAGCCGTTACATGTCGTCTCTTCGGCAAACCATTTGCCCCAGTACATCATTTCATCCCGTACTTCAGGGTGGTAGTAATCAATGTTTGCAAACATTAAATAGTCATAATTCCCAAATTCATCATCTACTTGCGAATTCCAACGTTTATGCTCGCCTAAAATTCGATAAACACCTTTATCACCTGTTGAGTGATCATAGTCTGTCCCGTTAAAATGGTTGAAGTTCCATTGAAAGGAAGAGTGATTCCCTGCCCGTCCAGGAAAATCAAATTTCGTCCAACCTTCGATTTCGAAAGGTTCTGAAATCTCTTCGTGTCTATCTTCCGGATGTACCTCGACCACGTGGAAATGTTCCGTCTCGTCCGCACCGGCTTTATGATTCATAACTACGTCAGCGTACACATTGATCCCGTGTTCGTGACAAGCTTCGATTCCTTTAAATAATTCGTCCTTCGTTCCATACTTCGTTCGTACTGTTCCTTTTTGGTCAAACTCGCCTAAATCATAGCCATCGTAAATGCCATAACCGTTATCGGCTTGAGTAATTCCTTTTGTTGCTGGTGGGATCCATACAGAATCAATGCCATGCTTTTTTAGTTCGGGAGCCAGTTTTTCTAACTGGTTCCAATGGTTTCCGTCATTTTCCAGGTGCCATTCAAAGAACTGCATCATCGTATGATTTCTTTTCGTCATGATGTATCCCCTATTCTATAATTTATCGTAGTAGTACCTATATGTACCTTTTTATCGACAAATTCAAACAAACTGATCGTTTTTTCTGATCAGTTTGTTTGATAGTGTATAGAATAGTGATTCCAAATGACCTATTTCCATTCAAATGGTGTTTGTTGGTAGACATAATAATTCAACCAATTGGAAAAAAGAAGGTGAGCGTGAGAACGCCAACGGTTCATTGGTGCCTCATTCGGATCGTTATTAGGGAAGTAGTGAGCGGGGATTCTTACACTTAAGCCGCGGTCTAAATCCCGTTCGTATTCTTCCTTTAAGGTGACTGTGTCATATTCCAGGTGACCAGTCGCCATAATGTGCTTACCGTCTTTAGACATAATGAGGAAGGGGCCTGCTTCCTTAGAAGAGGCTAGTAGTTGCAGTTCATCGTGATTGTTCAATTCTTCTTCAGAGATGTTTGTGTACCTAGAGTGAGGTGCAATAAATTCATCGTCGAACCCTCTTAATAATTCAATCTTTCGATGGTCATTAAACAGTCGGTGCCGGAAAATTCCCGAGCATTTTTCATTTAAAGGGAATTTATCTATGCCAAAATGGTGGTATAATGCAGCCTGAGCACCCCAGCAGATATGAAGAACAGACGTTACATGTTCTTCTGCCCAGTCCATGATTTCCGCCAACTCATCCCAATAGTGTACTTCTTCAAAATCAAAGTGTTCGATCGGGGCACCGGTGATGATTAATCCATCAAATTTCCGATGACGAATACTGGCAAAGTCCGTATAGAATTCTTCCATGTGTGACTTGCTCACATTTTTCGCTTCATAGGTGACGGTCTTCAAGAACGTGATGTCTACTTGAAGAGGGGAGTTTCCCAAGAGGCGTAATAAGTGTGCTTCTGTTTTCTGTTTTTCAGGCATGAGATTTAAAATGGCTATGTTTAACGGACGTATATCTTGCATGACTGCCCGTTCGTCTTCCATGATAAAAATATTTTCTTTTTCCAGCACTTGTCGGGCTGGAAGTTGTTTTGGAATATTAATTGGCATGATTGACACCCCTTGCTATAAAGTGAGAACGTTTAGAATTTTTAATAAACATTATTATAACAGTTGAAAGGAAATCTACAATGGTTTTGCACGATATAATAGCCTATGTGTTGAAATTCACGTATAATGAGTGACAGTTTAAAAAGTGAACGAGGAAGAGAAGGTGAACAAACATGAGTAAAAAGTTAATATTTTTTGATATTGATGGCACTTTACTGGATCATGACAAGGAGCTGCCGGCATCAACAGAAGAAGCGATCGGTACGCTTCAAGAAGCAGGTCATTACGTGGCGATTGCTACCGGGCGAGCTCCATTTATGTATAAACAGTTGCGAGAGAGATTAGGAATTTCAACTTTCGTTAGCTTCAATGGTCAATACGTCGTCTTGGATGGTGAACCAATCTTGAAAAATCCATTAAATAAAGAAGAATTAAAGCGGTTGACCGAGCATGCGATCGGTCATGACCATCCTGTCGTCTTCATGGATCATCGAGATATGAAAGCAAATATCCCGTTTCATCCCCACATTGAAAAAAGTATTGGGTCTTTGAAATTTGATCACCCAGCATTTGACCCGTCTTACTTGGAAGGTAGGGAAATTTATCAGTCTTTGTTATTCTGTACCTCAGAAGAACAGCCTCCATACGAAAAAGAATTCGCACAATTTGACTTTATTCGCTGGCACAAATTTTCAACAGACATTCTTCCAGTAGGCGGATCAAAGGCCAAAGGGATTGAAGCAATTATGGAGAAGTTAAACATGAACAGAGAAGATGTCTATGTGTTCGGTGACGGACCGAATGACTTGGAAATGCTGCAATGTACGCCTAATAGTGTGGCGATGGGAAATGCTATGCCTGAAGTGAAGAAAGTCGCCGGATTTGTAACGAAAGACGTAGACGATAACGGAATCGTTCACGGATTGAAACATATGGGATTGTTATGATCAAAAGCCGCGAAAATTTCGCGGCTTTTTCGGTGCGAATCGACGGATTTGGGATTTTATCAGCGAAAAAGTGCCTTCTATTGGCGAAAACGAGGGTTCTATCAGCGAAAATGCAAGTCCTATTGGCGAAAGTAGGTTCCTATCGAAAAAACTGATTAGATCGACGAATCCTAACTTAACTCCATCTGTTTTTTCAACGGTCTAGACGGGTCGTAAAGGGGCATATCCGACTGAGATTGAGAAGTCAGTTTATCAGCGATGATCTTGGCTAAAATCATGCTATACACCGTTCCATTATCTCCGAAACCGAATAAAAAGTGACAGTTTGGATAGTCCGGGTACTGGCCTATAATAGGAAGTCCGTCGTGTGTCCCTCCATAAAATGCAGCTGAATAGTAATCTGGCTCAACATGGATGGCTGGAAAAAGCTTGTTAAACTCCTCGATCAGGCGATCTCGTTTGTTAATTAACATGCTGTCTCGAACTTCAGGATAAGACGTCGTATCATCCAGTCCACCGATAATTACTCGATTGTCTGCCGTTGTTCTAATGAATACATAGGGACGCGCTGTTTCCCAAATCAAAGCTCGCTCATGCCAACCTGAAAAATCCTGCACAGGCTTGGTAGTGACTGTATATGTACTGACAAAGACTGTGTTCTTTTCCTTTTTCATATCCGTTCCTTCATAGCCAGCGGAGACAATGACTTGCTTAGCATGGATCATATGGCCGGTTTTCGTTCGAACTTCTACATGATCATGATGAAAATCCATACCGTTTACTTCCGTGTTCTCAAAAACATCGGTGCCATGATGTGTCGCATATTGAAGCAAACTATGGGTAAACTTAAACGGATTTAGTTCACCATCACCATAAGAATAATTGGCGGCCCGTTTTGAAAAGGGAAAACGCTGACTGATCTCCTTTTCCGACCAAAAATCCAAAGGAAATTGATGTTTCTTTAGAAGTTCAGCTTCCTGTTTTAATCGTTCCACATCTTCAGCGTAACTGGCAAAATTCAAACTGTTTCTCCTTGTGAATTCGAAAGAAAGAGGACAAATGGTTTGAGCATCTTCAATCTGGTCAATCGCTTGTCTGCACAGTTGCAGGTGACGGCCAACATATTCTTCACCAAAGGCATTGACTAAGTCGATGAACATCTTTTCGCCTGAATATTGAATAAGAGCTGTATTAGTAGCTGTACTGCCGTGACCGACTGTTCCCTTTTCTACCACAATCACGTCGAGATTTTTATCAGCTAAATAATAAGCACATTGGGCGCCAGATGTTCCAGCGCCAATAACCAACACATCACAATTAATATCTTCAGCCAACGTAGGATACGAAGGTGCATCGGGCATCGTCGTCGGCCAATAATAAGTTCCAGATTGCAAATTCATCTTCCTGACAACTCCTTCATGGAAATCTCTCTCTAGTTAGTATGATCCAAAAATGAAGATGTCCCTCTTCCTGTTTTTAGTAATTGCACAAAGGCCATAGGCGCAGCTCGACCAGATGGATCAAGAAGAGAACAAGAGAAAAAAGAAGGAAAAAGGGGTTGAAAAAAGTGTCCTGCTAGGTAGGTGCTACTGGCAAACCACCTACGTAGCATGAACTCACAGAACAGGACGAGAACATTAGAAAACTACAATTATCTAGACGTAAGACAACAACAAACACAATCAATTATGATGTGCCACTAAATTCCCCTTTGTAAATGAAGCTAATTTCTTATATAATATGAAAAGCGACTCAAAATATTGACCCTGTAGCTCAGCAGGATAGAGCAACTGCCTCCTAAGCAGTAGGTCGGAGGTTCAAATCCTCTCAGGGTCGCCAATAAATACATAACTAAACCCTCGCCTGGAAATCATCCAGACGAGGGTTTTATTCGATGTTTTAAAGCTGATTTGAAGAGGCGGCCTTTGTAGAAACGGTGACGCCGTGACGGTCAACTTCCATTAGTTCTACCCGGTGGTCGTTGAAATGACCTCGTAGCTGAAGTTTCACTTGTTTGCCGTTTCCTTTTGGGGCGAAAAACAACACGATAGGCCCGGCACCACTTAAAGTAGCGCCGTACACCGGTAAGTCCTGTGCCAACTCAGCTGCCTTTTGCCACTCTGGGATCCCAGGCATGCGATAGGGACGGTGAAAAAGGTCTTTATTCATCAGTCGTCCCGCTAATTTCCAATCTCCTTGCAGAATCGCTGCCACTACCACATTGCTAATACTGCTTGCTTCCACAGCTTCTCCATGAGAAAACTCTGATGGCAGGGAGCTGCGCGATTCTTTCGTACTTAACTCGTATTCCGGAATCACTGCCACTAAATCAATATCGGGTACACCTGCATAGACAATGTTTGTTTCTTCTTCCCGGTGACTTCCAATAATTAAGCCGCCGTAGATCGACGGAGCGACATTGTCAGGGTGTCCTTCGTGGAGACTGGCCCAACGGGTTTTCTCATCAACGGATAAATCTAATCCTAACAATTGGTTTGCAAGCTCAATTCCGGCAACAATGGCTGTCGCGCTGCTTCCAAAGCCGCGGGACAGGGGGATGTTACTGACCATCTCTACTTCGGCTGCCGGAAGGGTGTGCTTAAATTCTTTAGCGATCCAATCAGCCACTTGAAAAATCAAGTTTTCTTTTCCTGTTGGAATGCCCTCTAAATTATCTGATTTCACAACAAATATCCACTCATCACTTAATCGAACGTCTAAAGTTAAATATCGATTCAAAGCCATGCCAATCGAGTCGAAGCCAGGACCTAAATTCGCTGTGCTTGCTGGTACGCGGATGGAAAAACGACTTTGTGCCATCATTGTTTCACCCGGCCTAACATGTGGTCGATCACAACCGTCTCATCGTTTGGCAGAGCGACCGGTTGGACAGGAGCTGTATCAATTGCACAGTTAGGATCCTTCAATCCGTTTCCTGTTAAAACGGCAACAACACGAGAGCCTTTCTTAATTTCACCGGAAGCCAGTTGTTTTCTCAATCCAGCAATGGATGCCGCTGAAGCTGGCTCTGCGAATACACCTTCTTCGCGGGCTAACAGTTTATAAGCATCAACAATTTCTTCATCAGTCACGAAATCGATTTTTCCAGAAGAATCATTTGCTGCACTAATGGCTTTATCCCAACTTGCAGGATTGCCTATTCGGATAGCTGTTGCTAGTGTCTCCGGATCATCGATAATCCTATTTTGAACGATTGCGGCCGCACCTTCTGCTTCAAAACCGCGCATTTGCGGAAGTCCTGTACCTTTCTCCTGGTGATACTCTTGGAACCCTTTCCAGTAGGCCGTAATATTTCCGGCGTTACCAACTGGAATTGATAAGATATCCGGTGCTGATCCAAGTGCATCGCAAATTTCAAAAGCTGCTGTTTTTTGACCTTCTATTCTATAGGGATTTGTTGAATTAACTAATGTAATCGGTGACTGTTTAGCTAAGCTTTGAACCATTTTCAGAGCATTGTCAAAGTTCCCTTTAATTTTAAATATTTCTGCACCATAAACGACCGCTTGAGCCAGTTTTCCAGAAGCAATCTTGCCATCGGGAATGACGACGAGGCAACGCAACTTTGCTTGAGCTGCATAAGCTGCGGCGGCAGCGGAAGTGTTCCCAGTTGAGGCGCACATGATCGCTTTACTTCCGGCTTCTTTTGCTTTTGCGACAGCCATGACCATGCCGCGGTCCTTAAACGAGCCTGTTGGGTTGGCACCATCATACTTCACATGTAAATCTATATCCCATTTTTCAGACAAATGCTTTAATGGTAAGAGGGGAGTGTTCCCCTCTTGTAAAGAAAGCATTGGAGTTGTTTCGTTAACAGGTAAGTAGGATTTATATTCTTCTAAAAGTCCTCGCCACATCATTTTTTCATTTCTCCTTCCACGCGATAGCTGCTTTTCACTTCAACGACTACGCCTGCACTTTTCAATTTTTCTAGAACCGTGTCGTAATTTTTCTTCGATACAGCATGAGTGACCACGATGATTTCTGCTAAAGTGCCTTCGCTCAATGGAACTTGCAGAATTTTTTCTAGGCTGACGCCATACTCGTTAAATAAAGAAGTAAGGGAAGCGAAAGTACCGGGAATATCTTTTGCATGAATTCGTAAGAAATATTTCGAGTAAATTTCCTCGTCCGTTTTCAACTTTTTATCAAATTGAGGAATGACGACACTATTTCCGTTCACACCGAGCCGTTTATTCTTCAAGACCTCTACTAAGTCAGAGACGACAGCAGTGGCAGTGGGCAATTGACCTGCGCCTGCCCCGTAAAACATCGTTTCTCCCACGGCCTCACCGTACACATACACGGCGTTATACTCATCGTCTACAGACGCCAGCGGATGCTCGTGAGGGACCAGCGCAGGCTGGACACTGACTTCTACTTTGTCTCCGCAACGATTGGCAATTCCTACGAGTTTCATAGTATAACCAAGTTGATCACAATAATGAAGATCAGCACTTGTCACATCAGTGATTCCTTTCACAGATACATCATTCAAATCTAGATTCATAGAAAAACCGAGAGTACCTAGGATAGAGATTTTTCGAGCAGCATCGAGTCCTTCCACGTCTGCTGTCGGATCCGCTTCTGCATAACCTAAAGCCTGCGCTTCTTTTAAAACTTCATCATACATACGGCCTTCTTTAGACATTTTCGTCAAAATATAATTGGTCGTTCCATTCACGATCCCCATCATCTTTGTGATTCGGTCAGAAGCGAGCCCCTCAACGAGTGTACGTAAAATAGGAATACCGCCCGCAACGCTTGCTTCATAAAAGAGGTCGCAATTCTGTTTGTCAGCAAGCTGAAGCAATTCGCTGCCGTGTAATGCCATTAAATCTTTGTTGGCTGTGACAACGTGTTTATTGTTTTCCAATGCATGGCGGATGTAACTTCTAGCGTCATCAATGCCCCCCATGACTTCAACGACCACATCAATCTCAGGGTCATCTAAGATCTCTTGAGGATCTAAAGTAAGCTGCTCAGGTGCCACGTTCACATCGCGTTTCTTTTCAATGTCGCTCACTAGAATTTTCTTCACATCTACACCGCAACCTAATTGGTGAACCAATTTATCTTGATGATCTTGGATAATTTGCAGAACTCCTGTACCTACTGTTCCAAAACCAAGTAATCCAATATTCATTCGTTTATTCATTCTCAACCACTCCTGCCAAAACGTCTTTTTAAAACGTACATTTGTATTTGTATAAAGGACATTATAGAGAGGTTTTCTTTATAACACAACCATTTATAGTGAAAAATTCGAATAATCAGCCTTTATTTTCAATGGTTGCGCTTACATTCTTAAGTGTTAGGAACCGTATGATAAAATAGAGCAAATTCTATTTTAATGTAAGGAGATTCTTATGATTCGATATGGGGTCATCGGTACGAACTTTATTACAGATTGGTTTATTGAAGCAGGTAAGACGATGAAAGATTTTCAGTTGGCAGCGGTTTATTCAAGAACGGACGAGCGAGCTCAGGCATTTGCTGAAAAACATGGTGCTCGTCATACATTTACGAGCATTGAGGAGATGGCCACCAGTTCGTTGATCGATGCTGTTTATATTGCTAGCCCGACCTCTTTTCACGCTGAGCAGGCGAAACTCTGTATGAATCATGGCAAGCATGTTCTTTGTGAGAAGCCACTGGCTTCACATGACCGCGAAGTGGAAGGGCTAATTCAAACGGCTAGTAAGAACGGTGTAATATTAATGGAAGCGGTGAAAAATACTGCTTTGCCTAATTTTCACTCCTTGAAAGAAGCCATTCACCGAATAAGTCCTATTCGCAGAATGGTTACGAGCTATTGCCAGTATTCTTCCCGGTATGATGCGTTTAAACAAGGAACAGTTCTCAATGCATTTAATCCGGACTTCTCCAACGGGGCGCTAATGGATATTGGACTGTATTGTGTCTATCCGATTGTAGATCTGTTTGGAAAACCCGATGATATAAAAGCTTCAGGTGTCAGGCTTTCTTCAGGGGTCGATGGGGAAGGAACCTTGCTTCTAATCTATCCCGATATGGAAGCGGTCGCGATGTATTCAAAGATCACGAACTCGCAGTTACCTTCAGAAATTCAAGGAGAAAAAGGAACGATTAGGATCGATCACATTCAAAAATTGCAGGATATCCAGATTCATTATACAGATGGTCGAGTGGAGGACGTCACGAAGCCGCAAACAAACCTTGCCATGTCCTATGAAATAAAAACCTTTCATCAAAAAATCAACCGTCAACCATCATCGATCAATTCTTTGGAAACCACTCTATACACGGCACAAGTCATGACAGAAGCGAGAGATCAACTAGACGTCGTTTTTCCAGCCGACAAAACCCGATGAAACGATAAAAGGGTGAATCAAAAGGTCGTGTAATAAGAGACCTTTCGGGTCAGCCTATTACCACATTTTCATTGAGCGCCAATCTTATGAGTGGGACCAAGGTATTGCAGACGAGCCGATCAACGTGTATGACTATTATTCAGGGGTGCTTGATGCAGAGAAGAATGTAATGGCGATCTTTGCAGCAACGAGAATAGGAAAAACATTTACAGAAGTAGAAATGAGTGAAATTGACGGGATCATGAACCGAGTATCACTAGCTTTGGAGCGAACACTGCTTTATGAAAAATGGAAACGTCGAGAAAGCTTAATCAAGATATTTTGGCCAATGAGAACGAAGGTATTCAATTTGTTTCAATTAAAGAAGAGGTTTTTCAATTTAATGAAACGGTTTGTAATAGGGTCAAATGTCGGGACATTAATCTCCAAGAGACTTTATCAAAAGACGGATGGGTGACTAAATTTACGGAGAAAGTCCAAAATCCAGACGGACTGATCTCGTTTTTCAATCGGTTTATGGACGTGGACATTGATGGGACGATGAATTACCAATACCAGGTCACAGATGAAGGGGAAACTCTATGAAAGAGGTTACTAACTATCGACCCTAGCGAATATAATTCGTATAAGCAATTAATTAACTGTTAAGTTCATTTTTTCAATTGTCATGGAATAGCCTTTGACTTTCTCATCTATTTCAACGATAATAACTTTACTTACTAGAGACTTAACAAAAAGGAGGTGAATACAGATGATGTTTGAATTCTCACAAGATCTTGTTCCGGTGCTAATAACGATTAGTTTATATATGACCTTTGCAGGGGCTCATCTCATTCAGTTCATGGCTCATGAGTCGTCAGCAGCAAACCGGTCGATGACACAAAAGCAACTTCATTCTTGGCACAGTCAAATCGGTCCTGAAAACATGCTCGCAGATCAAAGTTTTGATCGCCATGCGTGGATAACGAGGCTTATGGGCAGAAAAGAAGGCCCTGAAGATGATGCAGATTATCCATCTTTCTCGAAAGTAGTTATAACAAAACTTCGAGGAGGATTCGTGTGGAGAAAAAATCTGTATTCACTAAACGTTCGAAATATAGCTTACTCATATTAATAGGGACTTTGTTGCTCCTGGTCATGAGCGGCTGTCAAGCTAGTATGGAGCCGATTGATGCCGATACGGCGGGGATCTTTAATCATTATGTGATCTTTCCATTTTCCTTTGCTATCAAATTTATGGCGGGAATTTTCAATGGAAATTATGGCCTTTCGTTGATCATGATGACGTTTTTACTTCGATTGGCACTCATGCCGTTGATGATGAAACAGCACAAAAACCAGCTGTTTATGCGAGAAAAAATGGCTGTTATTCAACCGGAATTAAACGAGCTAAAAGATAAATATAAAGCTAAGAAATCAGCAGAAGATCAGAAGAAGATGCAAAAAGAAATGATGGAACTGTATTCTAAGCACAGCTTTAACCCAATCACATCTATGGGTTGCATGCCAATGTTGATTCAGTTTCCGATTCTAATTGGCTTCTACTACGCCATCATGCGCACACCTGAAATTGCTCAACACAACTTCCTTTGGTTCAACCTTGGTCAATCAGATATGATTTTACCGTTTGTAGCGGCGGCGGTATATTTAGTCCAATTTAAAGTTTCTCAGTTAGGTATGCAACAGACAGGTGCACAGCAAAAGCAGCTGGCCATCGTGGGGTATATTATGCCTGTGATGATGGGAGTCATCTCATTTAACTTGGCAGCCGCACTTCCTTTGTACTGGTCTATCGGTGGATTGTTTCTAATCTTCCAAACACTCCTGTTCAAATGGATCTACCGTGAAAAACAACCTGTGTTAAACACAGTGATGGAAACAAAATAAAATGATAGATGATGCACCTGCGAAGCCTTTCGTAGGTGCTTTTTGTTCTATCAATAAAAATCAAAGGTCTAGGGATGCTGAATAACGAAGAGTCTTGATTTTCTACCGATAAACTCTTTTATCGACCGATTTTCAGGCGTCGCCCAGGATTTTCTACCGATAAACAATTTTATCGGCTATTCTTCAAGCGTCTCCCAAGATTTTCTACCGGTATGCTGAGAAGTCAGCAGAGTGTTCGCACAAATTCTATAGATCTAATCTGAAATCAGTTTATTATGTATAACTAGTGTGAAAGACGATCAAACAAAAATGAAAACTCCCTGAATCCAAACGTCAGGGAGTTAAGGCATTTATCTATGATCGATATTCTCGGGATACAGGTCGTGCTGCAACAAACGTTTTTCAGCAAAATCTTCCCACTTTGTTCCTGTTTTACCGTAGTTTACATACGGGTCGATGGAGATCCCACCGCGGGGAGTGAATTTGCCCCAAACTTCAATGTAGCGAGGATCCATTAACGCCACTAAGTCATCCAAAATGGTATTCATGCAGTCCTCGTGGAAATCACCATGATTTCTAAAACTGAATAAGTATAGTTTCAGTGATTTACTTTCCACCATGTTTTTCTCTGGAATATAGCTAATGTAAATCGTTGCGAAATCAGGTTGTCCTGTTTTAGGACAAAGACTCGTAAACTCCGGACAATTGAACTTCACGAAGTAATTTCGGTGCGGATGACGGTTCTCGAAAGATTCTAGTATAGAGGGATCGTAATCCATTTTATACTCAACATTGGTGTTACCTAATAAATGGACTTCCTCTTCACGGTTATGGGCCATCTTATCTTCCTCCTAGTTTTTGTTTCTATAGCGGAGGATGGTTACGAACTCCGCTCAGTCCTTAACTTTAGCATACCAGCTCATGAAACGTAAGAGAACATGTAAAGAAATTGCAAGTTGAAAATGATATAATTAACAACATAACCACTGTGGCAACTTACACATGCCCATCTTATAAAATGTAAGCGTTTACTTTAAAATAGATCGATAGAGAGGATGAGCAACATGGGGAAGACAAAACATCAAGGGCCGATGAAACTGCCGAAAATGCCAGACCCGAAACACTGGGTGAGCATGGTGCCGTTTGGATTAGGAAAAGTGAAACCAAAGCATATACGTGATACAGCAAAAGTCGTCTGGGAAAATAAAGATAATTTACCATTTGCTACGCGTATTATCACACAGGGTGTGTGTGATGGGTGCGCCTTAGGTGTCTCAGGTTTAAAGGATCAGACACTAGCAGGACCTCATATATGTACGACGAGACTGAATGTTCTCCGCCTGAACACGATGCCAGCCATTAAACAAGATGACCTTCATCAAAATATTCACAAACTCCGGGAAAAATCCAGTTCAGAGTTAAGGAAACTAGGAAGAATCCCTTATCCTTTGTCGAGAAAACCGGGAGAAGAGTCATTTTCACGTATTTCTTGGGACGATGCTCTCGACCGAATTGCCGGAAAAATAAAGGGGATGGATCCGAAGCAGTTAGCCTTCTTTTTAACGGCGAGAGGTATTACAAATGAGTCCTATTATGTGGCAGGCAAGGTTGCTAGATTTATAGGAACAAATCATATTGACAACGCATCCCGAATTTGTCATTCCCCAAGTAAAACCGCGTTAAAGCGGTCTCTAGGGATCGGTGCTTCTAGTTGTAATTATCAAGACTGGATCGGAACAGGTGTCTTGGTTTTTTGGGGCTCAGTAGCTTCGAACAACCAGCCAGTGTCAACGAAATATATGTATGCTGCGAAAAGAAAAGGAACTAAAATCATTGTGATTAATCCATACTTTGAACCGTCTATGGCTAACTACTGGATTCCCTCTATTCCTGATAGCGCTTTGTTCGGGACGAAGCTGGCTGACGATGTGTATCAAGTGAATATCGGTGGTGACATTGCCTTTATGAACGGGGTGATGAAGCACTGGTTTGAGATGGAAGAAGAAAGACCTGGTTCAGCAGTTGATCACACATTCATTAAAGAGCATACGAATGGCTTTGCTGAATTAAAAAAACATATTGAGACTCAAGACTGGCTGACGCTAGAAACGTCGTCAGGGATGTCTAAGAATCGTATGCGGGAATTCGCTGAGCTGCTAGCTCATTCTAAAAGCGGTGTGTTCGTTTGGTCGATGGGACTTACACAGCATCGCTTCGGAACAGACAACATTTCACAAGTGGCGAACCTTGCAATGCTCCAAGGTTTCTTAGGCAAGGAAAAGTCAGGTGTCATGCCAATTCGTGGTCATTCAGGTGTGCAAGGTTCCAGTGAGATGGGCGCCGATCCTTTTTCCCTTCCAGGGAGTGATTTCGATGAAATGAACAAGAAGAGGTTGGAAAAACAATGGAAGTTCACCTTGCCAAACTGGCAAGGAGACATAGTGGGCGTGTCATTGGAGAACGCCGTGTTGCCAGAAAACCATCCGCGAAAACTTCGCGCTTTTTATACGTCAGGAGGAAATTTCCTTGAGACGATGCCAGACCCTGACTTTGTCCGAGAATGCTTGGAAAATGTTGATTTAAGAGTTCATCAGGATATTATTCTAAATACGTCTACTCTCGTTGATGCAAAAGAAGAAGTGATCGTTCTGCCTGCTATGACCCGCTATGAACAACCGGGTGGCGGCACGTCAACGTCCACCGAGCGGATGATTTATTTTTCTCCTGAGATCAAAGGACCCCGTATTGAAGAAGCGCGGTCAGAATGGGAAATTTACGTTGATCTTGCTAAACGAGTGAAACCAGAGAAGGCGCACCTCATCGATTTCAACGACGCTCAAGCTGTAAGGGATGAAATCGCACTGACAAATCCTCATTACGACGGTGTTCAAGAATTGAAACATCAAGGGGATGTGTTCCAGTCAGGTGGAGCGTGGCTATGTGAAGGGGGGGTCTGTCCGACTAAAGACGGCAGAGGAAACTTGATCTCAGTGGAATTACCGGAGTTGCGAAAACCAGAAGGGCATTTTTACGTGACAACCCGTCGCGGGAAGCAGTTTAACTCGATGGTGTATGGAGAGAGAGACCCTAACAACAATGCTGATCGATATGATGTCCTCTTACACAAAGACGATGCAAAGCAATTGTCCCTAAAGGAAGGGGAGGCGATCGTCGTCTATAACCAATTCGGAACATTTCATGGTCGGGCTCGGTTTGCAAATACGCGAAGAGGAAATATCCAAGTTTATTGGCCGGAGGGAAATGTTCTCATTCCGAAAGGGATTTATGAAAAATATGCCGGAATTCCAGAATATAATACGTCCGTGGTCGTGGAAAAAGCAGAAACCTTTCATGCACATAAAGACACAAAGTATGTGGAGCGGCGTATCGAAGAGCTAGAAACGGAGATGGGCTAACATGATCAACTCTAAAGAACCATCGAAACGATCATCTGATCGGGAGAAGGTTATGAGACAGAGACAAATTCAAACATACGAAGACGGTCAGTTTACTGAACAATCGGATGAGATCGCCTTGGAATCAGCCTTGACGATCTTCGTTAATGGGGAAGAATTTGCCACCCTTCTTTGTACTCCTTCCTATTTAGAAGAATTAACGTATGGATTTTTAGCATCTGAAGGGTTAATTCGAGTGGCGGGCGATGTCCAATCATTGAACGTTGTAGAAGAAAAAGGTTTTGCTTACGTCCAGCTTTATAATCAACGTCGCCTGGAAGAAATGCCTGTTTCCAAAAGATTCATAGGCTCATGTTGTGGGAAAAGTCGACAGTTTTACTTTCAAAACGATGTAAGAACAGCTAAAACGGTTATGAGTCAAACAACGATCACAGCAATTCAATGCTTGAATCTGATGAAAGCATTGCAGGAGAGCTCAACGGACTTTCAGCAAACAGGCGGTCTTCATAATGTGGCCCTAGCTTCGGGGGATAAGCTCATTCTCAGTCGCTCGGACATAGGCCGTCACAACGGTCTCGATAAGATTTACGGATATTGCTTGAAGCATCAGTTGTCTCTAAAAGATAAAATCATTGTTTTTAGCGGCAGGTTGTCATCTGAAGTGTTGTTAAAAGTATCGAAAATCGGTTCAGGAATCGTATTATCAAAATCGGCACCGACAACGTTAGCCATTGATTTAGCTGATGACCTAGGCATTACCACCGCAGGGTTTATCCGGAATAGCCGATTCAACGTGTATACGCACCCCTATCGAATTGTTCAATAGGTCCCTGCGCTGTCCATTCCATTTGAAGATGAATTTCGGTATGATAGATAGGAACGAATGGGAGGCACAAGACAATGGAAACGACAATTAAATTAAACATGGCTGTATCAAATAAATATCAATCCGGCTATCCGTTATTAATGAAAGAGTCGCTGGTGAATCCAGAGGCGCTGACTGAAGAAGGTCAGCAGTTAAATGTGGTCGATGAACAAGGAACTTATATTGGCAAGGGATACTACGGCTTACAAAACAAAGGTGTGGGCTGGATTCTGACCAATAATAAGAACGACTCACTCGATCAACGGTTATTTGATCAAAAGATGATCGAAGCTCTCGGAAAACGAAAAGCTTTTTTTGAAGATCCGAACACAACGGCCTTTCGTGTTTTTAACGGAGAAGGGGATGGTATTGGTGGGATTACCATTGATTTCTTCGCTGGATTTTATTTAATTAACTGGTACAGCGAAGGAATTTACCAATTCAAAAATGAGGTGGTCGAGGCGCTAACGAATCATACCGATTACCAGGGGATTTATGAGAAAAAAAGATTTGCCACAGATGGAAAATACGTTGACGATGATGATTTCGTCACTGGTGAGCGGGGAGAATTTCCACTGATCGTTCAGGAAAATGCTGTCAATATAGCTGTTTATTTAAATGAAGGCGCCATGGTAGGTGTGTTTATGGACCAAAGGGAGATCAGAAAAGCCATTCGAGACCGTTATTCCATGGGAAAGACAGTCTTGAATACCTTCTCATACACTGGTGCCTTTTCGATTTTTGCAGCACTCGGTGGGGCAGCGAAGACGACAAGTGTTGACTTGGCAAATCGGAGTTTACCAAAAACGATTGAACAGTTCAGTTTAAATGAGTTGGATTATCAAACCCATGACATCATTGTGGAAGATGTATTTAAGTTTTTCAAAAGAGCTGTAAAGCGAGGCAACCGATATGACACGGTCATCCTTGATCCACCCAGTTTCGCCCGTTCGAAAAAAATGACGTTCAGCGCGGCCAAGGACTACAAAAACTTATTAAAAGAGGCCATCGCCATTACAGAAGAAGATGGTGTCATTATCGCCTCGACGAACCATTCCGGTGTCACAAGAAAAAAATTTCGTGGATTTGTAGACAAAGCTTTTAAAGAAATGGGTGAACAATATAAGATATGCGAATCCTTTTCACTTCCGGAGGATTACCGCGTTCATCCTGCTTTTTCAGAGGGAGACTACTTAAAAGTATTGTTTATTGAAAGGGTATGTTCGTAGGTTTGCGAGATTGCAGAGCAAGATAGAAGAAAGAATAATAAATCATAAAAAAGGATCGAATGTGAGAGAAAACTCACATTCGATCCTTTTCCTTTTGTTGATTACATCTCAAACTGTTGGACGGACTTTTGCAAGTCTTCGGCCATGCTCGATAATGAATCAGATGCACTTGCGATCTCTTCCATGATCGCTGTTTGTTCTTGGCTCGTTGCAGAGACACTTTGGATATTGCCGGACACGTCGTTAGTTAAATCCGTTAATTCGTCGATAGTCTTTACGTTAGCATAAACCGTTGCATTCATCCGTTTCATTGCTTCTTGTATCGCATGAACTTTTTCAGAAGAGGTTTTAGCTGATTCTTCAATGAGAGTGAAGGAATCACTGGCCTCATTTACAGCTAAAGTGCCTTTTTGAACGGCGGTATATCCTTTAGTCATAACTTCAACTGACGTGACTGCTTGATCTTGAACTTGTTCAATTTTATCTTTGATCTTACTGGCAGCTTGACCAGATTCTTCTGCTAGCTTACGTACCTCATCGGCAACTACGGCAAAGCCTTTTCCGTTTTCACCAGCACGAGCTGCTTCAATCGAGGCGTTAAGAGCAAGTAAATTCGTCTGTTCAGCAATGTTTGTAATAATCGTCACGATATCACCGATCGCTTTAGAATCTTCTTGCAATTTCGTCACAACATCCGCAGATTGACTTACGTTGTCATGAATGAAAGACATTTGACTGATTGCTTTTTGAATGGAACTGACGCCATCTTTAGCGGCTGATGAAGTTTTCTCAGAAATATCAGCGGTTAGCGTCGCTTCTGAGGTGACCGCATCCATCTCTAAGGACAAAGCTTTAGACGTTTCATTTAACGCTTCCATTCCTTCTTGCTGGTGGTTTGATGTAGACGCAATTTGCTGAATTGATTCCGTCACTTGATTGACCGATTCACTCGTCTGTTCGGAACTTGCGGACAACTCTTCAGACGTAGCAGCCACTTGAACGGACTTCTCATCAACATCTTTGATCATTCCTCGCAGATCCTGAACCATTTTATTGAAATGGTTCGCTAGCTGGCCAAGTTCGTCGTTGGAATCAGTATTGATGTCATCCACACTCAAATCCCCTTGTGAGACTTTAGCTACGTGGTCTGATAATTGATTGATCGGCTTGCTGATTTTTCTCGTAATAAACAAAGAAATGATCAAGGAAGCAACGATCATCCCTATTCCTAATACAACGGAGATGATAAGAATTAATGTCTCAGCTTCATTAATGAATGAAGCGTCTTCATCAATTCCATAGATAGCGTTTGTACCTGCTACAGGTGCGAAGTACGATTTAAATACACCAAACTCATCTTCATAAATATCACTCATGGAGGCTGTTCCTGATATAGCACTAGTCATATCTTCTGAAAATGGATAAGCTTCCATCGTTTCATCGTAATGACTTAAAGCAATAATGTATTCCTCAGAGCCATCTTGACCTAACACATACACATTGGCTACACCTAGGCTTTCTTGAAACTGATCTAACTCGGTTTGCAACTCAGTAAGGGAAGCGGGATCACCAGCGTGGGCTTCTTCGATCAAGTGACTATTTATTTCCTCTGTTAATAAATCCATATGCACAGATAACGTTTCTTCAAAACTAGGAATCACATATTCTTCCACCATGTAATTTGAAAAGAAATAGATAATGCCGCTGAATAGGACTGCAAATAGTAGCATAGGGACCATGATCCCTAATAAAATCTTCTTAAATAAAGATGTGGATTTGTTTAACATAGTATAGGTTCCTCAACTTTTTCTGTGTATTTAACAGCTTCTTCAATAAAATCAACGACAGCACTCATATGCTCTGTCTCCGTATAAGGGGAAATGGTAAATACTTTTGATACATAAACAGGAAGGAGAGAATCCCCATCTACATATTGAACCATATCGAATTTTTTCGTATCTCCAAGAAAGATACGGGCACGATGCTCACCGAAATATTCGAACAAAGCTTCGTTACGTTGATTAGTGTCTGTGATTTGCTGTTTCGTTAGCCTCCCAGCAGACTCCATCTGCCAATCAAGGTCTTTAGCGTAAAGACGAAAGGCGGTGACAGGTCCTGGGTTATCGTGATTCGTCACTGAAATGTTCGAAAGACGTTCCATTAATTCTTTTCGAAAAGCAAGATTCACCCTTACATAATTGGCTAACAGAACTTGGTATCCCTCAATGCCAAACAAATTCAACGCGGCTAAAATGGAAATAGAACTAGCCATTCTCGAACACTCTAGTGTGTAACTTGTATGATAGTCTCCATAACCACGGTCACCTACGTAGGGAGACTCCGAAGCATCTAAATCGATTAAACGTAAGTCTTGCTTTTCTCTCACTAGAAACAAACTTGTCACATATGGCGTCTGTCCAAGTTTTTGAAAATCAAAGCATAAGCTGTCAGCCAAGTGAAGGTGCTTCATTCTCAATTGGATTTTTTGCAACCCTTGAAGGACATCGTCTTCTAACTGAAGGGAATTGGTTGTAAAATCATAGTCATTAAAAAACGCATAAAATCCGCCTAAAGCTGAATCGGCATGAATGTGAGCAGATGGCAGTGAATGGGCCCTTGTCGTTTTTTCAGCTGTGGCTTTGATTTGCTGTATGTTATCAATACCGAAATTATCGGTTGTTCCGGTTGTTGCCACAATATAGACAGGGATGCCGTCAGCTTCGATAACTTTGATCAATTTTTCTTCCAAGTCATCTTCATCCATGGACTGGTCAGCCTTCGTACGGACTTTAATGACATGATTTCGACCAATCCCTGTCGCTTCGGCAGATTTCAATAGACTATAGTGTGCCTGTTCTGAGGAGAATACGTACAAGTTATTCGGGACTCCTTCAGCTACAGCATCAGGAGCATATTTGGCAATGGCTAATCGCAGTCCAGTAAATACAGCTCCTTGCCCTCCCCAAGTGGTGTAACCCCAGCTTCGTTCAGAGTCATAACCGGCGATTTTAGACATCATGGCAATCACTTTCGTTTCCGCTTCAGCACCAGCCGGACCGTATACATCCCATAAGTTGTTTCCATTTAAGAGGGAAGCGGTGAATTGACCAATGAGACCAGGCGTACTCGCCATAGGTAAAACGTTGGTGAGGAAATTTCGTGACTGAAAAGGATGACCCTTCATTAAATCAGTCATACTATCAATCATATCTGTAAAACTGCCGCCGACTTGAGGAACGAATGATGACGTTGTTAAATGTTTGTAAAAATCAGAGGACTTTTTTTTCGGTGGACCTAAAGTAACTTGGTTGATGTCTTTTAAGTCGTCCATGTTTTTCAATAGGGCGGTCAGGAGAGTGATCAGTTCGTCACGGCGCTCACCATTCCCGTCTTCGCTTGGAAACAGGCGTTGAATATCTTTCATCGTTTTCATAAAATACCTTCTCTCATCTCAATTGAAAATCATATATTTAAATAAATAAAAGCATTTCCTGTAGCTAGGAAATGCTGAAAAAACATCAAAGCGGCTATGCTCTTTAAGCAGTAACTTGGTCGCAAACCTTGGGTGTTACTAAAGGTTTGCGGATGTTTTCGCAGCCCAGCCATCTTAGCTCCTTCTTCGCGTTAGATCTGAGGCTTTGCGTCCCCGCTTTTCAGCGAGTTTGCCTATAAAAGATATGAACTATGTTAAAAGTATCACGTAGGTAAAAAGTAATCAATACAATTTCGTGTATATTGTAATTTAACAAAAATAAAATATATAAGTCGGGTATTTTCATAATTTACAGTCTATTGTATTAGGTATTATGAACTATTATATATTTAGTTTTTCGGGACCTTTATTTTGTCTATGGCGGCTAAACGGTTATTTCGAACAGTCGGCCACACGTATATTTCTTCACCATGGTGAATGAAAGGGAAGAAAGTAGTCACCAGACGTGGATATCATGGCTTATTTATGATATAACGAATATTAGTAGAAATATGCTGGCAGAAAGGTGATTCTGTATGAGTGAAAATCCAAATAACACGTCTAATTTTATAAAGCACATCATTAATGAAGATTTATCTAAGGGGAGCCATAACGAAATTGTAACCCGTTTCCCACCGGAACCTAATGGCTATCTACACATCGGGCATGCAAAATCGATCGTTCTTAATTTCGAATTAGCTAAAGAATATAATGGAAAGATTAATCTCCGTTTTGACGACACGAACCCATTAAAAGAAGATCAAGAATTCGTTGATTCTATTAAAGAAGATATTGAGTGGCTTGGTTATGAATGGAGCGGTCTTCATTTTGCTTCGAATTATTTCGATGAAATGTATAATCAAGCAGTCATATTAATCAAGAAAGAACTAGCTTATGTGGAAGATCTTTCTCAAGAAGAAATTCGGGAGTACCGAGGCACGTTAACGGAGCCAGGCAAAGAAAGTCCAGCAAGAAGCCGCACCGTCGAAGAAAACCTCGCCCTGTTTGAAAAAATGAAAAATGGCGAATTTGCTAACGGTGAAAAAGTCTTGCGTGCAAAAATCGACATGGCCTCACCTAACATTAACTTACGTGATCCGGTCATCTACCGGATCTCACATACAACGCATCATAATACAGGAGACACGTGGTGTATTTATCCCATGTATTCCTTTGCTCACCCATTAGAAGACGCTATTGAAGGGGTTACTCACTCGATCTGTACTCTGGAGTTCCAAGATCAGCGTCCTCTTTACGACTGGGTCGTGGAGAACAGTGAAATTGATGCTACACCAAAGCAAATTGAATTTGCCCGATTAAATTTAACGAACACAGTGTTAAGTAAACGGAAATTGAAACAGTTGGTCGATGAAAATCATGTAGATGGTTGGGACGACCCTCGGATGCCAACCATTTCAGGATTGCGTCGCCGAGGATTTACACCGGAGTCAATTAAAACGTTTTGCCGTGAGATCGGGGTAGCGAAAGCGGATAATCTAGTTGATGTTCGGATGTTGGAGCATTTTATTCGTGAAGACTTAAAGCTAACCGCGCCACGGACGATGTCTGTACTTCATCCGATTAAAGTTGTCATTACCAACTATCCAGAAGGTGAAGTGGAGTGGCTTGATGCCGATGTAAACCCAGAGAACCCAGATATGGGAATGCGTAAAATCCCGTTTTCCCGTGAGATTTATATTGAACAAAGTGATTTCATGGAAGACCCGCCGAAAAAATATTTCCGGTTATTCCCTGGAAATGAGGTTCGTTTAAAGCACGCTTACTTCATTAAGTGTAATGATGTCATTAAAGATGATGAAGGCAACGTAGTGGAACTGCACTGCACATATGACCCTGAAACAAAGAGCGGCTCTGGCTTTACCGGTCGCAAAGTAAAAGGGACACTCCATTGGGTAGAAGCAACAAAAGCGCAGGAAGCTGAGTTCCGCCTCTATGATTCATTAATAGAGGATGACCGTGAAGGCAACGATTTCCTTGATTTCGTGAATCCGAACTCCCTTGAAATCACAAAAGGTTACGTAGAGCCTAATATGGCGGATGCAAAGCCACAAGATAAATTTCAATTTTTTCGTCATGGATATTTCAACGTAGATCCAAAGCAAACGACAGAGGATCTACTCGTATTTAACCGAATTGTAGAGTTGAAAAGCTCATTTAAACTTTAAGGATATTTGGAAAGAAGGTGTCCCTAAAGGTTGTTGAAATAAGCAACCTTGTTGGAGACGCCTTTTTTATGTTTTATTTTGAATTTAGCGCAGCATGACCCAATTGATCAGGACGAAAACAAGAGGAATCATGAGGAAAAGAGAATTACTAAATAAACACGCAAAAAAGACTGACCAAGGCCAGTCTTTTTTCTGCATTTATTCTTTTAATGCTTTGACTACTTTATCAGCTGTACTTTGGCTAGACATTGGGTTTTGTCCTGTAATGAGATGTCCATCACGAACGGAGAAGTCAGTCCAGTTGTCACCACGGACGAATTCAGCTCCCCGTTCCTTCAGTGTTGTTTCTAGCAAGAATGGAACGACACCATCAAGTTGCATTTCTCGCTCTTCATCGTCAGTAAATGCGCTGACTTTTTTCCCTTTGACAAGGGGTGTTCCGTCTTTGTAAGTCACATTGACTAATCCACTTGGACCGTGACAGACGGATGAAATCACTGCATTATGTTCAGCGTGCTCTTGTAGCAGACGCTTTAACATATCGTTCTCAGGAAAATCGAAGACTGTTCCATGTCCACCAGGCAAGAACACAGCGTCGAAACCACTAATATGCTCTTCGGAAAGTTTGGCTGTGTTACTTAACTTTGCTTGAGCTTCTTGCCACTCAAAAGGCGTTTCTTCTTCTAAACTGTTAGGATCCAATGGAACTTGTCCACCTTCTATACTGACGACTGTTACATCAAATCCATTTTTTATAAACGTAGCATAGGGGGCTGCATATTCTTCTAGCCACAAACCTGTTGCTTGATCATCGGCAATTGTTGAATGACTCGTTAAAACCATTAATATTTTTTTACTCATGTGAGATCCTCCTTGATAATAGAAACATCGTATATAAATGAGGTATTCCCAATTAACAGGACTGTTTAAACATCAAGCTTTAGAGAGAGAAAGTTGGACCGCGGCTTTTGCATGAATCAACGTCGTATCAAACAAGGGGAGGTCTACATCTTTTTGCTGAATAAGTAACGGAAGTTCTGTACAGCCGAGAATAACTCCTTCCGCTCCATTTCTTTTGAGCTTATCAATGATTTTTAACAATTTTTCTTTTGAGTCTTCTTTCCAGGCACCTTTACACAACTCATCAAAAATTATGTTGTGGACTGTGTGACGGTCTTGTTGTATTGGAGTCATGACAGAAATTCCATTTAACTCTAACCGCTCACGATAAAATTGTTGTTCCATTGTATATCCTGTTCCTAACAAAGCTACTTTCGTCAATTTTTTAGCTGAGATTTGTGCTGCTGTGACATCAACAATATGGATGAGGGGGATAGAGAGTTGTTCTTCTATATCATCCGCGATTCTATGCATGGTGTTAGAGCATATAACGAGACATTCCGCACCGGCCTTTTCCAGCTTCAAGGCAGCACTTATTAATTTATCCGCCGCTTCCTCCCATTTATCCTTTTGTTGGAGAAGAACGATCTCTTGAAAATCAAAAGAATGAATGACACATCTTGCGGAATGAAGTTTCCCCTTGTTTTCTTGAACCATCTCGTTCAAATAACGATAATAGGTAGCTGTCGATTCCCAACTTAAGCCGCCGATCAGTCCAATAGTTTTCAAAATGGCCCATCTCCTTCTTGAATAAATCTATCCTATAAGAAAAAAATTAGCACTCGTGTTCTGATGGAACTTCTATTTCTTTTTCTTAGGGGCTTTCGGATACTCTTTCAATGCCCGAATGATATCGTTTCCATAATCTTCTGAAGTGTATTCGATGCCATATATATAATTCGCTCCCTTTATTTCCTTCCAAACGATCGTTCCCGTAGGTTGGATAGAGAAGGTTCCAATTTCAATTTCAAAGGTAATTTCAACATCTTCCACTTCATGGAGCTTCAAAGAGGTTTCAAGTCGTAAACCTCCTGGACTGATGTTATGGATAACACCTTTTCCACGAGACGACTGATAGCTTTCTCCCCGAAGTCGGCTAATATAGAAGCTAACATCCAATGGCCGGGCAAACTCGTAGCGTAAGGGTTCTTCCCGTTTATAACGTTTCATTTTTGAACAGCTCCTTGAATAGCTAGTCTTTAGTTACCTCTATTATATATAGATGAAGCATGGAGTTACATCTTTTTGTTAGAGAATTCAGAGGCTATTTGCATTCGTAAATGGTCGTCAGTGAGAATGGTATACCCAGTCATGGCGAGGGCTTTTGCACCGACCAACATGCCATCATAACCTTCTTTATTTAGGGCCGCTTCTCTAAATTCGTGTGTATGGGCGCTGATGGGCTGAGAACTTATTTTCACATATGGATGAATGGAAGGGCACCGTTGGCTTACATTTCCCATATCCAAGGACCCTGTACCGCCTCGGTGCTCAAATATTTCATCTTCATCTATTCCTAGTTCTTGTAGCTGTTTCGTGAACGTCTCAGATAACATACGGTTCGTGATCATATCGTCATAAGAGTATTCGTAGTTTGATACTTCAAGACGAGCTCCTGTAGCAAGGGCCGCTCCTTTGGCACATTGAATAACTTTTTCTGTGACAGGATCGCATGTTGAACGCTTCTTTGCTCTTACATAAAATTGGGCCACGGCATAATCAGGGACAATATTAGCAGCTTGCCCGCCTTCCGGGATAATTCCGTGAAGCCGAACATCAGAAGTGACGTGCTGTCTTAATGCATTCACACTGTTAAATGTTTGGATTACGGCATCTAGTGCATTCACTCCTTTGTCTGGTGCAGCGGCGGCGTGGGCGCTCTTGCCGTAGAAGGCAAACTGAATCGCATCCATAGCTAGAGAACTACCGCTTTTCACGTATGAAGAGGACGGATGAGCCATTAACGCCGCATCCAAATGATCGAAATAACCTGCGTCAGCCATCGTGACTTTCGCCCCCTTTGTTTCCTCAGCCGGAGTGCCATATACATAGATTTTCCCGCCCGTTTCATGGATAACAGAGGCCAGTCCTATAGCAGCAGCGATACCTTGAGTACCAATCAAATTATGACCACAAGCATGACCAAGATCGGGAAGGGCATCATATTCACACATGAAGCCAATGTTGGCACCGGGCTTTCCTGAATCGTATACGGCTTCAAATGCGGTAGGCTGATGAACTATTCCTGTTTTCACAGTAAAACCATGTTCCATTAAGGTTTCGGTAAGAATACGGCAAGCTTTTTCTTCCTCGTTCCCTAATTCCGGGTTGTGACCGATGTATTGACTAATTTCATAGAAAGAATCGCTTAAAGCATTCATATGGGCAATGATTTGTTGTTTCAATGTTATTTCCTCCTTAGTTAGATTCATAGATTCATAGATTCTATAAAGGCCCTCTTTCCGCAGAAAGTTATAAAGCCTGTTATGGAAAAGGCGAAGCCACTTGAAAATCAAATATTATCAACTTCATAATTCATAATTCATCGTCGACGTAATCAATATAAGAACTTTTTCAGTGGCTTGTTCCATAAGCAGGCAGCCTATATTATTTTGGGAATTGTTTTAATGGTTCATCTGCAGGTCCTTCAATGACGGTTCCGTCATAACTGAACCTTGACCCATGACATGGGCAGTCCCACGTGCGGTCTCCATTGTTCCACTCTACCTCACAGCCTAAATGGGTACAAGTAGAATCAACGATATGAAGCTCTCCTTGTTCATCTCGGTAAGCGCCAGCCCGGCTTCCATCTTTAGATACAATAGCTCCTTCCCCAATTTTTACATTTTTCAACAATTTTTCGGCAGGTTTCAGTTTATCAACGAAAAAATGTTTTGCTACATCCATATTTTGCTGTAAGAAATTCTTTAAACTTGGATCAATTAAGAACCGGTTAGGATCAAATAACGCCATTTCATCTGTTTCCTTTTCCAGCACATAGTCTTTCAACATAAATGCTGCTGCCGTTCCACTCGTCATTCCCCACTTGCGATAACCGGTAGCCAAAAAGGTATTGAAATTATTGTCCGTTAAAATCCCCACATAAGGAAGGTGATCTAGAGTATACAAATCTTGGGCTGACCAACGATAAGGAAACGAGGTAGACCCAAACGTCTCATTGGCAAATGACTGTAAAGCTTCATAATGATGCATGGTAGGCTCACCTTGTCCTGTTTTATGGCTTTCTCCACCAATAAGAAGGTGAGGAGTTCCATTTATTGTAGCAGAACGGACAGAGCGTTTAGGCGAATCTACACTCAAGTACATTCCATCCATTCTTTCTCCTTCAACGGCGAGTACGTAGGATCGTTCAGCATATAGACGCGAAAAGAAATAATTGTCGCCATCGTAAAAAGGAAAGTGAGAGCAGGATAAGGCAAAGCGTGTCGTCACGCTAAATCCATCTCTTGTTTGAATAATAGGCGTTTCTCCTTCACTCATGTTCACAACAGGTGTTTGTTCATACACCGTTCCACCCATTTTTTTGAATTCGTTTAACAAAAAAGTGAGGTAATGAAGGGGGTGGAATTGAGCTTGATTTTTCATTGCGAGCGCAGAGTCGATTTGTACATCATAAGGCAATTTGCTCATAGTCGAGTGCGGAATATTCAACTTTTCATAGGCACGAATTTCTTTTTTGAGTTGTTTAGCTGATTTTTTTGAGACAGCATAAAGGACAGCATCGTGCTTTTCTAAATCACAATCGAGGACATTCTCTTGAATGGTTCTTTCAATGAATTCCCGTGCCCGTTCGTTCACGTCAAAATAGAGGCGGGCGCTTTCTTCACCGATATGGTGAATTAGCTCGTCGTAAATAAGCCCATGCTGAGCCGTTATTTTTGCTGTTGTATGCCCTGTGGTTCCTTGCAGTACTCGGTTGGCCTCTAATAAGACAACGTTCACACCTTCTTTAGCTAAGAGGTAAGCCGCAGTTATTCCTGTAATTCCTGCGCCTACGATGGCTACATCTGTTTTAATGTTCTCAGACAACGGTTTAGGTTCGTCAAAAGTAGTAGAGTCAATCCAGTAAGACGATGGTTCTTTCGGCAAAGAACCGTGGGTATCATGTCTATTCATAGTATCCCTGCTTTCTTCATATAGGTGGTCAGTTTGCTTTTAGGGTATGTGATCAGCAATTTATTATACTCAGTGGCAATCTTGTTTAGATATATTTTGCTGAAAAAAGAGGATTTAAGGGGCTTCACAGTAAATTACTAATAGATAGGGTTGGTGCTGCCGCTTTAGTACCAGATACTTTAAGGAGGTTGCAAAGATGGATATTAAGGGATCTACGTTTGTGGTTGCCGGGGGCGCGTCCGGCCTAGGTGAAGCGACGGTAAGAATGCTTGTCCATTACGGTGCACTTGTCTTGATTCTCGATCAGAATGAATTAAAAGGAAGGTCTGTCCAAGAAGACATTGGATCCAGGGTGCAATTTGAAAAAGCAGACATTACCTCTGAATACCAAGTAAGGAAAAGTTTAGCACGGGGCATGGAGCGTTATGGAGATATTCACGGTTTGATTAATACAGCAGGCATCGCCCACTCGGAAAAAGTACTGAAAAAGAAAGGCGTTCATAGTCTCAATGTTTTTTCAGAAATGATTCAAGTGAATCTGATCGGAAGCTTTAATCTGACAAGACTTGCGGCTGAGATTATGCAAGACAATGAAGCTAATGAAGAAGGGGAAAAAGGCGTCATTATTCATACTGCTTCCATTGCAGCCTTTGAAGGGCAGGCGGGTGAAGCAGCCTACAGTGCAGCTTCAGGTGGGATCGTTTCCATGACCTTGCCTCTTGCCAGAGAACTGTCGACGTATGGGATAAGGGTAATGACAATTGCTCCAGGATTATTTTATACACCCATGTACGAGGCTTTTCCGAAACAAATGCGTGATCATTTAGAGAACCACGTCGTTTTCCCGGATAGGCCAGGGGCAGCGGATGAGTACGCACTTCTTGTAAAGTCAATTATTTCAAATTCCATGCTGAACGGCGAATGCATTCGCCTTGATGGGGCGTTGCGACTGCCACCTGAATAAGGTTCGTGAGCACTCATCAACGCACTGTTCATGCTTCGTATGACTAAATTGTTTAGCTTTACGAACATATAGGGAATAGTACAGGATAAATAGTAAAAAAATTCAGAAAAAAGATGTAAAAAGGGGGCTTTTATGCTATCGAATTATCGCACGGCCCATTTTTTTGATGAAATGATGGAGGCCGAGAAACGACCAAGACCACATTATGAAAAGTTTCATCGTCTGTTACAGACTTTTTCACTAGAAGACCTTCTTGAAAAACATGAAACGGCTCAGTTAAGTTTCCTAAGACAAGGGATTACCTTTACGGTTTACCATGATGAGGGTGGAACGGAGAGAACGATGCCGTTTGATTTTGTACCGATTATCATTCCTCATGAAGAATGGAATACTATTGAAGAAGGTTTAACGCAGCGGGTGAAAGCATTGAATCTATTTTTAGAAGATGTATATAACGAAGCGAACATCCTTCACGATGGCGTTATCCCTAGGGAATTCGTTGAAAATAATCCATATTTCTATGCAGAGCAAGCGACAGGCCTCGATATTCCGCACAACAACCATATTTTTTTAGCGGGAATTGATTTGATTCGTGACCAAAATGGTGTGTACCGGGTGCTTGAAGATAACTTAAGAAACCCTTCAGGTATGTCTTACGTTTTTCAAAACCGATTTGTGATGAGAAAAGTATTTCCTGAATTTTTCTTTAAGCATTCCATTCGCACGTTAGAACATCAATTTTCGTATCTCCACAGTGCGCTGTTAAGTCATGTGCCAATAAATTCAGTAGCTAAAACGTACCCTGTCGCCGTGCTGTTAACTGCCGGAATTTATAATTCCGCCTATTATGATCATGTGTTTCTGGCTCAGCAGATGGGAATAGAGCTAGTGGAAGGTCATGACTTAATGGTCAAGGACGATGTAGTCTATATGAAAACAGTTCGTGGTCTGCAAAGAGTTGATATCATCTACAGACGGATTGATGATGATTATCTCGATCCTGCAGAATTTTTAGAAGAATCGGCCCTGGGGGTTAAAGGGTTAATGGAAGCTTATCGAAAAGGAAATGTGGCTATCTTAAATGGGGTAGGAAACGGTGTGGCTGACGATAAAGCCATCTACGCATTTGTGCCGGAGATGATTCGCTATTACTTAGGTGAAGAGCCGTTAATCCCTAACGTGGACACGTATTTCCTCCGCGATCCAGAAGTAAGAGAAGACTGCTTGTCCCGATTGAATGAGCTAGTTGTTAAAAATGTAGGCGCATCAGGAGGCTACGATATGTTAATAGGGCCCCAAGCGTCAGAAGAAGAAATCGAAAGCTTTCGTGAAAAGATCAATGAAACGCCAGAACAATACATTGCTCAGCCGACAATCCAGTTGTCAAGAGCTCCTGCCTTTCAAGAAGGTCGATTCTACCCGTGCCATGTGGATTTACGTGTGTATGTAATGAGTGGCGAATCAACATACGTTCTTCCAGGAGGCTTGTCCCGAGTAGCGCTAAAGGAAGGGTCACTTGTGGTAAACTCTTCCCAAGGCGGTGGCGGAAAAGATACATGGGTACTTCGAGAGGAGGCAGCCGATGCTTAGTCGTGTAGCAGAAAGTGTGTATTGGATGGCGAGAAATATTGAACGAGCGGAAAATAATGCCCGCGTACTGGAATCTCGGCTCATTCATGCGTTAGAAGTCTCAGATACGGGAGCTGTCGCTGACGGGGACTGGGAGGCTGTCGTCGAAATATGCTCGTCTTTCGAGGATTACCGCGACATCTATGATGATATCCTGCCAGAAACGGTTGCTCACTATATTTCATTTGATAGAACCAATATCAACTCCATTGTCAATTGCATAGAATATGCAAGGAATAATGCTCGTTCGGCCAGGGAGATTATTCCTCAAGAGTTGTGGGAAATTTTAAATGATGCCTATTTAACGATCCAAAATCAGAATCAATCCTATTGGTCGATGAAAAAGATATATGCTTTTCTTCAATCCATTAAAACCCTTTCTTTTACCCTCCAAGGAGTCATCGAATCAACAATGTTGCGAGAAGGAGCCTATAGCTTTATCAAAATTGGGAAATGGCTGGAGAGAGGAGAGAAAACGGCTAGAATTCTAAATGTCGTTTGTGAGAAGACGCAGGAGCAAGAAGAAGAAATCCAAACGGAGCACTATTATTATTGGCTCAGTGCTCTACAGTTCGTCAACGGATATGACGCCTATTTAAAGAAGTATCCGCCAATCATGGATGCCGAGAAAGTGCTTCATTTTCTTATTTCGTACCACCAGTTTCCACGGTCGATCGAATACTGTATCGACCATGTGAGAGAGGCGGTAAAAGAGTTGGAAGGCGGCAAAGTTTCACACTACTCAGAAGAACTTTTCGATGCGTTGGATTATGTTAGTAATGAGTTTACAAAAATTAAATTTCAACAAATGACCTCAGAAGAAATCGGACCGTTTTTGGACCGTTTCCAAAATAATTGTAACCACATCGGTTATGTTTTCTCAAAAACGTATTATTTACTCTGATTAAGGAAAAGTTGAAGTCAGATGAGGTGAAGTGGCATGAAATATCAGATTGAACATACTAATATTTTAAATTATGAGGCCCCCGTAGATCAGAGTCTTAATCACATTAGATTAAAGCCTCGGACAGATGAGTGCCAACGGTTATTATCTTATCGTCCGGACATTACTCCAGTAACTTTGACAAAAGAACACGTCGACTTATGGGGGAACCATGTTGAGACCTTTTTCATTGCAGAGCAACACCAGAAACTGATCGTGACGACGAGTTCTGTGGTGAGTATTCAAAAGAGTCCCTTTATCCGAATGGTTCAATTTTCTCCAGAAATGGAAACGATTTTTCAGTCGGAATTATTTCATCAGCATTATTTGGCAGCATTAAGTGAAACAGATTACACGTTTTTATATACTCACCAGGTTGATGAGGTGAACAAACAAATTCCAGCAACAAAAAATCCAGTGGAATGTGCCTTGAAAATAATGGAATATATGCATGATTCGTTTACTTACGATTCTGAAGCGACGGGGGTAAACACGAAGGCTCATGAGGCATTTGACTTAAAGAGAGGTGTCTGTCAAGATTTAACGCACATTATGCTTGGAATTCTGCGAGCTAAAGGGCTTCCAGCAAGGTATGTAAGTGGCTATTTATATGTTGGGGAAGATTCTGCTTTAATTGGCGATTCTGCTACTCATGCATGGATTGAAGTGATGATCCCTGGCATTGGCTGGATCGGGCTTGATCCAACGAACAATGTAGAGGCTCTCGAGAACCATATACGTATTGGTGTCGGTCGTGACTATCAAGATACCAGTCCTTTACAAGGGGTGTATCGAGGTGGCAAGCACACCCTTGACGTCAAAGTGAGCGTGCAATTGTTAGAGCAGCATTAGAAACCAACGAAAGATCCTCTTGGGAATATGAAGAGGATTTTTTTTGATTTGGAAAGAGGGTGACGTATAGATAAAAGTGTTATAATCTAGTAAGCGATTTCACATAAGGGAATCACGGAAAAGACAAGCGGGATTAATCGTGGTAAAATAAGCAAATACGATATTTATCTATGATATTTTACAATATGAAGTCATATAGATTGAACGAGGTGCGTTATGTCAATGGGAACAGTAGAGAACCTAACTCCATTTATGACCTTTTCCCGAGAAGATTGGGCGAAACTACGCCAATCCTATCCGATGGAAGTGACGATGGACGAAATAGAACGGTTAAAAGGTGTGAACGATGTTTTAAATATGCAAGAAGTGGCTGATATTTATTTGCCCTTAACACGGTTAATCAACCTTCATGCCATCGCTTCTCAGGAACTTTACCGCAACCGGTCTATCTTTTTGCAAAAACAAGAAAAAAAAGTCCCCTATATTATCGGGATCGCTGGAAGTGTGGCGGTTGGGAAGAGCACGATTGCCCGTGTGCTTCACACACTTCTGTCAAGATGGGACACTCATCCGAAAGTAGATCTCATCACGACTGACGGATTCCTTTATCCAAATGCTGAGCTAGAAAGACGAGGTATCATGAACAAAAAAGGCTTCCCAGAAAGTTATAATGTTCATAGCTTGCTTCAGTTTCTGTCTGAATTAAAGTCTGGAAAATCAAACGTAGAGGCTCCTGTTTATTCTCACTTAACGTACGATATTCTTCCGGGAGAAAAACAAGTGGTCAGTCAACCAGATATTGTTATTATTGAAGGAATTAACGTCCTCCAACCGCCTAAGCGACCAGGAGATAGATATAGTGATCAAGTATACGTTTCAGATTACTTTGACTTTTCCATTTATGTTGATGCAGCTGAAGAGAATATTTTTCATTGGTATGTGGAGCGTTTCAAGACGTTACGTGAAACAGCGTTTAGAAATCCTGCATCGTACTTCAAGAAATATGCAGATTTAAATGACGTAGAGGCTTACGATACAGCTCGTGGTATATGGGAACGGATTAACAAGAGGAATTTGCATGAAAATATCTTGCCAACTCGTCACCGTGCCGATCTGATTTTACGTAAAGGGGATCATCATTTAGTGAATGAAATCAAGATGAGGAAAGTATAACAACTAGCACCTGCCATCTTGGCCGGTGCTTTTATTTCGTATGAACAATAGTTCTCTGTACATTAGAGCGCCATTTGATATAATTGAACAAACTTTCGTCGAATGAGAGGAGGCTTTCGATTGGAACCAATCTATTCACCTTTAGGTGATCGTGCTGTGCGCATTACCTTTGGAAATAAGCTGTCTGAAGAAACAAACGATATTGTTACACAGATGTACGACAAAATAGAATCCGCAAAACTACCCTACATTTCTGAAATGGTGCCAGGTTATGTGACTTTAACAATTTACTATGCTCAAGAAAAGGCACGCGATTACCACTCGGTCATCCAACAGTTGGAGTCGATCGTGAATGATTCTCGAACTACTGAAATGGAGCGATCTAAGACAAGAAAGTTGACGATCCCAGTTCTTTACGGAGGAGAAAAAGGACCTGATCTTGGAGTGGTGGCCCAACACTCTGACATGAGTGAAGAAGAAGTGATTCAAAGGCATGAGTCCTCTATTTACCGCGTATATATGATGGGGTTCGCACCTGGTTTTCCTTATTTGGGAGGGCTGGACGAATCCATTGCAACACCTAGAAGACAAACGCCTCGAAATTTTGTGGCTGCTGGGTCTGTAGGCATTGCAGGACCTCAAACGGGTGTTTATTCGATCGACTCACCAGGAGGGTGGCAAATTATCGGTCACACACCGGTAAAATTATTTAATCCTTTGCAAAAGAAACCGATTTTATTACGGGCAGGTGATGAAATCTCCTTTCAATCTGTATCTGAACAAGAGTACAAAAAAATAATTAAAGAGTGTGAAAAAGGAAATTATACGCATGATATCGAATGGAAAGAACATAGAGGAGGGAGCTTATGAAAGAAATCACAATAGATCTGAACAGTGACATTGGAGAGAGCTTCGGCCTTTATACGATAGGTCAAGATGAGTTGGTGCTAGATTATATCACATCAGCTAATATTGCGTGCGGATATCACGCAGGAGACCATAATGTTATGAATCACACCGTCAAAATGGCGATAGAGAAAGGGGTTGCCATAGGCGCCCATCCAGGACTGCCTGACCTTATTGGTTTCGGAAGGAGAAAGATGGAAGTCACTCGAGAAGATGTCTATAATATGGTGATTTATCAGGTGAGCAGCTTGCAGGGTTTCGTCCATATTCACGGTGGTAAGCTTAACCATGTGAAGCCTCATGGTGCTCTTTTTAACATGGCAGCTAAGGATCCTGTAACGGCTCAGGCCATTGCTTCGGCTGTAGCTGATGTTGATCCTTCTCTTGTTCTCTACGGTTTAGCGGGAAGTGAACTGATCCGAGCAGGGAGAGAAAGTGGACTGACTGTAGCTGAAGAAATATTCGCTGACAGGACCTATCAGCCTGATGGGACACTGACGCCACGAACGGATCAAGACGCCGTGATTCATGATGCTGACAAAGCGAAAAGACGAGTACTTAGAATGGTTACTGAAGGGATCGTTAAAGCTGTCGATGGGACAGAAATCCCGATAAATGCCGATACGTTGTGTGTTCATGGGGATGAACAGCAAGCCCTTCTTTTTGTGCAAGAATTAAAGCAGATGCTCCTTGAAAATGGTGTCTCGGTGAAAGCTGTGGATCGTTTATGATAAGTATGCTTAGAATAGAAGAGCCAGGTTTACATACAACCATTCAAGATAAAGGGCGTTACGGCTATCAGCAGTTCGGAATCGTCCCCTCTGGACCGATGGACCCTTATGCTTACAGGATGGCTAATTTACTTGTAGGAAATGATGACGGAGAAGCTGCTATTGAATCAACCATGATTGGACCTAGCTTGCTTTTTCTCGAAAACAGTGTGATTGCTGTAACAGGGGCAAATTTATCTCCTACTCTGGACGGTAAGAAAATTCCTATGTGGGGAAGTGTTTATGTTCATAAAGGACAGGAACTGCGTTTTGGTAAACCAAAGCATGGTGCCAGGGCTTATATTGCTTTAGCTGGAGGAATTCAATCGGAAACCACTCTGGAAAGCCGTTCCACGTATACGAAAGCAAAACTAGGTGGTCTTAAAGGGGAAGCTTTAGGCGGTGGCGATGAACTGCCTGGAATGGACATTCCTGACACCGAATTGCAAAATAGAAAAGGTAAGTTCCTTTCAGAAGATTTACGTCCTTTTTATCAATCACATCATATGGTGCGGGTCATTCCTGATGTGCAAGAAGGATATTTCACGAAGGAATCATTACAAACTTTCTACACCCATTCGTATAAAATTTCTCCTCAGTCAGACCGAATGGGGTATCGCCTGCAGGGGCAAGAAATTGAACATAAGCAGTCGGCAGAGATACTATCTGACGCTGTTGCTTTTGGATCGATTCAAGTTCCGAGCGATGGGAACCCGATTGTGTTGTTGGCGGACAGGCAAACAACGGGGGGATACCCGAAGATTGGCACTATCATTTCTCATGATTTATGGAAAGTAGCTCAACTATTGCCAGGACAAACGCTGTCATTTCAGCGAAGCAGTGTGGACGAAGGGCATCGTTGGCTCAAATATGAGAATAACTTATATAAAAAGCTTCACATGGCTGTACATCAAAAATAATGAGAGGATGATGAATATGAGTAAACAACCTTTACAAACAAACGAGGCACCATCAGCAATTGGTCCTTATTCACAAGCCATTCAAACAGGAAATTTCGTATATACATCAGGACAAATTGGGTTGGATCCGGAGACTGGAGAAATGGTTGACGGTCTTGAAAACCAAGCTCATCAAGTGATGAAAAACGTCAAAGCCGTTTTGGCCGCAGCAGGATGTGAGATGAATGATGTAGTTAAATCGATGATCTTTATGCAAAACATGGATGATTTTGTGAAAGTCAACGATATCTATGCTTCATACTTTCAAGAACCCTATCCAGCAAGGAGTGCAGTTGAAGTTTCCCGCATGCCTAAGGGAGCGCTCGTGGAAGTGGAAGTGATTGCAGTAAGGTAGCGCTAGGCGCTACCTTGTCAGTTCCCATATTTCATCTAATACAGGCATCGCCTTCCGTTCTTCCTTGGTGACGAGATCCCATTGGATTCCGGAAGGTTTTTTGTGTTCCGCTCCTGTCTCTATGACCCCTTCCTCAGTAACGATATAGTCCAAGGTTAAGTCGTAATTATCAGTATGAAAGTCGTCATTTACAACTTGAATCGAATGAGTCGTACCTATGACTGGCATGGGAGGATTGCCTAATTCACGTAAAATAGCGTATTCCCGGTCAGCATAACCTTCGCCTTTCCCAATACGTCTTCCATCAGGATGAACCGCAACGGATCCGGCAAATAGCAAGTCCACGGTTGGTAAGTCTTTAAGTGGTGTGACTTTTCCATAGTGAAGAATGTGCTTAAGACTAGCAGCCTTTTTTTCTTCACCTAGAGGCACGTTCTCAGGGTTCACTTGAATGAAACCATCTTTTAATCGGGGAGTGGGGACAAGTAATATTTTTCCGTCTTTAATGACCTGGGCTCGAATCGGAAGCTGGGGCGAATCGGGGTTGACTTTAATAACGGAAGCCCGCTTATAGACGTCCATGTTGAACACGTGTGCTGCTGCTTTTTCAGCGCCTTTGAAATTTGGTATCCGTCCCTTTAACGGAAAAGGGAATCTTCCCACTTTTTCCTTCATCATGTTCTCCCAAGTTTGTTCTCTTAAAGAATGCTTGTCTATTTGCATGATGATCACCTCCTCAATATATATTATCACAAAGAGAAGGCAGTACCTGCATAGGTACCGCCTTAGAATTAAAAGATCAAATGAGCAACTAAAACAATGATCGGTAATGTAATCAACGTACGTTCAATAAAGATGATGAATAAATCTTTGAAATTGATCGGAATTTTAGACCCTAACAACACTCCACCCACTTCAGACAGGTAAATCAACTGACTGACAGACAAACAGGCAATAATAAATCTAGTCATTTCACTTTCAATGCCTCCCGCTAAGATCGCAGGAAGGAACATGTCAGCAAAACCGACAATAATGGTCTCGGAAGCGGCTGCCGCTTCTGGAACTTGCATTAATTCTAATAAAGGAACGAAAGGCATACCTAGCCACGTGAAGACAGGCGTATTTTCTGCAATAATCAATGCTGTGGTACCAAAAGCCATGACAACAGGAGCGACCCCTAACCACATATCAAGCACATTCTTTCCACCGTCTTTAAAGAATGCTGTTCCACTGGTGTTTTGATCAGCTCGTAGTTTCGCTTTATCAAAGCCAAACTGAACGATACCAAATCTCTTCTTTGAATAAGAAGCAGGTAGTGATTCATCTAGCTGGTTTTCTTGCCCATTCGCATATTCCTGAGGTTTGCGAGACAGCGGTGGTATGCGAGGCATGATCAACGCAGCTACAATCCCAGCAAGCATGACCGTTGCATAAAAGGGAACAAACATATGATCAAGCCCCACTTCAGAAATAACTACTAGTGAAAATGTAATCGACACAACGGAGAAGGTGGTTCCGATTACAGCAGCTTCTCTTTTTGAATAGAAACCTTCTTCATACTGTTTGTTCGTTAAAACTACCCCAATCGTTCCGTCACCTAACCAAGAAGTTAATGAATCGATGGAGGAGCGACCTGGCAAAGTGAACAAAGGACGCATGACCTTTGCTAACAAACTCCCGAAAAACTCAAGTAAACCGAAGTTCAACAGTAGAGGAAGGAATAATCCGGCCAGTAAGAAAATTGTAAACAGTAATGGTAGTAAACTAGTTAGTAGAAGACCACCGGTATCTTCAGAATATACGGCTTCAGGGCCTAATTGAAATAACGTCATGACGGCAAAGATCAGCGCAATCAGTCTTACCATGAACCAGAACGGGGTTACATCAAATAAATTTCTGAAAAAAGGGTTGTTATCTATGAACGGTGGGCGGAATCCTTTATGAATAAGAGAACCGAAAAAACTCAAGGCAATAATCACCGTCATGATGGCAGGCAAAGCGTCGATCAGAAGTCCTTCTAAGGCTCCTGAGAGAAGGGCTACAGGGATAGTAACTCCCTCATCGATAGGGATTGGGGTCATAAATAAGCCAATTCCAATCAAAGAAGGGATGAGGAATTTCCATGTAGCTGTAGCTGATGGTTGTTTTATATGTTTATCTGACATGATTTTCACCTCTATATAAATTTATAATTATACAACGAGATTAATCTTAATTTATTCGAGTGAATAAATCAACAGCCATTTAGAATATTTATTCTGTTAAATTTTTGATAAAGCTATGTTTTAGGGGTGAGGACACATAAACATACACATACGATTGCATAACTGGTATTGAAAAAGATATGAAAAAACCGGTGCAGGAAATTTCATTCTTAGCACCGGAATTATTTCAGATAATAGGATAAAAGTGGTTTCAGAAGCTAAGAAAGATTATTTATACAGCCCACTCTCCATTTTTGAACACAGGTTCTTTCGTTCCGTCGGCTAATTCACCTTCAATATTCATCTCGGCGGATCCAATCATGAAATCAACATGAGTGATACTTGTGTTTAAACCGACACTTTTCAACTCTTCGCTGGTCATTTGTGCACCGTCTTTCACACAAGTCGAATAGGCACTACCAAGAGCAATGTGGTTAGAGGCGTTCTCATCATACAACGTGTTATAGAAAAGAATGCCTGACTGAGAGATTGGGGAACTGTGGGGAACAAGGGCAACTTCTCCAAGGCGTCGTGCACCTTCGTCAGTATCGAGTAAGCGCTTCAACGTATCTTCGCCTTCTTTAGCTGTAAAATCTACCACTTCTCCATCTTTAAATGTCAAAGTGAATTGATCAATTACATTCCCGCCATAATTTAATGGCTTAGTATTAGAAACTGTTCCATTAACACCGTCTGCCTTAGGAGCGGTAAAAACTTCTTCTGTCGGCATATTGGCAACGAAATGGACGCCATCTTGACTAGGGCCTCCGCCGCCTAACCATACGTGATTGTTAGGGAGTTCAATCGTTAAATCGGTACCAGGCGCTGTATAATGAAGCTTTTTGTAATTTTTTTCATTTAAGAATTTTGCTTTGTTTTGTAAGTTTTGATCGTGCTGTGTCCACTCAGCTACAGGGTCGGCAGTATTAACTCTTACTGCTTCAAACATAGCTTCCCAAAGCTTGGACTCTTGCTCTTCTTCCGATGCTTCAGGGAACACTTTCGCTGCCCATGCTTTTGACGGGGCAGAAATGACCAACCAGCTGATTTTATCAGATTGTATGTAACTGCGAAAGGTATCCATTGCTTGACCTTGGGCTTTATTGGCCGTGGCGATTTTTTCGCCGTCTACGCCTTTTAATAAATCAGGGTCAGTGGACTTAATAGTCATGAATGCTGCTCCGTTTTCAGCCATTTCTTCAAACCCTTTTGCTTTCCACTTAGGGAACTTTTTAAAGGATTCTAAAGGGGCTAAATCATATCGTAGTCGAGTCATTTCATCATCGTTCCATTCAACGTGAACATTTTCGGCTCCTGTTTCATACGCTTTTTTTGCAATTCTGCGAGTTAAGTCGGCAGAGCTGAGAGGGGCGTTAATCACTAATGTTTGCCCTTTCTGAATGTTTACGCCAATTTTCACGGCGAGTTCTGCATATTTATCAAGTTTCTGTTCAAATCCTTGCATGGTCATCTCCCTTTCTAATCAGTAATCCTCCTTATTTTAACAGCTTTCATTTAAGATTGAAACTTCGAGACCCGAAGCAGACTAACAGTACAGAACTTTTTTAGCATATGGATAATAAGGTTAGCCACGAAAAACCTATCCAAGTTTCATTTAACGGGTGCTAAAAACAAGATTAAAGGTGTAAAAAAAAGGGTATAGAAAATTACTTAGTTTATATTTAAGGAAGAGCTTGTAAATAAAAATGATGAATACTATGCTTTTTAAGTAAATATTGTTTATGTAGCTGTAAACACGAGCCGTTAAATAGATAGGAACCAGTAATTAAAAGAAAGGATTGTCCTGAGATGATGAAGTTTTTATATCAACACCGTTTTATGTTGTTTTGTCTTGGGGTCCTTTGGTTAAAAACGTATATTGTTTCAACTCTTACGTTTCAGTTGACCATGAATCAAGTACTTGAAGCGATTGTATTTGCAGTAAACCCTCTCGCTTTTCTACTCGTTATATTCAGTCTCGGTTTGCTGTTAAAGGCAAAATACCAAAGACCTTATTATTTCATAGTCAGTTTAATACTGACGGTGGTGCTTTATTCAAATGCCGTTTATTATCGGGAGTTTTCCGATATTATCACGCTTCCAATGTTGGTCATGAGCGGGAATGCGGGAGATTTAAGTACGAGTGTTTTCGAGTTAATCACATGGTATGATGTATTCTTCTTTGTAGATCTTTTCATCATTGGTTATATCATGGTGAAAAAGCCAGAATTCTTCACAGTAAATAAAGCGCCTTTTAGGAACAGTAAGTCCAAATACGCGATCATTGCTGTTGTAGCAGCGACGATTGTTTTCGCCGGACAAATTGATACGACCGATCATAGAACCCACTCCTTCAATAGGGATCATGCGATTAAAAGTCTTGGTGTTTACAACTTTTATATTTACGATGCTTTCATTCATATGACAACGAACTCGCAAACCGTTTTTGCTGACAGAGAAGACTGGGAGACAATCCAGGCACATATTGATAAGTATGCTGCTGAACCTAATCCGCAATTTACCGGTGCGGCTGAGGATATGAATGTGGTCATGGTTTCCCTCGAATCGGTTGAAAGCTTTGTAATTAACGAGACTGTAAACGGAGAAGAGATCACACCGTTCTTAAATGAACTCATAGAAGACAGCTTTTATTTCGAAAATATTTATGATCAAGCAGGCCAAGGAAAAACGTCAGACGCAGAATTTATGATGAGTAACTCCCTTTATCCACTTGGTCGAGGCGCTGTGTTCCATACTCACGACGAAAATATATATACGCCATTACCTCGTGCATTGAAAGAAACGGGTTATCACACAACGAGTTTTCACGCAAACGTAGATACGTTCTACAATCGAAACGTCATGTACCCTCATTTAGGCTTCAAAGATCATTATGAATTGGATGATTACGAAATTACTGATGAGAACTCTGTAGGATGGGGATTGAAAGATATTGATTTTGTAAAGCAGTCGATGGAATATATACGAGAGATACCTGAGCCTTTTTATGCGACAATGCTGACGCTTACGAATCATTTTCCGTATGAATTAGATCCTGAAGACCATTATATCAAGCCTTATGATTCAGAGAGTGATATCGTTAATCGGTATTTTCCAACAGTCCGTTATACAGATGAAGCGATGCGGATCCTGTTTGACGAGATGAAAGAAGCAGGTCTTTATGAAAATACAATGTTCGTTCTATACGGGGATCATTACGGTATTGCCGAAAGTCATTATGAAGACTTATCCGATTATTTAGGATACGAAGTGACTGATGATGAATCGGTGAAATTAGACCGAGTCCCTGTCATTATTCATATTCCAGGAATGGAAGAAGAAGCTAAGATATTCGATACGGTCGGCGGTCACATCGATGTCATGCCTACGTTAATTAATTTATTAGGTCTTCCTGAAGAGAACCATGTGATGTTTGGCAGGGATCTCCTGTCGGAAGAAAGGGATGACTTTGCAGTTCAAAGAGATGGATCCCTCATTACCGATGAAGTGATTTATACTAAAGAAACGTGCTTTAACGCTTCCAATGGGGATATTCTCTCGGTTGAAAATTGTATCGAAGCTTTTGAAAGAGGAGAAAATGAACTATTTTACTCTGATAAGGTGATCTATGGAGATCTCTTAAGATTTCCTAACTAAACCGATAGAATGTAATATAAAGACTGATCTTTGATAAGGAAGTGCTATTGAATTAACACATTCGATAGCATTTTCTTTTTAGGAAATCGTTAGTGTTATAGCATGTTTGGTTAATTTTTTTCATAAATTATGGTATATTATTCATTAAACTCCATTCACATGGCTGAGCTGATCACTCATTACTTCTAAGGAATAAATTAAATTATGAGGTTATCTGTATTAGGAGGTGAGCTCCGGTCTCATCAAAGCAGCCTTAGTAGCCTCTAGGAAATTAAAAAACTTTGCTGAAGTAAACAACTGTGTTTAATTCAGCCTGATTTACTACTATTTAAGGAGGTGTTCGGTCATGGTAAGACACTCAAGTCCGTTTTCAGGTAGATACTCCCGCTACGTATTGTCAATTCTTATATTTGCCGTTTTGACTCCAATTATCATGTGGGAAAGTAACATCATGTATAGTGTGATAAGTATAGTGATTGCTGCACTTTTAACGGTTGGTTACGATGTTTTAACGAGACAAATAGCGATACGAAAAGCTGAAAAAATGGTAAACGAACAAAGTAGCTTGATTGTGCATGCCGTGAAGCGCTCCTCTGAACGAAAGGGCTATCTAGTATTAACCGACCGATTTGTTGTGTTTGTTCCATTGTGGAAGAAGATAAAAACGGTTCTCGACACTGAGCAAGTAGTTCGACATGAGTTTGACGGTCAATTAATAGAGATAACGGTTCGTTTCCCCAATAAACATCGTACCTTCCGCTTCTTCGTTTCATCACCTGAAAAAGTGAAACTTATGTTAGATGCGAAGAGCGGGGAGTCACTTCCTTACAAGTACGATAAGATGGAGAAGAATAAAACGGATAAAAAACACCGTACTGCTGATTGATCAGCAGTACGGTGTTTTAAGTGTGTGCCAATAATCTCAGCTGGCGAAGTTCTTATTATTAGATAGGATAGGTCCAGAATCGTTCCGTGGACATTCGTTCTTTCATTGTTTCATCTTCTTCTAGAAAGCGTTTTTTCATCGTCTCAATGACCCCTGCTGTTTGTGATTTGTGAGCTTCAATCACTTTCATCTTTTGATCGGAATATTCAGAGACATCATAAACAATATCGGGTTCACCTAATACCTGCTCACAACCTTCAGAAAAGGCCAAGGCATGTACTGTTGGACGCTCACCTTCTGGAAGGCGGCGGACTGCTTGAATTACTGCTGCACCGGTAGCATCATGGTCTGGGTGGACGGCGTATCCAGGATAAAATGTAATAATTAAAGATGGGTTTACTTCCTCGATCATATCGAAAATACGGCTTTGCAACGCATCCTCATCTGCAAATTCAACCGTTTTATCTCGCATGCCGAAGCGTCTTAAATCTTCAATTCCGAGAAGACGACAAGCTTCGTTTAATTCGTTTTTTCGAATTTCAGGTAGTGTTTCTCGGTTGGCGATAAGAGGGCGACCCATATTTCGGCCCATCTCTCCTAAAGTCAAGCAAGCATAAGTGACGGGCGTACCTGCTTGCGTATGAGAAAGAATTGTTCCTGCTACACCAAAGGCTTCATCGTCAGGATGGGGGAAAATCACCAGTACATGCTCTTCCATTCAATCACTTCCTTTATTATAAAATTTAAATTAGCTTTTACTTCTTAATCATTTGGCAATAGCCTCACTGAAATTAAAATGAAAGAATCCAATCTTCTTCCACGTTATAAAAGGGCGTGGTTCAGCGAAGTCATATGGAACCTGACACGATGAACATTGTCGAATAGAATTAGTCGTTTAATGATTTTAGCTTTATTTAGGGAACGGTTTCTTGCTTAATTCCAAGGCGATGGCTAATTTGCCTTCTGCATCGTGACCTGCAAAAAGGAGCCTATCTTCCTCGTCTTTCTCCCAATCAGTTAACCCTTCAGCGTAAAGCCATCCTTGTTCCGTTTCTAATCCCATTCGATATGGACCTTTCCCAGTAATCTTCCCGTGTAGAAATGTGAGTTGAACATTTCTAATGAATGTCCCGGCAGAAAAGAATGATTGATCTTTATGAGAGGCGTAGGCACCATTTGTCGTTTCCAAATGAATATAAAGAGATTCGCCGGCCAGTTCGGTTAAATTTTCCTGAACAAATTGTCGATCAATAGGTTTCATGAGCTTGGGCCTCCTTTTAAATCATGTGTTAATCCTGAAAATAAATGTTAGTCGCTTGTTCCTTTATCTTGTTACGCAGACAGCTACAGAACTGTGCTGGTAACGAAGTAGTGGAACGGGATCTTACTATGATTATCCTAGAAAGATACTGATAAGGATCTTCGAACTTTAAGGTTATTCGGTAAATTATACTTGAATCGTCTCTAATTGTCCTTTAAGAAACTTTGCTACTTCTTTCATCCCGTGAATACCGGCTTTTTCTTCCGCTTGTGGGTTATAGTTTGTATTGGTATTAACATCATATGTGTATGTTCGGCCTTGGCTATCAGTAATTTGTTCAATGCCAGCAAAGGTAATTCCGTTTGCTGCTAAGAATTTTTCGTATTTTTCAATAAGAGGGCTTGAAAAGTCATCAATAATTTCAAACTTAGGCCGCGTGTTATTCACAGGTGAAGATCTATCAGTTGGACAGAATTGGTCACCGATTTCACACGCTTCGGCAGGGCATAACTCAAATCCGTCTGACGTATCCACACGCACGGCGTACAAAAATTTCCCGCCTATAAATTCACATCGAGTAATCGAGTTGTCAGGAGAAGAAATGTACTGTTGAAGAAGCATAATTCCATCTACTGAAGGTTCTAATTGTTCATTAAAGACAGTATTTTTTAAGGCGTCCGCATGGTCGAATCGCTGCACACCGAGTCCTTTACCCGCCCGATTATGTTTCGTAATAAACGGTGTCTGAAAATTTTCGGCAGCTTGAATTAACGGGTTCTCACCCACTACAGCAGTGGTAGTTGGAACAGGAATGTCAAACTGTTTCAATGCTTCATATTGAGCTACTTTACTTACTTCTAACTGAAGTGCTCTAAGATTATTAAACACTTTTCTGTCATACGATTCCAACCAGTTAATGACTGCATCAGTTAGTTCAGGTGCGTATCGGTGTCCTCTTGAATGAGAAGAGGCACTCATCCGATTGTAGAAGATGCCTTCTGGTGGCTTTTCATCTAGTGGCACAGTGCCTTCATGCAGATGCCAGTCTTCATGGGGAACATTTAACTCTTTGAGGGCTGCAAGCAAAGGCTTTGTCCACTCATCATTTTCATGGAGAATATATATTTTAGGCATGTTATTTATCCTTTCATCCTCTTTAAGAAGAGTTATTCAGTTAAGCCCTATTGTAACAGGAAATCAACAAGACTAAAATCTTATTGGTTTACTAGCAGTTAGGTGTCAATAAAAGAGCCAATATATTCTCGAATTAACTGGCGGTCCTTAAATGCATTGTAAGGCGAGCTTTCCATGAAGAAACGCGCTATAATCCAAATAATAATAAAACTGCAGAATCTGATCAGATACAGAATTCAGCTTATGACATTGTCCTATCTTCAGTGGATAAGTATAATAGAGTCAACATGACTATGTAAAAGATTCAGCAACATACATATTAGGAGGAATAGTGATGCAAAAAGGAATTATTTGCTTAGGGGAAGCGCTGATTGATTTTATCCCTTTAGATGATAACAATGAAACATTCCAGAAGAGCCCAGGAGGTGCGCCAGCGAATGTTGCGGTAGGGTTAGCACGACTTGGGGCAAAATCGACTTTTTTAGGGAAAGTGGGAGATGACGTTTTAGGTCGCTTTATGGAGGACACGTTAAACGAGTATGGGGTAGACACATCGACCATGTACTTTACAAAAGATACTCGTACCGGCGTTGTATTCGTTACACTAGGCGACGGCGGTGAGCGCAGCTTTGAATTCTATATTGATCCAAGCGCAGACCGTTTTTTAACAGAAGAAGAGGTATCTGATGACCTTTTTCAATCTCATAACCTTCTTCATTTCGGGTCCATTAGTCTCATCAGTGAGCCGGCTAAGTCCGCCACGAAAAAAGCGGTAAGGTTAGCTCGGGAAAATGGATTGATCGTCTCTTACGACCCTAACCTTCGTCTCGGACTTTGGACATCTGAAGAACAGGCGAGAACCGAAATCCGAAGTATGTTAGGAGAAGCGGACGTACTGAAAATTTCTGAAGAAGAGCTTGAGTTTATCACAGGGGAGAAAGACATAGAAAAAGGTGTGGAACTCCTTAAGGATTTCCAAATTCCACTCATTCTCATTACTCTTGGATCAGAAGGAAGTTACATCTTTATCAATGGGCAATCTCCAGTGAAAGTAGACGCAATGAAAGTTGATGCTGTAGATACGACAGGAGCAGGCGATGCTTTTGTTTCTGGGATGCTCTACCAGCTTCATTTATATAACCACTCTATTCAAGATCTTTCGTCTGAAAAGGTAGCGGAGATGGCTCGTTTCGCATCGGTATCGGGTGGACTAGCCGCTTCTACAAAAGGCGCTATGACCGCTTTGCCAACGCTAGATAAAGTGAAGACAACGTTGAATCAGTCATAAATGAATATAAAGGAGCTCGCAATCTCATGACCGAAAAAGAACAGGAACTGCATAATCGCGCTTATGCAGAAGTAAAGAGACATCAACAGCAAGTCATGGCAGATCCTTACAGGCAGTCTTTTCATTTAATGCCGCCAGTGGGACTGCTAAACGACCCGAACGGTTGGATCCAATGGAATGGCACATATCACATGTTTTATCAATGGAATCCCTTTGCCGCTTCTCATGGAGCAAAATTCTGGGGGCACTATTCATCTACAGACATGGTGAATTGGACAGAGGAACCGATCGCACTGGCTCCTAGTGAGTGGTTTGAAAAGAATGGTTGCTATTCGGGAAGTGCGGTAGACGTAAATGGGCAATTGACGTTGATGTACACTGGGAACGTGAAAGATGAAAAAGGAAACCGTCAGTCTTATCAATGTGTGGCTACTTCAGATGATGGTGTGCACTTTGATAAGAAAGGTCCGGTTGTTGATGAACTTCCGGAAGGATATACCGCTCATTTTCGCGATCCGAAAGTATGGCAGGAAAATGGTCGATGGTATATGATCATTGGCGCTCAGACCGAGGATGAACAAGGACGGGCTCTGTTGTATCAATCGGAGGATTTCCAGACGTGGACATTTACAGGTCCACTAGCTGGAGCGGGGATTGGTCAAGTGGATTCATTTGGTTACATGTGGGAATGTCCGGACATGTTTTCTCTTGAGGGTAAAGATATCTTAATTGTATCGCCACAAGGGTTGGAACCTGAAGGAATGGTCTACCACAATAAATATCAAGCAGGCTATTTTATTGGGGAAGCGAATTTAAATGATCCTGTTTTTCATCACGGAGAGTTTACTGAACTTGATCGTGGATTCGAGTTTTATGCTCCTCAAACAACGGTAGACGACCGAGGTAGAAGGATTATTGTTGGTTGGATGGGTGTTCCAGAGCAAGATGAGGAAGACCATCCGACGATCGAGAACCAATGGGTTCATTGTTTAACGATTCCAAGAGAGCTTCATTTAAGTAACGGGCGACTCTTACAAAAACCAGTGGAAGAGTTAAAGCAGCTTCGACACACGCCGGTTCGCTTCGAACAAAAAGAGATTCATGCCAGAACGACTCAATTAGACGGAATAGCCGGCACTACGGTAGAACTGTTATTCGAAAATTTATCGACTGTTGGAGAGCTATTTGAATGGACGTTTCGAGGGGATGCGCGCCTGATCTATAATAAACAGGAGCGGATCATGACTCTAGAAAGAAAACATATTAAAACAAGACTAATGGAGCGGCGTCAGTGCTATGTGGAGCAATTGCATGATGTACAGATCTTTATGGACTCGTCTTCTCTTGAAATTTTTATTAATGGGGGCGAAGAAGTATTCACTTCGCGATACTTCCCTGATCCGTCTGACCAATCAATCACGATACGCAGCTCACAACCGGCAGCTATAACCGTACAAAAATGGGATTTAGACGTTTAATAGAAACGGAAAATAAGGAATGAAAAAGGTAGCACCGTATCATGCAGGTGCTACCTTTTGCTCTTTTATCTACTTAAAGCTTTTTCCAGTGCTTCTTTAATTCGGTTTTCATCAAAGGGTTTCACAATAAAATCAATCGCCCCTTTTTGAATGGCATCTACAACCATGTTTTGCTGACCCATGGCCGAACACATAACCACCTTGGCTTTTGGGTCTAATGACTTGATTTTATCGAGTGCATCAATTCCATTCATTTCAGGCATGGTGATGTCCATTGTTACTAAATCGGGACGGTGTTCACTATATAGGTCTACAGCTTGCTGACCGTTCTCTGCTTCACCAACCACTTCGTAGCCGGCATCTGTTACCATTTTCTTAAGCGTCATTCTCATGAAAGCGGCGTCATCAGTAATTAATAATTTTGCCATCTCTTCCTTCCTCCTGTCCCTTACTTTTGATCTAGTTTAATGATTCGCATTCTTAAAATATAGTATGAAAGTTTTAGTAAGTCAATGGGAATATACTATCTAAAGTACTTGTTATTTTGCATATAACTTGAAAAAGAATAGGGGTACCAGTGATGTGTACAGATATACTTGTCGATATTTTTTCTAAAAACCGAGACGTTGATCAGGCAAAATCAATGGAGAAATATATGAGGCATCATTTTTCCTTTCTTGGAATTAAGACTCCTCAACGAAAAATATTATTACGAAAGTTTTACGACCGATCAGGCATATTGAAGGAGTCAGACTTACCTTTGACGTTTATCAAAGAAGCCTGGGCTCTTCCTGAGAGGGAGTACCACTATGCGGTGTTGTCTCTCCTAGTAAGGAGGCCTCAATGGCTTAAAGAGGAGCATTTGCCTTTGCTTGAAGAGTTAATTAAGACAAATGCATGGTGGGACAGTGTGGACACGCTGGCTTCCAACATTATTGGTCCTTTTCTCCGTGGAAAGCCTGTGCTAACTGAAAAGGCGGTAGATAAGTGGAAAATTCATGATAACATGTGGCTGAGAAGAACGGCCATTTTACATCAATTGAAATATAAACAGCACACGAATGAAGAACTTTTGTACCAAGTGATTCTCTTGAACCGAACCGAAAAAGAGTTTTTTATTCAAAAGGCGATTGGTTGGGCATTGAGAGAGTATTCTAAAACAAACCCTGTTTCTGTAAAGGCATTTATTGAATCGGAACAGTTAGCACCATTAAGTGTGAGAGAAGGATTAAAGCACCTGAAACGCGAAACAGTAAACAAGGGGTGAATCGCGTATGATTCCATTAAACAATGATTGGCAAGAACATTTACAGAGCGAATTTGAAAAAACATATTATTTACAGTTGCGAGAGTTTCTAAAGCAAGAATATTTGGAACAGGATGTATACCCCTCTATGCACGACATTTTCAATGCATTACATAGTACGCCATATGAACAGACGAAAGTTGTCATTATTGGACAGGACCCTTACCATGGACCGGGTCAAGCCCATGGTTTAAGTTTCTCAGTGCAACCAGGCATGAACGTGCCTCCCTCATTAAAGAATATCTATAAGGAACTGCACGAAGATTTGGGATTTCCAGTCCCTCAGCATGGTTTTTTGCAAAAATGGGCGGACGAAGGGGTGCTATTACTGAATGATGTTTTGACGGTGAGAGCAAGAACACCTCAATCTCATAAAGGGCAAGGGTGGGAAATGTTCACCGATGAAGTGATTAAACGTTTGAATGAACGGAAACAGTCGGTTGTGTTTATCTTATGGGGGAAGCGTGCCCAAGTGAAAGGGAAGCTTGTCACTCAAGATCATCACTACATCATTCAGTCGCCCCATCCAAGTCCTTTCGCTGCCCATCGAGGGTTTTACGGAAGCAGACCTTTTTCAAGAGCGAATGACTTTCTAAAAAGCATCGGTCAAAAAGAAGTAGATTGGGAACTACCTGTGCATTGGAATGAAATGAAATCAACTTGAGGAGGAAACAATCATGAACATTCGTTCAACAACAACATTAAATAACGGCGTTACCATGCCTTGGTTAGGCCTTGGCGTTTACAAGGCGGAAGAGGGAGATGAAGTCGTTCGGGCGGTCCAAGAAGCTTTAATTGCAGGATACCGCAGCATTGATACAGCCTCTTTTTACCAAAATGAAGAAGGAGTTGGACGGGCGATTGCACAGTCTGATGTGCCGCGGGATGAGATCTTCATCACGACAAAAGTTTGGAATGACGATCAAGGTTACAATGAAACTCTCGCTGCATTTGAGCAGAGCCGACGTAAGCTAGGAGTAGATGTGATTGACTTGTATTTAATCCACTGGCCAGTGACAGGCAAATTCAAAGACACGTGGAGGGCGATGGAGAAATTGTATGAAGACGGAAAAGTTCGGGCCATTGGTGTCAGTAATTTTCTCGTTCATCATTTAGAAAACCTGTTAGAGAACGCAACGGTTGTTCCTGCAGTGAATCAAGTAGAATATCACCCTTGGCTTTCTCAACCAGACCTGTACGATTTTTGTAAGGGAAAGGGTATTCAAGTGGAAGCGTGGAGCCCGTTGACTAGAGGGCGAAAGTTTGACGATTTGCAACTGAAAGAAATTGCCGAAAGACATGGCAAAACACCTGCTCAAGTGTTGATTCGGTGGGATTTGCAAAATGAGGTCGTCACAATTCCAAAGTCAGTGACGAAAGAGCGAATTCAAGCAAACACAGAGGTATTTGATTTTCAGTTATCAGAGACGGAAATGGACGTATTAAATGAATGCAACGAAGGGTTACGTTTTGGTCCTCATCCAGATGAGTTTGTCTAAGTCTAAAAGAAGAGAGGGAGAGCACCGTGGATAAAAAGTCGATTGGATTTATTGGAACAGGTGTCATGGGGAAAAGTATGGTCCGCCATTTAATGAAAGGCGGCCATGATCTGTATGTTTACAATCGGACGAAAAGAAAAGCGGAAGATCTTTTGAAAGAAGGGGCTCGCTGGTGTGACTCTGTTGTAAAATTGGCAGAATCTGTTGATGTGGTGATCACCATTGTTGGCTATCCCCATGATGTTGAGGAAGTATATTTGGGCGACGATGGGATTATCAACCATGCAAAGGCAGGGACGTATATCATTGATATGACTACATCTAAGCCGAATTTGGCTAAACACCTTTTCGAAGAAGGAGAGAAACGTAATCTTCATACCTTGGATGCCCCTGTATCCGGCGGGGATATCGGAGCTCGGGATGCCAACTTGACAATTATGGTCGGTGGAGTAGAAGAGGCTTTTATAGAGATGAAGCAAATTTTCGAGCTTATGGGCTCTAATATACGTCTTCAAGGCCCGGCTGGAGCTGGCCAATTCACGAAGATGGCCAATCAAATAGCGATTGCTGGTACGATGATGGGTGTCAGTGAAGCGATGGCTTATGCGAAAAAGGCAGGACTCGATCAAGAGCAAGTGCTTGCTTCGATTGAAACAGGAGCGGCAGGGAGTTTTACGATGTCTAAACTGGCTCCCCGAATGATTAAAGGGGATTTCGCTCCCGGTTTTTATATGAAGCATTTTATTAAAGATATGACGATTGCCATAGATTCGGCTGAAGAAATGGGGTTGAAAACTCCTGGTCTTGTAGTCGCTAAGAGGTTGTACCAAGAACTGGCTGAAAAAGGCGAAGGGGATTCAGGAACCCAAGCACTCTACAAGTATTATATGGAAAATGGATGAGTTATATAGAAGAGACCTTCACATGTAATGTGAGGGTCTCTTTTTAGTACGCCGTTTAAATCTACTACACGAAAGGGAGTGAAGGACGATTTTCTCTAATTTTATGACTAGGGTACTATTGGTTTAAATGGAATAAATATAATTCCCTGTTCACAAAAATATTAAACTCTTATAAGATGAGCGGATGTGTATAAACTATATCCTTTCAGTAAAAATATCGGTATAATATATTTATCGACATTCGTTTGCAAAATTTGTCGTAATTGATCGATTTAAGTTTTTTTACTTTAGAATTGATATTTATAGAAATGAATAAGGGGACTTAAACATGTTTCACACGTTAAGGTCAAAATTACTAGTGTTTTTTTTATTAATTGCTATTTTACCGATGATTGTGGTCGGTTTTATTAGTTATACAACCCAAAAGCAGGAAATGACGAATCATGCAGAGAGATCACTTTCCATACAAACGTCAAATATGACAGATGAAATATCGCGATTTCTGAAAGAACGGGTCAATGATACAGAGTACTTATCTAAAAATCCCGTGATGATGGACCCTTCCAGCTCGCTGTTGGAAATCCGTGATCAAATGTATTATTTTTTAGATATTCATGATATTTATGACGATGCGTATCTTTTAAACACGGAAGGGATCGTCATCGGAGATATTGAAAATGAAGTTATTGGTGAAGATATCAGTGACCGCCCGTGGTTTGCCGAAGCTATGAAGGGTCAGACGTTTATGTCGGATATCTATTATTCTTCTATTCTCAACGAGCCAGCTCTTGTAGTGGCTGCACCGGTGTATGATATAAATCAAGATATTATTGGCGTGATATCCCCTTCATTTGACCTAAGTAACCTGTACAACATGTTAGAAGGATATACAAATGAGCAACAAGACAATGGCTGGGGAGGGTATACTTTCCTTCTGAATGAACTGGGAGAAGTGATTTCTCATCCAGATCTATCCAAAGTTCTTGGTGTCAATTACCTTGATAGACAAGGTTTTTCAAAGGAGAGGTTGGATCTCTTAGTTGACCAACGTGAGATCATTGAAGCGAGCGATGGAGAAGTACATTCTTTCTCTAAAATAGAATCGTTTCCCGGTTTTGATCAAGAGTGGTATGTAGGGGTAGCGGTTGAAGAATCAGAGCTTTACGCTTCTTTGAATGATTTATTACTTCGCTATTTAATATCATTTGCCGTGTTAATTTTCCTGTTGACCTTTGCTGTATATCGTTTGTCCGATTATATCGTTCGGCCAGTCAGCCAACTCGTTGAAACAACAAGAACCTTCGCTGATGGGGAGCGGAAAGATTGGAAGTACGTGAGTGCATATGAAGAAGTAAACCATTTGAATGCTACGTTTGACCGAATGACCAAACAGTTGGAAGACAGAGAAAACGCCCATAAGAAGTCGACCATGGTACTTGAAACAACCGACAATGGAGTGTTCGCCCTTGACCGTCACACAAAGCAAATCACTTTATTTAACAGGATGTGCGAGAAAGTTTTCCAACACGATAAGAAGTATGTCATCGGAACGACGCTTGATCACTTGATGAAGCAATCAAAGCCGTTTATGAATTTCGTAAACACTAGCAATCTTGAAATGTTCTTGGAAAAAAAGGAAAAAGGTAGTCAGTTTGAAATGGAATGTACATTCAACGGAGAACTGAAAACATATTTTCTAAGTATTTCTACTTTACCTAAGTTAGAAGGTGAAGGTATTCACGACGAATTACTAGTCGTGTTCTATGATTTAACCGAAAAAAGAGAGATGGAAAGAGAACTTCTCCGTTCTGAGAAATTAAAAGTAGTTGGAGAAATGTCTGCTGGTTTTGCCCATGAGATACGTAATCCGTTAACAACTATAAAAGGGTTTATCCAGCTATTTAATGAACAGGATAGAGAAGATAATTTGAAGTATTATCCTATAGTTATAGAAGAAATTGATAGGATCAATAAGATCATGAATGAACTATTGAACATCGCGAACCCGAACCCATCTAACGAAAAAACGAATGTAGATGTGGAGGATATTCTTCAGGACATCGTATTATTACAAGAGTCTCAAATGAAGAAAAATCACATTGAGCTTGAGACATTTCTTCATGGGAACCTCCCGGAATTACACATGAATAGAGATAAAATGAAGCAAGTGCTGATCAATTTAATCCAGAATGGAATAGAAGCGATGCCCGATGGAGGAAGGATGAATATACGCACTTATCTAGAGGGCGAGGAAGCTGACAAGGTCGTGATGATTTCTATCGAGGATACCGGAGCAGGAATGGATCGCGAGACAGTGGAAAAGTTGGGGACGCCCTTTTACACAACGAAAGAAACTGGCACAGGACTAGGGTTAACGGTCAGTTACAGTGTCGTTGAAGACATGAATGGATCGATAAACGTATCTTCTGAAAAAGGAAAAGGGACCACCTTTACTATTTGTCTTCCGGTACAAGCGGATGGGGAAGCTTGTGAAGTCGAATAAATACTGGAACAGACCTGGGGGAAACCCAGGTCTGTTTTTAGTTTTTTATTGATATCGGTAGAAACCGAGAGAGTGAAAGAGAAAAGAAGTCGATAAAATAGTTTATCGGTAGAAACTGAGGGAGCGAGAGAGAAAAGAAGTCGATAAATGGTTTTATCGGTAGAAACCGAAGGAGTGAGAATGAAAAGAAGTCGATAAATGGTTTTATCGGTAGAAACCGAGAGAGCGAGAATGAAAAGAGGTCGAAAACCGATTTTATCGGTAAAAACCACGAGGCTAAGAGTAAAAAGAGGTCGATTACCCCTTCACACTCACAATAAGAACGAAATAATTACTAGTTTTTATTCTTGAAAGAGGTTCCTTTTCCATAACCTACAGGATCAAAGTGTTTCACTAACACATTTCTAATAGATCTTTTGGAGCAAATCCCATCTACCCATTCGTGGATGATGAAAGTGGTGAGAGATTTTTCAGAGAAAAGGAATTGGAACTCTTTGATCGATCGAAGAAGACTAATCGAACTCTTTTCAGTATATTTGCAAACGTCACAAGCTATTTTGTTCTTCAAGGAGATCATAAACCTTTGACATATAGGACAAGGAATCCCTTTGCGAAGCAATTGAAATTCATAGTGAGGTAATCTCACGAAAGGTGATCGGTCGATATGCAAAGAGGACAGTTTATTTGCTATTTCATAGTGTTTATTTGAGAGTTTACCTGTTGCGTTGTTTAATTTTCGAATGAGTGAGGGAATTTGGGTTGGTAATATTAATGGAAGCTCTAGCGGGGCTTGGAGTAAGGTGAATTCTTCATGTGGGAAGATGACGAAAGGCACTACATTGCTAAGGAAAAAACGTAGCTGATGGAGTAGTTGTTTAAACAGAGTTTCACACCTTTCCAGTTGAAGAACTGGGTCTTTTGTTTCGTTTTTTGGTTGCGCATACCACTTACCGCTCTGTGAATCGATATAGTAGTTCCCTTTTAAATATTTTACTTCGCAAAGATACATTGATGCAGGAGCTATCACTAGTGTATCAATCTGAAAATAGGATAGATTCACTTTTAAAAGAAGGTCATGCAAGATAAGGACGTCAGACGTCACGTTTTCCAACCATTGGTCGAAACACGTTTCTCCAGTGTATCCTTTCTCTAAGTTCTCATAGTGAAAAGCAAGTTCCGGGGAGAACTTCATTCGACGTTTAAGTAAACGTAACATGTTTAATTCATAAGAAATTGTGCGAGGTTTTATTAACATGAGGGATCATCCTATCTGTTTTTAGTGGGGGATAATAAATAAGCGAAAATTAGAGGGAAGAGCACTCAAAGGGAGCAAGTGGAGCGCATTTCCTAATTAATCATAATTTATTGCTCATTATTTCACAAGAGTAATTCAGAACTTTAAAGACTCCACTCGTTTCCAACCGGATCGTTTCATTTTTCAGTCTATTCATGGTACATTGGAAACAATATGGAGAAAAGGAAGAGGTGGACAAGTTGAAAAAAGCATTAGTGGCTGGGGCAACAGGGTTAGTTGGCAGACATGTTGTGAAAGAGCTGATTAACAGTAAAAAATATGATGAGATTCATCTTGTGACAAGACGACGAACGCCTTTTTACAAGCATCCTCTCGTTCAAGAACACCTGATTTCTTTTGATGAGTTGGATCAGATCGATGAGGTCTTTGAGAAAGTGAACGACGTCTTTGTAACACTCGGAACGACAATGAAGCAGGCGAAATCCCATCAAGCGTTTATTAAAGTTGATTATACTTATCCGATAAAACTAGCTGAAATGGCTAAAAAATATCATACAGATCGCTTCTTATTGGTTTCAGCCATGGGAGCAGACCGAGAATCCCGTTTTTTCTACAATCGAGTGAAAGGGACGCTTGAAGAAGGGCTGATGACGATGAAGTTACCGGCGCTACATATATTTAGGCCATCCTTATTAATTGGTGAACGCTACGAGTTTCGTGCTGGAGAAAAGTCGGCGGAATGGTTGAGTAAACCCTTGTCTTTCTTTCTTATAGGTTCTTTGAAAAAGTTCAAGCCAGTCAAAGGATCACACGTCGCTGCCTCCATGTATGAAGTGGCTCAGCAAGACAGTCCAGGAACACACATTTACGAATCAGATCAGATCCGTCATTTAGGTCACGTGCTTAAAGCGTAATCGTACTACCAATACTCTAAAAAAGTGAGGTCATATCATGAGTGAAAAAGGGCAAAAGTATAGTGAAGTCTGGAATTTAGATACGATTTTTCCCGGGGGGAGTCAGTCCGAGGAGTTCAAGCAGCACCTAAAAGAGCTAGAGACGGAGCTGAACACTTTCCAGAAAAACCTGGACGAAACAAATAGTGCAGATGTGGCTGTCTGGGCTAAATTTGTAAATGACGCCCAAGAGGTGGGGAAAAAAGCTCGGGAAGCAGGTGCGTTTATAAGCTGTTTAACGGCTCAAGACGTGAACGATGATGAGGCAAAGTTACTAGCTGGAAAAGTAAAACAACTGTCGACGAAATATGCCTCGATCATGACGTCGATCGATGAACAGTTGCTTGCTTTTAATGATGAACAGTGGGAAGCGTTCATCAGCCAAGATGACATGTTGCCGATTTTATTTAATTTAAACGAGCGCCGCACAAACGCTAAAGAGAAGCTTCCTGCAGATAAAGAAAAGCTGATCCAAAGTTTGTCTATTGATGGCTATCAAGCATGGGGGGACATGTATAATGTCATCGTCGGCAGAATGAAAGTGAATATAGAAGAAGATGGAGAAAAGAAATCCCTGTCTGTAGGACAAGCTTCAAATAAGCTTTCTGATAAAAACAGAAAAGTAAGAAAGCATGTATTTGAACAGTTTGAACAAGCATGGGCCGATGAATCGGAGCTTTTCTCCAATACGCTCAATCATTTGGCTGGCTTCCGTCTGGAAACTTACAACGCCCGAGGGTGGGACGAAGTATTAAAAGAGCCGTTGCAAATCAACCGGATGAAAAAGGAAACGTTGGACGTGATGTGGGAGACGATCACCAAGAATAAAGACAGTTTCGTTAAATATATGAACAGAAAAGCGGATATGTTAGGATTAGAGAAGCTTGATATGTATGACATTAACGCCCCTTTAACTGAAAACGTAGCAGAAGTGAGCTATGACGAAGCAGCTGAGATGATCGTTGAGCAATTCAGAGCATTCAGTCCAAAAATGGCTCAGTTCGCACAAAAAGCTTTTGATGAGAGATGGATTGAAGCTGAAAGCCGTGACGGTAAGCGTCCAGGTGGATTTTGTACAAGTTTTCCTATTAAAGAAGAATCACGTATATTTATGACGTATGACGGCTCCGCTTCAAACGTGGCCACACTTGCTCATGAATTAGGCCACGCTTACCATCAGCACGTTATGAACGATCTTCCACAACTTTCTCAGCGGTATGCTATGAACGTAGCCGAAACAGCTTCTACCTTTGCTGAAATGATTGTATCAGATGCAACCGTCAAGGCGGCGAAAACGGATGAGGAAAAGATTCAACTGTTAGATGATAAACTAAATCGAAGTGTAGCTTTCTTTATGAATATTCATTCGCGCTTCTTGTTTGAAACGAGATTTTACGAAGAGCGTAAAAACGGACTAGTCAGTAAAGAACGATTGAATGAACTCATGGTCGACGCACAAAAAGAAGCTTACTGTGACGCTCTTGGAGAATACTCACCAAGCTTTTGGGCATCGAAACTTCATTTCCATATTACTGGCGTGCCATTCTACAACTTCCCGTATACGTTTGGATACTTGTTCAGCTTGGGTATTTATGCGAAAGCAGCTCAAGAAGGAGCCGCTTTTGAAGAAAAGTATATTGAACTCTTGCGTGACACTGGCCGTCTTGAAGTAGAAGATTTGGCGAAAAAGCACTTGAACGTGGACTTGACTCAACCAAATTTCTGGCAAGATGCGATCGACTTCTTGAAACAAGACTTAGACACGTTCATGGAGTTAACGAACAAATAAGGTAACATCTTCTCTCGGCTGGGCAGTAGCAAGATCATAGCTGACAAAAACCAGCAGAGCTATATGCTAAAGAAAGGGGGAGAGGCCGATGGAAATCCCTGCAAAGCTCGTCGTTCGAAAAATGGAAGAAGAGCTAATGAAGCTAAAAGGGTCTCTCGATGAGACAACACCAAACTCTTACCGGGATCATGCCCAAGCGTTGAAAACGTATTGCGACTTGCTGCTTGATTCAGGCAGTTCTCATTTACAAGCCCCGGCTAAAGTTCAACACGCTTCTGTAGATGAGGTTACTAGAAGGATGTCGGAAGGTTTCACTGATACAAAGACTAAAACAGAGTCTGTTCAAGATAGGAAGAAAACCCCGATTTATGATGAAGGGGACAATCCTAAAAGCGATAGTCTTTTTGACTTCTAGCTATGAACAGCATGTGAAAAGGGAAAGATAAAAAGAGGACGACTCTAAAACTGAGTCGCCCTCTTTTTGCTGTATTTTCTTTTGCTAGGATTTTTCCATTCCACCATCACTGCATAATTCAATGATTCATTGTCATCCACATAATTTGGAATAATTTGTACAGGAGTTAACCCTTGCCCGAGCATAAATGATAAAACAAGATCTTTTAATTCTCCGGACACCACGCGGTCGACGTACTGCCCCACGGTCAGCTTGTCAGCAAATCGGTAATAACCAGGAATGCGACACCCTGCAATATATCGGTCTAATCCGAGGTCGATGACCAATTGCTTTCTCGCTTCATAGAGAGCCTTTGCTATGCCTTTCCCTCGAAAATCAGGCCTGACGCAAATATCTATCCCATATAGCGTATCTCCATTCGGCTCATGTGTTTGTCGTATATACCCTTGATCAGCTATGTCTTCCCATGAATGATCGGAACTATCGAAGGTTGTGATCAAGGAAGTGGCGGAACCTGCTACTTTTCCATTCCACAAAGCGAGCATGGCTCCTTCAGGAAAAGTCTCAACGTGAGCATGAATTTGCTCTAACGACCACCAAAGCTCGGCTGGGAAAGGTGGAGGAAAAGCTTCTTTTTGAATGTGGAGCAGGTCATTGTAGTCCGTAGATGTATAAGGCCGAACAGTGATATTTTCAGTCATTCCGATCAGTCCCTTGTTCTAGATTAGTTCAATTATAGAAGAACATCCGTTTATGACGCAAAGAAACAGGCACATATTTTTCTTGGAAAAATCACAGGCTATTCTTAGGGCGTCAACATTGGTTGCAAAAGGTATCGCCCATCCCTTCGCGGACTTGTTCTGATTTTCCAAAGGCGATAAAAACAAACGGAGCTGACTAAACCATTTCAAAGGAAGGTGGAGCGTGGATGTTACAAAATTTCGGATTCATAGGTGTACCGATATTCTTCAGATATTTAGGAAATAATGAAGGAGAAATGAAGCTGGAGAATGAGCGTTATGAAATGTTTGTCAACGGGGAATATATTGGAGAACATACGCTATATGCTGAAAAGGAAGAAGCGACGGATATTGGTGATTTTCTCGATCACCAAGGGTATCACCACGTGCAAATAGATGTTGAGGGTGACCATATCATGATTCATTGTCAAGATAAATCGGAAGCTGACCGTGTGGAACAAGCGCTTCGTGTGTTTATTCATAATCGCTAATTTTTGTTCTATTGGAACAAAGCTGTGGTGAGAAGGAAGTCCCTTTTCTGTTTGTCTTAGGATATGGTATGCTCTTCCATATGAAGATTGGATAGCATGACTGTCCTTGAAAGGAGAAAAAGGATGAAATTATTTTTATTGTTAGGAAGTATCAATGCTTTTTTGTTTGTAGCACTAGGGGCTTTCGGGGCACACGCTCTAAAGGATCGGTTAGAAACAAATGGATATTTAGAAACATTCCAAACAGGCGTGCAATACCATATGATTCATGCGTTAGCTCTGATAGCGGTAGCAATCCTTACAAAATACTTGTCTGCTACAGGGCTTGTCCATGGAGCAGGTTGGGCCTTTTTGATTGGAATTATTTTGTTTTCAGGTAGTCTTTATGCCTTGAGTTTAACGGGAATCCGAGTATTAGGGGCCATTACCCCAATCGGAGGACTTGCTTTTCTTGTAGGCTGGGCGCTATTATTTGTTGCAGCGTGGATCGATTAATGAAAAACCATCGCCATTGTAAAAACAAACGGCGATGGTTTTTGTATTGTGGGTAAAGCTTTACTTCTCTTATCTGGGCGAGTACGTTCCCATTTGTCCAGGGGCCAAATTGTTAAATGGATAGTCGTACTCGATTTCCTCATCAAATGTGACGTAATCAAGGTTGACCATCAAGAGTAAGTACCGTTTATCGGTCTGCGGGTCACTAATGATGATATGATCCCGTCCTGCTGCTTCTATCACCCCTTTGAAAATCTTGGCATTCCATTTATCATTATTTTCATAAGTCAAGTAAAACGTACCGACGCGGCCCCGGTTGAGGCGGAGGATATTTTCAATATAAGATTGTTCAATGGGCAACATACCAGGTGTGGCTTGGCTAGGTAAAAAAGGTGAATGCTGTTGCTGCGCAAATTGTGGTTGAGGGGGCATGGGCGTACCTGGTTGATATTGGAACGGTTGTTGTTGAAAAGGCTGTTGTTGCATCTGTGAAAAACCACTCGGCTGTTGGCCGCTTCCATAATCACCATATCCTGATTGAGATGGACCTTGTTGAGAATACATCTGATCACTCCTTTAAGTAAGACTGAGAATCAATTAATAAACTGTGTATACAGAAGGACAATCACTTGGTAATGGGGCGAAGAAGCAGTGTAACTTATATCGTCCTGTGTTCCATTGCCCCCACCATTGTTCAGGACAAGGTCCATCTGGTCTGAAAAACCATAAATCAAACTCACCTGGTACGAACCTTTCACCTTGTACGAGTCTTCTGGCTAAACGTCTATCCCTCTCTCTAGCACGTTGATAGAAATACCCTTTTTGTGTAGCTTCAAATCCTCCTGGAGATTGATACACCATGCGTGGGACAGTATTAATATCCACGAAATCAAGACATCTGGCACGTACACGATTTACCATCACGTTCCCCGCACTGAGCATTCCTTGTTCACCTTCGCCTTCAGCTTCAGCCCGCATTAAACGTGCTAATAAATCAATATCGTTTTCTCTTGCTTTAATAACAGCCAAGTGCCCACCCCCTTTACGACACCTCAACAACCTATAGACGTTGGCTTTAACATACAGATAATACACATGATGCCACCATCTACGCTAATGCCATTGTATGTATGAAGATGCTAGGCTATGACAATAAAAATGAGAAAAGGTAGTTATGAGGGGGCATGCTACGCAGCACGACCGAACCTGCAGCCGCCACGCCAACCAACAAAAAAACCTGGCCGCATTCTGGCCAGGTCAGGTCACCACTTTAAACATATAAAAATGGCTTAATCTTATCGTCATCAAGCAAGGTTCCAACGTAGAATGAACCGAATTCGCCGTAACGAGCGCTTACTTCGTCAAATCTCATTTCATAGACAAGCTTTTTGAACTGAAGGACGTCATGGGCGAACAATGTTACGCCCCACTCCCAATCGTCGAAGCCAACGGATCCGGAAATGATCTGACGGACTTTGCCTGCATAGCTGCGACCAATCATGCCGTGACTGCGCATCATTGTCTGGCGATCTTCCATTGGAAGCATATACCAGTTGTCGTTTCCTTGCCGGCGCTTGTCCATTGGGTAGAAACAAACATAAGGCCATTTCGGTAAAATAGGCTTTAGGCGAGCTTGGATTTCAGGGTCTTGATCAGGATCTTTATCTGCAGGTAAGTAATTACTTAATTCAACGACAGAAACGTAAGAATACGTTGGGATGGTGAACTCTGCCAACCTCGTTTTGTTAAAGGCATTTTCCAGTTCATTAAGTTCATCCATTGTAGGACGAAGCAACATGATCATGAAATCTGCTTTTTGACCTAAGATCGAATAAAGACCGTGACTTCCTTCAAACTTGGATTGTGTCACATCCCATTTCGCTAGAAGTTTCAAAAATTCAGCAATGACGGCTTCTCGCTCATCAGAAGAAATTTTCTTCCACTCCGCCCAGTTCATTTTCCTACAATCGTGTAATACGTACCAACCATCTAGTGTCTTTGCCGGTTCAGCCATTTACATCCACTCCATTTCGTCAACAATAATTCATTCGTACAGTTATGAACATGCAACGTTCGTTGCTCCACACCTTATCTATTATACTAGGATCGACTGGAAAAACCAAACGGCACGTCCAAAAGGGACGTGCCGCTAGTTCTTACCGTTTCGACCTCGACAAAAAGAATTGAACCGCTTTCACATGGGCGTCAGATTTTCCTGCTGCACGCTGACCTTCCACTTCTGCGTCTAGAACCTCTGGAAGAGAATCATCCAAACCGGTCTTCATATTTTTTTTCATCCAACCGTAGGCAGGGGAGGGGGCTTGCTTTAATGCATGAATAAATGAATCTGGGTCGCCAAGCTTTGTGACGAGTCCGATTCGCAAGGCTTCCTCTGCACTTATCGTCTCACCTAGACCAAGTTCCAGCGCTTTTCCTAAACCGACTAATCTGGGTAGAAAATAAGAGGCACCTGCATCAGGAGTCAAACCGATGTGTAGGAAGCTAAGCGCGATTTTTGCCTCGGGTGAAGCGAAACGGAAATCACATGCGAGCGCCAAGCTTAAGCCGGCTCCCACAGACGTTCCGTTCATATATGCCACGGTCGGTTTCTCGATGTCGTCCAAGAGTGTAACGAGCTTATTGTAGGTCCGTTCTAAATATTCGCCGTGATCGAACGTGTCCATCTGGTCAATGGGAATACTCTTTAAGTCGGCGCCGCTGGAGAAAGATCCTTCCGTGCCTGTTAATACGATGACTTTTACATCACTGTCGCGACGGGCTTCTTGAAACGAATCGTAAAGGTCTTTATGCATCTCTTCGTTAATGGCGTTCTTTACTTCAGGTCTCGCCATGGTAATGGTCGCTACTTGATCTTTCACCTCATATTGAACTGTATTCATATGAATTCCCCCAATGTGTTATAGTGTGCGAGCTAAGACTGCACCGTCGAAAATCGCCTTTTTCGCGTCTAAACCGAGGGCATCTTTCGCTCCTCCAATAATATGAACCGTCTTTCCTTGAGCCTGTAATGATTCAGCCAGCTCGTTATTAGTTAATTGACCGGCCGCAAGAACGATGTTGTCAGCGGATAGGAACTTTTCTTCGCCAGAGTGCATAAAGGTCACGGAGCGGTCATCCATTTTCTTATAAGATTCAATGCCGCCGATCATCTTGATGCCCAGTTGCTTCATTTCCATAATGGTGGCCCATCGCGTCGTTTTTCCTATTCCTTTTGCAAAGGATTTACTTCGTTGCAGCAAGGTGATGGATTCAACCCCTTTTCCTTTCAAAAACAGCGCCAAATCGCAAGCAATTCCACCACCGCCGATAATGACGACTTGTTGCCCCGTCTCTGCTTTCCCTTCAAAAATATCCCGGTACGATAAGATGTTTTCCATTCCAACACCCTCAATCTCAGGAACACGAGGGACGATACCGGTAGAGATAATGATTTCATCGGCACGTTGGATAAGGGGATCGTTTGGCTCGATCCGTTTGCCAAGCTGAACGTCAACTCCAGCTAACTCAAGTTGTACACGATAGTAGCGAAGCGTTTCATAAAATTCTTGTTTGCCTGGAATTTGTTTAGAATAATTCAGTTGGCCGCCAATTTCCGGTTTCTCATCGACAATGGTCACTGAATGACCTCTTTCTGCCGCAACCCTTGCCGTTTCCAGTCCGGCTGGACCTGCACCAACGATTAGCAGGTTCTTCACGGTTTCGGTAGAAATCATATGAAGCTCTGTCTCTCTGCCCGCTTCAGGGTTGACGAGACATGATGCCGGCTTTCCTTCAAAAACATGATCGAGGCACGCCTGATTACAGGCGATGCACGTGTTCACTTCGTCATAACGTTCTTCCTTACCTTTTCTAAGGATGGCTGGGTCTGCTAAAAATGGACGGGCCATAGATACAAGCTTAACCGTTCCTTTTTCCAAAATGTCGTTGGCATCTTTAGGGTCATTAATACGGTTGCTAGCCACAACGGGAATCTTGACTTGCTGAGCAATGGCTTCTGCAATTGGAACGAATTTCATTCGTGGCACTTTCATCGAGATCGTTGGAACCCGAGACTCATGCCAACCTATCCCGATATTCAATACATCGGCTCCTGCTTTCTCCAACGTCTGCGCCCATTGAAGCGTTTCCATTTCTGTCGTGCTTTGATCGATCAAATCCATTCCAGACATACGGAATAACACTGGATAGTCAGGTCCGACTGCTTCTCTGACTGCTTCGGTGATTTTCAAGGAAAATTGGATGCGGTTTTCGAACGAGCCACCCCACTGATCGGTCCGTTTGTTCGTGACAGGGGAGACGAATTGATTGATCAAATAACCTTCTGACCCCATGATTTCAACTGCATCAAATCCCGCTTCCTTCGCTCGCCGGGCTCCTTGGGCAAAGTCTTGGATTGTTCGTTCAATTTCTTCATGGGTAAGCGCCACCGGTTCATCCGGATTAATTGGTGACTGAAGAGGGGAGGGCGCAACAGGATCGAGTCCAGTCATGGCTTTGTAAGCATACCGTCCCGCATGAAACAGCTGCAACGCTATAGCACCTCCTTCGTCATGAACCCCTTGAGTCAATGGTTTCCAACGCTCGACATCTTCTTCTTCATAAATGGTCATGAAATCGAGCCCGCCACTGCCTTCAGGATTGACGGCCGCACCGCCCGTAACGATTAGCCCTACGTCATACTTGGCTCTCCGTTTATAAAACTCGGTTAGTTTATAAATGCCATCGTCCAATCCTTCTAATCCTACGTGCATGGATCCCATGATAACTCTGCTTCTTAACGTTAACTGATTGATTTTCAACGGTTTAAATAACTCTTCACAACCCATAATTTCCCCCTTTGAAAGAATAGTGTCCAAGTTCCTTCCTGTTCGAAACATTCTAAAATGAGTGACTATTCATTCATTATACTTAATTTGGTAAGAATAATGCAATGTTAGATTCAGTATAATGATGGTTATGCTAAAAATATAAGTGGGTTTGAAAGGCGATGAAAAGCAGTGAAATAAGCTAAAAAGTGAATATTTCCCGTTCTGAAAATTAAAACATTAATCGTAAGCGCTACCAACAATTTATTTTTATGAAAAGAAGGAGTATCCTAGTAAGTAGAGAGAAATAAAGGAGGAATTCCTGTGAGCGATATGTTTACAGCAATAGCTGAAAAAGTAAAAGCAAACCATCCGTCCATTGTATTTCCAGAAGGTACGGACGAAAGAATTCTCGAAGCAACGGTCCGTCTAAAAGCGGAAGGGATCTTGAATCCGATCCTTGTTGGTAAAGAAAAAGATATTCAAGCGAAAGCGGCTGAATTGAAGTTAGACGTGTCATCCCTAACCATTTTCGATCCGGAAACGTACCCAGAGTTTGATCAGTTGGTCGAAGCCTTTGTAGAACGCCGAAAAGGAAAGAATACGAAAGAAGAAGCAGAAAAAATTCTTCAGACACCTAATTACTTCGGGACGATGCTTGTATACACAGGCAAAGCTGTCGGACTTGTGAGTGGGGCTGCACACTCGACAGGTGATACAGTGAGACCTGCACTTCAAATCATCAAAACAAAAGAAGGCGTGAAAAAGACGTCTGGCGTATTCGTTATGGTGAAAGACGATCAGCGCTACATCTTTGGTGATTGTGCGATTAATATTTCCCCTGACAGCAACGACATGGCTGAGACAGCAGTAGAAGCAGCGAAAACAGCGAAAGTTTTCGGAATTGAGCCGAAAGTAGCAATGCTTAGTTTCTCTACAAAAGGTTCAGCTGTAAGCCCTGAAACAGAAAAAGTTGTGGAAGCAACTCAAATTGCAAAAGAGAAAGCACCTGAGCTTACATTAGACGGTGAATTTCAATTCGATGCGGCATTTGTGCCAAGTGTGGCTGAGAAGAAGGCACCCGATTCTCCGTTAAAAGGCCAAGCGAACACATTTATTTTCCCTAGCCTTGAAGCGGGCAACATTGGTTACAAGCTAGCTCAACGCCTAGGTCAATTCGAAGCAATCGGTCCAATCTTGCAAGGCTTAAACAAGCCGGTAAATGACTTGTCACGAGGTTGTAACGCAGAAGATGTGTACAAGCTTTCCTTGATTACAGCCATGCAAGGGGTAACAGAATAATAGAAAATTAGAAGGTGTCCCAGAAGATTGTTAAAATTAGCAGCCTTGGTGGGGGCACCTTTTTTTAATTCATAGCGTATGTGAATGAGAACGGATCATCATGGCTGGTGCTACCGGCGTAGCACCAGCCCCGTTATTTATCAGTTAAAGTATGGATGACGCGACCCAATGCCTCTCCGTTATCGGTTTCTTTCATAAACCTGAAAGGATCTCCAGTTTCTTTCAGTCGCTCGATCACAGAAGGAAGAGTAAATTCCCTAGGATGCAAGGATCGATTCACTTCATGCCAATAAAGAGGTGTGGCTACGAGTCCTTCCTTGGTCCCGCGAGGTGAATAAGGGGCTATGATGGTTTTCCCTAAGTCATGTTGGAGATAGTCTAAGTATAGTCGTTTTTTTCGATTTTTCTTTAATCGTTCCACCGTAAATCGATCCGGTTCCTGTTCACATAAAAATTTACAGACAAACGACGTGAATGTTCTCGTTTCCATATAGGTAAAGCGGCCCGGTGGAAGAGGGAGATACACTTGCAACCCTTTTCTACCTGAAGTTTTTACATACGAAGTCAGCTGAAATTCATCAAAAACGTCCTTCAATCTTAGTGCAGCATCAACAGCTAATGTGAATTCGTTTACAGAAGGAGGGTCTAAATCCAAGACGATTTCATCAGGTGTCGAGCTTGAAGTGGGTTGGAAGGGTGTATGGAATTCAAGAGCTAACTGGTTTCCAAGCCAAAGAAGCGTCTCCAAGTTATTGCAAACGACATAATCGATTTTTCCGTGCCTGACAGTGTTCACATATGAAGGAGCGTAATCAGGACAATTTTTTTGATAAAATGGTTCTCCGCCTGTACCTTGAGGATAACGAATTACTGTCAATAGCCTGTCTTTTAAATGGGGTAACAGGTATGGGGCAATGTTTTGTAAAAAAAGCATGTAATCGTTTTTCGTATGGGAAGACCAAACCGTTTTGTCAGGTGAGGTCATCTTTACTTCGGAGGGTAAAGGATGAAGCTGCCTTAGCATGTGATCCCACTCGCAATCAAAAGGGTCTTTATCCAATTGGAAAGAAGCAAATTGAGGCTCGCGCAAATGTTTACCATCGAAGTCAATACAGGCAACATTAAGGCAGATCGACGGGGGGATTTGCCATTGACTGTTAGTCGTTTCAATCCCATTTTGATAAAACATGTCGATTAAGGCCTTCTTTTCATCAGGAGTAAATCCGTGACGAACGTGAACGACAGGGATCCAGCTCTCATCTTTTAGAACGCTACCTTCAAAGTAGCCATTGCCCTTGGTAAATGAAGTGATGACTACAGTGACTAGGCGCCAGTTTTTCTTTTTTAACCATTGCTTTGAACGGCTACCTGGCTCGTAAAGGCTTGTTTTCTTCTTGGCAATTACGCCCTCAGCGCCAGCCCATTTACTGTTTTCCCATATTTGAGCGTCATTGCTTGTATAGGAGATCGCTTGCACACTTTTACTTCGTTGAGGCTGCACGTGCAGAGGTAGGTGGAGTGTTTCAAACAGCGAAAATAGCTGTTTTTTTCTCTCTAACAGCGGTTGATTCGTGAGCGATTTTCCCTTAAAAGTTATCAAGTCGAAAGTGACGAAGTGACAAGCAAGCTGTGCGGCGTGCGTTTCTATCATCTGCTTCTGCTTTACCCGACTTCGCCGCTGCACGATAGAGAAGTCACTTTGATAAGAGTTCATTAAATAAACTAATTCGCCGTCCAAGAATAGAGGTAAAAAAGATTTCACATCTTCATGTAGTTCAGAACAAAATCGAATGATTTCTGGGAAGGATGTATTGAGGATCTTGCCGGTTTTGCTCAGGAGAACAACCTCCTCTTTTTCCCATTTAAGCACGCTTCTAAAACCATCATATTTTACTTCATACACCCAATCGGCTCCTTGTGGGAGTTGATCCACTTGGGACAATCGCATCGGTTTCATCTACTATCACCCCTTTTTTCTATGTTTTACGAAAAAGTCCATGAATAATCATCACTGATAACTTGCAAATTAACAGAGAAGGCAGGTGATGACTATGCATACAGTTTGGAAAGGAAGCATCAGCTTCGGATTAGTCAACATTCCGGTGAAGCTACATGCTGCCACTGAAAATAAAGATATTAAATTAAGACAGATTCATAAAGAGTGTCATACTCCGATTTCTTATCAGAAAGTGTGTCCAGGGTGCGACAAAGAAGTGAAAAATGACGAGATCGTCAAAGCATACGAGTATGAGAAAAATAAATTTGTTGTCCTTGATGAGGAAGATTTAGAAAAATTAAAGAAAGAAAATGAAGATAAGGCCGTGGAAATCATTGATTTTGTTCATTTGGAGGAGATTGATCCGATCTATTTCGAAAAAAGTTATTTTCTTGCCCCAGATACAGGAGGTGGGAAAGCGTATTTGCTGTTGAGAAAGGCTTTAGAGGAAGCGGGTAAGATCGGGATAGCCAAAATTGTGATTCGATCAAAAGAACAACTAGCCGTAGTTCGGGTATATGAAAATACTTTACTCATGGAGACCATTCATTTTCCAGATGAAATCCGTCAAGCATCAGATGTAGCGATGCCACAAGAACAAAACATTACGAAAAAAGAGTTGAACACCGCGCTGATGCTAATTAAACAATTAACGACTCCGTTTGCCCCAGAAAAGTACAGTGATGACTACAGAACAGCTTTGATGTCGCTGATTGAAGAGAAGCGAAGCGGGGAACAGACGGTAGAGAGTAAAGACGGTAAAGAACCAGAAGTATCAAATGTAACTGATCTCATGACAGCCCTGCAAGCTTCCATAGACAAAACAAAGAAGAAAAAGCCAGTGACAAGAAAAAAACCAGCTACTCAATCTAGAGTGAAGAAAAACGCCTAAGAATGAAGATTCTTAGGCGTTTTTCTCTAAAGAATAAAGGCGGATCAGCTTGAAACTTTTTCGTTTCGTTTAATGATCCTCTCCAAGTTCGTCTCGTAGCGTTCCCAGTCAGTTGAGGTAAGTTCGTACGTGCCGACAGTTTTACTTAATGTTTGCAAAAGCAAAAGGCATCGATGATTCAGTTCTTCTGCTATGAACGTTTTACCCGATAGCTCTTCTAACGATGCCATTTTCTCCGGGCGAATCTTAGGATATTCAAATTTTGTCGACGCACCATTCACCGCCATCCTGTAAAATTCCCTAATGACCTCAGCCCGCGCTGACCCGCTCCCGCTCATAGCGAGATAGATTTGCACTGCCACGCCTCCGCGCAACCTTCGTTGGGAAATGCCAGCAAATTTCCGTCCTTGAACACTGAGGTCATAACGACCAGGACAATAAGATTCTTTGATCTCCCCATCAACAATTTCCCCGGCAAGCTCATGTAATAGTGACTTCGTGAAGCTGACCATTAGATCATATCCCCGATCAATCGTTAATCCTTTTTCCTCTTTGAAAACGAGTGAGAGGTTGTACACCCCAGGATCAAGGACAACAGCTAAGCCCCCAGAGTTTCGGACAATCACTTCATAGCCTTGTGTTCTTAAATAATCTATGCCTTTTTCTATATATGGCAGCCTACTGTCTTGAATGCCTAAGACCACGGTTCGATCATGGACCCAAGAGCGGGCGATCCCCGTCTCTTCCAGTTCCCCTGCTCGACGACATAATGTATCATCCATTGCAAAGGAATGGACTGGACTCATGGCAAGACCGGAAACAGCCTGATCGAAAAATAGCCATTGGCTTCGGTATAATAATTGGTGTAAGTCCATCGTTCTGGCTCCTTATCGTTTCTTTTCATATCCAGCAAATTATATCATATTTCCAACAAGGAATTTGGCTAAGGTTCTTGCATTCATCTATCAGATAGTTGTAAAATACTTCAGTAGCAGTTAAACCAATAACGCCTAATGAGAATCAAGCTCAAATAAATAAAGGATGTGGTGGAAAAATGGCAAACAAGTTTTACATTTGTGACGATTGCCAGGCCACAAATATCAAAACGTTAGTTCCAAAACTAAAGCACCTCGATCCTGAGGCGGAGATTGACATTGGCTGTCAGTCTTACTGTGGACCAGGAAGGAAAAAAGTGTTTACGTTTGTAAATGAACGCCCGGTAGCAGCTCTAGATGAGGATCAATTAATGGAGAAAGTTAAAAAGCGAATGAAATAATGATGGTCGCTAAAGATAAATAAACGAAAAGCTACAGAAGCCAAGGGCTTGTGTAGCTTTTCGTTCGTACAGCACAAGTCAAGCAGGCTATGATAGAGTGTTGATACTTTTTCGCTATTGCCTGCTATATATGGATTGATTTTTCTAGTGGAAAATCTAGTATAATAGAACAAGATAAATGAACAGTAAGACAGAATTGCACATACAGGAAGGGGTTCCACCTGACATGAGAAGGCCAGACGGCAAGCTAGACGAAGAAAAAGTGTTTAAAGATCCTGTTCATCGCTATATACATGTGAGAGACGAGCTTATTTGGAAGCTGATTGGCACGAAAGAATTTCAAAGGCTTCGAAGGATTCGTCAGCTAGGAACAACGTTCTTAACGTTCCACGGAGCTGAACACACGAGATTTAATCACTCCCTAGGTGTCTACGAAGTGATGCGTCGTATGATTGGCAATCTCGAAAAGAAAAGCGAGTGGGATCCGGAAGAGCGTTTAGTGTGCCTTGCCTCTGCCCTTCTTCATGATGTGGGACACGGACCCTTCTCTCACTCTTTTGAAAAAGTCTTTCACATGGATCACGAAAAGTGGACTAGACGTATCATTCTAGGTAACACAGAAATTAACGATATTTTGCTTCAAATGGGGGACGACTTCCCGGCTAAAGTAGCTAATGTCATCGCCAAGACCTATGATAACAAGCTATTAGTCAGTTTAATCTCCAGCCAGATCGATGCGGACCGGATGGATTATTTGTTGCGCGATGCGTTCTATACAGGGGTCAGCTATGGACAGTTTGACATGGAGCGGATTTTAAGAGTGATGAGACCTCAAGAAGATCAAGCGGTGTTTAAGCATAGCGGTATGCACGCCGTTGAAGATTATATTATGAGCCGCTATCAGATGTATTGGCAAGTCTACTTCCACCCCGTGACGCGAAGTGCTGAAGTCATTCTAAGTAAAATTCTTCATAGGGCGAAAGAGCTTTTAGCAGACAATTACGCGTTCAAGATTAATCCGGTTCATTTCACAACGATGTTCGAGGGGGAAGTGACCTTAAAGGACTATTTAAAGCTGGACGAATCGATTATCCTTTATTATTTCCAAGCTTGGGAAGAGGAGGAGGATCCGATTTTAAGTGATCTGTGTCAAAGGTTTATGAACCGACGACTGTTTAAATATGTTGAATGTGATCCTAGTAAACAAATGCTCATCTGGCCAGAACTGCAACAGCTTTTCAAAACGATTGGTTTAAATCCTGAGTACTATTTAGTGATTGATTCTTCATCTGATCTCCCATACGACTTTTACCGTCCCGGAGAAAAAGATGAAAGGGTGCCTATTCATTTACTGATGCCTAATGGTGAGCTTAGTGAACTTTCAAGACAGTCAGATGTGGTGGAAGCTATTTCTGGCAAGAAACGGACCGATCATAAACTGTATTTTCCGAAAGATCTGTTGACGGATCAAACGACATTTCCAGAAGAGAAACGGCGAATTTTGTCTTTACTTATGAATCAGGAGGGGTAAGATTGCTTAACGAACATGCAAAACTGCTGGCATTATTTAAACAGACTGGGGAAATAATCGGTAGAAAAAAATTACAGAAAATGGTTTATATTGCAAAAAAAATGAACCTTCCTTTTAATGAAAAATATCAGCTTCATATGTTTGGGCCCTATTCTGAAGAGTTATCATTAAGGGTAGAGGAAGTTTGCCAACTTCAATTTGTTTCTGAAGTGAAAGAAAAGAAGGGGGGCTACCAGCAGTATCGATACGAACTGTCGGAAAAGGGCGAGGACTTCTTATCCATGATGTCATTTCATTTCCCTGATGCCACAGGCATGCTGGAGGACATGAATCATAAAAGTTCAAAATTTCTTGAATTGGTATCGACTGTGCTGTATTTCGAGGAGTTACCAAAAAAAGAAGTAGCAGAAAAAGTGTTTAAGTTAAAAGCGAAGCAAAATTATTCTGAGGCTGATCTTGATGAGGCGTACGCTTATATCAACCGACTACATCAGGTTGCCCCAAAAAAAGGAGCATATTCTTAGTATGGGCTCACTCTGGAACGAGGAAGAAATTGCAGAGAGATTGACAAATAGATTTTACGAAGAAGATGACGTTATATTAAAAAAGTTTGGCGATCGGGGACGGAAACATACAAAAGAGGATTTGCTTCACCACTTTAATTATTTAAAGTCGGCTTACAATCTTAAGAATGAGCAAGTATTCGTTGATTATGCTCTTTGGCTGCACCAAATTTTGGTGACAAGAGAGGTCCCCGGAGAAATGCTAACAAGGAGCTTTGACTGGATTTATCAAGAGCTTGAAGGGTTAGAAGAAAATGAACAAGCGAGGTTTTATCAGCAATGCTTAAAGTTAGCCAAGGCTGAATTAGTATAAAGGATGGCAACAGAGGCTTTATCGCCTCGCTGCCATCCTTTTTTTCTAATTAGATTTTATCACTAGCGCGTGTTCCTGCAACACCAAAATTGCTTGCAGACATTTCCTCAATCACAACGGAGACTCTTTCTTTCGGTGCTTGTGTTGTTTCTGTCACCGCCTCTGTTACTTTTTCTACGAGTGCACGCTTCTGTTCGTCCGTGCGTCCTTCGAGCATTTTCACAGTTACTATTGGCATATGTGATTCTCCTTTCAATAATTAACTTTTTTAAGGTGAGTGATCTTTAGAAAAGTGACCCCTTTAAATGTTTTCAACATCAATCGACGTTATTCCTTCATAAAACTGAATTATTTCCGCTGCTCATCTGTGCATCATAAAAACGTTGTATGATAAACTACATATAATAAGGTGTTGATTCAGTGAAAGCGAGGGATATTCAATGAACGAAGCGGACAAACAAAAAAATGAAAAAATAAAAAAGATGAGTAAAAGTTTCAATATTCTCAGTGGAGATTCTACTGACGGTCACGGAGGATATGGGGTAGGGACACTCAATTTAAATAATATTACCCCTGTGTTTGTGGATGTAGAAGGAGGCGAAGCAGCGGTTGATATGGGCGCTCTTCATGCCCGAAGTGCGATTGAGAAAGGAATAAAATTTCTAAAAGAAAAAGAGCAGGTACCTAATGGCCGTCCGTACTGGCTAGTATGGGTGACAGTAGAACCAGTAAATGGTGGGCCAGCGTATGTAGGTGTGACGAGTTGTGAGATGACTGTCGACCGGGAAATTCGCCGTGGCTATAAAAGTTTACCTGAGCATGTGAACAATATGGATAAATCGTTGAAACGGAAAATAATTGTGTCTCACATGGATGATAAGTCAAAGCAGATCTTAAAAGACTTTCTTGAAAACTTTGATTCAGGCATGTGGGAGAGAGCAGATGAACAGTTAAAGAAAGATTTAACCGTTTAGCCTGTTTCGACAAATGTGAACAAAATGTGAACAAAGAAATTTCCTCTTGCTAGAAATGGTTTCCTTTTGTAAACTTAAAGCCACACACATAGAAAGACTAAGACAAAAAAACAGACGAAGGCGGACTCGTTCCCCTTCGTCTGTTTTTTTTGTTATTTACAGAAGAGAGCCAGTAATCTTCGTTAGCTCTGTCTCTGTGTACTTTTTTGCTCTTTCTAGTCAAACCAATGGAAAAATTTGTTCAACCATTTTTGTTTCTTCGCTTCTTCCTTTTTTCTGAACTCCTCATCCAATTGTTCATCGGCGTCATTTTCTTGATCTTCCAAATGGTCAAGGTGTTCAGTGCAATATTCTGTTGGTTCCGTGCCGTTGTAAAACAAGGTCGGACGGCTTACGGGACATTCCTCCGTTGCAAGAAGGCCATTAAAGGGATTGATTTCTACCTCCGTCACATTTTTCGGGACAGGGAAGGGGAGTTTTAATTCTCCGGCTAAGGATTTGTTCATAAACTGGGCCCAAATTTGTTTGGAATAACTGGCATCTCTACTTTCTAACTCGCGAGCATCGTCATAGCCAGCCCACACACCGGTAACTAATTGGGGCGTGTATCCGATCATCCAGCTGTCCGAAAGAGTCGACCCACTCTTGCCAGCCACAGGTCGGTCCAAGGCATCGGATATGCTACCGCCTGTAACGGCCCCGTAGTTTGCGCTTAATTCAGGTTCAAACATTCCTTTCATCATATCGGTCATGATCGCCGTATAAGCAGGATTTAATTGCTGGGTCCGTTCCATCTTTTCTTCAACAAGAATATTTCCGTCGCGATCAACCACTTTATCAATTAACCTGGGCTTCACCTGGTATCCACCATTGGCAAAAGGGCTGTAACTACTCGTGATTTCCAACACACTTACAGCGCTCGTCCCTAGAGCTAACGATGGGACAGCTTTTAACGGACTGTTAATACCAAATTGAGCGGCCGTTTGTTGAAGATCTTCAAACCCAAGGAGAAAATGAGTTTTCATCGCGAAAATATTGTCTGAGATCGCCAGGGCTTGAAGCATGGTGATATAGTCATCAGCATAGCGGTGGTTGAAGTTTCTTGGTGCATATTCCTTCCGTCCCCCGTCATAAACGAACGTGGTTTCCTCGCTTTTCAACATCGAATTCGCCCGAAGACCATGCTCCAAAGCAGCATAATATAAAAAAGGTTTCATTGTCGATCCTGGCTCTCGTTTTGCTTGAGTAGCCCGATTATAGGAATTCTCTTGATAGTTCTTTCCTCCAATTAACGCTTTTACTTCACCAGTCCGAGGATCCATGGCAACTAAAGCGACTTCTAGCTCTTTCTCCGGATTCAATTCATTGGCTATCGTTTTCTCAGCCAGATGTTGTGTTTCTGGTGATAAAGTTGTATAAATATCCAGCCCCCCGCCATCAATTACATTCGGATCAAGGCCGTACTCATTAATCAGCCAAGAGCGAACTGCGTCTTGGAAAAAGGGAGCCATTCGTTTACCCGCCATGTCTTGTGATGAGGAGAACTCCAGAGGTTCTGCTTCATACCTCACTTGGTCGTTTCCTGAAATGAAGCCGGCTTCTCTCATCGAATAGAGAACAGTAGCTTGACGTTCGGTTGCTTTATCCTCATGCAATAAAGGCGAATACATACTAGGCCCTTTAGGAATTCCTGCCAGAAGTGCAGCCTCTCCATAAGTTAAATCTTCAGCATTTTTGTCAAAATAAAGAGTGGATGCGGCTTCGATTCCGTAAGCTCCATGTCCATAATAAATCGTATTTAAATAGCCTTCTAAGATGTCCTTTTTCGAATAGTGGAGCTCCAATCTTAATGCATAGAGTGCTTCATTCCACTTTCTCGTCCATGTTTTATCATGCGTGAGAAATAGATTCCTAGCATATTGTTGAGTGATCGTACTAGCCCCTTGAACTTTTGCCCCTGACTTCAAATTGGTTAGAATCGCGCGACTAATACGAATAGGATCAAACCCATAGTGATCATAGAATCGTCGATCTTCAATGGCAAGGGTCGCCTCCACAATCGCATCTCCCATATGGTCGAGAGGAATCCAGTACCGGTGCTCTCCTTGATGAAACTCACCAATGGTCTCACCGTTTGCAGCATAAACCACTGTCGTTTCAGGGACGGTTAATGATGGGCGTTCCATTTGATAGGCATATAATACAAGTAAACTTAACGCTAGAAAACTGATAAAGGTTGATACGACTCCGGCCATGACGATTTTTTTCCACAATCGACGGCGTTTCCTGTGTATCGTCCTTGTCATAACTTCCATGACCGTTCCCCTTTCCAGAGGATCTCTCCCAATGAGATCAACGAGTATATTAATCACCAATAGTTAGCGGGCCTCTTTCCTAGTTCTTATTTCCACAGTTTTCCACACATAAGAAATTCTTATACGCTGGAGTGAATAAAAAACAGTTTCTATTTCTATTTGATTCCGCTATACTTTTCTAGTAGTTTTAGTTCATAGGCAGAAAAAAATCGGTTCTTATAAACGTGGGTAGGTAAAACTTTCGTTTAACAGAGCTAAAAGATAAATATAAGAGGTGACGAGAATGAGTATTTGGTTTACAGAAAAACAAACGGAGAACTTTGGTATTACGGCAAAAATCAAGCAGACGTATGTAAGTGAAAAGACAGACTTTCAGCAGTTAGATATGGTGGAAACGGAAGAGTTTGGCAATATGCTTCTTCTTGACGGCATGGTGATGACAACAGAGAGAGATGAATTTGTCTATCACGAAATGGTCGCTCATGTGCCGCTTCACACCCATCCGAACCCGAAGAAAGTGCTAGTTGTAGGAGGGGGAGACGGGGGAGTTATCCGCGAAATTCTCAAGCACCCTGAAGTAGAGAAAGCGACCCTAGTTGAAATTGACGGAAAAGTGATTGAGTACTCTAAACAATACCTGCCTTCGATCGCAGGGAAATTAGAGGACTCTCGAGTGGATGTTCAAGTAGACGACGGGTTCATGCATATTGCCAAAAGCGAAAATGAATATGATGTGATTATGGTTGATTCTACAGAACCTGTGGGACCTGCCGTGAACTTGTTTACGAAAGGTTTTTATGAAGGCATTTCAAAGGCATTGAAAGACGATGGTGTATTCGTGGCACAAACGGACAATCCGTGGTTTCATCAGGATCTTATTAAAAATGCTTACAGAGATGTATCAGAAACATTCCCAATCACTCGGTTATACACAGCGAACATTCCTACGTATCCAAGTGGTTTATGGACGTTTACACTAGGATCAAAAACACATGATCCTTTGGAAGTGAAAGAAGAGCGATTCCACGAACTGGATACGAAATACTATACAAATGAGATCCACCGCGCGGCCTTTGCATTACCTAAGTTCGTACAAGATCTGACGAAGAAATAGGAGGAGTATGCATGTTTTTTGATGAAGCTTACTCAGGAAGAAAATTTATTATGGCTGACAAATCCTATGAAGAGGGGGACATTGTTCTATTCGGTATGCCGATGGATTTCACGGTGAGTTTTCGCCCAGGCTCCCGGTTCGGACCAAACAGAATAAGGGAAGCGTCTATCGGCCTTGAAGAATACAGTGTCTATCTTGATCGCCACTTAGAGGAACTTGCGGTGCACGACGCAGGCGACATGTTGCTGCCTTTCGGAAATGCTGCCCGCAGTATCGATATGATTGAACAGTTCGCAGATCAGCTCCTATCAGACGGAAAGTTCCCTGTAGGTTTAGGTGGGGAACATTTAGTGACGTGGCCTATCATCCGATCCATGTTTAAAAAATACGAAGACTTGGCCGTCATTCATATTGACGCTCACGCTGATTTGAGAGAACAGTATGAAGGAGAAGTCCTCTCTCATTCCACGCCAATTCGTAAAGCATGCGAACTGATTGGCCCTGAACATGTGTATTCCTTTGGGATTCGATCAGGCATGCGTGAAGAATTCCAATATGCTGAGGAATCAGGCATGCACATGAGTAAATTTGAAGTAGCAGAGCCGTTGAAGCGAGTGTTACCATCTCTTTCAGGACGAAACGTATATGTTACGATCGATATCGATGTTCTTGACCCAGCGTTCGCCCCAGGTACTGGTACGGCTGAAGCGGGCGGGATCTCTTCGAAAGAGTTACTGGAAGCCATTCACCTTATTGCAGGATCTGACGTTCACGTCGTTGGCTGTGATTTAGTAGAGGTGGCACCAGCTTATGATCCGTCTGAGCAGACGTCGATCGCAGCAAGTAAATTCATCCGCGAAATGCTCTTAGGCTTTAAAAAATAAATAGATTACAGACCTTCATAGCGGCTGATAAGCCGTCATGAAGGTTTTTTAGTCAAAAGAAAGCCGACTGTTTTCAATTAGGAGTGGAGTGCGTTATAGAGGCAGGGGCGCGCTATAGAAGAGGAGAAACGCGCTATAAAAAAGGAAGAGTGCGCTATAGAGAAAGGCGCGCGCAACAATTCGAGCACTAATTTTAGCTTGCCCTTGAACTGAAACCCTATTTTTCGTTATAATAGTAAAGTTATCAATAGGAAGGATTAGGTGATGAAACGCCATGTCTTCAAGCGGATTACCCGTCAGTGTTCAGATGAAAACAACAATCAAAGACGGGAAAAGAAAAGAAATTCATACAATGGAAGCTACAGGGAACCTTTATCAGCGCGGGGAGTTGACAGTCCTTCGTTTTTCAGAACCGAAAGAAGAAAATGACGAGGCTTCGACCACTCAAACGGTAAAGTTGAATCGCGGTGAGATGTCTGTTCAACGAAAAGGTGCGATCACGATGAATCAGCGATTCGTTCCTGGGATAGAGACAGAAGGAATGTATCATAGCCAATTCGGACCGATGAGCATGCTTACCGATACATCAGAAGTAAATTATAACTGGGATAAAGAGGCGCGCGAGGGATGGATCGCTCTTCGATATACCCTTGTGTTACAAGGATCTCAAACAGGAAATTACGATATGTACGTGAAAATCAAGGAGGTCTAGAGGTACGATGAGCCAAGTAGAACAATTAAAAGAAACGTTAAAAGAGCAGCTAGTTGCAGCAGTTCTAAAAGCTGAACTGGCTTCAAAAGAGGAAATGCCGAACGTGGTTATTGAAACCCCGAAAGATAAGAGTCACGGAGACTTTGCCACAAACTTGGCTATGCAGTTAGCTCGAGTCGCTAAAAAAGCTCCGAAAATGATTGCTGAGGACATAGAGGCAAACTTCGACTATAAAGAAGCAAACGTAGAAAAGCTGGACATTGCAGGACCAGGATTTATTAACTTCACAATGAAAAAAGATTACTTAACAGACATTGTTGCGACTGTACTGAAACAAAAAGAAGCATATGGTGAATCAAACGTAGGGAAAGGGAAGAAAATTCAAGTAGAGTTTGTTTCTGCTAATCCTACAGGAACGCTTCATCTTGGGCATGCTCGCGGTGCAGCTGTTGGTGATTCATTAAGTCACGTGCTAGATAAAGCGGGATACGATGTGGCACGAGAATATTACATTAACGACGCTGGAAACCAGATAGACAATTTGACTTTGTCTCTAGAAGCAAGGTACTTGCAAGAACTCGGTGAAGACGTACCGATGCCTGAAGATGGCTATCAAGGTAAAGACATCATTGGTTTCGCCAAAGAAATCGTTGAAAAATTCGGCGATCGTTTCAAAGAGGTCGACGAAGAAGGACGTCGCGATTTCTTCCGGGAGTATGGATTAAAGCGGGAACTGGACAAACTGAAAAATGATTTAGCCGATTTCCGTGTAAAGTTTGACAACTGGTTCTCTGAGACCTCGTTATATACTTCCAATAAAGTAGTCGAAGCATTAGAAGAGCTGAAAGATCGAGGAGAAACATATGATCAGGACGGTGCAACATGGTTCCGGTCTACAACTTACGGTGATGATAAAGATCGTGTCTTAGTGAAGGGTGACGGATCTTATACGTATTTAACACCGGACATCTCTTATCATAAAGATAAATTTGCCCGTGGATTTGATGAGCTCATTAATATTTGGGGAGCTGATCATCACGGGTACATTCCTCGCATGAAAGCAGCCATTCAGGCACTTGGTTTTGACAAAGAGCAGCTGGATGTTCAAGTCATTCAAATGGTAAACCTATTTGAAAATGGCCAAAAGGTCAAGATGAGCAAGCGTACAGGGAAAGCCGTAACGATGAGAGAGTTAATGGAAGAGGTAGGAGTGGACGCCACTCGTTATTTCTTTGCCATGAGAGCATCGGATACTCACTTGGATTTTGATTTAGATTTAGCCAAGTCGAACTCTAATGAAAATCCGGTTTATTACGTACAATACGCCCATGCGCGTATTTGCAGTATGATTCGTCAAGGAGCGGACAAGGGTTATACGGTAGATCTAAATGCGGATCTAACTAGCTTAACAGCAGAGAAAGAGCAAGATTTGATGAAAAAAGTTGGCGAGTTCCCTGAAGCCGTAGCGGATGCAGCAAAACGTCGCTCGCCACACAGAATAACCAACTACGTACATGAATTAGCTCAAGCGTTACACAGTTTTTATAACGCTGAAAAGGTCATTAGTGAAGACGAAGACTTAACAAAGGCTCGTCTTGCCCTAATGGAAGCTGTTCGAATCACATTGAAAAACGCACTGGAACTTGTCGGCGTAGAAGCGCCAGAAAAAATGTAATGACGTTGGCCCCCTCATACTTTATGAGGGGGTTTTAAAATAGCGAGATGTAATATCACCCTATCCATTAAATACCTAAATCTTTTTTTAGAAAAATATAGATGTACGTACCTCTTTCTGTTAGGATAGAGAGAGTTGATTTTCAACAACCTATTTATTACAACTGACGTTCATTGAGAACGTTATCATAAGAAGAAGGTGAAAAAATGCAAGAAGTCATATTAGCTCTATTAGCTGGTTTGATTGTCGGTTTTGTTTTTGCGGCAATTAAACTTCCAATTCCCGCACCACCAGCGTTACCAGGAATTATGGGGATCTTTGGAATTTACTTTGGATTTAAATTGTTTCAATGGGTATCTACGACATTTTTCGGATAATCAATCGTTGTAAGGCATAAGCTAAGCTCATCTTAACGTAAATGAAAGATGGAGGATGAAGCAGATGCCATGGACGAAAGATAAACACGCAGCACAATTATATTTTGAAAAGGAGGGGAAGGGGATTCCGCTCCTTTTTGTGCACCCTCCTTCAATGGGGCACGTGACGTTTAGAAGGCAAAAACAACGATTATCTAAAAAATTCAAAGTCATTACAATGGATCTCCGTGGAAATGGAAGAAGTGGGATGGATGGTCGTCCGCTTTCGATCCCATTACTGGCTGAGGATGTGATACGTGTTATGGATGCGGCCAAGGTGAAGGATGCGGTCATTTGTGGATATTCTAATGGTGGATCGATCGTTCAGGAAATTGCGATTCGTTATCCTGAACGCGTCCGCGCCATTGTGTTAATGGGTGGATTTTCAGAAGTGACCAGCTTTTTACTTAAGAATGAATTTCGTCTTGGAATTCTCGCTGCGAAAGCGAAGCAAATTGGACTGATCGCAAACGTTCTTACTTTCGCACATGAACGGGAGTCAAGAAAGAAGCGAGATTTGTCTGAATACATTCAGCGTACGTCCCCAGAAATTCTAGAACAGTATTACCGCGTCGGTATAAATTACTCTTCCACTGCAAGGCTTGAGAAAATTTATTGTCCTGTGCTTCTTCTTTATGGAACAAGAGATGAGTATGTTCACCAATACAGGCATGCCTTCCAGAATCGGGTGTCAGGGCCAGTCGAAACAGTGTTTATTGGGGACGTGGCGCATCAGTTGCCAACAAAAAAATCCTCAGCCGTTCATCAGATCTTGACCCAGTTCGTCTATCGCTACGCATAACAGAAGCAAACGCTCTTTCCAGCGGAAGAAAGAACCAGCCTAGACAAAGGCGCTAGCCTTAGGAGGCTTGGCGGTTCCTCCGCGGAAAGAGGGCATAGACCTTCTTTTTAACAACATATGTTAGGCTACCTTAATAATCTCAATCCATTCAGGATGACAAGAATGGTGCTTCCTTCATGACCAATGACCCCAAGCGGCAAGGAAAGTTGTTGGGCGAAGTTGGCTGCAATGAGTAATAAAATAACAGAAACAGAGAATACGAGATTTTGTTTGACGACACGGTTCAACCGACCGGACAGTTGGAAGGTAGAACTGATTTTTTCAAGATCGCTTTTCATTAGGACCATATCTGCCGTATCTATTGCTACATCTGTTCCCGAGCCCATGGCAATACCAATATCTGCTTTTGCCATAGCAGGAGCGTCATTCACTCCGTCGCCGACCATGACAACCGAGCCGTATTTTTCTTTCAAGCGATCAATTTCTTCAACCTTTTTCTCAGGCAGACAGTGGGATACCCAGTCATCAAGTCCCGCCTCTGCTGCGATGGAGGCCGCTGTCATTTCATGATCCCCAGTGATCATGATTGTTTTTATTCCAAGTTTATGAAGATCTGTAATGAGTTCTTTTGCTTCTGGTCTAATATCATCTTTAATTCCAACCATGGCAACAATTTCATCATTTTTTGCAATATATACAACGGTCTTCCCTTGCGATTGCCATGCCTTCCGTTGTTCGTCAATAGACGAATAAAAAGGAGAAACTTCGCTATCTACTTGTTGTATCATCATGTTCCAATTCCCAATTATCCAGCGGTCCTCTCCGATCACTGCTTTAACCCCGTAGCCGGTTATATCTTCACTGGATTTAATCAGTTCAGAGCCTTTTAGTCCTTGTTTTTTCCCATAGTGCACGATCGCTTTAGCCAGAGGATGGTTGGACTGCCTTTCAATTGAAACGGCGCAATTCAACACTTCTTCCTTCTTAGTTTCTTCTACTACGTACACATCCGTGACACCAGGGTTTCCTTTTGTGATGGTACCTGTTTTATCAAAGGCGATCGCTTGCGTTTTTGAGAGCTGCTCCAAATACGTTCCGCCTTTCATGAGAACTCCTCGTCTCGCTCCGTTGGAAATGGCTGACAAAAGGGCTGGCATGACCGACGCAACGACCGCGCAAGGAGAAGCGACGACGAGAAGAACCATCGCTCGATAGAAGGTTTCTTGAAATGGGGCACCAAATAGAAAAGGGGGGACAGTTAACATCAATGCCACAACCATTAATACGGTTATGACATAAGGTCCTTCCACTTTCTCGATAAACTGCTGCGCAGGAGGACGACTAGATTTAGCCTGTTCCACGAGCCGAATCATTTTTTGGAAAAGGGAGTTAGCGTTTTCTTTTGTGACCTCCACAATTATCGACCCTCGACCATTCATTGTCCCGTTAAACACTTCGTCTTTCATTGATTTGTGAACAGGAATCGATTCACCGGTAATTGTAGACTCATCAATGGACGTTTCCCCGCGAATAACAATGCCATCAGCAGGAACGCGTTCTCCATTGCGAATGAGGATGTGATCACCTATCCTGAGGTCATCAACAGACACGGTTTGAATTTCTTCGTCACGGATTAAACGACTTGCTTCTAATGGAGCTAATTTTACTAGTGCAGATAAGTCTTTCTCACTTTTTTGCCACGTGTACGTCTCCATTGCACCGCTTAATGAAAAGATGAAAATGAGAATTGCTCCTTCATTCCAATAACCAATGGAAGCGGCACCGATCGCTGCAAGAATCATGAGCACTTCCACATTTAAAGAACGATCTTGAATGAAATCTACTAACCCTTCCTTCGCCTTGTAAAAACCACCAACACCGTAAGAAAGAACGTAAAAAATCATTGCGAGTAGTGCGACGGTGGGACCATCACCGCGTTCAGTTAAATAACCGGCAATGAGAAAACCACCTCCGGCAAGAGCCATGATGAGCTGCCGATGAGTAGACAGGAATGATAATAAGGGGCAAGATTGCTTTGCATGTTTAAGAAGAAATGGAGTGGCTCTTCGTTTTCCTTCCATCTTTCCTCATCTCCTTTAGAGTAAGGTTTCGTTTGAATGCCATTAGAAAACTTCTAATAAGCACGGAATTCTAATTGATAAAGACTTTCATACTCAATTGACCGTTTAAAACAGAAATTGCCGCCACCCAGTGGTGACAGCAAAAAAATCGTTAGTATATGATATGACGATTGTGGAAGAAAATAACCTTCTATAAGTTAATTATATTCTTTTCGTGCTCAAAAGAAAACAAAAAGAATTATAGAAAAGGGGAAATGAAAGTGGCTATTTTTTCTTTCATTTTCTCGAACAATGATCGATTTTTTATATGATCCATGGTGATTTTTTCAGCACTCTCATAAAAATCCTTTTCAATTTCTTCTCTGACGGGGACGATCCAAGAGTGATCTTGAATAATACAATTGATCTCCTTGTTCACATGGAAGCTTCTTTTATCAAAATTTGAAGTTCCAATGTCACACCATTGTTCATCAATGATAAGCACCTTTGAGTGGTAAAACCCTTCATAGAATTGCCGAATATCGACGCCCGACTTTAATAAATCTGGAAAATAGGGGAATGCTGCATCTTTTACAAGGGCATGATCCGGATATTTAGGGATCAGCAGTTTGATATCCACACCTCTCGCGGACAGTTGCATCAGCTTTTTCTTTAATGAATCTCCTGGAATAAAGTAAGGGGTACCAATAAATACAAATTCTTTCGCCTGATCAAGAAGATGATGAATCATTTCTACAACGTGGGCGCCATCAGTAGGGATGATCTGAACAGGTGTGGAACCGGTCCCTGATGTCACTGGAATTAAGTCTTTGAGATTGAATGGTTTGCCCGATGAACCGTTCCAGTCAATGGTAAATTGATCCTGCAAATCTTGGCAAGCTTCTCCTTCAATATACAAGTGATAATCTCTCCATCGGCCCATTTCAGGATCTCGCCCTAAATATTCATCCCCGACATTATAGCCTCCGATATAGCCGCATTGATTATCGATGACGGTCACTTTACGGTGATTTCTTTCATTGATTGAATAAAATAAGAAGGGGAGAGAAGGCGTATTCGTTTTTGCCAGTTGAACACCGGCTTTTAGTAACGATTTTTTTTCTTTTCGAGATATGTGGTATCCACCCCAGTCCACCAGCAATCTAACATCGACTCCTTCGATGGCTTTTTCCTTTAACAGATCAAGAAATTTCTGTCCGATATGGTCATCTCTAAAAATAAAGAACTGAATATGAATATGGTCAGACGCGTTCTCTATGCGCTGAAGCATGTGATCAAATAGTTTATCCCCGTGGGCAAAAAATTGAATGGAGCTTTTTCGAACGAAATGATCTTTCATCGGCTTGATATTTTTTCGGTGAACTTTGTTTCCCAGCTTTAGGTCTGTGACCAACCAAACGATAAATAGAATAATAATAGCAACAACTCTCATCACTCCACATCATTCCTTTATAAGAAGTCTCCCCAGTATTCCCGATTATTGGAGAATAAATTACAGTTTAAAAAAGGGAAGTAAGAAAATGTACTATTTTTTTGAAAAAAATATCATGAATGAATACTCATTCATATTTTTATGTGATATAATAAAAATCAAATTAAAAATATTTTCTGACTATATTGAAGGGAGCTGGTTCCATGAACCCGATTGTTATCAATTGGATCATGTTTATTCTTGTAACCGGTTACGCGCTTTACCTATTCGCATCTTTAGTGAAAACAAGGATGGAATATATCAAGCTCGGTAAAAAACCGGAATTCATTTTATCGATGAAAGAGCGTAAAGAAGCCATGATGACCATGGTATTTGGACAAAAAAAATTATTGAAGGATAAGAAAAGCGGGATTATTCACGTCATGTTTTTCTATGGTTTTCTGTTAGTACAATTCAGTGCTATCGACGTGATTTGGAAAGGTT
>NZ_PDOD01000005.1 GCF_003226325.1 Salipaludibacillus keqinensis | reverse complement strand
ATTAGGCACGCCGCCAGCGTTCGTCCTGAGCCAGGATCAAACTCTCCGATAAAGTACGATGACTAATCATCAAGTTTGATGTCTCTGACATCAAAAAGTTAAAAATTTGTTTCATTGACGGGATATTTTAAAATATCCCACTTCGCTTGGCTTTTTGTTTAGTTTTCAAAGGTCAACTTCTTAATGGTGGGCCTGAGTGGACTCGAACCACCGACCTCACGCTTATCAGGCGTGCGCTCTAACCAGCTGAGCTACAGGCCCTCAAGCAACATAAGTTACTATACCATGTAACATGTGAATGATGCAAGAGTTTTTTTAAAATAATTTTTTATGGAGCGGGTGATGGGAATCGAACCCACATCATCAGCTTGGAAGGCTGAGGTTTTACCACTAAACTACACCCGCGCAAGATAATAATTTGTTTTTCTAAAATAATAACAATGGTCGGGAAGACAGGATTCGAACCTGCGACCCCTTGGTCCCAAACCAAGTGCTCTACCAAGCTGAGCTACTTCCCGTTTCATTCAAACAAAATATTTCTATTTCAAAAAATGGTGCGCCCTGAGAGATTCGAACTCCCGACCTTTTGATTCGTAGTCAAACACTCTATCCAGCTGAGCTAAGGGCGCTCAAAAAGTATTGGTGCGGTCGAGAAGAGTCGAACTTCCACGGGATCTCTCCCACTAGGCCCTCAACCTAGCGCGTCTGCCATTCCGCCACGACCGCTTAAACACCTGAATATATACTTTAATGGATATAAATGAATATGGTGCGGGTGAAGGGAGTCGAACCCCCACGCCCGAAGGCACTAGATCCTAAGTCTAGCGCGTCTGCCAGTTCCGCCACACCCGCATATTCATGGCGGTCCCGACGGGAATCGAACCCGCGATCTCCTGCGTGACAGGCAGGCATGTTAACCGCTACACCACGGGACCACAAATAAATTATATAATGGTGGAGGATGACGGGCTCGAACCGCCGACCCCCTGCTTGTAAGGCAGATGCTCTCCCAACTGAGCTAATCCTCCATGATTGTCAAAAAGCTATGAATCTCTTCGTCAACCTGTAATAACTTTAAAATGGTGACCCGTACGGGATTCGAACCCGTGTTACCGCCGTGAAAGGGCGGTGTCTTAACCACTTGACCAACGGGCCAGCAAAAACTTTCACTGGCGGAGAAGGAGGGATTTGAACCCTCGCGCCGATCGCTCGACCTACACCCTTAGCAGGGGCGCCTCTTCAGCCACTTGAGTACTTCTCCATATGGCTCCACAGGTAGGATTCGAACCTACGACCGATCGGTTAACAGCCGATAGCTCTACCACTGAGCTACTGTGGATTAATAGCAATAAGCAGCGAATCTTTTCGTCACCCTCGCTCTTCGCTTTTTTCTCAATTTCAATATGATATCGAAAATTAAGGACGAATTACATTGTAACTTATCGACTCTTTGAAGTCAATAGATTTTAGAACAACTGTTTTGTCAGCGACTTTTATAATGTACCATATACAAAATCGCTCGTCAATGATTTTTTAGTGATAAACTTTCGACCTTAATAATTCTCCCTTTGCATTTCCCACATACATACCGTTGTGTATTAAATCGACGTTTTCTATGAAATTTCATATTACATGACTTACACTTGTAAAGATGAAGCACTCGTGATTGATTACGGCTGTTGGGCAATGTTTGACAATGGCGAGTTCCACCTACCTTTTTCAATAGCTGTTTAAAATCCATATCCTTATGTTGATAACCTTTCCCTTCAATATGTAAGTGGTAGTGGCACAACTCGTGTTTGATAATACTAATTAACTCTTTTTCACCGTAATGGTCCAGATGCTTAGGGTTAATTTCAATATGATGGCTCCCAAGGGCATATCGGCCTCCAGTCGTTCTTAGCCGATGATTGAAAAAAGCAACATGTAAAAACGGCTTATTAAAATACTTCGTTGATAATTCCTCTGTCAATCGTTGCAATTGTTCGTTGGTCAATTTCACCCCATCCTTTAACCACGCTCGTCTACCTTACATCTTCGTTTAATATAATTACCATCAAACTTCGTTAAAACCTTGCGACAAAGGATTGCAGAGAGGTGATTACACCGAGACTAAAAATGTTAATTCATAAGCCCCCTCCGCTTCCATTTGTAAACTCATCTATTCAGTTTATGGAACTATAATGAACGTTAGCTTTTAAAGAATAGTTCTATGATCAATGAGTGGTAAGTTTAATAGTGTCATATCGCTTTATTGTACGACAACAGACCTCTAAAATTCTTTGATCCACGTTACAAGCCTCAGTTTCTTTCCTGTTCTTCTAATACCAACAACTGGTTTGAGATGAGTTATTAAAATAATAAACTTTTCTGCTTAAATTCACTCTCTTGTACAGACCTTCCCACATACACTATTAATATTATAACTTTTAAGTCGGCTCCAGAAGGAGGTGAAAATATGCCGTCCTGGCTAAAGCGGCAATTGCAGGAAGCTTATGATAAAAGAGATCTGAGAAGAATACGAATACTCAACCAATGCTGGTTTTATTATAAAAATTCCAAAGCAAATTCAGAGTAAATGATTTAGAAGTTGGGGTTCCCACAACAATTCGATTAAACACATAGCAAATTGCCATTCCGTCTCCCCCGAGTGAAAAACCGTACATTTTATCGGGGGATTGCGGTCTTTTACTGTTGCTCAGGTTTAAGCATGGTTAATGCGACTCGCCCTTTTCTAGTATCAACATCTTCTACCCAGACAGTCACCACGTCTCCGACTGAGACTACTTCCATAGGATGTTTAACAAAACGATTCGCCAGTTTAGAGATATGAACCAACCCGTCTTGTTTCACTCCGATATCTACGAAAGCTCCGAAATCAACTACGTTTCGGACGGTCCCTTCCAGTTCCAACCCTTTTGATAAGTCTTCCATTGATAACACATCTGTCTTAAGAAGTGGTTTCTGGACATCATCTCGTGGATCTCGTCCCGGTCTAGATAAGGAATCAAAGATATCTTGTAGGGTTGGAATTCCAACCTCATGTCTTTCAGCCATCTCCCTAAGTTGGACATTTTCTAATTTTTGTTTCACTTCTACTGTACCGATTTCTTCTAGGTTAATACCCAGTTCTTTCATAATCTTTTTAGTTACTCCATAGCTTTCAGGATGAATGGAGGTTTGGTCTAGCGGTTGCTCCCCATCTAGAATCCTAATAAATCCAATACTTTGTTCATACGTCTTCAACCCGAGTCGAGGTACTTTCTTCAGTTGCGTGCGAGTTGTGAATTTACCTTCTTCTTCCCGTCGTTTAACGATGTTATTCGCCACACTTTTGGATAAACCAGACACATATTGCAACAAGGAAGATGAGGCTGTATTCACGTTCACACCTACTTGGTTTACGACGGTCTCCACGACAAAGGTAAGGCTGTCATTTAATTTCGCTTGCGCCACATCATGCTGATATTGCCCAACGCCAACTGATTTCGGATCAATTTTAACAAGTTCAGCTAAAGGATCTTGAATACGACGAGCAATAGACACAGCACTACGTTCTTCTACTTGAAGGTCTGGAAACTCTTCTTTTGCAAGCTTGGACGCAGAATAAACGCTTGCCCCCGCTTCATTAACTATTAAATAAAACACTTCCTCTTCTACTTCTCTTAGAAGTTCAGCAATGAACTGTTCCGTTTCCCTTGAAGCCGTACCATTCCCTACAGCAATCATTTCAACGTTATACTGTTTAATCAGTTTCTTCACCTTTTGCTTCGCTTCATTTACTTTGTTCCAGGGCTGAGTAGGATAGATGACGCCAACTTCCATCATTTTACCTGTTTCATCTACGACAGCTAACTTGCAACCCGTTCGAAATGCCGGATCTACCCCTAAGACAATTCGTCCCTTTAAAGGTGGCTGCAACAATAGGTTCCTCAAATTTTCAGAAAAAATATGAATCGCTTGTTCTTCAGCTGTTTCACTCACTTCTTTACGTATTTCTCGTTCGATGGAAGGTTGAATTAATCTCTTATATCCGTCTTCAATCGCTTCAATTAATGTATCTTTTGCTATCGTTTGTTTTCCTTTTACCACGTGCCTTTCCATCCAACTGACAATCCTGTCGGCTGGTGGTTCTATGGCCACCTTCAACACACCTTCTTTTTCCCCACGGTTTAAGGCTAATACTCTGTGAGGAACAACCTTTTGAACTTGTTCGGAGTATTCATAGTACATTTCATAAATGGACTTCTCATCTTCTGCCTTCGGTTTCTTCTCAGAAGTGACCTTCCCTTCCTTAAATGTCACGTAACGAATGTGCTTTCGAACCGCCGCATCATCTGAGAAATACTCACTTATAATATCTTTCGCTCCTTGCAATGCTTCTTCCTCGTTATGTACCTCTTTTTCATCATCAACATACTTAGCTGCTTCTTCTTTCACATTCCCATCTTTCGGAAGAGACATCAACCACTGAGCTAGAGGTTCAAGGCCTTTTTCTTTCGCCACGGTAGCTTTCGTTCGCCGCTTTTGCTTGTATGGACGGTACAGGTCTTCTAGTTCTTGAAGCTTACTAGCTTTAGTAATTTCCGCTTTAAGTTCAGGTGTCATTTTCTCCTGTTCTTCGATGAGCCTGATCACTTCTTCTTTTCTTTTAGCTAAAGCCGTTGCATAATCCCACGACTCTAAAATGTTGCGAATTTGGTCTTCATCCATACCACCGGTCATTTCTTTTCTATAACGAGCGATGAAAGGCACCGTATTCCCTTCCTCTGACATCTCAATAACACTTTTAACACGATGTTCTTGCAAATTAATCCTTTTTGTCACTAGAGTAAGAATACTCTTTTGCTGTTCACTCCACTCCATACCTTCGCCTCCGTTACTAAACAATATGGTATTGCTCTGCTGAGTAAATTATACTGAAACTGCGATCATAACACTAGTCTACTAAAAAGAAAAGTTGCTATTTCAGTGGAATAGCTCGTCAAGACACCATGTTAGGTGAAAGACAACGATCTATAGATCAAAGCGCTCGAGCACTCTATTTACTACAGTTATCTAAAAAAAGCCGAACGATCGAAATGTTCCTCTCGATCGTTCGGCTTTTTGCAGCAATGTATAGTCTTAAGGTTATCTGTTTACTTTCCCGACCAAGATCGTTGTATCATCATTTGAATCTTGCATTAAATCTACCACTCTATCAATCATTCTTCTCGGTGTATCTACTTTTGAAAATATCGAATGATAAACAGGGTCGAAAATCAATCCGTCGGAGTATACAAGGAAAATCGTATCTTTTTCATAAGGAATTCGTTGGGTTTTAAACTTTTTCTTTTTACCGGAAAGGTATCCTCTAGTAGGAACTGGACGGTACAATTCACCTGAAGGTTTGTAAAATGTACAAGTGATATTACCGATATTTGTATATTCAATGATCCCAGAGTGAAAGTCCAGTTTTAAGATCGTCATGACCACACCGCGCGTTCCCCATAGAACTTGGTTACATCGATCCATAATCGTTTCCGTATCCAAATCATGGTCTCTTTTAATCACGGACATCGCCGCAGAGGAGGCATCCATCGCTTCTTCACCACTACCTAAGCCGTCAGCTACAGCACAAACGACATAGTTGTCTGTCCTCACTGTGTAAAAAGCGTCGCCAGAACACCAATTACCCTTCTTCGCTATCTGGTAAATACTGATATCTACTTCCTTCAAATCTTGATGTTCGATCATTATAAGCACTCCGTCGGTTCTATTCGTATAGATTCACGTAGTTTTTGTAATGCTCTTCGCTGCAGTCTGGAGACATGCATCTGTGATATACCTAAGTTCTCACCCGTTTCTTTTTGACTCAAGTTCTCAAAGTAAGTGAGTTGTAAAATTTGTTTTTCACGCTCCGTCAGAACCGTAAAAGCTTTCTCTAGAAGTAATTGTTGATCCGTTTGTTCATATCCATCTTCATTTGATCCGACCAAGTCAAGTAACGTTACTGCGCTACCTTCATCGTCCGCTTCAATCGAACGATCTACAGATAAGGCTTGGTAACTCTTACCCATTTCCATCGTTTCCAAGATTTCTTCTTCAGAAACTCCTAGGTGATCTGCGATTTCATCCACTTGTGGTGATCTTTGTAATTTAGTCGTTAGGTCTTCCACTGCGCCTTTAATTTTCGGACCTAACTCTTTTATTCGCCTCGGAACATGAACACTCCAAGTTTTATCTCGGATGAAGCGTTTAATTTCTCCGACAATTGTAGGGACGGCAAATGACTCAAAGCTTCGACCGAAAGTATGGTCAAATCGACGCAATGCGGCTAATAGACCAATCATTCCAACTTGAATAAGATCCTCGTCATGTCGTTGACCTCTTGAGAATTTCCGCGCAAGAGCGTGCACCAAGTTTTCAAATTCCATGACAAGTTTCGTTTGGAGCTCATCATCGCCTGTTTCTTGAAATTCTGCAATCCATTCTAAAACTTCTGCTTTGTGTTTTTCTTTATTGTTTTGGGATTTCTTCTGAGACTCCATGGTCACTCTTGTCCACCCCATCCCTTTGTAAAAACTTCGTCATAATAATCATAACGCCTGAATCTCCGCGGATCTCTACTTTATCCATTAGTGTTTCAATCAAAAAAAGTCCAAGACCCCCTTCCTTCAGTTCTTCAATTGCCTGACCGCTATTAACCGGTCCGCGCTCATTTTTTAACTTTTCAACATCAATTGCTCCACCTCGATCAGCTACAATTAACTCTAATCGATCTTCATAGACGCCAAAATTTAAATGCATATCATTATCTTCTTGGTCAGCTTCATATGCGTGGTTTACTACATTAGTACACGCTTCAGCAACGGCAATTTTAATATCTTCAATGTCGTCATACGTGTAACCAAGTCGATTGGCTACACCTGAAACAGTCAGTCGAACAACACCAACATATTCAGGTTTCGCAGGTACTTTCATTTCAATAATATCAGAGGTACGGGTCATCATTTTGCCTCCTTTCTTCCATCTACCTCAATGTCAATCACTTCGTTTAGACCAGTAATTTCAAATAATCTTTTCACGCGATCATTTAAACCTGTTAATTTCAGCGTACTGCCTGATTTCTCAGTTGCCTTTAAAACTCCGATGAAAATTCCTAATCCTGTACTATCTATATAATTGACTTCAGACAAATCTACCACTAAGTCTGAATTTTTTTGTTCAGCAATTGGATTTAACGTTTCTTTTAATTTTGTTGCAGTATAAACATCAACTTCACCCGATAAATAGGCGACGTTACCATGTTCTCCTTCTGTTACTTGAATATCTAAATTCATTTTTAGCCCTCCTATTATACGTACATAGCTACATTTTCTACTTATACCACTTATTCTATTCTTCTAAACCTTACGACGAAGAATAAGAAGAGTAAAATCATCTCTCAACTGGAACTCTTGAGCTTTTTCTAAATCAAGAAAAATTTTATCGACAATTTCCTGAGCGGATAAATGTTTGTATTTTCTTATCATTTCAACAAGTTGCTCTCGTTCGATAAACTCTCCATCTACCCGGCATTCGGTTACGCCGTCAGATAAAAGGACAATAAAATCACCAACTTCTAGCTTTAAATGGTCCTCATTATAGCGGACTTTTGGAGATACTCCTAGAACAAGCCCTTTCGCTTCTAGACTTCTAAAACTATCGTTGTGAGCATCATAAACAAACCCAGGTTCATGACCTGCGCTGGCATAATAAAATTGATGGCTTCTCGGATCATAGAAGCCGTACATCATCGTGATAAACATATCTGATTCAATGTTCCGTTCTACCACTCTGTTCAAATTCTCTAATAATTCCGCAGGTCTCGTCCGTTGTTCAGGCAGAGTATCCATGGCATATTTAATCATGGACATAGACATAGCAGCTGGGATCCCTTTTCCGATCACATCTGCTACTGCCACACCAATATTCTCCTGTTCGTCCAAAGCATAATCGTAGTAATCCCCGCTCATTTTTCCAGCTGGGACACTAATGACACCCAAATCAACCGAGTCGAGAGAAATCTCTCCCCTCGGCAGAAGAGACTGTTGCATTCTTGCAGCTACATTTAGCTCAGATTCCAATTGTTGCTGGCGGTCACGGAGACTTTGGTGTTCCCGGTATGCGAGTCCGTAACCAATCATAACTTCAAGCAATAAATCAAAGGAGTCCACCACTTCTTCCGGAAGATCTTCCGCCAATTCTTGGAAGACAGACAGATGGAGGCTCACAGTCTCTTCAGGAGACATGTCCTTCTCCATCATTTCTTTACTGAATTGTTGAGCATGATATAGTGCATGTTCGCTTTTACTTTTTAAATAGCTAGTAAGCATATCTTTATATAATTGATACATTGAAATTTTCGTCTCTTCCAAGCATAAGCACCTCCCTATCGAAGCCACTTCGTTGCTGTGATCGTCGTCCCCTCGTTTAATTCCGAGTGAAGATTAAAATCATCCATCAGGCGTTTGACTCCTGGAAGTCCAGCACCCAATCCTCCTGAGGTTGTGAACCCATCTTCCATGACACGTCGAAGATCTTTAATACCTGGTCCCTCATCAACAGCAATGATTTTTATCCCGCGTTTTCCTGATGCAGTGACTTCCTCGATTTTTATTTGACCCCTATTAGCATATAAATAGATATTTCTAGCTAATTCAGAGATTGCAGTCGTGATTCTCGCTTGATCCACGGAACCAAACCCGATTTCTCGTGCGAGTTTTCGACCTGCTTGCCTTGCAGCGACTATACCCCACTCACTGTGGATATCTACATGGGTTTGGACTTGCATATATCAACCCTCCAATTCGAGTTGGAGTCTTTCCAACCCTTGCTCAAGGTCTAAGGCAGTTGGGACTTCATCTAAAACTATTCCCATATCAATCAATGTAATTGCTACAGCCGGTTGTATTCCTGTTAATACTACTTTAGCACCCATTAAATTAGACATGTCTACCACATCACCTAGAACTTTAGCGATAAATGAATCAATCATTTCAACGGAAGTTAAGTCAATGACAACACCCCTTGAACCTTCTTCGTGAATCTTCTCCAAGACGTCTTCTTGGAACTGGAGTGCCGTCTGATCGTCCAACTCTACTTGAACGGATATTAATAAGTAATCATGTAATTTCAAAATTGGAATGCGCAAACCCAGTTCCCCCTTATTCCTCAATTTCAACAATTTGTCGTTGTGTCATTTCAAGCGCTGATTCAATTCCCTTTTTCAACGTACTCTTTGTTGGGAATTTGCCTAAATCAATTCCCAAATTCACAATTGTTTGAGCTATTTCAGGACGAATTCCAACTAAAATGCATTTCGCCCCAACTAATCGAACGGCTTCAGATGCCTGAATAATGTGATGAGCAACCATGGTATCCACTACTGGGACTCCTGTAATATCTATTAAAACAACTTGAGAGCGATGTTCAATGACACCATCAAGAAGATTTTCCATAATTAATTTTGCACGTTCTGTATCGATTGTTCCAATTAGAGGCATGACACTAATATTATCGAACACAGGAATAAGTGGGGCAGAAAGTTCTTTAAGAGCCATCTTTTGTAAAAATACGGTATTTTCCCATGAACCGGAATATTGATTAACTAATAAGTTGACAATATCATCGATCCAATTCTCAATTTCCTGAAAAAACTCAATGCTTTTACAGTAATTTTCTCCTGTGTCAGATAAAGCTTCTACTGTGATTTTTCGAAACTCTTGCAACCCTCTAGTAATATAATTCAACGGCCACCCCAGTTGAATTAATCGTTCTGCAAATTGAATGAGATCGTCTTGAAACTCATCTTTATCCTTCTGGATTGTATGAGTCAATTTGTTAACAAACTCACGGTTTGTATTCTCATACATCGTGTCTGAAATATTTTGCAACAAATCATCCGATCTAAATTTCTTAATTTCCACCAACCATGTCTCCATGATTTCTTCTTTATGTTCTAAAATAATATCGCGAATAAACGGATTCATCCAGTCTTCCCCCATCTTAAATCAATAGTTATGCTTTCATTATTTCACTGTTTTATATAGATTGCAATCTATCATATACTTTTTCACTTCTTTTTTATGGAATAACAGCATAAGTAAACCATAGGCTAACATAAAATATAATAACGTAACATCCCATGATCACCCCTTCTTCATCAAACCTTTGCAGGAAACGTTCCAAATACTAAAGAAGTGATTTAAAAGCCAACAATTACCTAAAACATATTAAATAAAAAAAGCTACCTTTTTAAAAAAAGTAGCTTTTCTCATATGATATTTAAAAGTCAATCAAGCCTATACTTATATTCAACGCGTTATTCACTTTTAACATCATATCATCGTCCAAATGCGTGATCTTGTCAGTTAATCGTTGTTTATCAATGGTTCGGACTTGTTCCAGTAAAATGACAGAGTCCCGATCGAAGCCATATCTCTTCGCATTAATCTCTACATGAGTAGGCAATTTTGCTTTTTGAATTTGCGCTGTAATTGCTGCTACAATAACTGTTGGACTGAATCGGTTACCAATATCATTTTGGATCACCAATACAGGTCTCACCCCACCTTGCTCCGACCCTACTACAGGTGAAAGGTCTGCAAAATAAACATCCCCACGTTTTACTATCAAACCTTTACACCCCACTTACTAGGCGGTCCACCGTAATTTCAGCCTCCTCTTCAGCTAAGAAGGACTCCGTTGCAATGTTTAAATTGATTTTCGCCATTTCCATATAGCCTTGTTGCATTGTTTCTCGAATCTGTTCTTTCTTCTGCTCCTGCAAATAAATCTTCGTAGCTTTCTGAATTACTTCACAACGATTGACATCTTCCCCATCAGTTAAAGCATCCAGTTCATTAACCAAATGTTGTGGTAAATTGACCATAATTTTTTTTGTGTTATCCATAGACACAAAAACACCTCCACACAGCTATCGACCGATTTTTTATCCACTAATATCATATCACTTGCTCACGAGCATTGCAAAGTGACTTTTGCATTCTTTTCACACTTCCAACCAGAAAATAGGAAATTCATTTGTTATCATTAAAAAATTTCATTGTGAACATGTAATATTTCATTGTTTTTGATCATCGCTCTAGGGACTCGGTAACTAATCACACAAGGAATTTCATAATTAATTGTATCAAGTCTTCGTGCAACTTCATCTACAGAGATATAATCGTCTTCATCTCGTCCTATAATTGTCACCTTCGTCCCTTCACTTACGGGAGTATCTAGAGAAATCATCATTTGATCCATACAGATCCTTCCTACAATTTTAGCCCGTCTCCCTTGAACTAATACGTCTCCTGATTGATTAGCACGAATCCAGCCGTCCGCGTAGCCAATAGGAATAGTAGCGATCCACTCTTCCTTCTGTGTTTGATAGGTTACGCCGTAGCTAATCCCTTCCCCTTTTGGAAGCTTCTTCACATGGGTGATACGACTATGCAACGAAAAAGCCTCTTTTAGTGGAACTTGAACCATTCCTTTTATTTCCTCCGATGGACATAACCCGTACATAGCAATTCCTACGCGCACTAAGTTATAACAGCGATCCGCGAACCTCAAAGCAGCTGCACTGTTCCCGCAGTGCTTAATTGGTATACTATGACCGTAATCCTCTTCAAATTCTTTGATCATTTTCATAAAACGAGCTTGTTGTTTCTCAAAGTATTCCATATGAATCTCATCGGCTGTGGCTAAGTGTGTATATAAACCTTCCACTTCAAATTGATCCGTTCGCAACAATGCTTTTACAAGTTGCCTCCTTTCTTCTTCAGAGCGAATCCCTATTCTCCCCATTCCTGAGTCCATTTTCACATGACACTTCACTCGCTCGTTCTCTTCAACTAACAAGTGAGGCGCCGCTCTCTCAATCCAATCGCTTTGAAAAACCGTCAAAGTAAGGTTAAGTTCTACAGCCATTCGAACATCTTCAGGCCGAACGTATCCAAGAACTAACAACGGTGCTTCGATCCCTGCCTTCCGTAAGGCGATCGCTTCATCTAAAATCGCTACGCCTAAATACGTTGCTCCTGAAGCCAAAGCTTCTTTCGCTATATCAACTGCTCCATGTCCGTAAGCATTGGCTTTCACAACTGCCATGAATGCAACGTCCTCCGGCAGGCTTTGTTTTATATTTTTAACATTTTCAGAAATAGCATTCAAATTTACTTCTGCCCAAGTATCTCGATAAAAAGGATGTAATTCTCTCACACAACGTTCCCCCAAATGTAATCAGCTTTAATATAAGTTCTTTTCATTATTAATCTTCTTATTTATTATTGTCAAACAGTTTTACTATAGATTCTTTAAAAGCGGAGTTTCGTTCTAGACTTTTTTCTCCACACAAAAAAACACACAAAAGCTCGTATGAACTTCTATGTGCTCGAATTCTATTATTTTTCTTGCGTCCCGTAAACACTTCTAGCTACGGCAACTAAATCCTCTTGTTCTAATGATCCTGAGACTAGGAAAAAGTCTGTTCCTTCATATGACCAAGAGACGGATTGATGATCTCCTTCTTTCGAGAAAACTCCGAACGTAAACCCTAAATCAACCGGTTCCCCTTCAGATAATTGCACAGGTGTGGATGCTTCCACGACTCTGCTTTGTTGCTGAATCAGCGTGAAAGGTTGTTCACCATCATAAGATAGAATGATCCTTTTTCCATCTTCAGTAACTACTTCCTCAGAATGAGAGAACCCTGTTCCTTGAGGTTCATACATCGGATACAGCACTGGAAACTCCCCATTTTCTTCCTCACCTGCCTGTTCAACCATGTCCGTATCTTCTTCTGCTTCGTCACCATCTTCATTCATGTCAACTTCATCTTCCGTATCCGTCATAGTCGAAACATTATTTTGAAGCTGCGCTCCTGTCATATTACGATCCATGTCGAAATCATCTTCAGAGAATGTTGAATTTAATTCAAAATCCTCAAATTCCACTTCCACTAATACTGAAAGTTCAGCATCCATAACTTTAACTGTCGCAGGGGTTAAATCTCTTTTGTTGAGCATGACTTCTTGTTGATTCAAGTTTTTGTTTGTATAACTCGTATTCGTTTGAAAGACATAATGATCTTCCGTAGCTGTAAAGACTCTTTCTGGGTCCATTAAAACATCATTGATCAAAGATTCGTAAAGATAGACTTGGCTATTGTTTTCAGGCCAGTCACTTTGGAATCTGAAACTCTTATTTAAAGCCGGAGTTAGGACAAAGACTCCTTCTTCGTTTCTTAAAATAATTTGACTTTGGTCCTTTTCAGCATGGTTCAATAGTACCCGGTAATCATTAGGGCTTTGATGCCACACTTCCACCTCATACACTTGAGGATCTTCGCCTGTCTGCAACGTCATAGTGGCCTTTGTTTTATAACCTGTTAATTCATCCAGTTTCCCTTCTAGATCGTTTATGACATCCTCTTGGCTTTTTTCTCCGCAAGCTGTCATAAAGCCTGTAAGAGCAATAACTATGATAAACAAGGATATGATTTTTTTCATTTACTCAACCCCTCTGTGTCTTTTCGACGACAAAGGAGGGGATCATGCGTTAGTAACGGTATGATTTTAGAACCTCTGGCAGAGTGAGAATCAAATCAGATGCATTTACACTAATGATGTCATGCGTTTCAAGCATTTTGTCCGCAAGCTTCCCATGAATATGAACCGCGTTACAGATGGCATCTGTGACTGTGGAATGTTGAAGTAAGAAAGCTAGGATGATTCCGGTTAACACGTCACCGGATCCTCCTTTTGCTAAAGAAGCATTCCCTGTAGTATTTACCCACTGGTCTCCTTTAGGTGTCGTCACAATCGTGAACGGTCCCTTTAAAACCACATAGACTCCATACTTCAAGGCAAATTCTCGTGAACATTGAAATCGTCGCTTTTCTACTTCTTCAATCGTACACCCTGTCAACATGGCCATCTCACCCGGGTGTGGTGTAATAATCGTTGGCGACTGCCTAGGCTTTTCTGACCATAGATGGAGTTCTTTTGACATGTGAAATAATCCATCTGCATCAATTACTGCTGGTCCGGAAAAACCGTATAAAAGGGGATGAACAGATTTAGCTATTTTTCTACCTAAACCTGGTCCAACAGCGATTCCATCGAACTGTTCAAAAGGAATATCTTCTTCCAGAGCCTTTTTGGTCATTTCTCCATCTCTATCTTTCAAAAATAGAAACGTACTCTCGGTAATTTTTTGTGATACAGAATATTTAATTCGGGATGGAATCACAGTGGTCACTAAGCCCGCACCGGCCCTTAAGCAGGCCCCAGTCGTTAAAGTTGGCGCGCCTGGCATCGTATCAGCTCCACCGATGACAAGCGCCCTTCCCGCTTGACCTTTATGAATATGCCCAAGCCGCTGAGGCAACGTTGCTTGAACTTTTTTCTCAGTAATTAAGTGCCGATGAGGAGAAACTTCCTCGAAAGATCTTTTTGGGATCGCTATATCAAGGATATGAAGCTCTCCATAATTCCCGGCTCCAGGATACAGGAAAGCACTTAGCTTTGGAGCTTGAAGGGTATAAGTTTCATCAGCTAAGATCCCGATCCGCTCTCCCCCTGATTCAGATGCTAAAAGACCGCTTGGTATATCAACAGAAATGACTCGTTTTCGAGCTTTATTCACCTGTTCAATCACTTTAACATACGGCTCCCTTAGCGACCCTTTTATCCCTGTCCCCAACAAAGCATCCACCACGACAGAACAATCTTTCAGCTCATCTGAAAACTGTGCTTCACCTGTTTGATAATTTGAAACCGGGTGTCCGCAATGGCGATAAAGATTCATATGAAGCTTAGCTGTCCCTTTTATATGTTCCTCAGGCGGTATGACCCATGTTTTCACCTTAAAGCCTTGTTCTAGTAAAAGTCTGGCTATGACAAATCCATCCCCACCATTATTCCCTGCACCAATCAAAACGAGAATATCATCACTTTGAGAAAGAGACGAAACAAGATGACGAACAAATGCTTGACCTGCATTCTCCATTAATAATTCTTCACTCATGCCAATTTGGTCCATGGTATAGCGATCGATTTGGCGCATTTCCTCACCCGTTACCACGTACATGTTTCTATCCCTCCCATCCGCATTAACACTATATGAGGTCGTCCACGACAATATGCAGACTTGTCTATATGCTACTCTTTTGATTCAATAATTACTTGTGCCGCAGCGCATTCTCTCGTATGTGTAATGGATACATGATTTAATGTTGAATAGCCTGTTTTTTTCAACAGATGCATCCATGGTTTCCCTGTGGCAGAGGCGCGAATCTCCATGTCTTGAAAAGAAAGTTCTTTCCCTATTCCACAGCCTAAAGCTTTTGCGAATGCTTCTTTGGCCGCAAATCTCCCAGCTAGGAATTCTATTTTCCTTTTACCTGTCAGCGAGTAAAAGGTACTTAATTCAGTTGCTGTTAATATTCTTCTGGCGAATTCTGCCCTTCGTATAAATACCGATTCAATTCTTTTTAATTCTACGATGTCTAATCCAATTCCATGGATCATCCTATCACCTCCATCACGAGTTGTATTTCCATTATATAACGAATGATCATTTAAGAAAAACAGCCTATGTTCAAGTAAACTCAGTTTATGTTTGTGCGATATATTAAACGAAATCAAGTTTTCAAGATCTGCCCATAGTCTATAAAATGACGCATATGCTAAAATATAATAAGAAACGCGATGCGCTATAAATACCGACGAATTAGGTTTAAATAGGCGAGTTCAGTAATTTTATTGTTACACACGAGAAAAGGGGTTCAGATGATGTTCATTCGTAACGAAAGCTTTAGTAGTTTTATACAATCTTATAAAGTCATTACCGCCTTGGTGATCATTCATATATTCTTCTATATATGGATGTATTGGTTTCCTTTTTTAGGTGGGTTAGAAATTCGATGGTTAGGAATGGGAAATAATATCTTGATATCGCAAGGAGAGTATTGGAGAATTGTTACACCTATTTTTCTCCACGGCGGGCTGATGCATATGGCGTTCAATTCCTTTTCTCTTGTGCTATTTGGTCCCGCGTTGGAATCGATGCTAGGCAGAGTGAAATTCCTATCCGCTTATTTAGCTACAGGAATCATGGCGAACGTCGTCTTTTATTTCTTAGGTGACGATCGAACTTTCCACCTAGGAGCCTCCGGTGCGATCTTTGGTTTATTTGGCGTTTATGTTTATATGGTCCTTGTTCGAAAAGACTTAATTGATCAGACTAATTCTCAATTGATCATGACCATAGTTGTTCTCGGTGTTATTATGACATTTATCAACCCTGGAATTAACATTCTTGCTCACATATTCGGATTAATTTCAGGTGCAGTAATCGCCCCTATTATTCTTACAAATTTACGGCGCAATCACCAACAACGACCAGTACACGATCCGGACGATATTGGGTTTGATCCCAATCGTTGGTCCAAACGCGCTAAGTTCAAAAAAAGGTTGATCTACTATATAATCGGCGGCTTCGCTGCTATGATTCTATTCTTTTATCTCGTTTCAACCTTTTTATTACCTACTTTATATTAATCATTAGCTGCAACCTTACAGCACAATATGAATCTACGAGAAAAGGCTACCTCACGACAGGTAGCCTTTCATTATCTAATATTTTCGCAATAAATAGTGTAACGGGATGATTGACACGAGGACTATTAATAATGCCCCTGGTGCCGCTTGGTGATAAATGGCTTCTGATGCTTCGTAATACACTCTCACAGCCAAGGTATCAAATCCAGGTGGACGGAGCATTAACGTAGCAGGTAATTCTTTAATCGAGCTGACAAAGACGAGTGCACCTCCAGCAAGGATCCCCGGCATGATTGTGGGAATAATGACTTTAATCATGACCTTCCAAGCAGGATATCCTAAACTCCGGGCAGCTTCATCCATCCTCGGTGACACAAGACTTAGTGACGCTTCGCCTGATTGCATAGCCTGTGGCAGAAACCTTACGACAAAGGCGATAGCAATCATATAAAACGTGTTGTAAAGGGAAGGGATATGATTATTAAAAATAAACACCATCCCTAGAGCCACAATAACACCTGGAAGAGCATAGCCTGCGTAACTTAACTTATCAATCGTTTGTGAAATGACAGAAGGATGCCTTGATTTCAAATAGATGATCGGGGTAGCTAACGCCATACACAAGATCGCGGCTAACCCGGATACTTTAATACTGTTCCAGGCAAATCCTATAAACCTTGCATCAATGGCTCCCATCCCTGCTCCGATGACAGTCCAGTAAATTAAAACTGAAATTGGAAGGACCACCGCGACCATGAAAACAGCGCTAACAAAAAGAAGCGCCCACGGTTTCCATTTACCTAAAGACAAGGTATCCGGTTCTTTAAACGTGTTCGAAGTTTGATAAAATTTGTTCTTCTTTCTTGTGTACGATTCTAGCCACAAAATTAATATCGTTAATAAAATCAAAACTAAGCTAAGAACAGACGCAGAAGGGATATCAAAACCTGCCCGCTGATAGTAAATGGCAGCCGTAAATGTCACATATCGAAGCATAGCGATTGCTCCAAAGTCAGATAACACATACAAGGAAATTAAAATCGCCCCTGCCCCAATTGCTGGTCTTAACAAAGGGAGATTTACTTTGAAAAATATCTGTGAAGTTGTCATCCCTTGAGACCTTGCTACTTCCTCAAAGTTTCGGTTCATCTTTCTTAAAGAAGCACTAGCAATGAGAAAAACATACGGATATGTAAACATCGTTAATACGAAAAACACACCCCAAAAAGAATAAATATTCAATGGATAATCGCCTATTGCTGATAACCATTGTGATTCTCTCCAGAATCGTGCGAACCATCCGCTCGGACCAAACACAATAATATATGTTACTGCTCCAACATATGGTGGGATAACGAGGGGTAATGCCATCATCCATTGCCACATTTTTTTCCCTGGCAAGTCTGTTCTCACAACAATCCAAGCTAATGAAATACCAATCACAACAGCCGAAAAGGTTACTGCAGCTGTTAAAGAAAGTGTATTCCATAGTAGTTGAGGAATACGGTCTCCTAATAACCTCATCCAACTATTTGCACCAGCAAAGAGAGACCTCCATATCACATATACAATTGGTACTGACATGATAAAAGCTACAATCAATCCAATAAGCAATAATACCGTACCAGGAGGGTTCCCTTTCCAAATTTCCATCCACTTCCGGTTTATAAAACGGAGAATGGCTGGGGATTTTCCATCCCCAACCTTGGCATGACTATCATTATTTAGTTTATTTTGTCTACCTTTATCCTGATTCATATGCCCTCTCCCAAACCATTGTTTATCTTAATTCTAAATCTAAACCAGAATCCTCAATGAGTGCACGCGTATCTTCAAAATAATTTCCAAGTTCTTTAAGCGGCATATCTTGAACCTTTAATTCGCTAAATGGAACAGCTTGCTCATAAGGAGGTTCCAATTCAGGGTTAATCGGTACTTCTAATGACTCCCCAACGAAGGCTAATTGATTTTCTTCTTCTAATACCCACTCGATGAATGCCCGAGCATTATCTTCGTTAGGTGCTCCTGAAACCATCCCTAACCCTGCTGCATTAGCAATAGCTCCCATGTCATCTTCACCTTGATCTGCATAAATAAACCCTACATTGTTATCATTCGGCTCTTCAAGTTGCTGATGATAATAGTAATTATTCACGAGACCAAAAGCATGTTCACCAGCGCCTACCGCACGGCGGATATCTCCGTGTCCTTCAAAAATTCCTGCTGCATTGTCTTGAATAGCCGCAATCCATTCTGATGTCCTTTCGTCTCCCCACTCATATCGTAAAGCAGAAATATTTCCAATCATACCACCGTTCCCACCACGGGTAATGGCATAACCATTTTCTACATCTGCCCATTCTGAATCGAATAGGTCTTCCATTTTCGTTGGCATTTCATCTTCAGAAATCATATCTTTATTATAAATAAATCCTCGTGCTCTAGCTGAAATAGCTATCCATTCGTTGTTGTCAGCACGGAATTGTTCATCAATACTATCTACATTCGCTGGGTCAAAACCTTCCAGTAACTCTTGTTGATTCAAATATTCTAAAGCTCCCAAGTCGTTTGAAATAAATACATCGGCTTGTACATTTCCAGCTTCCTCTTGGATTTGAAGAGGATCGGCTTCGTGAAGAGCTCTTACTTCGACACCTGTCTCTTCAGAGAATTTATCTAATAACGCTTGAACAAATGTTTCATTACGTGCTGAGTATACTATAAGTTCACCATCTAATTCTACTTCTTCTTGATTATTTGCAGTTTCTTCATTATTTTCTGCGTCGTTGTTGTTTGCTGCCTCGTCGTTGTTTTCTACATCATTGTTATTTCCCGTCGCGGCATTGTTTTCATTTTCCCCGCATGCTGCCAACAGAAAGACTGACAGAATAAGTAACAGCGAAAAGCTAAGTAAATTTCTCATGTTCATTTCCCCTATCTTTATAAGTATGTTTTCATTTAATTGAAAATGATTATCATTATCAATTAAACTCAGTTTATACTAAGTGAGAATCATTGTCAATGAGATTTAAAAAAAATATTTGACAACACAATGTTAGTTTGTAATAATTATTAAAAGATATATATTATCGCATCGTAAAGATGCCACATAATAAAAAGGCAACCACCCCGACGTACATCGAGATAGTTGCTAAGTGCTCTACTCAACCAAGGCGACAAGTTCGGGTTTAATATCAAATGAAACGATCGTACCTAATTCTACATCTTGCTCTACAGGAGCATAAATGAGCATGGGCTCTTCTGATAATTCAGGTTCATTATGAAGCCGCACATGAAGTTCTTGGTACTCTCCGCTGTAAGTGACTCGTTCTACTTGTCCGCAATAAGCCCCTTGCTCTGAAAGTCGGCAACCTTCTGGGCGAATAGAGAGTTTTACAGTATCTAAACGCTCTTGCCATTGTGTAGGCAAAGAAACTTTACCTATATGAGTGTGAATATTTTGCAAATCTGTGTCCATCGTACCCGTTAACAAATTCGTTTTACCAACAAACTGGGCTACAAAACAGTTTTTCGGACAACGGTACATTTCCTTTGGCGCTGCAATTTGTTGAATGAGACCGTCCTTCATGACAACGACTCTATCAGAGACTGCAAATGCGTCCTTCTGGTCATGAGTTACCATGATCGCTGTTGTGTTTGCTTTTCTTAATATATTTGTCACATCATAGCGCATTTTTTCTCGAAGGCCAGCATCTAGGTTACTAAATGGCTCATCCATTAACACTACGTGAGGTCTAGGTGCCAATGCTCGAGCTAATGCAACTCGCTGTTGCTGTCCACCAGAAAGCTGAGTTGGGTACCTCTTCGCATAATCTTCTAAACCTACCAGTTCCAACACTTCTTTTGCTCGTAACTTTTTTTCTCTTGCTCCCCATTTATTTAATCCAAACATGACATTCTTTAAGATAGACATATGAGGAAATAAGGCATAATCTTGAAAGACCATTCCAATTCCTCGTTTTTCAGGAGGAAGAGAATGATTTTCGCTGAATACTTCTTTCCCATCGATATGAATAGTGCCTTTAGTTGGATTCTCAAACCCTGCGATCATACGTAAAGTGGTCGTTTTTCCGCAACCACTAGGACCTAGCAGTGTAATAATTTCACCCTTTTGAATATTTAACTGTAGTGCGTCCACCGCCGCTTTGTCCCCACCCGTAAATAATTTCGTAATATTCTCCAGTTGAATAAAGCTCATGATTACTACCTCCCAGATAGTCCCTTATCATCAAAATCTTCTATATGACTTCACTGTATCAATTGTTAGTTTAGAATCGTTAAAATGTAGTTGAGAATGATTTTCATTATAGATGAATTATAGCACACCTGTTTTTTTAAGGTCAACGTTGTTCATCACCTTGTCAAAAATATTTGCAAACCTTTTCACTTAATAAGTTTACTTATTGACTCCCTTTACTTTTTTTGTATCAGAATGCAATTAACACTGTCTAAATAGTGTTAATTGTATTTTTTTACATTTTTCACTAATTCTTCACAATTTGCATTTCATCACACCTCATTGTTCTTATACTATAGAAAATATACAGGGCTCACTTTATTTACGCTTGAATTTACAGGGGGAGGTTATCACACATGGCTCAGACTGGCATGAAAACACAACAGAATCAGGTACAGAAAGTTAAGGAGGATTCTTCTTTAAAAGGGACGCTCATCTTCGTCATGTTTATTGGATCATTTATTTTAGTTTCATGGTTTGCAATATTTTATTTATTTTTAATAAGAGCGTAATAGAGGGGGACTGAATTCGATGCATTTACACAAATACGAAAAAATATGGCTTATATTCGGGATAGGATCTTTAGTACTGTTTCTAGCCGTTCTGGGGGTGGCAGCTTTCGCCTTTGGTCAACAGCCTCCCAGTCATATGGCTAAAGTCGATGCTCAAAACTTAGAAGAATCTGTGTTTTCTGAGCCTGGTTTAGACCAGATAAATGAAGATACCTATAGAGCAAGAATTGTTGCCATGGCGTTCGGGTACGATCCCGGCACCATTGAAGTTCCAGTTGGTTCAACCGTCATCTTTGAAGTAACAAGTTCGGACGTTGTCCACAGCTTTACCATCCCTGGAACGAATGTGAATATGATGATTACACCCGGTCACGTTAACATGGCCGAGTACACATTCGATGAACCTGGCGAATACTTGGTTCTTTGCAACGAGTATTGTGGAACGGGGCACCATTACATGCAAATGAAAATTGAGGTGACACCATAATGAAACAATCTAACTTAGCCCTGCAAGATTATACAGAAATACCTGAAGTTCAAATATCACCTAAAGATGGGAAGTTAGCTTTTGTTCATATTTCCGTGGCTTTTTTTGCCTTTCTCCTGGGTATTTTAGGAGGATTACTTCAAGGACTAGCACGTGGTGGAATGATTCAACTGCCAAGTTGGCTCGGGTATTATCAAATCCTTACTGCACACGGCGTATTATTAGCACTTGTATTTACAACATATATTATTTTCGGTTTCTTTTTCGCAGGAATGAGTAAAACACATGGTGCGTTTTCAGATGGTCTGCGTAAATTAGCTTGGATTAGTTTCTTTATTACTACAATTGGAACCGTCATGGCCGCAACGATGATTCTGGCTAATGAAGCATCTGTCCTTTATACATTTTATGCACCGCTACAAGCACATTTCATTTACTATATTGGATTAACTTTATTTATCGTAGGAACTTGGGTAGCCGGCGCAACCATCATGGCTCACTATTTTAAGTGGAGAAAATTGAACCCAGGTCAACCTTCACCATTATTTGGTTTCATGGCTACAGCAACGATTATTTTATGGATTGTTGCAGGATTAGGAGTTGCCGCTACCGTATTAGGGCAAATGCTTCCTTGGGCCCTTGGATACACAGATGAAATCAATGTCTTATTAAGCCGGACTTTATTCTGGTACTTCGGGCATCCTCTCGTCTATTTTTGGATCATGCCCGCCTACATGGTTTGGTATTTAGTTATTCCTAAAGTGATCGGCGGACGATTATTTAGTGGGTCACTGGCACGACTTGCATTCGTATTATTTCTCTTGTTTTCAATCCCAGTCGGTTTTCACCATCAACTGATGGAAGCAGGTATTACTGAATTTTGGAAATACGTTCAGACCATTCTAACGTTCGTTGTAGTTGTACCTTCCTTATTAACTGCTTTCTCTATTTTTGCTACTTTCGAACAAACGGGACGAGAAAAAGGAGGTAAAGGTTTATTTAGTTGGTTAAAGAAACTTCCATGGGGAGATGTCAGGTTCTTCGCTCCTTTTATGGGTATGCTGATTTTCATACCAGCAGGTGCCGGTGGCTTGATTAACGCCAGCTTTCAACTGAACGCCGTTATTCATAATACATTATGGGTCGTGGGGCACTTTCATTTAACAGTCGGAACAACGGTCGTGCTAACATTCTTCGGAATGGCATTCTGGCTTATTCCACTTGTTACTGGAAGAAAATTAACTAAATTCATGAATCGCTCAGGGATCGTTACGACATGGCTGTGGACAATCGGCATGTTTTTCATGTCAGGCGCGATGCACATTTTAGGCTTGTTTGGTGCTCCAAGGCGAACTGCGTATACGACTTACCAGGATCACCCTCAAGCCTTATCATGGTTTGAAGGGATCTTCGCTAGCCACGTGACTGTTGCTTTAGGAGGCGTCATCCTAACCGCGGCAGGTCTGCTCATGTTCTATAACTTTGTCTATCTAGCTTGGTTTGCTCCAAAAGGAGAGACGGAGTTCCCAATCACTCCAGACCCTGATGACACACCACATACACCAGCTATACTTGAAAACTGGAAGCTGTGGATTGGAATTGCTGTCGTACTTATTTTATTTGCTTACACGATTCCAATTTACGATATGATCGTTAATGCACCTCCAGGATCACCAACATTCAACAACCTGATTCGATAGAAATTACCAACCACCCTTTAGAGTGACTTTTCACTTTAAAGGGTGGTTTTCACTTATTCATTACATTTTTTTTAGGAAAAAGGGTATAGCTTAGTGAAGACAACTTGGTGCACCCATGTACATATAATGATATTATGATTAAATGATTGATTACTCTTATTTTTCAAGAAAGGATACTTATATGGAAACTGATAAATTAACTGTCCTTACAATAAAACATTTAAAAGATAAAAATAAACTGGCTCTTCAAGAGATGACTGAAGAACTACACCCTTATGATTTAGCCGAACTCTATCGAGCTTTGCCTGAGAAGCATCACTTTAAGTTTCTTACTTATCTCACCTCTAAAGATATTGCCGATCTTGTCATGGAACTGGAACCGGAAATGCAAATCGAGGTCTTGGAAAAACTAGGAATAGAAAGATCCTCGAAAATCATGGATATTATGGATAACGATGACTTGGCCGACTTACTGAGTGAGATTTCAGAAGGCAAATTAGAAGAATATTTATCTGCAATGGAGAACGATGAATCAAAAACAGTCCAGCAACTGATGAGCTATCCTCCTGAAACCGCCGGAGGAATTATGACCAATGAGTTTGTTTGGATTCGTCATTACTATACCGTTCGAGATGCCGTTGAAAAGTTCAAAAGTTTTGCTGAATTAACTAGAAACATTTATTACTTGTATGTAATTGATGAGAATAAAAAACTCGTTGGCGTTGTCTCGTATCGCGACTTACTATTAGCAGACATGGACGAGAAAATTGACGATATTATGTTTAACCGAGTGATTTCAGTACCAACTCATACGGACCAAGAAGAGGTGGCCCAACTTATTCAACGATATGACTTCCTTGCCGTCCCGGTCGTTGATGAGCAAAATATATTAAAAGGAATTGTCACTGTTGATGATGTCATCGACGTATTTATGGACGAAGCCCAAGAGGATATCGAAAAACTTTCCGCTTCAGGTAAAGACATCGATTTCCAAACTAAAGCGGTCGTTGCTTCTTATCGTCGCCTCCCTTGGCTCGTTCTGTTATTATTTATTGGTTTGATATCCGGAACCATTTTAGACAGTTTTGAAGACACGTTGGAACAAGTCGTCGCTCTCATATTCTTTATGCCGATGATTGCTGGAATGACAGGTAACACAGGTACCCAGTCCCTGGCCGTAGTGGTGCGCGGGCTCGTAACGAACGATACGGACCGGGGAACAATCCTGAAATTAATATGGCGCGAATTCAAAGTAGGTATTATCATTGGGATTGTATGTGGTTTGCTCGTATTCTTAATAGCAATGTTTTGGCAATCATTCGTTTTCGGTATTGTTGTTGGCATAAGCTTATTGGCTACACTAATCATTGGGACGATGGCAGGTACCGTGATTCCTTTAATCTTATTTAGAGTCGGTTTGGATCCTGCCGTAGCATCAGGACCGTTAATCACAACGCTCAATGACATCTTCTCTTTGTTAATTTATTTTGGAATCGCGACGAGCTTAATGCATTATTTAATTTAGGTTTCTATTTGCTCAATCGTTGATATGCAATAGTACACTAAAAAATGACGACAAACAAAGCCATTCAGGATGTATCCTGAATGGCTTTTGTCTTCCTTCTATACTTTTTCTACCACATAAGCTTTTTTCTCACGGAAATATTTCTCTCCATCGTCCGATGAATGCTCAAAGAATCCATCAAATTCATGAATGACTTTATATTGCCTTTCTGGATCGGAAAAGATTTGTGAGTCGTTCGTAGAAAGTAATACGACATCTGTAGATGAGACGAAGCTATCTAACTCTTTCGCAAAGTAATTTGCACCGGGTTTCAACGTATTTAGTCCTGGTTTAGACATTTTCTATCATCCTCCTCTGTTATCGCCCTTCCCGGATTAAATACCCCTAAAACCTTTTATTTAAAAGACTTCAGCTCGTGAGAAACTTGTCGAATGTTGTTATACGAACGAATTGCCGTCCTATATGACTTAAGTTCGCTTCTATATGAACGAATTGAAGTTCTATAAGAGGTAACTCTTCTTTTATACGATGCAAAGCTTTCATTTCAACAAAATAAAAACCTAATTTCATGAGTGAAATTAGGTTTTTAACTGATTGTTTTTTATAAAAGTTTCTCGCCAAAAAGTGAGCCTACAAGGCCTACTGCAGCGATTGCAGTTTGATTCTTCGTATCGAGGATCGGATTCACTTCGACAAATTCTGCGGAAGTGATGATGCCCTTTTCAGCAAGCATCTCCATCGCTAAATGTGTTTCACGATAGCTCGGTCCCCCAATAACAGGTGTACCTACTCCTGGTGCATCATGAGGATCTAATGCGTCAAGATCTAAACTAAGGTGAACGCCATCAGTATTTTTAGATACATGTTCAATGGCTTCTTCCATGACTTGGCTCATCCCCATACGATCTATCTCGTGCATCGTATAGACTTTGATTCCTTTTTCTTTAATCAGCTTACGTTCGCCTTCATCTAATGAACGGGCACCTACAATGACGATGTTTTCAGGTTTAATTTTCGGAGCATATCCGCCAATTTCCGTTAAACTTGGGTGTCCTATTCCTAGACTAACTGATAAAGGCATCCCATGAATGTTCCCTGAAGGAGACGTTTCACCTGTGTTTAAATCGCCGTGTGCATCGTACCATATCACACCGAGGTTCTCGTACTTATCGGCAACGCCAGCAAGAGTACCAATAGCAATACTATGGTCACCGCCAAGGACTAGTGGGAAGTTACCCTCGTTCATTACATCTGTAAGACCATCTGCAAGGTCTTGATTCGCCTTAACAACAACGTCCAAATCTTTTAAATTATCTTCATTTTTCACGTCTAACTCAGACGGCCGTCCAATTTCGATATCACCGCGATCTTCTACTTCATAACCAATATTTTTCAGGCGTTCTACAACTCCAGCATAGCGAATAACACTTGGGCCCATATCTACTCCACGACGAGTTTGACCTAAGTCCATAGGAACGCCAATAATTGATATTTTTTTATTCAATGACTCCACCTCAACCTTTTTCTAAAAGTTTATGACTATCTAATCTTTGCATCATATGAAGCTTTTGACAAGCTTTCTTGCTAGATCGAATTATTTAGAGAGAAGCCCGCGCAAGGCAAATGTGACATTTTGAGGGCGTTCCGCAAGCCGGCGCATGAAATAACCATACCAGTCTTCTCCAAAGGGAATGTAGACTCTCATTTTATATCCCTCTTTAGCAATTTCTGTTTGAAGCTCACTTCTAAACCCATACAGCATTTGAAATTCAAATTTATCTTTTGTAATATTATGCTCTTTAGCAAACGCTTTCACTTCATCTATGATTCGGTGGTCGTGAGTGGCTACCGCCGCATAACTGCCATTTAGCATATGGGATTTTATAATATTTAAATAATTCCGGTCAACTTCTTCTTGTTTTTGATAGGCGACCTCTGGAGATTCCTTATACGCCCCTTTGATCAATCGCAAGTTTACTCCTTCAAGTTGACGAATATCCTTTTCAGCCCTGTATAAATAACCTTGAATAGCTGTTCCCACCCGGTCAAAGCGCTGCCGTAATTCATGCAAAAGTTCCAAGGTTGCGTCTAAATGAGAATAATCCTCCATATCAATCCGGACGAAATTATCATACTTTTCAGCTGTCTCTAGAATGCGCACCATATTATCACGACATAAGTTACGATCCACATCTAGACCAAGCTGAGTCAACTTCAAAGATAAATTACAATCCACTTTCGCTTCAGCAATAGCGTCCAACGTTCTAATGCAGAAATCTGCTGACTCTATTGCCTCATCACGACTATAAACGAACTCTCCTAAATGATCCACGGTACCACTAAGTCCTTGTTCGTTTAATTGTCGCACTGTTTCCATCGCTTCATCAATTGTTTCACCAGCGATAACCGACTTAGCGCCAAGCTTAGGTCCCCATTTTGTTGCTTTTGCTTTCACAAATTTATTTTGGGATAAAAACAGGAAAAAATTTCTTGTGATCATCTCCATTCAACCCCTTTCTTTTTCATGACGCGGCTACGCAGCTCCCCTTCACCTTCGAGTCATGTTTAGTACAAAGCTTTCGCTTTTTCTTCGATTCTCTAAAAAACGAAAAGAGGATTCCCCGTATAAAACGAAGTCTCCTCTTTCCTCGAGATGTCTTCTCTTTACAGGGTACATTCTAATGATGCTGAGAAGGATTCTTTATGAAAGAACGCTTTTTATTTGTTCGATGGCCCAGTCTAAATCTTCTTGTGAAATAACTAATGGCGGAGCAAATCGAATCACATTTTCATGAGTTTCTTTACATAATAAGCCCTTTTTCTTTAATTCTTCACAGTATGATCTTGCTGGCTCTGTCAATTCGACACCAATAAACAAGCCTCTTCCTCTTACTTCTTTAATCTTAGGATTATCAATTTTCTTAAGCTGATCCGATAAATATTGACCCATTTTCAACGATCTTTCTACTAGCTTTTCGTCTTCAATGACGTCTAAAGCTGCCATGGACACTGCACAAGATAACGGATTCCCTCCAAATGTGGAGCCATGAGAGCCTGGTTCAAAAACACCTAGAATCTCTTCATTTGCACAGACGACAGAAATCGGCATCACTCCGCCACCAAGTGCTTTTCCAAGAATAAGCATATCTGGTTCTACATTCTCCCAATCACATGCGAACATTTTTCCTGACCTTGCTAGACCACATTGAATTTCGTCAGCGACATATAAGACATTGTTTTCTTTACAAATGTCATACGCTTCTTTTAAAAATCCTTCGGGAGGAAGGTTAATCCCTGCTTCTCCTTGAATCGGCTCAAATAGAAACGCCGCTGTATTAGGAGTTATTGCTGCTTTCAGTGCTTCGGCGTCCCCAAATGGAATCACTTTAATCCCTGGAAGCATCGGTCCGAAATCATTTTTATATGCGTCATTGGATGATAAAGACACGGCTGTCATTGTTCTACCATGGAAGTTCTCTTCGCATACAATGATCTCAGCACGATCTTTCTCAACTCCTTTAACACGATAGGCCCAGCGGCGAACAGCTTTTACAGCTGTCTCAACCGCTTCAGCACCTGTATTCATGGGAAGGACCATATCTTTGTTTGTCAGTTTTGAAACTTTTTCATAAAAAGGTCCAAGCTGATCATTATGAAAAGCACGAGATGTCAAGGTAATCCGATCAGCCTGATTTTTTAAAGCTTCTATGATTTTAGGATGACGATGGCCTTGGTTAACCGCTGAATACGCACTTAGCATATCGATATACCGGTTTCCTTCAGGATCTTCCACCCATACTCCTTCAGCTTTAGCAATAACAATTGGAAGAGGATTGTAGTTACGTGCCCCGTACTTCTCAGTTACATCAATAATTTCTGCTGTTTTAGTCATGAAGTAGCTCCCTTCTGTGAGTCACACCGGATTAGTACATATCGGAAACGGTTTTAGGCTGCAAGAAGTGAAGCAAGTAATCTGGTCCACCTGCTTTTGAATCTGTTCCAGACATATTGAATCCACCAAATGGATGGTAGCCTACGATTGCCGCAGTGCATCCTCGGTTAAAGTAAAGGTTTCCTACGTGGAAGTCTTCTCGAGCTTGCTCTAAATGATCACGATTATTGGAAATGACCGCTCCTGTTAACCCGTATTCTGTGTTATTTGCAATCTCAATTAATTCATCAAAGTCTTTTGCTTTAGAAAAAGCTACGACTGGACCGAAAATTTCTTCCTGCATAATGCGAGCTTTCGGATCTACGTCAGCAAATACGGTTGGTTGAACGAAATACCCCTCTGAGTTATCGCCTTCACCACCGGTCATCAATTTGCCTTCTTTTTTACCTATTTCAACGTAATCAAGGACTTTATCGAATGCCGCTTGGTCGTTTACAGGACCCATGAAGTTTGAATTATCTTTGTATGTTGGACCAACTGTTAATTCTTTTGTTTGTGCAACGACCTTTTCGAGAACTTCGTCATAAACATCTTGGTGAATGACCGCTCTTGAACAAGCAGAGCACTTCTGTCCAGAGAATCCGAACGCAGAATAGACGATGGATTCTGCAGCTAAATCTAAATCTGCATCATTGTCGACAATGATCGTATCTTTACCGCCCATTTCAGAAATCATGCGCTTCATCCAAATTTGCCCTTCTTGGACTTTCGCAGCTCTTTCGGCAATATGAAGACCGACGGCTTTTGAACCAGTGAAATTGATGAAACGAGTTCTTGGGTGATCAACAACGTAGTCTCCCATCTCTGCACTGCTTCCTGGAATATAGTTAACAACGCCTTTAGGAAGACCCGCTTCCAATAAGACTTCCATAAATTTGTAAGCAATAACTGGTGTTGTTTTTGCTGGCTTTAGAACAATCGTATTACCTGCAACCATAGGGCCTACTGTCGTTCCAGCCATGATCGCGAATGCAAAGTTCCAAGGTGAAATTGTTACCCCTACGCCTAATGGGATATAGTTAAAACGGTTGAATTCACCGTCTCTTGAATTGATCTCAATGCCGTCTTTTAAACGAAGCATTTGTCGTGCATAGTATTCAAGGAAATCAATTGCTTCAGCTGTGTCTGCATCCGCTTCTTTCCATGGCTTTCCTGCTTCATAAGTGAGCCATGCAGAGAACTCATGTTTTCTGCGGCGAATCATTGCTGAGGCGCGAAACAAAATATTTGCTCGTGCAGCTGGATCCCACTTTTTCCACGTTTTAAATGCTTCGTCTGCCGCTTGCATTGCTTTCTCTGCAAGTTCTTGACTACATTTCGATACGTACCCGACAATCTCTTTCTTATTAGCAGGGTTTTCCGAAACTGTTTTATCATCTGTAAAAACTTTTTCTCCATTAATAATGAGAGGGTACTCTTGTCCCAATTGACCCTTCACATAGTCCAATGCTTCTTGATACTCTTTACGGTTCTCTTCCACCGTAAAATCAGTAAACGGTTCATGTCTGTAAGGTACTACCATGGATTGATACACTCCTTTAAATCTTGTTTATTTTTTAAATATTTCTACACTATAGTTAGTATGCAATAACCATGCCAAAAATCCAATCCTACAAGAAAGCCCTTTCAATAATTTGAATTGACTGAAATTTTTGCACTGAAAAATATTTTTGCGCCAAATAGCAAAAAATATTTGCAGTCTATATTGAAAATTGAGTAAACTAACAGTAGGTTGAGAGGAGGGAATTCCATTGTCCCACATTACAAGCATCCCCCATTTACCGGAAATCTACCGTCAGCTTCTTGATGCTGTAGATGTAGGTATACATGCGATTAATAGTGAAGGGGAGTCTATTATTTATAATCGTAAGATGTCTGAAATTGAGGATATGGCAAGAGAAGACGTCCTTTACAAAAATATCACGGATATTTTCCTATTCACCTCCGAAGAAGAGAGCAGGTTGCTCAAAGCATTGAGTGATGGTTCTGTTCATCACAATGCTAAACAGACTTATTTTAATTTCAAGGGGCAAGAGATTACAACAGTCAACGATACCTTTCCTCTGTTCGATAAAGGAAAAAGAATCGGTGCCGTTGAAATTGCGAAAGATATTACGAAGTTAGAACGCCTTACAAGGGCTAACTCACGAGATAAGCAAGAAGCCAGATTCACCTTTGATCAAATAATTGGTGAAACTTTCGCCATTCAAGAAGTGATCGACAATGCGAAACGAGCAACTCGGACAGCCTCTTCCGTACTTATCTATGGAGAAACCGGTACTGGGAAAGAATTATTTGCCCAAAGCATACACAATGGCAGCGAAAGAGCTTCTAGACCTTTTATCAGCCAAAACTGTGCCGCATTACCTGATTCTTTAATAGAAGGAATATTATTTGGCTCGGTGAAAGGTGCCTTCACAGGGGCTACTGATCATCCTGGTTTGTTTGAGCAAGCAGACGGTGGAACATTGATGCTAGACGAAATTAACTCACTTAGTACATCTCTTCAAGCTAAGCTATTGCGAGCACTTCAAGAAAAGTCAATTCGACGCATCGGCGATACGAAAAATCGTTCCGTAGATGTCCGAATCATTGCCACCGTGAATGAAGATCCAATAGTGTCATTAGAAAAGAATCATTTAAGAGAGGACCTTTACTACAGGCTGAGCGTGGTATCTATTGTGGTTCCTCCCCTCCGCCAAAGAAAAGAAGATATTTTTATATTATCCGATCATTTCATTAAAAAGTATAATGAACGTTTCCAATTGAATGTGCCAAGAATAGCCGACGAAGTTCAACACCTTTTCCAAAAGTATGATTGGCCTGGAAACGTGCGTGAGCTTGAACATATGATAGAAGGAGCGATGAATTTAATTCATTTCGATGAAGAAATTGATTATAGTCATCTCCCGATCCATGTACGAACAAAATTCCCAGTTCACAATCCGGTTGCACATAAACCTGAATCGCTGGTCATACCGCTTTCTCCACCTGCGAAAACGCTGCAAACCTATATGAATGAAGTAGAGAAAATATACTTGGAAGAAATGCTCCAACGCCACAAGGGGAATGTCACTCAAGCAGCCGTTGAATTGGGGATCAGTAGACAAAGTTTGCAATATCGGATGAAAAAATTTGAAATGGATAGCAAGAGATAAATTTTCGAACAGTGATGGTGCCCCAAAAGTAGAATCTTTTGGGGCACCTTCTAATTTAGCAATTCTGTTTTCGTCCTGATCCGGCGGGTCATGCTACGTAGGTGCTATCCATCTCAACCGCAAGAACCGTCCCCCTGGTTACACCCTAGGTTACAAAAAAAGGTGTCTCCATCAAGGCTGCTTATGTTGACAACCTTATGGGGCACCTTCTCTTTTTATTCATCCATTTCTCTTGCTAAATCTATCTCTAAAACGTCTCCAGTTTCTTCATTTATTATCTGCATTGAGTCCAGCGTAAAGGGTTCTGCTGTTAACTTTAGCGCTTCAATGAAGAGAAACCATTTTTCTTCATCCACAAGTCCATCATCTTCTGAGTTAGTGTAATACACTTCAGCTGTATCTCCTGGGATTTGAACATTTGTAATCATCACTGTTGAAGGGATAGCCGACTCATACCACCCTGCTTCAACGTCTGGTGAAGTCATTCTCATAACCGTTTGGGCAAAAGTTAGCGGCGTGCCACTCTCGTCCCTTGTTTCCTCCCCTGCCAGCCTCGCACTAACAAGATAATGTTCCTCATTATCCGATGAAGAGGTCACATAATAGCCTCGGTTCAATTCAGATAGAGTGATTGTCTCTACTTCTCCTTCTTGACCAAACATCATCCCAGGTTCCCCTTCAACCATGAATGTCACTTTTTCAAAACCGTATATTGGAAAGAGTTCTAGAAAGACGTCTTGTAAAATGCGTGACTCTGTACTGGAAAGCGATTCTAGGCCATGACCTTCTAAGAAATCAAGAATAACCTCTTTTCCTTCAACTCTCACTTCTTGAATATCACCTAAATATTGACCAGACGTTGGATCACTTTCAACAATGGAAGTAAAGAGAACTTCTTCCATCGGTTTCTCGTCTAAAGATTCCTGTACCTGAATCAGCACATATTCGGTTACCGATTCACCGAGATCGATCGTTTGGCTCTTAGCCGTATAGTATGATTCAGCATAGGTAATTTGCTGTTGCGATTCTTCACTTGTTTCGGTTTCTAGTTCCTCTTCAGTATTTACGCCTATATCTGCTTCAACTTCATTATTACTATCATTACCACTATCATCTTCGGTCATCACCTCGTCGTTATCCGACTCATTATTATAGCTCTCAATTTCCGACGTTTCATTCTCTTCAACCTCAGAAACTTCAGATTCTGCATCATTAGATTCTTCTTCAAATTCAGCATTATCAACCACATCTGTATCCATATCCATACTGGAATTATCATCGGATGAAAACTGTGTACTGTTATTGAAAAAAGGAGGAACGATCAGCATGATTAAGAAGATTGCAGCAGCCGCTGCCATAGCCGGGAAAACCCATGGGCGCTTTTGTTTAGGGGTATATCTAGTAGGCGCCTCTTGTTGTGATCTTTTTTCTATCGCCTTGAATAAGTCATCCTTTGATTGCTTATCTTTAATCGGAGGAAGCTTCGTTAACGTTTTTTCTATTTTAGATTCATCCCATTTTTCATCACTCATTTGCTTACCTCCTTTTCAAGAAAGACTGCTTCGGCCTTTTCTAAGTGTTTTTTCAACATTTTAATCGCCCTATGCTGAGTTGTTTTCACTTTGCTTTCTGTCCACCCTAAAATATCTGCCGTTTCAGAAATAGAAAGGGCTTGAACATAGCGAAGAAGAACGACTTGTTGTTGATCTTCACTGCACTTCTCTAGCATTTTATAAATTTGTTGTACCTCGTCTTTTTGGATGACGATTTCTTCGGGCAGAGGGTTTTTATCTTCCACCTCAAATTCCCTTTCACTCCATTCGTACTCTTTTCCTTCGGCTTTCCGTTTCTTTCGGGTTTGTTTTCTTATCCAATCAATCGCCACATGCTTTGCGACAGAATAGAGCCACGTCTTCTCCGTGCTTTTTCCCTCAAAAGTGTCAAAGGAGTCTAAAACTTTAATGTATACTTCTTGAACTAGTTCTTCTGCCACTTCTCGACTGCGAACTAGATAGAAAAGGTATTGGAACAATTGGTGATGGTACGTATTATATAATCGTTCAAACTCCTCTTTCACGCTATTCACTCCCTAGCTATCCATTTTGTCGTCCTTTCTTGACTATTGTTACAAGAAAGGACAGTTAATTTCATGGTTAACTGTCCTTTACCACTCATTTATTTAGTGAGAGCCCATACCCAATAGCCACTTGCAGCAACAAAACCTAAGATTAATAAGAGGACAGCCACTTGCCAATTTTTTAATTTCATCCTTTTTCACCTTCTATGCCTTTTTCTGTTTGTTCAATAATTATATCAAAAAAGTCATCCATCTGAATGAGTTGGATGACTTTTTCATGGACGACCTTGAAAATAAGAGAAGTTAGGGCAAGTTTCTCTATGAGGAATGTTTATTATTTTGGGCAGATTTTTTAGGGACGATCTCGAATATTTCACCGGTCTCAAACAGAGCAATCACTTCATTCAGCCACTCATAATAAGCCTCCGCCTCTGTTAATTTATCTAAGTCACGGTCTACTTTTCGCTTGATTTCTTCTGCCTCTGTCTCTTTATATAATTCTGTCATCATTTCTTTTGTTTCTTTGATGGCCCCCATATTTAATTCCGTTGCATTTCTCCATCTATTTATAAACACATTGGAAAAAGATTTATACCAATCCTTCTCAGTTTTATATAAGTCTTTGCGAACTCCTTTTTCCCAAACACGTTCAACCATATCTGCATTGGAAAGAGCCCTTATTCCTGTACTCATACTTGTTTTACTCATACCTAATGCTTCACTCATATCATCTAAATTCATAGGTTCCTCGGAAAAAAATACCGTTCCATATAAACGTCCTATAGAAGAAGTAATGTTATATAAATGAATGTTTTTTGCAATTTCTGATATAAATCTATTTCGTGCTTTCTCTAATTTCTCTAGATCCAAACTAAGTTCCTCTTGGTTTCCCATGAGTTGCCTCCCTCTTCATTTAAAGTACCTCTGTAAAAGAGTAGCAAACTATCGTCAATGAAGAAAAGAGTGATATCACCTATCTATCTGTAGCAAAGAAGAGAAAGACTATGTTATAAGGATGTCACGTCTGTACAGTTTTTTCTGTACGAACTTATCAAACTAAACGATAAATATATACTGATTGATATAAATTAGTTAAACAGTTATAGTAATTAAGGTCGAATATTAAGTGAAATTGTCGTAAAAGCTAAAGAAATGCCAGACAAATGTATTATTACTTTTCTATTTATCTTAAAAATTGAGGTGGCAAGTTGTGGCTAACATTAAAGTAGAGGGTCTAACCAAGATTTTCGGTAAAAAACCGAGTCAAGGAATGAAGCTCTTAAAACAAGGCAAATCAAAAGACGAAATTCTAAATGAAACAGGGTTGACCGTGGGAGTCAATCAAGCTTCTTTTGAAGTTCAAGATTCAGAAATCTTTGTCATCATGGGTTTATCAGGCAGTGGTAAGTCCACTCTGGTACGGTTATTAAATCGCTTAATCGAACCAACAGCTGGTAAGGTTTGGATTGACGGCGAAAACTTGGCTGAAATGAATGACAAGGATTTGCGAGAAGTCAGACGAAAGAAAATGAGTATGGTATTCCAAAAATTCGGCTTATTCCCGTTCCGAACGATTATCGAGAATGTGGAATACGGATTGGAAATTCAAGGAATCGATCCATCGGCACGTAAAAAGAAAGCCATGGAGTCATTGGAATTAGTTGGATTAAAGGGCTATGAAAATCAATTGCCTGATCAACTTTCAGGCGGGATGCAACAGCGTGTTGGTCTAGCCCGTGCGCTTGCGAACGATCCTAGCGTTCTCCTTATGGATGAAGCTTTCTCAGCTCTCGATCCATTGATTCGTAAAGACATGCAGGACGAACTTCTTGATTTGCAAGTCAAAATGCAAAAGACAATTATTTTCATTACGCATGATCTGGATGAAGCACTTCGTATCGGTGATCGAATTACGATCATGAAAGACGGAGAAATTGTCCAAGTCGGCACACCTGAAGAAATCTTAGTTCACCCTGCAGACGATTATGTTGAGCGCTTTGTTGAGGACGTGGATCGCTCTAAAATCTTGACAGCAGGTCATATTATGAAACGTCCAGAAACAGTAAACATAGAAAAACATGGTCCACGCGTAGCATTAGAGAGAATGCGTGAAGAAGGTTTATCCACGATTCTAGTGGTTGATAACCAGCGAAACTTAAAAGGGTATGTTTCTGCCGACGATGCTTCAATGGCGCTGAAAAATGATGTTAACTCATTACAAAGCCTCTTGAAAAATGACATACCTAAAGTAGACAAAGAAACACCGATGCAGGAAATTTTCGCTATTATTCATGATATTCAAACTCCCGTTGCCGTGGTAGAAAATGACCGTTTAGTGGGCATTATAGTCCGTGGCGCGCTTATCGCAGCACTTGCTCAAGATAGTGAGGTGAAAACAGAAAATGCTTAACTTTATGCCGCAAATACCGATTGCCCAATGGACCACTGATTTCGTAGGGTGGTTAACTAGTACATTTTCTTTTTTGTTCAACCCGATTAAAGATCATTTCGGAAGTTTCATGGCATGGACGGCCAATACGATCTATAGCATCCCACCTGTAATTATTATTCTTTTAGTTGCCGGGCTCGCTTTTTTCATTACCGGCAAAAAATTCGGACTAGCCGCCTTCTCCATCGTGGGACTTTGGCTTATTTACAATCAAGGATTATGGGAAGAATTGACTTTCACATTTACTTTAGTCATGTTAGCTAGTGTGTTATCAATTCTGATTGGTGTCCCAGTTGGAATACTCATGTCGAAAAGTAAAACAGCAGATGCCCTTTTAAGACCGGTACTTGATTTTATGCAAACCATGCCAGCATTCGTATACTTAATTCCGGCTGTTGCCTTCTTTGGTATCGGAATGGTTCCTGGGGTTTTTGCATCTCTCATTTTTGCAACTCCTCCGACCGTCCGATTAACAAACTTAGGCATTCGTCAAGTTCCAACAGAACTGGTCGAAGCGTCAGACGCCTTTGGAAGCACGGGCCAACAGAAATTATTTAAAGTTGAACTGCCGATGGCTAGAACGACCATTATGGCTGGGATCAACCAAACCGTCATGCTTGCTCTTTCCATGGTCGTCATTGCATCTATGATTGGGGCGCCTGGGTTAGGTAGAGAAGTTCTATCAGCTCTCCAACGTGCCCAAGTTGGACCAGGCTTTGTAGCAGGTTTAGGTATTGTGATCCTCGCGATCATCATTGACCGCTTAACACAAAGTGTTAATGATAAGAAATAAGCTTAGGTGGTACCTTTTCAGGAAAATTGAAAAGTCCATATAAATTAATTAGAAATAAGGGGGATTTATTCGTTATGATCAAACTTAACTGGAAACGTCTTAGTTTAGCAGCAGGACTTTCATTGCCTTTGCTCGCAGCTGGGTGTGGAAACAACGATAACAATGAAAGCACGAACGAAGGAAATAACAACAATGCAAATGAAGAAAATGCTGGTGGCGATTCAGCAGCTGGTGAAGGTGGAGAAATTGAATTAGTATATGTTGAGTGGGATTCTGAGATTGCATCCACTAATGTCATAGCTAAAGTACTTGAAGACCAAGGTTTCGACGTAACTATTACTCCGATTGATAATGCTGTTATGTGGCAATCCGTTGCCAACGGTGAAACTGACGGTATGGTTGCTGCATGGTTACCTGCTACTCACGGTGATTTGATGGAAGAATACGAAGACAGCTTAGTTGATCTAGGTGAGAACTTAGAAGGTGCTCAAGTTGGCCTTGTTGTTCCTGAATACATGGATGCAACTACAATTGATGATTTAGCTGATTATGGAGATGAGTTGAACAACTCAATTACTGGCATCGAGCCTGGTGCGGGTGTTGTTCAAGCTGCAGAAGAAGCAACTGAAGTTTATGAAGGAATCAACGGCTGGGACGTCCAAACATCTTCAAGTGGTGCCATGGCAACAGCATTAGGTGAAGCGTACAACAACGAAGAACCAATTGTTGTTACAGGATGGACACCTCATTGGAAATTCGCTTCTTATGATTTGAAGTATTTAGAAGATCCTGAAGGCACATTTGGTGAAGCAGAAGTGATTAAAACAATGGTTCGTGAAGGTCTAGAAGAAGATATGCCAAACGCATATAAGATTTTGGATCAATTTAACTGGACTCCTGAAGATATGGAGAGCGTCATGCTTGATATACAAGAAGGTGCCTCCGCAGAAGAAGCTGCAGCAACATGGGTTGACGAAAATGAAGATGCAGTATCAGAGTGGACTGAAGGGTTAGAATAAACTCATTTAGCTAAAGGTTTAAAATTAGAACGGCGAAGGGGTCATCCCTTCGTCGTTTTTTTGAGCTATTTAGTCAAATTTTATAGACTCTTGGCTATCTATCATTCAAATTATCGTTTACAATGGTAATTAAGGGAAAAATTAACATACTTGATGACTAGGGGTGTTTAGATTCATAAACTGAGAAAAAGGTGATTGCCTTTTACCCTTGAACCTGATCTGGCCCATACCAGCGGAGGAAAGTCGATGCAATATAAAGCTATTGTAGCCGTATTCCATTTACTATGGGGATACGGCTTTCGTTTTCTTAATTAATCTTTAGTCATCTACATTGTAGAAATCATCTTTGGTTATCATTCACAACGACCCTTTAACAGCGCAAAAATAAAAAGGAGGAAACGATGAAGAATTTTCATTTATATGCCATTACCGGAGAAGAATTTCATCCTAGAAAAGATGTCATCGATGTCATGGAAGAAGCCCTTCAAGGGGGTGCAGATATCATACAACTAAGAGATAAAACGAGCAAGAAACCCGATGTTCTTAAAAAGGCCCTGGCTCTCCGAGAGCTTACGTTGAAATATGACGTACCTTTAATCATTAATGATCACATAGATATTGCTCTTCAAGTTGGTGCAGACGGTGTACACCTCGGTCAAGACGATTTGTCTCTCGAAGAAGCCCGACGATTGATGGGGCCAGATAAAATTATTGGAATCTCTACCCATCATATTCAAGAAGCTCGAGCTGCTCAAGAAGGCGGGGCTGACTATATTGGTGTTGGTCCCATTTTTCCAACGAAAAGCAAAAAAGATGTCGTTGCACCGGTTACAACAAATTACATCAAGGAGGTCGCAGCAGAAATAACCATTCCTTTTGTAGCGATCGGTGGAATTAAACTGCACAACGTAGATGAAGTTCTATCTGCTGGTGCGACTAGAGTCTGTATGATTAGTGAGATTGTTGGCTCTGAAAATGTTCAGCAAGTCTGCTCTCAATTTCGGGAAAAGTTAAAACCTTATCAACCTGTAAACCTAATCGTCAATGGGGAAAATCACGAACTTCACGTCCAATCTATACAGGAACTCGTCTTACATTTTAAATTGAAACCGAACCTTATTATCGCTGAAGTGGATGGAGAAATTGTAGACAGAGACAGTTGGTCCCATACGCCGGTGAAAGATGGAACGAAAATTGAACTAGTCGAATTTATCGCTGGAGGGTGATCATTTGAATAAGCGGAATCTAATCATCGCGGGTAAGGAACTCTCTTCTCGTTTTTTTCTTGGAACGGGGCGTTATCCAAACCCTTACGTTCAAAATGAAGCCATTCGAGTATCAGAGACAGCCGTGCTCACATTCGCTATAAGACGAGCAAATCTGGAATCTCCAGGAGAAGATGCTATCCTTCAACATTTGGATGCAGATCATTCGTTCACTTACCTTCCTAACACTTCAGGAGCCAAAACAGCTGACGAAGCTGTCCGAATTGCAAGGCTTGCTAAAGCATCGGGTCTTAGCGATTGGATTAAAGTAGAAATCAGTTCGAATGAAAAGACTCTCCTTCCCGATCCTATTGAAACATTGAAAGCAACGGAAATACTCGTTAATGAAGGATTTATCGTTCTGCCTTATACTTCAGACGATCCTATCCTATGCAAGAAGTTAGAACAAGCAGGAGCCTCAGCAGTCATGCCGGGAGGGTCTCCTATTGGAACAGGGCTAGGGATTTTAAACCCTTATAACTTATCATTAATCATCGAAGAAGCCGAAGTTCCCATTATCGTAGATGCAGGGTTAGGTTCTGCTATGGATGTCACTCAAGCAATGGAACTCGGCGCAGATGGAGTTCTAATGAACACCCCTGTAGCAAAAGCAAAAGATCCAGTGAAGATGGCTTCGGCAATGAAACTTGCGATTGAAGCTGGACGGCTGTCCTACGAAGCAGGACGCATTCCTAAGAAACGGTACGCCACAGCCTCTAGCGGGCTCCCCTCTTCTATTTCTTACTAATTCCCTAGGCGGGAGAAATCGAATCGGAAGGTTATCTCCTTCTATTATATGGGAGGGATTTACAACGATGAAAGAGCACATACTGATTCTTGGCGGGGGTGTGATTGGATTAGCCTCTGCCTTTTCCTTAATACGACGAGGATTTGAAGTAACAATTCTTGAAAAAAACACATGTGGAGGTCAGGCATCGGGGGCTGCAGCGGGAATGCTCGCTCCATATTCAGAGATTATGGAGGATCCAGATCCTTTTTTCACGTTCTGTCTTGATAGTTTGCGGATGTTTCGCGACTGGCAGCAAGAAATCAAGAAAGCTTCAGGCGTTGATTTTGAATACACTGAAAGTGGAAGTATCTATGGAGTTTATCACGACTCAGACATCCTTTCTCTTGAAACTAGGATCGCTTGGCAGAAAACGTTTGGTTCTGAAGCCCAGATTTTAGACGGGAGCAGATTAAAGTCTCTAGAACCGGCTATTTCAGATGAAGTGGTCGCAGCTATTTATTCAAATGAAGAAAGTCACGTATTCGCTCCCGATTATGTACATGCATTGAAGGTCGCATGTGAAAAACTTGGGGTTAACATTTATGAAAACTTAGGGGATATTAAGGTGGAAAGCTGGCAGTCCGCTCCAATTCTGCAATCCCCCAGTGGACAAACTTTTACAGGAGATAAACTTGTCATCTGTTCTGGAGCTTGGTCTCAAGAACTTGAAACCATTTTCCATATCCGTATTCCTGTGTTTCCTATAAGAGGACAAATCTGCGCTTATGAATTGGGGGATGAACAGGTGAACCATATTTTGACGAGCAGCCAAGGGTATCTTGTTCCAAAGTCCAATGGCACACTTGTAAATGGGGCGTCAGAAGATATTGCAGGATTTTCTACGACCGTCACCGAAAAAGGAATATCCAGACTGGTCAATTGGAACAAACGAATGTTACCGTTCCTTAGTAATAAGTCACCCTTTCACACTTGGGCAGGTCTTCGGCCGGCTACTCAAGATGGTTTTCCTTTACTTGGATCACTTGAAGGGGCGCCGCATATTATTTTCGCTACCGGACACTACCGTAATGGTATTTTATTAAGTCCTAAAACGGGAGAAACTGTCGCCGATTTAATCTCAGGCATTCCATTAGATCCTGGTACTCGCCTCGCTTTTCAACCAGAAAGATTTAATTAATTTCTCTATTCAATTTAGGTACCTAAAATGACCGCTCGTATAACCCACTTAGTCATATTAGGAAGAGGGTACCGCAAAAATTCTCTTTTGCGGTACCCTCAGTATTTTCTATAAAGTACAGCAGATAGAATCTGCTCTTTGATATTGCCTACTTAATTCAGAAAAGAAACGCGAATCATGCCGTTTGTGCCTTTGGCATTTATGTCATAAGTTCCATCGTTATGGACGGCTGACCCTTCATTATACATCCTCATGAAATTTTCTTCTTTTTCCCGAACCCAGTCGAGGTCTCCGTCCACAGTACCATTTGTCGTTTCTCCAGTCACTGTCACGTCACTGTCTTCAGGAACCCTTATAGTAATGTTCCCGTTCGTAGTCTCTAACTCCCAGTTACCACCAACCTTCTTACTTTCTACTTCCACCGTTCCATTTGTTGTTTTTAACCGAGTGTCTCCGCTTAAATTCTCTGCTAATACACGGCCATTGGTGGTGATCCCTTCTGTCGTACCTTCGATATTTCGAACTGAAATGATACCGTTCGTATTCTGAACGGAAACGTCTCCTGTAATGGTTTCAATATCAGCTCGACCATTGGTTGTACTTACTTGAATATCATTCAGCATATCATTCACTTCAACTGACCCATTTGTCACTTGCACATCTAATGGACGATTCTCTGGAATTTCAATGGTAAAGTCTGCACTTAAATGATTCCTAGAAAATAAAGAAAAGCTAGGGTTTTCTACTTCATAATGAAAGGTATTCTCAGTCATTTCCATTTCCCGCGCTTTCTCAAATGCTTTCTGAACTTCAGATTCGCTCTTTTCATTTGATTTCACTGTTCCAGTTAGCTTTACTTTGTTCCCTTTTCCACCTACAATTTTCAAATTGGCTGAAGGAAGAGAGAACTGAATACTTTGCACATCGTTCGCCAATTCGTAAGTTTCTTCTATTTGAATACTCGTTTTATTCGGTTCCCAACCATACAATGAAAAGCCTTGAACCACACCGCCATGAGTGTGAATATATTGGGCTCCAGAACTAGCTACTAATGCGATGACTAAAACGACCATAGCCCCTTTATCAAATTGAATAGTTGTCCCTGGTTCTCGTGATCGGTAAAAAAGGATGACCTCAACAATTATAGCAATAAACAAGATGGATCCTACGTAACCAAACATCTGCACGAATTCAACTGAAGTCCATTGATTAGCTAAAAAAATTCCGCCCATGAGCAAGAACAATAATCCTAATGACTTTCTGCCAATCCTGTTCATCATTTCCCCCTCCTCCTCCTTTTATTTTAAGCAAAGCAACCATAAAGCAGAACGACCTAAAGATATATCTTTTTTAAGACTTAGGGCGTATGATCGAAGCTATTGAAAAAATCTCTAGCTGAAATAACTCTTTTTCTTTTGTTTGGCTTTTTCTGTCCATTTTTCCACGACGGTTAATGATCCAATAAAACCAAATATATAACTCAACAATACTCCGTGCATAATCACTCCGAAAATGGTTAGTAAAGTAATTATTACGGTGCCAGTTGTCGTTTGCGGGTTAATGGTTGAGTACCCGAAAAAAACAAGAGAGGCCAAACCACCCCAGAAAGCATCTAAATATGTATCAAGGCGCGGTTCAAATAGATAAAGAGGAATAATGCTTATGAACAGGACAAGGAAAATGCTTGGAATGATATAAGAAAAACGCTGTTTACGAATTTTTTCGATAAAAGGTTTTGTATAATATTTCGTGATCACCTTTAATCTCATGAAATGTAAAATTCTTGCCACTCGGGCCATTTGGAACACAGCGTCTAATGGAATCACGGCAACAACAATAAATGGATTGCTTTTTATAAACTGCCATTTATTATTTGTATTAAAGATTCTATATATAAAATCGATAAAGAAAATAAACCATGTTCCCCAAACAACGACAGAATCGTACCTCGTCTCATACCAAATCGTCGCAACCGCAACAAATGCGAGAAAGACCATAAATGTTTCATATATGATTTCTACTACACTCTTATTTTGCCATGCCACTGCTTTCCACCACCTTCTTCATGCCAACTATCCTATTCTATAATGACTGTGCTTCTCTGTGATCCTTATCTCTATTTTACTACAGAGCATGATGCACCAGCATGACTCTATCTACATCCTCTTAAATATACATAATTCGACAAAATTCGCTTCCAAATTTCCAACAATCTTTAAAAATGGTGTAACTTTCTTATTTACTTATCGACAAACACTATGAACTTATTATTAATATGAAAGTAGGGAATGATCATGAAAAAAGTAAAAGGGCTGACTCTTAGCCTCGGCTTATTAATGATTTTGGCAGCTTGCGGACAAGGAGAGACGAACTCAGAAGATGCTAATAATAATGTGTCCGGCACGGACGGATCTGCTAATGAAACAGAATTGAACGAAAATGACGAATTGAATGAGAATGAGAATGAAAATGGGAACGAAGATGAAGAAGCTAATGAAAGCACCCCGGCGAACGAGAACAACATGAATGAAGATGTTGAGGAACATCAAGTAAACAATGAAGAAGAGAACTCAGTTGAAAACAACCTTAATGAATCGATGAACGATGAAGGTAATTATGAAGAAGAAATTGACAACGAAGAAAACAATGCTAAAGAAGAAGATGAGATTGCAAACGAAGAAAACACAGCAGTAGAAGATGATGAAGCTACGATGATTGATTCCGTTACTCTTTATTTCTCTGACGATCAGTTATTAAACACCTATCGTGTTCAGTCCGATGTCTCTGTTACTGACGATGAGTCAGGAGCCATGCAAGCAATGGAACTTTGGGCAGCGGGGCCTACACACGACGGTTTATACTCTTTGCTACCTCAAGAGGCGAGTGTAGAGTTTGTTAAATTTCACGGGGACACTGCCCATGTTTCCTTTTCAGAGGATCTGAATGAAGCAAATCTTGGCTCAAGTGGAGAGTTAATGTTTACAGAACAAGTGGCTTTGATGATGGAACAATTCGGATTTGATCAAACTCAAATTCTCATTGTAGGCAACGAAGTCGGTGAATTCCTCGGTCACATGGATTTATCTGACCCAATCACAGCTGGAAATCCAGAAGATTACGAGTGGATGGAGTAAAAAAGACTACACGAGGGTGTCCCAAAAGTAAAATTTTTTGGGGCACCCTTTAATTTAGCAATTCTATTTCCTCTTGATTCCTCTAAGCTTCGTCCTGATCCCTTGGGTCATGCTGCTTAGGTGCTGCGCATCTCAACCGCAAGAACCGTCCCCATGGTTATTTTTAGAACTATACGTGAAATATCCACCTAAAATGTGCATCTATGGTCCATCTCCTTTATACTATAAGTGGATTGCTACTAATAGGAGGAATGACACTATGTTAGAAAGCACAACGAAAACGGTTATGCACTGTTATCCAGGATTGATTGCTCTTGTTACAGCCAAAAGCGACGACAAGCAAAACATCATGGCTGCAGGCTGGCACTCTTACATCTCATATGACCCGGCTATTTATGGTGTAGCCGTTGCAAAAGAACGATTTACCCATCATCTAATTCAGGAGAGTGGTAAATTCGCGATTAATTTCGTTCCAGCTGAATATGCCCATTGGATTGAAGCGTCTGGAAAGAAGTCCGGTGCAGATGGAGATAAATTCACTCGCATGTTTGCTAAATGGAAAGAGGGAGAAACCACCGGAGCTCCTATTCTGCAAAACGCTTATGTAGCGTATGAATGTGAAGTGATTGATACGAATACTTATGGTGACCATGACTGGATTGTAGGCAAAATCACCCGTTTTCATAAAGACAATGAAAAATTTGGAGAAGACGGCTTGCCTGACTTTAGTAAACTTCAATTACCGCTGTTTCTCGGTAGATCAAAGTACTTGATTGCAGATCACGCAACAACGATGAAAGAGATTCATATTGACTAAATGACAAATAACCCCCTTCCATCATCAAATGAGAGGGGGTTATTTGTCATTTAGAAGCTAAAGTTTCTGTTTGTTTTTCATCCTAATTAATCGCAAACTATTTATCGTCACAAGCAGGGTAGCTCCCATATCAGCAAGAATGGCTATCCATAGTGTGAGCAGACCAAAAGGAACCAAGATTAATGCTAATGCCTTTAAACCTAGAGCGAAAACGATGTTTTGTTTAATAATCTTTAAAGTCTTCCTGCTTAGTTCAATTAAATAAGGTAGTTTGGGAAGTTCATCTCCCATTAACACCACATCCGCTGTTTCAAGCGCCGTATCCGTCCCTCCTCCACCCATGGCAATGCCTAAATCGGCTCTCGCTAGAGCTGGAGCATCATTGATTCCATCGCCTACCATCGCTACCTTGTGACCGCTCCTTCTCAATCTCTCAATCTGTTCCAATTTATCCTCTGGTAGAAGACCTGACCTTACTTCTGTCACTCCAGCCTCTTTACCAATTGCTTGAGCTGTGTAATGTTGATCTCCTGTGAGCATAACCAACTGCTTCATTCCTAGCTTTTCCAACCGAGTTAAGGACATCTTCGCTTCCTCGCGCACTTCATCTCGTAAAGCCAATACACCTAATAATTCATTTTCATTTCCTACGAGTACCACGGTCTTTCCTTGTTGTTGAAGATTCACAATTAGACTATTCGTTTTAGGCGATAAAATCGAAGAATAGTATTCTTTCACGTATGATGGGCTCGCCACATAAAAAAGTTGACCATGACTGGTTGCTGATACACCTTTTCCTGTTAGGGATTTATGGTCAGTCATATCAAATTCAGCTTTACAGGTTCCTAATGCACTAGCGTAATTGACCAATGTTTTTGCTAGAGGATGACTAGAATATTTTTCTAGCTCGTAAACATACACTAGTAAACTTTGTTGAGAGACAGAAGGGTCTGGAATTACATCAGTGACCATCGGCACCCCTTTTGTAAGCGTACCGGTTTTGTCGAATGCGATCGTATTGATCCGTCCCGCTTCTTCTAAATGTATTCCACCTTTAATGAGAACTCCTTGCTTTGCGCTGTTTCCAATCGCGGTCACGATCGCAACCGGGGTAGAGATCACTAGGGCGCAGGGGCATCCTACCACTAGCGTTGCTAAGCCTAAATAAATCCATTGATCCCATGGTGCTCCGGTGATAAGCGGTGGTCCAACCATAATAAATAAGGCTAGAATCATAATTGCTGGCGTATAGTAAGCTGCAAATTTATCAATAAATTGTTGAGCTGGTGCCTTTTCCCCTTGAGCTTCCTCCACTAGATGAATGATTTGCGCAAGCGTGGTGTCTTTCACATGTTTCGTCACGTTCACATATAAAACACCTTCTTCATTCAACGTTCCAGCGAACACTTCATCGTGACATTTTTTGCCTACGGGTACACTCTCACCTGTGATCGCAGCTTGATTAACAGAAGAGATTCCACTCATCACAACTCCATCCAACGGAATTTTCTCTCCAGGTCGGATAATGATTGTTTCCTCTAGCTTCACCTCTTCCACAGGAACTTGAATCTCCTGACTATTTCGAAGGACCATTGCATGTTTAGATCCTTTTTCAACTAAAGACCTTATCGATTTTCTGGCCCGATCCATAGAATACGTTTCAAGTGCTTCGCTAATGGCGAAAAGGACAACGACCAATGCCCCTTCTCCCCATTCACCAATGATAACTGCCCCGATAATGGCAATCGTCATCAACGTTTTCATATCAAAAACAAGCTGAAAGAGATTTTTAACTCCTTGATAGAATAAGCCATATCCACCGATTAGCATTGCCGCTAAAAACAAGGTTATCGTGACCGCATGGTGCTCCCCGTTCGCTAAGTAGCTCAGCCATCCGATCATAACTAAAATAATAGAAATACTTACTTCAATCCATTGCCTTTTTTTCCAAAAAGGCAGGTCTATTTCCAAGTCGCTATTTTCATCTCGAACTTTCAGGTGATCAAAAGCTCCTGCTTTTTCTATTTCTTTTATCGACGCTTCCCCTTGAATCGTCAATTTTTCCGCAGCAAAATTAACTTGGGCGTCGCTTACACTAGATAACTCTTTTACATTCCGCTCGAACCGAGCAGCACAGCTAGCTCAGGTTAAGCCATCTATTCTAAATACCTGCTCCTTAGTCATTCGCTTTTCCTTCTTTTTGATGCTCGAAAGCTATCTGAATGAGTTCTGTTATATGATGATCATCCAACCTATAGAAAGCTAATTTCCCTTCTTTTCTATACTGAGCGACTCCTTGTTTTTTCAATGTCCGCAGGTGATGTGAAGCCGTAGCGGTGGATGAGCCGATGACATTAGCCACATCGCAGACACAAAGCTCCTCTACCTTCGTCAATGCATAGGCAATTTTCAATCTGGTTTCGTCCGCCAGTACCTTGAAGATGCGACTTGTATCACGCACTGTGTCATCGTTAATTCGTTCTTTTAGTGAAGATACTTTTTGTTCGTCATAGCAATATATTTCACAGGTATCTCTACTCATGTATCCTTGCCTCCTTCACCCTTCATTCAAACTAGTATTTGAATATAGTTTACTTCATCTATACAGATTATTCAAATGTTTGTTTGAATGTTACCTCGTGAAGAGCCTAATTCTCTGTGGGCTAAAGCGACGAACTGATAGAAGTACCTAGTTAGCTTCGTGCCCCCTTTCATTTTCGTCAGCTGCGCAGTGCTATCAGAAAAAACAATCTTATGGGCGAATCATCCGTTGCAATAGTTCCATCATTTCTTCTTCATTATCTTTATAAGCTTCTCGTTTCACATGAAGATCGTAATAGACTCCATTGTTGATCCAGTTAGCACGCCATTCGTTATCGTAGCGTAACACCATCACATCTTCTTCATCAATCTTCCAATGTTCAACCTCATCATATTCCATGAGAACATGGGTAAATCCATTTGAGCTGAGGGATAAATTGGCATAATGATCGTAATACGTATGGTAAAAAAGCTGACGATGAGTCTCTTCATTTAAAGCCTGATTTTGATTGTATTCTTCTAGATGCTCTTTTGAAACTTCGTTGGAAGATGCTCGTCTCCCGAATGTGAAACTGTAGCGGTAAGGTGTTTCAGAGTATCTATGATCTTCCGGGTTATTTGCATCTCTGTAGGAAAGCTGAACATCGGAAGAGATCCCGGCCACCTCCCAGTCCTCAGGATAATCAAAACCTCCATATCGAAATGTCTCACTTATATAGTTGTATGGAAATTCCTGGTCATTTCCTCCTATTAATTCTTTATCATTTGAACCACATGCAGCCAGCATTAACACGGCAAGTAAGCTAAATGTGCACAGTTTATCCTTCACGAGACCACTCCCTTGTAAACTACACTCATTTTACCAAAAAAGGTCTGAGACTTTTTCATTGAAGTCTACAAATGGTAAGATAAACTCTAATAAAGTGTAACGAAGGAGTAAACATCTATGAACTCTCACCACTCAAATAAGTCCAAGATGCTGTTATCAATTTCAAATCCAATCATTCAGAAGATCGTGGGTGAAAATAGTAGTTACTACCACGAGAAATGGACAAAACATCAAGATCCGCTGACCTATAGCGGATGGAATTGGGCTGCTTTTTTCTTCACTCCGTTCTGGCTTGCCTATAGACATATGTACCTGTGGGTCATCGTATTCTTCTTACTTTATTTAACTGGTATTATATTAGTTGCGTTCTTTCCTGCCGTCATTCACATGGGCTTTCTCCCTGCCCCATCGTTATGGATATGGCAATTAACATATCCTATCCTAGTCAACATCTTCTTTGGAGCTAAAGGAAACGCTTTTTATTCTCAAAGGGTAGCTAAGTTAGCTTTATTTTATGAGGGAAAGCTTCAAAAACCTATGGCTCCCCTCTTCACTCGGACAGGGCGGTCATGGATCAGTGCCATCATCGTTCCTGCTGTGATATGGATATTCTTATTTATTCCTTACCAAACCGTGGAATCTTGGACGTTCAATCCGTCTTTAGCACCTGGGGTTTATGTCTATTCAGATGATTCCCCCACACCGACAGGCATACTAGATGTGGAAGAAACACCATCTTTTCAAAAGTATGAAGCTAGAATAAACTTTCTTTATTACGGGGAAGAGCCTGTTGGTGATCGGTCTTTCATGATTAAACTATTCTATAAAGAATCACCTGAGACGGATGATTGGGCATTAGAGCGAGAAAGAAGTTATGGGATCTTCTCTTCTAACCGCGTCACTTTAGGTCTGATTGATGCAGAAGATCCAGCCTCCAAAACGGGAGAGTACCTGCTGGAAATTTATATCGATGACCAATTGCAAGCAGAAGAAAAATTTGAGATTACAGCTCCAAATCAACCTCAATAAGAGACAGGGAATCAAGCCTCCCTGTCTCTTATTATAAAAGAAACTAACTGATCTTCGTGCCATTAGGGACTTCTTCTTGTACATTTAGCAAGACGACGTCCCCTTTTTCAGGAACACCTCCCATAACCAGGACTTCAGATGTAAATCCTGCGATTTTCATGGGAGGAAAATTAACTACTGCTGCTACTTGTCTTCCAATTAGACCTTCTGGCTCATACCGTTTTGTAATTTGGGCGCTGGATTGCTTTACACCTATTTCTTCACCAAAGTCCACTTTCAGTTTGATTGCTGGGACTCTCGCCTTTGGAAGAAATTCTGCTTCCAACACTGTGCCGATCCTCATATCAATTTTTTGAAAATCATCAAACGTTGCCATCTCGTCACCTCATAGTATGAATATATGTTCATCATTAACTTATCTTCCCTACATTTATTCTCCATAACCTGGAATTCTCCTTTAATCTCTCTTACGGTTTTTGATACAATTGATTTAACATTCTAGATTAACTACATCATTACGGAGGGTATTCTAATGACGAAACAACATTCCATCATACTTATTAACGGAAGTATGAATGAACATTCTTTAACGAAAAAGTTATTACAAAACATTGCTGATAAACTGAAAAATCAGGCGAATGTATCAATCATCGATGTTCGTGAACTCCAGCTTCCTGTCTATGATCCGGGCATGGAACCACCAGATGCCGTGCTCAAGTTATCCAAAGAACTAAAAAATGCTGATGGGGTTATTGCCGCCTCACCTGAATACCATGGTTCTTTTACAGGATCGATGAAAAACTTGCTCGATTTCTTTGGGGCGCAGGAGTTTGAACAGAAGCCCATAGGGTTAGCCACCGTTACAGGTGGCATGAAATCCGGAACGAATACACTGAATCATTTACGCCTCGTCTTCCGTAATCTCCACGGCAATGTAATTCCCGCGCAATTTGCCATAAGCCAAAAAGAAACCACGGCAAGTCTGAAACTGGATGAAGAAACCGACCTTCGCCTAGTGAAATTCGTTCAAAGTTTTGAAGATGAGGTTACGAAACAACATTTATTTAACGAACATCGTCGTACGGAGCCGTCGTAATAAAACGAACAGTTATCAACAGTTCTTTGAAAAGTGGTTTCATAAGGTAGACAAACGGGGAATTTAAACTTATCATTGCATGTAGTCTTTTTTCTGAAAAATGAAAGAATGGCTGTATTTTTTTACTATAAGAGAGGGGGAGAACATCCGACATAACGGATGACTATGTCTATGAGAAAATACGAATACGAAACAAAAAAACCTAATATTGTCTTTTATATTTCTGCTCCCTTAGTTGCCTTATTCGTTCTATGGGGAGGCATTGGACCAGACACGTTAGCCAGCGTATCTGAATCAGCGTTAGGATTTACGTTAAACACCTTTGGCTGGTTTTACATGCTTTCTACAGCCTTTTTTATTGCATTTGTCCTCTTTTTAGCTATTAGTCCTTTTGGAAAGTTGAGATTGGGAAAGGCAGATGAGAAACCTGAATATAAGTTCTTCACCTGGCTAGGAATGCTCTTCTCGGCCGGGATAGGTGTCGGTTTCGTGTTTTGGGGGGTCGCCGAACCTGTCCTTTATTTCTTTGATCCACACCCTGATTTTGTAGACGCATCAGAAGGCGTCAGGGCTGCGGCTGGGCTTCGATACGGTGTGTTCCATTGGGCATTACACCCATGGGCTATCTTTTCATTAGTTGCCCTTACCTTAGCTTACGTCCAATTTAGAAAAGACCAACCTGCATTAATCAGTTCGGCTTTCCAACCGATTTTAGGTGACAAAGCACGAGGTCCATTTGGTAAAGGGATCGATACCCTCGCTGTATTAGCTACATCTACAGGGGTAGCGACGACATTTGGGTTAAGTGCGATGCAAATTACTGGTGGTCTATCATATCTGGTTGAGTGGATTCCAAATACTGCTGCTACACAGCTTACGATCATTGCGATCGTTACCGTATTGTTTATTTTCTCCGCTGCAACCGGGGTTAATAAAGGAATCAAAATACTAAGTACGATTAACTTAACGATTGCTGCAATTTTATTAGTTTTTGTTATTGTGATGGGACCTACCCTATTCATTGCACAAAATTTCGTCACAACTATCGGTGATTACATAGCGAACGTGACAAGAATGAGCTTAGACTTAAATCCTTTCGGCGACGGCGAATGGCTTGGAAATAATACAATCTTCTTCTGGGCTTGGCACATTTCATGGGCACCGTTCATGGGGATCTTTATCGCTCGAATTTCTCGCGGACGAACGATTCGGGAATTCGTTGCCGGTGTGTTAATTGTTCCATCCGTTTTAGCGGCACTTTGGTTCACAGCTTTTGGAGGAACTGCCTTAGATATGATTCTCGGCGGTAACGAACAAATTGGTGATTTAGTGATGGATGAAGTTGAAGTGGCACTGTTTGCTACTCTGGGTAATTTACCACTCAGTATGATTATGAGTGTCCTTGCTGTGATATTGATTGTGATTTTCTTTATCACGTCCGCTGACTCCGCATCATACGTCTTAGGGGCGATGACTAGTAGCGGAAGTTTGAACCCTAAACTTTCCATTAAAGTCATTTGGGGATTCCTGATTGCCGGAACGGCTGCTGTTCTGTTGTTAAGTGGCGGCTTAGAGGGTCTTCAAACCGCTTCCATTGTTGCTGCTCTGCCCTTTGCCATCATTATGGTGGTGATGATCTTCTCATTATTAATCATGATGGGTAAAGATTTAAAAGCAGACAAACTACGCACCACGAAACGTGAACGAAGAAAAGTAAAAGATGAAGTTTACGGTGGTATGAAAGAAAATATATACGAAGACTTCAAAGACGAAGCCTATGAAGAAATAAAAGAAGACGTCTATGAACAAATGAAAGATGAAGTTTATGAAGACTTCAAAGGTGAAGCTCAAGATCATATTAAAGATGAAGTATATGAGCAAGTGAAAGATGAAGTATACGACGACTTTAAAGAAGAAGCCTACAAAGATATTAAGAGTGAAGTATACGAACAGGTAAAAGACGAAGTGTATGATGATATCAAGAAAGAAATCTATGAAGAATTTAAAGAGAAAATTTATGAAGATTTAAGAGATGATATCGGAAATCAATTAAACGGAGACTTGGAAGCAAGAGATCAAGATGAGAAGAAATCCGATACTGATAAAGACAAATAATATTTGTTAAAACCCGCCCTTATCGTATTCAACGAAAGGGCGGGTTTTTCTTTTGGAAGGATTTTATTTTTCTACTAGGAAGATATATGAATAAACGACGTTATTGAATAGAAAATGAGTTAAGTCAGAAAAAAACATACTTAAAAGTACCTAAACTTATTCTCTCTACAAACGAAATAAAAACATTCCGATTAGAAAAGCGGCTAGACTACCACCTATCGATAACCCCACATATTGGACTAGCCCCGTCCATTTCTGTTTCTGTAGTAAAGCTGATGCCTCTATACTAAATGTAGAGAACGTAGTAAACGCTCCAAAGAATCCAATTCCAATCAACAAAAATAGCGGGTCCTCATAAACCATAAAAGGCACTTCATTGTAAATCATACCGAAAAAAAGCCCTAATCCAAAGGATCCTAATACATTTACATACAACATCGCTGTTGGAATGAAGCGCTGTTTCGTTTTTGTTTTGATCCACAAGCCAAGTAAATATCTACAGATGGCACCTGTCCCCCCGCCTAAAGCAACATAAAGGATACTCATACTCCTTCACCTTCTTTCAACTTTCCTTTCGCTATCTTCTGTCCCATGATCATTCCGAAAAGAGCTAAAGTGACCCCTCCCACTAAGGAGATTAACAAGTATAATCCGGAATACAGCATCGACAATTCTCCAGCAAGCAATACAGAGTCAGCAGCTAAGGTGGACATCGTTGTGAACCCACCACAAAAGCCGACTCCTAAACCCTCTTTTAATAGAGGCGGAATCATCTTCACCATGACCCATCCTGTTAATATGCCTAGTAATAAACTTCCTACTAAGTTTTCAATGACCGTTCCAAGTGGAAAGAGCAACGTCATCGTTTGTAAATTGATCAAATACCTAAGTAACGTCCCTGCAATCCCACCAATAAAGATCGCTATGATTGTCCATAAATGTCGATTCATTTTTATCACCTTTTCGACTCCATTAATGTCGTTCGCTCTCTAAGTAAAATACCTTAAATCATCCATTATTACATCATAAATAGAGGAAAATATGAGCATACAAGCAATTTCCACTATTTGCACAAGTTAATTGAATCTTTCTATTTTTTTAAAATAAAAGGTAAAATATAAATATGTATATGCAATATTTTCACAAAAATCGTTGTAACTTCGTCAACTGTCGACAATGGCAAATCTATTGAAAAATAGAGATGCAAAGCTACGGGTCTAAGGGAGAACGGCTTCTATGATCGCCGGGTTACCGAAGCAGAGAACCTGCTTCTATACGAACAATAAATAAGAGGCGGTGTTTGCTTTGACAGAATCCCTTGTATTTCAAGGCAAAAGGGACTAGCTTCCTGCTGAATATATTAAAGTAAAACAAGGTCAAAAGAAACAGGCAAACAATCAGTTGGCAGAGAAAGATATTTACGATCAGCTAGAAAAGATGAATATTACTACCGGTATCCACCATGACCGAATCAGCCACATTCGTCGTGGCGGAAGCAAGGTTACCATTGAAATAAAGGAAGTCATGGCTGATGTGGTCATTAAAGTTGGTGACAGGATGCATACGTTTAAAAAAGACCAATATGGTATTCGAGCTCATTTAGACAAAAATGAATCGTTAATTTTAATCTAAGATAGACTGCTTTCACCTTTCTAGTTTAGTTTAAAGGGCTATTGTCCAAAAGAAAAAAACGAGGTCAGGATTCTCATCCTACCTCGTTTTTATATGTTGAGAGATTCTAGACCCGTTTTGGACTTATTTACCATCCATTTCTTCTTTCATTTTATCAGAAAAACCAAACATCCAAGTAAGGATAAATGCCACACTTATTGCAATCACGTTTGTAATAACATAGAGAGCAAGGCTTGGTAAGTCGTAAATGTATAGCAGTGAACCTGGAATCACCGTTATAGCCATCCCCGAAGCCTGGAGGTTGAACAAGGCTGCAAAGAAACCACCTGCGGCACCACCGATAAGACCCATAACAAACGGCTTAATGTAACGTAAGTTGACCCCGAAAATAGCTGGTTCAGTAATACCTAAGAAGGCTGACACTGAAGAAGGTAACGCTAACGCCTTTAGCTTCTTAGATGAAGTCTTAAGTCCAACAGCTAATGCTGCCCCACCTTGTGCGGCAATACCCGCAGTAATTAGAGCGTTAAATGGATTCAAGTCGTTTTCTGCTAACAATTGAATCTCGAATAAATTGAAAATGTGATGTACTCCGGTGATAACGATCACTTGGTGAAGTCCACCCACGATAAGTCCGCTTATACCTAGAGGTAATTCAAGCACGACTCGTGTTCCTGCCATAATCCAAGTCTCAACGAGTGAGAAGATTGGACCCACGAGGAACAATGCAGCAGTAATCATGATTAGTAACGTTAAGAACGGTGTTAAAATGAGATCTAATGATTCAGGCACCCTTTGACGAAGCCACTTTTCAAGCTTTGCACCAAGAAAACCTGCAATAAATGCTGGTAATACGGAACCTTGGTAGCCAACAACAGGAATAAAGCCAAGAAAAAATAATGGATCTGCATCGCCTGAACCTACTGCGTATGCATTTGGCAATGCTGGATTTACAAGCATTAAACCTAAGACAATCCCGATGACAGGACTACCGCCAAATACCCTAAAGGCTGACCAAGCAATCAATGCAGGTAGAAAGGCAAAGGCCGTATCCGTTAGAACTTCTGTATAAAGAAGAAAATTATCCGAAATCGAATCTGGAGTGGCCCCAAATAAAGCTAACAGTTCTGGCTGTGTAATGAGACCACGAAGCCCCATAAATAGACCAGTTGCAACAAGCACTGGAATAATCGGTACGAAAATATCACCAAACGTTCTCAACAACCGTTGAATCGAATTTCCTTGCTTTTTTGTTTCTTCTTTTTGCTCAGATTTAGTCGATTCTGGTGCACCAAGAGCAATCACTTGTTCATGAATTCGGTTTACAGTTCCGGTACCAAAAATGACTTGGAATTGACCGGCATTGTAGAAAGCCCCTTTAACCTTGTCTAAATCCTCAACCCTTTTCTGATCAATCTTTTCTTTGTCTTTTACCATGACTCGTAATCTTGTGGCACAATGGGCCACGGAGTCAATGTTTTCCTGTCCACCAATAGCTTCAATTAGTTCTTCCGCTATTTTCCGGTTTTCATCTGACATGGTAAACGCCCCTTTCATTCTCTTTCATTATGTCCTGCTTCTGTAAAACCATGCAATAAGTCCACCTGATCATGTAATCGATTCCATATGTTCCAATAAAGAGGAAATCGCTTATGTAATCGATTCCACAACTATGATAAACTATCTCTCAAAATAAGTCCATAGCTCATCAACAATTTTTTAGGCTTTTCTTCTTTTTTCACTAATTGTTCAATCATGAGGTTTGCTGTTTCTATACCCGCTTTTTCGTTATAATAATCAACTGTAGTCAACGATGGTGATACATATTTAGATAAATCTGAAGCGCCTATACCTACCACAGATATTTGTTTCGGGATATCTATATTTTTCTCTTTAATAACTTGCATGGCCCCTATCGCCAAACGGTCTGTTACGGCAAAAATCGCAGTCGGGCTCTGTGGTGATTCTTCCAAGATGGTTTTCATCGCTTGCCCACCGGAATGAATATCAAACACCCCTTCTTGGATCCAAGCTGAATAAACGTCTAAGTTATAAGCCTTCATGGCATCTAAGAAAGCCCGCTTCCTTTCAAACCCTACTGCTCGATCCGTTTCACTCACCCCTATAAAGCCAATCCGTTTATGTCCCTTTTCAATAAGTAAAGATGTCACATCATAAGCAGCATGATAATCATCGTACACAACAGAGGAAATACCAGGGACCTCTTGACCTAAAGCGACCACAGGCACATTCATTTCTTGAATCGTTTTAATTAATTGAGTTTCTATATTTGTAGCAACTAAAATGATTCCGTCTACTCTTCGGCTTTGTAATAAGCGTAAATGTTCAATCTCCTTTTCCACATTTAAATTCGCGTTAGCAAGCAAGATATGATACCCATGCTCACTTAATTTCTTATCGATCCCATCAACAACCCTACTGGCTGTCTCCGTACTGATTTTAGGTAGAATGACGCCAATAACTTTCGTTTGCTTTGTTCTGAGAGACTTGGCTTGTTCGCTTGGCACATAGCCTGTGCTTTCAATAATCTCCTGAACCTTTCGTTTTGCACTCTCACTTACATAACCCGAATTATTTAATACACGGGAAACAGTCGTTCTTGAGACACCAGATAAATTCGCTATATCATTAATTGTGACCATTCTTCTCACCTCTTTACATTCTCACTCATACTATGGTTCTTTTCCCTCTTTTTATCAATAGTCAAAACGAAGATTCGGAAATTTTTCATTTTTATCCATATATAATTGACTGTATCTCTGTAGTATGACCTCTTTTACGCCCCTCTTCACCATAACCTCTAATTTTTCACTTTATCAACTACCTGTCTTGAACATGTGAATTTCACACAACAAAAAAACCTGTTCCAAAAAGGAACAGGTTTTGATCATTATTATAGTTATCCTTAACGGATTATAGCTTTACTACGTTAGAAGCTTGTGGTCCACGGTCGCCTTCGACGATTTCGAATTCAACATCTTGACCTTCTTCTAGAGTTTTGAAACCTTCACCCTCAATAGCGGAGAAATGAACGAATACGTCGTCCCCATCTTCACGCTCGATGAAACCAAAACCTTTTTCTGCATTAAACCATTTTACTTTGCCTGTCATAATTAACGGCCTCCTTCAATTGAATCTTTGAATAACGTAAAAACTTTTCGTGCCTTGCAAAAAATACTTTTTGGAGGCGAAAAAATGTTTTTCGAATTCAAATCATTTTACTGATTAATCGTATCATAATCTTATATATGAATCAACATCTCTCCTGATAAAATTGTTGAATTATGGAAAATAATCACATGTCCTGCCTACTGTGATCCGTTTCCTTGAACCTCTACTTTTTGCATTTTTTCATGTGAATACTCTGACACGGTCTCGTTGCTTTCACTTTGATCATTTGTGAAAAAGTAATGGGCTGTCATGTGAATATCAAAAATTCCTGGTTCGACTTCTAATTCAACAGTTTCCCCGTCATGCTGGCCATCTGTTTCTAACAGTATATCTTGTTGTACGTTTCCAGGATCCCCTTCATACTCATATAGAATCTCCCCATCTTGTTCAATTTTATTGATCCATGCAATCTGGCTTCCGTATTCAAATACAGCCTCTTCCTCACCCTCATAATCAACGTATGGAGTTAAAGACATAACGCCTCCAGCGTAAACAGTATCAATATCCAAATCCACATCGTCATGCCCTACAGCTTCTCCACACGAACGGAAAGTAATGACCGACAAACTGATCAGAACCAACGTCATAAGTTTCATACCTATTCCCCCGCGATCACTACAAATTATGGAAACTATCTACTTATTCTACTATAATTATGGTGAATTTTTCTAGGGGAAATCTCCTTTGAATACATTCAACATTAAAACGTTCTGCATCATAGGTGAAGAAAGTGTTGCCCCCTATTTAAGACTGGTGACAAGTGATAAAGCCTGTTCATCAGCTATGATTGTTAAATCAGAATGTTTTTGCAAAACGGTAGCCGGGCAACTTTCCGAGACTTCACCTTCAATAAGTTCTTGAATCGCTTCGGCTTTATCTAATCCAGAGGCTAATAACAAAATGCCTTTACTTTCAATGATCGTTTGTATCCCCATAGTAATGGCTTGTCTAGGCACCATTTCTTCATCAGAGAAATACCTGGCGTTTGCTTCGATCGTGGATGGAGCTAATTCGACTACTTGAGTTCTTCCAGAAAAAGAACTTCCCGGTTCGTTAAACCCGATGTGACCATTGTTCCCGATCCCTAATAGCTGCAAGTCCACACCTCCCAGTTCATGAATTAACGCTTCATAACGTAAACACTCAAGTTGAACATCCTCTGCATCACCATTAGGAAGGTGGGTTTGGCTTTTCGGAATGTTTATATGTTTGAATAACACATCATCCATATACCGATGATAGCTGTTTGGATCGTCTGCTGAAAGACCAATATATTCGTCAAGATTCACTGTATGGATGTTTGAAAAGGATGCTTTTCCTTTGTTTATTTTTTTAATTAAACGTTTGTATAAACCTACGGGAGTTCCTCCAGTAGCTAAACCAAGCACGTTTACGTTTGATTCGTTTATCTTATCTACAACTAATTGTGAGGCCTTTTCACTCATATCTTCATAGTCCCGAGCTCTTATTACGTTCATCTTGATCACCCTCCTTATCCAAACACCTTATCTCCTCTTGCGTAAGTTTGCAGTACTTCAAAGCTCTCTGATACGATGCAAAAATCAGCATCTTTCCCATTCTCTAAGCTGCCTTTACGATCAAGGATCCCTAACTGTTTAGCAGGATTGATCGTCGCCATTTTCACAGCTTCGTGCAAAGAACACCCGGAATATTCGATCATATTCTTAACAGCATCATTCATTTTCAAAACACTGCCAGCAAGAGTTCCATCTTTCAATACCGCTCGATCTTCAGTGACATAAACAGTCTGACCACCTAAACTAAACTCGCCCTCCTTCAAACCTTTTGCTCTCATAGCATCAGTAATTAAAATGATTCGGTCCGCTCCCATCGTTTGATAAGCGAGCTTTACCATTGGTGGAGAAATATGAATGCCATCAACGATCATCTCTGACATGAGTTCGTCGTGAAGCAAAGCACCTCCAGCTACACCAAGATCTCGGTGATGAGCTCCCTTCATCCCATTAAACAAGTGAGTCACGTGATTGAATCCATCCTCTATTCCTTGCACCACTTGTTCATAGGAGGCATCAGAATGGCCTATAGAGGGAATGACTCTCTGATTTTTCAGCTCTGCGACAAGTTTACCGTCAGGATCCTCTTCCGGAGCCATTGTTACAAGCTTGATGTTCTTGCCACTAGCTTTCTGAAATTTGTTAAACAAAGACACATCTGCTGAGCGAATAAATTCAAGGGGCTGTGCTCCTGCTCTTTTCTTTGAAATAAACGGTCCTTCCAAGTGAACACCAAGCATTTCACATCCGCTAGAATCTTGATCCAAGCTGGACTTAACCGTCTGCAAGGCCTGAAGTATCTCCTCTTCGGATTGAGTAATCGTCGTTGCCAAAAATGAAGTCGTTCCTTCTTGAGGCAAGGCCTTCTTCATCGTCTGAAGCGATTGTAAAGTCCCATCCATCACATCGGCTCCTTTTACTCCATGGATATGGATGTCAATAAATCCTGGAACAATATAGACTGGAGATGGAAATGTCACCATTTCATCTACGATATGTTCACTATTAAAAGATTCTACAATTGAAACAATTCGTCCCTTCTTTATTTCTAATAAAGGATTATTTACCGTTTCAATCCCACTAAACAATGTTGCATTTTCAAATAAATAAGTAGTCATGTGAGTTCCTCCTTGCAAAGATTCCTATAACATTGGGATTCTATTTCGATAGCGATCAATCAGTTTCTCGTTATGGTCATCAGCCCCATCTATATTCCCACTTAATAACACAGGAGGTTCTACTCCCCATTCTGCAAGGAATTGAACAGTTTCCGCCATAATAGCATTGATCACGCACGTTCCAATAACAGTGGATGTTGGTGCGAACGGCACTTTTACCTTATCGTGATTTAATACAGCGTCCCCTTTGACACTTAAGTTATCGATCGTTACATCTGCAACTTCAAAGAGTCTCCTCCCAGAATGATGTCTGGATTCCTGGCTTTGAGAGTAAGAGAGGGATGTCATAGCTACGACAAATGCACCTTTGTCTTTAGCGTACTGCGCCACTTCAATAGGGACGGGGTTTCTTCCTGAAGTAGATGATACAAACAACACATCATTAGGCTGGATGTCTAATGTCTGTACGAAAGCAGCAGCATACTCGTTAGATCTCTCAAATTGAGAAGACCGCACAGCTCCCCGGTGCAACATGAGATCTTCTTCTAAAATGGGTTTAATGGGCACAAGCCCTCCAGCTCGGTAGAACACTTCTTCTCCAAACAAATGGGAATGTCCCGCGCCAAACAGTTGAATAATACCGTCTTTCTGAAGTGCCCTTGCTGTTTTCTCAGCTACTTGTTGCAACGTCCACATTTGATTTTGTTGAATCGTTTCTAGTAATTCATGTATTTTAGTAAAATATTGATCGATCATTGCCATATCTCCTCTACTCGTTCAGTATATACAGTTTACCAAGTTTATGTTTAGTTGTCTATACCAGTAAAGCGAATAAGAAAAACATTCTCAATTAAGCTGAGAACGTTTTTATCAATTGTTGTTCTATATAATAAGCAAGACCATCTTCTTCAGAATCTCCCGTCACGTAATCGGCAACTTGCTTTAACTGGGCCACTCCATTTCCCATAGCAACTCCTGTACCGATGGATTGAATCATTTCAATATCGTTCGGTCCGTCTCCAAAAGCAATAGCTTCTTCTTTCTTGATTCCGTATGTGTTCAAAATATATTCAATGGCAGACCATTTCGAAACTCCCTTGCTAACAATTTCAAATCCGTCCTCCCATTCGATCACTTCTGCTTCATGCTTAAAGTAATGAGCAAATGGAGCGCTCCTTCTCCCGGTACGGACACTGTATTTAAGTACAACTTGTGGATACTCTTTCATTAAGCTTCCTATATAATAAGGTTCTTTCATGCTTTCTTCCATCCAACTTTGAACTGTCTCATCGATTTTTTTACAATAAAGTCCCTCTGGTGCATGAATGATCACGTTGCAAGGATCGTCATGTGTTACTCGATGAAAAAGATTTGTATTAATATGAACAGGTCGAACGACGAGGGGATCCAAAGAAAATGAGTCATAAATCGCAGCCCCATTCAAACAAATCATCGGTGTTGTTAATTTCAATTGTTGATGATAAGGAAAGGTGATGTCCTTTTGTCTCCCTGTTGCTAAGAAAACCATTACCCCTTGTTGCTTTAATTGTTGGATCGCTTGATAATTTCTATTGGTTATTTGATTATCTTCTGTTAATAATGTTCCATCCATATCAATAAATGCTGCTCTAATAGTCATTGTTCTCCTCCTGAAAAACTTAGTTTGATCTCTATTATTTATTTTAGAACAAAACTATTAAGCTACCTTTATGATAGTGTGATATTCATATGAATTTAGTAAATTATTTGTAAATGTTGCCTTATAAATTACATTTAACTCAGCGCTGTAGTGAATTGGCTCCAAGCATTGGCGAATTAATTTTTCGCAGTTTAAAAATATGTAGTTTTGTTTCATTCAAATTAGGGTAAAATTGTGTCTTTTTTGTGAAAACTGAATGATATTCAAGTATTTAGGATTTATAGGTAGGATAAATAAGATGACGCACGCTTACATAACATTTTCCTTTTTAAATTAAACCTGTTACACTTCCTTTGTTCTTGCCGGACCGAGCTTCTTACGGAGAAGCTCTAATATTTTGAAATCTATTCATATAGAAAGAGGTGCACGTGTGAATTACGTAGAAAAATTGAAAAAAGAATGGTTAGGAAATGTCAGAGGTGACGTCCTAGCTGGTATTGTTGTGGCGTTAGCATTGATCCCTGAAGCAATTGCCTTCTCGATTATTGCTGGGGTAGATCCAATGGTGGGATTATACGCTGCCTTTTGTATCGCTGTCGTTATTGCTTTTATCGGAGGAAGACCGGGAATGATCTCAGGGGCTACAGGGGCTATGGCATTGTTAATGATCACATTAGTCGCGGATCACGGCTTAGAGTACTTGTTGGCAGCAACCATTTTAACTGGAATTATTCAGTTACTCTTTGGTATTTTTAAACTGTCAAGCTTTATGAAATTCGTACCAAGATCCGTTATGATTGGATTCGTCAATGCCTTAGCTATTTTGATTTTCACTTCTCAATTACAACACTTTGTCGGAGAAACGTGGATTATGTATTCGTTAGTAGCTCTTACGTTAGCTATTATCTACATCCTTCCTCGTTTTACGAAGGCCGTTCCTTCAACACTCGTGGCAATTATTGTTGTGACTGCTATCGCCATTACTATGAATTTCGGGGTTCGAACTGTGGGAGATATGGGCGCACTTACTCAAGCATTACCTGTATTTGCATTACCAAATATTCCTTTGAACTTTGAAACGCTCATGATTATTCTTCCATATTCAGTCGCTTTAGCTATTGTTGGTTTGTTAGAAACACTGTTAACAGCTTCAATTGTCGATGATATGACTGACACAGATAGCAATAAAAATAAAGAGTCTCGCGGTCAAGGAATAGCTAACATGATCACAGGTTGCTTTGGGGGTATGGCCGGTTGTGCTATGATTGGACAATCCGTCATAAATGTAAAATCAGGTGGTAATGGTCGATTATCTTCTCTCGTAGCAGGCATTTTCTTAATGTTTTTAATCATAGTCTTAGGTGGATTAGTTGTACAAATTCCTATGGCTGCCCTCGCTGGTGTGATGATCATGGTATCAATCGGTACCTTCGACTGGTCATCATTACGAAACATTCATCGCATACCTCGTACCGATGCGATTGTTATGGTAGTAACTGTCGGGACTGTGGTATATACTCACGACTTATCTATCGGTGTCTTAACTGGTGTTGTCTTAAGTGCTATATTCTTCGCTTGGAAAGTTTCGAAAGTTCGAGTTGAGAAATATCTGAATGATAAAGGTGATGTGCGAACTTACGAAATTCACGGTCAACTATTTTTTGCATCTGTCACAGACTTTTTAGATCAGGTCAATTATGATGAATCTGTTCATAAAGTTGTCTTAGATATTTCAGATGCTCATTTATGGGATGACTCTGCTATCGGAGCAATCGATAAAATTGAGCATAAGTTTGATCAACGGAACGTGAAGGTTGAACTCAAAGGAATGAATAAAGAGAGTACTGATTTAATGGATCGGATTGGCGGCTTGAGTAAAGCTTCTGGTCACTAATCGTTTGGGGGAAAGATATGTTTAAACATTTATTATTAGCGATAGACGGATCTGATCATTCAAAACGAGCAGCACAAAAGGCCATTGATTTAGCAACCTTAGAAGGTAATGGAACAATTGAAATCCTTTATGTTGTAGCAGGCAATAAGTCAAAGTCTGATGTTCTGCAATACGGTGATTCTGATTCAGCTTCAAGAAAAAGAAAGCTTATGCTTACTCCGTTTGAAGAGATGATTGCTCAAGCTGGAATAAAGTATGAAACAACTGTTTTACACGGAAGTAATAGTGCCGCCGAATCAATTATAGACCATGCGAACAAGAATGACTTTGATGCTTTAGTAATTGGGAGCCGTGGACTAGGTACTGTGCAAACCATGGTACTAGGAAGCGTCAGCCACAAGGTCATGAAGCATGTAAAAATGCCTGTACTCATGGTTAAATAACCTTAAGCCAGCTCGGCAAGTTAACCGAGCTGGCTTTTCTTTATGTTGATTAGTACATCTACTAGTCTGAATTTCCCTACTTGCTCAATTTTCGTGTTTATTTCACACTTTGTCACACGAATTTCAGCATCGAAGCAGTTAATTAGACCACTAATTAAGAAGATGCCGGTTGCTCTTCTATTCTTAATCCACCAGATCCTCCTGATGAATCTTTACCTGTAAAAAATAATTTCCGATCCTTGTACATGAAAAACACCGATAAGCTAAATGATAGAATATCCGCTACAGGAAAAGCGATCCAAACGCCCCACACACCAAAAAATTGCGGTAATATCAACACTAATGGAATGAGAAATAATACTTGCCGGGACATAGACAAGATCAAAGCAGGTTTCGCTTTACCTAAAGCTTGATAAAGTCCGCCACTTACCACTTGCACCCCAATCAAGAATGCCATCGCGAACATGATTCGCATTCCATCTGACCCTGCGGCAATGACATCAGGGTCTGGTGTGAACACCCTCATAAACACTCCTGGGAAAGCCATGATTACCACAAATACTAGAATTGAAAAAGCAGTTACCACCTTAAGTCCAAGAATGATCGTTTCACGCATACGATCGAATTGTTGCGCTCCATAATTGTAACCTATAATTGGTTGCATTCCTTGAAGAATCCCCATCATTGGCATGAGGGCGAACATGGCTATCCTCTGCACCACCCCAAATACCCCAACGTAAAATTCTCCTCCGTAGCTAATCAGCATTGCATTTATCGCCACCATCATGATACTTCCCGATACCTGACGAACAAAAGCCGGTAGCCCAATAATAACTACTTCTTTTACAATGGCAAACTGAGGCATCATTTCCGAGATTCTTATTTTAAGTGAACTCTTTCCCGCTAAATAGTAGTGCAGGATGATTAATGAAATACTAGCTTGCGAGATCACCGTCGCAACAGCCGCACCTTGCACACCCATATCTAGTAAAACGATGAAGACAGGATCCAATAGGATATTTAATACAGACGGGATGATCATCGTCATCATCGCAAAACGGGCATTTCCTTCTGAACGAATAATCGCGTTCGTTGTAAAGGAAAAAGTGAAAAAGATCGTCGCTAACGTGATCGGAAAGATATAGTCTAAAGCATAAGGCAAAATATCCGGTGTCGCCCCAAATAACCGGAGCAACGGTTCTAACACAGTAAACGAAGCGATGACGCCGATGAAACTAAACACGACGATGAGTGAAATGATATTGCTAAAAACACGATTCGCTTCCTTTTCTCGTTTTTCACCCAATCTTCTTGATATAATCGATGACCCACCAATTCCTAACGCAGCTGCAAGAGCCATCATAATAATCATAATCGGGAAGGCAAAGGTTACACCTGCTACGCCATCAATCCCGACAAAATAGGAAATGAAGATGGTGTCCACGACATTGTATAAAGCCATAACGATCATACCAATGATAGCTGGAATGGACAGTTTCTTAAGCAGTTTTGGAATCGATTCTGATCCTAACTGAGTACTTTGTTCTTTTTGGTTCATGGTTAACGGCCTTCTTTCTTTTCATCAGTCGACCCTGGCTCCATCTCTTCTTTTTGCTGCAAATTACTTTGCATCCGCTTGAGCCAACTAATCATCAGACCTTTTTCTTCTTCAGTGAAGTTTGCCATTAAGTCATCATCCAATTTATGAAGCTCAGACCACAATTTATGACCTAAATCTACACCTGCTTGAGTCAAACTAATCACTTTCGTACGTCGGTCTTTTCTGCTCGCGCGTCTCTTGATCAGCGCGTTTTTTAATAGCGATTCAATTATCCCATTCATTGTAGAGGCTTGAACGTATAGTTTTTTTTGTAGCTCCGACTGCATTAAATCACCGTGACGTTCCAACATATAGATGACTCTTCCTTGTGCTCTAGTTATGCCATAATTGGACAATTCCAAGTTGTGCCTATTGTTTACGAGATGAGTGACTACACTCATTTGATAAGCAGTAAATTTCTCTATATCTCTGTCCAATTAGTTAGCCCCCTAAGTATTTAATGTTTATAATATATCAATATTACTAAGTAAAATCAATATTAATGATTGAATAAACCATTATTTTAATTAGCCTCCTAACATTACGTTTCACGAAATATGTCATATGTAGAATTGCCCCCTGCGAGCGAATGCTTACCAAACAAAAAAACCTTACCACTAAGGTAAGATCTATTTGCTACTTATTCGGTTAATGACAATAGGCCAATCCGTATTTATCGAATGTTCCTGTAACGTCAATAGTGAAATCTATATCTGTTTGTTCTTCATTTAAAATGACTGCAACTTGATATTCGTCATCCAAATGCTGATCAATTAGTGAAATGGCATAGCTTCCGTATTCTTTTTCAAGACTTGTTGAATCAACCCGAATCAAGTCTTCATCTAGCTCATGAAGGTCTGAAATCAACGTAATTGCCTCTTTTTTTGCATGTTTCTCTAATTCATCTTCAATACCGTAAACATAGATCCCCGCCACTACGGTAAAAAAGAATATAGTAACTATACCCACTACTAACTTTTTTTTCACCCTTCACACCTCATTTATAAGGTTCTTTTCATTATTATAAGGGATAAACCTTGTCCATGTCATTAATTCCGAGTAAATTTATAAGATAAATAATTGATTGTGACCTTTTTGTTGGTGTTTTTTTCTGATTTGGAAACGCAAGAACCGTCCCCCTGGTTACCCAAAAGAAAAGAAGCTGGGATCACTTGATCCCAGCTTCTTTAGATTATTCACCTTTATTTATGGCTATGAGCTGCTTCAAGATAAGATTGGATATCCACCTTTAGCTCATCTGCTAATTTTTTACCTAGTTCTTCGTCGGCTCGGTAGAAGTTGCAAACGACTCTCATAACCGTTTCTTCTTTGACCTCTTGTAAATCAGAAGTGATATTCTTAATCACGGCAGCTTGCTCCTCAGGAGAGTAGTTGCGCCATACTCGACCTGCTTGACCGAAATCGTTCTTTTTCTCAATTGGCTGACGTCCAGCAACACCTTGGACTGGAGCTTGATGATCGCTTTGCGAATCATCTTCTTTAGGTGTATGTTCATAACGATTTGGCTCGTAGTTTATTCGATCATTTTGCTGGTTAATCGGCATGAACCCATCCCTTTGATTGTTGTTTACCTGTGCAAAGGGGCAATTGATTGGCAGTTGTAAATAATTAGCACCGACACGATATCTCTGCGTGTCAGAGTAGGAGAATAAGCGTCCTTGCAACATCTTATCTTCAGACGGTTCAATACCAGGTACGAGGACTCCAGGATTGAAGCCGACAGATTCCGTTTCAGCAAATACGTTATCGACATTTCTGTTTAAAGTCATTGTTCCTACATGGTGGTAAGGAAAATCTTCTTCTAACCAATCTTTCGTTGCGTCAAGCGGGTTAAAGTCATATTCATCTAGATCTTCCGGTTGAAGGAATTGCACGTAGAGGTCCCATTCTGGGAAGTTTCCGCTGTCAATCGCTTCATAAATGTCCGCCGTCGCATGGTTAAAGTCTTCTCCTTGAATTTTCCCTGCTTCCTCTTCAGAAAGATTTTGAATCCCTTCCTTAGGTACCCATCGTAGTTTCACATATACATAGTTTCCATGTGCATTAACCCACTTAAAAGCGTGTACACTGGATCCTCGCATGAAACGGTATCCTTTAGGGATCCCTTCATCAGAGAATAGATGGAGCATCATATTTGTGGATTCCGGCGTAAGAGACATGAAGTCCCAGTAACGGTCCGGATTCTGCATATTTGTTTTTGGATCTGGTTTTAATGAATGAATGACATCAGGGAATTTCATTGCGTCGCGAATGAAAAACACTGGCAAGTTGTTTCCTACAAAGTCATAATTTCCTTCTTCAGTATAGAATTTAACAGAAAATCCTCGTGGATCTCGAAGTGTTTCTGGAGAGTGAAGACCATGAATAACTGTTGAGAAACGTGTGAATATAGGCGTTTCTTGCCCTTCTTCTTGCAAGAATTTCGCTTTCGTATATCGTTTCATACTATTTGCTACTTTAAATGTTCCGTGAGCTCCGAAACCTCTTGCGTGAACAACCCTTTCAGGTACACGTTCACGGTCAAAGTGAGCTAATTTTTCGATTAGTTGATAGTCTTCAAGTAATGTTGGACCATTCTCACCTGCTGTTCTGGAATTTTGATTGTCATGAATAGGTACACCTTGATTCGTTGATAATTTTTTACTCATGCCGTTACATTCCTCCTTGTATCTTAGTCAATCGATTAACGAAGGACCTGAGTCTCAGCTCATGTCCTATTATACCTTTTTATTTTAAATAATTACAAATAAGAAACATTTTTAATTAACGTGAAATGAACAAACTCTATTACAATAGGTTTTAAAGGTTATATCCCGTCATTACGAACGTCATCATTATCATTTATAAACTCATATTATCACTGTGCAAAGTTTGTTAAATATAAGAAAAGTCGGTATATAAATATAATTTCCCTCTAATGTAATTAGTAAACACGTTTACTAATACAAACAACATTTGACTTAATCAAGTAATTGAGTTATAGTAGTTCACGTGCTCCATTTCAGCACGATCGTTTTTGATCGATTAAACATGTAAGTAATAGAGAACACCGAAACTTACATTTACAACTTTTTATAAAGATCTGGAATCCTGTTAAAACTTCGAGTATGCCTTATTTAAACTGGCGCGGTCTCGGAGCCGCAAGGATGAAAGAGAGGTAGGGCTTTCATTATCTAAGCAATATTAAGTCTATTGCAGGTATTTACCGCGGCAATTTATAATCGATAAGAAATCATAACGATCACACATGTATAAGTGTCGTTAACTTATATAATTAACAAAAAGCAGGCTCCCATAGGGACGCCTGCTTTTTCAATGGTATGATTTAACTAGCTGTTTCATGACAAAGGCTTTTTCTAAACATTGTAACCGGCTTGTAGAACATTTGGATCAACGGCCCGATTCCAAATGCAACGAGCACCGTCCCTAACCCAATTGGTCCTCCAATGAAAAAGGCAACGATTAGGATCGTCACTTCCAAGAATGTCTTAGAAAACGAAAGACTTTTCCCTGTTAACTTATGAAACACCATCATGGAATGGTCAATAGGATTTCGAGCGAAATTAGATTGTAAGTAACATGAAATTCCTGCCGCAGCACTTAATACCCCTGTGATGAGCATCGCTAAACGAATCATCACTGAAGCTATAGCTAATTCCGGAAATGCAACTAGTAACCAAAAATCAACCATACTGCCAATGAGAAACATCGTAATTAAAGCTGCGAAATCCGGTTTTGTTTTTAACAGAAGACCGTTTACTATAATGAGCAAAAAGCCGACGATAAACGTCCAACTCCCCACTGTAAGTCCGATATTAACTGAAAGAGCGACAAATAGCGCATCCCAAGGTCCTGCTCCCAGTCCCGCTAAAATAATCATACTAATTCCAAATGACAGGAGAACGAGACCAATTAAATAAAACAAGCCAATAATCAATCTATTTTTCATCACTTGCACCTTCTCTACTCTAAAACTTTTTTGCTTTAGCAAAATTTAATCTTACCATCTTTTCGATGAACTGACTAGATGAATGATGATTTCTCCACCTTGAAAATATGAGCGAATATAGTCGAAATTGTTGTGGTGAAAATGGTAAACTACTAAAAGAACTAAGCGAATGATTTGAAGGAGCGATTGAATTCATGTCACATAGTAAAAAGTTATTAATTGCCTCTGCCGCGTTCGGTGTCATCGGTGTGATGATGGGAGCTCATATGGCAGGCGCCGGATCTTATGCGCTACGTCCCGTTCATGCACATGTCCTTGTAGTGGGGTGGTTATCCCTCTTCTCTTGGAGTATATTCTACAAAGTTTATCGGCCTACTGACGGCCTACTGACGAAACTCCACGTGTTGACAGCACTCGTCGGAGCCATTGGATTAAATTTCGGGATGTACATTTTCATGTTAGATACGATTCCTTTACCAGATGTATTCTCCCTAATATTTTACATTGTTAGTGGATCGATATTAGCTATGAGCTACGTTCTGTTTTTTGTTCTAGCTATAAAGCAGCCTGACGATTGAAATGGTTCACAGAAAGGAAGCGCCCCAGCTGTTGGGACGCTTCCTTTTTGAACATATGAGTTACTCTAGAGCTTCGATCGCCTGTTTTACTGAACCATAAGTTGTAAAATTAGAAAAATCGATGTCTAGTCCTTGAGTTCGCATGGCAATCTTCGGAGTGACTCCTGTAATAATCAACTGAACACCTTTAAGCTTTAACAAATCATTCAATTGAAAAATACCGACTGTTGCCTGTTCATCCATGTTAGAAAAACCTGATAAATCCATAATTAATATTTCCACATCTTCTTTCGTTAACTCAGGAAGAATGCGCTCAATGATACTATCTACCCTATGTTCATCGACATTCCCTATTAAAGGAAGAACAGATACCCCTTTCTTAATCGGCACTAACGGCGTTGACAAAAGTTCGATTTCACGATTATATGTAGAAATCTTCTCTTCCGCCTGTTTAAAATCTGAAATATCTTTTTGAATCCCTACAATGTAGTATTGATCTTCTTCTTCAAGATAAATCGGATCAAGATGGAGCAAGTTCCAGAACGGATCCCCATTCTTTTTATAGTTTAAGATTTCAACTGATACAGGCTCGAATTTCTCGACAGCCTGCCTGATTTTGTCGACTGCTGCTGGGTCTGTTTTCTCCCCTTGCATAAAACGACAGTTGTGCCCAATGACTTCTTCTTGCGAGTATCCCGTTAAACTAGTAAACCCTTGGTTTGCATAAATGACCGGATTATCAGGAAGATTCGGATCTGTAATGATGAAAACTAGTTGAGTTTTCTCAAGCACCTTATCTTTAAGCTTTTGGATGTGAGGCAACACCCTCCACTCCTTTCTCGTTTCTCATGATGTACTTTCTTCTTACTCCATATCATAACTGAATGAAATAGGTTTAGAAAGGGTGGATTAAATGACTCATTCAAGAAAATTCGTATATTGGTCTGGCAGCAACAAAAAATCCCAACATTCTAGAGTGGGCACCTCACGTACTTGGGATCTCTCAATTGGCCACTTTTATGTGTTGCCGTGTTCGTGGGTGAATAATTCTGATAAGACAAGCGTACAGGCACCGATTAGGGAACCTTCTTCACCTAAATCGGAAAGGACAATTCTCGTCTTTTGAGCCTCGAAGCTTAGTGCTCTCGTTTCAATCGTTTCGGTAATTGGTCCCATTAAGAACGAACCTGCCTTTGAAACCCCTCCGCCAACGATGATCATACTAGGATTCAAGAAATGAATTACGTTCAGGATACCAAGCCCTAAGTATTCACCTGTTTCTCGCAAAATTTCTTTTGCGACAACGTCTCCTTTTAAAGCCGCCTCATAAATCACTTGACCCTCTATTTCACGGTTCCCTATTTTTGTTAATTCGGTTTCTACACCTTCTTCAATTTTCTTGCTCGCACGTTCCTTCAAAGCTTGTCCAGAGGCAAGCGTTTGGAAGCACCCTTTGTTCCCGCAAGAACATGTGGGACCATTTAAATCAATGATTGTATGCCCCACTTCTCCTGCCAAACTATTATTTCCGTGAAACAGACGGTTGTTGAGAACAATCCCGCCGCCTATCCCTTCTCCAACATTTAAGCAAACGAAATGATCTGTTTCTTTTCCAGCTCCAAACCACTTTTCTCCCAATGCCAATGCTTTCGCGTCATTTTCCACTCGCACAGGAAGATTAAATTCCTCTTCAATGACGTCCTTTACCGGAACCTTCTCCAGCTTCAATGTAGGGCCATGAATCGCGATGCCTTTTTCATGATCGACAATCCCGTGCATAGCGATACCAATCCCTATGAGCTTATCTCTGCCTTCGCTCACCTCTTCAAGAAAAGAGTGCAAGATTTTTTTCAAAAAAAGGAGAAATTCCTCTTCATTTAATGCCTTCGAAACGGGCATGGGTTCCACTTTCCGCTTTGAGACTTCCCCATTGAGATTCGTTACAGCAAGTCGAACCTTATTAACTCCAACATCCACACCTACAATGTAGCGACTATTGGAATTAATCGTTAAAATAATCGGCTTTCGTCCACCATTTGACTTTCCAGACCGACTCTCTAATACAAGCTCCGCATCAATCAGTTCATTGACAATATTCGTCACCGTAGGGGGCGTCAATTTTGTTTTCTTCGCTATCTCCGATCGGGAAATGGCTCCGTGAATTCGAATCGTATTCAAGACCACCGACCGGTTCAGCGACTTCATTAGTTGAAAGCTGCCAGTTATGGGAGATGCCATTGATTCACCTCTTTCCTTTCCCTAAACAATTATTTCAGTGTTTCAAGAAATCGGAGGAAGGCCCGTTGACCGTCAGCATCACGCTTAAATACACCTGCATGAGATAAAATCTTTGAAAAAATTTGGCCCACTTCTTGGTGTAAGATCTCTTCTGCATTCTCCGCATGAAAATCTGGATAACGTTCCTTCACATCCATTGCCCAGTCATGATGTTTCGCAATTTCTTCGTTCATCGCAATTTCTTTTTGAGGCTGATCGGTCAGCATCGCTTTCGCCAATTGATTCAGTTCTTCCTTTAATCTTCCAGGTAAAACAGCTAAACCCATGACTTCTATCAGACCAATATTTTCTTTTTTAATATGATGGACCTCTTTATGAGGATGATAAATACCCATTGGATGCTCCTCAGACGTGAGGTTATTTCGTAACACTAAATCAAGCTCAAATTTCCCCGACCTAAAGCGAGCAATTGGTGTAACCGTGTGATGGGGGGTATCTCCACTATAGGGAATGATTCCGACTGATTTATCTTCGTAGTTTTGCCATTTTTTCCGAATCATTTCTGAGGCCTGAACCACTTGGTCTTTGTTTGTTCCTTTCACGCGGACAACGGACATGGGCCATTTCACTTTACTCACTGTAACATCTCCGAACTGATCAAGGACTTCCTCTTCTTCCTCGGCAGCTCTAGCCATCGGAAATTCATATTTACCTGCTTGATAGTGATCGTGGCTGAGAATGGATCCCCCGACAATCGGTAAGTCTGCATTAGAACCTATAAAATAATGTGGATACTGTTCCACAAAGTCAAGTAGGCGCTGGAATGTACGCACTGTTATTTTCATAGGCTCATGTTTAGCCGATAGCACAATGGCATGTTCATGATAATAAACGTAAGGAGAAAACTGCAGATGCCACTCTTCTTCGTTTAATTCCACAGGAATTGTTCGCAAATTTTGTCTAGCGGGATGATTTAATCTGCCCGCATACCCTACGTTTTCTTTACAAAGAAGGCATAACGGATAGTTCGCCGTGGCGACATTTTTTGCTGCGGCAATTTCTTTTGGATCCTTCTCTGGCTTAGACAAATTAATCGTGATGTCCAAGTCACCATATTCTGTAGGCGTCTTCCAATTCATGTTCTTCGCAATTCGATTTCTTCTTATATAATGGACATCTTGGTTCCATTCGTAAAACCAAGCCGTTGCTGCTTCTACCCTGTCTGCATGCTGAATCTCTCTGAAATCTCTCGTAACTTCGGATGGTCGCTTCGTAAATACCGCCATCAACTTCGTATCTAATAAATCCCGCTCCGTCACAGTGTTATGAGAAAGAAGCTCATTCTTATGAGCCCAATCCAATACTTCATCCAGTATTTCATGAAGGGGTCTGCCCTCGAAAGCTTCCTCATGAACAGAATGCTCTGACTCATCAAGATTTAATATTTCCATGAGTTGATTTTTACAAAAGATCGCATCGTCCACTTCTATCAATTGTTGATCCAAAGCATAATGAACCAATTCATTTAATCGTTGATCGATCGCCATTTTCTCATCTCCTCTATCCTTAGGATTTGTAACCCTCTGGGTGTCGTTGGTGCCACTTCCACGCTGTTTCAATGATAGATTCAAGGTCTGGATACTTAGGCTCCCAACCAAGGGTTGTTTTTGCTTTTTCAGAAGAAGCAACAAGTGTAGCCGGGTCTCCTCCTCTTCTTGCAGCGATCTCTCTAGGAATTTCCTTACCTGTTACTTTTTCAACGGCATCGACCACTTCTTTCACGCTGAAACCGCTCTCATTACCTAAATTAAACACGTCAGAATCTCCACCATCACGAAGATACGTTAAGGCAAGTAAATGGGCTTGAATTAAGTCTTTTACATGAATGTAATCTCGGATGCACGTGCCGTCAGGAGTATTGTAATCATCCCCGAAAATCATGATTTTGTCTCTCTGCCCAAGGGCCACTTGCAATACGATCGGAATTAAATGAGTTTCCGGTTGGTGATCTTCACCTATATCAATTGTAGGGTGAGCCCCAGCCACATTAAAATACCTCAGTGCTACATACTTCATTCCGTAAGCATTGGCACACCATTTCAACATTTTTTCGATAGCGAGTTTGGTTTCGCCGTAAGGGTTTGTTGGAGCAGTGACTTCTGTTTCTTTTATCGGTACATTCTCTGGTTCACCGTATGTGGCAGCCGTTGAAGAAAATACGATATGTTCCACCTTGTATTGTTCCATTTTTTTCAGCAGACAGAGGGCTCCGTAAACGTTATTGTCGTAATATTCAAGAGGTTTCTCTACACTTACACCTACTAAAGAATCGGCAGCAAAATGAATCACTGAATCCACCTGATGATTAGTGAATACACGATCTAACACTTTCTCATCTCGAAGATCGCCTTCATAGAAAGTCGCTTCCTTTGAAACTGCCGAACGATGTCCTGTCTGCAAATTATCAATGACGATAACGTCCTCTTTCTTCTCTATTAATTCCGCCACCGCATGACTGCCAATATAGCCTGCTCCTCCACAAATTAAAACGGTCATATCATGTCACACTCCTTCTTTATGTTCATTAGTTATTTCACGAGTGCCTTCGCCAATATCAACGACGTAAAACTCTGGTTCAATACCTGTTCGCTGTTTATACGTTTCAGCCATTCGACTGAGCGTGTCGTCTAACCCGTCTTCATTAATCAGGTTCACGGTACAACCGCCAAATCCTGCACCGGTCATTCTGGCTCCCAGTACGGTTGGTTCAGCCCAGGCTGATTCCACTAACGCATCTAAATGTTCTCCAGTCACTTCGTAATCATCCCTAAGGGAGCGATGGGACTCGTTCATTAATTCACCAAATGCAACCAAATCTCCTTGCTGAAGCTTCTGCTGTGCATTGAGAGTACGAGCGTTTTCATCCACCGCATGTTTCGCTCGACGTTTAGCCGTGTCATTTGAGATCATCGATTGATACTGCTCAAATTGAGCCGGAGTCATGTCGCATAGGTTATGAATTGAGACCGTTTTTTGCAAATCAGTCAATGCCGCTTCGCACTCGCTTCGTCGTTCATTATACTTGGAGTCGGCTAAACCCCGTCGCTTATTCGTATTGGCCAGTACAAGCTTAACCCCCTCAAGCTCTACAGGTGCGTAACTGTATTCCAACGTATTACAATCCAGTAAGATTGCATGATTTTTCTTACCCATGCCAATAGCAAACTGATCCATAATTCCGCAATTCACACCAATATACTCATTTTCTGCCCGTTGACATAACTGGACCATCGGAATTCGCTCCATGTGAAAGTCATTTAGTGCGTCCCACGCAATAGCCATGGCTAGTTCAATAGAAGCCGAAGATGAAAGCCCTGCTCCATTGGGAATGTTCCCGAAGAAGTATGCATCAAAGCCTTTCGCACCCTCTAATCCCTGTTCTTGAAACATGTGAATAACACCCTTTGGATAGTTTGCCCAATCATGTTCTTCTTTGAATTCCAACTGGTCTAAAGATGCCTCAATCACGCCTAGTTCAGGGAAATTCTCTGAGTAAAAACGAAGCTTCCGGTCTTGTCTCGGAACAATCGTCACATATGTCCCTACACTTAATGCACAAGGGAAAACATAACCTCCATTGTAGTCGGTGTGCTCCCCTATTAAATTCACTCTTCCCGGCGACAAGAATGTCCGCGGTATTTCATTCGTTTCAAATACCTTCTGAAATGATTTTTCTAATTTGTTCAGCATCAAGCCCACACTCGCTTTCTTGTTTAAATTAATCGATTGATTTAATTAAGATAATTATTAAATGATATATACGTGGTTTTTCTCTCTTAATTTGTAGTATACATGATTAAAATCGCAAATGAAATCTTTTTTAATTAATTTAATTAATGTTTTAGATGAGAAGTTATATCTATTATTTTCTCCAATAAAGGTCTCTACTCTAATGTACTATCTTGTAAAAGGAAGCTTTGCGCTCCCTTTCTACGGATGAGAAGACGGGGCTCCTTTTGGTTTCACTCCCTATTTTTTAAATAATAAGATCTGGGTTATGACTGCTAAAATAGGAAGTTCTAATCCACCCTTTCCCTTTATAAGCTTTACCTTTTCACCTTTAAATGACCATTCCCTTGTCTATAAAATTTTGATAAACTAATGTTCGATATCTTTTAGAAGGGAAACAACATGAGATACTACACCCATATCACTACCTCACTTTCAAGCGTCATCTTATTAGGGGAATGGCTCCCAGTAGATGTGTCTGTAACATCCACAGTAGCCGTTTCCGGTCTCATACTTGGATCGGTTCTCCCTGATCTCGACGAGTCTAGATCGTGGATTGGCCGAAGGATACCCGTTCTTTCAACGATAATCAAAGCGTTATTCGGTCACCGAAGCATTACTCATTCAGGTCTAATTTTGACTCTCACGATCGCAGCTATGTTTCATTTTTCCCACGAGTTCATACTTGGATTGTTATTAGGGATCGCTTTGCACATTATCGCCGACTTCTTTTCTGTAGGCGGAATTCCCCTCCTATACCCTTTATCAAAAAAACGGTCTCAAGTGGCCCTCTACCGAACAGGCACTTGGACAGAAATGTTGATTTTCATCGGGGGACTAAGTGTTATCTTTTATTATCTATTTCAGTGAAGCATTGTTTTTGACATGGTGCTTCACATGCTTTATACTTTCTTTTTGTAAGTGATTTTAGGATTTATAAGTAAATGAGGGATTGGTTTGAACTTAACATTCCAAGATTATATTAGTATCAAAATCCATCAGACGGATTTAAGTCTCACAAACTATATTAAGTCAAAATTGGAGCCTTTCAATCTCGCGCCCGAGCAAAATCTCATTATGATGTTGCTATGGGAACAGGATGGCTTGACTCAAAACCAACTGGTAACCAAGCTCAATAAGGATAAAACAAATGTTGCGCGAATGGCGTGGAACCTTGAAAAAAAAGGCTTTATTGTTCGTAGTCATTGTCCGGCTGATCGCCGAGCTATGAAATTGTTCCTGACTGATTTCGGGACGGAATTGGGCGAGCAAGTGATTCCAATTGCCGAAGAATTTGATCAAACCGTTTGTAAAGGATTAACAGAAGGTGAACTAGCGGAATTAGATCGCTTGTTATCAAAAATCAATCTGAATGTTACTCACTCATTATCCTAATTTGATCATTACCATTTAGTTGCTATAACAACTTTGCGCTTGAACAGTTGCTATAACAACCAAAATAACTATATTTATTTGGAGGTTTTTTACTATGGCAAACGTATTATTTATTAAAGCAAACTCTAGACCGGCAGATCAATCTGTTAGTGTGCAACTTTACAACACATTTTTAGAGAACTACAAGGAGACTCATCCAGAAGATCAAATTACTGAACTTGATCTCTTTGAAGAAAATTTATCTTATTACGGAAATGAAAAAATCACCAGCATGTTCAAATCCGGTCAAGGTATGCCGTTAACTGACTCAGAGCAAGAAGAAGCTGCTCATGTAACAAAGTACTTGGATCAATTCTTAGCAGCAGATAAAGTCGTCTTTGCGTTTCCTTTATGGAATTTCACCGTACCCGCTGTGTTACACACGTATTTTGATTACCTTGCCCAAGCAGGCAAAGTGTTCAAATACACTGAAAACGGTCCTGTAGGATTACTCAATGGTAAAAAAGTGGCGATCGTTAACGCACGCGGTGGTATTTATTCTGAAGGCCCTGCTCAACAAAACGAGATGGCTGTGAACTACGTAACAAATATGCTTAACTTCTGGGGAATTCAAGATATTGAAACAGTGATTGTAGAAGGTCATAATCAATTCCCAGATAAAGCAGAAGACATCATTAAAGAAGGTATTCAAGAAACTGCTGCAGTAGCCCAAGGATTTTAAATCTGATTCAATAAGGTGGCTAAAAACATGACTCAACGAAAAACAGAAATGTTTCAGCGAGAAGTGAAGGATTCTTGGTACGTAAACTATAACCAACTTGGTTACCCTCACGTTCAGCAAGGGTGGGTCTTACCACCTGATCGTCATAAAGATTTCGATCCTTTTATTGTTATGGCGGATGATTGGTTTAAACGAGGAACGTTCTCAGATCATCCCCATCGAGGATTTCAAACGATTACGTATGTCGTCGATGGGAGACTTGAGCACACCGATAACCACGGAGGTCACTCCATCTTGGAAGCTGGAGATGTACAGTATATGAACGCAGGATCCGGCGCTCGACATGCCGAAGAAGCGGTCGATGATGACTTGATTCACACACATCAATTGTGGCTGAATCTACCGAAACACTTAAAAAATACGACAGGATCTTATCAAAACGTCTTTGTAGAAGAAGCTCCGGTCGCCCCTTTTGAACACGGATCTCTTAAAGTTTACGCCGGTCAGATCGCAGGCACAACTGGTCCAATGAAGAGCCTTGTTCCAATCATCATGACCGAGCTATCCTTTAAAGAGCCAGGAGTTTATTCCTATATCATTCCTGAAAATCACAATGCCTTTTTATTTGTCCGTTCTGGCGAAGTGGAAATTGGTCACGATCGTACTACGTTAACGAAAACAGGCGTGGCAACAATCACTTATCCTGCTAATGGAACAGAGGCAGAAAGTGAACTTGTGATTAAAGCGAATGAGCGATCAAAAGTTCTTCTCTATTCAGGCGTCCCACTAAAGGAAAACGTGGTGACTGGCGGACCTTTTGTCATGAACTCAGAAGAAGAAATTCGCCAAGCATTCAGCGACTTCCGTAATGGAAAGTTCGGCCCTCCAGTTAAATAAACTTGTAAACCAGCAGGATGATATCTTGCTGGTTTTTACACCTTCACCCAAATAACAATTTAAACAGCCCCATGCTAAATAAAATGCAAAATGGTAGAAGCTCTCCCATTTGCTGAAACTTGTATAAAGACATTCTATAGGATATAAACAAACCTAATAAAAAGAACAGGCCAAACTGCGCTCCCGCTATGAGCGGAAAATATCGACCAAGGGATTCAAATCCTGCTGATAAACCAAACCCTACGTTATCTACATTGATAATAATAAAGAGCTTCAAAGCGATCGCTCTTTTAAACAAACCTTTTCCATCAATTAAATGATACAAGCTAAGAATAAGCAAAAAAATTCCGGATATTTTGTTAAACAAATGAAAAGGGATGACATCTTCCAAGGCTGAGCCAACTTGATAAAAGGCCCACAATATCAGACCTGTACCGATCGTTAGTAGGAGAAAGTGTCCCAGGGGGAAATACAACCTGCGGAAACCGATGAGCCAACCCCATATAAATCCGTCAAAACTAATAAAAAGAATCATAAATAATGCCGAAAGAAATTGCATCCTGATCACCTGCCTTCTGTTTTTATATCTATGCCCGTCTTCAATAAATTATCAGAGCTTGCTCAGAAATAGAATCAGCCCCCTCTAAAGTGCAATGCGAAATATATTTACATGGTGCAAATGGTGTTAAATCCCAAAAATGATAAATTTACCAAAAATAATATGATCTCATGTTTAATTTCTTCTGTAAGGGGAAACTAAAAAAGTGGGTACAAGAATATTTCTTCAAAAAGGAAGGGATGATCTAGAAATGGACGGAAAAATGAAAGAATTAGTTGATGGACTTAATGAAGATTTAGCAAATGAGTATGCAGCAGTAATTATGTACACTTACAATGCAGCAGTGGTTTCTGGTCTGTACCGGCAAGTATTAAAACCATTCTTTGAAGGGGAAGTCGTTGACGAAACAGGTCACGCTCTCTACTTATCAGAAAAAATCAAAACACTAGGCGGAACACCTACAACGACGCCAGCACCTGTTAAGCAATTAACGGATGTGAAAGATATGCTTGTTGAAGCGAAACAAGCTGAAATCGATACGATCGAACGCTATGAACAACGTAAAGAGCAAGCTGAATCTCTAGGTCTAACTGAACTAGTAGTAAAACTGGAAGATTTCATTGCTGACGAAACCGGACATAAAGAAGAAATGGAACGTCTGTTAGACGATCCACGCTTATAATTCATTATGAAGAAAAAGCTATTTCCTTAAATGGAAATAGCTTTTTCAAATTATTTGGTCGTCTATTTTATTTTGCTATGAACCGATTTGTGGCGATCTCCCGCTTTTTTGTTGCATTCCTCTCTAGATTTGCGGCGCTTTTCCACTTTTTTGTAGCACTCCTCTCCTGAATTAAAGCGATCCGAACGACAGGTGCTTACATCGTCATTTTTTACCAATAGTCATCCTACGTTAGTAGTGAATGTCTTGGTCACGTATCTATATCTTCCAGTATATGTTACGGTGGCTGTAAGGCAGAAATTGAAAGGAGCTCATTTATGGAGCTAATTCTTCACACGAATCGTCTTAACCTAGCTGCCTGCTCTCACCACCTTTTTCCCCTGATGCAAAAGGAACTTTATGATACTCACCCTCATATAACCGCTCACCTTGACCAGCTTGAGAAAAACCCTACTCTCTATGGATGGGGTCCGTGGCTGATCCTTCAAGCTAATCACCAACATATTGTCGGAGATATCGGATTTAAAGGAAAACCCGATCATCGCGATTCTTTGGAAGTTGGATATGGAATTCGTCCACAATACCAAAACAATGGTTTTGCAACAGAGGCCCTAGAAGGTTTAATTGACTGGGCTTTCAATCAAAAACACGTTCGATCCGTTACCGCTCAATGCCGTCATGATAACTACTCATCAATTAGAGTATTAGAAAAAGTCCACATGCTCCCAATGAAAGAAGAGTTTCAGATGATTCACTGGTGTCGCAAAGCAAATATTCTATTAAAAAAATAATAACCGTCCCCTCATGAAAGGGACGGTTATTTAATACAATATCTTTATTGATTCCGTATAGTTTGTGAACGCTTCGGAAATTTTAAAAGCTATTTTAAAGTAATATTTAATTTCTTCTTCGGCTCTTTTACTTTAACCATTTCTTTATCGAACCCAAGCCAGTCTGCAAATTCGTCGACACTTGGATAGCGCTCATTAAAAGCAAGCTGCCCATCTACCACAACTGCAGGAAGGGCATCCGGTCCTTCGCTTCCCAACAATTCATTGACTTGTTTATTATTAGCAAATTGATCTGGCTCTTGAGCTAAGTTATAACGCAACACATCGTATCCTTGATTCACAAGTTGGAGATGAAGTCTTGATATTCGAGTTAATTCAGGGTCTACACTTGGGCCGCATACCCCTGTGGGACAACATAAGGCAGGATCAAAGATTTCAATTTTTTTGTTCATGAATCATCATCCTTTTCGTCTATTTAGTAGGAATCGTTGTGCAAAAGACTCGTCTCCCATTTGAATTAAGTCCATCTACTTCATGTTTCATCGATGGCAACTCAGCTAAAATTTTGTTCAATAATTCTAGATGAGTATACTCTTCATTCAGTCTGTAAAATTTCCATTGGCCTTGACTACGGATCTGGATAATTGACGCTTGGCGAAGTTTTTTCAAATGCTGACTTACTGCCGGTTGACTCATATTAAGCAAATCAATCAGATTACAGACGCAAAGCTCTTCTTCATATAGATATAATAGAATTTTCAGTCGGTTTTCATCATTCATCATTTTAAATAAAAGAGCCTGTTCCACTAATGAGTGTTTTTTCGTCGTTTCCATCTAACTCCACCTCCTTGTATGAACGGTTATATAATAAATCAGTTATATAATTAGTTGTTTATATTTTAACAGGTTCCGCCCATAGGATCAATCGGTGAGAAGACTTAATTTTTTTCTAGAAGTATACTGAATCTATTTAAGATCTCCTTGGAAGAATCTCGTTTATACGAGAAACAAGCGTCACCGAGCAGAATAGAAAACTCCTTAATGCTGGAATATAAAAATTAATCAAGGAAGTACCTCAAGAATAGTTGCGAAATTCGTCGAATATTGTTAAATGAACGAATACATCCGCTATACGATATAACTCCCACTCTATACGATGTAACGTCGTTTCTATATGAATTAAATGCCTTTCTATACGGTGCAACTACTCCTCCCACCTTATCGACAGCACAAAAATTTATAGTTTCAAAACATGAAAAACTGGCCCCCTTTAAAGAGAACCAGCTTACAAACAGTATTAATCATTACGTAAATCTTCACCGACGATTTTGGCTTCCAATTCTAATTCTACGCCAAAATTATCTTTCACTGTTTTTCGAACCATATCGATTGTAGCAATATAGTCTGTGGCGGTAGCATCGTTTTTATTTACTATAAAGCCTGCGTGTTTCGTGGATACTTCTGCCCCACCGACTCCTTTTCCTTGCAGTCCACTGTCTTGAATCAGCTTTCCTGCGAAGTATCCTGGTGGTCGCTTGAAGACACTTCCTACTGATGGATATTCTAAAGGTTGCTTTGATTCCCTTTGAAACGTAAGATCATCCATTTTTTCTTTGATTTCTATTTGCTCAGCTGATTGAAGATGAAATACTGCTTCCAAGACAATCATGTTCTTTTTTCCAATAATGCTTGTTCGGTAATCAAGTCCGAGCTCTTCTTTCTTGAGTGTAAGCAATTCGCCATCCTCACTCACGGCAATGACATGATCAATGACATCTTTCACTTCTCCACCGTAGGCGCCAGCATTCATCACCATAGCACCTCCAATGGAACCGGGAATGCCACAGGCAAACTCTAACCCTGATAATCGGTGATTTAAGGCGATCTGCGAAGCTTCTTTAATATCTGCTCCACCTTGAGCTTTGACCTTTTCTCCTGTAACAGTGATGTCCGTTAAGTTTTTCATATGCATGACGAGTCCTCTTACACCGCCATCACGAACAATCATGTTCGATCCATTTCCAAGAAGCATAAATGGGATCTCGTATTCATTTTTCAATCGAACGATCACCGCTACTTGTTCATACGTTTCTGGTAAGACAAACAGATCTGCTTTGCCACCTATTTTCGTCAGAGTATGGTGGCTCATCGGTTCGTTTCTTAAAACGATATCTTGCGGGCAGATCTTTATTAATTCTTCATAAAGTTTATTTAAGTTCATATAGTTTCCCTCTTTACCTTTGAATTTCAATTTATATTCTACATTATAAGAAGGAAAAACGAAAAGGTTAATTTTTCGTACCGTGTTGACATATCCTACCTTTACGATTTATACTTCTCGTGAAAGAAATAAATAATTCCTCGTTAGGTGAGGCTCCTGTATGGAGACACGCTACTGCCCAAAAACGTCCAAAGACGCCAATGGGTCAACAGAAATCATCGACATAAGGTGATATCTAACGTAGCTGGACGTTGTCCTATGCCATACAGTGCTAAAGCTCTACGAATGGAGGCAGAAGCATGATGCTAGTTCATTATGGCTTGTTTAATTTGGTCTTTCACACCTTCATTCACAATGAAGGTGTTTTTTATTTTTAAACAATGCCACCTAGCAATGGTGAAATCATAGAAAGGAGTGATGCGGAATGGACTCGGCTCCCGATCCCAGGTTTAACAATGTGAAAAAAGTAAAATTAACTAATAAAGGGACACCATTCGCATGCTCTTTTGGATACATGGTGCTTCCCTCTTAAAGGAGGCTCTAGCCATGGTGAAATTAACAGAACAAAACCGTGATCAGTACGCTGAATCCGTTTTAAAATCATTAGATTCTGAAAATATCCAGCAATTCCGGCAATTATTCTTTGAATTACATCCTCAAGATCAATTAGATGTCTATTTAAGCATGAGTGAAACTCAACGTAAAAAGATTTATGAATTTCTTTCGCCAGATGAGTACGCTGAAATCTTTGAAGAGTTGGAATTAGAAGATCAAAAAGAGTTTTTGCAAGAACTAAATGAACATTACGCACAAGATGTGATTTCTCATATGTCAACTGACGACGCCGCTGACTTTCTAGCTGAAATTCATCAAACAAGAGCTTATGCCATTATCGATGGCTTAGAAGAAGAAGAAGCCAAGGACATTAAAGAGCTCCTTAGTTACGAAGAAGAAACAGCCGGATCAATCATGACGAAAGACTTCGTTAATTTAACTGCCTCTTCTACCATTCGAGAGGTAATCGATCTTCTGAGACATGAGGGGCCGGACGCAGAAACGATCTATTATTTATATGTAGTAAACGACAACCACGAATTAGTAGGTGTTGCATCATTACGAGATTTAATCACCGCCGAACCTGACTCATACGTGAAAGATATTATGAGCACTCGCGTTGTGTCGGTTAAAACGGGCGAAGACCAAGAGGATGTCGCCGCACTATTTAAAAAATATGATTTCCTAGCCGTACCTGTTATTACAGAGCAGAAAAAACTCGTTGGTATTATTACAGTTGATGATATTCTCGATGTTATGGACGAAGAAGCATCAGAAGACTTAGATGAATTTGCCGCTTCACGCGGTGCGACTGATTTGAAGATTACTCCCTTTAACGCAGCCAAAAAACGAGCACCATGGATTATTCTATTGATGTTTTTTGGGATGATTTCAGCAAATATTATTGCCCAATTCGAAAAAACATTGGAAGCTGTCGTATTATTGGCTGGATTTATCCCGTTGATTATGGGCTCTGCCGGAAATGCAGGGACGCAATCCCTGGCTGTAGCTGTCCGTTCACTTGCTTTAGGGACCTTAGAGAAAAAAGGCCTCGGCAAAATGATTCTTCGTGAATTTAGCACAGGGATTTTATTAGGAACTATTTGTTCGGTGGTTTTACTCATTATTATTCCATTCATGCACGGAAGTTATTTTTTAGCCTTTATCGTGGGGCTCTCCATCTTTTTATCTTTGAGTATGGCTACCGTCATTGGTACCGTTGTACCGTTGATTATAAACAAACTAAAACTAGATCCCGCCATCGCATCTGGTCCATTTATCACCACCGTCAATGATATTGTCGGATTAATGATTTACTTTACAGTTGCTACTGCTATGTTAACGTATTTATGATCTTCCTCTTGGTTTATAGTGAAGACAGCTTTTTATCATAGTGTATTAGCTACTAGATTGCTAATCTGAATTTCCCCTTATGATATAGTGTAAACAACTAATTCGAGAATAAATGAGGTGTTCCTTTTGTATACTGTGTTCTCAACGTTTGATGTACCGCCAGAAAAAGCAGATGAAGTCATAGACATATACAAAAACCGTTCGAAAATCGTTGACGAAGCGCCAGGCTTTGTTGACTTCTTTCTTTTGCAAAACGACAAAAATGCCGGTGAAATCACTGTTCAACTATTATTCGAATCAAAAGAAAGCTATTTAGAATGGGTTCGTGGAGAAGATTTCAAAAAAATTCATGACTTAGAAAAAAAATATCCAGACCAAGAATTAGCCAGTATTATTCCAAAAGTGGGCCAATATAAAATCGTTGCTAGGTAAATTATAACTAATGAATTCATAAGAAAGGGCCGACTTTGATTAGTCGACCCTTTCTAATTTATCCGAATATAAATAATAAAATAGACACAGTGAAGCAATAAATTGCAAAGTATAATAATTTACCCCGTGCCACCACATCAATAAATACTTTAATGGCAAAAACCGAAACAATCAATGAGGACACAAAGGCGATGATATACAAACCTAAGAAATCATTGGACACAACTGTTTCTACAATCGTTGACGTTTCTAAGACTAAACTCCCTAAGCTAACCGGAATAGATAAGAAGAAAGAGAATTTAAGGGCTGTTTCAGCCTCTACTTTTCTAGCAAGAGCCGCTACTACAGTAGCTCCGGATCTGCTGATTCCAGGAGCCAAGGCTAATGTTTGAGCCAGTCCAACAATAATGGCGTCAGCATAGGTAATTCCATCATCGTTTTTATGACCTTTCAAGTTCCGAATCAGCCATAAGGCCGTCGCCGTAATCATCAGCGCAATCGCTACATAATAGATGCCTGTTAACTCTCCCCCAATAAAATCTCTGAAGAGCCCTCCCACAACCACGGCAGGTATCGTTCCAACAATTAATAACAAAGCCAACCGGAAGGAAGTTTTCGTTTTATCTGACGGTTTTCTTACGTGGTTTAACGTATCCCTGATCATGTCTAATAAATCCGTTTTATATACAATAAACACCGCAAGTAACGAGGCTCCATTTAGAAAAACCTCAAAATGTAAATCAGGAACATCGATCCCAAAAAAGTAGGAAACAATCCTTAAATGACCACTGGAAGAAACAGGAAGAGGCTCTGTGGCCCCTTGGACTATTCCGAGAAAAATATATTGCAAAATATCAATTAAATCCATAAACAAACCCCTTTTTAACCATGATGAATCTATATATATTAATGATAAATTTAAAGCAGATTTTATCTTAACACACTTTTCTTAAGTACGCGGTTACACCCTAGTAAATTTACAAGGTAATTGTGGTGAAACTTCGTTTCTGAGCTTCCTATGGTTATATTAAAGAATTTAAATATCTCTCCTTTGAGATAAATCTAAAGCAATTACACCCTATAACTTTCACCGTTCGGACTCCTTACCTTTACAGGATGGCAATCAATCAAATAGATGAAAAATGCCGTTTAACTACCTTAACAGCAAAATATTTCACTACATCCCTTCTTCCTCCAGCCTATTCAAATATTATAAAAATCCCCACCATTTTCAGGTGGGGAAATCAATTAACACTCTTTATTTAACAAATTTCGTTGCAAATGCTGTATAAACCGCTGGCACGATCACGACCGTCAGTACTGCTGAAAACAGTAATCCGGATATAATCGAGATAGCAAGTGGCACAAACAATACATCGCCACTAAAGGCTACGGGCGTTAACGCTCCAATCGCCGTAAAAGCAGTTAGTAGGATCGGTCGTAATCGAACTCGTCCTGCCTCTACTACAGAATCTTCTATCGACATTCCCTCGGCTCGTCGTTGCTTTATAAAGTCGAGAAGTACAATCGAATTCCTTACGACAATCCCTGCCAAGGAAACGATGCCCATTAATGCCATGAAACCTAGCCCTGTCTGAGTCAAAAACAATCCAATAACCGCTCCTGCTCCTGCAATATGAACGGTACTCATGACCAAAAACGGAATGGATAAAGAGTTAAATTGGATCGCCATGACAATATAGATCAAGAACAAGACAACTAAGAACAGGGTAAACAGTTCAAGAATGAAATCAGTTCTTGCTTCAGTTTCGCCCCCAAGACTCACTGTGTAATCACTGCTGACAGATTCACGAACATCATCTGTTATCGCTTCAATCTCAGATTCCAACACGTCATCATTATCATTGGAAGGAAACACTCTCACGGTAATTGTTCGAACGCCGTCTTCACGTAATATTTGAGGAATTTCTTCCCCTTCTGACGCCTCTAATAAGGTGTCCAATTCAATCAATTCAGGCGGTCCTCCAGCGTCATCTCCACCTGCTTGGCTTGGTAAAACAATATCAGACAAGTCTAATTCTTCGTTTTCTCCTACTTTGTCTAACGCTAGTTGAAGATCAATAGCATCTTGCGCGGTTCGGAAGGTCATTAACGGAATACCGTCCGTTCGCAAACCAATTTGTTCACTAATCTGATTCATCGTAATGCCATTTTCCTCTAGTTCCTCACGAATCGGTTCATAAACGACAGTGGGACGGAGTGGACCCATATCATCTAGTACCGTGCCACTTTCAGGCAATTCACCAATGCGTTCCTGAAGTTCATTACTAAGATCAATCAACGTTTCCACTTCAGGTCCTTGAAGTTTGATGGCAATAGGCGCACCTACCGGCGGTCCTGATTCAATTGTCGTCAGTTCTATCTCAGCTTCTGAAAATTCTTCTTGTAATGGTTCTGTCCATCGAGAGATTGTTTCCACGGCTGATTGCTGTTCGCGATCCACACGCAGCAATAAGTTCCCCGTTTCCTCACTACTGTTTGAGATCCCGTCACCGAATAACGGTGGGAGACCTTCCCCGGCATATATCGCCGTCTCAAAAATATATTCATCTTCTGATAAAACAAAGTCTCTCATGTCTTGCAACGTGGTTTCAGTCTCTTCAATGGTGGTTCCAGCTGGCATTCTCACTTCAACAGTAACCTCTTGCCTGTCGGTGGATGGGAAAAATTCCACAGGAATAAAGGGAATCAAGCCATAGAAACTCGTTGTCAAAACAAACCCCACAATGGCTACTTTCCACGGATGACGAACGACACGACGCAAGATGGAATCACTGTACCAATTGGATAAAGAGTCAAACTGTTTACCGAATACCCCATCCTTAGGAGCACGCCTAGACTTGTTCTTTTTACGCACTTGCTTCTTCTGACGCCATGCTAAGAAAATGGGAACAAAAGTTAACGCTACGATGGTAGATGCTAAAATTGTCATAATTAACACGGTTGGCAACGCACGGATGAAGTCACCATTGCCCCCGGAAATAAATACAAGCGGTAAAAAGGTAAATACGATCGTCAACGTCGACGTGATAATCGATACGCGAACTTCTTTACTTCCTACAAGAGCTCCTTCTAATGGAGACAACCCTTCTCGGTATTTATTCCGGATATTGTCTCCCACGACAATCGCATCATCCACTAAGATCCCCAATGCGATAATCATTCCAATGATCGAGATCTGATTTAAATCTACATCGAAAAATGGCAATGGAATTAACCCTATTAAAACAGCTGTCGGGATTGCGAGCGCGACAATAACTGCTGAGGACACATTCAGTCCGAGAAGTGTCACGACAACGACTGATAAAGCAGCTAACGCAAATGATAACGCTAAGTCTCCGAAGATCTCGTCGACGATCGTTTTTTGTGTATAAAATAAATCTAATTCCATCTCAGCAGGGAGTTCTTCTGCTAAACTCATGACCCTTTCATCTACGCGGTCATGAAGATCAGGAATATTGACACCACTTCCAGGAATGACGGTAAATGACACCGCCGGCTCTCCTTCATAAGTAATTAAGTCTTCAGGTGTGTCAGTCGTTCTTCCTACTTCTGCTATATCTTCTAGGTACACCGGGTTATCTTCAGGATCCAACCCAACGAAAATAGAGCCAATCTCCTCTTCTTCCTCCAATGTCATAAGAGCCAATTGGACATTCTGATTATCTACTTGCTGAATCCCTAAAGGTTGAGTGTTAAGTTCTTCCTCGATCGCTTGAATGACGTCGGGAAATTGCAATCCATTACTAAACATCTCTTCTGAATCTACATCAATGAGGAAATGTTGGTCTGGAAAACCTTTTACTACTGTGCTATCTACCCCTTGGATCGACTCCACTTCGTCTTGCCAGTCATGGAGGATATCTTTTATTTCATACAATTCTTCTCGGTCCTCATATAAAATATGATAGCTAGATAATGCACCTAAACCTGCTGCTTGTGAGAAATCAGGTGTGACCGCTTGATCTGGCAGCTCACTTTCAGCGCGAGAAACGGCTTGTTGAATCTCTGTGAAAACGTCATTTTTATCTGCTCCATCATCCAACTCAATCGTTATGTTGGAAAATCCTGATGTAGAAACGGAATTCATGTCACTAATCCCATCAATGTTCTCGATTGCATTCTCTAATGGAATCGTCACTTGCTGTTCTACTTCTTCAGGTGTTCCGCCTGGATAGGCCGTGGACACGTTCCCAATATCAAATGAAAATTCAGGAATCTCCCGCTGCGGTAATTGAAATAACGTTAATACTCCCACCACCACTAGGATAAAAACAAACATCATCGTAATTTTAGGACTTCGTATAATTGCTTGGAACATGCTGTCCCCTCCTCATTTATGACACTTGTGTCATTTTCATTCAAAAAAAAGTTAGTTTTTTAAACCTGTCATTAATAATTGATAGACTTCTTCCACCCATTGACTCTGGCTTGTATGATTGATGGGAACTTGAATGGTCGCCATCACTAAACCCACCATCGTCTTCATTTGAATATCAGTACGAAGCTCTCCTCGTTCCTGACCTTTCACCAAAGTACGTTCAATCTTTAGTTTCATTTCCGTAAACATCGCAAACATTTTCTTAATATTTTCTTGCACTTGAGGCGTGGCATGTTGATCTATATAGGGCATAATTTGAAGCATTTGGTGCATATGAGCATACCTAGACCAAAGATGAATCAAATATTTTACTGGCTGTTCTTCCATCTCTGCCTGTCCCATGTTCTCTACTACTTTCTCAAGGAGATGAACCATATACGCAGTGATCAGTTCTTCTTTCTTTGTGTAATAATTGTAGATCGTACTTCTGGCGACCCCCATCTTTTCAGAAAGGGCTTTGAAATGAAAACCTGCATATCCTGACTCTAATATAAGCTGTTCAGTTTCATGGAATAACTGCGCTTGGTCTATCGTTTTTTTACGGCTCATGCTTTGTCTATTCTCCTTTACTCATCAAACCTTTCCTGATTTTTGAAATGACTCGATATCGTTATATACCCAATATTATATCAAACTTAACATGTTTGTATAATATTTTTTTAACTTTTGTTTAATCGCTAAATTAACAAAACATTTTTACTATTCTCCTTTTGAGCATTGTTATTGCTTCAATCCCAAGTTACATGCTATGTTTTTTATGCACTAAAGCCTATATTTTAAGAGGAGGAACATCATATCATGAATTTTTTAGCAAAGCATATTCGAGGGACGTTTCTACTATCCGTTCTTTCGATGACATTTATACTTACGGCGTGTGGAAACAACGAAAATAACGAACAAGCTGGGGAAAATGACGAACCTACTCGTTGGGATGAAATTCAAGAAGAAGGGGTGTTGGAGGTAGCTACTTCTGGAACGCTCTATCCAACATCATTCCATTCTGATGAGACAGACGAATTAACAGGATTTGAAGTTGAAGTCACTCGTGAAGCCGCGGACCGTTTAGGTCTTGAAGCAGAGTTTACTGAAATGGGCTTTGACGGTATGCTCACGTCAATTAATAATGGACAAGTAGATATCGCCGTCAACGATATTGATATTAACGAAGATCGTGAAGAGCGCTTCTTGTTTACGGATCCTTACAAATTCTCTTATGGCTCGATGATCGTTCGTCCAGATGATTTTTCAGGGATTGATACTCTTGAAGATCTTGATGGAAAACGTCATGGTGGAGCGGCAACAACGATTTACATGCAAATCGCCGAAGAGTACGGAGCTGAAGGGGTTACTTACGAAAATGTGACCAATGATACGTACCTTCGCGACATTGAAAACGGACGTCTCGACGTCGTTATGAACGACTATTACTTACAATCACTGGCTATTGAAGCCCTTCCTGAAATTGATGTGGCCATCCATCCTGATTTATTTTATCACCCTAATAATCAGGCGATGATCATGAATCTAGACAACACAGAACTTCAAGAAAATCTAAACGAAGTCATCAATGAGATGCTTGAAGACGGCACCATTCAGGAACTGTCTGAACAATTCTTTGGCGGTCAAGACGTGTCTGAAGAGCCAGACATCGATTTTGCAGACGAAGAGTAAAGGAGAATCACGATGGGAGATATTCAGTGGGAATACATCTTTGATATTCAATTAGCGATCGAGTCCTTTCCTTATATCATGCAGGGGATATGGTACACCCTTTTCATCTCGCTAGTCAGTATGGTGATTGGTCTTGTGATCAGTTTGTTTCTAGCGATTGCCCGAGCATCTGAAAAGGTTTGGTTTCGTTGGCCTGCAAGACTGTATATCTCGTTCATGCGGGGAGTTCCCATTCTGATCATCCTATTCTTGCTTTATTTCGGATTTCCGTTCATTGGGGTTGAATTCAACGCGGTTACAGCTGCTGTGATCGGTTTCAGTTTAAATAGTGCCGCTTACATGGCCGAAATTAACCGTTCGGCGATTTCAGCAGTACCAAGAGGCCAGTGGGAGTCCGCTCAATCTCTCGGATTTTCCTATTGGCTTATGATGCGGCGCATTGTATTACCACAAGCGTCCCGGATTGCCGTTCCGCCTTTAACAAACGTCTTGCTGGACTTGATCAAAGCGTCTTCTTTGGCGGCAATGATTACTGTTCCGGAAATATTCCAAATGTCCCGAATTGTCGCCGGACGAGAGATGGACTATATGACGATGTTTATCTTAGTGGCGCTGATTTACTGGGGAATTTGTTCAGTCATGACCGTGCTTCAGAATTACCTAGAGAAGCGATACGAAAAATATGGTGATATTTAAAGTAAAATGGCAAATAATATGACACTATTTTTTCCAATAAAATATTCATTATATATTATTTAAAAAGCTTTAGAGAAGCCTTCTCTAGAGCTTTTTTAAAATATATCTGAAAATACAGTTTTCGATTTCTCTTAAACTATGTAAATTTTTCGTAAATTTAGTTGACTTTAGTCTCTCAATCAACAATAATTTTACATGGAAGGACACATAATCGACAAAATTATGATGATGCTTTCTAAAAAATAATTTATATAAAAAGTGGAGGGTTTAAGCTTATGAAACGTATGGGTTATGCATTAGTTTTAGGTGGGGTTATGTCAGCTTTAGTTGCTTGTGGTAATGGGGACAACGAGAATAATAGTACGAATGTCAACAACACAGGCGGTAATGACAATGCTGTAGAGGACAACAACGACGATAACAATAACGAAGCATCCGCTACAGATGACGTGGACGAGCTAGTTATGGGCTTCATTCCGTCCCAGGACGCGTCTGAAATAGCTACTACTGCTGAACCATTAGAACAATTCCTTTCTGAAGAACTAGGTGTGGACGTTCGAGCAGAAGTTATGGTTGACTTCAGTGGCTTGATTGAAGCAATGAGAACTCAACAAGTTGACATCGGTTTCCTTAATCCATTCGGTTTTGTACAAGCTGAAGATCGTGCAGACGTAGAAGTTATTTTAAAGTCTATTCGTAATGATAGTGACTCATACGTGGCTCAATATACAGTACCGGCTGACTCTCACTTAGAAGACATAGATGATTTGTTAGAAGAAGAAGGTTTAGTTTGGGCTTTTCCAGATACCCTTTCAACTTCTGGTTATCTCTTCCCAGCAAAACAATTGATGGACATGGGCATTGAAAACTTAGAAAACCACTTCGAACAATTAAGTGTTGGTGGTCACGACAATGCAATGATGCAACTGCTTGACGGTCAAGCTGACTTTGCAACTACTTTTGAAGATGCACGTGATACATTAGCTGACGAATTCCCAGACATCCATGATGATCTTCGCGTCATCGGCTATACAGATGAGATTCCTAACGACACAATCTCTGTAAGAAGTGAATTATCTGATGCCCTTAAAGAAGAAATTACAGAGGCATTTATGAGCCTAAACGAAAATGAAGAAATGCTTGAAGTCATGCATGAAATTTATACTTGGGACGGCGTTGCCATCGCTGAATCCTCTGATTATGACATTGTTAGAGACGTATTCGCTGAGTTCGAAGACGACCTTTCTAACTAATAAATAACCTAATTAAACTTTTTTAAAACGTTTTTATCTATAATAGAAGGTGTCTGTCGTCACTGAGAGTGGTATTCACAGTTGCCGACAGTCCCTTCTTCTTTTGTGTTTCCGGGCTGAAAGTATTCTAAATGATAAAAGTTACATAGTGGGAAGGTGACCAGATTGATCGAATTTAAGAATGTATCGTTAGTCTATCCTAACGGGCACCAAGGTTTAAAAAATATTAATCTCAAAATCAATGACGGTGAGTTTGTCGTTGTCGTTGGAATGTCCGGTGCTGGAAAATCGACGTTAATTAGAAGCATAAATCGTATGGTAACTCCTACTGAAGGCGAATTACTATTAGACGATCAAGATATACTCTCTTTTAAAGAAAAACAGCTAAGAAAATTACGAACGGAAGTCGGTATGATCTTCCAAAGTTACAACCTAGTAAAACGTATGTCTGTGCTTCGCAATGTCATGGCTGGTCGACTAGGTCATACAGGTACTCTTCGCAGCATGCTGGGATTATTCCCCCAAGAAGATCTACAATTAGGCATGTCAAACCTTGAACGAGTTGGCATTCAGGAAAAAGCCTATGTACGAGCAGATCAGCTTAGTGGCGGTCAGCAGCAGCGTGTAAGTATTGCACGTGTGCTCACCCAGCAACCTAAAGTCATTTTAGCAGATGAACCCGTAGCAAGTTTGGATCCTCCAACATCTCATAAAGTCATGAAAGACCTACGTCGAGTAAGTAAGGAAGACAACTTAACTACCCTTGTCAATCTTCACTTTATCGATATGGCTCAAGAGTATGCTGATCGAATTATTGGTTTGCGTGATGGTGAAGTGGTCTTCGACGGACCAATCGATCAGGTAACAGATAAGACTTTTGAAGAAATTTACGGTCGTCCGATCAAAGAAGATGATCTTCTCGGAGGAGATGAGAGCTAATGTCGAACAAGGATATCGTTCAACCATCCGCACAAAAGCGCCATCCTCTCACTCCTAAAGGGTTCAAATGGTACTTAGGATCAGCACTATTTCTCGTTGTAGGATTATATATTCTTGCTGCTTATCAAACGCAAGCGTTTCCTGACCGGGTTATTGAAGGGTTGCCCATCATGTTTTACTTCGTAGTGGATGACTTGTGGCCTCCAAACTGGAGTTACCTGCCTCGTGTTGCTATGAGTTTATTAGAAACATGGAATATGGCTCTTTTCAGTACAACATTAGCAGCCATTTTTGCTTTACCGATGAGCTTTTTAGCAGCCAGTAACATCAACCAAAATTCTTATTTTTATCAATTTATCCGTAATTTTCTTAACTTGTTACGGACGATCCCTGAGATCATCCTTGCTGTGTTGTTTGTCGCTCTCGTAGGTATTGGTGCTGTTTCAGGTATTCTCGCGTTATTTGTCTTTTCACTTGGAATCTTAGCGAAATTAGTCAGTGAAACGATTGAAGCAATAGATCCAGGTCCAGTGGAAGCCATTAGAGCCTCAGGAGGAAATGTATTCCAAGTGATCACATTTGGCGTTATGCCACAAATCTTGCCTCAATTTGCTTCTTATTCTCTATACGTGCTAGAAATCAACGTGAAAGCCTCCGTTGTTCTTGGTTTTGTTGGTGCTGGTGGTATCGGGATCATTCTTCGTCAGCAATTAAGTATGTTTAATTACGATAACGTGGCAACGATCATCTTTATGACATTTTTGACGATTACAATCATTGACTTAATCAGTAATCGCGTAAGGGAGCGATTAGAATAATGAGTACACAACCAAAAGTATCCTTACGTAAAGCAAAAACCAAAAAATTTAAAGTTTATTTTTACACTACCTTGTTGATCTTAAGTGCTTTTTACATTGTTGCATTTTCTACGACATCCTTTTCCGTTTCAGGATCGTCTGCCTCCCCTTTAGAAACTTTAAGACGAATCTTCATCGTTCCTTTAACAGATATGGACTATATCGTTCAATTCCCGGTCTATATTGGGTTTATGATGGAGACTATCTTCATTGCCTATGCCGGTGTGACGGTAGCAACGATTTTGGCCATTCCGGTTGGTTTTCTTGCTGCACGTAACATGACGAAACGATTTTCATACTTTGGGAAAGCTCTCTTAAACGGAATACGTGCAGTACCAGAGCTCATCTTTGCGATCATCTTTGTAGCCGCTGTCGGAATCGGGCCTTACGCTGGTGTGCTTGCCATTAGTATCAATTCAATAGGAATGTTAGGGAAATTGTATGCAGAAGTGATTGAATCCATCGATACAAGCAATGTGGACGCGATTAAAGCAAGCGGTGGAAACAGAATCCAAGCAATGTGGTACGGAGTCCTTCCGCAAGTTTTACCTGAATTTTCATCTTATTCGATTTATCGGTTTGAAATTGATGTCCGTGCCTCGACAGTATTAGGTATTGTCGGCGCTGGGGGTATTGGTGCCCCACTAATTTTAGCTACCTACCAGCGAAACTGGGAAGACGTGGGGATGATCTTGATCGTCGTAGTCGTTTTCGTTAGTATTATTGATTTAATTAGTGGGAAAATCCGCAAAAAACTCGTATAAACTCAAGAAAATTCACGAGCCTGACTCGTATGGAAACATGAGAAGATGAGGACCCGTTAGTGGACCTCATCTCTATTTTTATAAAAAGGGGTATGATTTATGGAGTATCAAGAAATTTACCGCTTAACTAAAGAGTGGGCTTATGAAGCCGGGGAAATATTAAGAGAGGCTGTCTCACAAGAAATCACGGTAGAATATAAGACATCTGCCGCTGACCTTGTTACAGAAAAAGATAAGGAGATTGAAGCCTTTTTCGCCAATAAAATTAATGAAACCTTTCCACATCATTTTCTATTAGGAGAGGAAGGGGTGGCATCTAATCAAGCTGATTATGATCCCCATAATGAAATAGTCTGGCTAGTGGATCCGATCGATGGAACGACCAATTTCGTTCATAATAAACGTAACTTTTGCATCTCTGTCGGTGTATTTGATCGAGGGCAGCCTATTGTTGGGGTTGTATACGATCCAATGGCTGATCAATTGTTTCACACACTTAAAGGTAATGGGGTCTTCATAGACGATGAATTTATAAAGCCTTCCACAATGGCTCCGACTTCTGAACAAGCCTTGATTAGTATGAATCATTTATGGTTAGCTCCAAATGAGTATCTTCATGAACAACCTCTTCAAAAGATGGCAACAGATATTCGTGGTTTTCGGTGCCTCGGGTCTGCCGCACTTGAACTGGCAAACGTAGCAGTCGGTCGATTAGATGGAGCGATTTTCATCGGACTTGGTCCATGGGACTTTGGAGCTGCTTATGTCTTGTTGAAAGAACAAGGGATTCACATCACTACGGTGGATGGTGAACAAATCGATGTGTTCCATCCATCCTCAGTATTAACTGCCAAGAAGGAGTTACACCACTCCATTCGATCCAACTATATTCGTACGAAAAAATAGGATGGGAACATTTTCTGGAATTGCGTTCTGCGCTTTAAACCGTGAAAGGACTGAGACACGAAATGAAGAAATTATACATATTTGATTTAGATGGAACCCTTTACGAGGGGAAAGATCACTTTGATTATTATGCTCAGTTGCTTATGAATGATGTCCCCCTAAGTAAACGTTCTTCGTTCATGGAAGACTATGAGAAAATGAAAGCTGGAGATCATGTGGTAGCCATCGGCAAAGCATATGACGTGAAACGAGACCTAGCTGTCACTGTGGACCCGATTACGCTTACTGTTGTGGAAGCTCACAAGTGGAATGGTCAAAAAGTAGAAAATATCGAAAGCATTTATGGAAACAAACCGGTTCAGTTTGATTTTGAAGAATTAGTTGCTATCGGGGATGGTTGGTGGCTTCCATTTGCTAGCGCCAAGCATTACGGTGTAGAAAATTGTCACCCACGTTATATGCAAACGAAAGAATATATGGTCAGTGACCAGTTTAGCTTAGATGCCATCCCAGGTCTTCGAGAGTTTCTCTTACATGTGCAAAAAACGGATCACATTCTTTTAATGACGAACAGTGATAAAGAAGATGTTCTTCGTCTGCTTCACGAGCTAAATTTAACAAATGTTTTTGACCATGTGATCTCATCGGCAAAGAAACCTTCCCGTACGAAGGAATTTTTCAAGGAGCTACAAGGTATTTACGATCTTCCATATGATCGACTTGTCTCTGTCGGCGACAACTTCTTAAATGAAATTGCTCCAGCGTTATTATTGGGCATGCAAGCTGTCTATATTTCTGAGCATCCTCATAAAACAGAACACAAAAATCTTCTTCAAGTTCCTAGCATCACTGATTGGATGGAGCAAATGGAGAGATAAGCTCTCACTGGGCGAGCAGGTCGTGAATTTTCCGATCTGCTCGCCTTTTATGTTCTTGGAATACACTTTGATTTGTCATTTGAGAATAGGAGATTAGGTTTCGTGAATGGCCTCGTGAGTTTTCAGCATATCGGTAGAAAATTGCGGGTATAAGATAGAAAAAGAGTCGATAAATGCTTTTATCGGTAGAAATTTTCGAGCGCCGCTAGAAAATGAGTCAATAAAAGAGTTTATCGGTAAAAATTCTCACGTCCTGCTAGAAAAAGTGTCGATAAATGCTTTTTTCAGTAAAAACTCTCGAGTGCTCCTCGTAAAAGAGTCGCTCGTATATATTTCCATCATTTGCTTGGAAATTACTTCTCTAATCGTCCCCATTTTTAAAGCCACCTTCCGAATGGAGAACTTGACCAGTAATCCACGCCGATTGTTCACTAGCGAGGAATAGTGCTAGTTTAGCTGCGTCTGAAGGTTCTCCAAGACGGCCTGTCGGAAACCTTGGTAGCAATTCTTTTTTGACTTCGTCGTTCATCCAGCCAGAATTAGTCGGTCCAGGGTTTATCGCATTGATCGTAATTCCCTTAGCCGCCAAAGACGAAGATAACGTGTAAGTCAGCGTTTCAACCGACGATTTCGTCAACACATACGACAGCTCTTCTGGCATTTGTCCTCTCGACCAACCGGTAGTAATATTGATAATTCTCCCTTCATTTTTTGAAAATGACTGAACAAATTTTTGAGTTAACAACGTCACAGCTCGTACATTAATAACGTAATGTTGATCTAGTTTTTCAGCTGTAATCGTATCGATATTATCGTTTACTGAGAAGCAAGCATTGTTCACAAGAATGTCCGGGGATGACCCGAAACGATCTTTGGAAAAATCATATAATACGTCAATCGATTTCGTCTCAGTTAAATCTAGTTCCACCATTTCACACTTTACCCCGAATGATTCCATTTCTTGTTTAATCGTTGAAGGTTCGTCTTGTCCCACTCCCCAGGGCATAGTGTCATCGTAATTCGTCCAGTATGTAAACAAAATATCTGCACCGTTTCGGGCAAATTCTCTGCATATAGCCGCGCCGATCCCTCCCGTTCGGCTTACGCCTGTAACTAGAGCTAACTTTCCTTCCAATGCTTTCATCTCTACATCCACTCCTTCAATAACATATTCGACACTTTCGATAGGAAGCCCCTTCTTTCGGGAACAAAAAAACAAGATAGACTATGTCCACCTTGTTTTTTCATCTATTAAGATAATGCGCTCGTTAATTGAGGGACGATTTGCTTTTTCCGAGACACGACGCCTTCTAGTGTCGCTTGGTTGTCATCTAACTTTACATTGAACGCTTTCTCAACAGCGTCAGTCTGATCTCCAGCGGCAACAACTACTGAATCGTTTGCTAAAATGTCTGTGATAACTAAAACAAACATACTTAGTCCTTTATCAGAAATAACTTTTTTCATCGCTTCTTCCACATCTGTTTTGCGATCGAGAACATCATTTGTATCGACGACGTTTACTTGAGCCACTTCTACCTTGTGCTCCCCCATCGTGAACTCTTTAGCATCTAATGAGATGAGTTGCTCCACTGTTTTTCCACTCATATCGGCTCCTGCTTTAAGCATTTCTAAGCCGTACTCGTCCATATTTAAGCCGGCCGTTCCTGCTAGTTCTTTTGCAGCTGCAACGTCTTCATCCGTGCACGTCGGTGATTTAAATAATAATGAATCGGATATGATGGCAGACACCATTAATCCAGCGATTTCTTTCTTAATCGTTACACCATGCTCTTTGTAAAGCTTGTTCAAAATGGTCGCTGTACATCCTACAGGTTCCGCTCGGTAATAAAGGGGGCCTTCTGTCTCGAAGTTGGCAATGCGGTGATGGTCAATAACTTCAAGAACCTTTACTTGATCAAGATCCTTCACGCTTTGCTGTCTTTCATTATGGTCAACTAAGATGACTTGTTCTACTTCATTAGCCACTGTATCAACTTGACGTGGGGCATCTACACCAAAATAATCAAGGGCAAATTGCGTTTCTGCACCAACTTCTCCAAGTCGAACTGGCTCGACGTTCATACCTAGTTCTTTTTTTAAATCAGCATACACTAATGCTGAGCAAATCGTATCTGTATCCGGGTTTTGATGTCCAAAAATCAACACTTTATCGTTACTCATCCTCCGACACTCCTCTAATTAATCAGTTCAATACGACTTATTTTATCATGTAAAAAGGGTGCCTGCCAACGGCAAGACATGATTGGTTGTTGCTACAAATGAAAAAAAGAATTATACTCACTTTAAGTAAGTAATTAAAAAATTGTTTCAAGGAGGTATTTTTCATGTCTTTTCATGATCAACCTGCAACATACATTCGAGAAGTCTCTTTACTCGTAAAAAATATTGAACGATCCATTTCCTTTTATCATGAATCACTAGGGTTGCAAATCCTTGAACAAACAGATCAATATGCTGTTCTCTCTGCGAACGGATCGACACCCTTAATTCGTTTAGAAATGCCTGATTACGTCAGCGAGAAACAGCCTCGCACAACCGGTTTGTACCACTTTGCCTTGCTCCTTCCAAACAGAACGGAACTAGGCAAGTTATTACAGCATCTAATTGATCAACGATACCCTTTGCAAGGAGCGTCTGATCATCTCGTAAGTGAGGCCGTTTATCTATCCGATCCTGACAATAATGGAATTGAAATTTATACAGATCGGCCTCCGAGTGAATGGGAGTGGGAAGATGGGCACGTTAAAATGTCCGTGGATCCACTTGACGGTGATGGAATTCTCGCTGAAGCAAAAGGACATGAATGGACTGGAATCTCTCCACAAACTGTCATGGGTCATATTCATATACAGGTAGCCAATTTAAATGATTCACAAATCTTTTACTGCGATGGCCTTGGATTCGATGTGGTTAGTCGCTTTGGCAACCAAGCCTTGTTTATTTCAACCAACAGCTATCATCATCACATCGGCCTAAACACTTGGGCCGGCACAGACGCCTTGCCTCCTGCAAAAAACAGCACAGGAATTCATTGGTTTGAAGTGGTGTACCCAAGCTTGAAAAAAAGACAAATAGTCCTTGATCGATTGAAGAAGCTAGGTGCTGTAGTTGAGCAAATAGAAGATTATTTTTTTACTGTAGATCCGTCTGGCAATAGGGTCAAATTGGTGGTTGGGTAAGGTGGGAGTAATAGCTTATTCTAATGAGCTATTGTTTTCGGCTGATTCCTCCCGTTTACGTCCTGATTCATGGCGTCATGCTACGTGGGTGCTGCGCCGGTAGCACCTACCTAGCATGACCCATCCTGCAACCTTTCATTTCCTGTTGATTCCTCCCATTTTCGTCCTGATCCGTTAGGTCATGCTACGTGGGTGCTGCGCCGGTAGCACCTGCTTAGCATGACCCGTCCTGACCCTGCGCACAAAAGCCCGCGCTCGCTTTGCAGCTAGCACGGGCTCATCATCAGCAATAAGAATTACACACTGAAATATCGTCCTTCAGGGTGGGCGAATACCATGGCGGAGACGCTTGCTTCTGGTTCCATCATGTATTCATCCGTTAATTGAACGCCGATTTGGCTTGGATCAATCAGACCGAATAGCTTTGCCTGGTCTTCTAGGTTAGGGCAGGCAGGGTAGCCAAATGAGACTCGTACACCTTGATATCTAGCAGAGAATCGTTCTCGCATAGTGAAATCAGGTGAATCAGGAAAACCCCACTTGTCTCGCATTAGCTGATGAACACGTTCGGCAAATGCTTCTGCTACTTCCAAAGCGACAGCCTGGATTAAATGACTATCTAGGTATTCACCAGCTTCTTTTGCTTCCTCAGCTAATTTCCGTATCCCTTTTCCTGCAGTGACCGTGAGAAATCCGACGTGATCCATGTCACCACTGTCGACAGATCGTAAGAAGTCCGCTAAACAAAGGTACGGCTCTTTTGTCTGACGAGGAAAACTGAATCGCTCCAACACACGGCTATGGTCTTTAGGGTCATAGATAATTACGTCGTTCCCGTCGGATTGGGCTGGGAAAAACTGATACATGCCATCCGCGCTTAGGGATCCATCTTTTTCCGCACGGGCAATGAGATCGTTAGCTTTCTCAAGAAGTTCCAATGTTTTTTCATCCCCTCGTTGTAAATTACGCTCAATATTTCCTTGGATGCCTAAATGTTGGCCAAGTAATGTTTGCATGTTTACATACGGATGAAGATGAGATAATCGATAATTTTTCAACACATGTTGGTTGTAGTCCTCAGGTTGAAACAGCGGTGCATCCTTCGCTACATGGGATCGAGGCAACTCAAGAGTAGCCGTGGCTGTTTGCCCACCTCCACCTTTTCCATCACCGTTTGCTTCAGCCTCTCGTAGTTGCTTCTGTTTTTCTTGATGAGCGATGATCAACTGTTCGCGATCGTTCGGCCTAGCCAGTTTATTGGCAAGGTCAAGGCCGTTCATGGCATCTTTTGCGTACAGCACGAGTCCCTCATATTCTTTAGAGATTTTGTTTTCCGTAAAACGGCGAGTTAGCGCTGCTCCACCAACTAGGATCGGGATAGAAATCCCCCGTTCTCGTAAATCATTCGCTGTCAAAACCATTTGCTGAGTAGACTTCACTAATAAACCAGACAGACCAATGGCATCAGGATCTTCTCGCTCGACAGCTTCGATTAATTCATTGGCTGTCACTTTAATTCCTAAATTGACAATTTGAAACCCATTGTTTTTCAAAATGATCTCCACTAAGTTTTTTCCAATATCGTGGACGTCGCCTTTTACTGTGGCGAGGAGAATTTTTCCTTTCCCTCGATCGTCTTCTTTTTTCTCCATATGAGGCTCCAAGTGTGCCACAGACGCCTTCATAGCTTCGGCACTTTGCAGCACTTCAGCCACAATCAATTCATTGTTATTGAACAACTTGCCGACCTCATCCATGCCGTCCATTAACGGGCCGTTGATAATTTCAAGGGGTGTATCGTATTTGTTTAGCGCTTCATCTAAATCTTTGAAAAGTCCTTCTTTCGTACCTTCAACTATATAGCTGGCGAGTCGTTCTTCCAAGCTCATCGTGGAAGCTTCAATTTTCTTTTCTGGTTTCTTTTCTCGGTAAAAGGCTGTAAATGTAGCCAGCGTTTCATCATTTGTATTAAAAAGCAGTTCATCTGCCAGCTTTTTTTCTTCGTCTGAGATAGAGCCATATCTCTCCAGTTTTTCCGTATTAACGATGGCGTAATCAAGTCCTGCTTTTGTGCAGTGATACATATACGCTGCATTCAGCACTTCTCTACCTAAAGGGGGCAAGCCGAACGAGACGTTGCTGACGCCAAGCACCGTTAAACATTCTGGCAGTTCCTGTTTAATGAGCCGGATCCCTTCCACGGTCGCTTCAGCGGAACCGATATATTGCTCATCCCCAGTTCCTACCGGAAATACTAACGGGTCAAAAATCAAGTCCTGACCTGGAATGCCGTACTTATTCACGAGTAAATCGTAAGACCTTTTCGCTACTTCCAACTTTCGTTCAGCAGAAACAGCCATCCCTTCTTCATCAATCGTACCTACAACGACTGCGGCGCCGAATCGTCTGATAAGCGGTGCGACCGCCTCGAACCTTTCTTCGCCGTCCTCTAAATTAATGGAATTAATAATCGCTTTGCCTTGAGAATAAGTTAACGCCTGTTCAATGACTGCTTCATCGGTTGAGTCAATCATGAGCGGGACTTTGACTTTGTTAATGACGTGCCCTAAAAATTGTTCCATATCTTCCATTTCTTCGCGGTCAGGGTCTGCTAGGCACACATCGATCACGTGAGCTCCACGTTTCACTTGAGCACGAGCAATTTCAGACGCCTCTTCAAACTTTTCTTCGGCAATCAGACGCTTGAATTTCCTCGATCCAATAACATTCGTTCGTTCACCTACTAACAGAGGTCGCATAGAGTCGTCATACACTAACGGCTCAATTCCTGATACCGTATGGGGATGATTATGAACCGGTTTGCGCGGCTCGTACCCTGCCAATGTGTCCGACATGACACGAATATGTTCAGGGGTTGTGCCGCAACACCCTCCTACAATATTAAGCCAGCCTTTTTCAGCGAAACCTTTTAGCTTTGCAGCTAATGACTGCGGAGACTCGTGATAGTGACCTTCTTCGTCTGGGAGACCAGCGTTTGGATAACAATGAACATAGGTCGTCGATAAGTCCGACAAGGAGCGAAGATGATCTTGCATAAATTCAGGGCCTGTTGCACAGTTTAGCCCTACCACCGTTGGCTTCATGTGCTCGAGGGAAATATAAAAAGCTTCGATGTTCTGACCGGCTAACGTCGTCCCCATTGGTTCGATGGTACCCGAAATAATTAAAGGAACATGGACATCTCTCTCGCTTGTTACCTGTTCAATTGCAACATAGGCAGCTTTTACGTTTCTCATATCTTGACTCGTTTCAAGGAGCAGAAGATCGACGCCTCCATCAAGAAGACCCTCTACTTGCTCGCGATAGGAGGCTGTCAGCTCCTCGAATGTTGTTCCGCCTGTAACAGACAACGATTTCGTAGTTGGTCCCATGGCTCCTGCAACAAAGCGTGGTTTCTCCTCAGTAGAGAATTTACGAGCTTCCGTTACAGCTAATTGGGCTGAGCTTTTATTCGTCTCATAAGCCAGATGCTGCAAATCATAATCGGCTAATACGATATTCGTCGCTCCAAAGGTATTCGTCTCGATAATATCTGCACCCGCTTCTAAATACTCTCGGTAAATCTTCTCGATCACATGCGGAGAGACGAGGTTCAAATATTCATTACAGCCTTCGTAAGCTTCACCGCCAAAATCCTCAGCTGTTAAATCGGCATTTTGCAGCATTGTTCCCATTGCTCCATCCAAGACGAGGATTCTTTCTTTTAATGCTTGTTCAAAAGGTGACTTTCCCATGTTGACCGTCCTTTCTTTCTACAGCTTGTTGATCTGCGTTCACCTAAACGATGACTGTGCAGTAATATTTTTATCCATTGTGATAATGTGTTTTGTAAGTTCTACTGTCATGCCATAACGTAAAAATGGGGTAATTAAGTAGATTCCAGGGAAGTGTTCCATTGCCGCATCTGCTAGGCTTCTCGCTAAGGCTAACCCTTCACGTTGGCTAGCTTCTCTATCACCGTGATGCTTCGCCATCGTTTGACGTACCTCTTCAGTCAAAGAAATACCTGGTACTTCATGGTGCAGAAACTCCGCGTTCCGACTGCTTACAAGAGGCATGATTCCTACATATACAGGAACTGGAAGATGTTTTGTCGCCTCATATATTTCTTCAAATCTCTCTTCACTGTAAACGGGCTGACTCATAAAGTAGTCTGCCCCAGCCTCTACCTTTTTCTCCAGACGCATGACTTCCCGGTCCAACCGTCTAGCATTGGCGTTAAAGGCTGCAGCCACAGTAAATGAGGTCTTCGCGCCTAAGTCTTTCCCTGAAAATGAGATTCCTTCATTGAGCTGCTTCATTAGGCGAATCAAGTCCATGGAAGCCATGTCAAACACGGAACTTGCTCCAGGAAAATCACCAACCTTAGCTGGGTCCCCTGTGATTGCTAGCACATCATGAATGCCAAGGGTATGAAGTCCGAGCAAATGAGATTGCAAGCCAATCATGTTTCTGTCGCGACAAGCCACATGAAGAAGCGGTCTTGCCCCTACTTGCTGTTTAATTAAAGATCCAAGAGACAAGTTATCAATGCGTGCTGATGCTAATGAATTATCTGCCAACGTAACGGCATCTACTCCAGCATTTTTTAATGCTTCCGCTCCTTTCATGAATTCAGGAGCATGTGACAGAGCTTTCGGAGGGTCTAGTTCCACAATGACCGATCGTCTCTTCTTAGTGAAGCCAGGAAGGCTATCTTGTACATTCGGTGTGTTCACGACGACAGAAGGAGTTCCCTTTTCTTTCACTTCTTTTTCCGTTATAGGGATTAAGTTATTCTTATCAACGGCTTCTCGAATCGCCTTCACGTGTTCAGGTGTAGTGCCACAGCACCCACCGATGAGATGAACCCCTTGACTCACCAATGACTCAGTCATATCACCGAAGTAAGTTGGGTTTGACTGGTAAAAGAACCGTCCATCACGTACATTGGGTAAGCTGGCATTCGGATAAACACAAAGAGTGGCCTTTTCTAACAACGGGACCTCTTCTAACGACCTAAGCATATGATAAGGGCCCATTCGACAATTCAAGCCGACTACATCTGCTCCTTCAGATTCAAGAAGCTTCAGAGCTTCGGCTAACGACATTCCTCCTTGCAGAACGCCAATGTCTCCTAGTGTCACCTGAGCAATAATAGGCTTTGTCGTCTTGGAGCGTAAATAACGCACCATCTGAGTCAGTTCTTCCACGTCATAGAAAGTTTCCAGCAAAAATCCGTCCACTTCCGTTTTCAGCAGGACATCGGCCTGTTCAATTAAACTATCTTTAATATCTGCCAAATCAAACTCTTTGTGAAGAATGCTGCCAACTCCACCGATCGTAGCGAAAACATACGCATCGTCACCAGCTGCCTGTTTCGCTAATTTCACTGCGCTAGTATTCAATTCTTGTACACGGTCTTCGAGATGGTAGCGACTCAGTTTCAAAGAGTTTGCCGCATACGTATTCGTTTGAATGATGTCGGCACCCGCTTCAATATATTGCTTATGCACCCGACGAACTTGTTCAGGATCTGTGACGTTTAACTCTTCAAAACATCCATCTATGCCTTTTTGATAAAGCAGGGTACCCATGGCTCCGTCACCGATGAGAATGCCTTCTTGAATTTCTTGTTTAAAGCTCATGACAGTACTCTCCTTCCATTATTATCCAATTCTATTAAACGCTTGTTTAAAATCACCGATTAAGTCTTCTACATTTTCCAGTCCGACGGAAAGTCTTAATAATCCGTCCGTAATACCTCTTTTCGCCCGTTCATGAGGCGGCATAGCCTCGTGGGACATTTTCGCCGGATAGGAGAGAATAGACTCCACTGCCCCGAGACTAACCGCAAAAACAGGGATTTCCACGGCTTCTACCACTTTTTTAACTGCGGCCCGATCAGCGAGTTCAAATGAGAGAACCGCTCCTGCACCATCCGACTGTGACCGATTCAGTTCGTAACCGGGATGATTTTTTAATCCAGGATAGTAGACTTCCTTAACCGCCGGATGACCGGTCAACCATTGAGCAATCTTCTCTGCAGAGTCAGATGAAGCGTTCATTCTTGTATGCATTGTTTTCATCCCGCGCATGATGAGCCAGCAGTCATTTGGTCCGAGAATTGCCCCAAAGCTGTTTTGTAAAAACTTCATGCTCGCAGCTAAATCAGCCTCTTTTACCACCGCAAGTCCAGCTACCACATCGCTGTGTCCTCCGATAAATTTCGTGGCACTATGCACGACCACGTCCACACCTAAATCAAGTGGACGCTGTAAGACAGGTGTCATAAACGTATTATCAAGCACAGTCAGACAATCGTAGTCCTTAGCTAATTGAACAATCTCCCGGATCGGTGTAATCTTCATCGTTGGATTCGACGGGGTCTCCATATGAATCATCTTCGTTTCTGGCTTGATCGCTTGTTTTACTTCTTCTACGTTAGTCATATCTACAAATGTATGATCAATCCCATGACGAGTAAGTACTTCAGTTGTAAAACGAAATGTTCCTCCGTAAACATCATCAGTGATAACGAGGTGATCTCCCGTTCCAAGCATCATAAACGTAGTGGAAATCGCCGCCATACCAGATGCAAATGCAAATCCATCTGTACCATTTTCAAGTTCAGCAATCGTATCTTCCAATGCTTTTCTTGTGGGATTGCCAGATCTTGCGTAATCGTAATCACCAAAATTGTCTAACCCTTTCTGATGAAACGTCGACGCCGGCTGAATGGGAACACTCACCGCTCCTGTCGTGGCATCGGTTTTATTTTTGTGGTGCAATAATCTTGTTTGGATACTGAACTGATCGCTCATTATTTGCCTCCATTCAACTGCGCTACTTGATTTAATGCCTGTTCTATATCTTCAATTAGGTCATCTGCTGATTCGATCCCTACTGAGAAACGGAGTAGACGATTGCAAACTCCTAGAGCATTTCGAACGTCTTCAGGCACATCGGCATGCGTTTGAGTAGCTGGATAGGTCATTAAACTTTCAACCCCTCCTAAACTTTCCGCGAATGTAACCAGTTTCAGATTTTGCAAGAAAGGATTCACCCAATCTTCGTCTTTCACTCGAAAAGCCAGCATCCCTCCCCTACCTGGATAAATGACTTCCAAAATCGCAGGATGATCCTGTAAAAACTCTGCGATCTTCAAAGCATTTTGCTGGTGTTTCTCCATGCGAAGGGTCAATGTTTTCATTCCTCGCATCACAAGCCAAGAATCTATTGGAGACAAGACAGGTCCAATGCTATTGAAAAAGTAAAACAGTCGCTCAGACAGCTCTTCTCCTTTCGACACGACGAGTCCAGCAATGACATCGTTATGTCCTGATAAGTATTTGGATGCGCTGTGAATGACAATGTCTGCCCCCTCTAAAATAGGTCGTTGCAATAAAGGGGTGTAAAAGGTATTATCTACGATCAATAAAAGGTTATGTTCTTTAGCTAATTGGCTGAATGCTTGCAGATCTGCTTCGTGCATCAACGGATTTGTCGGTGTTTCAATATACAAAGCTTTTGTTTTCTCTGTGATCTTATTCTTGAAAAATTGCAAGTCACGGGCGTCTCCATATTGAAATGACAGCCCCCACCTTCGCCAACCTTCTTCAAACAGTCGGTATGTGCCCCCATATAAATCATTGGAGGATAAAATTTCATCGCCACTCTGAAATAAAGAGAGAACCACTTGAATCGCAGCCATCCCCGATGAACAGGCAAACCCTCTATCTCCCCCTTCTAGATCAGCAATCGCCTCTTCCAACAGTTGCCGAGTGGGATTGCCTGTCCTAGAATAATCAAATCCCGTAGACTGACCGATTCCCTCATGACGATAAGCTGTGGAACAATAAATCGGAGCACTTACTGCTCCTGTGGTCGAATCACTTCGATTTCCTATTTGAACGAGCTTTGTTTCCAGCTCCTGACTGTATTTACTCATTTGTCCTACCCCTTCCAGTTTAAACTGATCATGTCGATGAAAAACAAAAAACCTTCCTCTTAAAATAAGAAGAAGGTGTAATCGAATGTGTACGAGTCTCCTCCTTATCTTTACAAGCAGCATTGCCTGCAGGAATTAGCACCTGACCCTGATCGGGCTGGTTGCTGAGATATCAACGGGCCTTTCCCTCCATCTCTCACGATAAGAATATAATCTTTCCGAATATTCATTTTTTATGATTGTTCCCCATTTTAGCTGATGTTCACACGATGTGCAACTGTTTTCCGTTAATTTGTTAAAGGATTAGTTAAATCCCATGCGGCAATACCCGGCTCGAGGTTATTCGAGCCGGGTTTTTATAAGGAAGTTATTCATCATTTCAATTATAAAGTGGATCCCTCAAAGTTTCTTGGATTTTTCTCAACAACATGCTCCTTTGACAGAGCTCTTCATTTAATTACGGGAATATGAATTTCACACTCTAATTCTTCATCTAATAACTTATCAAGTGAGTAGAGCTCAATTTTAATTGGAAGGTCATCATATAAATCTACTTCTTCTGGTTTTAATGGTGTTAAACCCTTGTCCTCGATAATCTGTACAAGTTCTGTATAAGTGTCTTTAATTTGATTGTTTTTGTCATGCTTATAAATGGCGTACTTTCCTTCTGGTAAAACACATCTGGCCATGCCAGCAGGAACTTCCTCCCCTTGTTCAACTTCCCATCCTGCGTATTGAGTGAATCCACCTCTCCGATCATGGAAGGAGACCCCTATAAATTCCGTTTCATTGATTTTCCCTTTTATTTCTGTCATTCGACTTTTAACTTCCTCGATCATTTCACGCAGTTTGCCCTTACCAGCTTCTTCAAACGTCCCTTCCCACTGAACTCCAACGATTAGCCTTTCTTTCATTCCCCTTACTTTCATGAAAGTTCCCTCCTCAAAAGTTACAACTAACTTGATTATCCCATCATTATCTACTTCTTCTCCCTGCCTCAAATTCCCTTTTTTCTATATCTACTTTGAAAATAAATATTGAAATGCTCGTTATTCCTTCTGTTTGAGGAAGAATAGCGCTCTCTTCCCGCAAATAACCCTCCTATCTTTCTGAAGAATTTAAAATCATTCATCTTGGTTTTCTCCTAACCCTTTATAAATCTACCATTTTTTATAAAGGTAATTTTTTCAATTGTCAAAATTAAAAGTTTTTTGAGCAAAAAGGTTTCATTTATTTTATATCGTGGTATTATAAAGTTGTACAAAGGTTAAACACAAGTTGCACAAAGGTTTAGTGAAAAACGAACCTTAGTCATTCTTTCACGTGTTTACCAAAAAAATATTAAGGAGATGATTGGTTTGAGGAAGATGAAGTGGTTTGCATCAAGTTTAGCCGTTATGTTGGTATTAGGGATGTTCGCAGGTACAGGATTAGCTGACAGTCACGATTATGATGAAGATGCGATGGTTCGTGTTTTCCATGCTTCTCCTGATGCTCCAGAAGTTGATGTATATGTCAATGGTGAAGCAGCAGTTGAAGGTGCTGCATTCAAAGATATCACGGATTACTTAGAAGTACCCGCAGGTGATCACGATGTTGCGATCTTCCCAGCTGGTGAAGGTGGAGAAGGGGATCCTGTTATCGAAGCCACATTATCTGTAGAAGCTGGACATGCTTACACTGTAGCCGCTACAAATCTTTTAGACTCTTTAACTTTGGAAGTTATTCATGACGATAATACAGTAGATGAAGGAATGACGAAGGTTCGTGTAGGTCACTTGTCTCCAGGAGCTCCTGCTGTTGATGTTGGTCTAGTAGGTGGAGATTCTTTATTTGAAGGAGCTGAATTTTTCGCTGTTACCGATTATATGGATTTAGAGCCCGATACGTATGACTTAGAAATTCGTGCTGCTGGTACTGAAGATGCCGTTTTAGACTTATCTGGAACTGAACTTCAAGCAGACATGGTTTACTCTGCCTTTGCTGTCGGTGCAGACGCTGATGAGCTTGATGTCGTGTTAGTAGCTGACGAAGCTCACCATATGCCTTCTGAAATGCCGCAAACTGGGATGGGTGGAGCTTCACAATCTAATAACGTTCTTCCATTACTTTTAACCATCGTTGCGGGTGGAGCTGTACTAACTGTATTTTTTCGCAAAAAGCTTGTTCCACAAGCATAAACTCTTAAGATTAGGCCTCGTTGTCTCTATGACCTTCATTCTTACTGCCTGTGTCGCTGAGAATGAAAGCAGTCAGCATGACACAGACAACGAACCTCAAGTGATGGAGGTCAGCGAAACAGAGGTACTCTCTGAGGAGTTCTCTTCTGATGAACATGTAGAGAAAAATGGGGAGACGATAGAAGAAGTTGAGCAGACAGAAGAAACTACTGTAGCAGAAACGAAACCAGTAGAACCTGTTTACAGCAGTAGCTCGCAAGGAATCATTCCCTCAATGATTGAAATCCCCTCCATTGAAGTGGAAGCGGAAATCATTCATGTAGGTTTAGAAGATGATGGTGCTATGGAAGTTCCAAATGAGGGCGATCTCGTTGGATGGTTTAACCGAGGAGCCAAACCTGGTGCTAAAGGAAATTCTGTACTAGCTGGACACGTAGATGACCGGACAGGTCCTGCCATCTTCTTTGATTTAAAAGATTTAGATGTAGGCGATGATATTATTATTACGGATGAAGATGGTACGGTGCTAACTTTTCAAGTGAAAGACCGTGAAATATATCCTTATGATGATGCACCAATCGCGAAGGTGTTTGGTCCATCCTCTTCTAGAAATTTAAATCTCATTACGTGTACCGGGGAATTTGATCGAAATCAAGGAACCCACAGGGAAAGATTAGTCATTTTCACCGAATTAATTGACGAAACGCCAGCCTAAGAAGGGCTGGCGTTTTTCTTAGGAAAGTAAATGGTTATACATTAAATATAGAACTGTTTGGTTTCATATCAAACAATAAGTCATATACTTCTCATGTACAAATGCCTCCATAAGTAGCCCACTGACCGTCTATACATACTTTAGCTATTCCTTGCACATGTTCAGGTTTAGCAAACTGAATATTGATCATGTATTTCACTGCCCCCCTGAGTAGTAAGTCGCTTCGAATGTCACCATCTGATCTTGCCGATTTGGATATTTTCCAAACATATAATCTGCTGAAATATGAATTTCATCGAATCCAATTTTCATTAATATTTCTTTAAATTCATCAACTCCATACCACCTTAATGGAAACCTCTCCAACTAAAGAAGAGAAAGACTCCATTTTCGCCACTCTCACATGCGGCTCTAGCCCTCTTTTGTTACCATTTACCTTGCAGAATCTCAACATTTCTTCTGATATGTCAAAACCATCGATAGAAAATCCCGCTTCTAATAGAGGAATAAGTATTCTTCCCGTTCCTGTAGCAGGTTCTAAGATTGGACCTTCGCAACTGGCCAATCTTTCTTTGTAATATTCAACATCCCCAAAAGAATGACCAATCGGCTTATCCATATCGTACACTTCTGAAGAAAGCGAACTATAATAACTAAGCATCCTTTCACCACCCTGTCCATTTGTCATTATTTTACCATGTCCACGTTTACCGTGATGATAAAAGTGGAAAATGAATATCAACTATCTACAGGAGGTGCTCACCTATGCCATGGGATACTCATGATTACCCCGATTCTTTAAAAAACTTAGCTACACCCGTTCGAAAGAAAGCGATAGACATTGCTAACGCCATGCTAGATGAAGGGTACAAAGAAGGACAAGCCATCCCAATAGCTACCAAGCAAGCGAAAGAATGGTACGAAAATGCAACGGAAAAAGAAATAAATGAGATAAAATATAGAGGAAACGAAGAATTGAAAAAAAGAGATGATAAAGATAAACAATCTAACTCCCGCCCGGAGTTACTGGAAAAAGGAGAACACGTTTTTCCTCATGAAGAAGGATGGGCAGTTCAGGCAGAAGATGGGAAACAACCTTCAGATGTTTTTGATAAAAAGCAAGATGCTATCGAGAGGGCAAGAGAAATCGCTCAAAAGAAAGAGACACACCTCGTTATTCATAAAGCAGATGGGTCCGTCCAAGATAAACAGTCTTACGAAGAGAACAACTGATGGATCATCAAAAAAGGACCAGACTTAGGCAAGTCTGGTCCTTTTTATCGTATGATCATATGAAACTAATACATTTCTTTTGGAACTTTTAAGTACTTTTCATGAAACTGGGTCGCTGGAAGGGCCTCATCGAAATAAAAACCTTGAATCACTTTGACTCCGAGCTGCATCACTCGGTTTAATTGCTCTTTAGTTTCGACTCCTTCAGCAATTGTGCAAAAGCCAAGACGTTCAGAAAGGAATATCATCCCTCGAATGACTTCTTCATTTTTAATATCTTCCGTTATCGTGGAAATAAATGACCGATCCACTTTGACAAAGGATGGTTGAGCTTTCGTCAAATGAACAAGGGTGTTAAACCCTGTACCGAAATCGTCTAACGATAATAAAATTCCCTTTTGTTCAATATGATGGACTAACTCAGACCATGTATCTAAATCAATTTGATCCCTTTCCGTTATTTCGTAAGTAATTTTATCAGGCGGCACAGAGTAAGACTTTATCATTTTATCTGTTGTTTCTATTAATAATGGATCTTGAAATTGTTCTCCCGCAATGTTAATCGCGATATTTGTTAAGGGCGTACCGGAAGATTGCCATGCATATTGTTGTTCAAAAAGGGTCTCTAGCACCCACCAACCTATATCCGTTATCATCCCTTCCTTTTCAGCACGAGGAATAAAATCTCCTGGAAAAATCAAACCGCAGTCAGGGTGGTGCCACCGGATCAGTGCTTCAGCAACAAATAGTTTATTTTCTTTCACATGAATCTGCGGCTGATAATATAATCGAAATTCGTCTTGTTTGACGCTCTTTCTATTTCCGCCTTAAAGGCTTGATGGTCTAATCGATCAAACGGACGACTTGAAAACCTATCTGTCTCCAAAAACTACACACCTCCTGATAAACTAACAAACAACTAAAAATTCTCTTAATATGTAATCTCTTTAATTTCTTTATAGTATATTTTAACTATTTTATCTAAAGTTTGTCAGAATATCATTGATTGTTAGTTCGAATGACCGTTAGGAATTCATTGTTCGTTCAGATTGACTGGCGAGTCTGTATAACTTTTTAATATGAGGATGTTTCTAATGGGATTGTCTCCCCACTTTTTGAAAGCTGCTAGCACGGCAAAGAGAACTCACTAAACACCTAATAACTGTTGCCTTTTACGAACTATGCTCGTTGTTGTCATCTGAATCCAAATCGTTGTCTATAAAAGAGCCTCTTTTTTTCTCTGTTTTCATACCTAGTTCTTTCTTGATTGATCGTAGCTCTTCTAATATTTGTTTCGTATTCATCCAAGCAGCGATAGATCCAATGATCGCTAATAGTACAAGAATAAATAACACAGCATTTAAGAGATCGCCCAACACTCCACCTCCATTGTAAGAACCTTTTTAATCAAAACTACTTCCTCAGCATCGTCAAGTCAAATCTAGGGACAAGTCCCTCCTCTGCCGCCCGGCCCAATAATGATTCAATCGCCGCATAACCATCTTCGCCTAATTCTCTAGTAAATTCATTTACATACAGGTTTATATGAGAACGAGCCACCTCAATGGACATTTCCTGAGCATGATCCATGATATATGATGTAGACTCTTCAGGATGTTTCCAAGCATAGTCAACGGATTGTTTTACCCATTCTGTAATCTCTTCTTTCTGCCCTAACGTTCGTTTGGCGATAATTGCCCCTAATGGAATTGGAAATCCTGTATCTTCTTCCCACCAGTCTCCTAAATCAACTAACTTACTGAGACCATATTCTTTATAAGTGAAACGTGCCTCATGAATAACTAGTCCGGCATCTACTTTACCTTCTCGGACTGCAGGCATGATCTCATGAAAAGGCATCACAACGATCTCACCCACTCCTTCTGAAACCTTCTGCTTTGCCCACAATCGAAAAAGCATATAAGCCGTCGACTTGTCACTAGGAACTGCTACTGTTTTTCCTGAGAGATTCTGTGCCTCATTTCCACCATTCTTCGTCAACACTAGAGGTCCACACCCACGCCCTAACGCTCCTCCACAAGGAATCAAGGCATAGTCCTCTAGGACATAAGGTAAGGCGGCATAAGAGATCTTCATGACTTCCGGCCCTTCCAAGTCTTGTGCCCAGTAGTTCGTCTTATCAATATCAGCATAAGTCACTTGTAAATTCGGCGCCCCATCAATAAGGCCATGTACCCATGCATGAAACACGAACGTATCATTAGGACACGGAGAAAAAGCAATATTCATTTAAAAAACCTCCTTTAGAATATGGCTGACTTTCGATAAGGACGTCAGCGCTTCATTTAGTTTCCACGCACCACGATCACGAGGCCCTACGAGATTTGAAACACTTCGAATTTCCAGGCAAGGGATGGTTCTAAGGCTAGCGGCCGTAGCTACTCCTGCACCTTCCATGGCTTCAGCTGCAGCACCTTTATATTGCTCCTGCAACCGGACAAGAGTTTCGTCTGTTCCTGTGACTGTTGATAAGGTTAAAATCGGTCCTCTATGAACAGGCACGTTGGTGTTTGTTTCAATCCCTGCCACAATCTTCTTTGTCCAAGTTGTATCGCATGACCATCTGGATTGACCAAAGCCTAACTCTTCTATTGGCTTAAACCCTGTTGGAGATTCGGCTCCTAAGTCTGCTGCTATGATTTCTGAAGCAACAACAATCTCTCCAACAGTTGCTATACCAGGAATTCCACCCCCGACCCCCATATTAATGACCACATCATACGAATCCTTAGAAAGTATTTCTGCTGTTTTTGCCGATGCTGACATAGGCCCTACACCAATCGTTTCTATATGAAATCTTTCGTCATCTTTCAAGGCTGACTGTATGGCTATTTTTTCAGCTTCTACAGATGTCACAACCAAAATTTTTTTAACTACCATGTTCAAAAGCTCCCTTAAATATCATATGTTTTCCATTAGTTTATCAATCTCTGCCAAAAAACTAAAGGAAGCAGTTGGTCATGTAGAAATTAGAAGTTATTGGAATGTATAAAAAGACGTTAGAACTAATGAAACTTAGGGTAAAAGATTTAAGAGTTTGTAGTACTTTTTATGTTATAGTGATTTAGAGTGTATTTAGTTGATTCTTGAAGCATTTAGGAGGTTAAACTGTGAATGAACTGATGTATCTGTCGTTTTTTGCTGCCATTGTCTTATATATCGGCATTCGAGAGCGAAGTATGCTAGAACGCAACATAAAACGAATCCCATCTAAAATACTAGTGAACGGGGTCAGAGGGAAATCAACTGTGACTAGATTAATTATGGGAATCGTTAAAGAAAATAAACAAAGAGTCGCCGGAAAAACGACCGGAACTTCCCCACGGTTGTTTTATTGGGATAAAGAGGATGAAGAACCAATTACCCGGAGTTTACAAGGGGCAAACATTTCTGAACAAAAGATGATGGCTAAAAAAGTAGCCAGAAGAAATGTCGATACATTTGTAACAGAATGTATGGCTGTAAATCCTGAATACCAAGACATCTTCCAAGAGCGTTTTGTTCAGGCAAATATCACCATAATCACCAATGTCATGGAAGACCATTTAGATGTGATGGGTCCGACCGTTGACCAGATTGCCGAGGCGTTCGGGAGAACCATTCCTCACAACGGCTATTTAGTCATCCCCCCTACCACATACCAACGTTACTTCAAGAAAATTGCCGATCGTCGAGGAACAAAAATTGTCGTAGCCGACGCCAGTCAAATAGAAGAAAGTTATTTAACTCAATTTCCTTTTATGATGTTTGCTGAAAATGCTGCTATTGGCCTTGCTGTTGCTGACATTCTCGGGATTGATAAAGACGTAGCACTTAAAGGTATGCTCAATGCTCCAGTCGATCCAGGTGCAATGAGAGTCCACCAGTTTGGGAAACAAAAAGCTCCCAGTTTCTTTTTCAATGGATTTGCGGCAAATGATGCCACATCTACCATTAACATTTGGAATAAAATTCAGGAGCAGGACTATCCTTCCGACAATAAAGTTGTCATAATGAATTGTCGTGACGACCGAGTGGATCGTACAATCCAATTTGCTGAAGATGTCCTTCCAAAATTGAACATGGACACTCTTATTTTAGTAGGAAAAGGTGTATCACCGATTGTTAAAGCTTATGAAAACGGTCAACTTCGAGTAAACAATTTGGTCAATCTTGAAAAACAATCGACCGATAAAGTGATGGAGAAAATTAACCAACTGCCGAGAAACAGTGTAATTTATGGAATTGGAAACATTCATGGCGGCGGTGAAGAACTTGCTCATGCTATTGAACAGTTGGAGCTTGAAGAATCTATCCACTTGACTGACTATGAATCCCAAGAGACCCCAAGACGGGTATCATCTAAAGAAAAACAAAAAGCTTATGCTCAGTCACCCTCTTAAATAAAGAGGTCAATCAAGATTAGAAAGATTTATTTTAAGGATATAAGGAGTTGGCGGACACGTGTTTGGTACAGATTTATATATAGCCATAGTTATAGGTGTATTACTTTCACTGCTTTACGCAGAAAAAACGGGTATTGTTCCTGCAGGATTAGTTGTTCCAGGATACCTTGCCCTCGTATTTGATCAGGTAATGTTTGTTGTTGTTGTTGCCATGCTTAGTTTACTAACATTTTTGATTGTTACTCAAGTTATTGGTAGAATCACAGTCTTGTATGGTCGCCGTAAGTTCGCAGCCATGCTGACCGTTGGGGTGCTTCTCAAAATGGCCTTTGACTTCGGATATGGATTACCGATGGTAGGTCCCCCCTTTGAAACAATGGAACTGAGGGGGATCGGTGTCATCGTACCCGGACTGATTGCTAATTCCATTCAGAAACAAGGTGTTCTCCCAACCTTCTCATCAACGTTTGTGATTTCCTTTTTCACGTTTGTTATTATTTCAATTTATCACTTGTTTTAGAGTAGGAGCGTTTATAAATGTCTAAAGAATTAACATTTAAAGAAAAAATGAAGTTGATGCAGATCCGTCACCGGGAAAAAGCTCTTATACATTCCTTCATAGCGTTTGGCATTTTAGCGATTCCCTTTTTTGGCAGTCAGTGGTTTTATTCTGCAGACGTCCCTTCTGATACAAGACCTGACAATGTTGAATACAGAATGTCTATGGTTGGGGATATGATGATGGGCAGGCATGTGCATGATGCAGCCGTAAGAAGCGATGAGCATATTGATCGTGTGTTTAATTATGTCAGTCCCTTCTTTCATGAATCCGATTACGTGACTGGGAACTTTGAGTCTCCTATATTGGATCCAAATCATGAAAGGTATGAGGAGCCAGACGCTCCAGATTTCGCTACATTGAAGTCTGATTCGGAATTATATAATAAAGACATTCACCTTTATGCTGAACCTTGGGCAATTGAAGCCCTTGAAAACGCAGGTTTCGATAGTGTTAGTCTCGCCAATAACCATACCCTTGATTATGGAGACTTGTCTCTGAACGATACACTAGAACATTTTGCTGATTCTCCAATACAAACTCTTGGAATCGGTGATGCTATCAATCTATCTGAAGACGAGAGAGAGGCCGGTGCGGTTGACGCAGCCGACGTGTCTTTCTTCGATATTAATGAGGATACTAGAGTGGGTATTATTGGGTTTACTGAAGTAAGAGTACGAGGTTTTGACGCAAGAGAATATGTAGGCGGAGTTTTAAGTTTTTATGAAATAACTGAGGTTCGAAATAGGATTGAGCAGGCTAAACTTTCTGAAGAAGAAGGTGGCGGAGGGGCAGATATTGTTATGGTCCATGCTCATTGGGGAGACGAATATCAAGTAGGATATAATGATAACCAAGAAGAGTATGCTCAATATTTTACGAATGCTGGAGCAGATATCATTATCGGCCATCACTCTCATGTTCTTGAACCTATTACAACTGTGACTAGTAGTCTCGATGAAAACCATAAATCTATTGTAATGAACAGCTTAGGTAACTTTGTTTTTGACCAAGGGTGGACGAGAACAAAAGAATCAACATTAGCTCAGCTCGACTTTTTAGACGACGGTTCGAAGCAGCTGTCTTTCATTCCGATGACTATAGCAGACAGCCAACCTCGTGAAACATCAGGCTTGACGAAGTCCTATCAAGATTTCCGAATCTTCCGTACGTTAAGGAAAGAATTGGAAAATAACGAGTGGTCTGTGGAAGATGGGCGATTAATTATCGATTTGGATGAAGCTGGTATTTTGGAAGGAGTGGACCTCACATCATGAATTACAAAGGGTATTTGAAAGTCACTCACCTTCTAGCAGGAGTTATCTTTATCGGTTTAGTAGCTTGGAATCTCTATTTCGAAGGGGAATTTGATCAATATCGCGAGCCTTATTCAGGAAGTGATTTTCAAGATCGCCAAGTCGATTCGGTTAGTGTCGGGCAAGATACGTCAGAAAACGTAAACAACAATAATGCAGAGAACAATTCGAATTTAAACAATGATGAAGAAGCAGCGATAGAGGAAGAACGGGTTGGTGTTTACGGTGTCAGCTCAATCCATCCACTTGCAGCCGATATTGGTATGAAAATTATCGAAGACGGTGGAAATGCCGTTGATGCTGCCGTGGCTGTATCCTTTATGCTTAATGTCGTTGAGCCTTATGGTTCTGGTATTGGCGGAGGCGGTCTCATGCTCGTTCACGATCCAGAGCAAGGCGCCGTCACGTATGATTATCGTGAAGCTGCACCTCTAAGCGGAGGTCAATCCTTTGCTGTACCTGGTTTAGTAAAAGGAATGGAAAAGGTTCATCAAGAACTTGGTTCTGGACATGAAAATGCTAGTTGGGATTCTTTGCTTGCTCCTGCGATCGAAGCGGCAGAAGAAGGGTTTCAAGTGGGCGAGGTTTTACACGAGCAAATAGCTAACTCCACTAGATATGTACAGTTCGATGAGGAAGATGCTCATATTAGAGAATTATACTACCCTGAAGGTCAAGCGATCCAAGTGAATGACACCTTAGTACAACAAGAGCTTGCTGATACATTAGCAGTTATTCAAGAGAATGGGGCGGCAGGTTTCTATGAAGGAGAAATAGGAGATATTTTACAAAATAGATTTGAATTTACTTCTGAAGACCTCACCTCCTATGAAGCTCAAACGACAGAGACTGTATCTGCTGAATTAGGTAGTCAAATTGTCCATGGCGGTCCTTCGCCTTCTTCTGGAACGGTCGTCGTACAGGCCTTGCAAATGGCTGATCAATTTGACTTGCAGCAAGTATTAACTGATGAAGAGTACACTGAACTTCAAGAAAAATTAACTGAAGATGGGATCACGGATAGAGATGCACAGCTAGGTGATCTAATGAACTACGAAGAACACCAACATCAATATATCCACCTGATCACTGAAATTACGAGAGCGACTTATTCAAGTAGATTAGACACGTTAGGTGACCCTGAGTTTGAAACAATCGACCACTCTGAGTTTACCACGAACGAAACGGTTGAAACTCTGTTGCAGCAAATTTACGATAACAATAATCAAGCGTCAGCTGGAGAAACTGCTCATTTATACGATTCTCCTGGAGAGCAAAAAGATTCTAGACTGACAACTCACTTTGTCATTGTGGACAAAGAAGGCAGGATGGTTTCAGCAACACATTCTCTCGGACAATTTTTCGGTGCGGGACGATATAAGAATGGGATTTTCATCAATAGTCAAATGGAAAACTTTAGTGATAATCCAGAATCTCCTAATTCTTACGAACCTGGTAAACGTCCTCGAACGTTCGTGGCTCCAATGATCTTTGAAGAACAAGATCAAGCCGTTCTTGGTATTGGTTCACCAGGTGGACGACGTATTCCTGCTATGGTCTTCCAAACAATCATGCGCTACCAGCATGGACTGAATGAAGATCAGGAAACCTTGAGTTTACAAGAAGCGATTCAGAACCCTCGTTTCTATACGGAAGATGGCGTTGTTCACGTGGAAGCAAGATTAGAAGAGGAAGTGACTACCCTCTTAAGAGGCATGAACTATTCCGTACTCGAGCATGGTTCTCCTCTATTCTATGGAGGGATTCAAGGTCTTGGTGTTGTTCTTGATGAGAATGGCCGTGTAGAAGGTATGTATGGCGGCGGTGATCCTCGCAGACGAGGGTCATGGCAAATTGAAGTAGAAGAATAATTATTATATATGATAAACCCCGCTATGAGATTTCATAGCGGGGTTTATTGTATTCATCCAATTTAAACACTACCTTGAAGATACCGTTTATAGCTTACATAATTTTTATTTCTCCATACAAATCAGCTTTTCCTGAGGGAAAGTGACATAACATCGATCGCCGACTTTCCATCGTAGATTTGCCTCTTCTTGATTAACTTCCTCAATGTGTACTGAAAGGCTACCAACGCGCACTGTATGTTTAAAAGATTTAACTCCTTCGGTTATATGTAGAATTTCTCCAGGAAAACAGTTATCGTCAGTGCCTTTCCAAGTCGTTATTCTGACGTCGTCACTACGAATCCCGATATGAGCGAGGTTTTCTACTTTTTGCTTCTTTAACTGAAAAATATGTCCATGTGTATTTACCTTGATCGATAATCCTTCTTTTTCCCAAGAGGAGACCTTAAATACGTTCTCACAGCCAACAATTTCTGCAGCTTTCTTAGATGCAGGAATCTTTAACACGTCTCTTCGATCCCCTTTTTGAATGACCTCTCCCTCATTCAACAGCATGATTGAATTGCACATGCGAAAAGCTTCTTCAATGTTGTGGGTAACGAGAAGCACTACACCGTGGAACGTTTCATCAATGATTCTTCGCAAATCTTCCTCTAACGAATGACGTATATGTTGATCTAATGCTGAGAACGGTTCGTCTAATAGTAAAAGTTGTGGTTCGGTAATCATCGATCTGGCTAAGGCAACTCGCTGCTGTTGACCCCCTGACAACTTGGATGGATGACGATCTTTATACGTTTCAAGTTGAATCGTCTTCAGCCATTTTTCTACCCGTTGGTTCTTCTCGTGTTTAAGCATCCCTTTTAAACCATAGGCAATATTTTGTTCGACGGTGAGGTGAGGAAACAAGGCGTAGTTTTGAAACAAATAACCTACTTTTCGTTGTTGTGGTTTCCAGAACGTCCGGCCAGAATCATACCACGTTTGTTGATTCATGGTTATCTTCCCTTTATCCGGCTTCATAATTCCTGCTAGAGATTGAAGGGTTAGCGACTTGCCGCATCCAGATGGGCCAAGTATTCCAGTAATCCCTGGATTCGCTTGAAATTCAATATTTAATTGAAAGGAGTTGTATGATTTCTTTATGTTTACATCTAGCATGAGGTATCATCCTTGTATCACTCTTTTTTCCAAACGGTTAATAAAGTACAGAATCGTCAAAGAGACGAATGTCATAATTAAGACGAGTGTATTGGCTAGTGCCCGATCTCCTGCTAAGAGAGCATCATATATGGCAATAGGCATGGTCATCGTTTCATTTGGAATGCTTCCTGCTATCATTAGCGTTGCCCCAAAATCGCCTAAAGCTCTTGCGAAAGTGAGAGTAATTCCAGCTACAATCCCTCTCCACGCTAATGGCATCATAATTGTAAAAAAAATGTTTAGCTTCGTTCGACCAAGAATCTCCGCTGAATGAATAAATTCTGGCTGGATTGAGGCAAAAGCGGTCTTTGATGATTTAATCATAAAAGGAATTGAGACGACAAGAGCGGCTATCACAGCCCCCGTCGGTGTAAATACAATGGTCATTCCAAAATATTCTTCAAGAAACCTACCTATAGGGCTATTCCTGCCAAGTAACACAAGCAAATAATAGCCAAGAACGGTCGGTGGAAGAACAATCGGAAGCGTGATAATCGTATCCACTATATCAGACAGTCGAGACTTGGATCGATTTAAGTAATAAGCGATAGGTAAGCCAATAATAATAGCCAAAATTGTAGCAGTCAATGAAACTCGCAGGGACAAGAACAATGGGAATAAATTAATCTCTCCCATTTGTTATTGTTCCCCCGGCACGACAAATCCGTACTTTTCCATAATCTCTTTTCCGCTGCCTTCCTGAATGAAAGCAATGAATTCTCGCCCCTCTTCTTCATGCTCTGTTCTCTCGATTACACCAATGGCCTGCTCCAATGGTTCATGCAACTCCTCCTCTAACAACGTGAAAGAAAGCTCGTCTTGTTGTGCTTTAAATAAAGATAAAGCTATAATTCCGACTTCTGCATTCCCTGTTTCCAATTGAGTCAGCGCATCCGTAATATTTCTGCCTAAAACTAACTTCCCTTCTACCTCTTCCCAAACCTTAGCAGATTGCAATGCCTGCTTCGCTGCTAAACCATAGGGAGCATGATCAGGATTGGCAATCGATATATGTCTAATTTGATTAGAAGTTAATTCTTCTATCGTATCTATATGTATATCTTCATCCTTCATAGAGGCGAGTCCAATTCTACCAAAGGCATAGGTTTGCTTGGAATCTTCCAAGATATCACCACTTTCCACTAACCTGTCAATAAAAGATACATTGGCGGCCGCAAATACGTCAAACGGCGCACCGTTTTCTATCTGATCAGCAAGTTGTCCTGTAGAACCAAATGAAAAATTAACTGAAACACCACGTTCCTCTTCAAATAAATCAGCTATTTCATTGAACGCCGGCACTAAGTCAGACGCGGCAGCAACGGTAATGTCAGTTGATTCTGTCTCCGATTCAGCGCACCCGGTCATAATCCCTACTAGAACCAAACCAGAAAATAATAATTTGTTCAATTTGATACCTCCACTACCATTTCTCTCTCTTCTCTTTGTTAATTATATCATGAGAATTGATCGTCTCCCATTTCCTCACATAATCAAGTATTACAATAAATCGAATTTATCCCATTATCGTCTTTCACTACAGTGTAATTTTGAGATTGTTGTTTAAAATAACTCATTTTCGGTTACCCCATAGTGTATAGAGGAATGACTGAAAATAAGGAGGACGTATGTATGCTTTTAAAATACTTTTATGATGATGCATTGGCTCAAGCTTCTTACATGGTAGGCTGTCAAAAAACCGGTGAAGCAGCGATCGTTGACCCATCAAGAAACATTGATGCTTATTTCGACACAGCTGAAAAAGAAGGATTAACGATTACGAAAGTCTTAGAAACACATATTCATGCAGATTTCGTATCCGGGTCTCGTGAGTTAGCCGAACGTGCATCGGCCACAATCTATTATTCATTAGAAGGTGAAGGAGACAGCAGTGCGGAGTATTCATTTGACTCTTCCCTTTCAACACATGGAGTTCGTGATGGCGACGAAGTGAAGATTGGAAACGTCACCTTTAATGTCCTTCATACACCAGGACACACTCCCGAACACGTTAGTTATTTGTTAACCGATGGTGCAGCGTCAGACCATCCACTGGGAATGTTTACCGGAGACTTTATTTTTGTAGGTGATGTCGGGCGCCCAGACCTATTAGAAAAAGCAGCAGGAGTGAAGGATTCAGCTTCTAAAGGTGCGAAAGATATGTTTCATTCTATTGAAAAAGCGAAAAAAATGGATCCAACCCTTCAAATATGGCCAGGACACGGTGCTGGAAGTGCTTGTGGAAAATCGTTAGGATCTATTCCAACGACAACACTCGGCTACGAAATAAACACAAATCCTGCGTTTCAATTTGATAACGTAAACAGCTTTAGTGACTTTTTATTAGATGAACAACCAGTGCCCCCGGCCTATTTCGCAATCATGAAAAAAGTAAATAAATATGGGGCTCCACTCCTTCGGGATCAAAGAACGCCTCTCCGATACGGGAGCAATGTAAAGAAGATCAAGCAAGTATTAGATAGTGACACGACCGTTGTCGACTCCCGTAGTAAAGAGTCTTTTGCACAATCTCACATTCCAGGTACGCTTAACATTGCCTATGACTCATCTTTTACGAACTGGATCGGATCTTTAATTTCATATGATAAACCATTGTTTTTCATCGCTGAACCTGAACATTTCCCTCAGATTGTGGAAGCAATGAACGCCATTGGTTTAGACACAACTGAAGGATTTTTCACTCCATCGATTGTGGAAAGCTTTGAGAAAGAGCATGGAACCGACCAATATGACGTCATCTCCCCTGAAACAGCCATGAACATGCAAAAAAATGGCGATCTTCAGATTCTCGATGTGCGAGAAGACCACGAATTTGAAGCTGAGCATGTAAAAGACGCCAAGCACATGGTATTAAATCACTTACCAGAAAAGGGCGATCAACTGGCTGATCACACAATGGCTTTATATTGTGGCTCAGGAGCCCGTTCGGCCATTGCTACAAGTATTTTAAAAAGCAAAGGATACGATGTTAAAAATATCAAAGGTGGATTTATGCGTTGGAAAAAAGAGGAGTTACCTACTGAGTCATAACTCGCTGCTTAATAAGGCTGTCTGATTTCAGACAGCCTTATAACCAGGGGGACTATAACCAGGGGGACGGTTCTTGCGGTTAAAGTGCAGCACCTACGTAGCGCGTGACCCAATGGATCAAGACGAAAATATGATTAATCAAGAGGAAATAAAATTGCTAAATTAGAGGGCGCCCCAAAAGGTTTTACTTTTGGGGCACCCTCTTACATTTTTCAGACAAATATATTTTTTAACCTGATGGATCTATAAAACTACATATGATTACCTTGGAATAGGTAGGCGTGCTAGACGGATCTAGAGGCGACCAATTAATATGAACTACAAAAACCTCACCGTCGCCCCTTAAAAATTCTGAATGTTCACAAAATAGACACATTATTTTTCTGATAAGCGGGTATAGATAGAATAAGAGTAATGTTAACACCGTAGGAGACTCAATCACTTGGTTGGTTCCAAAAATGAACGAGACCTGTTCGAGGCTTATTCTTAATCATCCATTAGATCAAGAAGCGTGGTCAAAGAAGTTTATACATTTGAGGAAGTGTCGCTTACCTTGCTTGGTGATTGCATAATATCAAGTTAAAAAAGCACATGGAGAATGAATAACTGAATTGAACCCCAGTTTTCGAACCAATGAGTAAGAGATAATACTTCTACGGAAGCAACTCACTTTCTCATCTGTTAATGAAATCATGTGAGCCCTGTCCAAAGTGAAGGGACAATCAAACGAAACAGAATGCAGAAGTGACATGGTTGAGTCCCCTCTGGTGTTAACGAGAAACATCCCCGGTAGCATAAACCGGAGATGTTTTGTTTATTTTTCATGTAATTTTACTTGCAATTCTTCATACCACTCTTCAGTCTCTTGAGGGTTCTTTGAATTGATAATGATAAAATCATCTTCCTGTTCGATTAATAAAAACGGTGTCTGATCAAGATACACGAACAAAAGTCCATTTCCTAATCCATCTAGTCGAAATCTTCCTTTTGCCCGGTCGTAAAAAGAAAAACCGTTCATTTTCATCTGAATATTAGGGAGGTCATCCATTAATGTCGTCGAAGTCACTTCCTCCAAGTCCCACTCCACACCATAAGATCCGTCAATCATTACTTCGGTTTCTGTGAAGATAATGGTATTCGAGGATAAACCAGCATAAAATACAATAACTAGAATGATGCTTGTGAAAACCAACGTTCCACTCAAAAAAAATGCATTACGTTTCCTTACTCTCTTCAAATCCAATTTGTTTGCATAAAGTAGATATCCAAATAGATAGACAATCATGACAAACCAAGAAATTTCAATCACGTAAGGAACTCCAAATCCAACTAAAATAAGTCCTATCACCAGAATCCACCCTGTGTTTATAAAGCCCTTAGCAATTGTTTGTGGGAAACCATTGCTAATCAGCTCGCTCTGTTCCTCCTCGGATTTGTTCGAAAACCCTGAAATTAACCCATACATTTTCTTATTTAGAATGAGAAAACCAAAGAGAAAAAATAACCCCATCATAAATAACTGAATGATCATTAGGAAAATCATTTTCATCCACCTCCCTACCACCAATATCTTTTCAACTAGTTCTACCTTAATTATATAACCATACTCTCTCATTCAGAATACCCCAATTGTGATCTATATCACTGCACCGTATCCTCTTTGTGCTATACAATGTTAACATAGTGCATATATCACATTACTTAAAGGAGATGACCCCACCATGGCAACTTTATACGAAAAAATTGGCGGTGAACCAGCTATTCGAATAGCTGTTGAAAAATTTTATGATAGAGTTTTAGCAGACAATACGGTGAATCACTTTTTTATTGAAACAAATATGGACAAGCAGCGTGACCATCAGACAAAGTTTCTTTCCTATGCTCTTGGAGGCCCAAATCAATATGGAGGAACAAGCATGGAAAAGGCTCATGAGGGTATGAACATTCAGCCTGAGCACTTTCAAGCTATTGCTCATCATTTGCAACAGACTTTAGAAGAATTAAATGTTGCTGATGAAGATATTGCTATAGTCATGGAGAAGATAGGTGGTCTAGCTCCACATATTATTGAAAAATAACACGCACAGAAAGAGGAGGTCCCAAAAGTTTTTACTTTTGGGACCTCCTCTAATTTAGCAATTCTATTTTCCTTTTTATTCCTCTTGTTTTCATCCTGATCCGTTTGGTCATGCTAGATAGGTGCTGACCTGGTAGCACCTGCTTAGCACCATCCGTCCTGAATCCTTTCATTTCCTCTTGATTACTCTCGTTTTCGTCCTGATCCGTTTAGTATTGCTACACTATATTTAAAATAAACATAAAAAAGAGGTGTCTCACCAAAGCTGCTTATGACAGCCTTTGGGACACTCTCTTTTTTTATGCTTCATATCTTTGATTGAATAGATTTTTTGCGTATAATCCGTAATTTAAAGAGGAGCATTTATCGCTAGGAGGTTCAGTAAGCTATATCCCTTATTCATCAATAGTTATTACCTACTGCTATCTTGATAAATCCTTACCATCTGAGCAAATTCTGCAGCCAATTGCTCTCGTACGTTAACGGGCTCGATCACTTCGGCATCTTTTCCAAATGCCCTAACCCAGCGAAGAAATTCTTGGTGACTGTGGACCGTTACGGTTAATAGTAAGGAACCGTCTTCCTGCATCTTCCGTTTTGTCTCTACATGATACTCCCCTTCAAGGACATACCGAGCTACCTTCTCAGAGAAACGAACGATAAATCTTGTCTCATCGTCATCGGCGATAATCGACCAGCGATGAGCGAGAAAATCGTCTATGTTAAAAGACTTTGGCAACTTAAACTTTTCCTCTGATACTTTTACTTCTTGAAATCGACTTAAACGAAAGACTCTAATGTCATGTCGGAAATGACAATAAGCTACAAGATACAAATGCCCTTCACGAGGAACTAAATAATATGGATCTAACCGTCGTTTTGTTTCTTTGTCTCGATGAATGGCGTAATATGAAACATCTATCGTCACATTTTCTGTTATTGCCTTGATCACTGAAGGCATAATTTTTATTTGAGCCGAGTCCCTAGGTCTTGCATGAAGCCTGATCCGTTCCCCAAGTCCCCCACCATATGAAGAAATCCCACTACCTGTTTGCACGAAACTCATGACTTTTTCCAATCCTTTACGGTAGGCATCATGAAAAGGGTGTTCACCAGAGGTGATTCCCTCAGAAAGCATTGGAAACAACGTTAAAGCCATCCACTCTTCTTTTGTTAATCTGCTTCCTGTCTGTACTGGTTGGTAAAGTAATTTATAACCTTTTCTTCCTTCATTCTGATAATAAATCCCTAACTCCTCCAAGGACTTCATGTCCCGATATATACTTCTGACAGACGTTTGACAATGATCAGCTAATTCTGATGCGGTAGCTGTTTCCCGATTCGTTAAGTACTGTAATATGTAAAATAACCGTTCTGCACGAAGAAATCCTTTGTTTTTAGCCATCTTTGAGCCTCCTTAACCCTACTATGACTTCATGATACCATCAATCCAATAAACTGGAAATTTCATATACAACTAACCTGCAAAGAATCAATCCTTTGCAGGTCATTCCTATTATTCAGTTAAATCACTTGCTTCCAATTTCCAGATCGCCTGACCGCTCATAAACGGATCTTCAAATATGAACTCGTAAAAATCTGCTTCTTCTACATCGAAAGCAATTTCTCCAGCCATAGTTCTGTCAGATCCCACTTCTCCGTCAAGACTTCCTCGAGTATCAACCATGAAGTCTATGCCTTGCGCGTATCCATCTGGATCAACCAAATCCATTTGCAGCATCGTTGAAACGTTCGCTTCTTCATCTGTTTTGTTCTCAATGCTAACGTCTAGGATAATAAAGAAATCATTTTCAGGAACTTCCCAATCGCCATCGCCTTCATACTTCCGGGCTTCTTTCACAGTCACATGTAGTCCATTAAAATCAACAGTCTTTCCGATTCCTAAGTCTTTCTCTTCTACGACTTCTTCTTCATTTGATTGAATCTCTTCTTCCACTTCCTCATTTGATTCTTGAGTTTCATCATCACCATTGTTGTTTGAATTCTCCGCTGCTTCCGCTGACTCCTCTTGACCATCTTCTTGATTAACCGGCTCTATTGATGATTCTTCGCATGCCGATAACACTAGGACAACACCTAAACTAATTAATATCCAACGTACTTTTTTCATCATGCATCTACCCCTTTTTTTGTATTACTTACAATTCTTAGTTTAAAGAGATAGGTGACAGTAACTGTCAGGGAATAGAAGTTTGCATGAAGAAATTTATACCGTAAGCATTCGAGCCAGCAAAATTAAATAAGAGCCCCCAATCGCGACAACACTAAGCAATAGAAAAATTTGAGTTCTTTTTTTAGAAAAGGGTTTGAGGTGATCGCTTGTATACCAACCAGAAAACTGTAATTTATTGCGATAGATGATGGTTATAAGCAGTAAAATTCCTGCTGTTTGCAGCAAAAAGAACACTGTAGCTATATTTGTGCCCTCAATAAGCTCAAAGCCTCCTAACGCTTCTATGAGGAAAGTATTCAAGAAACTGTACCCAAACAATAGAATAAATAGGATGAAAATAATCCGGAACAACTCCAAGATAAAATGAAATGTTTTTTTCAACTGACGTCTTCCCTTCGTTTAATAGTCCCCCCTATTGTAATAGAGTCAAGAGAAATTAACTAGGAAGAATAGGACGTTGCGGTATAGGGTTTCAGATAAATCGAAAAGAGTATCAAATCGTGGCGGAGTGTTTACTTTGCTTCCCGATGGCAATTCCTTATATACTTTGATTAATAACTTTTTAATTCTACATATTTGAAAGGATGATTAGATGGACTTTTTCGAGCACAACATTGATCGTTTCGGTACCTCTTCTGTGAAATGGGAGCGGACAAAAGAAGTGTTTAAAACAAACGACGACGTCCTACCATTGTGGGTGGCTGATATGGATTTCCGCCCGCCAAAAGCTGTCACCGACGCTCTTCAACAAAGAATGGAGCACGGGATTTTCGGATACACCTTTGTTGGTGATTCTGTCAATGAAGCAATTACTGCTTGGATGAGTAGCCGACACGATTGGTACATTAAACATGATTGGATTTCTTATAGCCCCGGCGTGGTTCCATCCATCGGTAAAGCGATCACCGCTTTAACCGAACCGGGTGATAAAGTTCTCGTTCAATCACCTGTCTATCCACCCTTCTTCTCGATGGTGAAGGCCAACAATCGTGAAGTCGAAAACTGTCCGCTAGTTAAAAATGAGGAGCAATATGAGATTGATTTCGACGCCTTTGAACAGTCATTGAAGAATGGTGTCTCTATGTTTTTGCTTTGTCATCCTCATAATCCTACTGGGAGGGTTTGGACAAAAGATGAACTAACGAAAATGGCTGACCTTTGTTTGGAAAACGATGTCATCATCGTCTCTGATGAAATTCACTCAGACCTTTTATTCAAACCACATAAACACATTCCTATGGCATCATTGTCTCCTGAAATTGCAGATCAAACGATTACGTTAATGGCCCCTAGTAAAACATTTAATTTAGCAGGTCTACAATCATCTGTCATCATTAGTTCCAATGAATCCTTTCGTAAAAAAATCGCAGCTGTCGATCAACAGCAAGGTTCTTTTACGTTAAATACATTTGGTATCATTGCTATGGAAGCTGCCTATCGACACGGAAAGGAATGGCTAGATGATCTGCTTCGCTATTTGGAAGGTAATATACAAATAGTTAAAGATTTTCTAAATGAACAACTTCCTGAATTGAAACTGATCGAGCCACAAGCAACGTACTTACTGTGGATTGACTGCCGGAAGCTAGGTCTTTCTGACGCGAAGTTGAACCACTTATTCGTTGAAGAAGGTAAGGTAGGATTCAATCCTGGGACTAGTTTTGGTAAAGGCGGCGAAGGTTTTGTTCGAATGAACGTAGCTTGCCCACGAAGCACACTTTTGGAAGGGCTTGAAAGAATGAAGAAAGCAATAAAGCCTTAACGATAAATCCGCAAACCTTGTGCTGGTTTGCGGATTTATTGTGTATTTTATAGGAAAAACGGCTTCCCAGTTATTAATTGGACAAATTCATCATAATGTAGACATAGGATGAGAAAGTGTACAAGAAGTACAGTCACGTGGGGGCAGGCAAGCTTCTCTTTTCGTTTGCTTGCTTGTGTTTGTATGAATTACCATACCGTTTTTTACTCGCTATCTGAATAGATATGTTTGACCCGGCCCACTTGACCATCTTGCAAACGCACCTTGATCCCGTGGGGATGATTTGGAGACTTAGTCAATAGGTCTTTGACCACTCCCCTTGTTACTTTGCCGCTTCGTTGATCTTGCTTTAATACGATATCGACTTCGATACCTGGTTTAATGTTGCTTCGATTTTGTCCGTTCATGTGATATAACTTCCTTTCTTTTTCCAAAAACGATGTCTTTTTGCTAAGTCATCCTGCATGGAATCTTCTTGATCGTTTTTTCGGTTCCGATTTCAACTTTACGGGAATGGTAATACAAACACAAGAAGAGTTTATTTGGTCGGTGTGTATAAATGAGATCCGTAGCGAGGAGGTGTAACGTGCTTAAACTTTTGGTAAAACGCTTTAATGAACATGGATTAATTGACTTAGGAGCACAATGCGCTTATTTTTTCCTGTTGTCTTTATTTCCATTCTTGATCTTCGTTATCAGTTTGCTCTCTTTTTCTCCATTTACGTTCAATGATGTTTACCGTCTGCTTCAGATCGCTTACGTTCCTCCAGGTGTGTTGGATGTCATTGAGAATCAATGGGAGGTTTTGACCAATAATCAAAATACCGGGATTCTCTCATTAGGATTATTGTTTACCCTTTGGACTGCGTCTCTTGCTTTAAATTCAATTTTACGAGCACTTAACTTAGCTTACGATGTAACAGAAAGAAGGGGCTTGGTCTTGGCAAGGCTCATCTCGATTGGACTTACAATTGGCATGTTTGCAGTCGTCATTATAGCCCTAAGCTTACAAGTAGTCGGTTCATTCTTAAAAGACTATATCGCCATTGACTTCTTCATTTTTGACGCTGATCTTTTTCGCTGGCTATTAAGTACGGCAATCATTTTTTCTGTTTTATTAATTCTTTATTTAGTCGGTCCCAATACAAGGCTAGGCATAAAGGAAGTTTATTTAGGGGCCATTTTTGCGACGATGGGATGGCAACTGACTTCCTTTGGCTTTTCCATTTATTTGAACAGGTTTGCAGATTATTCAGCAACATACGGAACAATTGGTACGGTCATTGCCTTAATGATTTGGTTCCATCTTTCGTCCATCATTATCCTCATCGGCGGAGAAATTAATGCCATCTTAAAAGAGGAACATGATCGTATTTTCAGATAAAAAGGTGAACTAAGCCGCTTATTCCCTCCGACTTAAAGAGAGAAGCCGTCCACTTTGGATAGCTTCTCCCTTTTTTATCTGATAGCCTTAATGGAATATGACAATCCATTCTCTTCTTCTAGATCACATAAAAATAAACACTTAGAAAATGAGCGAGACTCCCCACTAAGATAAATAAGTGGAAGATCTCGTGATAACCGAAATGCTTAAACGTTAGCCATTCAGGTTTTGATCCGTAAATCACCCCACCTAATGTGTAAAGCACTCCCCCTGCAACGAGCAGAGCCAATCCTTGTGCTACAAGAACTTCTGATAAAGGAATAATGAACAACACAATCATCCAGCCCATGGCAATATATAAGCCTGTAGAAAGCCATCTTGGACACTCAAACCAGACCATTTTAAATACGACGCCAACAGCTGCAAACATGGATACGATCCCGAACAATGTCCAACCTGTAGTTCCATTTAAAGCAATTAAGCAAAAAGGAGTGTAAGTTCCTGCAATGAGCACATAAATCATCGAGTGATCCATCCGTCTAAAAAAGGCAATCACCCGATCCTTGGCCATTACCATGTGATACGTTGCTGATGCCGAGTACAACAAAATCAAACTAACGCCAAAGATCAGTACAGCCGTTAATTCAAGAGGTGCTGCCCCATCCATTGAAACCTTCACAACCATGGCAATAAGCCCGACAAATGATAACAAAGCTCCAGCTAAATGTGTCAATCCATTCACTGGTTCACGAATAAAAGTGTTCATTTGAATCCCCCTATAACATCAAGTAGTTTTAATAACTACTTATAAGTATATAATAACTACATGTAATGGTCAACGTTTACTAAGATCCAAAAAAATCGTATAATAAAGAAAAATCCATAACAGTCCTATCGGAGGAAAATGATGAAATCATTAAATGAGTTACTGCAAAATTTACGTTTAGACAATCAAGTGGCGATCGAAAACATTCCTGATCTGGATCTTTACATGGATCAAGTGATTCAACTGTTTGATAAAACATTCGCCGACTCTAAGCGTCATGACAATGACAAAATCCTTACGAAAACAATGATTAACAACTATGCGAAAGGAGGCCTGCTCCTTCCTATCAAAAACAAACGATATTCTAAAGATCACGTCATGCTACTCGGACTAATTTATGAATTAAAAGGAGCATTATCTATCAACGATATTAAAAAAATTCTTACTCACATTAATACTGAAACAAGCGAAGATGGGGCTGATATTGAAGACTTCTATTCTCGATATCTTCACCTTTCTTCTAGTAACGCTTCCGAATTTTCTGACGAAATGAATAGACACCTCTTGAAAGTTACAGAACAAGTAAAAGATATTGAAGGAGACGAATATGTCCAGCAAGTGCTGACGATCCTCTCGTTGATTAACATGAGTAACCTTTACCGTAAGACTGCCGAAAAGTTAATTGATCAATTGCCATCAATTAATTAATATCGTGTCTTTCCAAGCCCACTATCTATAAAACAGTCAAAAATTGTGGCTACCCTTGATCTTTAAGTTAAATCCCCGTATGATTGAATTGTAAGCAACTCCCAAAAAAAGGAGATGATTTATTTTGGGAAATAGTTATATTAATATCAATCCCTACGATAACAGATTGAATGTGAAGATCGAGGGTTCTTTTTCAAGGCAAGACACGCGGGAATTTTTCAAGGAGTATAATAAAGAAATTCATTTGATTCCCGTCTCAGAGTACGACATCGAAGTAGACTGCACAGACTTAATTATAGAGAACGACGAACAAGTCCCCCTTTTGGAAAAAATATACCACACATTCAATGAAGATGGATTTAATAAAATTCTCTTCATTGTTAAAAAGTCCTCCGTCTCTTACCAACGTTCCTTCATTGAATCAATTAAGAAGGTTCACCTGCCACAATTTCAGTTAAAAGAAGTGTAGTAACTGAAAACACATCAACCGCCCTTTTCTTTCCAACACCTCAGAACACTTTTATAGTCCATGAAGCCTATTTTTACCAAAACATTTAAAAATAAGTTTAATATTTCTTCTTTTATGGAAAAGAACAACCATAGTCAATTAAAAAAATGATTATGGAGGAATGAAGATAATGAGTTTAATTTACAAAGAATTTCATAACGACGAAGAAGTTGTTGGATCCGTTTCATCTTTAAAAGAGAAAGGAATAGATGCTGAAAACATTTACGTAGTAACTCATGATGATGACCGTACAGATCGTGTAGCTGACAATGCTGATGCGAATACGATTGGTCTAAATGAACAAGATTTTGGTACTGCAGCTAAAAACGTTTTCCGTAAAAAAGGTGACGAGTTACGAGCTAAGTTTAATGAAGTCGGATTTACGCAAGAAGAATCTGACGCTTTAGAGGGTAAATTAGATGAAGGTAAAGTCATTGTTGTCGTGAAAGATGCGCCAGTAGGCGTGGACTTTTAATCAACCGATAATAATATTTCCAGATAATAGAATGAACGAAAATGAAAAACCAAGCTGGGGTTTCCAAGCTTGGTTTTTCTATGTTTATGAAAATCAGATTACACAGCTCGATTGGGTAGTTTCCATTTATAATACACCGAACATAGCCGTAAACTTACAACTGCTGCCACGATAAATAACACTTCAATAGGACCCGTCAACCATCCTAATCCTACGGTGATACCAGGAATTAGAGTCCAAGCGATATAAATTTCTTTCTGTAGGAATAACGGTTTGCGTCCAGCTAACATGTCCCGAATCATTCCGCCTCCTGTACCAGTTAGCGCCGCCGCTGCAATACATGCACTTAGTGGATGCCCCATGGAATAAGCATAGAGTGCTCCTTGGACAGAAAAAGCACCAAGACCAATCGCATCGAAAAAGACACCTCTCCTAAGTAAAGTCCAACGAACAATTCTCGGAAAGACAAAAGCCAAAGTCATCACAACAAAGGCAACGGTAAATAATGTTCCTTGCTCCCAAAGCTCAGATACAGGAACTCCTATGAGTAAATTACGCACGGCACCTCCGCCAAATGCGGTAATAAAGCCTAGTATATATACACCCATGAGATCATAACGCTCTTCCATTGCCACGAGTACTCCGCTAAGTGCAAAAGCGATCGTGCCTATCACATTCAATACTTCCCACACAATAACTTCCTTCTTTCTATTTCTCATACCTGCCCCGTTTTAGAACAAGTATTCCTACTAGATTCCAAACACTTTTCAAGTTTAGGGGAAGATCGCTAAATGATCAAGAAGAAACGCCTATTCTCCAATAATAAATTCGTTTTAACATTTCAAGTTTACTGGGAAAATGATGTGGGAACAGCCAAAGTAGAGTTAATTATTATAGAAGGAGTGTTTTTTAATGAAAGAATACACAGTAAGACCAAATAAAGATGCCGATGCATGGTTTGTAAAAATCGAAGACGTAGCACCTGAGCAAGACTACGACAAGAAAGTAGATGCAGTTGAGGCAGGCAAAAAAATTGCTGAAGAAAACAAACCAAGTCGACTAGTCGTTTACAATCATTTAAACGAAGTGGAAGACGAGCATAACTTTAAATAAGAACATTGCTAAGCATGACCAATCTGTTGGTCATGCTTTTGTTAATATTCCTACTAATGCTGGTGATTTATTTGAAAATGTATTTCTCGAAAAATCTCCGTAAACATTCCATGAATGGAACGGTGATTCTTGAGCTAACGTTTCAAACTGAGCTCGTTTTAATGGGAAGAGAGTAGTCTCGTTATCATAGGTTTCTTTTTTACCATCATCCCCCTCCACCGTTAATCTCATTTGAAACAATAAATCATTTCCTTTTAATTGATAATGCCTTTGAAAATCGAGTCGTTTTTCCTTGTTTTTAATAATTGGCAGTGCAGTGATCTTCTGTGCGTAAATCCTATCGTAATTAACGATCTGTATGATAAATGTGCCTCCTGGTTTCAACAATTGGTATGCGCCTTCGAAGACCTGAAGCATTTCATCAAGATTCTGTAAATGAGCGAAAGAATTTCCGATGCAATAGATTCCATCCATTTTATTGAAGTTAGATTGATTCAGCTGTGTCATATCCTGACTTTTCACTGTGACATGAACAGATTGATTTTTCGCTTTTTTCTTCATTGCTTCAACCATCACAGGATTCAAATCGGTCGCCGTGACATCGTACCCCGCTGCTCCTAGATATAGTGCCTCGTTCCCAGTACCAGCTGCTAAATCCAACAACCGGGCCTCCCGATGCAAAGGAATTTCTTCTTGGATACAAGTAACCGCTTTTTCTTTAGTCGAAAAAATATCGTCATAGTATTTACTTAACATGGTATAGAACTCCATCTTACCGTCCTCTCTTTCCTATTTGATCATGATTTTATTTCCTAATTCAAAGAATGAAAACACTTAGATTTCGAGGTTTATTACACTTATAATTCGTCCATCTCTTTGTTGACATTTGGACATTTTCAAAGAAACTGAATGCTTATGTATCGGAACTTAAGGGTGAATTATTCTTCAGTTGGCTTGCATTCCTCCTCTAATATTATCACATACAACTAAAAAGCAGAGGGTCTTTTTAGCCTCTGCTTTTCTTGTTCACTTAGTTTGATTAAGACCAATCATGTTTGATTTTGATTTCCTCACCGTCAACATCTTCAATATCCAACGATCATGACCCATCAGATCAATCGTCTTTGCTTACTTTGTATACTAACCGATGAAAATGAAATAAGGATAATAGAAAAACGAGTATTATTAGGATTTTAACCAGGCCAGGGTTCTCTACAGAACCTCCATGAACCACCCTACAAGTCGCTTAGGGTTTTTACGTTTATAACATTATAGTGCTTTACATATAGATTTTGCTTTCAAAAAGTGCAGAATGACATGGGCAGCGACTCTACTCGTCATGTCCCGAATATCTACCGTAGGATCAATTTCAACGATTTCCAAGCCACCTACCAACTTTAGTGAGCCTAAATAGGATATGCCTTCAAACAATTCACGGGTATCCATGCCCCCTGGTCCGATCGCAGGACAACCTGGTGCTTGGGACTGGTCTACCACATCCATATCTAGCGAAACATATACCGAATCCACCCTCGAGACTAAGTCGGCCATTGCCTCCGACAATATTTCTGTTATTTTCCGCTCCCTCACATCTTTCATCGTATAAATTTGACCTCCTTGCTCTTCTACATATCTACGATACGTTTTACTATTGGAAAAATCCCGAATTCCAACTTGAACTAAATTTTTTCCTTCAATGACCTTTGATTCCAGCAAACTTCGAAAAGGTGTTCCATTTGTCGGTCCACCGTCTTCCAAGTTCCTAACGTCGTGATGAGCGTCGAACTGAATAACCCCGACTGTTCCTTTGTTTTCTGCATAAGCTTTAATCGCTGGAAAGGAGACTGAATTATCTCCTCCTAGTACAATGGGTAGCCAGCTTGGATTTGCCCGAAAAATACTTGTCACCGTCTCGAAAATACGCTGTTGAGACTGAGCGATATCTGTCATATGCATCTCAACGTCCCCAACATCATACAGAGGAACTTGAGAAATATCTATATCTTCTTCAATGGCATACGTAGTGAAAGCACCTAAAGCATTTCTGATCGTTTGAGGCGCTAAGCAGGCACCAGAGTGACTAATCGAAGACTTGGATAAAGGTGCCCCTATCATGCCCGCTCCTTCTATTTGGCCCTTGTCCTTCTTGTACTCCTTTATGATCTCGCTAACTTTAGTTAAATAACGATCCTTGAATCCTGCACCGGCTTCTTGCAAATAAGGATGATCAGCCATAGATCTTCCCCCTCTGGTAGAGGATTCTTCCTTTTTTTATGACAGTATTCACATGATTGACTCCGTAATGATAGGGAATGTACTTGTAGTTCGGCGCATCCCAAATCACCACATCTGCTTTTCTACCCATCATAATTTGCCCTGCTTCTTCGCTTTTTCCAATAGCATGAGCCGCATTTACCGTCACAGCATTCCAGATTTCTTCAGGGGACATTTTCAGTTGCAAAGCAGCGATCGTCATAATTAATTGTAAATTTTCTGTCGGCGAACTCCCTGGATTAAAATCAGTAGCAAGGGAAACAATCACCCCTTCATCGATCATTTTTCTCGCTCTAGCATACGTATGTTTTCCTAAGTAAAAGGTGGTTCCTGGCAGCAACACCGCTACCGTACCTGATTGGGCCATTTTTTTAATTCCTTTATCAGTGGATCCGACCAAATGATCCGCTGATACTGCTCCCAATTCAGCTGCCATTTCCGTTCCACCTAACGGATCAATTTCGTCTGCGTGGATTTTCAATCCAAATCCGTACTCTTTCGCCTTACTTAAATACTCCTTGGACTGTTCCACAGTAAAAACACCAGTTTCCGTGAAAATATCGACGTAATCCGCTAATTGTTCCTCTTTTACTTGTTGGAACATTCCCACCATCTCTTGTAGAAATTCGTCCGGCTTGTCTCGGTGAGATGGTGGAATAGCGTGTGCCCCTAAAAAGGTAGACACGACGTCCATCGCGTGTTTCTGTTGAAGCTTCTTTGTTACACGAAGCTGCTTTAATTCTGTATCTTCATTCAGTCCGTAGCCACTCTTGATTTCAGCTGTTGTCGTACCGAGAGATAGCATTCGATCGAGGTAAAACGTTGATTTTTCAAACAGTTCCATTTCAGAAGTCTCACGAGTGGCTTCTACCGTAGATAAAATGCCTCCTCCTTGTTTTAAGATATCCAAGTAAGGCACTCCTTGCTGCTTTAAAGCCATTTCGTGTTCTCTGGAACCGCCAAAAACAGCATGAGTGTGTGGATCTACGAGACCTGGTGTGACAAGTTTTCGCTCGCAATCAATGATTTTCGCCGCCAAAAGATCCTTCTTTTCCTCTTGTTTTCCTACGAAACGTATTTCTCCATCCTTTATTCCTAAAACCGCTCCTTCGATGAACTCTAACTCCCCCATTGCCTTCCCTTTTTTCGGACCTTGAGAGTCCATCGTCAATAATTGCCCTATATTCATCAACACGATATCCATTTGTTCAGTCAAAATCTCCGCCTCCTCTATTCAATTATATCCATTGGAATGATAACGTTTTTCTCCTTGGCTACTTCCCGTGCCTTATCATATCCAGCATCAGCATGGCGGATAATTCCCATTCCTGGATCTGTCGTCAAGACCCGTTCCAAACGTTGATGAGCCAGCTCCGTTCCATCGGCAACGACGACCATTCCTCCGTGCAAGGAGTATCCCATGCCAACACCTCCCCCATGGTGGAACGATACCCAGCTTGCTCCCGCTGCTGTATTAATCAATGCATTCAAGACGGCCCAATCTCCAACCGCGTCGCTCCCATCAAGCATTGCTTCTGTTTCTCTATTCGGGGAAGCTACAGAACCGCAATCGAGATGATCTCTACCAATCACAATTGGTGCTTTTAGCTCCCCCTTTCGAACCAGTTCATTAATAGCCAACCCCATTTTCTGTCGATCCCCATATCCTAACCAACAAATTCGTGCAGGTAGCCCTTGAAATGAAACTTTCTCTTGAGCCATATCAATCCAGCGACAGAGAGCCTTATTTTCAGGAAACAGTTCTTTAATCAGCCTGTCTGTCCTGTAAATATCTTCTGGGTCTCCCGATAGTGCCACCCAACGAAATGGACCTTTACCCTCGCAGAACTGGGGTCGAATATAAGCAGGTACGAATCCTGGGAAATTAAATGCCTCTTTTAATCCTTCATCTTTTGCTACTTGCCGAATATTATTGCCGTAATCAAACACGACTGATCCTTGTTTTTGAAATTGCACCATCGCTTCTACATGTTTTTTCATACTAGACTTCGCCAACGCTAAATACTCTTGTGGATCATGTTGACGCAGTCTGTTTGCTTCTTCTAGAGAATGTCCTTCTGGGATATAACCGACCAGTGGATCATGGGCTGATGTTTGATCGGTTACAATATCAATCTTGATTCCTTTGGCGAGGACCTCATGGAGGGTCGAAGATGCATGACCAACGAGACCGATCGACAACGGTTTACCTGCCTTCTTTGCCTCAATTGCCCACCTTATCGCTTCCTCTATAGATTGGGTTGATTTGTCACAATACTTCGTTTCCAATCTTTTAAGAATTCTTTTTTCGTCTACATCTACTGCGATGACCACTCCGTCGTTCATCGTTACTGCTAGCGGTTGAGCCCCTCCCATTCCTCCGAGCCCCGCCGTGAGAGTAATGGTTCCTTTTAAACTTCCTCCAAAGTGCTGTCTGGCAATTTCAGCAAACGTTTCGTACGTTCCTTGTAAAATCCCTTGCGTTCCAATATAAATCCAGCTTCCGGCCGTCATTTGGCCGTACATCATCAATCCTTCTTTTTCCAGCTGGTTGAAATGTTCCCAATTTGCCCATTTAGGGACAAGAACAGAGTTTGACAGAAGAACTCGTGGCGCCTGATCATGTGTTCTGAATTTGCCTACAGGCTTTCCTGATTGAATTAATAATGTCTCATCCGCCTCTAATTCTTTCAATGAGCAGACAATCGCATCGTACGAAGCCCAATTTCTTGCCGCCTTCCCCTTTCCACCGTAGACAATCAAGTCTTCCGGTTTCTCTGCAACGGCTGGATCCAAATTATTGCGTAACATTCGTAATACAGCTTCTTGCTCCCAACCTTTGCATTCCTTTTCAAGTCCCGTTCGTGCTTTCACCATAGGTCGTTTACTGCTCATCTACCTCTCCTCCTTATGAAAGATTTAACGATTGATTTTTAGTGGAATGAATGGTAATTTTTGCTCTTTTGAGCCACGTTGCCATCGCTTCCATATCCTTTGAAAAAACACGATCTTTGTTGATTGTTGGCACAATTTTTCGTCCTTGATGGAAGAATGCCTTTGTCGCCGTTGCCATCTTCTCTATTCCTCGGTATTCAACGGCCTGCATTGCACAAATCGCCTCCACAGCTAGCACTCTCCTTACGTTGTTGATGACTTCGTAGGCATGTCTTGAGGCAATTGTCCCCATACTCACATGATCTTCCTGATTTGCTGAAGAAGGAATGGAGTCCACACTAGCAGGGTGAGCAAATGTTTTATTTTCTGAGACAAGTGATGCCGCTGCATATTGCATAATCATCGCACCAGATTGCAAACCGGGCTCAGGACTTAAAAACGGCGGTAAATCATTTAACTGAGGATTGACAAGTCGCTCAATTCTTCGTTCTGAAATGTTGCCAATCTCTGCGATTGCGATGGTCATAAAATCCATCGCCAAAGCAATAGGCTGACCATGGAAATTCCCCCCTGAGATTACTTTCTCACCATCATCAAAAATCAAAGGATTATCTGTTGCTGCATTCATTTCTATTTTTAATTTATCTTTTACATACTCAAGAGCTTGCCAAGAGGCCCCATGCACTTGAGGAATACAGCGAAGGGAGTAAGCATCCTGAACACGCACCTCTCCTTGTCGAGTGACTAAACGACTATCCGTTAAATAGCCACGTATCCTTTTGGCCACGTCTATTTGTTCTTGATACCCTCTCGCCTGATGGACGTCGTCATCAAAGGCGTCAATGATTCCATTCAATCCTTCAAGAGTAACCGAAGCAATTAATTCCGACTGATAAACGAGCATTTCAGCTTCCATATAGCCAACGACTCCCATGGCGGTCATCGCCTGTGTTCCATTAATTAATGCCAATCCTTCTTTCGCCGTAAGTCTAATCGGAAAGATTTGCTCCTTTGTAAGCACATCTAGTGCCGGTTGCCGGTTGCCCTTATAAAACACTTCTCCCTCTCCTATTAACACAAGAGCTAAATGGGAGAGAGGGGCCAAATCCCCACTGGCTCCTAGTGATCCCTTTTGAGGAATAACCGGGTGGACTTGTTTATTAATTAATTCCAATAATCGTTCAATAACTACTGGTCGAACACCTGAAAATCCCTTTAACAATGCATTAGCCCGTAGCAAGAGCATTGCTCTCGAAACGGATTCAGGAAACGGGTCTCCTAGCCCACAAGCGTGAGAATGAATCAAATTTAGTTGCAACGTCTCTACATCTTTTTTCTGAATAAACACATCACTAAACTTCCCGAACCCTGTTGTAATCCCATAAACGACCTTTCCGTCATTCACAATTTTTTCTACAGACTGTCTTGATTTTATTACCTTTTCCATGCTCTCATCTGATGCTTTTACTTTTTCTTTTTCGTACAAAATCCGCTTTAGCTGAGCGAAATTCAACGTTTCACCTGTTAAAGTAATCATCTTCTTTTCCTCACTTCCTTGCTCTACTTCACGAAAGGAATATAAAAAGGAGGCTATATGAGAAAACCGCAACGGTTTTTTTCATATAGCCTCCTGAATTCCACTCGTATCTATAGGCTGTATTTATATGTGATTGATTCCCATGCCAATCGTTTCGTGTTCCGCTCCTTTGATTGGAGCACCAATCGTCCCGTAAAGTGAAACGGCAATCCATTCCCCTTCTTCCGAGTTGTTATAAGGTTTGCCCCGAACAACTGCAAAGCGTAAACCGACTGTACGTAACACCGATCCTAATTGAACTTGCCCCCTCGTCACTCCTTGAAGAGCTTCAATAATGGCATGATAAAGTGCATGACTTTCTCTGTAAAGTCCTGTTTGCACAATGTCATTTTTTCTAGCAGCGGTTTCAATGGCTGCTACGACTTTACTTGCTTCCATGGACCCTACTTTACCTGAACAGGCTCTCCATCCAAGACGCTCAATGGAATCCTTTGTTTCTTTGGGATCTTCACTGATCAATAAAAGCACCGCGTAACGCCCAATTCGACGATCATTATTCAGTGTCATAAAACCACAACGCTTTCCTAACATCTACTATCTAAACAAATGAAAAAATTGTAAATTATAATTTAATTGTAAGCGCTTTCTACCGAGTAGTCAATTGTCTTTTAATCGTAATTGAACTTAATGTGCAGGTTATCGTCTCATATTATTCGATTAAAGTTTGGACGATTGAATCTTGACTGCCTCCATAATTTTCAACGGATGAACCTGTGTTTAATTCACATGATAGTAAATGTGGTCATAACTTCGTCAATTAGGCCATCATTGATCAAATAAGAGGAGGATTATAATGGGAATATTAAGTGGAAATCAGCAAAATGAACCAATGCATTACGGTGAGATATTTAACACATGGACTTACTCAAGCGTAGTTAAATCGGCCATTGCCACGTTTGAAATTTATCAAAACCACTGTGGTGATGACGACCTGAAAAAGCAAATCCGAAACTTGATCGACACCGCCCGTCAAGAAGAACAGGAAGTGGATGCTCTGCTTAAGAAGAATGGAATCGGGTTACCACCGACTCCTCCAGAACGACCTCAAGCAAATATTGAAGACATTCCTCCTGGGGCAAGGTTTAACGACCCAGAAATCGCTATGGTTATTTCAAATACCCTTGCAACGGGTCTTGTTGCTTGTAGCACTGTGATGGGCCAATGTACTAGAGAAGATATTGCCACAATGTATGGACAATTCCATCAAGCGAAAGCTCGTGATGCCTTGAATTTATTGAAATTGAATAAAGAAAAGGGTTGGTTAGTACCGCCGCCATTAGAAGTGCAAAAGCCGAAGGAAATGCAAACAACTTAAGAAGATTTCCTTTTGCTGTTTAATTTTATTAACGCCTCCCCACTGGACAGTTCTCATTTAACCAGTCAAAATAGAAGATAAGATTAACTTTTAGGGGAGGTTTTTACATATGACTGAAACGAAAACATTCAAAGCTTTTGTAACAACTGGTGACGGCGAAGGACAAATTGTCGAACGAGCATTTGATGATTTACCAACGGGCGAAGTAACCATTAAGGTTCACTATTCTGGAGTGAACTTCAAAGACGCCTTGGCGTTAAACGCAAAAACGAAAGTAGCTAAAAATTACCCTATCGTTCCAGGCATAGACTTAGCTGGAGAAGTCACATCATCTGAAGATTCTGCTTTTAAACCGGGCGATCACGTCATTGTGACGAGTTATGAGTTAGGAGTAGGTCATGATGGCGGATACAGTGAATTCGCTCGAGTGCCTGCTAAATGGGTCGTTCCTCTCCCAGATGGTCTATCTACAAGGGAAGCGATGATTATAGGTACCGCTGGTTTCACTGCGGCTTTATCGGTTCATCGTTTAGAAGAAAGTGGATTGACAACAAAGGACAAACCTGTTTTAGTCACCGGGGCCACCGGCGGAGTAGGGAGTATGGCTGTGTCTATGTTAAGTAAACGAGGTTATTCAATCACAGCCAGTACAGGAAAAAAATCTGAACATCCTTATTTAAAAGCACTCGGTGCCGAAGAAATCATTAACCGCGAAGATGTCACACCAGAAAAAATAAAACCTCTCCAGGAACAACGATGGGCTGCGGCAGTTGATCCGACTGGTGGGCGACCCCTAGCTTCTATTTTAAGTTCCACTAAACAAGGTGGGGCGGTTGCCGTCAGTGGACTAACCGCTGGTGCGGATTTGCCGGTAACAGTCATGCCCTTTATATTAAGGGGAGTTGATTTACTTGGAATTGATTCGGGATTCTGTCCAATGGAGCTTCGATTGAACGTCTGGGAACGAGCTGCGACAGACTTGAAACCTGATCATCTAGAAGAAATCGCTACAGAAATTAACATGGATCAATTACCAAAAGCGCTTAAGGATATCTCTCAAAGCAACGTGCGAGGTCGCATTCTTGTTAAGATGGGCTAGCTCAGTATGGATTACCTGAATGTTTCAGGTAATCCTTTTCTTATTCCCAAATAGAATCCATAAAATCATAAAAAAGACAAAGGCGGCTACTTCCATACTTAGGATATACCATGGGTGAGGCCCTAAAAAATCCAACAAACTTCCTCCTGCTGGTTTCCTCTTTATAAACCAATAATTTCCTTCGAACATAACATTCGTAAAATAAATAAAAGGTAATAAAACATTTAAAAAAACCATCGCCTTTAGCACGCTCCACAAAGTTAAAGGAAAATGTCTATACCATAAAAAGTAAAAAACGACCCAAATAACCATAAGATGCGTATAGAAAAAGTGCCAGAATCGAAAATGTGGCCAACCAAAACTTAATACTGGCGTGATTATTGCCTGCAAGGCCCCACTAATTCCAACCAAAAATACAATTTCAAACACGAGACGGTTTCTAGTTAATAATAATAAAATAACAAGCAAGACACTTATATTGCTTAACTCTAATGGCAATGCGTGACTAACATGCCAATTTCCGGTATAAAAAAGCCATGTTTGATAGCTAACTTCCATCATAATTAAAGACATGCCAATACTAATCTCCCATTTACGATAAGTCTCTTCACGCCTATGCTTGTACAATGCTGCTGTCACTCCAATGAGGAGAGCTATCATTATTCCATGCTGAAAAGAAAACATCGTAAAAGGTGCTGCTGAAGAATCTCCTCCGAACCACATTTTTTTAACCTCCTTCCAGTGGGTATTCCCTCTTTCAGATACGGTACTTTTCTCCTATTTTCTATAAAACAACCTGAAAATACAATTTTAATCAAGTATAATAGTAAATTGATTGAAAAAAAATGATATTTAATGATACAGGGGGATCAATATGAAAGGGTGGTTATTACTTCTAAGCAGTTCAATGCTTGGCTTCATTTCAGCCGGGTGCGCTATTGAAGACACGGAAGAAATTATAGAAAAAGCTGTTGAAGCTCAAGAAAATTTAAATAGTTATTATGCTGAAGTTACGAGCACTTATATGTTTAATGACGAGCAAGAAGAGATGGCTTACAAAGAATGGCATGTTAAACCAAACAAGCATCGTATGGAAATGGATGAGGGACACATCTATGTTTCCAACGGGGAGCAGTCATGGTCTTACAATGCTCAAGACAATACAGTCATTGTTTACGAAGAGTCAGCAGATTTGTCTGAAGAAATGCCTGACGAAACGGATATGATCCGTGATATGTTAACTGAAATGATGAATTCTAATGAAGTTTTAGCAACTGGAACTGAAACTATTGCTGACCGCTCAACCATTCATTTAACTTTAACTCCTGATAACGATGAAGTTGAATCTCAATTTAATGGTCTGTATGAAATTTGGATAGATGAAGAAACTTATATGCCCTTAAAAATGATATGGGAAGAGGATGGATTCCGTTCAGAAATGGTCTATGATTATGTTGAATTCAACGTGGAATTAAACCATGACCTCTTTACATTCGATATACCTGATGGTGCTTCTATTCAAACAATTGATGATTATATGCCAACAAGCTTATCGTTGACAGAACTAGATAATCAGACAAACTATGAAGTGCCCGAATTAACCTATTTACCTAAAGACTTTGAATTAGAAAATGCCCTTTATTTAAGTGACATTGAGGAAAGTATACTTGAGTACACTAATTCTGCCGGGGACTATTTCATGTTGTCTATTTTTCAAGATCGGAACGATGCTCACTTTAATGATGAGGAGAGCAGCGAGGAAGTCGAAGTAGGACGGTATAAAGGGCAATACTCAGATATGATGGGCACTCATTTACTTTCATGGGACACTGGACCATATCAACTTCAATTAATTTCTTCAACCGACTCCATATCCAAGAAAGAACTTATGCAAATAGCTGAAGGTATAGAGTAATGACATTTATCTTACACCTTCAAAAAAATCTCCAGTTACCTAAACTGGAGATTTTACTTTACCCTTATTATTGAAGTTGTTTGACGGATTCTCGATTAAAAGCTTCTAGATCATCTGGTGTACGACTCGTTACTAGATTTCCACAGACAACCACTTCTTCATCAAAAACATTTGCCCCGGCATGACGAAGATCCATTAAGATCGACTTGAATCCTGTTAATTTTCTCCCGTGGAGAACATCGGCCGTGATTAGAAGCTGTGGCCCGTGACAAATTGCAAAAACCGGTTTATCTTTTAGTATAAAATGTTTTGAGAACTCTACGAACTGATCATCAGCCCGCAATATATCCGGTGAGAATCCCCCAGGAATAAACAAGGCGTCATAGTCACTTGCGTTAGCATCTTCAATTCCTACATCTACTTTCGTCTTCGCTTCACCATTCTTCCCTTCTATTTCCTTTCCAGATTCTGAACCGATGACAACAACCTCATGACCTTTGTCTTGAAATGCTTTCAAAGGAGATGTATATTCGGAATCCTCAAACATATTTGTCATGACACAAGCAATTTTACTCATGAATCTCATCATCCTTTCTGTAAATAATCTCATATTTTGTATACCCTTGACATTAAACTTGAAACATAATAAAAGAGCCGTTACAGTTATAACAGCTCGAAGTCGTTTGATTGAATTTATTGACATAGCATCATTTTTATTGAGCAATCGGGAAACTTTCCTTTCATATCTTCGTAAAAGTAAATTTTACTTTCTTCTGAGTAAAAAATCATTTCTGTTAACGTTTCTTCTTCTTTATTCGATTCCAATGCCCGTTCATTTCCTTCTTCATCTAAAACAATCACTTTATATTTTTTCATCTGAAGACCCTCCCTATTTATATCTATACAATCAATACCCCCCTTATCATGAAATTAATCGTGAAATTCAAATAGAAATGCGCAGGAGTATTCGATCACTCCTGCACATTTTGTGAGATATTGCATCACTGAAAATAACTATTTTATGGTCAAATATATTACTAACCTTATTTAGTAGGGTTGATTTTTACCATCACTCCGTCATATGACCATTGATCTTGTCCAAACTGGGTGTTCATCCTTACTTTTGTTTGATTCGTTTTTGAGGCGGTTAATTCATACCTCGGAGAATCTTCAAACGAGTATCCCGTAAGTTGATTCCTTGAAGATGTGACAAGTTCTCGTGTTAAATTTTTGTATGCATTTCGTTCGTAAAAAATATCATCATGTTCACTAATCTCTGCATTCCCGTTTCGATAAGGTTTACTTTTAGAATTAAATATAACTGTACCTTGATTAGGTTTATAGTGATCACCATGATGCAAGTATGTCGATTTCACTTGATCAATGGCCCACTCTCCATCCGACTCACCTTGGTGAACCTCCGCTTTATTCAAATCAAAAATTTGTACGCCGTTTTCACCTACAACTTCCATATCTACAGCTGGATGATTGGCGTTTCTCACAACCAATGCTGTTGTTTCGTCTACACCATAAACTTTACCAACGCCAACATCCGCTGCTAACCTGATCATTCTTCCTTCTCTTGCTCGTTCAGAGAAGTGACTATCTATGAGACCATAGGAGAAGAATCCTAATCCTCCTTCTTCATAATATCCTAGAATACTTCCATCACTGTGGTAACCTTCTAAAGATCCTTCAGTAATTCCACGGTAACTATCTCCGCCTGTTATCATGTACTCTGATGCTTGTACTGCCGCTCCTGCAGAAGACCCTGCAATCATGAGCTTACCTTCTTCAAATTTAGCTCGAATGGCGCCTAGGACGGCAGAATCTGTCCAGTCTCCTTGATCATTTTCACGAACGAGAGAAGTTATGTACCTCGACTGATCTCCCCCTCCAAGAAAAAACCCAGAAAATTCTCCATTATCGATGCGTTCAGCCCATTCTTCACTATCTCCTACCTCGATATTCGCGATATCAACCGGCACCCATTCTGCTTCTATTCCATAGTCAGCAAAAGCGTCAATATAGTAATTAGCATTCATTTTACTATTGCTTACGTCCGGATCGTTACACCCCCCATCTGTAGACTCACCAAAATCTTCACAATCCCAATCATAAGGATAACTGCTAGCTGTGATTACGCCTATCTTACCTTCAGTTCCACCTGACAGCTCCACCATCGTCTCATAGATTTCATCGGCTCCATCGCCACTGCCTAAAGAGCCACCAATAATGACGAGATGACTCCCTCTCGCTGCCTCACCACTTGAAGAAAAGAAAAAGAAATTTCCACTTACTAGAAGAATGAGTACAAGAAATATTTTACCTGCTTTTAGTCTCATTCAAATCGCCTCCTCCCGTTTTATACATTTTAATATGAATAAATGCATAAAAACTGTTTTTTCTGAAAATTAGGAATATATTCGACAGATATAGGCCTATTGGTCTACATAATTGATACAGATTTTAACAGGTATTGTAAATAACAAGCACAAAAAAATCAGCCCTATTCGAAAAGGCTGATTTTATTAATCTTTTTTTGCAGATGTTACAAACACAAAGTAACCAATATCTTTTTCAAAATTCCAGTCAACAAACGTATCAAGAATTTTTTTATTCAATATATTTTCAAGCCGCTTTTGATCGACTAGCTTTTTCTCCATTGGACGTTTAGTTAGTTTCAACTCTTTAATAAAATGATTATTTATAAGTTCACTTTCTATCTTGACTAAAATACCTGTTCTTTTGGCTATGATTGTCCGGTCGTTTAACCAAAACACTTCCGTCTTCTCAGGAATTTTCTGACCTTTTTGGCTTGCCCGTTCTATTTCATGGTAAAATTTCTCTTCATCCACTTTTGTTAATCCTGAATCTCCTTGTACACCCGCACCATCCTTGATTAAGCCAAACACGATTCCTGATCGATTGTCTAGACTCCAGTCATAATGGAGGGCATCTACCTCTAAACCGCCGATTTCTTTTAATTCTTGTTTGATTTCAGGCAGCAGTTCCTCCATCAGTAAGTCCCGTGTTTCTTCTACACGTTTTCTTTCACCTTTCTCAAGAAGTACTCGTTCCATCGGCGCAAGAAAGTCTGTTAAATAAATCGTCAAATAAGGCTTTTTAATCGTTACAAAAACCGACGTTGGTCCTTTTCCGAACTTCTCTCTTAGCAATCGCCCCATGTAACTTGAAATTTGAGAATGAACTTTAGCATCATTTGTAATCATCTTTGTACACAACCTCTTTATGGTAAATTTCCAGGAATTATGTCAGTACAACCAAATTTACTGCGAATCCGTTTCTTTTATTATACTCAAGTTTCTTCGTAATATAAAGACACAACGCTAAGAACACTTTATTAAATAGGTTTTGCTGATAATAGATTACAGTGCTCGCATTCTTTGTACTTTTCAACTATTTTTAATTTTTCTATATATCCCATATTGTGTGTAAATTCCCTTTCTTTCACATCTGTTTTGTGAAAATTACATCTGTCATTGGCATATGTCGTTCGGTGAATAGACTTTTTTTCATGATCAATAAGATATTGCATAAATGCTCCTCTCTCGTTCGATAATGAAAAATGAAAAACAAAAAAGCCGAAAAGGATACACCACGCATGTTGGCTGCTCCTCTTCGGCTTATGTTCGGCTCTGTCGTCCGAAACATTTCCACCTAAATTATATTCATGAAAGTTGTCTTCATTCAACTTATCTTCTAAACGTCTTCCTAAAATTAGAAACGCTATTGTTTTCCAATCAAGTTTCATTGTACAGGAATGTGCAACTCATTTCAACCTGATGGATTTTTCTATCTATGTCAGCTGCTTGTTCGCTCACATGTGATAGAATATGATCTATAGATTTTTCAACTTTTTAAGAGGAGGGACGATCATGATAATAGGACTTGCTCATGTGGCGATCACAGTGAAATACATGGATAGATCACTTTATTTTTACCGTGACATTCTCGGTTTAAAACATGCGTTTCATGTAAATGATCAGGAAGGTAACCCGTGGATTGAGTATGTTCAAGTTGGTCCGCAACAATTTATTGAGTTATTTCATGGCGGAAAAAATGAGTCTGAATCTGTGGATCAACAGATCGGCTTTCATCACCTCTGTATTCGCGTCGCTGACATCCATGAAATTGCAAATCACTTAACCTCTCATGGTATCTCACTGGATGTTGCACCGAAAAAAGGGGTCGGTAAAAATTATCAATGTTGGGTGAAAGACCCTGATGGGAATCGAATCGAATTTCTTCAGCCTGAGGAAGGTTCACCTCATATGGCAGAGTAAATTGAAATAAGGTGCTCGTTACTTTTAACGAACACCTCTTTTTATTAAAATGATTCCCACTGAAGTTTCCGTGCCTGTTCAAATCGATCGTTGACATTTTCCCAGTCTATAATCGACCAGAATTTGTCTACATATTCACCACGGTTATTTTTATACTGCAAGTAATAGGCATGTTCCCAAACATCCAATCCTAATAAAGGAATGGCATCTTGTTGGCTAAGCAAATGATGAAATTCCGCTTGAAGAATTTCTAAACGGTTAGCCCTTGGCGACCATACTAACAAAGCCCAACCGGCTCCTTGAACCTTTTTTGCCGCTTCACTGAAATGACGCTTAAACATTTCATAACTACCAAAATCTTGGATTATTTGTTGGCTTAGTTCTCCTGTTGGCTCACCGCCCCCTGTTGGGCTCATATTTGCCCAAAACATTGTATGCAGATAATGCCCTGCACCATGAAAGGCCGCTTCTCTTTCCCAGTGACGAATGAGATCATAATTATCCGTTTCCCTTGCATTCTGCATTTCTCTTTCAGCTTTATTCAACCCATCCACATAACTTTGATGGTGTTCTAGATGGTGTAAACGCATGATTTCCTCTGCGATTACCGGTTCTAATGCGTCATAGCTATAAGGAAGAGGCGGAAGCCTATGACCGCCTATCGGCACAGGTTGATTTGATAATATTTGTTCATTGCGAGAATTTTCTAATATACAAACTACTTGCTCATACGCTCTTTCTACCCGCTCCACTTGATGCGTAAAGGCAAGATCCACAGAAGAACCCCTATTTGCCTCAAATAATTTGCTTCTTAATTTCTTTAAACTTTCTAACTCTCTAAAGAAATACTTCCCTTGAGCGAAAGGGTGTTCTAATTTCTTTTCGGCTTGTTGTTCAAGGTTTGTCATCCATTCGTCTACTTTACTTACATAAACGTGCCAGTTATGATCCATATTCGTCGATCTCACTCCTAACGTTTTTTCCATAGCATACTATGAACAAACACGAAGAGGAGTGCTAAATAACGTGAAGAAATTCGTATATACTCATACATTCCTCTTTTTTGCATAGACCACTCTATTAGTCACAAAAAAAGGTTAAAGCCGGTTGCCCGGCTTTAACCTTACTTATCTGTTGAGGATCTTTTTTTTGATTTATGTTTATTTTTTTGTTTTTGCTCTTCTTCTTCTAATTTAACATCTTCTAAAGGAAGTTCATCGATCGGCATCACTGACTGATCTCGCTCCATTTGCTTTTCTTTATCAGATTTAAATTTTTCCTCAGTTTTGCGCTTGTCTTCGTTTTTATTCATAAATGGAATCCCTCCTGTTCATCCATTCTAGTTATTTTTCACCATTAAATCATAATAATAATGTAAGGCCGAAACCAACTTCACGCAACTTTTACAACATCGTTAGAAGTGCACTAATTACGACGATCGCTCCAATAATCATTAAAATAGTTCGAATCATATTTGTCATCCCTTTCTGATATGCTTTATCACTTGATACTTTATACGTTCCCACTCCAACTTCAACCTAAACGACTTAGTCTTCTTTTCTCAATATTTTTCATAATTAAAATAGTTTCCCATGCTTGTAAAGGAGTAAAAATAAATGTTTCAGCGCACTTAAGTAACATGTGTTTCTAATTCCAGATAGCTCTTTATAAAAATACTCAGCAAATACTTTCTCACAGCTTCTCGACATCTGACCGTACATTTCATCCAGTACTTCCTCTTGTGAATACAATTGTGTTATACGATCTTGTTTCCATTCAAGATAAGAAACCATTACCCCACCAGCATTGGCAAGGATGTCAGGAATCACGACTTTTCCTTGCTCATGAAGGTATTCATCAGCAGCTGAGGTAATCGGAGCATTAGCCCCTTCCACGAAAATATCTGCCTTCACATCCTTCATGTTAGCTTCATTAATTTGATCCTCAATTGCAGCTAAAATAAAAACATCCATTTCAAGAGTGATGATATCGTCTCTGTGAAGTAATTCAGCGTCAATTTCTTCCTTTTCAAGCTCTTTCTTTGTGTGAGGTAACTGTTCGTGTCTCTCGTGATAAGAAATCAATTTTTCAATATTTAATCCATTTTTATTGTACAAAGTTCCTAAGTGATCACTCACAGCGACAACATGATGTTTCAATTCTTTGCAACGGTGAGCCATTTGCGCAGCTACCCCACCTACATTCCCAAACCCTTGGACGGCTACTTGAATAGGCTCTCCACGATCACTTTTTTCGAATATTTTTTTTAGCTTATTAAACTGTTTTAGGTGTACACCGGTACCAAGTTTCTCTTCTGTTTCTTTTTGCCTTCTCGCCCACTCATGAATGAGCCAAAAATAACTGTGAAACGTTCCTTTTCCAGTCGCTTCTCTCCTACCTAAGGCTCCACCGTTACCAATACTTTTTCCTGTGAAGGCCCCTAAATAATTTTGTCCCGGATGAATCGTCTTATATTCCCCAATCATCCAGTCCATGACTCTTTCATTCGTCCCCATATCAGGGGCAGGAATGTCATGTGTAGGTCCAATATCCGGCGCAAACCGCTGTACATACTTTTTTGAAACTAAATTCAACTCACGGTCTGAAAACTCTTTAGGATTAATGACGACTCCGCCCTTCGCTCCTCCATAAGGTAGTTCGTGTAAGGCATTTTTCAATGTCATAAGCACAGCTAGATTCTCAACTTCTTCTTCGCTTACATTTTCGTTAAACCGGATGCCACCTTTATAGAAGCCTGCAATGTTATTATGTTGTATTCGATAAGCTGGTATACGAACAATTTCACGACTGTCTCTTGAAACACGTATGTAACTTTTGATCACTTTATCTGTTGTTGTTAGGATTTCTTTTCCTGACTCAAATACTTTTCGTCGTCTATCATCTTTTTCTTCAGGGAGAAATTGTTTATCGTCCAAAAGTTGGTTCATGATGCTCTCGATTGTTTGCTGAGTTTCTTTTATGGACATGTCAATCATTCCTTTCTTAAATGAGTAAAAACGCTTACAGTCTTTTTTCCCACTTTAACTATGGAATTAAACTAAAGAAAAACAGGGAAACCGACGATCAGTACGGTTAACCCCTGTTTAGAGTAGTCATAAAATGATTATTTTATTTTTTTGTATGAATCAAACCTTGCTCTCGGGCCATTGTCCCTGCTACACGTGGAGCTAGCCACAACATCGGTAACAAGATGAGTGAAACAGGAACAGCCGTAAAGACGATAAACGATTGCAGGGCATCAATAGTCCCTTCTCCTATAAATAACAGAACAGAAGCTACAGCCCCCATGATAACAGCCCAGAATACGCGAAGACCACTTGACGGATCTCCTCCTCCTGTTAAGGCCATTGAAATCGTATACGACATGGAATCACTTGTTGTAGCAACGAACACTACAGTCACAAGTAAGAAAGCTGCAGCGAGAGCTGTGCCAAAGGGTATTTGTTGCACTATAGCAATCATAGCAGCTGGCATCCCACCCGTTTCTAACGGTTCAGATACGGAACCCGCATTTTGCAGTTCATAGAAAATACCTGATCCACCAACTACAGAGAACCAGAAGTTCGTGACAATCGGAGCAATGATCGCAACAGCTGTCACGAGTTGGCGGATTGTTCTCCCTCGAGATATTCTGCTAATAAAAATAGCCATCATTGGACCATAACCGATAAACCAACCCCAGAAGAAGATCGTCCAGAAAGATAACCATTCTGTATCGCCTCGATATAAACTATTCGTGAAGAAATCACTAATATACACACCGAAAGATCCAATAAATGAATCAAAAATAAACGCACCAGGTCCTAAAAGTAAAACGAGCAAAATGAGAATAAAGGTAAAAATAACGTTAAATCGACTTAAAATTTGGATGCCACGATGGACTCCCGTTACAGCTGAAATCGATGCGATCATGATCAGACCAAATATAATTAATAACTGTGTTAAAAATGTGTTTGGAATTCCAAATAAGGCGTCCATTCCATAGGCAGCTTGAAGTCCTAAAAAACCAATCGGACCAATTGTACCCGCTGCAACAGCGATAATGGAAAAAGCATCCACAAACGTTCCTAAGATACTCTTTTTCATGATTTTTTCTCCGAACATCGGATAGAGAAGCGTTCTTGGTTTTAATGGCATACCTTTATGAAAATGACCATACATCATAACAATGGCACTTAGCGTTCCTAAGATCGCCCAAGCCAAAAATCCCCAGTCTAAAAAGGATTGAGTTAGCGCTGGAACAACAGCTTCTTCAGTACCTGCTGTTACATCTCCATACATAGGCGGTGTCGTTATAAAGTGGTACATTGGTTCCGCAGCTGCCCAAAAGACTCCGCCCCCAGCTAACAGTGTACACATAATGATTGAAATCCATTTAAATGTACTAAGTTCAGGGTTCTCCTTATTTCCTAGTTTGACATTTCCATATTTTGAAAAAGCAATAAATATAGCAATAAGAAACGTCAACAGCATTAATACTTGCCAAAAAGCCCCGAAATACGTAGCTGAAAACTGGAATGATGCGTCCACTATGTTACCTACTAGTGATGCATTCATCACCGAAGCGATAACAAATGTGAGAAGTAAACCTCCGCTAATGGCCATCACAGGCCAGTCAATTTTATTTTGAGAATACACAATGAGCCTCCTAAAGTTAAATGATTGTGTCTAATTATGTCGAAATTACACAAGGCATTATTATAACAAATTGAATAATAAAATCAATGACTTTTTTATATGTTTATATATTGATACTATATCGAGTATTTGAAAGGACCTTTTGAAGGGAATTTATTTGTAATGGAAAGATTGAAAGAGAGCTATATTTGCTTTGCTTTAATTTAATCAAATAACTTCGCCATTTCATCACTTTCATTATGATCACCCTTTGTTCTTACTATATTTCGAGATCGCTATTCATACATTGAGAAAAGAAAGGAGGAACCTTGATATGTATTACCGGCCTATTTATGCCCCTCACTATTACCGAAATAGGCAATACCCACCTGTCGATATTTCTATATTTCAACAGTCGCTACAAACATATCCTTCCTTATTAAGTAAAGCCGACCAAGTGATTGACTCTCTCAGAAACTCTCCAGATAAAATGCACCGAATCATGGAAGCAGCTCAGGCAGGACAGGATAATGAAGTGGAGGAAATTATTAATGAAGCAGGCACATCTTTAAATGTATCTATTTCTTATACGCCTATGTCGATGACGCTAACTTTTACAGATGCTCCCCAAAGTGCTTTGTGCTGCAGATTGACTATGTATATAAGGTGGGGATAAATATGATATTTGTTCTTTAAACACAAAAAAACGGCCTATAGCCGTTTTTTTGTGTGGTATAATGCTTTCGCATGAGAAGCTAACCTCTAAACCTATACGATGGCGCACCACTTACATCAAGTTTCACGGAGAAGATTCCACCTGCATGGGGTTGTTCCTTAAGGTCTTCATTAGATAAGCCCGCTCTTGCCGTTGTAATATACAATTCATTGAGATCTTCTCCACCAAACGTACATGAAGTGACTTGTGCAGCAGGTACAGGAATAACTGATAGTTCCTCTCCTGTTTCCGGATTAAACCTTGTCACTTTCCACCCACCAAAAAAGGCCACCCAAAGCATTCCTTCTTCATCGATTGTCATTCCATCCGGACTACCTTCTCCGTCCGGAATAGTAACCACTACCTGTTCATTTGCTATTTCCCCTGTTTCCATATCAAAGTCATATGATTTTATTTTTTTCGTTTCTGTATCAATGTAATACATCTTTTCTTTATCTATGTTCCACGCCATTCCATTAGAAACAGTAACATCTGTCTGAACAACATGCACAGATAAGTCTAGATCCATTCGGTACAGATTCCCTTCTCCTTTCTCCCCTTCTAGAACCATTGTTCCTGCCCAAAATCTTCCTTTAGGATCACATTTCCCATCATTAAAGCGATTTGTTGATATATGAGATTCAGGATCATAAATGGCTTCTAGTCTATCGTTTTCCGGATTGTAACTGTAAAAACCATTCTCCATTGCTAGGAGCATTCCTTCAGATTCTTTCAACACCGCCGCTCCAACTTTTTGTTCCATTGAATAGCTATTATTTACTCTAGACTGAGGATCGTATTCGTTCACAGTTCGCCCATCGATATCTACCCAGATAAGCTTATTATTTATTTCATCCCAAAAAGGCCCTTCTCCTAAAGTGGCTTTTGCATCTAATACTAATTCTGGTTTAAACATAAACATTCACCTCTCTTGTTCATTTTGAAACTCTTTTTTATATGAAGCTGCACCTTCTTACGTATGTTTAACCTTGTTTAAGAAGGGAAGCTGAGATTTAGAAAGGAGTGGTAACATGATTTCAAGTCTTCTTATTGGCTTTACCATCATTTTTTTAATCGTAAACCTATACTATTTTTTCACAAATAAATCATATAAGGGTAGTTATTTAAACTCTGCTCTCATGATAAAGTTATTTCTGGTACTTACCATGCTTACTTTTGGCTTTGCTTTTCTATATTATTTACTTTCACTTGAAGCTCCAGTTCTAAAAGTTAATGATCCAACAGATGACTCCGTAAATGTAACTTTCGGGAAAGCTTTGTATTTTAGCGGCGTTACTATTCTCTCTGTCGGCTACGGCGATTTTGTCCCTATTGGCAGCGCTCGTTTTTTCTCTCTCATTCAAGCAAGTCTTGGATTATTGCTTCCGGCTGCATATGTAATGAAAGCTCTTTCTAATTCAAATGACAATAAAAATAAAGATGATTAAAATAGTGTTTGCTGTTAGGCTATGTACACGGAACACCTTATGCCATTTCCCGGGAAATTTCAGCAATTTTCGTTATTTTCCAGTCTCATTCGCTTGATATTCTAAAAAAATGTCTAAATGTTTGTCGTTTTATAAGTTTTAAATAAACGTTTATTTAATTGGTAATTCGTCTCTTTAAAACTTACTGCACAGTCTATTCTTTCATTTTAGATATCATTTAGTTATTACTTCTATACAGTCTATCCCTCTAGTGATACGATGGCACAAACTGACAGATGAAAGGGTTGGCTTAGATGAAGGATTATCATTGTTGTGCTACTTGCATACATTTTGCTCACATTAAAAAAAATAATAAAACTGACTACTTTTGTGCCAGATTAGGCTTTGAAACGAAACCCGCTTATAAGTTTAATTGTTGGGAACCGAAAGAACATATTAAAAGATTAATAAGTAAAGAGCATCCCTCTTCGTATTAAGAAAGGGATGCTCAATTTTATTTCCTCTTATTATTAAACCAATCTGTAGCGAAGTCAACCGCTTTCACGAGCGAAAATAACCGGGCTTTGGCCTGCCCAATCTCCCCCATGTTTATCGAGTTAACTGCTTCGAATTCTTTGCCTACTTCTTGGAATAGATCTTCTTCAAAAGCGACTTCTTCATACGTTTTCCAAACACGCTGGCCGCCTTCTTCAATGGGTGCTCCTTTTATCTCTATTACAGGATTTACGGCACGGTTTTCCCCTAAATGAAAGCATGTATTCGTCTCATAATCAGTTCCTATAAATAATACCTGCGCTTCTAACTCATACAACCTTCCTAAAGGTGAAGTTTCTCCAAGTCCAAAATCTAAACGATGATTTTCAATAATGGCTTGCTTATTTTTCCCCCAGGCCGCGAAAGAAACGGCAGGGTGTAGGCTTCTAATAACGTCTGGATAAGACCGAAATACTTCGACGATCCGTCCCATTCCTCTTGTAGGCGTAATATTAGGGTGATAAGAGGGCATTGTTTGTCTGATAGGCTCCCACCATTCTTTTGGAACCGCTGGCGCCTCCCATTCTTTCGGGTCACTCCAATCTCCACTCTGTGTCGGCATCACAACGGTCCCTTCAACTGTTACCGTCTCCATTAGCGCTTGAATAACTGCGACAGCACCTCCATTTGTCCATCCTATTGCAGATAACGAAGAATGAACAAGTACTGTCATACCAGGTTTGAGACCTAATTGTTTTAAATCATTTTCCAATGTCTCTATCGTATTAAGTTTTTTTGTATCGTTCACTATCTTTTCCATTTCTTAGTCCCCCCCTTAATCTATTTCTTGAATAAGAAATTCCAGCCGTTCATATAGATACTCCCGTTTGTTCTAAGTCCATCGTTCCTCATGAATTATTTCAACTGTTGTTTAGCAAATTCTCGGTACAAAGGATGAATGTCGACTAGTTCATCGTGCGTCCCTCTTCCGGTTACCTTTCCTTTCTCGATAAAGATGATTGAATCTGCATCTACAATGGTGGATAGTCGGTGAGCGATAACAAAAGTAGTACGCCCTTCCATTAAACGGTACAATGCTCGTTGAACAATACTTTCTGATTGGCTGTCCAAACTGGCCGTTGCTTCATCCATCATGAGGATTTTAGGATCTCTTAGAAAAGCGCGAGCGATCGCAATTCTCTGTCTTTGTCCTCCTGATAATTTAACACCTCGTTCACCAATTTCTGTATCCAATCCTTTAGGGAACTCTCGAATAAATTGATCAGCATAAGACATTTTTGCTACATCCCATAACTGTTCATCTGAAATGGCTTCATCTTTAGAAAGTCCATAAGTTAAGTTTTCTCGAATCGTCCCCGACATCATGGCACTTTCTTGGGACACATACCCTATTTGACTTCGCCAAGCCTCCATCGAAAGTTGGCTAATCGGGGTATTCCCAATAAGAATCTCCCCGGAAGTAGGTTCATAAAAGCGTTCTAGCAAGGCAAACATGGTCGTTTTACCACCCCCACTAGGTCCGGCGAGGGCAATCATTTCACCTGGCTGAGCTTCAAATGTCACATTTTCTAAAACAGGTTCACTCTCGTTATATGAAAAAGACACATTCCTTACAACAACCGGTTCGTTAGCTATTTCTTTCTCAAGACCTTGCTGTCCCTCTTCATACGGTAGATCTAGAATACTAATAATTCGTTCAGTCGCCCCTTTTGCTTTTTGCAACTGAGTAAAAAAGGTCGCAAAAGAGGTGATCGGCATTATAATTTGAAACAGATACAGTAAAAAAGCAACTAGTGAGCCAGTAGTCATCGTATCATTGGCTACCCGAATCCCCCCATAACCAATAATCATCACGATCACTACCATGACAACGAGATACATTAAAGGAGCTATTAAAGCAAAAATCCGCGCTTCTTTCATCCCAAATTTACGTAACGACTCGATCCCTTCAAGGCCTTTGATTTCTTCATTTAATTCCGCATTAGAGGCTTTCATCAATCGTATTTCGCCTAACGTTTGTTGAATATGTCCAGTAAACTTCGCCGTTTCATCCTGCAGTCCACGAGATATTTTCGCCATTCTTCTTCCTAGTGGAATCATGATGGCTAATGTAACTGGCACGGAAACCAGCATGAGCAATGTCATTCTCCAATCCATGATTAGCAAGATCGTTACGGCACCTATGATCGAAATAATCCCAGTAACAAATTGAGGGAAATGATCCGAAATTAAATTTCTGACCACACTCGTATCATTGACTACCCTGCTGACTGTCTCCCCACTGGATTCTTCGTCAAAGTGGCTAACTGGAAGCCTAATCAGTTTAATCCACATCAACTTACGTAAACCTGCGACAATTTTTTGACCAACAAAACTTAATAAATAAATCGATAATCCACTAACGAGCGCTTGGATAATGAATGCGATGCCGATAAAAGCCATCAAAGTAAAGCTGAGCATATCGACGGAAAATCCATCGACTAAATCTCTCGTTAATAAAGGGACAGCAAGACCTGTTAGCGTCGTTAACAAGCTGGCTATTAACCCGGCAATTAAAGGCCATTTCGGTACTTTAGCTTTCCATATGAGTGACACAAATGGTTTGATACTTCTATTTTCATCATTCATCCCTAGCAGCTCCTGTTCTTGTGCGTTACAGCAGTCGTTATTCTAATTCAACTTCTTCAATTATAGCATTGTAGAAAAGGTAATCTGCTGCTCAAGCACTAATCTCACTAAGGATTTCAACCCTTTACCCTTGAATATCTCTTCTCCCATAACCAACAAATCCAAGTGCAGTAATAAAGATAGCGATAACTGTCATGATTATAAGAGTAAAAAGGTTCACCTCTTCCACTGGCAAGTCCGGCACGTGAGAAAATGGCGTCAAGCTCGAAATCCAATCGGGAAACTGAAATAACCCACCTAAATACACCACTACAAAGGAAAAACCTAAGTATAACCATGTAAGACCAGTGTATTTAGGCGCCCATCCAATAAGCAATACAGCAAAAGAAGTCATCATCCACAATGCTGGAAGATATACGAGGCTTGAGCTAAAAAACGTCCCTAAAGTGATATCACTCTCTATGACAACAACCCCGATACTGCCCATACCTATTGCAGAGGCGACAAGCATAACGATACTAGTGAAGATGGAAACCGAAAGATAGCTTGCCAGGAGTTTTTGCCGAGAAACAGCCAAGCTATATACATGCTCCGTGCGATGATTTTTTTCTTCGCCTTTTAGTTTTAAAATCATCATTAAGGTGGGAATTGAAGCTAAGATAGCCATGACGACCATGAGCATTGTAATAAATTGATCGGTCAGCGCCGCGCCCTCCACTGGCTCCATAAATTCCATCATCATCTCAACATCCGCAATAAGTGTGTCAGTGTCGCCTAATACCGAACCATAGGAAGCTGCCATCACAAACACGCCTGCCACCCAAGCGATAAATCCGGTTCGCTGTAAACGAAACGCTAACCCTAAAGGGCTTTGTAGAAAAGGCGACGCATTGCTTCTTCCCGGTTTTGAAGGTAAAAATCCGCCCCCTAGGTCTCGGATCACGTTTAAGTATAAAGCGATACCCACGAGGGCAATTGCAACACCCAACGTTAATATAATCGGCCACCAGTAATTATTCACATATGCTTCAGAACCAAGAATCCAACCAAATGGAGACAACCAAGACAACGTTTCATTACTGACATCTCCAATCGCTCTAATTAAGTAAGCTATCCCTAATAAGGCAATGGAAAAACCAACCGTACCACGGGAATTATCTGATAATTGAGCGAACAGAGCTGTCGTTCCTGCAAAAAAGAGCCCGATCGAGCCTATTGCCGAACCGTAAAGAAGGGAGCCGTTTAGATCAAGGCTTTCAATACCCGTGGCATAAAGTCCCCATCCAATCATTAAAGCCAAAGAAAAATTGACACCTAGCATTACGGTTAGGGATGACGCAAGAGGAGACAATCGTCCTACTGGGAGAGCTCCAATCATCTCCGTTCTGCCGTCTTCTTCATCTAATCGAGTGTGACGAGTTACCAGTAAGACATTCATTAACCCTACGAGAAGTGCTGTCATACCAAGCATTTGATGAGCCATCATTGCTCCGTACGTATAGTTATCCAAACCATACCCTTGTCCCACCATAGCGGTCATAGCAGGGTTCACCATCGTTTCGGCTAATTGTTGGCGCTCTGTAGCTGTTCTGTATAAGTCAGGAAAGGCTACTGCCGTAGCAATCGTCAAGACTGAAATTCCAAGGATCCACAAGATGAATCTTAGTCGATCTCTTCTCAGAATCAACTTCGAAAGTACACTTGTATTTTTAAACAATCGCTCATTCATCAGGACTTACCTCCGTCTCCTGGCTTTAAGGTTCGGTCGTCTCCTTCATAATGACGCATAAATAAATCTTCCAATGTTGGAGGTGAGCTTTCTAATTTCGTTACTCCGAACATACTAATATGCTTAATGACATCCTCTAATTTCTCTGAATCTACTTGGAAAGTAACAGATCGCTCTTGCTTCTCTATATTGTGAACTCCGTCTATATTTGAGAGATTAGCGATAGGCTTGGATGTTTCCACTTGAAGTTGCGTTCTCGTTAAATGACGAAGTTCATCTAGCGTTCCCGATTCAATGATCTCACCTTCTCGAATGATCCCTACTCTATCGCAAAGCCTCTCAACTTCCGAAAGAATATGACTGGATAAAAGGATACTTTTCCCATCCTGTTTCGCCTCTAACACACACTCTTGAAAGACTCTTTCCATTAAAGGGTCTAACCCAGACGTCGGTTCATCAAGAATGTATAAATCGGCCTCTGAAGAAAATGCAGCAATCAATGCTACCTTTTGACGATTACCTTTTGAATAGGTTCGGCATTTTTTAGTAGGGTCTAATTTGAACTTGCGAATTAATTCTTCCCGTTTGCTTTTATGATTTGTGCCACGCAATTTTACAAACAGGTCTATCACCTCACCGCCAGTTAAATTCGGCCATAGGGTAACGTCACCAGGAACATAAGCAATTCGTTTGTGAATTTCTACCGCGTCCTTCCAAGCATCCAGTTCAAATATGGTTGCTTTACCTTTCGTTGCTTTCAAAATCCCCAATAGTACTCGAATTGTCGTGGATTTCCCTGCTCCATTCGGCCCGATAAATCCGAATACTTCTCCTTTATTTACATCTAGATCCACACCATTTAAAGCTGTAAATTGACCAAATTTTTTGGTCAGTCCTTTTGTACTCAATACTCTCATTTCTTCTCCCCCTCCTGCTTGTAAAAACTAATTTTGAGCACTTCCAAATAGTCATAAAACTCTTCAAAAAGTGGTTCATAATCCATTTCGGCAAGCGATTGCCTTTTCAACCTTTGTTTTAATTCTTCTTCGTAGCCATAAATACTCCAAGTAATAAGCTTAAATGCTTTCTTAACGTCAATATCGTCTCTAAACAAGGAATAATCGATGTTGTCATAAAGTTTTGTGTGTCCAAGTTGATAAAGCCTCTCATATTTTTCCTTAAGTTCTAAAGGCAATTCTTCTTTTTCCACCAAGACAAACGCTCCGATAAAGTTGAACAGATGTGGGTTCTCGGCGAAAATAGACAACTTAAATTTAGCCGTTCGTTTAAGCCTTTCAATAAAGTCTGTCTCACTCGTATCAATTCGTTCTAAGTAATCTTTTAATACTAAGTCTAAGCTGAAGTCGATAAGATAATAATATAGTTCTCTTTTATTATTAAAGTAATAAAACAGCATCCCTTTGCCAATTTTCGCCTTCTTTACAATACGATTGGTGGAAGCTTTCTCGAATCCATGTTCAGCAAATTCTTGAAAGGCTGCATTTAAAATACGTTGCTTCTTCTCTTCGTCGAGATTCTCAAATAAGGATGACAAAGGCCGATCAACTCCTCTTACACTTTTAGACCATTATGGTCGATTTAAATATATATCATGTCGACCACTGTGGTCAATATATTTTTTCAAATATATGTTTATTTAACGAGTAATAAGATGCGTTACTATAGAATGAATAAAAGAATAAAGCTAAACTGGAAAGCCTTACTTATAAAGACGAACTCAACTTTCTTCTTGAATCAGGACATACTTGAATTAGTCTAAATAGTGGAGTCCGTTCTGTATTCCATTTGACGATCCGTGTATCCTGTTTGAGAGGTTCTGTAGTCTGTTTGACGGTGGTTGTATCCCGTTTGAGAGGTGCTGTAGTCCAGTACACCGGAACGACGTGGCTCGTTTGTCCCCTTTCTTATTCCGAAAAGATATTTATGAACTGGCGGAAACTTATCCAGAACTCAAAAATCTATCATTTCATAAAAAAACAAAGGCTGTCACCAAAAGTTATACTTTTGGCGACAGCCTTTAACTAGCTTCATTCTTTTTTACTTGCTTTATCGACTTTATGAGTCGGGTCATGCCCTCTTTCACTTACTAAAACCCGTTAGCATTTTTTCCAGATGCTTTACGGTAGGTGTCAAATTAGCTAAGAAATACGTTTCTCGCAACCTGCGGGCATCTGCACTGTTCTTCAAGTAAGCAGATCCGCCGGCATGAAGCATAGCGGTGTGAACCGCGTCTAATGTCAAATAGGCAACGTCTCTTCTGATCGGTAACATTAACTCCCATGTTACGTTTTTCGAAGGTTCTTTGAAAACCTGTTGAATGGCATGTTCTATTTTTTCCAGCCTGTCACTTATGTCATCCACTTGCACTGGTAAAAACTCGTTGCAACCCCCTTGCTTATGACAGTGCTTATTGATCGATGCGATCGCCGCACTGGTGACGCCAAGCCCTAATGGAATTTGATAAGCGACGAAATAGGGTCGAATCTGTTTAACGAAGGAATCTGCATCATCTGAAAGAATTTGGTCATTCGGTATAAAAACCTCATTGAAGTTACAGGCATAGGTAGCACTCCCATTGATACCGAGATAAGATACTTTTTCTTTCAATGTGAGACCCTCTTGTTTACAGGAGACAAGGAACATCACTCGTTGATCTTCTTCCGTTTCTCCTATAACCCCGAACCAATGATCTGATCCTAAGTTTGATACGGCAGGTAAGACCCCAGAAAGAACATAGCCTCCCTTTGTCTTCGCAGCTTTCAAATGCAATGATTCAAGTCCTGCATAATATTTCATTGGATTTGATAAACCGGTACCGCCAAGCACCTCTCCATTTTCCAACTTCGGTAATAGTCGATCTCTCAATTCGTTATTGGGTGTATGACGAAGATACGTCAATGCCGCTAAGTGACACCAGAGATTAAAACCTGTTGTCATACAGTAAGCGGATGTGCGCTTCACAACTTCTATTTCCTCCGCTGCTGCTCCATTAAGAGATTTCCCTTGAGAGGAAAGATAGCCGGCTTTACCAATCGCTAGTAACACTTCTCTCGGATAATAGGCCTTCTCATCCACCTGCTTGACTACTGGTTTTAATTGATCTTTCAGCAAATCATCCAATTTGTTCATATTACTTGTTAGGACCACTTTTCTTCCCTCCTCACCAACAGCTGTGGACTATTTCTTTTTTGAAGAAAGCTGTGTAATCTGATCGACAGGTGCTTTTACTGCTTCACGAGCCCGGACGACTGCTTCATCGTCTGGCGCATCATAAAAGCACAAACATTTAGACATATCTTCACACACATACGTGCGAGAAAAAGATACTTCAGGAACTTCCGCATAGTGAACCGAGTTCGTTTTCTTTCGCTCCAAATATTGATCCATCGTTAAGTTCTCCGGTAAATTCCATTCCACTAAATAATTAATCTTCTCTTTTTGCTTTTTAGCCTCTTCTAACTCTTGACCAACGATGCGCACTTCCTTCGTTAAAGCTACAGGAATGCCTAAAATATCAAGTGATCCTGTCAGTGCTGTTTCTTTTTCCGCTTCAAAAATAAAGAAAGCTCGTGAAAAATCACTGGCCACTTGAACCTCAATCAGTTCATTGTTTCCAAGTTGATTCTGCAACTGCTCTACCTTTGCTTCAAATGCCTCTTGCTCTTTGATTTTTTCATTTAATGATGACTCGACAAGATAAAGTGCCAAGTAAATCCCTCCTGAGAATCGTATTTATCTTTATAAGGTTATTTTATTATACTTAGTTAATTAAATCAACTCACTTGGTTTATTCTACCTTGGTGGGGTATAATAAACTTAGAAACTAGTTTCACAAGGAGCTTTGATATAAATGAAGGAAAGATACAAACTTCCATGCAATATTGCGCAAACATTGAATATCGTCGGTGATCGCTGGACGTTGCTCATTCTTCACGACATTCTTGTTGGGAATGAAACATTTAATGAGTTAAAGAAAAGCCTCGATGGTATTTCAGCTAATCTACTCTCTGATCGTCTAAAGCATTTAGAAGAAGCAGGTTTAGTGGCATCCAGTGTTTACTCGAAACACCCGCCACGCTATCAATATACATTAACGGACAGCGGACGAGAACTAGAGCTGGTATTTGACGCTCTTCTCGTATGGGGACGTAATAACCTCGACATTTGCTATAAGCAGCTTGTTCATAACGAATGTCAACACGAGGTAGAACTACAGCATTATTGTCCTTCCTGTAAGACTAATGTTGACCGAGCAGACGTGAGCCCTGTTCCTGTGGAAGAACACCAATTAAACAAGTAAATTCTTTGTTACAGCCACGCAAATCATGTAGCGTGGCTGTTTTGTTAAGAACCTTGCACACCCCATTGCTTGCCAACCCACTTTTCAAACAGTCCGATCGATTTATCAAGGAGTAAGCCTAAAATTCCAATAAAGAAGATCCCTGCTAGAACAAGATCTAGATCAAGAGCATTTCTGGAGTCTACGATTAAGTAACCAAGTCCTGATTGTGCCCCAATCATTTCTCCTGCTACTAAGAAAATCCACGCTGTCCCTACCGCTATGTGAAGACCATTGGCGATGTAAGGAAATGCAGCTGGAAAGATTATCTTTAATAAAAGTGATGATTTCCCAATTTCTAGGTTTTGCGCCAATTTCAAATACGTCTTATCTATTTTCTTCACAGCGGAAACTGTCGACAGCAATACCGGGAAAAACGCTGCAATAAAAATAATGACAATGGCAGGCATATTGCCGATACCAAACCAGAGTACAATGAATGGGGCCCAAGCTACTGGCGCCACAGGGCGAAGCACTTGAACAATAGGATCAATTACCTTCCATACCCTCGTTGTCCGACCAAGAATCAAGCCTAGAGCTATAGCAACCACTACGGCCGACAAATAACCTACAAAAAAGCGGAATAAACTCACTCGAACGTGCTCAAACAATGTTCCATCTTGAATAAGGGAAATGATTCCTTGGAATACCATGAATGGTGACGGTAATAATGCTTCCGGATAATCTCCGAAGAAAATGACTAGCTGCCATGCCGATATAACAAGGAGAAATGACACTGTAGCATACATGAATATGGATAAATATTTCATCAGTATCACCTCTCTTCTTCAAAATAGGATTGATCAATAAATTCTTCATACGTCGGCGGTTGATCAGAGAGTTGCATCTCGATCAGACGTTGTCGTAAGTGTTCGTATTCCTCTTCACCAATACTTAAATCTTCATACGTAATCCAACCTAGGGACAGCTCCAATGCTTCGTCTGTTACATTTAAATAGTTTGAATGAGCCGCAAGAGATTCTTCTGTCTGTTGGTCAGCCCTTACCCCTGCTTCTAAATATGCTTCAACAAATTGATCTGCTAGTTCAGGAGCTTCTTCCATGAAATCGTCTCGAAGGACAAGGGCGCAGCATAAGCAGCTATCAGGGCAAAATTCGTTAGATTGGTAGAGAACATGCCCCGCCTCCAACGTGACTCCTAAGGCGCCGAAGGGTTCTGCCACAATATAGCTTGATATACGGCCTTCTGATAACGCCGCCGGCATCTCAGGTGGCGGCATTTCCACCACATTGACATCCTCATAGGCCATGCCTTCTCGTTGAAGCATTTCATCTAGAAGAAGATTATGGGCAGATAGAGTATGAGGGATCGCTACTGTTTCCCCTTTTAAATCGGCAACTTCATCCACGTCATGAGAAGCCACAATGGCATTTCCTTCTCGGTGCCCTAGGGCAACAGCACTGATACCGATCCCTCTCTCTTTCGCTTTCATCGCCAACTCAAAAAGCACGGATGCTCCATCAATTCTTCCGGCATTTAACGCGTCCATTAGTTCAATCCAACTGCTGAACCGAACAAGCTCTATTTCAGCCCCGTTCAGTAATTCTTCTTCATATTCTTTTGTAAAATACAAAGGTGCTGCATGGGTAATCGGTAAATGCCCGATACGAATGACATCATTCTCCCCTGGTGTCGGCCTTCCACAAGCTGACAATACCAGTGAGCCGACAAGGAAGTAACTTCCTAACTTCTGCGATGCTTTCACTGAACGCTCCTCCTTTTTCCAAGCCTTTAAATGTTAAATTCCAAACCATCCAGTTTTTGACCGAAGTTAAATTCATCGAGAATCCACTTTCGATAATATTGAAAATCGCTATGTGAGCGGTCACGAGGCTTTGGAAGTTGAATTGGTATTCTTTTACGGATCGTTCCAGGGTTCGCATCCATAATAAAGACTCTGTCAGACAAATAAACGGCTTCATCTATGTCATGAGTAACTAAAATGATGTTTGTTCCTTCCTGCTCCTTAATTCGTAACAATTCATCCTGTAGGTAATACCTGGTAAATGTATCCAATGCCGCAAACGGCTCATCCATAAGAATCAGCTCTGGCTGAATAGACAGCGCCCTTGCAATGGCTACCCGTTGCTGCATCCCTCCTGATAATTGAGAAGGAAACTGATGCAAGCTATCTTCAAGACCGACCAATTTAATGTATTTCATCGCTCGCTCGCGGCTTTCTTCTTTAGAAAGCCCTTCCGGTTCCAAGGCAATCTCCACATTTTTTAACACCGACCGCCAAGGAAGCAACGCATAAAATTGAAACAGCATGATCGCTCGGCGTGTCGGTTTCGTTACTGGCATGCCATCGAAGTGCAATTCTCCTCTGGTTGGCTGATCGAATCCGCCAATTAAATTCAACAGCGTGCTCTTTCCACAACCACTCTTTCCTAAAATAGAGACGAATTCTCCTTCTTTTACATCAAAGTTAATGCCACTTAGTACTTTCTCTGGTAAACCCTGCTTCATAAATTCCTTATCTACATTTCTTAATTCGACTAAAATTTTTTGTTCGGAGATACTTCCCATGCCCGCCTCCTATAATTCCCAATAAATTTTATAATGCCTACCTGTTTACTTTGTTTTAATTAGTTTATGATACTTAGTTAAAAAAAACAACCTTAATTTTTAAAAAGTTTATGTGCTCACTTATTAAATTTAATTGTTCATAAAAAAAAGGCCTCATACCTTGGTAGATACGGGCTTGAATTAGAGGATTAATTTAGGTAATTACAAAGCCAAGGTGGATGATCAGCAGATAAGCTGGACCTTCGCTACTATATCTCTTAACTTTATATTAATGTTGCTCTTCCGTAGAGGTTTGAGGCGTTCTCAGGTTATCACGGCATACTTCATTTTCCCTGAATTTCAGATCTGGAATCGGCAGCGTTTTCCCGACTAAATAAGGGCTAAACGTCCAGAGCGAAGACAACTTCACGACCATGACTGATGCAGTGATACTCATTGTCATTGCCAACACAAAATATAGTAGTGGATGGACAAAGTCTATATACGGAAAGAAATAAAGAAATGCCGTGTGAAGTAAATAAATATTAAAGGAATATTTACTAATAAATAAAACGAACTTTGGTACTTTTTTTATTTGATAAGCTACAAGTAAAATCACAGCAATCATCGCTGTCGTATATATAAGATAATCAATTCGTTTGGAAGAAACGACTGTCAATATATCACTTCTTACTAACAAAAAGACTATCGAAATACTGATGAACGGCATGAAATAAATGAGCTTTTTATATGGAAGTATCTTCTCAATTAATAACTGATAATGTTTTCCACAGTAATAGCCTAAAGTAAAATAGAAAAGCCAGCCAAAAATTGGGAGCCAATGACCTCTTTGCCAGATGTATTCACCAAACGTAAACGAAGGGGGATTTGTAAAATGGAAAATTGCCAAGTAACTACTACTAATGACTAAGGAGACAGCAATGACCTTAAAAGGAGGCCACTTGTCCAAAAACTTTTTAGCGAAGATATGCAACAAATAAAACTGGAAGATAATTAAAACGAAATAACCTGTATATCCTCCTAAAAATAAATTTAAGACTAACTGCTCCATAAATGCATATAGAGTATCCGTTGTAATTATTGCAAATACAAGAGCCATAAACGCAAACGGCAGCAACAAAAATTTTACCCGTTTCATAAAGAAGCCTTTTGGCACTCCATTTGGATAAGAGTAAGCCAGCAGTAATTCCGATATAAAAATAAATGCGGGCGTGCCAAAAAAAGCGATAAATCTCAAAGCAATCAGGAAGTACTCTTCAGACTGATGTATGTTCATTTCGTAATTGGAAAGTGTTGTGTTGACTGCATGCGTGACCACCACTGCCAAACATGCTAAAGCTCTTAGCCAGTATATTTCTTTGATAACTTTCGATTCGTTCAATGATATTCCGCCCCTTCTAAGAAGTCTTGCCCTTATTCTTTCGTTTTAGAAAGAAATGATGTAGGGGTATTTGAAAATTAACAATTATATTGTTTATTAAAATCTGTTTAATTTTCGAATGTGATTCGGATTACGCGATTTTCTGTTATGGTAATACCGTTAAATTCTCGACCTCTTGATCAAGCATCCCCTTGCCTTCATTTCTTACATAAAATGGTTGTCTTGAGAGACAGTTAACTCTACTTCTTTACCCCGGGATGTGAACTTCCAAGCATGGTTAAGTAAGTTGATCATAAAGAGATGAACTGGAAGGAGGAAACACATAATTTCTTCATAAGTTCTTCATCTTTTCTACACAGATCCCACCTATAATAAAGGTAGATCATAAAAAAAGGAGGAGATTGATATGAGAAAGTGGTTAGTCGCAAGTTTAGCCGTTTTGATTTTAGCTACTGTAGGTGGAACTGTTATGGCATCAGGGGAGAGCGAATGGAATTTCGAAAACCATCTTCCGTTCATGCAGAACCATCACCCTAATTTATCAGACGACGAACTAGAGCAGAGGTTTAACGAATGTAGCGATCGTCATAAAGAAGGTAGATTCGGTCTCGGCCACGGAATGATGAACGGCGGGATGATGGGTAATGATAATGAGTTTGGTCCTGGCAACGTTCCAAGTAATGAGAGCGATAGCTAAGAACATTTCTTTCGGTAAAATGTTGATAAACGGTTCGAGAGTGTATTCTGAAGAGTACACTCTTTTTAGCTTTAGCTAGTTATAATTATGGAATAGCAATCCATTTGGTCAAGACTTTTTCAAAATAACTCTATCAAAATCAGTGGTAATAAAAATTGACAAAGGTGTTCCTATCTCTAACTTAGCAAATCTTTTTAATTCTGCTGGAATTCGGATTGCACCGTTTTTAGTAATGACCATACGATTCTCTGAAGTAAGAGTATGGTGTGGGGATATTGTGATTTTATCCCCTGTTTTACTTAAGCCAACAGACACTTCATGTCCTGGTAACAAAAAAACCCTTTTCCTGATCTTTACCGGTATTAATACGGTCTGATCTTTTTTGAACGTGCAAGAAAGCTTTGTATCAATAAGTTCTATATGCCTCACTGGTTTCATAATCTTACACCTCAAATGACATGTTAATATCAATTGTAAGTGTAATATTTGAAGGAAGTTTGAAGTTTATAAAGTTAGATATTAAAAATGTTTAATAAGTTAATATTAAAGAGGGATGACACTGAGTCATCCCTCCGTTAGATTTTAAGCTGCGAATCTCTTGCACTCCTCTGCACATTTAAAACAAGCGTCAGCACACTTTTGACAATGGTCATGATCATGCTGCTTACACTCATTCCCGCACTCTTCACAAATTTTTGCACACACGCTCGCCAGTTCGGAAGCAAAAGGTGTCCCTCTACCTAAAGCTTGTTCTAAATATCCACAGATATCAGCGCATTCGCGGTCAAGACGAATACAACCAGCCATCATCTTCACATCATCCTCTTCTAAACATGCATCAAAACAATGATTACAAGCCTCCATACACTCATGTAACGTGTTAATTAAAGCTGTATGCTGTTCATGTGGCATAGTTATGAATCCTCCTTTATTTAGTCTTACTGTTCTTCATTTCCATTTAAAGTGGAAGATAAACAGACTATAAATAAATTAGGATTATTGTCTCAATAACTTACTAAACGGAGGAAGATATGATTTTATCAAAACAATTCACCTCAGACAGCGCGGCACGTTCTAAGAGAGCAGTCCGTTACTCATAAATAACTTAAGACCAAGGAATGAATATATAAAACGTCGTACCTACACCTTTTTCACTTTCCACTTTGACTTTTCCTTGGTGAGCCTCAACTATTTCCTTTACAATTGCAAGCCCCAGCCCTGTTCCACTGTCGTCTCGCGAGCGGGAAGTATCTGCTTTATAAAATCGTTCCCATATTAAATCGAGTTCCTCCTGATCCATTCCTTCACCAGTGTCTGAGATTTCAAACACCAGCATCGTGTCCTCAAAATAACAAGAAAGCTTGATCTCTCCACTCACTTCAGTATACCTGATCGCGTTTTCCATCAAATTAATTAAGGCTTGTTCCATTCGAAATGCGTCTAAGTGAATCGTTTTCTCCTTCAAGGAAGCATCGATGTGAATAGATGAATGTATTTGCTTTTGATCAAACATGATGGCCCGACTCTTAAATAGAGGAGGTAACCATTCATGAACACAAACTTCTTCAACTTGAAGTTGAATTTTTCCTTCTTGCAGTTTCGTAAGCAAAAATAAGTCACTTACTAAATTTTCCATCCTCTTCGCTTCTTCATAAATAACTTGCATGTTTCTTCTCCAAGTCCCGGCATCTACTTGTCCCGCATCTTTCATCAGAGCTGAGTATCCTTTAATATAGGTAATCGGTGTTCTTAAATCGTGAGAGATGTGAGAAATAAATTGCCTCCTGGAATCTCTGAACTCCTTTAACTGTTTCGTCATTTCCTGAATATTTCCACCTAATTGACCTACCTCATCATTACTCTTAACATCAACTACAATATCAAAATCGCCATCAGCAATATCTTGTGTTCTAGAGCTAATCTCATTTAAAGGGTTGGAAATTTTTCTAGTTAAATATAAGATAAATGCATAGCCAACAACGAATGTAAGTGCTCCCATGAAAAGAAGGAGTAGCAATAGGTTCAATCTTGCGCTGTTTAACTCACCAGTATCTTGATCAATAAACACGTAGCCGATCGTATTTCCAGCCTGATCATCAATTTGAGCTGTTCCCCATAAATGGGGAATATGAAAAGCCATTGACGTATCCACTTCATCTAAATGGGTTATTTGATGACGAGACGAAATGTCCTGCTGGTTATTGTTTAAAAAAACAAGGTATTTCTCTTTTTCCTCAACTGACACATTCTCTGATATATAAATAGGTTGAAAAGCTTGATCTGTAATAAGGAGATTACTGTTTTTTCCTGTCTCGAGCTGGTTTAAATACCTGAAAATATCTTCATCTCTTGTTGTACTTAACAGGCTTACGTGGGCTGATAAACGCTCTTCCACTTCATTCTTTAAATGCTTTTGGTAAAAATCTGTTGTAATCCATTGCGCACCAGCGATAATAAATACAATTAATAGTAATAACGTAACCATCACCCACGTCGTGATTTTTTTTGCTAAGCTCCGCTCAACGTTCTTAATCAGCCGACGAATCATTTTCATCCACCTTATATCCTATCCCCCAGACTGTTTCAATCACAGTTCCCTGATAACCTTCTGCTTTCAATTTTTCACGAATGTTTTTAATATGTGTATCCACTGTTCTTAAGTCTCCATCATAGGCCATCTCCCACTCAAGATTCAAAATCTGTTCACGACTGTATACTCTGCCTGTATTCGTTGCCAATCGGTGAAAAATAGAAAATTCTTTTTTCGTCAATGGCAAGGCTTTCTGTTGATAAATAATCTGATATTTGTTTGGATAAAATGTCAGGCCTTTCAGTTCAAAAAAATAATCTGGATTTTTTTGCAGTAAGGATCTCCTAAGGACAGATTCTAACCTCGCTGCTAGTTCTCTTGGCTCAAATGGTTTTACGATATAATCATCCGCTCCTAATTGCAATCCTTTAACCACCCGTTCCGTATCTCCAAGAGCGGATAGCAGTATCACAGGGGTCGTCTTGTTTAATTCACCACGCATTAATTTAAGTAATTCAAATCCGTCAATTTCCGGCATCATGATATCTAAAACCACAAGCTGTATGTCTTTATTGTGGATGATTTCCATGGCTTCTGCACCATTCGTGGCTTCAGATACAAGGTAGTTTTTGTCTGATAAACTAAGTTTTATGAGTGTTCTCATTTCTTGCTCGTCATCTACTATCAGAATATGTTCTGCTGCCATGAATTTATCCCCCCTCTTGTTTTCACCTATTGTATCTTATTTTACTGCGTAAAAAGAGGGGCTCAAATATCATTTTTGAGCCCCTAATTTTTTACTATTTAGTGATCACCGTGTTCTCCGGCAATTTCCAGTTTTTCGTCTAAAATCCCTTGTGTACTAAATGGAACAATGTCTGTTCCAGCTAACAAATAGGCGTGGTTATATGGTCCACCCATTGGATCATCTTCAAATGTCGGTCGTACCTCTGCTAAATACTCATATAAACCTTCGCCGATCTCATCTTCTTCAATCCAAATCAAAGGGGTATGCTTTCCTAAGTGACCTAAAGCAGAACCGGTAATCGCAAATTCAGGTGTTGATGTCGAGACAAAACTGAAGCCGTGACCAGGTTCTTCTTGTCCCCATCCAACAGACGTATCAGGATCTTGATACTTCGCAAATTCAACGGCCATATCTTCAGGAGAATCACCATCGATTCTTTCTGCATCACCATAATCAGATAATGCTTCCAATGTCTCATCCGCTATGACTTCTTCAGATCCTAATACATACATTTTTGCATTGCCATCTCTTGTTTCCAAAGCTTCAGCTGTTTCTTGTGGTACGCCCTCGTTATCTACATATAATAATGGTTCATTCATATGAGCAATCCAGTTGCTGGCAATCAATGAGAATAACTTAGCGTCTTCCTCTGAAGAAGCAATTAGCACTGCTTCCGGTACTTCATTAATTAATTCAGAAAAATACTCATCAATCTCTGCAGCGAATCCTGCTGCACTATCTGCATCAAATTCTTCCACTTCGTAATCGGCAAGCTGAGATAACGCATCGTCCTGAACATCTCCAACGACCATCACTTCAGTTCCGTTGTCATTTCCTTTCGGATTCAGACGGGCCAGCTCTGCCATCACTTCCTCTGACACACTTCCCTCTTCCATAAATAATACAGGACCATCATTCGGATGATGAATGAGTGTTGTACTTACAAGCGATTTTTGCCAATTATCTACGGGAGCTAAAATAACCGTTCCTGGCTGATTTTCTTCGTGGGTAGCCGGCCATACTAACTGTGATGTGTAAATAGACATACTTATTGGTGAATCGGCATCAAGTCTTGTTACGTTTTTCGTTTGAACATGCATAAGCTCATTGTTTGCTTCAGAGTTTAAATTCTCAGGTGCTGAGGCAAATTCTTCATGCTGATCATCACTGTGCCCATGATCGGCCATATGGTCACTATCATTATTATTTTCCTCGTTATGATTGTTCATATCCTCCTCATTGTTTTCATTGTGTTCCTCGTTTTGATTATCCATATTATGATTTTCATTAGCGCTGTTACCAGAGTCATTAGCATCTGAACATGCTCCGACTAAAAGTACAACAGATAAAAAAGTGATGAAACTATACGTTTTCTTCATGATAAATCCTCCCTAATTCCAGTTAATTTCCTAAGTGGTCTTGTAAGACCGGCTCCATTGTTGAACCCTTTTCGCTTAGATAATATTGAATGTATCAACGAATAGTGAAGAAATAGTGAAGATGAAAAAAACGACGTGCCTGAGACCTCTTTTTTTTATTCCTTCTTTTTTTTAATTAAAAACCGGTTCACCTTGATCTACAATCACTTCCCATGAGTTTCCTTCATCTTTGGATAAATAAATGGAGTCATCTGCCGTTCCAATTGCTATCGTTTTTTCATCCAGTGGGTCTACGGCTAATGATAGAACCGGTGTTTCCGTTGGCAATTCTCCGATTGGCTCCCATGTCTCACCAAGATCATCACTAATCATTAACCCTTCAATTTGTCCTACCCCATGAGCCAAAAGTTGGCCTTCCGAACCGTGGTCAACGCTCGTCATCGTTAGCTCTGAATTGATTCGTTCGAAGGTTTCTCCTCTGTCTTCAGACATATATATACCGTCTGCCGTACCTGTCAACACCACGTCTGCATTTAAAGAATCTGAAATAATCGCATAAAGTTCGCCTTCAGGGTTTGTCCCTGCCATTGAAGCCGTTTCCCATTCCTGACCAGCATTTGAGGACCTTTTCACTCTTTGGCCATAAGCATCAAAACCATAGATAACAGAAGGGTTACTCTCATTTACATCTATCAAATGAAAATCTACTTCACCATATAGGATATCTCTACTCCATGACTGTCCTTGATCTTCACTGATCATGACACCAAGAGGGTCTTGTAAATCAGAATCATGATCAGGATGACCACTGCTCACAAAGATGTTGTCTGAGGTAATCGTGAACCCCATAAAATCATGGCGTTCGCTCTCATCTCCCCGCCACGTCATGTTTTCGCCGTCCTTATCTATTTGCAATAGCCCATGATGCGTACCAGCGTAAAGTAATCCTTTTCCTTCACGATCAAATGCAAGATCATGGACATGCTCGATTTCTTCGACCTGTGTTTCGTCACTGTTTTCAGAAGAACAGCTAATACTCATCAACGAGATAATTAAAATTGGTATTACCCTTTTCATTTCTTATTCTCTCCTTACGAACAAAAATCTTAGTTAGGTACAATTTTATCGAGAGAAGCCAGTACATCCGCTTCGGTTTTTCCACCAATTGTTCTTTCCACAACCACTCCATCTTCGTCTATTAATAAAGTATGTGGCAAAACGGTAACACCATATGCATTTCCTACAAGCATGTCGCGGTCAATCGGATTCGGATAGGGAACGTTATGGCGATCGATAAACCGCTGAACCTGAACAGAGGACTCATTAACATTCACCCCAATAATTTCCACACCTTTATCTTGATATTCATCATAATTAGCCTTTAAATATTCCATTTTATCTCGACAGTAAGAACAATATGTCGCCCAAAACGTTAAATAAACTCCTTGGCCTTCATAGTCTTCTAAATGAATCTCTTCATCATTTACATCTTTGATAATGAAATCAGGAGCTTCATGGCCAACATCCACCAATCCCCTGTCCTCTGAAAAATGCGAGTAAAAAGTATAACCAATCGCTACTATCATCACAGTTAAAATGATAGACCGGATCAATAATCTGCGTTTCTTCATTATAAATCCTCTCCCTATGAAAACTTTCCCGTTCCTATCGTAGAACAACCACGGATTCTTTTGCAATACGTAGACCTTGTTAACCACTCTAGTTTACTCCTGCTTTATGAAAAATCTATGAAGAAGGTGTACGATTTTCATTTTTCTTGGCTTGGTGGATAAGCTCCATTCACATGTCAATATAAAGCAAATTGTAGATGAAAACCTAATTTATTTTAGTATACTCTTAGTATCCCTTCATCCATATTCCATATCTTTATTCAGTTACATCCTGGTTTGTATCATAGTGTTAGGAACTTTTACAGTCTTAGTTTTGTTAAATGTTGTTATTGAAATTATGTGTTTTGTTTTATATCGCTTTGTTGAACCGCCCCATTCTTTTCTACGGACGAAAAATGACCCTACTCGAGTTTAGATCCGGCTTCTTCTTTTCACTTTTAATTAAATGAATATTTTTCGCATGCCCCATCATACAACGTCGTAGAAAGCCTCGCATCAAGTTAGATACGAGGCCTTGTTCAATCTAATTTCCTGAATTGCGAACTCATTACTACCAGCACAATACTAAGCAATAACCCTACGCTCCCTGCGATCGTTAAGATGGTTTGAATAGGGAGGGCTGCTGCCACTAGAAAAGAAATAAGTCCGAACGCTACTGGTTCAAATCCGCTTGCTGCCAAGGTGATAATACTCATGACGCGACCTAGTTTATCCTTGTCCGTTCGCTCCTGAACGATCGTGATCGTTGGTAAATAAACAAACATAGCTACAAAACCGGTAAGAGCAGCTAACAATATTAACAAGGGCAACGTCTCTAGTAGGCTGAACATAATGAAAAAACTAAAACTCACGATGAGAGATCCAAAGACAAATCTTCCTCGCTTTTTTTTCATATTCCAAATCACAAGCAATACGCTTGCAAGGAAAGTTCCAGCGGACAACCCTCCTTCTAATAGGCTTAACTCTAGCGGCCTACCCCCTAGGGCATCTACAAGAATAGGAAAACTGATAATTAGCGGACCAATCATAAATAAATTAATAATGACAATCGAGAGTGTCCCGGTTCTATGAACATGAGATTGACGGACATACGCGAGACCTTCTTTCAAATCGTCCAATGCCGAAGGACTGCCTTCTCTTTTTTTCGGGACAGGATCTTGAATCAACGGTGGGAACACTAAAACGGTTGAAATAAAGATTAAGATAGCCGCAACGGAAAATGTCAGCGTGTAATCTCCAATCGTAAGAAGTATTCCAGCTACGAGCGGGCCGATGATAAACATCATTTCTGTGGAACCTTGAAAAAGAGAGTTTGCCCTCTGCAACTGTTCATCACGAACAATAATCGGAATCATTGAAGACACCGCAGGAAAAAAGAAAGCATCAAGAAATCCAAAGACGAGAGCGATCACAATCAATGTGCTGACATCGAGCCAATCATTAAGAAATAAAATGATCATCGTAATCATAACTAGACCTTGCAAGAAGTTCGTCACAAACATAATCAACGACTTGCGAATTTTATCAGCAAGTATTCCGCCATATATCATCATGATCACTCTAGGGATCGCTACCGACATAAGAACCACACCCAATACTGCTGGGCGGTTAAGTACATCTACGATAAACCATGAAACCGATAAAAAGAACATGGAGAAGCCAAGCATGACCGTAAGACCAGACATCCAAACGAGCATAAATGAGCGATTTCGTAATAATGATACAGGTGCAGTGATCTTATTGCTGGTTTCAGTCATACCTCTCTCCTCCTCTCTGCTTACATACGAAAAGCCAGACTCCAGTTCTTTAACGGAGTCTGACACTTATAGAATGTGTATATATTATCGTAGAAAACAGTTCGGAACGCAACTCGTAAACACACGCTCAATTTGTCGTATTGGATTTTTGGTTATCAATAAAACCGTATTATTATTAAGTTACTTAATCATTTGGTAAAATAGTTTTATAACTATCTAATTTAGTAGGGGAAGAATACTCATAAAATCGTTGTTAATTTAGCATTTTTATACAATATTTAATATATAGTATTTTAATTAGTATGATAAAAATGAAGGGGAGAACTCATGTTTTTAGAAACATTTGGAACAAATGCATTTGTATTTCTCGGAGCCTTTATTTTAATTAGCGGGGTTCTTGCAGCGAAATTTTCATCAAGATTAGGTGTCCCAGCACTCGTCTTGTTTATTCTCGTTGGTATGGCAATCGGGAGTGACGGTCTCGGATTTGTTCCCTTCAACAATCCTCAGTTAGCACAAACAATCGGAATTTTCGCCTTAATTATGATTTTGTTTGAAGGGGGACTTCAGACAAAATGGTCCACAGTTCGCTCGGTCGCTTTGCCCTCTTTATCATTAGCAACGTTGGGTGTGTTTCTCACATCGGCTATAGTCGCTATGGCAGCTTTTATGATTTTTGACGTTTCCCTCCTCGAAGCCTTTCTTTTCGGTGCAATCGTCGGGTCCACTGATGCAGCAGCGGTATTTGCGACGTTAAAAGAAAGAAATATCAAAGCTAAATTAGGCGCTACTCTGGAAGCTGAATCTGGCGCGAACGATCCTATGGCGGTCTTCTTAACACTTTCTTTTATTGAACTTATCCTTTTTCCTGAAACAAATGTCTGGACGCTCCTTCCTGCCTTCGTTTGGCAAATGGCGTTAGGACTTATCATTGGCCTCATCCTAGGAAAAATCGCTTCCGAATCAATCAATCGTATTCACTTGGAATCAAGTGGACTTTACCCACTTTTCACAGTCGCTTTTGCATTATTAACTTTTAGCGTTGCCTCTTTTGCAGAAGCAAGCGGCTTTCTCGCTGTTTATACAGCGGCTCTTGTTGTCGGCAACTCAGAGTTGACATACCGGTACTCTATTTTCCAATTCAACGAGGGATTTGCCTGGATGTCACAAATTATCATGTTCATCATCCTAGGTCTGCTCGTTTTCCCAACACAGGTTTTCACTCTCGATGTCATGTTCAAAGGGTTGTTGTTATCGGTAATTTTAATTGTTGTTGCACGCCCTATAGCGGTGTTTCTCTCAACGATCAGAATGAAATACACGTTGAAAGAAAAGCTCTTCCTATCTTGGGCAGGGCTAAGGGGCGCTGTGCCAATTGTCTTAGCCACGTTTCCAATTGTGGCCGGTTTAGAGAATGGCCAGCTTTTCTTCAATGTCGTCTTTTTCATCGTTCTTACGTCAACACTGATTCAAGGATCGACCATTTCCTTTTTCGCAAAAAAGCTCAATTTAACGGGTCCTGTGAAGGATACACCCCATCACTCCATGGAACTGATTTCAATGGGAAAAGCGAATGCGGAAATGGTTCAGTTCAAAACGAATAAAGATAGTGCCATTGTAGGGAAAAAGCTCCACGAATTATCCTTCCCACAAAAGGCGAACATCAGTGCAATCGTAAGAGACGAAACGTTGATTACACCTTATGGCGAAACGGAAATAAAAGAAGGAGATTTCCTCTATATCCTCGTCGCTTTAAGATATAAAGTTGACCTTAAGAAAGTATTGGAAGCGAAAAAAGAAACGAAGCCATCTTCACAGGAATAATGTGAAGATGGCTTCGTTCCATTTTTAGGGCTTTAACCTACTGATCCTTAACAATCAATCCTAAAATTTTGGATAGCCCTACGGCTTGATCCGGCGTGACAGTACAGCCAGCTAATTTATCTAAAGACACCGTGAGATGATCAAACGAACAATCACTCAAATCAATTCCATTCAAACTAGTCTCAGCGAAATTAACTCCATCCATGAGACAGGTCTTAAATAGAACTTGTTTAAAAGTAGATTCGTAAAAATCCGATTGAATAAGAGGTGTGTCTTTAAATTGTAGCTGACGGCAACTTGAGAAGCCAAACGTACTATAGTTGGCCATACACTCATTTATCGTGACATTTCTTATGGTCGATCCGGAAAAGTTGCTACCTGTTAGTTTCGATTGATTAAATTCAACTCTGTGAATAATTGCATCCCTAAAATCTGCATTCGACAAGTTGCATTTATTGAATATGACATCCATCAGCTCCATGTTGTGAAAGGACACATTTTCAAAAGAGACTTGTTCAAAAATAACTTGATCAAACCGAAGCTTTGCAGCTGATTGAGGAGCGATCACATGCTCGATGACCTTACCGGACGAGAATGAATCTTCGTCTTCAAGCTGGTCAGGCAGTTGAATAACTGGCAGATTGGAGGTAACTCTCGGTAATTCTATTTTCAGTAGTTGCTTCTTCTTCATTTGCAAAACTCCTTGCTCGTTGTCAGCCTGTTTAGATGATTTTGCCTTATAATCAAGGTAATACTTTCTCGCCAAAGCATTTATTCATACCATGCTTGATGTGGTCTCGATTCAGGGTAACCGTGCTTTACACGGTACAGCTTTCTCTCTTTCGTAAAATCATACCACTTTCTGTTACTTTCACGATGTTTAGCAAAATAAATCATACAACGAATTTGATCTTCTACACATGGATCCGTCCATACCCCAATCTTTTGCTCCAATTGATCTAATAATTTTCCTCCGTCTTTATCAATTAATTCATCAAGCGAATAAATGCCAAGTTCGTACACCATTTTTTCAGCCATTTTATGTCCTATAGAAGGAATCTGTTGGAAAGAGGCCAGAGCTTTCAACGTTTGTGCCCGTTCATAAGGGACTGCTAACACATCTGATATATGGTTTACTGATAGAGAGTTGATATCTCGTAGGTTGATATGTGCTTTTCTCAAAGAAGCTTTTTCACTTTTAGTTAATGGAAGTTTAGGATTATTAGAAGATGGCAAGTTTACGGGCCCCTTTCATCTTGTGATTTCAAACATGCTATCTCTTACAAATACTATACTACATGTTCTTGAAGACTGAGCACGAAGAAGTTGGTTCTTCATATATACAAGATGATTAGAACAGGATCGCAACACCAAACCGATTCTGACTTCTTATGTTAAGTTAGATACTTTCGTCTGGGGGTATTTCTTCAACCTGCACGTCTTTTTATTCATAAGGACGGGATCCAACAGGCTGTAACGAACCTACTACAAAATGCGATTCAATATTATGAAGGGACCGGTCTAGTAAAATTACGTGGATTTCGAAAAGGGGCCAACTACTTGATTCAAGTCTCTAATCCTGGTCCAACTTTACCCACAGATAAACAGAAATGGTTGTTTGAACGTTTCTACAGAGCTGATTCGTCTAGAAGTCGGGCAACAGGTGGAACAGGCCTCGGGCTTGCAATCGTTAAAGAGATTGTCGTCACCCACCACGAAGGAGATGTCTCCGTGTCCTCTTTAAACAATGTTCATACATTTACGATTTCCCTTCCTAAGTCACACGATAAGGATAACTAATTTTCAAGTTAACCGATTCTCCAATTAAATAGGGCGATAACCTCTTTTTATCGACTTTTTACAAGCATCTTCACAGCTTCTTCAATAGTATCTTCCCGTTCTGCCGACGTTCCTTTTTGTTCAATCAAGCATGTTTCAAGATTTTTGGCTACAACATATCCAGTTGCCCGATCGAGGGCTGATCGAATCAAAGAGAGAGGGAAATATTATAATCTGCTTTGATCCGTCGATGCTCAACAAACTTCTTCTACTCCGTTCGTCGTCAATCTCTGATGTTACGTACGTTCAGCGAGAGCTCTCTACACGTTCCTCGACAATCTCTTACAAGATTATTACACAAAGTAAAAAGCCAAAAAGGATCTTCTCCTCTTCGGCTTGAAATTTCAGCTTGTGTTTTATGGCTTAAAAACTATTCTTTTTCTGTGGTTTTAATATAAAGGTGATGTAGCTAATATCGAAGTGGAAATCCCAGTCTACAAAGATATCAAGAACGTTTAAACCTAAGATTTCCTCGAAAGTACCAGGGTCCAACATTCCTTTTTCCAGCTTTCTTTTACTTAAACGCAAAGATTCAGTAAATCCCGAGCGGATAAATTCTTTTTCAATCTCAACTAGAATACCGCTTCTTTTGACTACTAGAGTTCTAGAGTTTAAATACAGAGAGTCGACTTCTTCTGGAGCCTTTTCCGCTTGCTTGCTCATTTTAATGATCTCATCATGTACTCTTTGTTTTTGTGGATAATCAGAAAAAGACTTCAATTCTTCATCATTATCCTCTGTGATGACTCCCACAAGCAAACCCGTTCTGTTTTTGATAGACCAGTCGTAATATATATTATCTATATTAATTTTTGCAGTGACCCTAAGCGTTGCTTTGATTTCAGGAATGAGTTCCTGCATGAGGCAGTCCCTTGTCTCCTCGATCTTCATGAAATTCTCTTGCCTTACTAACACCCTCTCCATCGGCGCTAGAAAATCTCTAAGATAGATCGTTACAAAAGGATGTTCAATGGACACATACACAGATTGTGGTCCTTTCCCAAAATTATCTCGAAATAACTTGGCTGTGTAACTTGCTAACTCTGCATTTATTGATTTTGCTTCCATACATTATCATTCCTTTTAAGGTAAGAATTCTAGTTTACGTTCTGTTAAGGATATGATTTTATTACCTCTTCACAAGGAAAAATAAACACCATTTCGTTCCATTTTGTTATTTATAAAAGACAATAAAGGTTGCGTGTTTTCAACGCAACCTTCTTGTCATACTAGTTTTTCTTTTTCCAGTAAGCGGCTTCTTGGCTGGATCGTAATGGAGGGAATGTTTGTCCATTTTTTAATTCAATTTGTGCTTCCTCATCTGTAGCATTACTTTTCTTCCGTCCATCTGTTAACCCATCAAATTTATACGTACCGTTTTCCGGTGCCTTTTCTCCTGTTTTGTAACGATTCGTCATAATAAATACGCTCCTTTAAAATAATTTTATTAATAAAATGCTTTCATGAAGCGGTCTTTTTACATTCCCGCTTCATATTTCAAACGTTTAGAAAGCTCTAGGAATTGCTCCTCATCGAAACCTGGAGCAAATTCTTCTGGGACATGAGCTAGGTCAGGGATTTCTCCCCCTTCTGGTGTTCCATCGACTACTTCAAGTTCTCCAGGTGGTCCAATTGGTGTCGGGCCTGTCCAAATACGGTTCAGTAACCCGTAATCGTCATCGCTAAAACGATAGAGTTTAAGGTGGGATCCTTCATCTTCGTATTTCTTTGCGTAATCGAACTTGGAATTATCTAAATCCGGGACTGGCAACATCTTTGTCATATCTACCCCTGTAATTTCTTCTAAAGCTTTCGCATAGGCGACGGCATGAACACTTCCCCGTACGAGTAAATAACCGGTTAGTTCACGTGCCGTTTCATTCGTTGTCATTTGGTACACTCTCATTTTATGTGTTCTAGCTCCGCACTCAAGATAAAAGTTATGAAGCAAATCATCGACTAGATTCCCGCTTGAGAACACATTATCTCCTGACCACGGTTTCCCAGTAGAATCAGCTGGAACGGCGTTCTGTCCACCTAGAACAAAGTTAAATTTGTTCCCAAGGCCGAGTGCATCCCTTAATGGAGCATCGTCTGGATTTTTGCTGCCGTTCCCAATGGGTCCATCAAGGCACAAATTAATAGTATTCGCCACAAGCTCCACGTGGCCAAGTTCTTCCGCTGTGATACTAGCTATCAATTCATAGAACGGACGGAGTTTCTTTTTGCTACGAAAATTAAACGATTGAAACATATAATTGTTTAACGTCGACATTTCACCGAATCGGCCGCCTAACAACTCTTGAACGGCCCCTGCTGACTCTGGATCCGGTTCGCGTACTCGTGGTAAATCAATTTGCAATCGGTCAATTCGTTTAAACATAATGAAACCTCCTTGTTTTTATTCATTGCCCTTAAGAATTTTGCAATTTTCTAAAGGGATTGCCGATAGGTTCAATCGCTTCGATTTCTTTACGATTCGCTAAAAATTCAGGGCGAGGATTCTGTCCGCCAAATGGCTGGACTAATTGATTTTCTACTGAATTAAAGACGAAGAAAATGTTGCTTCTTGAGTAAGGTGAGATGTTTCCAGCAGACCCATGCATCGTGTTGCAGTCGAAGAAAAGAACAGACCCAGCAGGACCTGTGGCGCGGTCAATTTCTCCATCTGCTTCTTCTACCAACTCGGTCATACTTTCATTATCTGGAACACCCGATTCTTGTTTTTTTAACGATGTTTTGAAATTATCCTTCTGAGTCTTTCCAGGGCAAGACACATACCACTTTTGCGACCCTGGAATGAGCATTAATGGACCATTAAATTCATAGTTGTCTGTTAAAACGATTGAACAGCTAACCGCTCTCATATTTGGCATACCGTCTTCTACGTGCCATGTCTCAAAATCAGAATGCCAATAAAATTCCTTGCCCTTAAAGCCTGGTTTAAAATTGATTCTCGATTGCATCACGTAGACTTGACTTTTCAACAACTGTTCAGCGATCTCGACAATTCTCTTGTATTTAGAAAGAGATTGAAAGAACGAGTCTTCTTTATGAATCTCAAACACGGAACGAATTTCATTGCTCCCCGGCTCTTTGATTACATGATTTGATTCTCGAAGCTCTTCTTTTCTCATTGTTTCATTTAGGCTTTCCTGCATGGCCTTAACTTCTTCATCTGTAAACAAAGAGTCAAACAGCAAGTATCCATTTTCTTCATAAAAATCTAATTCTTCTTTTTTCAAAGGTCCCTCTTCTGTGTTTCCGTAAACGACGGGATCTTTCCTTTGTGAGATTTGCGCTTCTCCATCTCCTAATCTAGATGGGTATCGATCCATTTGCATGTTCAATTTCTCCTTTCAATCTAAAAACAGTTTCTTAACTTTTAATAATCTCTCTACCAACTTCGCCATCTTGCTCTACCAGAAACGTGGCGAATCTCTCACCTTTTGAAAATAAGCCGTAATGACGATCATGACGTGCACCTCCTAGGGCTAAATAGAGAATCTTGTCATATTTATATGTAAAAAAAAAGCTGGAAAGGGCATAGGGATACCCTCTCCAGCTCATGCTTTAGCGCTATTAGTCTATGCATTGCTACTGGACGTTTATATAAATCTCTCGTGTTTAAATAATGAATGACTAGTATCTTTCATAAAGAAATCGAGTTTTATGTCTCGGCTTCCACTAGTAACCCTTCCCAGATTCTTTTTCAGTAAAACATCTTTTTTAACAATCTGATTATTTCATCAATTTCTTCCTTTGTTGTATATCTACCTAAACTAAAGCGGACCGCCCCTTTTCCTACTGATTCTTTAACTCCCATCGCCTTTAAAACTGGTGATAAAGTAATTTCATTCGCATGACATGCAGAGCCCGTAGATGCAGCAATTTGTGGGAGGGAAGCTAATATCTCTTGTCCCGTTTGGTTTAAGAAATTCACACTTAATGTGTTAGGTAATCGATCCACCGGGTGACCATTTAAAGAAATTTGATTACCACAACAATCTTGCAGGTGTCCCCAAAAATATTCTCTTAAGCTATGCATATTATTAGCTTCACCCACCAACTGTTTGGCTAGTTTGCACGCCTCCCCTAACCCCACAACGAACATGACATTTTCAGTACCCGCTCGTCGGCCATTTTCATGACCTGCACCATGAATAAGGGGTTCTAGTTCTACCCCCTCTCTAATATATAGGGCTCCAATTCCTTTCGGGGCATAGACTTTATGACCTGCTACGGTCAAAAAATCAACATTTAATGCCTTAACATCAAGCTCCACTTTCCCAACAGATTGCGAGGCATCTGTATGGAAAAGAATGCCGTTCTTTTTAGCGATTTTCCCTACTTCACTTATAGGCTGTATGGTGCCCACTTCATTATTTGAGTGCATAACAGAAATTAATATTGTATCTTTTCTGATTGCCGCCTCCACCTCGGATGGATCCACTTTCCCATGTCGGTCTACACCAATATAAGTAACTTTCGCTCCTAACTTTTCCAAGTAATGACATGGATTTAAAACAGCAGGATGTTCAATGGTAGTCGTAATGATATGTGCCTTCTTACGCTCAAATCTTCCAAATACACCTTTTAACACGTGGTTATTGGATTCACTTCCCCCACTTGTAAAAACGATTTCATTAGCTGAGGCGTTGAGGAGTGAAGCCACATGATATCTTGCCATTTCTACAGCTTTTTTCCCTTCCCTTCCTGCAAAATGAAGTGCGGACGGATTTCCATAATGTTCACTGAAAAAAGGCATCATCACTGCTTGAACTTCAGGGGCAATCGGGGTGCTGGCATTATAATCCAAATAAATCTGATTCATGTACCCACTCTCCTTAACTGTTTTAAGATTGTAAATTTATGATTAATTTTAGCCATTTTTATTGTTCTTGTAAGTATCCTTTGATACCGTTATTTTATCAAAGAGTGAAAACATCTGGGAAGGTTGTTTACATATGACTACTAAATCAAAAATAAAAATTATTAATTTATGGGAAATCTTAATCATTTCCACACGGCTCGGACTCACGTCCTTTGGAGGTCCGGTCGCCCATTTAGGTTATTTCCATGAAGAGTACGTACGAAGAAGGAAATGGATGGACGAACAAAGTTACGCTGATTTAGTTGCATTATGTCAATTTCTCCCTGGCCCTGCCAGCAGTCAGGTCGGTATTGGAATAGGAGTTATGCGTGCAGGGGTTATTGGCGGTGTAGTCTCCTTTATCGGCTTCACTCTCCCATCTGTCCTGGCGCTAATCGTGTTCGCTATTGCCCTTCAAAGCTTCGGCGTAAGTGAGGCCGGGTGGATCAATGGATTAAAGATTGTCGCCGTCGCCGTTGTGGCTCATGCTATCTTAGGTATGGCTAAAAATTTAACCCCAGATGTGCAGAGAAAAACACTGGCTCTGTTCGCTGTCGTTTGTACGTTATTATGGCAAACCCCTTTTACACAGGTTAGTGTAATTATATTAGCTGGGATCTTAGGCTATATTTTGTTTAGACAGCAAACAAGCGATGCCTCTAGCTCAACATTCAGATTTCCGCTGTCTAAACGGTTTGCTGTTGTGTGTTTATCATTGTTTTTTGGTTTGCTTGTCACTTTACCGATATTAAGAGAAATCACTTCACTTCATTGGGTAGCCATGGTTGACAGTTTTTATCGTTCAGGCTCGCTCGTTTTTGGCGGAGGTCATGTGGTTCTGCCTTTACTTGAGAGAGAGTTTGTACCGACAGGGTGGTTAACAGAAGAACAGTTCCTTGCAGGATATGGGGCAGCCCAAGCTGTACCAGGACCGCTATTCACCTTTGCTGCTTATATCGGAGCCGTCATCAATGGTTGGCAAGGAGGTCTTTTAGCAACGTTCGCGATCTTTTTGCCTGCGTTTCTGCTCATTTTAGGAACGTTGCCATTTTGGAACGTTTTGCGCCAAAATCGTCATATGAAAGCTGCTTTAATGGGTGTCAATGCAGCGGTTGTAGGTATTTTAATTTCCGCTCTTTATCATCCGATCTGGACCAGTTCGATCCGATCCCCTATTGATTTCGTGTTCGCAGCAACCTTATTTACAATGCTAGCTTACTGGAAACTTCCTCCTTGGATGGTTGTACTAACAGGAGCTGTTGGAGGGTTTCTACTAACGTTCATCTAAAATTACCGCAAAAAAAGAGACTGTCCCGCGAATCTTTAGGGACAGTCTTATTGACGTTCTTATTCATCCTCTTCATGCAACTTTAAGGAAGATCATTCCCTGCACTTCGATAAAGTTCATACCACTCTTCACGCGTTAACTGAATATGAGAAGCTTGGGCAATATCTTGAAGACGCTGTGGATTCATCGAGCCAACGACAGGTTGGATCCGAGCTGGATGACGTAAAATCCAGGCAATAGCAATCGCTGAATCTGTTACTCCTTTTTTCTCCGCAAGTTCCTGTAGCTTTGCATTTACATTAGGAAAATCCTCATTTCCAACGAAGACCCCTTCGATCATCCCGTGCTGAAATGGCGACCACGCTTGAATCGTCATGTCATTCAATCGGCTATATTCAAGGAGATTGCTGTCACGAACGATCGACGGATCATTTTGCATATTTACGTTAAACCCTGCATCAATCATTGGCGTATGCATGAGACTTAGCTGCAGCTGGTTAATAATTAAATCATCTTGTACATGTTTTTTTAACAATTCGATTTGCGCAGGATTTTGATTACTCACACCGAAATAACGAACTTTCCCGCTCTTTTTCAATTGAGTAAATGCCTCGGCCACTTCTTCAGGTTCCATTAACGCATCGGGCCGATGAAGAAGTAAGATATCAATATCATCTGTTCGAAGCCGCTTTAAACTCTCTTCTACCGAATGCAAAATATGCTCTTTAGAAAAATCAAAAAATCCATCACGAATACCGCATTTGGTCTGAAGAATCATTTGATCCCGTAAAGAAGATTTCAAATCCACCGCACCCGCAAACACTTCTTCGGACTTCCCTTTCCCATAAATATCAGCGTGATCAAATAAGTTTATTCCTTCTTCAAGCGCTGTATGTACGACGTTCGATGCTTGTTTATGTGTCAATTGGTCCATTCTCATACATCCTAATGCAATCTCTCCCGCTTGTAACTCACTTATACCCAAGTTTAGCTTCTTCAAAAGAACAACCCCTTTTCTCGTAATAGTTTTATTTTACCATGAAGCTTATTGCATCATTAGCTTCTCGACTTATGCAATTGTCTAACATTCGTTTAAGTTCATCATTCTTATGGGAATATCTATTGGAAAGGATGTGGATAACATGAGTTTTGATTACGATCTTGATTTTGACAACATTGACTTCAGGAAAGAGCCTGAAAAGTATAGAGTGGGACGAGGGGAGCAGGGAGTTCTCATGGTAGAGCCGTATAAAGGTGAAATTCTACCTCATTGGAGATTCAAAACGCCTGAGATTGCGAAAGAGTCCTCCAAGAAAATCTACGAGCTTTTTGAACAATATAAAGAAAAAGATGACTTTGTCGGAATGGATATGGCTAGGAAGTTTATTCAAATGGGCTACACAAGGGCGAGGCGTTACGCGAACTATAAAGGCGGAAAGAAATACGATAAAGAAGGGGAGATCAACACGCGAGAGATCGATGATGAGAAAGCGGAATCGGCACGGATTTTCGAAGAGAAATGGAAAATTGTCCGAACCGATGAAGAGTACTTAAAGAAAAAGAAAGAGCATCAGAAAAAATATGGTTAATTAGTATTTTAAGCATTCAGGCCTTTTTCTCCGTTATTTTGATTATGCGTCGATTCATTTGCATTTATCATTCTTTTGCTTGTAGTAAATATTGTTTAAAATTTTTTTCATAAATTCTCTTCTTTTAGATCATATTATATGGTGTGATGTGCTTAACTTGAGGTAATCCACACAGGGGGGACGACTGTTTGACTGAAATATCACTACTATTTACTATACTGTTGATGACTGTGATTATTTGGGTCGCGTTCAGATTAACTTTAAATCTCAAACCTTCTCCAATCCCCGCCAAGATAATCAGGTTGAGAAAATCTAAACACACACCTAATCATTTCAAGGAGGAATTTGCTATGGAACGAGAACAAGAGCAAAAGATCGAAAGGGCTGTTGATAAAGAAGTTTCGCATGAGTTAAGTCCGCTCAAAAACCAGCTGAAGGACATTCAAACTAAAATGGATCAGTTTCAAAATGCTCAAAAACAACAAGGTACAACTTCAGGACAAACTCAGCAGCAGGCAAATGATCTTGCCCAACAACTTCAGCAATTCAGCAACCAAGCTCAGCAACAGCAGCAACAGACGATTCAGCAACTGCAGCAATCCATTAAACAAGCCTCCGAAACACTACAAGGTGTCGATCAGTCTCTGCAGTCATTCAATGTACTAAGTCAGATTACTGATCAAATGAATCAATCTCAAGACCAACTTAACCAGCAAATGAACCAACAAAATCAGCAAATGAACCAACAAAACCAGGCACCAAACCAACCTTAGCGGCAACAAAACAAAAGTACCTGTTGGGGTGCTTTTGTTTTTGTTTCAACTGTAATATAAGTGTCGTCCCCCTCAACAGTATAAATCTTTGATTACACCCTCTTTCCGTCATGCAAAAATCTTTACGTGATACATTTTATCTCGCGGTAGACATAATCGCTACGAAGAGTTTTAGGAATGGTTTACTTCTTCTGAAATTAACCAATAAGATTTCAGTATGTCTTCGAGTGAGTATGTGGTTGAAATCACCATAATTTCATCCGTTTGATACTTTGAGCTAATCTCGATCAGCTCTCGATTCACTTCTTTTCGATTACCAATCACCATCTTTTGTTTCATTTTCGCTAATTTTTGCCTTTCAACATCGCTCAACTCATATTGTTTAGCATCTGCTATGGAAGGCATCTCTTCTTTTCCTTCACCTTTCTCCTTTTGTAAAGACCAAATAAGTGAAGAAAGGGCCACTTCATTTGCTTTCTCGTTCGTATCTGCACAAATAACGGATACGGCAACGAGCACTTTAGGTCTATCACCTTCCTTGCGAGGTTGAAAATTTTTAAGATATTGTTGAATCAACTCTCTGCCATCGTTATCACTCATGAAGTGTGCAAAGGCATATGCGATCCCTTTTTCTGCAGCAAGGCGTGAACTCTTTTTACTTGTGCCTAATAGCCATGGCTCAGGCTTTATATCGGGAAGTGGCGAAGCAGACAACCTATTATTCTCTGTGTCCTGTTCCAAAAACTGTAGCAACTCTTCGACCAATTCAGGCATTTTAAAAACTTGCTGTAGGAACTGATCAGACAGCGCATTGGTGACCTCAGCCGATCCACCTGGGGCTCGTCCCATCCCAACATCAATCCGTCCAGGAAATAATGTCGCTAGAGTATGATGAATTTCTGCCACTTTGAAAGGCTTATAATGAGGCAGCAACATGGCCCCCGTTCCAAGGCGAATGGACTCTGTATGCGCGCCGATGTAACTTAACACCACTTCTGGTGCTGAACAGGCCAGTCCTGGTAAATCATGATGCTCCGTCATCCAATACCTGGTATATCCCCATTTTTCCCCCATTTGTGCTAAAGCCCTGGAATTTTGCAATGCCTGTTGCGCTGTTTGGTTGGAAGAGACTGGCGAAGGATCTAAAATACTCAGTTTCATGAGAGAACTCCTTCTATCTAAGATTTAAGTAATGAATGTTTTAATTCGATTTATAATTTACCAACTTTTGAACCAAAGATCCTGAATCTTTGTCCGTTAAGATTACGTCTTTCTGATTGAATTTCACAAACCCTTGGTCAATCATATGGTCAAACATAGATAAAAGAGGCTCGTAGTAGCCGTTCACATTGAGTAATGCACAAGGCTTGTCATGATAGCCAATTTGAGACCATGTAAACACTTCAAACCACTCTTCTAACGTACCAATTCCTCCAGGCAGCGCCATAAACCCGTCAGCATGCTCTGCCATTAAGGCTTTTCGTTCATGCATGTTCTCTACAATGTGAAGCTTTGTTAATCTGGCATGTGCCATTTCTGCCTCGAATAACTTTTTCGGCATGACCCCTATCACTTCACCTCCACCGTCGATCACAGCGTCAGCAACAGCTCCCATGCAACCGACACTTGCCCCTCCATAAACAAGCTTTATCCCTGCGGCTGAAATGGCTTCTCCTAGTTTTTTCGCTTCTTCCATATAAATAGGATCAGCTCCTGTACCAGACCCACAAAAAACAGCGATCGTTTTCAATTGAAAAATCCTCCTATATCATGACTCGAATTAACTTGCACAGCATTGACACAAGTTCTATGACACTTCTTGTGGCTTTTTGCCACAAAAACAAGTTTTTTAAAATAGTAACATATAAGTAAAGTAAAAAGAACGATTTGTCTAGTTTTAGAGTATTAGTATTAGCGCCTTATCACAAATAAACAGTCTCTATATCTTAAGGTAGCTTGAATAAGAGCTGAAATCATACATATCTTTTAATCTTTCATAAAGGGGTGAGGTCTTTGAATAAATTAACGGATGATTTACTTTTAGAAATATATAAAAGAGCGATTGAATTAGAATTAGACGGCCAATTCATTCAAATACTCAAGGATGAACTCAATAAAAGGGGATTACTGTTAAAGGAATAGGCCTTACCGTTCATTTAATTTCCTCTCGTCTATATATAAAATGATATATAAGGATGTTAGGAAAAAAGGAGAACGAACGTGAAAAGACAATGGTTAATTAATTTAAGAAAAGATAAACAACTGACTCAACAATGTGTCGCCTCCATGGCATACATTGATCGAGGCTTTTATGCTCAAATTGAAAATGGGACGAGAGATCCTAGTATACACGTGGCAAAAAAAATAGCCAATGCATTGTTTATTAGTCCAGCAGCTTTTTTCTCCCATCAAATAGAAGTGCTATTTGAATCTTCTTTAATTCACAGTCCTATCGTAGTTGCACACTTCGACTTGGAACTAAAGTATACGTGGATTTTCAATCCCCACAATGATTTTGATCCAAATGACTTATTAGGAAAAACAGACGAGCAAATCACAAAAAATGATGGGACAATCGCTCTTATGAACTTAAAGCGGGAAGTGATTGAAACAAATCATATCGTTAGAAAAAAGATTACCTTTCCTACCTCTGAGGGTTTTATAACTTACGACGTGTTTGGTAAACCTATATTAGAAGCAGGTCATTTAATAGGCGGCACTACCGTTTCTTCAGACGTAACTCACTTAATAACCTAGCCATCTTATGGATTTTTTTAATCAATTGTTTAATAGTGAAGTAACTATAAAGAGTTTTTATCAGTTGTCTTCTTATAGCTGTCTAAAACTCCTTTGAGACGATCAATTTCTTCATCAGAAAGTTCTTCAATCCGGTCGATTTCACTTTTCATATACACAATTGCTGGTTTATCCTCTTTTTCATTTTTTCCTTGTAAGAAATAGGAAGCTACCGAACTAGTAACCATTCCTAACAGCCCAATCCCTACCATCATAAGTAATATAGCTATCATTCTGCCAATAGGTGTTTCAGGTGAAATATCACCATATCCTACTGTTGTAGAAGTGACCACCGCCCACCATACCGCATCTGTATAGGTGTGAATGGTCGGTTCAATGATTCGTATCGGAATCGACGAAATGAATATAAGAATAAACGTTGCCAATACCACTTTATCTAAATGATTCGTGCGCATCACGGCAAAAAATGGCTGTAAATAGTGTTTTAATATGGCGAGACTTCTTACCAATCTGATTAATCTGGCAATCCTCGCCAACCGGAATATGCTATCAAAAGGAATGATGGCGACGATATCAAGGGGATTTTTCTTAAGGTATTGAATTTTATCGGGACTTCTGATTAGCCTTACACTTACATCGACAACAAAAATAATCCAGATCATTAAATCCAAATTACGGACGAAATGACTGCCATCATCACTCCAGATAAAAAGCACAGAAATCAAAGCTAAAATGACCATCATGCACTCATACAATATTTTTAATTTTTTGTACCGTTGAATGCCTTCATCCATCCTCTATCATCCTCTCAATCAAACTTCAATAATCCTATACAAAGTATAGCAATGTCCAAGACTCTAAAACATCTGTTTCTTTAAAAAAATAGGGTGATTTTTTCCAATTGCCGCTACTCAACTCTTTTGCATGATAAAATGCAGAAAAAGGAGTGAGTGTGTATTAGACATAACAAATGGTTCTCTTACTTATGGGTGGCTTGCTTTGTTTTTGTGGTGGGCTGTGGTGATGCAAATGAATCTGGAAATTCTATAGCAGAAACAACTACTGGGAATCAGGAATTAGAAGTGGAAGATACTTCTAACCAAGAAGATGAAGATCTGGCGACCAACGAAGAAAATAACGTTGATAACAACACTGAAACGGATACTTCCGAGGCCATTGAAGAAGAGTCTCTAGAAAATGAAAATATGGAAGAACATACGGTTGAAAACAATGATGAACCCGTCAATGAGCCAGATGAAACAACTAATGAAACGAATAATAGTGAGCCAGAGAACGAAGTCCTTGAAGAAGTGGAGGACCTTGAGGAACTAGAAGAACTAGAAGAACTTTCTGTACATTTTATTGATGTGGGACAAGCAGATGCGACCCTTTTCCAGTTTACTCATGAAGGTGAGGAATTTGCAGTATTATTTGATACGGGAAATTGGAACAGAAATGATACAGTCAATTATTTGCACGATCAAGATATTTCATCTTTAGACGTGATGATCGGAAGCCACCCTCACGCCGATCACATAGGTCAAATGGATAAAATATTGGACGAATTTGACGTCGGTGAAGTGTGGATGTCTGGAGATGAGACCTCCTCTCAAACATTTGAACGAGTACTAGATGCGATCGAATCTTCTGATGTTGCATATGAAGAGCCACGAGCGGGTGATGTCTTTGGTATTGATCCTCTTACAATCGAAGTCTTTAACCCGGAAACGTTAACCGGTGATGTTCATGAAGGATCTCTCACTGCCAAATTTACCTTCGGCGAAGTTTCCTTTTTACTAACTGGGGACGCTGAAACACAAACAGAACAGGCCATGATTACACGTGATCACGACTTATCAGCCGACGTCTTGCAACTTGGTCATCACGGGTCAGATACCTCGACTTCTTCAGAATTTCTGTCAGCCGTTTCTCCTACGATCGCTATCGTTTCAGCAGGGGCGGGTAATCAATACGGTCATCCTCATGATTCTGTAGTGGAACGAATCCAAGAGGCAGGAGTAGACTTGTACGGAACACATGTCAACGGGACGATTGTGATTGAAACGGACGGCGAGAACATCGATACACTAACGAGCGAAGATGGTACGATCTCTCCTTCTTCAACGGATAGCGGATCGAGCAACACGGAAGAAAAGGTGGAAGAAGAGACAGAGACTAAAGAAAATGAAGAACATGAGGAATCGAGTGAACCAGCTACAGATGCTTCATGTATTGATATAAACAGTGCTACTATTGATGAACTTCAAGAGATCATTCATATCGGTCCCGCTCGTGCAGAGGAAATGCTTGATTTACGACCATTCAGTTCAGTGGATGACATGACTCGGATTAATGGCATTGCCGCTAAAACGTTGGAAGATATCAAATCAGAGGGAAATGCTTGTATAGGAGGTTAATATGAATACTTTGGGCGTTATTGATCGAATGGAAGACAACCAATATGCTGTCATTCTTGCAGAAACTGAAGGAAAAGAATTTGTAGTGAACAGAGGGGAGTTGCCTGACGGAGCTAAAGAAGGGACTTGGCTTCATCTCATCCTTGAGAATGAGAAGGTGATAAACATGACGATCGATCATGATAAGACCATGGCTCAAAAAACGAAAATAAAGAATCAATTAGCACGGATCAAGAAAAAAAGTAGCGGGAGTAAGTTTAAGAGGAAGTAATCACATGTATATAGGTCGAGATACTTCCCTTGTTCGTCGCTAATCTCTCATTTTGGCTGCGTTCAGACTAACGCTCCCCCTCTGTTCGTCGCTAATCTCCCATCATTGCTCTTTTTTTACCTGAGATTAGATAAAAACACCCTCCTATCGACTTAAAAGCGAGCCGGAGTTTCCTCCAAGCTCGCTTTTCTCAAAGTATAGGTATTAGATACTCTCTTTTGTATTGGAATTCATATAATATATCAGGTTATCGGTCCAGCCTCCGAATTCATAAATGAACCCTTTTCTTGTGCATTCATAAGACATGCCGACGCTTTTGGCTAACCGGATAGAAGCTTCGTTGTCTGTGTTAATGTGGGCCTCAATCCGATGGAATTTCAACTCATTGAATGCCAGATCCACTGCAAGCTTGACTGATTCATGTCCGTAGCCATTTTTCCAGTGCTGATTATGAATCATATAGCCGATCCTGCCCCACTGAAAGTCATTCCTTTCAAGTGTTGAGAAATCTACCATTCCTAGGTGCTTCCCGTCCTTTTTGCGAAAAACAGCGAAAATATGGGATTCGTCAGTTAACGCCAACTGCTGGTGTTTCTTTACCAAGTTAACAAACCAATTCTCCGAACAAATACTCATGTCTCTCTTCCCTTCATCATGACGGTGATGAGAAGGTTTTCTAGCTTTAAATTCAGTCAGCCAATTCTTGTAATCCTCTTCCTCAAGAGGGCGTAAAATTAACCGGTCAGATTCAGCACAGAGGTCGAACGTTTTTTCTTTTTTTGACAATGTGATGTCTCCTTTTCATGACGTTTTTTTGATACATATGTGCTTTTTCTACTGAAAAAAAATAGATTTGTCATAAGCCATCACACCTTTCAAAAAAGATAAGTTAAATATTACCACAAACTCTTTGCCTTTTTAATAAAAATTCAATGTTAATATTGAAACTGCGCTTCTACTTTTGCCACAATCACGAGCTGCCCCGGCTCAATCGGAGTTGTCGTCGCCCCTTGGACAGATGCAAAGGCGGTAAAAGGACGGTCACGGTCGATGTTTAATTCAATTACTTTCACAGGAATTAGATCAACATTTACATTGAATGTACGAGCAATCGTTTGAGCTTTCAATTGAGCATCTTGCAACGCCTTGTTCAAAGATCTTTGATACAACACATTCGGATTTTCTACCGTCAGTTCGATATTCGACACTCGATTAACGCCATTTTCTACGGCAACATCGATTGCTTGCCCCACTTGATTCAAGTTTTTTATTGTGACGGTCAATCCGTTAACTACTTGATAGTTCCTGAATACTTGTTGGCCGTCTACATAATCATACGTTGGGCGAATGTTGTAAGTCGTTGTCTGCAAATGTTCTCTCGGAATGCCTAATTGAATGAGAGCCTGGATCACTTGGGTCATGATCACCGCATTCTCCTGCTGAGCTAGACTTAGAGACTCATTTTCCGTTACCACGTCTAATTCAACGCTGGCTGTATCTGGTTCTACTGAAAGGTTCCCCTCCCCTATCACTGTCATCATACGAGTTCCGTTCCCTTGTTCTCGATATGAATCATACATAAGCACTCCGCCACCTTTCTTGTTATCTACATTAATGAATGTATATGCTGTAGCAAGGAGGAAAAATGCTTGGCAGAAGAGGGTGCATCTATTTAGTTAAATTTGTTCTACTGTTTACTGGCACTAAAGGATCTAAGCTCTTGTGAAGATATGCTGTACAATCCTACGATCCTAGAAGAATATAGAAAAACCGGATGAGGACAAAGAGGATAAATGCTCCTCCGATTGAAAAAAAGATGACTCGTCCGATCAGCTGTTTTTTTGTTGGATGGGTAGTGCCTTTGTCAATTATCGTATGAGCAAAATATTTCCCTCTAATCATACCGACTATGATGATACCTAGGCTAAGACCCACAAGATTTGGCCATGGGGGCCAACCCACTTCAAGCAAGGCAAGAGTAACAAAGACGACAGTAATTTGAACGAGCGGACCGAACAGATAAATGTTTAGTTTTTGTTTGGCAGTTAATGCCATTGGACTTCACCTTCTAAACTAATTATAGAACCATGACGCCAAATACGAAAAATGATACGAGTAATGGGACCCCGATGCACGCTGAACGGAATGCCCATTTCATAAGTTTTCCGTCCTCTTGTTTTTGCTCATTTGCATTGATAGTGGTCATTTTCCCTGGCGCTGATGTTCCATAAACGGTCGGTCTTGGAACCTTGCTGGTTGTAAATGAAGCTACGATTAAAGGGATGAACGAAGCTATAGCTAAGATGACAGTGAGTATTAGAAATAGCTGCCAGCTTCCTAATGTAACTGTAGTGAATCCCAATATGGCAGTCAGGATACAGCCTATGAGAATATATTGTAAAATCGTTCGTGCCATACAACCTCTCCTTTCACGTTTGAAGCTGTGCTTTACTGGTTAGAAGTTCCTTCAAAACATGGCTGAACAATGACGAACCCTTCTCCTTCAAACTTCATCTGAATGGATTCTCCACTTCCTCGACCTAAAAACGTCTTGTAATTCATATCCGTTTTGAACTCTGGTTCTAAATGACCTGACCATGCAACGGTTGCACTCGGGTCTGTCATCACGGGCTTCCCTGGTTCTACTAACAAGGTTAGCGGTTCATAATAGGTCGTGATCGCTATTTTGCCTTGGCCTTCTAGGATGATATTGAATAACCCGCCGGACATCATGCCCGCTACTTTTCTCATCATATGAATATCCCAGTTTACAGAAGGCTGAAACGCTAGAAGATCGTTCCCATTGACGGTTATTTTTTCTCCTTGTAAATCTAAGATGGTGATTTTCTTCCCTTGGTCTGATAAATAGATTTGTCCTTTTCCTGTTGCACTCATCAATTCGCTACCTTCGCTAGTAAATGCTTTCTTCAGCATGCGATCAGCTCCATGATCCATCAGGCCTTCTCGTTCGAACTTTACATCTCCTATGTAAGCGATCATCGATCCCATTTTCGCCCATAAATTCCCTGCTAATTGCACGTCTAAAATCCGGTCTGTTTCAAGATCAAATGAATCCTTTGGCTCCTTTGTTTTTTTCGTTTCATTGATAAATTCTTGAATGGAATATTTGCTCATGTGAGTCACCCTTTCAATTTTTTATCTATCTTGAAAAGCAAAGGTTCGGCAGTCACTAATGTCATGATGAGGATCTCACCACCAAAGTTTAACTGTTACTCTAATCCCTTTTTCTTACGCCATTTATGCCCTAAAAACGTAAGAATGGTTCCGACAATGCCTGCTAGAATCACTATAACAATCAGCCCTTGCCAAAAAGTTAAATCCGTTGTCTCTCGCCGGTACGTGTTGAAAACCGCTGCACCCGCACCGATAATCGCGAAAATAATATAATCAATTTTCTTTGTAAACATCGGCCCCTTCCACATACTCTTTTGGGGAACTTGATTATCACTCATCAAACCACTCCTTTATTTCTATCATTCTATTAAAATGACGAAAGGCTTATTTCTTATAGATCACATATGTATTGGCCAACATGTCATGAAGCCCTGTTTTTTCTTAGTCAGTCCTACGAGGACATATCCGATAATCATAATTAAATAGGAAAGAATCTCTGCAAAATATCTTCCTATCGACTTCCCATATCCAATTCTTTCGTAGTCTTTATCTGTGATTTGCATTCTCTGCGAATGTTAGAACAGATTCTAGTCACATAAATTGGTAAACAATAACATTAGTTCCCTCGAAAGAAATTTCTAAACTCGAAATTTTTCGAGGGAGACATCTGCGACAATCGCTAAAAAACTATTTTATGCGATTTTGAATAAAATGATCTTCCTTACTGATGCTATAAGTATCCAACCTTAAGGAGGAACGATATGGAAAGAGCTGATTATCAATTAATGCAAGGTTTAACTGAAACTGAAGGGTTACCAGGGTTTGAAGATCGCATCTATCGTTTTATGAAAAAGGAGATTGTTACTTATACAGATGATATTTATTCTGATAACTTAGGCAGTATTGTTGGCAAGATAGGGAGTGGTGAACCGAAAGTGTTGCTAGCAGGACACATGGATGAAGTGGGATTCATTGTCAGTTCTATTACCAAGGATGGCTTTTTGCGCTTTCGTCCACTAGGAGGTTGGTGGGGACACGTGTTGCTCTCTCAACGAGTGAAAGTGTTAACGAAAGAGAAAGATTTAACAGGGATCATTGGTTCTAAAGCTCCTCACGTGCTTTCACCTGAGGAACGGAAAAAAGTGTTGGACATAGATAAGATGTTTATCGATATTGGCGCAAGTTCTAGGAAAGAGGCAGAATCATTCGGAGTGGCTGTTGGTGATCCTATCGCGACGATTTGTCCTTTCGAGCCGCTCCCTAATGAGAAAATGCTTCTAAGCCGTACGTGGGATAATCGGGCTGGCTGCTACATTGCGTTAAAAGTCTTGGCTCGCTTAAAAGATGAAGCACTGCCTAATTCCTTGTACTCAGGTGCGACCGTTCAAGAAGAAGTAGGTCTTAGAGGCGCTGAGACTTTAGTAAACATGGTCGAACCGTCGATCGCTTTTGCTACAGATGTGGGCGTTGCCGGGGATATTCCAGGTATGAATCAAGAGGAAACGGGGTTATCCCTAGGGAAGGGGCCAATATTATCCTTCATGGATCGCTCGATGATTCCTCATCGGAAATTACGTGATTTCGTTGTGGAGACAGCGAAAGAAAACCGGATCCCTTACCAAACAGATATCATGGCAGGGGGTGGCACAGATGCAGGAAAGTTCCACATCGCTTATAAAGGAGTTCCTACGATGGTCGTAAGTGTTCCAGCCAGGTACATTCATAGCCATGTCTCCATCGTTCATCACGACGATTTAGATCATGCTATTGACTTGTTATGTGAAGTTATCAAGAAGCTGGATAAAGATACAATACACGGTATCATTGGCTTGCATTAATGTGAAATCAAACGAAGCCACTCGCTTTTTCCAAGCTCGTTAAGATTCTCCAAACGAGAACAGGAGACAGAGTGGCTACTGTCTCCTGTATCAATAATTAGTTATTCTTGTGCAGTTCTCCTGCGAAAGAAGAGTACTCCGCCTGTTAGCATAGCAAGCATTAACCCACCGAGAGCAAACATCGGATGATTAGTTGCTGTATTTGGGAGCTCGTCCCCTTCCTCAGCCTCTTCTAGCATTTCGTCTATACCTTGTGCACCTTCAACGACTTCTTGCGGAACATCGAAATCTTCTACACTATCGTAATTGTGAAAATTCATATCCATCATTTGCTCAATTGTAGCTGTTTCTCCTTCAGCCTCGATTTCCATGTCCATTTCCAAATGAATGGAACTGATATAATGCGTATCCATATCGATAAAGACTTCATAGGAGAAATCGTGGACCTCCACATCCCCTAACATGTCTTCCATCATATCCATGTCTTCGCCATTCATCCCATCGTTCATGGCTTGGTTCATGATATATGTCAGTTCTTCCCCATCACCGTTATATGTAACGACATAATAATTATCTTCTTCAGAGAGAGTCAAGTCTTCAGACATCGCTTCAAATTCACCTAGCTGATTACTTGGGTGGTGCGCCATTCCTTCCATATCTTCCGATCCGTCGGCAATTTTCATCCATCCACCTTCAGGGTCTTCCATGAAATATCCTTCATCTGTCCAATAAGAAGTTACGGTTTCTTCTTCAGCATCAGGTAAGCTAGTCGTCACAACTTGATGAAGCTTGAAAGGATCCAGGATTACATCTTGTTCAATTTCAGAATGAATTTCCACCTCACCTGACACTTCGTCTGAGATAACCTGATGCAACATGGTCATACTTGAAAAGCTCTGAATATCTTCCATTGCTTCATTTGAATGATTTAGTACATCCTCCGCCGTCATATCATCATTTGCAAATGTGCTATTCGCACTAACCAACAACATCGACAAGGACAAGGCAGAAAAAGTAGTTGCTTGCTTTTTGTTTATCAAACCGCTCACTCCTTATTTTTTTGGGATTCTATGAAACTGAATTCTCTCGTTCTGTTAACCTTGGTAATATATACCTCCCAGTTCGACAGCATAAACCTTTTTATGTAAAAATAGGAAATAAATATTTTTCAAGTAGGAGGAGAATACGTCATTCAGGTACACGAGCGTTCAAACTGGCTTACCATTCTCCATACGGGCTACAACCTCTCTCAAACCGGCTACAACTACCTCCAAACCGAATACCGACCTTCTCAAATCAGCTACCATTCTCCATGCGGGCTACAACTCCACTCAAACTGACTACAACCCCCTCCAAACCGAATACCAACCTTCTCAAACCAGCCACCATTCTCCATGCGGGCTACAACTCCACTCAAACTGACTACAACTCCCTCCAAACCGAATACCAACCTTCTCAAACCAGCCACCATTCTCCATGCGGGCTACAACTCCACTCAAACTGACTACAACTCCCTCCAAACCGAATACCAACCTTCTCAAACCAGCTACAAATCTCCATAAGGGCTACAACTCCACTCAAACCGACTACCAACCTTATCAAACAAGCTACAACCATAATTACATTTTTCAAAAAAACTCATTATTAACATCAAAAGCCTAAGTCCGCAAAAAAGTTGCGAACTTAGGCTCAATGAATTTTCACTATCATTTTTAGTTGTTTACGTCATCGTCGTTATTTAATGCATCATTATTTTCTTCAGCGGAGTCATCATTTTCCTCGTCTTGGCTCCATGTCCATTCTGTTTCATTCTCTTGATCAGCGAAATCAATCGTCAAGTTGTACTCTTGGAAGTCTTCTTCATTAAAGTCGAACGTGTTAGCAATTTCAGAAGTGATATCTTCTTGATCCGTTGCTGCGTCCACGTGGAAGTTAGATAAATAGATTTCCATTTCAGCCATCGCATTTTCGCCTTCTAAATCTAGATCATCTCCACTGACCGTAGCGTCCCCTTCTTCATCTTCTGATTCAGGAGTGTAGGAGAATTCCCACTCTGTTTCGTCAACTAATGTAACGTTTAAATCGAAACTGTTAATATCTTGATCCGCGACTGCTTCAGCCTCTTCTTCATCATCATTCATTGCATCATTATTATCTAAACCATCATTGTTATCTTCAAAATTGTCGTTCATATTCATATCATTATTTTCGTTCTCTTCATTATCAGCTAAGTTTACATCAGGCTCTTCTGTTACTTCATTGTTCTGATTATTATTATTTTCTTCTGTGTTAATTCCTTCATTGTTGTCTCCACACCCTGCTGCAACTACAGCTAATACTGCGATACTCATAGCAAACTTCTTCATTATTAAACCCTTCTTTCAATTAATTTAAATATATTTTTTAGCGACTAGGGTCTGTTTCCTGTTCACGCACTTCATAAACTCGATTAAACTAGATTAGCCCCAAAGTACCAAAATTTCATTTAATTTAAAATAAATAGAAAAAAAGATTTCATTCAGTCCCACCTGTTCAGTTAAAAAATTGATGTAATATGATAAGAAGTTCAATCGTCTAATTAGTAAATCAAACGCACAGCACTGAAAGGAGGCGGTCCAATTGGATGAAATAGAATCGTGGTTTTATCAATACTCAGATGATATCTATAAATCCGCAAACACGGTCGTGCTTCTAGCGATAAGAAAAGTGTAAAAAAATCGGTTCAATCTAAAGGAAGCCCTCACTTATTAAAGGGTAACTTATTGATTTCGTGCCCTAAGTCGATAAATATTCCTGATCCTGTCTTACTCTTACATGAATAGTTTCACTAGCCCCCCTTCTAGGTGTTTAATTTTCAATTTTATCGGTAATGGACAAAATGACAGCTAATAAGTTGCTCAGGTTATTGATAATTACTTGCTAGATGTCATAAGGGCTTTTGAAACAATCCCTTTATTATTAAAGGAGGATAATTAACATGATAAATTTAAAACAGAACGGAAAACTTGGCTTTGGAACGGCGCCTTTAGGAAATATGTTTCGAGACGTTCCAGAGGAAGAAGCACTTGAAACAGTCAAGACAGCATGGGATAACGGCATTCGTTATTTTGACACTGCGCCCTTCTACGGAGCTGGTCTCGCTGAAATGAGATTAGGAGCAGTATTGTCTAATTATGATCGGGACGACTATGTGTTAAGCACAAAAGTTGGACGACTCATCTTAGACGAAGAGGAAGAAAAAGAAGGTCTATTTGAATTCGGCCACAAGAATAAAATTGTTAATGATTATTCTGCAGAGGGTACTCGTCGCTCCATTAAAGATAGTATGGAACGATTGAAAACCGATCGACTGGATTTTGTTTACGTCCATGATATCTCACCGGATTTCCATGGAGATCAGTGGCTCTCATTATTTGAAGAAGCAAGAACAGGAGCTTTCCGTGAGCTGAACAAGCTTCGTGACGAAGGTGTCATTAAAGGTTGGGGATTAGGCGTTAACACAACGGAACCCATTGAGCTTGCAAATGAATTAGAAGAAACAAAGCCAGATATTCATGTTCAGGCTACCCAATACACCCTATTAGATCATGAATATGCTCTACAGCGGTTAATGCCCGGTTCTGAAGAAAAAGGAATCAAAATCGTGGTTGGTGCTCCTTATGGCTCAGGTGTTATCGCTGGTGGCTCTCATTATGCATATCAAAAAGCCCCATCTGAAATCAATTCAAGGGTAGAGCGCATGAACGAGATCGCTAAGCGTCATCAGGTCAGCTTAATTTCAGCTGCTCTTCAATTCTCAGCGGCCCATCCGGCAGTAGCTGCTGTCATTCCAGGTACTACTCGCCCTGAGCGCATTCTAGAGAATATCAATGCTATGAACGCTGATATTCCTGTAGCCTTCTGGGAGGAAATGAGAGAACAAAAATTAATCTCTCCTGAAGCACCGTTGCCAATAAAAGAATAACTTTCTTGCAAAAAACTAACAACAGATGGAATCCCCTTAGAATACACATGCTAAGAACACGAAATGTAGATAGCATGTTGCTCGGAGGGGTTTTTTTGAGGGAAATTGGACAACCTTTAGCAAGATGAAAAAGAGATTTATATTTCTAGCATTGCAACTTCACGACTTGAATTAAATATCATTCCATTCATCAATGTTTGGATTTAAAACCGTTCATCTCCCCCTTGAATTCGTTGTACCTCTTTAAAAAATATCCTAATTTTAATGTGAGAATATCTTTATGCATAACCCTTACAACGATTAATCTACTGATACCTTTGAGACATTTTACAATTTTCTGAAGTCTAACTGCGTTTTACTTTTTATTTGAGTAATTATTTATTATAATTATAATGTAAGAATCGATACTGTCTCTATTTTAAGTTTCGTACGATGAGAGGCATGATCATTTATTGTCTACTCTTCTCAAATCAGAAAGGGGAATGAACGTATGGACATGAAAGAAAATGAAAACGCAGGAAAGTGCCCGTTTACAGGTGGAGGTGCTGCTAGTAAACCTACTGGAGGAACAAAAAACAAGGACTGGTGGCCAACCCAACTGGACTTACATGTTCTTCATCAGCATGATACGAAAACGAACCCACTTGGGGAAGATTTTAATTATGCAGAAGAATTCAAAACAATTGATTACGATGGATTGAAAAAAGACCTTCATAATCTCATGACAGACAGTCAAGAGTGGTGGCCTGCGGACTACGGACATTATGGTCCATTCTTCATCCGCATGTCTTGGCATGCAGCAGGTACATACCGCATGCAAGATGGACGCGGTGGCGGTGGAAGTGGTTCCCAACGCTTTGCTCCTCTTAATAGCTGGCCCGACAACGGAAACTTGGACAAGGCCCGTCGTCTTCTTTGGCCAATTAAACAGAAATATGGAAATAAATTATCTTGGGCAGACTTGCTCGTTATCACAGGAAATGTCGCGATTGAATCCATGGGTGGTAAGACTATTGGATTTGGTGGAGGACGTGAAGACATTTGGCATCCGGAAGAAGATGTTAACTGGGGTCCTGAAGAAGAATGGTTAGGGGACAATCGTTACTCTGGTGAACGTGACCTAGAGAACCCTCTCGCTGCCGTTCAAATGGGCTTAATTTATGTAAATCCAGAAGGTCCAAATGGCGAACCGGATCCACTTGGAAGTGCCAGAGATATTCGTGACACCTTTAAGCGCATGGGTATGAACGATGAAGAAACCGTTGCCCTTACGGCCGGTGGCCATACTTTTGGTAAGGCACACGGTGCAGGAGACCCTTCACATGTAGGTGAAGAACCTGAAGGATCTCTGGTTGAACATCAAGGCTTCGGCTGGAAAAGTACACATGAAACCGGCCACGGGCCTTTCACCATTACTAGCGGAATCGAAGGTGCATGGACTCCTACCCCAACTCAATGGGATATGAGTTACTTTGATTTGCTGTTCGGATATGAATGGGAGCTTACAAAGAGCCCTGCCGGAGCATATCAGTGGCAACCTGTAAATCCTGATGAGAAGCACCTTGCTCCTGATGCGGCTGATTCGTCGAAACACGTTCCGACGATGATGACTACAGCTGATATGGCTATGCGTATGGATCCAGATTATGAAAAAATTTCACGTCGTTTCCATAGTAATCCTGACGAATTCGCTGATGCTTTTGCTCGTGCATGGTTCAAGCTTCTTCACCGTGACATGGGCCCACGTGACCGCTACTTAGGTCCAGAAGTTCCAGAAGAAGAATTCATCTGGCAAGACCCTATTCCAGCGGTTGATTATGACTTAACAGATGCTGAAGTAGAAGATCTAAAAGCGAAAATTTTAGACTCAGGACTAACAGTGGGCGAACTTGTCAAAACTGCCTGGGCTTCCGCTAGCACATTCCGTGGCTCAGATATGCGCGGAGGCGCGAACGGTGCTCGGATCCGCCTTGCTCCACAGAAAGACTGGGATGCGAATGAGCCAGAACAGCTTTCAAAAGTGTTATCGGTTTACGAAAACATTCAAAAAGATCTAGATAAAAAAGTCAGCTTAGCTGATTTGATTGTACTTGGAGGAAGTGCAGCCATTGAAAAAGCTGCAAAAGACGGCGGCGTTGACGCTAAGGTTCCATTTACTCCAGGACGCGGGGATGCAACTCAAGATCAGACAGATGTAGAAAACTTTGAAGTATTGGAACCAGTAGCCGATGCTTTCCGCAACTATCAGAAGAAAGAGTATAGTGTTAGTCCAGAAGATCTCATGGTAGACAAAGCACAGCTACTTGGCTTGTCGGCTCATGAAATGACTGTACTAATTGGTGGTATGCGCGTGCTAGGTACCAACCACGGTGGAACACAACACGGCGTCTTTACGGATCGTGTCGGTACCCTCACGAACGACTTTTTCGTTAAGCTCCTAGAAATGGGACTTGAGTGGAAGCCAGTAGACGGCGGTATCTATGAAGGACGCGATCCTAAGACAAACGAACTCGTACGTACTGCAACGAGAGTCGATCTTGTTTTTGGTTCCCATTCGATTCTCCGTGCCCTTTCAGAAGTGTACGCGCAGGACGATAGCAAAGAGAAATTTGTTCATGACTTTATCGCTGCATGGGTGAAGATCATGGACGCAGATCGTTTTGACGTTAAATAAAGGAATTCGGAACTTTATGTTTTAATTAACATCCGGGCTATATGAAGTTTTAATTTAAGCATAGAAAAGGAACACCTTACAAAGCTTGTTGGCCAACAGCCTCGTTTCCCGTGGTTGTTGGCCATAAGAGTGAACACTTGAATGGACAAAAGGACAGAACTTGAGAAGTGCTAAACTCAAGTCCTGTCCTTTTAATGATTAAATTATTTTCTCCATAAAGTTGAATAGTCTTTTTTATCTAAAATATATAACTCAATCATTTTTTCGATTAAAGTGAAATCAATCGGCGTATTCCATTTCATCCTGACCAATTCCTTCGTGTAATCATAACCTGCCTGCTCAATTTCAGTTTTAAAGTGATCCAGCCCTGCTCTTTCTGGCGCTACAGATAGATGATGTTTCGCCACACTAAACCCTATAATATAGGTCGCATGATCCGTAAACATAGGCTGATTCCAAGCAATTTCAGGCTCTAAACTTGGAAACTTCTCCATAACCCAAGTCAATAATTCTTCCATTCTTTCTCGATGCTCTGGGTTATCAATTTTCTTTAAATAACCTTCAAAATCATTCAAGTGGTTTTCTCCTCGTATCGTTTGCGGTTCTGGTTACACTAACTTATTTATTTCCGCAAAATCTTCTCCATCGCTTTTCCCTTTGCCAATTCATCGATCAGCTTATCTAAATAGCGGATTTCCTGCATCGTCGGTTCTTTGATCTCTTCTACTCGGACACCGCATATCACACCTTTGATCAGAGTCCGTGATGAATTCAGTTGGGGTGCTTCAGCAAAGAAGGTCTCAAAGTCTGTCTGTTTTCGCAACTGTTCTTCTAACTCTTCCTGGCTATATCCGGTTAACCAACGGATGATCTCATCAACTTCGGCTTTCGTCCGTCCTTTTTTCTCCGCTTTGTTAATATAATGTGGATAGACACTTGCGAAACTCATTGTATAAATCTTATGTTTGGCCATGATACACCCCCTCTTACATTTTTTTTAGTATATCACGAAATATACAGTACTAGCAGATGGACTCTTTTAGATTAAACTACTTCTTTATTGAGTATGCTAATCATAGAGGAGGGAAGAAAAACATGGTAATTAACATTATTTTAGGAGCAATCCTCCCATGGATCATCCTTGTTTACTTATACAAACGAGACTCAAAAATTGTAGTATTGTTCGTCCCCTTTGCAATTGCGCTTGCATTTATAGCAAATGACTGGGGCCAAGAAATTTTTTGGGTGGTGACACCTTATTTTGAGAATCCCTCTTTGTCCACCCTCCCCATAAACCTCGGATATTTCCCATTGCTTGCATGTTTATTAGTTTATATTAAGATAAAAAAAGTCGTAAATAACCGGATATTATTAACCTTTTCAATTAGCGGCGCAATAGCACTGGAGTTTACTGCTTTGACATTCGGTAAAGTCATTTATCTAAATAATTGGAATTTGTTTTATACTTCCTTTATCTATTTGGGCGGAGCCCTAGTTACGCTTTCTTATCTTTACTTGTTACAAAAGTTCAATTTCATTTGAGTCCACTCCTATCTATGTAAATTTTTGAATAGTTAAAAAGAATGACAAGAAAAAAACTTGAGGTCAGATTTCTTTTCTCTGCGCCTCAAGCCTACCAACCGTTATTACAATATTTAATTTACGTTAAAACTCCACTTTTTTTTGGTTTGTAACAATGAGCAATGTTTTTCCTTTATCTAGTTCTTCTTCTAGATCTTCTGCTCTCTCTGCACTAAATCCCATTTCTTTCATTTTCGTACGAAGCTTGTCTCCTTTGGAACGAAAGACATTTTTTAATGTTGTTCCTACTCCTAATTCACTAACTCCGATCTTGTTTGCATCAGTGTTTTTTCTACTTCTTTGTTCATGGTCGTTGTCATGGGAAAGGACATAAATGTCTTCATCCCGAACACCATCTTTTCTAATTTTCCCAATCGATTCGCTTAATTTTTCATCGTCGTGAAATATTTTGAATAAAGGTTTCATTTGCATTTCCTCCTCATATATTATGACTATCGTTTTTCGTAATAGATAGACAGAAATCTTAAGATGATGGAGTCTACATATCGATCTCAATGAATATCTCTTCCATCATAATGGAACTACTCTTTTGTGTTCCCGATAAGATCATTTTAAAACACACATCTATAGAATTTATTGCAATTACACCGGAAGCGTCAGTCTCTTTTGGTAATCCTTTTGCACTCACCCCAACAACTCAACCCCATTTTCTCTCCATTTCCACAACTTCCATATGTATTAATGTTTTGAGCGAAAACACCTCTTTTCACATCCATAATATGGGATAAAAACTCAAGAAAATGCTCCTTGAGGGGAATACGCTGTGGGTTAAGGAAGCAAGAAAAAAAGCCAGAGAAAACGACGGGAAGGTCGTCTCTCGGGCTTGGAAAAAAGAGTGGGGAGCGTGTGATGGATATCCCAACTCAAATGTTTTTTACATAGACACACTTAACAAATTTCGTCGACTAAAACCTATTCCACCGTAACACTCTTAGCAAGGTTACGTGGCTTATCAACGTCGCACCCACGGTGAAGGGCAGCGTAGTAAGAGATCAGTTGCATTGGGATGACGCTCACTAATGGTGTGAGGTAATCATGGACTTTCGGCATAACGATTTTATCGTCATCTTCTTGGAAGCCTTCCATACTGATCATACATGGGTAAGCGCCACGAGCGACAACTTCCTTCATGTTTCCGCGAAGATTTAAATGAACCTTTTCCTGTGTGGCAAGACCAATGACAGGGGTTCCTTCTTCAATTAACGCGATCGTTCCGTGCTTCAACTCTCCACCTGCAAAGCCTTCAGCTTGAATATAAGAAATCTCTTTCAGCTTCAACGCGCCTTCCATACAGACATGGTAGTCCATGGATCGACCGATAAAGAAGCAGTTTCGTGAGACGCTCAAATAGTCGCGAGCGACCTCTTCTAAAACGTCCTTTTGTTCAGTGAAAATCTCCATGGCATTGGCAACAATCCCTAGCTCTTGAAGAGGATCGAAGTCCATTTCTAGCCCTGACGCTCTTGCTGTGTCAACGGCGAGAATGGCAAGAACAGCCATTTGCGCTGTGTAGGCTTTCGTAGAAGCAACAGCGATTTCTGGACCTGCATACGTGTGTAGCGTGTACTCCGCTTCGCGAGACAGAGTGGATCCTGGAACATTTGTAATGGTTAAGGTTTGATGACCTAACTTTTTCACATTTACGAGAACGCCGCGGGAATCCGCAGTTTCTCCGCTCTGTGATATGAAAATAAAGAGTGGTTTTTTACTTAATAACGGCATGTTATAGAGGAACTCACTGGCAATATGGGTTTCAACTGGAATGTTAGCGATTTTCTCAAGCAACTCTTTCCCTACTAAACCAGCGTGATAACTCGTACCTGCCGCGATAATATATATACGGTCCGCACTTTGAACAGCTTGACGTACTTCCTCATCAAGCTTAATGCTATCGTCTTCGTCTTTGTACTTCGTGATAATGTTACGAATGACAAATGGCTGCTCATCAATTTCTTTGAGCATGTAGTGAGGGTATGTTCCTTTTTCTATATCACTGCTATCGATCTCAGCGATATAGGAATCCCGTTTCACTACTTCACCAGCCATCGTCTTGATTGTCGCTTCTTCTTTCGTTACAACGACGATTTCTTCGTCCATGATCTCAACGAATTCATTCGTAACTTGCAGCATAGCCATGGCATCACTTGCTACCACGTTTACGCCTTCACTTAGTCCAACGAGAAGCGGACTTTTGTTTTTCCCTACATAAATTGTATCTGGATCTTCAAGGTCTAACAGAGCCGTCGCATAAGACCCTTTCAAAACGCTTAGCGCATGCCGAAATGCTTCTTCTGTTGATGCTCCTTCAGAAGAAAACTTCTCTACAAGCTGAACAATAATCTCTGTGTCTGTATCACTGATCATCTTCACGTCAGGAAGGTATTCCCGGCGAACGTATTCGTAATTTTCGATTACTCCGTTATGAACAATGGTATATCGAGCTGAAGTACTTTGATGAGGATGGGCATTCAACTGACTTGGCGCACCATGAGTGGCCCAGCGAGTGTGTCCAATCCCAACCATTCCAGATTCTGTTTCATCCACTGACTCACGAAGAGTGGCGATTCGCCCCTTCTCCTTATAGACATGAATGCCTTGATGGTTAGCGATGGCAATGCCTGCTGAGTCGTAACCCCGATATTCCAATTTCTCTAAACCTCGTAAAAGGATTTCTTTTGCATCTTCCGTTCCTACATATCCTACTATTCCACACATAATTCCATTTCCTCCCTCGGCAGGACAAGAAATGCTTTTGGGGCATTCTCGCCCCACTCTTCATCTTAGTTTATGATAATCTTTTCCTGTTTGTTAGTTTGATTTCATCAATACTGAAGCCTTTGTTCGAAAAGTCGCCTTCTCGTTTTGGGCTGCAGCTTGCGGTTGTGATGAACCAACCGAGAGGCATCCGCCGAATCGTTCGATGAACCTCTTCCTCGTCAACTGCGATACGTTTCATCCGTTCACAGTCCTGGCGCTTTGTACTGCTGGAATATATTGTTGTCCGATCCTCCTTTCTTCTCTTGAATAGTCTAATCATACTACATTCGTAAAAATTTGGTCAATTCTTTTTTTGTTAATGACTGAACTTATTCTTCATATGAGAAGACTAATCATGAAGAGGCCTCTCCCTAGTACTATATGATTATTATCTAATTGAGGTTCTTACAATGTGTAAATCCCGAGTCTAATTTACCCGCTAACAGGGTGATTGAAACGATTTTCGGGCAAAATAACTGTCTCACTATTTACAATAAGTAAAATGTCAGTAATTGTTATGTCAAAAATGTCAACAATGTCTATGACGAAATTAGCTTTAGATTGCATTGTATCAACGTTGGGAGCGCTTTATTATAGAGTTATACAGACGAATTCATTTTTCATTATAAAAAAAGGAGGAAACAACAATGACGCAAGAAAAAAGTTCAATACGTACGAAGATTCAAAAGTTCGGTAACTTTCTAAGCAGTATGATTATGCCGAACATCGGTGCTTTCATTGCATGGGGACTTATTACTGCACTCTTTATTCCTGATGGCTGGCTCCCTAATGAAAGTTTCGCTGAATTAGTTGGACCGATGATTACATTCTTACTTCCTTTATTAATTGGTTTCACTGGAGGTAAACTCGTTCACGGTACTCGGGGAGGCGTCGTTGGTGCGACTGCCACAATGGGTGTCATCGTCGGAGCAGAAGTACCGATGTTTATCGGTGCCATGATTATGGGACCTTTAGGCGGTTTCATCATCAAGAAAATTGACCAGTCGTTTGAAGGGAAAATCAAGCCCGGTTTTGAAATGCTGATTAATAACTTTACTGCAGGTATATTCGGTGGTGCCCTTGCACTTGTTGGCTTAGTTGGTGTCGGACCGATTGTGACTGCCTTCAGTCAAGCTATGGGCGCGGGTGTAGACGTCATTGTTGACGCCGGTCTACTTCCTCTGGCAAGTATTCTGATTGAACCTGCGAAAATCCTGTTCTTAAACAATGCAATTAATCATGGGGTGTTAACTCCTCTTGGTTTAGAACAAGTATCTGAAATGGGACGTTCGATTTTATTTCTATTAGAAACTAACCCAGGACCTGGTTTAGGAATACTTTTAGCCTTTACATTCTTTGGAAAAGGCATGGCGAAACGTTCTGCTCCTGGAGCTGTCATCATTCATTTCTTTGGAGGGATTCACGAAATTTATTTTCCTTATGTATTAATGAAGCCAGCTTTAATTCTGGCGGCCATTGCTGGTGGGATGAGCGGGATCTTCACATTTAATCTATTAGGTGCTGCTTTACCTGCAAGCCCGTCACCAGGAAGTATTATCGCCTATACACTGTTGATACAGCCAGGTTATTACGTTCCTGTATTCTCCGGTGTCATTGTTGCAACTGCCGTGTCTTTTGTTGTAGCCTCAATAATATTGAAAACAGGCAAAGCAACTGAAGAGGAAGATTTGACAGAAGCAACATCTAAAATGGAAGCCATGAAAGGAAAAGAAAGTTCCGTCTCGTCTTCTCTAACGGGTAGTTCAGCTACAGCTTCAGGGGAATTTGATTATAACAACGTAAACAAGATCATCTTTGCTTGTGATGCAGGAATGGGGTCCAGTGCCATGGGAGCATCCATTCTACGCAATAAAGTAAATAAAGCAGATCTTGACATCAACGTATCGAATACAGCGATTAGCAATATTCCAGATGATGCAGATGTGGTTATCACTCACAAAGACTTAACACCACGTGCAAAAGATAAAATTCCGACTGCTCATCATATTTCTGTCGATAATTTCTTAAGCAGTCCTGAGTATGATAAGCTGATTGAAAAGTTAAAGTGATGCAGCTTTTGATGCTGTAATGGAGTGATCCAATATGTATGTTTCTGCAAGAGACAGGTTTATTTTAGATAATCTCATTCAACATCCTGAAGGAGTGACGATCCGAGAGATCGCTCACTCTCTTCAAGTAAGTGAACGGACGATTCATCGTGATCTGGCCAGCTTCGACTCTTTGCTTCATCCTTATGAGCTGACCCTTGAGAAAAAAACGGGAAAAGGAATTTTTCTAAAAGGGGCCAAAGAGCAAATTCAACAATTCAGTCAAGATTTACAAGAGGCTAGACACTTTGATTTTATGCCTGAGCAAAGGCACGTGATCATTATTTGCAAATTGCTCGAAACCTTTCAGCCAATGAAACTTCAGTCTCTGGCATCAGACTTAAACGTCACCGTAGCAACGATCAGCAGCGACTTAGATAAAGTGGATGAGTGGTTAACGAAGTATGAGCTAACACTTGAAAAAAGAAGAGGACTCGGCATTCAGGTGATTGGAAACGAGACAAATAAACGAAGAGCCATCAGTGGTCTCTTAACCGAACACTTCGCTGAAGGTGAGATCTTGCAGTATATTCGCAGGCAGTTGCCGAATCGGGATTCTGATATAAACGAATCCATCGCCGGACAATTGCTTGGATTTATCAACGTTGAAAAGTTAAAAGAGGTACAAGAGGCTGTAGCAAAGATCAGTCGATCACTGGATTATCATATCGCTGACTCTGCTTATATCGCTCTTGTTGTTCACCTGACCTTGGCATTGGAACGAATTCTAAAAGGGGAAAATATCAGTATAAACACTGAACTGGCCAAACGTCTTAAGGACAAAAAAGAATTTGCATTGGCCGAAAAACTCGCACAAGAGCTCGAAAATACCTTCTCTCTTGCTATACCTGAAGCAGAAATCTGTTATATTACGATGCACTTGCGAGGAGCGAAACTACGCCAAGATCATCAGGTGTTGTTTACAGAAGAGAATATGGATACGGCCATGCTAGCTAAGAGATTGATCCGTGCAGTCAGCGAACATGTTCACATCGATTTACAAAGGGACGATTCCCTTTACCAAGGGCTTATCGCTCATTTGGATCCTGCTCTTTATCGTTTAAAACAAGGAATGCATATTCATAACCCTTTGCAAGATAAAATCCTAGAGAATTATCAAGAACTTTTCTCTACTGTAAAACAAGCCTTTCATTCGGTTATCACGGATATTGATATCCCCGATGAAGAAGTTGGTTTCCTCGTGTTGCACTTCGGTTCGGCCATTGAGAGGGAGAGTAACAGAAGAACGCATAAAGCAGTTGTCATATGCTCAAGTGGGATTGGCTCATCGAAAATGATCTCAAGCAGACTTCAAAATGAATTTCCAAATATTATTGATGTGAAAAACAGTTCTTTGTTCGACTTAGATGACGTTGATCCTGATGAATTAGATTTAGTAATTTCAACGATTCCTCTAGTAGATCACGCCATCGATTATGTTCAGGTGAATCCTTTTTTAACGAAAGAAGATGTTCGAAAGATTCAGGATTACATTGATCGTAGAGAACATCATGCCGCCCTGTTAAAAGCATCAACGACCTCAAGAGCGAAGAGTAAGAACCCGTCTGTGCAAAGCATGGTTCGAGCGAAAAACATTTTCATTAATATGCAACAAAGTTTAACTTCTACCGTGCATTTGCTACGTCACTTTAAAGTCTATCGACCTTTCCCTAACTTAACGCTATGGGAATCACTCACTCACGTATGTACAGACCTAAAAAATAAATCTTTGATCACTGATGTTAATGAAGTCTTACAACATTTAAAAGCAAGGGCGGAACTTTCCGGGTTAGGAATTCCAGGTACACAAATGGCCTTGTTCCATGCCCGCAGTGAAAGTGTCAATCAGCCAATATTTATCATCATGGAGCTTAGTCAAATAGAGAGAGTAAATGCCATGGACGGTAACGAGATTGATATGAATCGAGTATTAGTGATGCTAGGTCCAGCAGAAATGGCAGAGGAAGAAACAAAAATATTAAGTGCTATCAGCAGTATGATGATTGAAGACGACGATAGTATCGCTCTTTTTGCAAAAGGGAACGAAGAAGAAGTTTCTAATTTCATCAGTGAACAGTTAATCATTTACTACCAAAATTATTTGAAAAAGGAGCATCATTAAAATGAGTAAACCTATTATTTCAAACCAAAACGTAGTATTAAAAGCGAAAATATCATCCAAGGAAGAAGCCATCAGAGAAGCAGGAAAGATCCTAGTAGATGGAGGATATGTTAACGAAGAATACATCACGAAAATGTTTGAACGAGAAGAAATCACGTCTACATTCATGGGGAATTACATTGCCATTCCTCACGGGACCGAAGATGCAAAAGGAACCGTACTTGCATCTGGAATTTCTGTTCTTCAGTTAGCAAAACCGATTGATTACGGTGATGGAAATCAAGTGAAGATCGTGTTTGGAATTGCCGGTCAAAACAATGAGCATCTGGATATTCTTTCAAAGATTGCTATTGTTTGCTCAGAAGAAGAAAATATTGAGAAAATGGTTCAGGCAAACACAGAAGACGAGCTTCTATCGTTATTTAGCGAGGTGGAATAAATGATTGCCGTTCATTTCGGAGCTGGGAATATTGGTCGAGGATTTATAGGAAAAATCTTAGCAGAATCTGATTATGAGATGACCTTCGTGGATGTAAACGCTGAGATTATTGACGGGATAAATGAACACAAAATGTATCAAGTTTTTTATGCGGAAGAAGATAGACGGTCGTTTACAGTTTCAAATATTCGTGGACTTCATTCTCAACACCAAGAAGAGGAAGTCGTTCAGGCCATCGCTCAAGCTGATCTCCTGACAACGGCTGTTGGAGCTCACATCCTCCCTCACATTGCGCCTTTAATAGCGAAAGGGTTAAAGAAGCGTCTAGTTGAAAACAATCATCCGCTAAACGTGATCGCCTGTGAAAATGCCATAGGTGGGACAGATCAGTTAAAGCAAGCTGTACTAAAGCATCTGGATCCTGTTGAAGTCAACGACCTAAACCGCCTCATCGGCTTCCCGAATGCAGCCGTTGACCGGATTGTACCTAATCAAAACCAGGAAAATATCCTTGATGTCCTTGTTGAGCCGTTCTTCGAGTGGGTCGTCGACAAAAGGGCAGTGAAAGGAACGATCCCTCCCGTTGAAGACATTCATTTCGTTGAAGATTTAGACGCCTTTATCGAAAGAAAATTATTTACAGTCAATACGGGACACGCATTAGCTGCATACTCTGGCTATCAAGCTGGAAAACCAACAGTACAAGAGTCCCTCCTTGATCCAGTAATTAAAGAGAAAGTTCTTCAAGGTCTTAAAGAAACCGGTCAACTCTTATGTGAGAAGCATGGTTTTGATCCGATTCAACATCAAGGGTACATCGAAAAAATACTTGAAAGATTTACTAACCCTTATTTGACGGACGAAGTCACTCGAGTAGCTCGTCAGCCGATCAAGAAATTAGGTTTAAACGAACGTTTGATTAGTCCGGTTAAGCAATTAATGACGAGAAAGATCGTGCCATATGGGTTATTAACCGGGATTGTAGCAGCTTTACAATACGACTTCTCTGAAGACGCTGAAGCAGTTGAATTGCAGAAAAAAATAAAGCAACATGGCGTTAAAGTGGCGTTAAGTGAAGTTTCAGGATTAGCAGAAGACGATGAGATTATCGATCAAGTCTTCGCTTTGTATAGCGAAACCGTTTAACTTATGTAGATGATTCAGGATCTATGAATCTCTCTCTACTAACACGAATGGCCGAAGAGGACTTCGTTTCACCAACGAAGCCCTCTTCGGCTCTTTTTTATTGATACCCACTTTCTATCTCTTTTATAGCTTTATATAATATAGGTTGTGATCGACCTTTTTGGTATTTGAATATTGGTTTGATATCCTTCAAGATTTAGCTTTGTATCAACTTCCTCATCAGTCTCATTTAGAACAACAATAATAATATCATTATTTTTATTCTTGAAAGCGGTGGTGGATACTTTATCTAAAGAAGAAGTCACAGCAATTCGCTTCGCCCCTGGTTCGATAAACTTACTGAAATGACCAATATAGTAATAAGAACTGTTGTAGTGAATTTTATCTTCTTTTGTCTCAACGATAATTGGTGCATCACAAAAGTTCCCCACGTGATTAGGTCCACCTTGCTCATTTAGTACAAGGTTCCAATCAATAAAACCTTCCAACCAATTGTTCATGTCCCCAATGATATTCCTGGCGTAGCGCTCACCAGTGTGCCATTCTCCTAATTGAACGCCCCCTTCAATGCACCCTTCAGTGAATATCAAGTGTTTATCAGGGAAGGCTTCATGAACTTTCGATAAATTCTCAAATTCTTCCGATACGTACCAATGGTTACCCGTGCCCCAAACGTATTTTGAAGCCTCAGGGTCAGATAACACGGTCGTTGCTCTTTCTACCATGAGATCGCGATTATGATCCCATATAATGATTTTTTTATCCTCTAGTCCATGGTGCCGTAACGTAGGTCCTAAATAATCTTTAATAAAATCTCTTTCTTCTTCTGCCGAATATAGACAAGAATCCCATACTTGCTTCGCTGCTGGCTCATTTTGAACAGTAACTCCCCAAATAGGAATACCTGTTTTCTCCATCTCCTTAATATACTTAACGAAATAATTAGCCCACGTTTGACGATATTCATCTTTTAACTTTCCTCCGTGGTTCATTTCGCCATTTGTTTTCATCCAAGCCGGAGGACTCCATGGAGAAGCTAACATTGTAAAGTTTTGGTTTGCAATACTTGCCGCATCTTTTATTAATGGGATGACGTATTTTTGTTCTCGTTCAATGGAGAATGATTCAAGAGAATTGTCATTTTCCTCAACATATGTATAATTCTCCAGAGCAAAATCACAACTATGGATGTGCGTTCTTCCTAAGTTGTAGCCTAAACCATCTGTTTGATCAAAATAGGAATGAATGACCTCTTCACGCTTACTAGGTGAAACTTGAGAGAGCGAATAAGCGGCCGCTTCGGTAAATGCACCGCCAAACCCTAACCATTCTTGATATTCTTTCGTTGGGTCTACAGATATGACACTCCCCGCTTCGTTCGATTCTTTTTCTAAAATTAAGTCGTTTTTATGAGCCCATTTTTCAGCTGAAAACTTACTAGTTTGAATAACTTGAACTTTTTTCAATGATTAACACTCCCCAATAGTTCTTATTCGAGCGGTAATGATTTAAACCGCTTCATTTTCCCTTCATTATCTGAATACTCTTCGTTCAACTCGGTTAATGATTTCTGGCCATTCTTCTTCTGGATTTGCACCGTCATAGACATTATCTAACCCAATGAGGATTTCTTCATTCACATCTTCGTAGAGTGATCCTTTATAAACATATTCTACTTCCAAGGCCGCTTCTGCGAATAATTCTGCAACATTTCCCCCGCCGAAATGATCATCTGTAGGTAGTGTGAAATCAGGATCATCATAAACGTCTGGCGTCGATGGGAACGTACCTCTTTCTTCAAAAGATTTCATTTGTTGCTTTGCAGCTACCAGCCACGTTAGAAATTCATAAGCCTCTTCTGGATGATCTGTTTCTTTCGGAATAGTGAACCAAGAACCCCCCCAATTTCCAGCTCCTTCTGGCATGGAGACAACTCGCCAGTTCGTATCATCTGGTGCATATCCCTTAATCGTCTCACTCATCCAAACTGGGCCTAATAATGTAGCATAATCTCCTTCTTGTATAGCATTTCGCCACTCTCTGGACCCCATTTCACTATTATCGATATACCCGGCCTCGATCCATCGTGCCGTCTCATCGTATACTTGTTTCATATATGGTGAAGACTCAATGAGAAGTTCGTTTGTTTCATTAAAATAGTGTTCAGAAGCTTGATCCCGCTTCGCTTTAAATACTGGCTCCGAATTATCCACCATCTTTTTTCCAGTCTTATCTAAAATCGTCGCTGCTATTTGACGGTAATCCTCCCACGTTTGAATCATCTCTTCCACTTCTTCTGGTTCAGATGGTAGGCCTGCCTGTTCAAACACATCTGCTCGGTAATACATCGCAGTCGGTTCAATGTCTGCTGGAACGCCAAGTAAAAAGTCTCCATCTACACTTGAACCAATCTCCCAAGCCCAATCAAGATAATCAGATTCTAAGTCAGAAGCACCCAAATCATATAAATTCATAAATTTATCTTCTGCCCTTTTATAAGAATCAATTTCAGACCTTTCGATTGCGGCGATATCTGGCGCTCCTGCTCCTGCAGATAAAGATGTAAATAGACTCGTATGATGATCTTCCATATCAACCTGTTGAATAGATATGGTGACATTTGGATTTTCTTCAGTGTATTCCTCAATCAACGAATCATAATTGGTACCGAACGCCCAAAAGGACAATTCCACTTCACTTTCTTCAGACCCTATACTGATCTCATCATTTCCTGCATCTTCTTCACCAACGCCACCATTGCTACTGCAACCAACGGCAATCATTGCCGTTACGAGTATGGCCGATAGTAAACGCTCTTCTTTCATAATTTACTTCCCCTTTGAACTGCTATTCTCCCATAATGAATATGGTACGTTCATTTTAGCTGATCCCTGATATTTTGTTCAACAGTGATCATATTATCGTCTATATACGATTAAGTATGTAAGGCGAAATTGCTCAATCTATGAAACAGGGGTAGGGAGATTGATTCGTCAATCTCCCATACATTTTTCATCCTATTAAAGAATGGGCCAAAACTGGCTTATTCTCTCTTATTGCAAATGAACAGTCATTTGTTCGATCTTGCCCTCTCGAAGAGCTTTCGCATGACTTCCGACTAATTCGCCAACGTTCACCTCAAAGGTATCTCCGTTATCATAAGTGATCACATAACTTTGTGGAACCGCTCCATCCTTACCAAAGGTATGTTTTCGCTGAGGATTTGTATAAGTGACCTTGCAAGTTCCAAACAACGTAAACGTTACTTCGTTCTCTTCCGTAAACATCCAATCTGCTAAAACGGGTGTTAATCGGAGCACTAATTGATCTTCTTCCACGGTAAATGGCTTCTGACCAGCCATCATAATCATCCACATGTTCATAAATTCAATTGTCGATCCGCTTAAGCGGGCAACAAATCCCCGTCCGTGCAGTGCCGGATTCGGATTAGCTGAACTGGCAATAAACGAGGAGTTCTCCAGCGTACTTCTTCCATAAATAGCAGGATCAAGAAATGGAATCAGTGCGTTTTGCATGTCCTCATAAAACTCTTCCGCTAAGCCCGCTTTCAACACTTCAAGCAAGTATTTATATTCCATATGCAAAAAGATTGACTCATTTTCCAGCCATCCCGGTGTGAATGACTTAGCACGACCTAATTCTAATGGCTCGTTTTCAATCGGCATCGATGTTTTGTACATTTTCAACTTCCGATCATAAATAGCAGATTCCTTTACTTGATCGTATATTTTCTTTGCTGACGATTGATCAGCTGAAATCTTTAATGACTTCACAATCCCTTCTAAGAAAGGTGTTACTGGTACAGGTTTCCAGTCGATTTCATCCATACGACCACTTTCCACTCCTGCTCCTGAGGCATCAAAATAAAAATAAGTTGGAGGTAGAGAACCATAGTTGGCTAATCTTTCTATTCCTTTAGCCACTCTTGATTTCAGAGTCGCTAATGCTACGTGAACTTCTTCCATAGACAAGGTCTTCTCTTTCCCTGAGATACCGTTTCGAATTTTTTCTCGGTAAGCTTCTCTTAAGGTTGTTACCTCATTCCAATAAGCAGTTTCTGCTTTTGGTACTGCAGGATCCAGTTGATTTATTTGGCTCAACACTCCGTCGAGAAATTCACCTGCTTCTTCAGGGAGATACACTGTCTCTTCACTTTGTACGTCCTCTAGTTGTTCTATTAACCTGTATAACTCCATTAACTCAGATGTACTCGCTCCAAACATCCCAGGCAATCCGTTTAAGGAATCGTTCCATCCAGGTTTACCCGCTTCCATCTCAATTCCTAAACCGTCAGGAGCAAGAGTCGATGTCTTCACTAAAGCGAGAAGCAACAACTTGGAATATAAATTCGTTTCATACACCTCTCCTTTGCCGTAATTCCCTTTTACCCAATTGGAGTCACCTGAGTGTGTTTCTTCCACCGCGCTATATTGTCGGAGCTGATCGCCTTTTCCTTTGTACTTATGTTGGCGAGGCTGAACTGATGCTGGGCTTTGGAAAAATGCATAAGAACGATTAAAGTAAAATTTCTCTTTATCGTCAGGATAAACGGATAGAAAACTCTCTACCAAGTCTAAATTGTAAGTCCAATGATCTATCCAGTATCCTTCACCGAATTCTGCTTCGTAATTCTCCTTGGCTTCTAGTAAAACTGTTGTAAGAAACTCATCAAATGACGTTTGTAACTGAATTTCTTTATCTAATAAATAATGTTTTAATTCTCCTGGTGTAAATGAATCTTGGAAAAATGATTTTAATACGTCGATCTGGTTTTGCTCCACATAGGCAGAAAAATCAAATGTAGAGGCGTCATTTAGTTGAAAGCGAACACCCTTAACCGCTAGTGGATTATAACCATCCAACTGGATCAAGTTCATAAACTGCTTCACATTACTGTCGTAAACATGAGGTTCAAAAAACACGTCACACCGACGATTTTGATTGATATCCCGATAGTTTCCGTTTCCTTGAGAATAGAACGTGGGACTAATTGAGAAGAAATTGTAGTCTCTTTCAAGATCTCCATGTTTTCTCGAATATAAATAATAGACCTTACTCTCTTCTTTGTTTTTGAAGACAAACGGAAATCCTCCGCGCAAACCATTATCGAGGAAGCTCTGTCTGCTATAAGCATCGAATAAAGGCTGACCTGTTACTGATTCTATCGGCTTCGTTAGTTCTCTTGTAATGGATTGAGCTTCTTCTTTTTGTTCAACCAAGAAATCAAGTGTTAAATGGGAATTCACAAAAGATTGAACTGCATCCAAATTACGCCCATGCCCAATGACAGAGAACAACACCGACTCTTCTCCTGCTTTCAGTTCACACTGGATGGGAGTAAATCCACAAGATACCTTGTTCGTCGTATACTGTTTCTCCTTAGCAAGTTCACTTACTGAGGATTGAATGAAATTCTCAGGTGTCAGTAAAGAAGTATCTGAACCAAAAATCAGATCTCGATCCACAATAGGCGTCAAATGGGTCTCTTGGCCATTTTGTGAAAACAAACTAAAGTAGAAATTTCCCTCTGTGATTTCATTCACTTCAGCTGTGTCTTCCATACTTCCTCTCAATGTATAAAAAGGAACCTTCTGCTCTACATTGTAAACATCGAACCAGCTTTTCAACGTATTTCCTAATTCCTTATAAGGGGTATTAGCTACTCCGCTAGGTAATACAGCTGGCATACCATCTAGAATTTCGAACGATTTCGTTTGGTTGGAAATATTTTTAAATTCAACGTGACGAATCAAGCCACTTACAGGTGCATTTGCCAAAATGAAGTAACTGACATTCATAGAGAATCCAACACGCTGATTCGCGTAGTGAAGTTGCAGCATATTTTCCGAAATGGTCATTGTTTCAGTGATATCCTCTTCATTCGCTCCTTTAGAAGCAAACGGTTCAATCACTTTCGTTCCTTCTGAGTCTGCAACCTTTACAAACGTTCGGAATCCTTGAAGGTGAACCATTTGATAGGATTTGTCTGCCGGATAAAATTCCATCATGGCATGGTTCTTGTCTTGTATACCAAAGCTCGCAATCCCTTGGCCTCTGTTAACATAAAAAGCCCACATAGGAATTCCTGATAGCCCAGCAATTCCCGGTAGGAAGCTGGAAAAAGGTGCTTGGGACTGGTAATTTTTAATTTCAAATGAGTGGTCTTTTTTTAACTGGTACATAGTAATGCCTCCGTGATATTTTTTAGTGTAAAGAACTTTTTCTAAACGGTAATGTAATACTACCTTTTAACAAGGTCTAAAACAAAAACAGGCAGCTGAGTAAACTACCTGTTTTATAATTACAACCATATAATTGAAAAGAGGGAAAAAGGGAACAACCGTAACTTTTGTTATTTCACTGCTCCATCGGTGATACTCTTAATAAATAACTTATTAAATAGTAAGAATATAACGATTAATGGAACCGTCGCCCAGAATGTTCCGGATAAAATCATACCGTAGTCTCTTACTCTGTCATCCATTAAGGACCGCAATGCTACTTGGATTGTATGCATGGATTGATCTTGTAACACGACCAACGGCCATAAATAATCTCCCCAAATTGCCATGAAGACAATGATCCCTAGTGTTGCAAAGGCTGGGAGAATCGTTGGAATAATGATGTTCCAATAAATTCTGAAATTACTACACCCATCAATTCTAGCTGCTTCAATGATCGAATCAGGTACAGCACTAGAAATATACTGTCTCATCCAGAAGATCCCGAATGCGTTCATTAATCCAGGTACGATAACCGCCCGTAAATCACTCAGCCAGCCCAACTGGGTAATGATAAAGTAAGTTGGAATAAGACCTAGCTGCGGAGGAATCATCATCGTTCCCAAGATGAAAACAAATAACATTGTTCTTCCTGGAAATTCTAATTTCGCAAAAGCAAACCCTGCAAGGGAACATAAAATTAAGACACCGATTGTAATGGTACTTGAAACAATCAGAGAGTTCAGCATAGCACCCCAGAACGGAATACTGTCTAGTACAAGTTGGAAGTTCGAGACCATGTTAGATCCGGGAATCATGACCGGAGGAGTCTGGTTAATCATGCTATTCGGATTGGTAGCCATAACAAACATCCAGTAAAAGGGAAATAAAGACCCCAAGGAAACTACAATTAATCCTAAGTAAACTAAATATTTTGCCACTGGTGCTTTTTTCTTGTTAGTTTCCATTATTTAACACCTACCTTTTTCGAACGTCCGATCCGATTCGCAAAATACAAATTCATAGTTGAGAAAACAATGATGATAAAGAACAGGACAATCGCTGTTGCCGACGCCGTTCCAAAGAAGTTACTTCCAAACGCATCTCTATATAGATACAATACGATACTCATACCCTCTGGCCTTCCGGCACGACCTTGGAAAATATGAGGTTCAGCGAAGATCTGAAGTGCACCGATAGTAGATGTAAACACTGTAAAAATAATAAATGGTTTCAACATCGGGATGGTAATATGCCAAATCTGCTGTCTTAGTGAAGCTCCGTCAATTTTAGCTGCTTCATATAAATCACTAGGAATTGCTTGCATTCCAGCTAAATAAATAATTGTGTTATAACCTACCCAGCGCCAAAAGATCATCGTCGCAATGGCTACTTTTGTTCCCCATTCCGCTCTCGTCCAAGTAATAGGTTCAACGCCAAACATGCCTAGAAAAGCATTCACGAGGCCTGATTCTTGGTTGCTGAAAATTACACTGAAGACAATTGCAACAGCTACGATTGACGTAACATAAGGTAAGAATATGGCAAGTCTGAAAACACTTTTATATTTAATTAGTACTGAGTTTAATGCAAAAGCAAGGAGTAAAGCCACAATCAGCTGAGGAGCTGTCCCCATCAAACCGATTACGATTGTATTATATAAAGACTTCCAAAAAAGAGGGTCATTGAAAATAATATTAAAGTTATTAAACCCTACATACTCCATGTCCCCTAGTCCATCCCACCTGAAGAAAGCTAAATAGAAGCTGTACAAGATGGGGAAAACCCCAAAGACGGCGAACAGTAAATAGAAAGGAGAGATAAACATATACCCTGAGGCCATGTTTCTTTGTCTTTGCGAAAAGGACCTCTTCTTTGGTTCTTGCGGTTCTTTATTAGACATTGTGTTATGATCGTTCGATTTTCCAGCATCTCGTTGTAATCTAGCCATATTTATCCTCCTAATAAAATGGTAGCGTATCATCAAGGTTACATGTTTATTAATATCCTTAATAAGTGTACTCTACTTTATAAAATAGCTTTCTCTTTCTTAATTCCTTGAAACAACTCCAGCTTTGCCCATGTTCTAAATTTTCCCCTTTAAGTTTCCGTAAGACCCTAAAACTACATAAATAGTAATTCGAGTTTTCTCTTTTCTATTTACAAATATATAGGCTCTGGTAAACGTTGTGCTAGGAATGCCTTATTTTGCGAATCATACGCTGCCTAAGACCAATTTAATAGTGGAGTAACAGAATACTTACTACAGAAATCAACACTATTGTTTAACAGAACCAATATATAGAATGACTGTTTATGTGAGTTTTTAAAATGAATTGCGGGTACAGCATGTTCACCATACCCGCATAAACATTCCTTACTTAACGGTTAATACGCTGTCCAACTCGATCTAAAATATCTTGCCATTCTTCTTCAGCATCAAAACCATCATACACATTATCTAATCCTGCAAGAATTTCAGAGTTCACATCTCCGTATTGAGGACCTTTGTGAACGTGGTTAACTTCAAGAGCTGAATCCGCGAAAACTTGAGCAGTATTTTGACCACCAAAGTAATCGTCAGTGAAGTCATTAAATTCAGGCATATCATATACTTCAGGTGTCGAAGGGAATAGACCCATGTTTTCAAAGGCTCTAAGTTGTTGTTCAGGTGATAAGAGCCAAGTCAAAAACTCATAAGCTTCTTCTGCGTGCTCTGACTGTTCAGGGATTGCAACGTAAGAACCTCCCCAGTTTCCGCCACCTTCAGGCATTGCAGCTACTCTCCAATCAGTTGCATCAGGAGCATTTCCTTTAATAACGCCTTGCATCCAAGCTGGAGCTAATAATGTAGCAAAGTCTCCGTCTGCCATTCCAGCACCCCATTCAGGCGTCCACATACCAAAGTTTTCAACGTAACCATTTTCAATCATTTCAGAAGTCTCAAGGAAAGAATCTCGAACATAAGGAGAATCTTCTAAAATTAGTTCATCTTCTTCGTTAAAATATGCTTCTGGCGCCTGATCTCTTTTTGCATTGAAAACTGTTTCAGGGTTGTCTGCCATAGGTTTTCCAGTCTCATCTAAAATCGTTTGAGCCACTTCTCGGTAATCATCCCAAGTGCTAACTAACTCTTCCACTTCTTCTGGCTCCGATGGTAATCCTGCTTCTTCAAAGACATCAGCACGGTAAAACATAACTGTAGGTCCGATGTCAGTTGGAAGACCAAATAAGAAATCGCCATCTACATTTTTCCCGTTTTCCCATACCCAATCCAAGTAGTCATCTTCGATTTCTTCTGCTCCTAGATCGTACAAGTTAACAAAACGGTCTTCTGCACTCTTATATCCGTCAATTTCAGAAACTTCAATGGCTGCCAAGTCTGGAGCACCACTTCCTGCAGATAGTGCAGTGAAAAGGTTGTTATGGTGATCTCCCATTTCAATCTCTTGGAAATTAATGCTTACATTTGGATTTTCTTCAACATACTCTTCGGCTAATTCAGGATAGCCTGTAGCTCCAAATAACCAGAAAGATAACTCTACATCTGCGTCATCTGATCCTACTTCAGTGACCTCAACGTCTTCATCTTCCTCATCTACAGCAACTGCTTCATTCACATCATTATTAACTTCTGCATTATTATTATTGTTGTCTCCTGCATCACCGTTATTATCTCCTGAGGCATTATCATTATTACCACAAGCAGATACCATAACTGATAACGCTAACAAACCTGTCATTAAACCATACTTTTTCATGTAAAATCCCCCTTGAACGCTTATTATTATTAAAAATCTTACCAACTGCAAGCTAATGTGAGACGATCCACCTCCTAGCCGTAATTTAAAAAACCTTCATTACTACACTTACCAAAATATCCAATAACCTTTTAGCTAAACCGGTTTCGTAAATACCACTAATAAAAACTAAATTGCAACACAAATGCGCTGACAGATGTTGACATCATCGGTTCCTGTTCTGCAATTAACTAAATCGGTTTCGTAATGTCATTGTATATGCAGAAATATTTTATGTCAACGCTTTCTTTTTAGAATCTTTCAATTTTTTTTGGGAGGAGATTTTTTTTAGTCATTAGCTATATTTAGTTTATGAGAATTCTTATGAGTGACCAGCATGATCATATAAGTAATAATACTCACTGAATAAAACAAATAAAGAACCGGAAATTGGAAGATCAGATAATGAATCACTAGAAAGCTAATTATCAGAGAGATTGTTAGCGACGGTGAACGAAACCCATAGATAAGAGCATATTTGATAGACTGCATTACTTTCAAATTTCGATATGCAATTAGTGGGAAACTAAACATGATGACCATAATATAGAGTATGAGAACAAACATCCCTAAACCTAACAAAACGGGAGCTATTACGTGATCCCATCTGAAAATAAAATAAAAGTCTACATACAATATAAAGCCGATGACAAGCAATATTCCCCAGAGAAGATTCGCTCTAAAGAATTTTTCTTTATAAATTTTAAAGAAATGAGTAATTATTTTTCCTTCTATTTCTTCTCCCTTGATCCACTGTTGAAAAACGCTGTAGACAGCAATAGTCGCAGGAGCCACTCCGAAAACAACCATTCCAACCAATGAAAATACAATCCATAAAATATTAATATATGCTAATCGGTAAATCCATTCCGCAACGGTCTGTAATTTATTCATTATTACAACTCTCCTTGAACATGATAGATCAACCGGCTTTATTCGCACCGCAGGATGCTCTCACAATTAATTCTGGGTCAATTTTAATTGAGGTCTGATCTATTTTCTCTTTAATCATATCATTTAAAATATACGCTGCCATCTTGCCAATCTTTTCCTTATCTTGTTTCACAGTAGTAAGCGGAGGATCGATGTGTTTAGAGGCAACAATATCGTCACAGCCTATAAAAGAAAAGTCATCAATCTTTCTACCACTTTCTTTAACCGCTCTAATAGCGCCCATAGCCATTAAATCAGAAGCAGCAAAGATCGCTTTCGGTATAGATGGCCGCTGAAGCAATTCTTCCATTTTTTCGTATCCGCTATCTTCAAAGAAGTCACCATAGACAATCCATTCAGGATTCACTTTCAACCCATAGGTCTTCATTTCGTCAATAAAACCTTGGTATCTCTGTTTCGATATAACTGATTCTTCTTTCCCCCCAATAAAGGCTATGTCCCTTTGGCCAAGCAGATAAAAGTGTTCAACAGCTAAGGCAGAAATTTGAGGATTGTCTGTCATAATATAAGCTGATTTTTTCCCTGATAGCTCAATATCAACTCCTACACAAGGAATTTCACTTTTATCAAGATCATAAATAGAGGGCTCCACCTCTTCACCACCAATAATAATACAACCATCTACATTATAGTGCTGGCACCGAGCTAAATAATTTTCGTCTGATTTATGAAATTTTTCGTTCGAGAAAAATAATAAATCATATCCTTCTGATCCCATCGTTTTTTTAAACGAGCTGACCACTTCCACAAAGAAAGGATGGTTAAAGTTAGCATTAATTTTCCCTGCATAGATAACACCAATAACTTTGGTTATTTTCTTCGCTAAAGATTGCGCCGAATAAGAAGGTCGATAACCATACTCATCCATGATTTGTAGCACTCTTTTTTTCGTCTTTGCCCCTACATCATCATAGTTATTAATAATTTTCGAGACTGTCGCTTGTGACACCCCCGCAAGCTTAGCAATTTCCTTAATAGTCATTTTCATGGTTGGAGCCCCTCGCCTTTTATAAATTCTCTGTCCATTTCCTTCATAGACCCTCTTATCATACCAAGTGAGTGTCCTTTCAACAATGCAGTCCTTAGATAAATACTGATGACGAAACCGGTTTATTATTTTCTTCACTTTTATACAAAAAAGGCTGATTTCACTTTGACAAAGATAAGTGATTGAATTATACTTTTTACGAAACCGTTTTCGTAGACTTATCATAACGCTTTCATTTTGTCTTGTAAATACGATTTCTTAAAAACGTTCTATGAACGTTTTAATATAACAACAGACAGGAGAGGATTTAACATGTTTCATAAACACATTCAGCCGTTTCCTCAGAACTTTCTTTGGGGATCTGCTTCAGCAGCGTACCAAATTGAAGGAGCTTGGAATGAAGATGGAAAAGGCCCGTCTGTATGGGATACCTATACAAAAAAAGAAGGAACCACTTATAAAAACACTAATGGAGATATCGCCGTCGATCATTATCACCGATTCGAAGAAGACGTAAACTTAATGGCCGAGATGGGGTTAAAAGCTTATCGTTTTTCTGTCGCCTGGTCTCGTATTTTCCCAACAGGAAAAGGTGAAATGAACGAAGAAGGTTTGAAATTCTATGATCGCCTCATTGATTTACTTTTAGAAAAGCAGATTGAACCAATCATTACTGTCTACCATTGGGATCTCCCTCAAGCGTTAATGGATGAATATGGTGGTTGGGAATCCAGAAACATCATTGAAGATTTCAATCAATACTGCATCACGCTTTTTAAACGATTTGGTGACAGAGTAAAGTATTGGGTCACGTTAAATGAACAAAATATATTTATTGGATTAGGTTACAGGTCAGGCATTCATCCCCCTGGTGTGAAAGATTTAAAACGGATGTACCAAGCAAATCATATAGCTAATTTAGCAAACGCAAAAGCGATTCAATCGTTTAGAGAATTCGTACCAAATGGCTTTGTCGGTCCAAGTTTTGCCCATGGTCCTGTCTATCCGATAGACAGTCATCCGGACAATATTCTTGCAGCTGAAAATGCTGAAGAAATGATTAATCATTGGTACATGGACGTCTATGCTTGGGGCAAGTATCCTCAAACGACGATGGAATATCTTGAAAGAGAAGGATTAGCCCCAGTGATTGAAGATGGCGATTTGGAATTATTAAAAGCAGGAAAACCAGATTTCATGGGAATCAATTACTATCAAACAACGACCGTTGAAAGTAATCCGTTAGATGGTGTTGGCGAAGGTACGATGAATACTTCCGGTAAGAAAGGAACGTCTTCAGATTCAGGTGTACCCGGCGTATTTAAAACCACCCCTAACCCCAATCTTGAAACGACAAACTGGGACTGGGAGATTGATCCTGTCGGCTTAAGAATCGGAATGCGTAGAATCAACAACCGTTATAACCTTCCGATTCTCATCTCTGAAAATGGATTAGGTGAATTCGACAAACTGGAAGATGGTCAAATTCATGACGATTATCGTATTGATTATATTAACCACCATTTGCTTGAAATTAAACAAGCCATGTCTGATGGCGTGAACATTATCGGCTATTGTACGTGGTCATTTACAGACTTATTAAGCTGGCTTAACGGGTACCAGAAGCGTTACGGTTTCGTATATGTCGATCGTGATGAAGAAGGTCCTAAAGAATTACGCCGTTACAAGAAAAAAAGTTTCCATTGGTATTCTCAAGTGATTCAATCTAATGGAGAAAGTCTACATCGAGGGGATGGTGAATAATCATTGAAAAGCTATTTATCTTTTGACATTGGTGGAACGAATGTTAAATGGGGTCTCCTTAACGATAAAGGAGAAATCCTAAAAAATGACTTTTTCTCATCCGGCCACTCAGACGGTGAAACAATCTTAAGAGGCATGCGAGCAAAAATTAATGATCATCTCTCTGAAATCAAAGGTATTGCCATCTCAGCTCCCGGTTTTATTCATCCGTCAGGATTTATTGAAAAAGGCGGAGCGATCGTGGCATTTGATCAATTTCACTTAAAAGAAGCACTAGAAAAAGAATTCTCTATTCCAGTGTCTATTGAAAACGATGTAAATTGTGTAGCTTTAGCAGAGAAATGGCTTGGTAACGGTAGAGATCACACGGAATTTATTTGTTTAACTGTTGGAACGGGAATAGGTGGTGCGTTGTTTATAAACAACGATCTCTATCGAGGACATGCTTTTCGCGGCGGTGAGTTTGGCTACATGATCACGCGGGGATTGAATTCCACACTCTCATTAGGTGATACATTAAGTGCTCAAGCATCGATGACTTTCGTTCGAGAAAAGTACGCTGCTCTTCACTCTATCCCGCTTAAAGAAGTTACAGGCGAGAGAGTGTTTCAAGGGTACGATTCAAAAGAGCCTGTCGCAGTGCAAATTGTGGAGAGCTTTTATCAAACGTTAGCAATCGGTATTTATAACATCACGTCTGTTTTGAATCCTGAAAAAGTATTAATTGGCGGGGGAATCACCAGTCGACCAACATTTATGAAAGAGCTACGCAGTCATTTAACCTATGTTGATCGTGTCTTCAACGTGGAAATTGATCGCTGCTACTTTAAAAATGACGCTGGTTTAGTAGGTGCCTTAGCCTTTCACTTAAGCAAATATCCTAGTGTGAGGAACTATGTCCTTGAAACTGAAACAGAACCAAACACTAGGTCATAACAGAGATAAACTATTCTTTAAGAAGACTAAAAGGACTTGAGATTATTAATCTCAAGTCCTTTTTTTAATACCATCCCTACCTATTTATTTACAGGTCGGGTGAAATTTTTACTTCCCTATAAAAAAGAAGTTGTCTTCAGACGATGTAAATCGCCCAAAGCCAACTTTTTTTGTAACATGGTTCCTCCCCTTTCAGTTGAAAACGTCCAAATTAAGGAGAGCAGACAAGTCATTTAAGGCTAAATTATCAGTTATTCTAGCGACCCTAATTCACGTTTGATCACTTCTACAATCTTTTCCACATAAGTCTCACAAAGCTCCACGCTCGGTGCTTCTGCCATGACACGTACGAGAGGTTCTGTTCCAGAAGGGCGCACTAGAATTCGTCCTTCTCCGTGCATTTCAGCTTCAACGACACGGATCTCGTCAGCGATTACCCCATTGTTGTGAAGCGCATGTTTATCCGCTACCCGAACGTTAACCAGTTTCTGAGGGTACTTCTTCATTTCATTTGCCAGTTCTGATAGTGGTCTGCCCGTAGCTTTTACGATCTGAACCAATTGTAAAGCAGATAACAGCCCGTCCCCTGTCGTTGTGTAATCAAGGAAAATAATGTGACCGGATTGTTCACCACCTAGGTTATAGCCACCTTTACGCATTTCTTCCATCACGTAACGGTCCCCAACAGCCGTTTGCTTCGTGTTCAATCCCGCTTCCTCTAATGCTTTATAAAAGCCTAGATTACTCATCACCGTAGAAACAGCTGTATTATGCTTTAATTTGCCTGTTTCCTTCATATACTTTGCACATATGTACATGATTTGATCACCATCCACGATTTGGCCTTTTTCATCAACGGCAATTAAGCGATCAGCATCTCCGTCAAATGATAAACCAACGTCTGCCCCTTTTTCTTTCACAAGAGCAACCATCGCTTCAGGGTGGGTAGAACCAAATCCATCGTTGATATTGATTCCGTTTGGAGAAGAACCGATACAAGAAATCTGATCCGCTTCTAAATCTGCAAACAAGTGGTTCGCCAAAGGAGACGCCGCCCCATGAGCACAATCCAGCGCGATATGGAGTCCTGAAAAATCTTCCGTAATTGTCTGCTTCAAGTATTGTAAATACTTTTGTCCACCTTCAAAATAATCATTTACAGTACCAATTCCAGCACCAGTAGGACGTGGTAAGTCGTCTTCCATATCGTCTTCTTTCACTAACAGCTTTTCGATTTCTTCTTCTTGACTATCTAATAGTTTAAAGCCATCTGAACCAAAGAACTTAATCCCATTATCATTTACTGGGTTGTGGGATGCTGAAATCATTACTCCTGCATCAGCACTTAAAGCCTTCGTTAAGTAAGCGACCCCCGGAGTAGAGATTACACCTAATCTCATCACTTCTGCGCCTATAGATAGAAGCCCCGCTACTAGCGCCCCTTCTAACATGTGACCAGATATACGTGGATCTCTTCCGATTAATATTTTTGGTTTATCTGTTGTTGCTTTTGTAAGAACATAGCCGCCGAATCGACCTAGCTTAAAAGCAAGCTCTGGAGTTAATTCTTTATTTGCTATTCCTCTCACACCATCTGTTCCAAAAAACTTTCCCATAATATCTCTCCTTAAAGGTTCTTCAAATACAACATTTCAAACAAATATCTAGCAGGTACTTATGAAGTATTTTCATTATTTTCTTCTGCCTCAATCTCTTCATCATTATTCGTTTCTTCTATTTCTTCTTCATTTTCCTCTACTTCAACATTCTCTCCGTTATTTTCATTTTCATTAATTTCTTCATTCTCATCGCTTTGGATATTTTCGTTATTTGTGTTATTCTCACTGTTTTCGATGTTGTCGTTGTTGTCGTTGTTGTCGTTATTGTTGTTGTCGTTATTGTCGTTGTTTTCATTGTTCTCATTATTCAACGCGTTCTCACCGGTTTCAACGGACGACCCTGAAGCCGTGTTATCATTATTATTCTCTGAAAGTATGAATGTAACGTTCATCCCTCTTTGTTCAAAGCGGAGGTTTTGAGGTCCATTAATATCTAAAGTAAGCTCATGCTCCCCTTCTGATAAATCTTCTACGTCAATTGATGCTTCTAAATCACCTCGATCAAGACGCTCTAACGCACTCGAACTGCCTTTAACGATAAAGTCAAATAATCCATCTTCAGGAGAGAGAAACTCCACTGCCTGACCATCTTCCAAGCCTTCTACGGTAATTTGAAAGTCGGAAAACTCTCGTTCCGCCTCTTCTGTCGCTTCTACTTCTACGGTAATTGTTTCCGGCTCCACCCGCTCCACACCTTCTGGAACAGGGACCGTTAATTCAAATGATGTATCATTCGTAATTTCAGTCAAGTCGATGGAAGATAAATCAATAAAAGAAATTTCATTTATCACGTTCACCGGACCAAAAATTGTTACGCTCTCCGGTTGAGTGGAAATTGAATCAATAGCTACCCCATCGGGCAATTCCCCATCTCGACCGATTCTAATAGGTACTTCTTTATTAGGACTAGTGATCGGCACATGAACTTCTACAGCAGGTGGATCAGCATTTAATCCCAAGTCATTCCCGTTTTGATCATAAAATACCACAGGTACAGAGTCTTCAAATGACGAGTTTCTATCAGATATGTCTACATTTGCTCTGGCCGTTGCTATCTGTTCAATAAGTCCTTGAGCTGCGGTTACATCGACAGAAGATGGGTTTACTTCTGGAGTACCAACGACATATCCCTCTTCTATTTGTCCTTCATTTTCCAATTCAACATCTACAGGAAAAGAAGCCGTTTGCTTTTCTTGAAGGGTGACACGCACTGTCATTGGAACCACTGATAAGCTCAAGTCTGCAGGGAAGCCGCGGTGTTGAACTCTTTCATAATGCACCCCTGCTTCTTTTCCAGCTAAGTCCACATACAACTCTTGCTGCGCTTGGTTAACTTGCGCCATTGTCAGTGCCGTCTGAGGTCCTCTTAAAGTGACTTGAACAAATTCTGGTCCTTCCGTCAGCACATAGTTTTCATCATCATAATAATAATGCAAATCTACTTCTTCGAGAACCCTTGAACCGTCCGTAACTCCAGGAATCCCCCCAGGCTGGTTTCCTGCATTATCCATATTCACCATCAAAAACAACATGAAAGCAATGACCAAAGAACTTACTTTTATAAACCAGCTTTTATTAAAAAGTTTATCCATTCTTTTTGCCTCCCCACTGCCAACGGGAAGATGAACCATTTGAATCTTGCTTTATCAGTTCATTTTCTAACGTTTTTCGAAGCGCATCTTCATCTAAGTTTCGGTGAAGCTCCCCATTTTTCGTTACAGATATTCCACCTGTCTCTTCAGACACAGCAATAGTAATAGAATCTGTTACTTCACTAACTCCAAGGGCTGCTCGGTGGCGTGTCCCTAGCTCTTTTGAAATAAATGGATTCTCCGAAAGAGGTAAATAACATCCAGCAGCCATAATTTCATTGTTCTTTAAAATAACAGCGCCATCGTGGAGCGGAGTATTAGGAATAAACACGTTAATTAATAGTTCTGAGGTAAGTTTGGCATTCATGAGAATCCCTGTTTCAATATAATCGTTCATCCCTGTTTCCCTTTCAAGGGAGATTAATGCACCAATTCTTCGTTTTCCCATGTAATTGGCAGCTTTAATAATATGCTCAATGGACTGTTTCACTTCTTCGTCATCAGCTATAGAACTAGATTGGAACAAGTGACCACGCCCTAGTTGCTCGAGGGCCCTCCTTAATTCTGGTTGGAAGATGATAATAATTGCTAACAGTCCGTATGTAACAGCTTGTTGCATAATCCACTGCAACGTATTCAAGCCTAAATAGCCACTCAAAAACCAGACAGCCAAAATAACCGTGATTCCTTTAACAAGTTGCACGGCCCTGGTACCTCGGATGACCATAATTAATTTATATATAACGAACGCGACTAATAATATGTCAACGATAATCGCTAAAACTCTTAAAATAGAAATATCTTCTAACATGCTCGTTCCTCCAAATATCACATTTCTATTCAAACATGTACATTCGTTCGTTTATTATAACATATATTTCCCTTTTACTATTCGGAATCGGAGGCATTTATATGTAGGGATAGTATAATTTGATTCAAACCTGTATCAGACATAGGAAAGACACACGGGGGATCCATGTGTCTTCCTCGTTCAGTTATTCTCTTCGTTCTCTTCATTCTCAGTACTCATAAACGCAACAACCTCTGATAAGAAAGCTTTAGTTTCATACCAGAGCCAATCCATGACTTGATTTATCTCTTCAATTTCCCCTGAAACTTGGTCGGCGGAAGCCATAAGGTGCTCACCATTAATAACTGTAATGCTCCCTGTGACCTCACCTGCAATTTCAATATCCCCATTACGAACAATAAGATCTCCCGAAATGTGTTCTCCTTCCGGAATGACAACAACTCCCCGTTGTTCATCCACGATGAAATGGCCATCACCCTTGACGACAATATCATTTCCGTCCCCGCCAAAAGCGGAGGAAAGACTAATGATAAATACTAAGAAAAATGTTGCAGCTGTGATCATGAAAGGATGTTTTCTAAGCCTATGTTTCCATTTCTGAGAAGCCGGCTGTTTAGGCAGTTTGCCCATAACATTTTCTGTAAAGTTAGACGGTGCTTTAACATGTGATGCACTTTGGGTAATCGCCTCGGTTTTTCTTAATTCCTGTAAATGCTTCTCACAATCACTACATTTATTAATGTGCTGTTGAAATTGTTTTATTTCTAACAGGGTCATCTCATTATCTAAATATTTATGAATAAGGACGATATTTTCCTTAGAACAAGCCATTCTCTTATCTCCTTTCCACGACTATGAATGTCTAAGTCGCTTTCGCAACGCTTCTCTTCCACGGTGAATACGTGTCTTAACCGTTGCTACCGGAAGATTTAATATTTCTCCAATCTCTTTTAAAGAAAGGTCTTCTAGATATTTCAAGATAATAGCCGACCTGTACTTAGGGGGGAGTTGCATTATTTCTTCTTGAACCCACTCCTGCATTTCCCACTGTACAACCTGGTCCTCTGGCAATTCCTCATCAGAAGAGAATTGAGAGTAATATGTAAGGTCTTCAGTTCCTGCCACTTGATCTTCCAGATGAAAGTTCGGCTTTTTTTTCCTTAAGCGATCAATCGCTAAATTCGTTGCAATGCGAAAAAGCCAAGTAGAAAATTTACGATTTGTGTCATAGGAGTCAATATTCATAAAGGCACGCAAAAAAGCTTCTTGAGATACATCTTGCGCCTCGTGAACATTACCAAGCATTCGGTAAACAATATGATAAACTTTATCTTTGTATATATCCATGAGTTCACTAAATGCTTCTTGATTCCCTTTTTTTACTTCTAATATGATTTTTTTTACGACGATATCCATCTCGCATAACCTCCGCCTCACTGCGGTTACCTCTTATACGTGTCCGTCCAATGATAGGTTTCAATTCCCAAACAATATTTTATCACTTCAAAGCAAAAAAAAACATTCGTTTTCAATAAAATCCATGTTTAGGAAAAAAAAGTATTGGGAATTTAGAAGATATTATTAGTAAAACACTAGCCTTACGTGGGACATCCTAAAAGGGTCGTCCTCTAGGCTGGTACCTTGAATAATGAATATAAACCACAATATTTTCTTGTCAAGAAGGTCTTAAATAAGCGTCTCTATACGAACAAAATTAGATTGGGTCATCATTAAATAAAGGAGGTTGTCCATAATGACTGTTAAAACACACTCCATGAACGAATTACTTCAAGAGATTGAACAAGTTCGCAATCGAATGAACGAACTGTCTGCTCATATGCAACGTACGTCAAAAGAAGTTGTAGAGCTAAGCACCCACTTAGATAAACTTCTTAACGAATATCAATCACAGCAAATTAACCATCATAAAAATAAATAAAACATGGAATCTGGTCACCCCTTGGAGTGACCAGATTTTTTTCATTTGGCTTCTGCATATCACAAACTAAAAAGATAATGTCTCATCGTATGAGATAAGCAACTAAGCTCAAGGAGGCTCACCCGTTTGTCCGTTTAAAAGGAGGACCTTTAATCCAACATAGCTCTATTGAGAAAACTACTCAACATCACAATCTTTAACTGAGCTAACAATAAAAAAACCCTGGATTTCCTCCAGAGTGTATTAATCAAATGATTGGTGGAGCCTAGCGGGATCGAACCGCTGACCTCCTGCGTGCAAAGCAGGCGCTCTCCCAGCTGAGCTAAGGCCCCGATAAAGTTATAAGTTCTAAAAAAATGGTGAGCCATGAAGGACTCGAACCTTCGACCCTCTGATTAAAAGTCAGATGCTCTACCAACTGAGCTAATGGCTCGCAGCTTATTCATGGATGCTTATTCATGATGCTTACGGACGATGCTTTTCCTTCGATGTCTTACCTGTTTCTTCCTCTTCTAGCTTTTTCAATGATGATCCATGCGTCGAAACAACTCGTAGTAAATTCATAGATGCTTGGCTCGTCACTGAGCTAATGGCTCGCAGCTTATTCATGGATGCTTACGGACGATGCAATGGCTTCTCATAAAAAAAGAAAATGGCAGGGCTAGCAGGATTCGAACCTGCGGATCACGGAATCAAAATCCGATGCCTTACCGCTTGGCTATAGCCCTATAGAATTTCACCTAGCATGATGCATAAATAAGGTGAGCAGAACTTTAAGTTCATAGTTACTACAATACCCGTTTACACAAATAAATATACCGCTTATTTATTATGAATGGTGACTTGGTCAAACCGGTGCAACTGGTTGTGAGGTAGATGCTCTGTCAATTGAGTAATTTCTCCATGTGACGTACATACGGTTATGGTTCGTTACATAGAAAAAAATTGCTCTACGCAGCAATTTAACAATAAAAATATGGTGACCCGTACGGGATTCGAACCCGTGTTACCGCCGTGAAAGGGCGGTGTCTTAACCACTTGACCAACGGGCCATCAACGATTTTTCATTGGAGCTTCCTAGCGGGCTTGAACCGCTGACCTCATCCTTACCATGGATGCGCTCTACCAACTGAGCTAAGGAAGCATGGCTCCACAGGTAGGATTCGAACCTACGACCGATCGGTTAACAGCCGATAGCTCTACCACTGAGCTACTGTGGATTAATAAAAGGTGAGCTTAGCGACGTCCTACTTTCACAGGGGGAGATCCCCCAACTATCATCGGCGCTGGAGAGCTTAACTTCCGTGTTCGGCATGGGAACGGGTGTGACCTCTCCGCGATCGTCACTAAACTCTGTCTGCAAAAGAAGTACTTTCTTTGTGAGACATTTGATATCTTACTATTAATCCAAAAAAAATTCAAGGGTATAAGCGAAAAAAAGTGATATTTTTCAAAAAAATTATTCATTCGAATCGATTGATTTAGACGGAGGCCTTCTCAAGTATTTGCAAAGGTCTCTCGGTGAAGCAAAACGTTTATATATTTGATAAATGATTTTATAGCGTTCTTCCATCGCCTTATGAATTAAACCGTCCAGTCGATCATCTGTTAAATCGAGTAGCAGTTCCTCCAGCTCCCGTTTTAATAAATATTCAATTTCCTCTGCTTCTTTTCCGTTTAGCATAAACCCAATCATTTTATCACCCCATTTTCATCTTCTTGAAAATTATTTTCCCATTTACGTTATTTTATTCATAAATGCCTGTCCTCGGAATACATATGAGGTAAACGAGGGACAAGGGGGCAACAATAAAATGAATTTTATATGGGTATGGCATGCTAAAACCTTAAAGCGATATATGATTATAGGCATCGCTGCTTTTTTCACTGCGGGAATTCTTTACGTAGAAACGCCGCTTCTGCCGGTTTTTTCTCCTAACGAAGAAGGCCCTGTAGCTATTCATCGAGTGGAAGCTGAACGACCGGAGCTGGCATTAACTTTCGATATTAGCTGGGGGGAACAACAACTAGCTCCTATTCTTGAGACACTTCAACATAAAAACGTGGAACACGCTACCTTCTTCGTATCAGCTGCATGGGCGGAGCGTCATCCAGACCTTTTACAAACGATTGTTGATGCAGGATATGAAATTGGTAGTCATGGGTACAGACATGAACACTATACTCGCTGGGAAGAAGATCAAATTAAAAAAGATATCCAACAAGCACACAGTGTATTATCTGAGCTGACAGAAGAGGCTCCTAAATTATTACGTCCACCAAATGGCAGCTTCGACAAGCGTGTATTAGAGGTTGCAGAATCGCTCAACTATGACGTGATTCATTGGAGTATTCATTCACATGACTGGGAAAATCCTGGAGTTGAAGCCATCGTGGAAAATACTACAACGAACGTAACGAATGGAGATATCATTCTTTTTCATGCCTCTGACTCTGCAAAGCAGACACCAGAAGCGTTGCCAATTGCTTTAGATAAATTGGAAAGTGAAGGTTACTCTTTCGTAACTATCTCACAATTGTTAACAGGCGTCGAGATGAATGCGAAAGAAGTGGACTGATTACTAATAAAAGCTCAGCCCGATTATTTTCGGCGCTGAGCTCCTTTTTTCCCTCTGGATGTATTCGCTTGCTTCTCCTTTTGCTTTACTTCGCTCACACCAGGTTGCTTTCCGTTTGGTTGTTGATGGAGATGATGAAGGACAAGAATTTGCCATGTGTTTGCTACTAGTAATGGCACAATTGCTGTTAGAAGAAAAGTAAAATCATTTTCTCGTAAGGCCGGTATCCATTCAATCAATGTCACTACAACGATAAAGAATACTGTAGGAATGAAAGCCGAACGGTCCGTTTCCTTACTTTTAATCGTTGCTACGATGAGACCATAAACGAGAAGCAAAAGCGGCATCCAAATAAACCCGAGCATCGACTCCCCTTCTTCAGCAAAGAAATAATGTCTGAAGAACATCAAATCAAACAGCGCAAAGGCGATGATGACCAGTTGCACTTGATTCCACAATTTTACGGACTTAAAGATTCCTAAGCCGAATCGGTGAATCGTTAAGTAGGCAAAAAAGCCCATCTGAGCAATGACTGTCCAGATCGCTGACGTGATAATAACCATCGCTACCCCGCCAAAATTCCAGTTACTTAAATCATTCATATGTGTTTGCCAGTCCAAAATCATACCAATGATAAAACCGGCTGTTGTCCCGATTAAAAAGGTTGAATTAAATAAAAAAACGACTTTTCTTGAATTCACTTCGTTTTCCTCCCACTGCTTTTCGTCCACTCCTTATTGTATCAAAGTTTGAATTTCCTGCGCCAGTTTTTTCGACAATCTCATGGAGATTGTTGTTTTTATTTGGACGATAAGTCCAATTCAAAGAAATCCTTTAGAGCGAACAAGCCAAACTCTTTCAACAGATTGTATAAAAAACGAACCCATATCTCATATTAAAGATAGTGACGATGAAGGGAGTATGAACCTTGATGAAAAAATTTGCTATTATTTGTATAATGATGATGCTTATTCCCTCTATTATTGGCTGTGCTGTTTTAGACGATTCTGGCTCTAAGCAACCTGATTATGAGGATACAAAACAAATGGTTGTTGATATGCTCCAAACAGAAGAAGGAAAAAAAGCGATTCAAGACGTACTGAAAGAGGAAGAAATGAAAGAACAATTACTCATGGAACAAGATTTTATAAAAGAAACTATTCAACAAACTCTCGCTTCTGAAGATGGAAAAGAATATTGGCAAAAGGTGATGCAAAACCCCGAGTTTGCCAAGACTTTTGCTGAAAGCATGCAAGAAGAAAATGAAAAGCTCTTAAAGGGTCTTATGAAAGATCCTGATTACCAAGGAATGATGTTGGATATTATGAAAGACCCGGAAATGGAAAAAAATTCGGTGGAATTGATGAAAACGAAAGAATATCGAAAAGAGATTACCAACGTAGTGACTGAAGCTATGGAGAGCCCTTTATTTGTCGCACGAGTATATGAACTGCTTCAAAACATTGCGAAAGAGGAATTAAAAAGTAGCGAGGATGATCAGGCTAGCCAGTCCGGAGGTAATACTGAAGAGGAACCACCAGATGATGAAGAATCTGAGTCTATGGGTTCTATGGGTTAAGTTGATTTGATCAATAAAAGCCGCCGTTTCAGCTGAGACGGCGGCTTGTTCTTCTTTTATTTTTCAGTCGATTGAATGACTTTTTCCGCCATGTCCATGTAAATTTTTCCGATCGGATGCTCTACATCATATACGGATGGAGCAAAGTTCTCTTCATCAATTTCAGGCTGACCTAGAGGAATTTGAGCAAGGATTTCCGTTTGAAGCTCTTCAGCCAATTTAGGTCCTCCGCCTTTTCCGAAGACGAATTCTTTCTCTCCCGTAAGTTTGCTTTCAAAGTAAGCCATGTTCTCCACCACGCCTAAAATTTCATGCTCTGTTTTCAAAGCCATCGCCCCTGCTCTTGCTGCAACAAAGGCGGCTGTAGCGTGAGGAGTTGTTACGACAATTTCCTTGGATTGAGGAAGCATGGAATGAATATCTAAAGCAACGTCCCCTGTTCCTGGTGGTAAGTCTAAGATTAAGTAGTCTAAATCATCCCACTCCACTTCATTAAAGAAGTTATTTAGCATTTTGCCGAGCATCGGTCCGCGCCAAATAATTGGTGAGTTGTCTTCGACAAAGAAGCCCATGGAAATGACTTGCACGTCAAAACGTGTCACAGGATAAATGCGTTGCCCTACAACTTTTGGACGTTCTTCAATGCCCATCATGTCTGGAACACTAAATCCGTATATGTCAGCGTCAATGATCCCGACTTTTTTGCCTTGGCGAGCCAAAGAGGTGGCTAGGTTCACAGATACAGTTGATTTACCTACGCCGCCTTTACCACTCGTTACCGCAATAAATGTCGTACGCTTGTTATCCAATAGCGACTTTTCGCCTTCTTCTTCTGCTGCTCCGCCATGCTTTGCAATTTCTTCTTCTGCTAGCTTCTCAAAACGAAGACCAACGGATTCTGCTCCTGCATTCTTTACCGCATTTACTACTTCTTGTTGAAGCTGCATTTGTTCAGCTGTTCCAGGTTGTGCAATCGCCAATTTCAAGCTGACGAGTTTTTCTTTGATTTTGACTTCTTTTACTGAGCCGATTTCAAGTAATGTTTTATTTAAATGAGGATCTTTAACTGGCTCTAGCGCTTTTAGCACTTGTTCTTCTGTTAACATGAAGACACCATCCTTTATATAATCTTGTATGTATTCGGTTCCACTACATGGTAATTATAACACACATACACAGGATCGATAATGATATAGATCACACCTTTTACAAGAAAAAGGAGGGCTATTCACCCTCTTGCGTCACAGGTTCGTTATTCGTGTAGCGTAAAATCCCATTGTAGATCGATGCGGCTATTTTTTGCTGATAGTCTTCAGTGCCAAGCAACTCCGCTTCTCTCGGATTGGAGAGAAATCCCACCTCCACTAGGGAACCAGGGATCGTTGATTGTTGGATCAAATACACGTTATGGATTGGTTTTGCTTGTCTTGCCGTATTTTCTAAATTTATGACTAATTCATTTTGAATGTGTTTTGCCAGTACTTCGTTACCCTCTATCGCTCGGTTATAAAAAGTTTGGGCCCCGCTCCAACGTGGTTCACCAATAGCATTTAAATGGAGACTGATGAAAAAATCTGCATCAGAGTTATTGATCAGTCTAACCCGCTCTTTTAAATCTTCTACTTTTCGAGAACGAATTTTTTGCGTGTCCGCTGCCGCTAAATCTTTGTCAACTTCTCTCGTCATCATCACGAAAGCACCTGCTTCTTGTAAATAATCACGCAAATTCAAACTAATCTCAAGGCTGACGTCTTTTTCTAACAACCCTGACTTCGAGGTTGCTCCACCATCTATCCCACCATGTCCAGGGTCCAGTACTATCATTTTTCCGGATAACGGCAGTCCATATCCAGTTGAATCTTCTGTTGTGTACAACAATGGTCCAATGGCTAAACCGATCGCTATGATGAAAGCTAGACTTGCCAATCCCCACCACTTCTTCATGCTATTCCCCTCCCCACCTGTAATAAATATATGGGACAAGGGGAAAAATATGTGCGAAATTCGTTTTTAATGAAGCCTTAGATGGTATCGTTTCTTTCCTTCATCGAACCCTTGGCGCCACCATTCGTAAATGTAGCCAGTGGCCACTTCTTTATAAACGTCAGCTTGCGGTTCATCTAAATTTAACCACGCTGAAAACTGCGCAACCGTCTGATCAATTTGAGCCATAATTTCACCAGCACAACGCTGCATGACCATGAATTCCGATTCACCATAATAACCAAATCGGGCGAATTCAGCACCTAACAAGTATGCATCTATCCCCACATCTAAGCAGAAATCTTGAAGGTACAATTGGGATACTGTTTCTTGAACTTCATGAGCGAAAAATCGCCTTTGAACATCTTTTTTCATATTACTGATCTGTAAAGAACGGAGCATCGTCCGCTGATATTTCCATTGTTTCTCTTTTCTTTTTTCACCTAGCGTAAATATCACATTCATCCCCATCGCTGCTCCTTTGTCTATGGCTGTATCGTACCCTTAGTGTTGATTGAATGAGACTTTTCATAACGGCAAATATTTGGTATACGAGGGAGTTGAAACGATGTTTGATTAGTTTCGCTGATAGGATGGTGATTTTCGCCGATAGACAGCCGTATTTCGCCGATAGAAGGGTCATTTACGCTGATAGACCAGCCAATTTCGCCGATAGAATTATTTTCCGCTCAAATCTCTGCATTATTTTCTGTTTTAACGTAAAATAGTGAATGAACCTCTGTAAATAATGGACGAAATTTATCGATAGATGGGAGTCATTCATCATGTATCAAAATATGGAAGAATGTATGAAAGATTTAGAAAAAAACGGCCATTTAATTCGCATAAAAGAAGAAGTAGATCCACACTTGGAAATGGCTGCTATTCACTTGAAAGTATATGAGGCGGGCGGTCCTGCATTGTTGTTTGAAAACGTCAAGGGGTCATCGTACCGGGCTGTCTCGAATCTTTTTGGTACAGTGGAGCGGAGCAAATTCATTTTCCGTAAAACGTGGGATCCGGTGCAAAATATTGTTGCCCTTAGAAACGATCCCATTCAAGCCATGAAACACCCATTTAAAAACATTGGCAATGGCTTTTCAGCAATAAAGGCTCTCCCCCAAAAGAAAAGAGGAAAAGGTCCAGTACAATCAAAAGAAATTAGTATATCTGACCTTCCTCTGATTCAATCATGGCCGAACGACGGAGGTGCATTCATTACGCTACCACAAGTTTATTCTGAAGATCCTGAAAAACCAGGAATCATGAATTCAAACCTTGGTATGTATCGGGTGCAGTTGAGCGGGAATGACTATGAACAAGACAAAGAAATTGGCTTGCATTATCAAATTCACCGTGGAATTGGCGTCCATCAAGCGGCCGCTACCAAAAAGGGTGAACCACTTAAAGTCAGTATTTTTGTTGGTGGGCCGCCCTCCCACACACTATCTGCCGTGATGCCGCTTCCTGAAGGATTAAGCGAAATGACCTTTGCTGGCTTACTTGCAGGACGCCGCTTCCAGTACAGCTACGAAGACGGTTATTGCATTAGTCACGATGCGGATTTCGTCATCACTGGAGAAATACATCCAGAAGACACCAAACCAGAAGGACCATTCGGAGATCACCTTGGCTATTATAGTTTGACACATGAATTTCCTGTCATGAAAGTACATAAAGTGTACGCAAAAGAAAAGGCGATTTTACCGTTCACCGTCGTCGGTCGCCCTCCTCAAGAAGATACGTCTTTTGGCGCTATCATCCACGAGATCACTGGTGATGCGGTCAAGCAGGAGATTCCAGGGGTAAAAGAAGTACACGCCATCGACGCTGCCGGTGTTCACCCGTTGCTGTTTGCGATTGGAAGTGAACGATACACTCCTTTTGAAGAAGTGAAGCGACCAGCGGAATTACTGACAATTGCTAACCGGATTTTAGGAACTGGACAATTAAGTTTAGCCAAGTTTTTATTCATTACCGCTGAACAGGAAACACCATTGGATACACACAGAGAAGTGGATTTTCTAACCCACATCTTAGAACGAATTGACTTACAGCGCGACCTTCACTTTCAGACAAAGACGACTATTGATACGCTAGATTACTCTGGTGAAGGCTTAAATAGTGGGAGTAAGGTAGTTATCGCCGCCTATGGTGATAAAAAAAGGGATTTGTGTACAGAGGTTCCTGAAGCGTTTCATCAATTAGAAGGGTTTAAACATCCAAGGTTAGTCATGCCAGGGGTAGTGGCTATCGAAGGACCGGAATTTAAAGACCACGACAATGCGAGCAAGGAATTTAACGCTATGTCGGACGCTATTGGAGACATTCCCTCATGCCCGATGATAGTTGTCTGTGACGGAAGCGAATTCCTGAGCGAAAACATGAGTAATTTCTTTTGGGCAACGTTTACGAGAAGTAATCCATCTCATGATATTCACGGGATTAATAGCACTTATCAAAACAAGCATTGGGGCTGTGACAGTATGATCATTGATGCTCGTATCAAGCCGCATCACGCTCCCCCGCTCATTCCAGACCCTACTGTTGAAAAAAACATCGAAAGATTCTTTGTTAAAGGGGCTAGTTTGGGTGAATTGAACGTGAAGTAAGATGAAAACCTTGTAAAAAAATAGACGCCCCGATTTCATTTCAGGGCGTCTATTAATCATGCATTACTTCTTCAAATACTTAATTATTCAAACGGTTGTTATTTGAACGGTTGTCGTTGTTTTTCAACAAGACCTTTAATCCTTGGCCCATGTCTGAAGCTAGGACATAGTTTCTATCAACAAATACGCCCCAAACGTCGGCTTGATCCGGTGTGTAACGACCGATTTCAACCGGTTCACTCGGATTGGTTATATCTACAGAAATAACTCCTCCAGAGTAGTAGGACAGGTAAAGGGTATTTCCTTGTACTTTCGGATCATGTACCGTTTTCGCAAATGTATTCACTGGCGTAGAAAAATCATACGTTAAATCTGTTGTGAATTCACTTAATAAAACAGGATTTGTTTTGTCTTTAATGTCGAAAATACGAGTATACCCGTATGCACTCTCATAACCAGCACCGTGAGGACTAGCCACTTCACGCGTTTCAATCAAAACTGTTCCACCTCTTGCTAAGGCAGCAGAGTGTGCAGCACCTTTTTGATCATCGGCAAATTCTGTTCTGCCAAGATACTTCGCATTTTCAGGGTCTCGAATATCGAAAATAACTGTGCCTAAATCCCACATCGATACATACGCATACTGGCCGTTATTATCTGTAATGACACTATGATTAAACACAGGTCTTGTTTTACCATCTGGAGAGCTCCAATGATATCCGTTAAAATTTTCATCAACTTCAGCAAGTTCTCGTGGATCGAATTCCCATAGTTTTTCCGGATTTGTCGGATCACTTACATCAATAATCTGAAAATCTCTTTCAGCACCACCCGTATAGTAATCAGCATAAGGATTAGATAAAAGCATTAGGGCTTGATTTCCTTGAGTCGTTAAGTATAATTCATGCGTACCGGTAATCCGGCGATCTAATTCATAAAACCCTATTCTTTCGGGATTATAAGGATCAGTCACGTCGTAAAGTAAGGCTCCTCCGATGCTGTCTGGACGATTGGCATTATTTCGTGACGTTTGCTGAAGGCTTACTACTGCCAGATCTCCTTTAAAATTAGGGGTATTTACACTTTTTACGATGACTTTTTCTTGCCATGTATGAGGAACATCATGTGCAAATTGTGCAATTTCTTGTGGGTTTTTAGGATCCTTTAAATCGAAAATCCGCACTCCTCCGTTCGCACCGTTTGCTGTATGTGTTCCAAGATATGCAAATCCTTTATGAGCGTATACATCAGCTGTGTTGTTCTGAACCCCATCCATCTCTTGAATTTGAGCAGACCCTGCTTCGTGTAAAAACTTAAGATTTTTAGAGCCCTCTTCTGCTGGATCACCGAGCATCTCCAAAGCATCATGGTCAAATGGCATGCGTTCACCTTTTGAGCTTCCATCTAATGCATCATGAGCAAATCCTGCCGGGGCAATCGAGCTTAACACAAGTGTTCCTGCAAGCACTGACGTCAAAAAAACTTGGTTCTTTTTCTTCAAATTATAACTCCTCCTTCAAAAATAAGTGGGGCCTTACAGTCCAAAGTATATAGAACAAGCCATTGTTTCGCTATACGAAACATTCGCTTAATTTCGAAATATTTCGAACATTAATCAGGCTATTTACTTAAATATAACAAGAATTATGTCGAATTAACGCCCAAAAAATAATGTCACTATATTCCTCGATAAAAGATGAACCATCTCCCCTAGAATATTGAGAATTTACCACTATAATCACTGTGTTTAACTCAAAAATGATTCATTTCCTTGCTGTGATATGTTTCTAAATACCTATCAAAAGGAATAAAAACAGTCACACCAAGTTGATTAACATGCCGGGCACACCACTTTATTAAATAACTAGTTGTTTTTGTAATGTACAAAGCTTCCTAAAGGTAGATTAGGTCTGTATTTTCATATAAAAAACAGCACCCTATTTAAGGATGCTGTTTGAATATAACAAATTTAAATTAAATCGAACTATACTTTCGATTCCCAAGTTTCCTGTTCATAACTTTTCATGTTATCCTCTGTTTCTTGAGGATAGGCTGTTCGAAAATGATGCCTATCGGACTCAATGACTTCCACCATTTTGTCTATCATATTTTTCGGATCATATTGTTCATCCAAGATTTTTTCTGTTTCTTCCATCGATTCTTTTTTCGTAAAGTGGTTTTCATTTTCAAACCATTTCGATTTTTCTTCAAACATTCGGTCATTAAATCCTGTTTCAAATGGTCCTGGATTAATTGTTGCCACTTGAACACCAAACTCTTCTAATTCCGCTTTCATTGTTTTGGCGATAGCTTCTATGGCATGCTTTGATGAACTATACGCCCCTAAGTAAGGCATTGCTACAATCCCTACAATAGAGCTTAAGAAGATAATTTTACCTTGTTTCTTTTTCACAAATTTTTTCGCGGCAATTTGTGCATTTTCTAAAGTGCTAAATACATTTGTCTCATAGATCGCCCTGACTCTGTCGACTGGGATTTCTGAGATTGGGCCACCCTCTCCAATGGCGGCGTTAGCCACAAAGACATCGTAATCATAGTCCTCAATTAATTGTTGATCCCGTTTATTCGTGATGTCTAACTTTATAACTTCCAGGTCCACGCCTGCTTTTTCCGCTTCTTCCCGTAGACTTGTCACTTGAGAAATAATCTCAACAGATGCAATGACTTTATGACCTTTTTTGGCAAGGCCAATAGCTGTTCCTTTTCCTAAACCGCTTCCTGCACCTGTTATAAAAATAGTTTTACTCATGATTATGTCCTCCTTCTGAATGTCTCATGACATAGTTGTTTCTTCCCACCGGTGATATCACTTAAACGTTTTTGACAAATACTAAAGACGATTTCAAACCTCTACTCTTTTTTTACATCAAAAAAGAGCTGTATACATCACAGCTCTTTTAGGTTGATCCTCTATATTAAAAATTCTATCGATGAGCCTAATATTCTTACTTTATCTTGGGTCTCCCGGTGGATCTGCCTCATTCTGTTTCTTGGCTGTCAACGATGTAATCAGGGTTCCCACAACTATAGCCGCAAAGACAATCATCAAAATATCTAAAACCGTCTGCGTTGTACCTCCAAAGGGATACTCTCTCATCGATAAATGAATGGCGGCCAATATCGCAAAGACTGCTACCATACCGATTTTCACAAAGGCGTCCTCCTTATATAATAGTTATTACATAAGGTATTTGCCTGTTTTATCTTAAGTTAAACACTGTTTTAGAGGCGGCTAAATAGTTGTAATGAAAAATGATTTGTCTTCTTTAGGCAACACTGCCGCAGTTATCTGTAATTTTCTATTGCAACTTTGGCCAGAAATCTTTGTTTACTTCAATTTAGTCGTCAAGGATATCTTTGGCTACTTGAGCGCTTGGTACAGTTTTTGATAGGACTTCTCGTACCACGCTTCAACCACTAGTTTTTGCCACAGCTACTTGCTGTTCCATTAGACCTTTTTGAAAGCGAGGGGTTTCGCCCTGTATACGTGACGTGGGTTCTTTCCATTTAAAACATCGTTTAACTATCTTAACAATATCCGAGAGGCACATGGTGAAACTTCAACCTCAGGAAATCATACGCTAATCCAAGGACGAGCATTTCGCCAGTGCACTTGGATTGGCAAGTCGAATGTCGCTGATAGATTTTCTTCTGTGAGAGTCTCTTCCTTTTTTCCAGCTGCAATAACTTCCCCTTGACGCAAGAGTAAAATATCGCTAATAGGTGAAATAATTTCCTCTACGTGGTGAGTCACAAATATCATTGTCGGCGCTTCTTCCTCTTGACTCAATTTTTCTAAAGTGGAGAGAAATTCTTCTCGAGAACGAATATCTAATCCCGCACAAGGTTCGTCCAAAATGAGCAATTTTAATTTTGACATCCACGCTCTAGCCAGCAATACTTTTTTTCTCTCCCCTTGTGAAAAAATTGTTAAAGGTTCATGAGCTAAATGTGAAATATTAAACTTATCCAGCAATCTCATCGCTTCTTGCTTATCCTGTTCTGACACTGCATCATACAAGCCAATTGACGCATACTTCCCACTCAGAACGATCTCCAAAGCAGAATCTTGCGAATGATCTTGTAATTGCTGATCAAGCGCAGTACTCACCCATCCAATTGATCTTCTGACTTCATGAATATTCACTTTGCCATAGCGATTTCCAAGGACATCTATGGTCCCTGTTGTCGGCCACAAATAACAAGTGAGAATTTTAAGAAGTGTCGTTTTCCCTGCGCCATTCAATCCTAGAATCGCCCAGTGCTGATTTTTATGTATATTCCAAGAAACGTTTTTTAACAAGGATTTTTTGTTACGAATAATATTAATGTTCTTTAATGAGATAATGGGGCCTGACGTCATGTGTGCTCACCTCTTAGTAAAAAATAAGTCATTCATTCTGATTATGAATTTTTATCGAGTTACGGTAAAACGGTATAAAATGATGTCCTTACTCCATTCGACATAAGCGACATTTTTCCTTTGTTTAAAATACTTTGTTGAACTTTTTGGTAACTACCCGTATTAAGTAAATCGTTTTAACTTAGATTAAATAGTTCGATGATCATTTTGGAACGGAAAAAAGCAGACTCAGACGAGCCTACTTTGGGAGTGGAACTAGGTATCATTTGTTTCGTTACACATGAGAATTTACAACTTCACGTTTTATTTTTATATTAAAGTATTACTATATATCTACAGTTTTCGCCTTTTCACCACTGTTCATTAAGCGAATAGCTGTTGGCTTAATTTCTAAAACGATAAATTCAGGGTCGTCCACCCCATCAAACCATTTCTCAAATTTATCCTTCCAAATATCTTGCTTAAGATCCACTGAATCACGAATTTTTGCTTTTCCTTCAATCTCTAAATATTTATCTCCATATCCTTCTCCTTCGTAACCGATAAGAATATGAACATGTGGATTTTGCTCAATCTCCTCTGCCTTGTGCGTTTCCTTATTCGTTGGGGTAAATAGCGTAAAATCATCGTTATAAAAAGTCATATAACGGGAGTGAGGCTTATTATCTTTCACTGTAGCCAGTGTCCCAATTTTATTGCCATCTAAAACTTCTATTGCTTTATTTTTAATTTCCTGTTGATTCATGATTGAACATCCCTTCTCTTTTAAAGATATTCATAGTATTCCTTTATAAGAATTTCTTTAAACACTAGTTCGATGCAGCGCATTTCTGAATAAAATATTAAAACCACGATAGATATTCACACTCACGTGACTGATGAAGCGAAGGAAAAAACAACCGAAATGTTCCAGCAGTACATGAAAATTTAACTAGGGGTATGCAAATGTAACGAAACCACAAAAAAGCCCTCCCTGCTCCATAAGAGCAAAGAGGGCTGAACCCTTTGTATAAAGGATAAAGGGATATTAATGCTTAGAGAACTTCAGTGTGCGACATGCAGCTTTAATAACTTATTTCTTACGCTCTTTGATTACTGAAGTTATACCCGACTTCATAAGAGTCTACAAACATCGCCATATTAGGCTTTTCGTGTTTTTGAACTTCATGAGATTCTACCTCACGATAGACACTCTTGCCCTTCATAACAGTTCTTACTGCCAAGCTTGGAGTGGACTCTCACCAGCGATGAGGGCCATTTATTATTCGAGTTTTGCTGCAGCTTTTTTCATTTTTATTAATTTGGCCCCGGTGCTTCTTGAATAGAAGTTATTTTAGTACAGCAAAAATAAATTAAACCTAAGCCTTTTCCAGTTGGGTCAAATATTAGAAAGTTCCCATTGGTCCCTCTGTAAAATGCGTTATTTATAGCATCTGCAGTACCTGCTTCAGTAGTCACATTATATTGGTCATCGATCTCAAGGATTTCGTCCCATGCCGCACAGTCGCAGCCATTTGCTCTAATTCCCATGTTTAATTACCTCCTTTTCTTTAAAGTTAATTTATTTATATTAGTCAAATTTAATAAACGTTTGGACTATCAGTATAAATAGGTAATTGACGTTTCATATGCCATGTTTTTGAATATGTTGATTTTAAGAAAAGGGAGGGGATTGAGAGTGTTAGAGGTTAAACAGAGCCCTGGAAAAGGCCGCGGTGTTTTTACTCTGAAACCATATAGAAAAGGGGACATTATTGAAAAGGCACCTGTTATTATCATCCCTAAAAGTGACTTGCGTGCCATTATGGTTACTGTTATGGTTGATTACTTCTTCCAATGGGGGAGAGAAGGAGCTGTCGCTTTAGGGTACGGTTCGCTATTTAACCATTCATATAAACCGAATGCAGAATTTATATTGAAAAGAGAAGACACATGTATTCACTTTCGTGCCCTACGTAATATAGCACCGGGAGAAGAGGTGACAATAAATTACAAAGGAAAGCCGGACAGGAAGTTACCAGTTCCGTTTGAAGTGGTGGAATAAAAGATGAAAGTGGATTAGGACGTAAGAAGCAGGAAAAAAGCTGTTTATGATTTGATTATTTTTAAGAAAGGAGGTTAGTTATGAAAGTTTCAGTATCCAAATGGTCCAAATATAAACTAATGAAACAAAACGCTTTGCTTGCTGACTATCTTCCAGAAACCAAAATTTTTAAAGAAGACAGGTTATGGTCTATGCTAACAAGACATAAAAACGTTGTAATAAAACCTAATTTCGGCAGGCTGGGATATAAAATAATGAAAGTAAGCGACCTATCAAATGACAATTATAGAATTCACTACGGCAGAAAAATAAATCATATTTCTGGACAAGTACCTACCATAAACTACATTAACCAGATAAATAATAAGAAACGGGTCATTCAGCAGTACATTTCTCTAGCCACTATAGACAGAGCTCCCTTTGATTTGAGAGTGATGTTGCAACGGAAGAGAGGTTCTGATGATTGGTTCGTAACAGGGAAAGCAGCCAAATTAAGTTTTACAGGATACTTTGTTACTAACGCCAGCGTTAAAGTGTTGACCATCGAAGAAGCAATTAATAAATCCGTTATAAAAAATAGCGTCAATATAACTGAACTAAATGAAAAACTTAATAGCTTAGCTCTTGAAACTACGAGACACCTCCAAAAATATTATCCTAAAAGAACTGAAATAGGATTGGATGTGGGAATAGATGAAGATGGTCAATTATGGATTATAGAAGCGAATTACCGACCTTCCATAAAAATGTTTGAAATAATGCATGACCAGTCATCTTATCAAAACATTGTAAACTTTAGAACTTCACCTGAAAGATACGAGGAACGAAGGAAAGAAAGCACAGAGGAATATGACCTACCCCCTGCATATAAAGTTAAATCTAAAATTAATAAAGATCCTGTCGGAAAATTCATTCCTAATTTTAAAAAAATCTGCAGACGCCTTTGGCCATTTAAATCAAGCAAGTGAAGCTCGCTTAGGGCTCTCCAATAATATTTTAGCTCATCCTATTTTCAGTACAAAAAAGACCCCCAACCAAAATTGGTTGAGAGCCTTTGAAGTATTGATATAATTAACGCTTTGAGAATTGTGGTGCACGACGAGCAGCTTTAAGACCGTATTTCTTACGCTCTTTCATACGAGCGTCACGAGTCAAGTAGCCTGCTTTCTTAAGTGATGGGCGGAATTCTGGGTCTGCTTCAAGAAGCGCGCGGGCAACACCATGACGGATTGCGCCTGCTTGACCTGTATATCCTCCACCTTCTACTTTAACACGTACATCGTATGTGCCTTCAGTTTGTGTTTCAGTAAGTGGTTGCTTTACAATAACTTTTAATGTTTCAAGGTCAAAGTAGTCGTTGATATCTCTGTCGTTAATCACGATTTTGCCGTCTCCTGGTAATAGACGTACACGTGCAACGGAGTTCTTACGACGACCTGTTCCGTAATATTGAACTTGTGCCAAGAAAATTCCCTCCTTCTAAATTAACCGCGTAGTTCGTAAGCTTCTGGCTTTTGTGCTTCGTGTGGATGCTCATTACCAGCATACACATTAAGCTTTCGGTACATTTGGCTGCCTAAAGGACCTTTAGGTAGCATTCCTTTGATTGAAAGCTCAAGTAATTTTACTGGCTTTCGGTCACGCATTTCACCAGCAGACATTGATTTCAATGACCCTGGGTAACGGCTGTGACGGTGATACATCTTATCCGCTAACTTATTTCCTGTTAAGTGGATTTTTTCTGCATTGATGATGATAACATGGTCACCTGTATCAAGGTGTGGTGTAAAAGTCGGTTTATGCTTTCCGCGAAGAAGGCTCGCTACTTCAGTCGAAAGACGACCTAGTGTTTTACCTTCTGCGTCGATCACGAACCATTTACGTTCAATTTCACTTGGCTTTGCCATATATGTCGTACGCATGTGTTTCCCTCCTAATCAAACTATCCAAAAAATTTCCTACGTTTCAATGATCGATTCCGTACCCGGGGCTAGTGGGCATAAGAATACCATAGACCATCTTATAATATCTGAGTGTCAATGTCAACAATAAATACACTAGGATTCGTTGTCATTGAAATTTTTTTAGATAGTCGTCTAATTTTTTGGCTTCATAAAAGACTTGAGATAAATATAATCCACAAGCAGGTGCCGTTTTACCAGCAAGTGCCCTGTTTTTTCCTTGCATAATCGCCACCATGTCATCAGGATTACGTTCTCCTAGCCCTGTTTCAATCAATGTACCTGTTAAGACACGCACCATTTGGTACAAAAAGCCACTTCCGATAAATCGAAACGTCCATTCATCCCCATCTTGTTGAATATCAATCGTATAGATTGTCCTCACTTTATCTACTACATCCGTTTTCGGGGACGAAAAACTTGTGTAGTTATTCGTCCCGATCAAGTACTCTGCGGCCTGCTGCATTTTAGTCTGGTCTAGTTTTTTCGGCAAATGATAAACATAGTTTCTTGTAAAAACATCTCGTTCAGACGATGTACTTAAACGGTACACATATTCTTTCCCTACGGTATCATAACGGGCGTGGAAGGATTCAGGGACATAGTGACACGAGTGGACATGAATATCATCAGGGAGGAGGCTGTTAAGCGCCTTAGCCCATCTGTCTTCAGGGATTGCTAAGGTCGTGTCAAAATGAACCGGTTGAGAAATGCCATGCACACCTGCATCCGTCCTGCCAGACGACGTAGAAGGCCAAGAATTCGCTTTATGGATTTTCGCCAATGCACGCTCTACTTCTCCCTGCACAGAACGATCTCTCAGCTGCCGCTGATAGCCATGAAATTGGGCGCCGTCATATGATAATGTCGCTAATACTCTCTTCATAAGCCGTCTCCTTTTTCATTAAACAAATCGAAAGACCACTGTTAACATAGCAAAAACAATGAACAGTCCTACTGCTAGCGAGTCCATTTTCCTCCAAGATAACAGCCTGAATTTTGTCCTACCTTCTCCCCCACCGTAGCCTCTCGCTTCCATGGCGATAGCTAAATCCTCTGCTCTTTTAAATGATTGAACAAAGAGAGGGATAAGAATGGGGATAAGCGATTTTAACCGTGTCCATAACGAACCTTTAGAGAAATTTGCTCCTCGTGCCATTTGAGCTTTAACAATTTTGGACGTTTCACCTAATAGAGTTGGAATGAACCTTAATGCGATCGACATCATCAAAGCCAGTTCATGTGTTGGCACGCGAACGATCTTGAGGGGTTTCATGAGCATTTCCATTCCATCTGTTAAATCAATCGGTGTGGTCGTTAACGTCAATAACGAGGCCATCAAAATGAGTAAGAATAACCTAAGAGCAATGAAACTTCCTTCAATAAGGCCCCCTGAATAAATCGTTAGCCAAGACCATTCAACCACAATCGTTCCTTCACGCGTCATAAAAAGGTGGAGTAGGAATGTAAAAAATATAAGGATTGCAATAAATCTCATCCCTTTTATGAAATAGCGAACAGGTATTTTCGAAAGTAAAAAGGCTGTGCCGGTCAGCACCACCGCAAAAGCTAGCACTACAGGGTGACGACTTGTAAACAAAAATACAATAAAGATCAAGAGGACTAGTAACTTCGCCCGAGGATCCATCTTATGAATGACAGAATCCCGAGGAACGTATTGACCAATAATCACGTTATCAAACATGATCATTCACGCCCCTTTTCTTTAAATAGACGAGCAGTCGATTCACCGTCTCCTCTAACGTAAAAGCATCGATTTCCATGTCTCCTCCACACTCCGAGCGAACAGCTTGAAGAAGTTGAACGGACTGGGGAACAGATAGACCTAGTTTTCTCAGCTCTGTTCCTTTAGAGAAGATGTGTTCCGGACTTCCTTGATCGACGACTTGGCCCCGGTCCATGACTAATATCTGATCAGAATAACGAGCCGCATCTTCCATCTGATGTGTCACTAGAACGATCGATCGCTCATCTGTTTCTTGGAACCACTCATAGAACAAGTGCATGATCGTTTCCTGTCCATGAGGATCAAGACCGGCGGTAGGTTCATCTAGGATCAGCAACGTCGGATCTAATGCCAACACCCCAGCAATGGCAACACGTCTCATTTGGCCACCACTAATATCAAATGGCGACTGATCATAAAGTGTTTCAGGAATGCCGACTTTATGGAGACATTCTTTCGCTATGTCCTCTGCTTCCTGCTTTGTTTTGCCGAAGTTTATCGGACCGTATGCAACGTCTTGTAAAATCGTTTCGTTAAACAATTGGTGCTCAGGGAATTGAAAAACCATTCCTACATGCTCTCTTAACGAGTATAAATTCTTTTGTTTCGTTTCAGGACGTATGATCCAATCACCAATGGTTATAGTACCTTCCGTCGGCTTGAGTAATCCATTCAGGTGCTGAACGAGTGTTGATTTACCAGAACCTGTATGCCCAATGATAGATGTGAACTGTCCGCTGGAGAGGGATAAGTCCACCTTTGTAAGAGCATTTTTTTCAAAAGGAGTTCCCTTCATATAAGTGTAGGTTAATTGGTTTGCTTGTATGTGCATAGTGCATTGATCAACTCCTCCTCAGAAAAGACATCATCAGCTATAGCCACGTGATGCTTTCTGAGCTCGTTAGCAACCTGAACAGAAAATGGCGCACTAAGGCTTGATTTCTTTAACGTCTCATCGTCCTTTAAAATTTCACGAGGAGTTCCTTCAAGAACGAGTTGACCTTCATTTAACACAACAATCCGATCGGCTATCATTGCCTCTGAAACATCGTGAGTGATAGAAATAATTGTTATGTTCTCTTCCTCTTTTAACTTTTGAACCATTGCTAACACTTCTTTTTTTCCTGTTGGATCAAGCATGGAGGTCGCTTCATCTAAAACTATGATTCGAGGCTTTAGAGCAAGTGCTCCTGCCAGCGCGACACGCTGCTTTTGACCACCTGATAAGCTGTGTGGTTCTTGTGTTTCAAGACCTTTCAAACCTAGTCGTTCAATACTGCTATAGACCCTCTCCCTCATTTCATCATAAGGGATTCCTGCATTTTCCAGCCCGAAGGCTACATCATCTTCAACGGTTGGGGCAACAATTTGATTATCAGGGTTTTGAAATACCATTGCCACTTGTCGTCGAATATTCGTCCACTGATGTTCATCCTTCGTGTCCATGCCACATGAGATCACGCCCCCTTCAGTAGGGACGAGAAGAGCATTAAAAAACTTAGCTAACGTGGACTTCCCCGAGCCGTTATGTCCAAGGATGGTCAACCACTCTCCTGTCGGAACCGTTAACCAGATATCTTTTAACACGTAGGGCGCCTGTTCATGATAACGGAAATGAAGATGTTCAACGGAAAGTTCATTTGTCATTCATAATGCCCCATTTCTTAAAAGATAAGGATGATCCTAATAATAAAAGCTGCCAATGGTTTCTAAAGCACTTCTTATAAAATGGTACAAAAAAAGGGCACAGCACCAGAATCTGTTGCCAGACCCGGTGTCTCGCCCTTTATAGAGAGTCAATGAGCTTACACAAGCTCAATGATAGCCATTTCTGCACCGTCTCCACGGCGAGGTCCTAGCTTAAGAACTCGAGTGTAACCGCCTTGACGGTCGTCGTAGCGCTTTGCTACATCATCAAAAAGTTTCTGGATTGCATCTTGTCCAGTTTCTTCGTCTGCAATTTCATTACGAACGAAAGCTGCAACTTGACGACGAGCATGCAAGTCCCCACGTTTACCTAAAGTGATCATTTTTTCAACGATTGAACGAAGCTCTTTAGCTTTTGGCTCAGTAGTTTCGATTCGTTCGTTGATGATTAAATCAGTGGCTAAGTCACGGAATAATGCTTTACGGGCACTGCTGTCGCGACCTAATTTTCTGTATGCCATGATAGTCCCTCCTTCTCAGGTGAAAATTTCTCTACAGGCTCGATTTGACTAAGCAAATCGTAGATGGTAGATTTTTATTCTTCGTCTCGAAGACCAAGACTTAGTTCTTCAAGTTTTTCTTGAACCTCTTCTAAAGACTTACGTCCAAGGTTACGAACTTTCATCATGTCTTCTTCTGACTTTTGTGTTAGCTCTTGAACTGTATTAATTCCTGCACGCTTCAAGCAATTGTAAGAACGAACAGACAAGTCTAACTCTTCGATCGTCATTTCAAGGACTTTTTCTTTCTGGTCCTCTTCTTTTTCAACCATGATCTCAGCATGTTGTGCTTGATCGGTCAATCCGACGAAGATATTTAAATGCTCGGTAAGAATCTTAGCTCCAAGTGATACAGCTTCTTCCGGTCGAATGCTTCCGTCTGTCCACACATCTAGCGTCAATTTATCAAAGTTGGTAATTTGACCGACACGAGTATTCTCCACTTGGAAGTTAACACGAGTCACGGGTGTGTACATGGAATCTACCGGAATAACCCCGATTGGTAAATCGTCAGAGTTGTTTCCTTCAGCAGGTACATATCCTCTTCCACGATTTGCCGACACTTTCATTTGGAACTGAGCTCCCTTAGATAGGGTGGCAATATGAAGATCCGGGTTTAAAACCTCCACATCGCTGTCATGCATCAAATCAGCTGCAGTGACAACTCCTTCTCCTTGTGCATCAATTTCCAAAGTTTTCTCATCATCTGAGTAAATCTTCAATGCAAGTTTTTTTAGATTGAGTATGATGGTTGTTACATCTTCAACCACACCTTCAATCGTAGAAAATTCGTGAAGCACTCCGTTAAACTGGACGCTAGTTACAGCAGAACCAGGTAGAGACGAGAGTAGGATTCTGCGGAGGGAATTTCCCAACGTCGTTCCATATCCGCGTTCAAGAGGCTCTACGACAAATTTTCCATACGTTGCATCATCGCTCATTTCGACAGCTTCAATTTTCGGCTTTTCTATCTCGATCATTAAACAAACCCTCCTTCAAAACGTCGAAACCCCGGTTGTGGATTAGGCACAACCGGAATCCCTCATTGGGCACACCTCGACCTGTCACGTTTACGTCAATAATTTAAGTGTCCATCTGGACATAGGCTATTAAACCATTATTGACATAGGTATGAATATTCATACCTTTGATGCGACTATACTCTACGACGTTTTGGTGGGCGGCAACCGTTATGCGGAACCGGTGTGACGTCTTTAATCATGTTCACTTCTAAGCCAGCAGCTTGTAGTGAACGAATAGCAGCTTCACGTCCAGCTCCAGGGCCTTTAACTGAAACTTCTACAGTTTTCATTCCGTGCTCCATTGACGCTTTTGCTGCAGTTTCTGCTGCAGTCTGCGCTGCGAATGGCGTAGACTTACGAGAACCTTTGAAACCTAAAGCTCCAGCACTTGCCCATGAAATGGCATTTCCTTGAGTGTCTGTGATCGTTACAATCGTATTGTTGAAAGTGGAACGAATGTGCGCAATTCCGGACTCAATATTTTTACGTTGACGACGCTTTGAACGAGTCGTTTTTGGTTTAGCCATAATTGAACATGACCTCCTTTACTTTACTTTTTCTTGTTTGCTACAGTCCGACGTGGACCTTTACGAGTACGTGCATTGTTTTTCGTCTTTTGACCGCGAACAGGTAGTCCACGACGATGACGAATACCACGGTAAGATCCGATTTCAATCAGACGCTTGATATTTAGAGATACTTCACGACGAAGATCCCCTTCTACTTTGATTCCGTCTACAACTTCACGGATTTTAGTTAATTCATCTTCAGTTAAATCACGAACGCGAGTGCTTTCAGAAACACCTGCTTCTTTCAGAACTTGGCTAGCTCTTGAATGACCAATTCCGAAAACGTACGTGAGAGACACGACAACTCGCTTATCACGAGGAATGTCGACACCAGCAATACGTGCCATGTTTTACACCTCCTGTGTGTTTAGCCTTGCTTTTGTTTGTGTTTAGGGTTTTCGCAAATTACCATGACGGTACCTTTTCGGCGAATAACTTTGCATTTCTCGCAAATTGGTTTCACTGATGGTCTTACCTTCATGCTTTCTACCTCCTTATAATGCGGAGTGACTAGTATACCTTGCCAGTTTATTTAAAACGATACGTGATACGTCCACGAGTTAGGTCATACGGAGATAATTCTACAGTAACCTTATCTCCAGGTAAAATACGAATGAAGTGCATACGGATTTTTCCAGAGACGTGGGCCAAGATCTTATGCCCGTTTTCCAACTCTACGCGGAACATCGCATTGGGAAGCGGCTCAATGACCGTTCCTTCTACTTCAATTACATCTTCTTTGGCCATGAATTTACTCTCCTTCCTTCAGTAAATTATCATCAATATATGTTGAAATTGCAAACCGCAATTTAGCATTGGTAACACGGCCCGTTTCAACAATGCTATGCTTAACTTCGGGAGCAAGAATGTTCATTCGCTCAACGTGATGCAGATTCTTCTTTTTCGCACGGTCTACTTTTCTTTTATCCCCATCAGCAATCCGAACGAAACGTTCATCTAACACCTCAATAATAAAAGCAAACTGATCTTTGTCCCGACCATTAAGAATTCGCACAAGTTCTCCAACTTGCGGAATCGATTCAGGATCGTTCATTTAATGACCACCTTCATAAGTTCATTGGGCTTTTGTCAAAATTTCATATCCTGTGTCAACAATAGCAATCGTGTGTTCGAAATGGGCACACATTTCTCCATCAGTCGTCACGACGGTCCAATTATCTTTCAATGTCCGTACATGTCGGCTTCCAGCGTTTACCATCGGCTCGATGGCTAAGACCATTCCTTCTTTCAACCGCGGACCTTTACCAGGTGGGCCGAAATGGGGAATTTGTGGATCCTCATGAAGACTTTGACCAACCCCGTGACCTACATATTCTCTCACAATGGAAAAACCATGTGCTTCTACATGCTTTTGAATCGCATGCGAAATATTAGAGAGCCTTTCACCAGGCTTAGCTTCAGCAAGTCCTTTATATAGTGACTCTTCAGTGACTTCAAGGAGTTTGCTAGTCTTTTCATCGATCGTCCCCACTGGATACGTCCATGCTGAATCTCCGTGATATCCTTGATAGTCAGCGCCAATATCAATACTGATAATATCGCCATCTTTCAATGTGCGGTCACCCGGAATTCCGTGTACCAATTGATCATTCACTGAAGCGCAGATACTTCCAGTAAATCCATTATATCCTTTAAAAGATGGAATCGCATCATATGATCGAATAAATGAATCTGCGATCTCGTCTAATTCTTTCGTCGTGATGCCAGGCTTGATGTGTTTTTGAAGTTCTCGGTGAGTCAGTGCAACGATATTCCCTGCTTGACTCATGATATCCAGCTCTCGCTGTGTCTTGCAAATAATCATTGATGGCTTCCTTTCAGAAGCTGATCAACATCTTCAAAAACGTCTTGGATGTCTCTTTGACCATCGATATTTCGAAGGTAGCCCTTTTCACTGTAGAAATCAACAAGTGGTTTAGTTTGACCTAAGTTCACTTCTAGACGCTTTTCGACCGTTTCAGGCTTGTCATCTTCCCGTTGAATCAAATCACTTCCGTCTTTGTCACATTTACCTTGTACCTTTGGAGGATTATAAATCTCATGATAGGTAGCTCCGCATGTAGGACAGATCCAACGACCAGTGAGACGTTTATGAAGATCCTCTTTAGGCACTTTAATATATAAAACATGATCAAGTTGACGATCTAATGTTTGCAGCATATCTTCTAGTGCTGATGCTTGGGCAACAGTACGTGGAAATCCATCAAGCAAAAATCCGTCTTCACAGTCACTTTGACTTAAACGATCTTTCACGATACCTACAGTGACTTCATCTGGAACAAGGTTGCCCTCATCCATGAACGCCTTAGCTTTAAGACCAAGTTCAGTACCATTTTTGATAGCAGCACGGAACATATCTCCTGTAGAAATGTGTGGCACACCGTATTTATCAACGATTTTTTCTGCTTGTGTACCTTTTCCTGCACCTGGAAGTCCCATTAAGATTAAATTCATCTTCTTTCCCTCCATCGTTCTAATCATCGACCAAAGGCAAAGGGAGAAAACCTCCCTCTATTTTATAAAACCTTTGTATGATCGTTTAATTAGTTGACTTTCAATTTGTTTCATCGTGTCAAGAGCCACACCAACAACGATCAATAACCCTGTACCACCAATTTGTACTGCTGGTGGAAGGCCTGCGATTTCTGTAAAGAAGACAGGTAAAGTTGATACTGTTGCCAGGAACAATGCTCCGACAAATGTCAAACGATAAAGGATCCGAGTAATATAGACTTGAGTTGTCTTACCGGGCCGGATGCCAGGAATATAGCCACCCTGTTTTTTTAGATTGTCTGCCATTTGTTCGGGATTCACCTGAACAAATGTATAGAAGTACGTAAAACCGATAATCAATGCTGCATATGCAACAAGTCCAAAAGGCTGTGTATAATCGAAGTTACGTGTAATCCAACCAGCTATCGTACTTTCATCTCCGAAGAATCCAGCCACTGTCGGCGGGAAGATAAACAGAGACATTGCAAAGATAACTGGAATTACCCCGGCTGAGTTCACCTTTAACGGCAGGTGGGTCGATTGACCTCCCTGCGGCTTCCCAGCAACCAATCGCTTGGCGTATTGAACAGGAATTTTTCTTAAGGCCTGCTGTACAAAAATCACTCCAACGACGATCGCTAAAAGTGCCAAGAGTAGTAACAATACGGTAACGATGTTAATAAACAAGGCATCTCCTGCGTCTTCGAATTGAGTTACATAAATTTGATTAACTCCATTCGGAATCCCAGCAGCAATCCCGGCAAAGATCATGATCGAGATCCCGTTCCCGACACCATTTGCTGTGATTTGCTCACCTAACCATAATAAGAATGCAGTTCCTGCTGTTAAGGTTAGGGCAATTAATAAATAGGTCGAAATACTTGGATCAGGTACAAGCCCTTGGAAGATGTTATTGAAACCAATAGACATTCCTAAAGCTTGAATAAATGCGATCCCAATCGTACCGTATCTAGTTACTTGCGCTAGCTTTTTACGACCTGCCTCACCCTGCTTAGACCATTCGGCAAACTTAGGGACTACATCCATACGTAACAGTTGTACGATAATGGAAGCAGTGATGTACGGCATGATTCCTGTTGCAAAAATGGAGAAATTCTCAAGTGCTCCCCCACCAAAAGTATTTAAAAAACCAAAGGCGTTCATTTCTCCACCAAAATCTAAAATGTCAGCATTCACACCAGGAGCAGGAATGTGAGCACCAATACGAAAGACGATAAGCATCGCCAGGGTGAAAAAAATCTTTCTTCTTAAATCACCAACACGAAAAATATTGGAGATCGTCTGAAACATTAAATCACCTCAGTCGTTCCGCCGGCAGCCTCAATCGCTTCCTTCGCTGATCCTGAGAATTTATGAGCTCTCACTGTAAGCTTACGCTCAAGTGAACCATTTCCTAAAATCTTAATTCCGCCTTTTTCGCTTTTGACGACGCCTGTTTCAACAAGAAGTACAGGAGTAACATCTGTACCATCTTCAAAACGATTTAGCGTGTCAAGATTCACGATGGCGTATTCAGTACGGTTTGGATTCTTAAATCCACGTTTTGGCAAACGACGGAATATCGGCATTTGTCCACCTTCGAATCCAGGGCGTACCCCACCACCAGAACGAGCGTTTTGACCTTTGTGACCTTTACCAGCTGTTTTACCATTACCAGTACCGATACCACGGCCTTTACGCTTGCGCTCTTTACGTGATCCAACTGAAGGCTTTAATTCGTGAAGTTCCATATTGACACCTCCTCAACTGTTTATCAATTACGCTTCTACTTCTTTCACACTGACGAGATGGGAAACTTTGTTTACCATTCCGCGCATTGCATCGTTATCTTCTTGAACGACAGTGTGATTGACTTTACGAAGACCTAAAGTCTTCACAGTCACGCGCTGATCTTCCGGACGTCCGATCAGGCTTCGTGTGAGGGTGATTTCTAGTTTTTTTGCCATGACAAATCCCTCCTTAACCTAGCAACTCTTCTACAGATTTGCCGCGTAGTTTCGCAACATCTTCTGGACTCTTTAAGCTTTCAAGTCCTTGGATAGTCGCACGTACCATGTTAATTGGGTTGTTTGATCCTAAGGATTTAGAAAGGATGTCACCTACTCCAGCTAATTCTAATACCGCACGAACAGGTCCGCCTGCGATAACTCCAGTACCTTCAGATGCCGGCTTTAGAAGTACACTTCCAGCGCCGAATTCTCCAGTGATCTGGTGAGGAATAGTTGTTCCTTGGACTGGTACGCGAATCATGTTTTTCTTACCTGCTTCAATAGCCTTACGAATCGCTTCTGGTACTTCAAGTGCTTTACCCATACCAAAACCAACGTGTCCGTTTTTATCTCCAACAACAACGAGTGCTGCAAAGCGGAAACGACGTCCACCTTTAACAACCTTCGCTACTCGGTTAACCGTTACGACTCTTTCTTCTATTTCTAACTTGCTTGAATCGATACGCAATGAATTTCCCTCCTTTATAGCCTTGATTAAAACTTCAGACCTGCTTCGCGAGCAGCATCTGCTAGTTCTTGTACACGACCGTGGTAGAGGTAACCGCCACGATCAAACACTACGGATTCATGTCCCTTTTCAAGGGCTCGCTTTGCCACAAGTTCGCCAACTTGACGCGCTGCTTCTTTGTTCCCGCCATTAGTTACGTTTAGTTCTTTATCTAAGCTTGAAGCACTCGCTAGAGTAACTCCTGCTACATCATCAATAAGCTGTGCATACATGTGCTTAGTAGAACGGAAAACATTCAAGCGAGGACGTTCAGCAGTTCCTGTGATCGAACGACGAACGTGGGCGTGTCTTTTCTTACGTACCGCGTTCTTGTCAGTCTTCGTGATCATCGAACGTCATTCCTTTCTATCCCGTTATTAGGGTTTATTTCCCTGTCTTACCTTCCTTACGTCGTACATATTCGCCTTCATAACGAACACCTTTACCTTTGTAAGGTTCTGGTCTTCTAGTCGCACGAATATTTGAAGCAAGTGCTCCTACGCGTTCTTTATCAATACCTTTAATGGTAATTTGCGTATTTGCTGGTACTTCAATTTCCAATCCGTCTTCTTGAACAAACTCAACTGGGTGGGACAGACCTACGTTTAAGACAAGTTTATTTCCTGTCTTTTGCGCTCTGTAACCAACACCTACAAGCTCAAGCTTCTTTTCAAAACCTTTCGTAACACCTTCAACCATATTGTTGATAATGCTGCGAGTAGTCCCGTGAAGAGCACGGTGTTCTTTATGATCAGAAGGACGTCCAACAGTGATTGTGTTGTCTTCTTGTTTAACAATCATTTCATGGTGAATTTCACGCTGAAGTTCACCTTTTGGTCCTTTAACTGTAACTGTGGTATTGTCGATTTTCACTTCTACTCCAGAAGGAATCTCAACTGGTTTCAAACCAACTCGAGACATGCCTTACACCTCCATTCTCTTACGTGTTTATTACCAAACGTAAGCGAGTACTTCTCCGCCTACTTGTTGTTGACGAGCTTCTTTATCTGTAACTACTCCTGTTGAAGCAGAAATAATTGCGATTCCTAATCCACCAAGTACACGTGGAAGTTCATCTGACTTCACATAAACGCGTAGACCTGGTTTACTTATTTTCTTAAGTCCAGTGATAACTTTTTCGTTGTTAGCACCGTACTTAAGGAAAATACGAAGGATACCTTGTTTACTATCCTTAATATATTCATAATCGCGAATAAAACCTTCACGCTTTAAGATATCGGCCACTTCTTTTTTAAGATTTGAAGCTGGAAGCTCCAAACTTGTGTGTCGCACTGTATTTGCATTACGAATACGCGTAAGCATATCAGCAATAGGATCTGTCATGGTCATCGTATTTACCTCCTTCCTTATAAACGGAATTACCAGCTAGCTTTTCTAACGCCCGGAATTTGACCTTTATGTGCAAGTTCTCGGAAGCAGATACGGCAAAGTTTGAACTTACGAATAACACTGTGAGGGCGTCCACAACGTTCGCAGCGAGTGTACTCTTGTACATTAAACTTTTTCGTGCGCTTCTGTTTTGCGATCATCGATTTTTTCGCCAAGGTCTTCACTCCTCTCTTTTGGCAAACTTGTTATTTTTGAAACGGCATACCCATTTGAGTGAGAAGTTCACGGGCTTCTTCGTCTGTGTTAGCAGATGTAACAACTACGATATCCATACCGCGGACTTTGTCTACATTGTCATACTCGATTTCAGGGAAAATTAATTGCTCTTTAACACCCATAGTGTAGTTTCCTCGACCGTCGAATGCTTTCTTAGAAACACCTCTGAAGTCACGAACACGTGGTAAAGAAACAGCAATTAGCTTATCTAGGAAATCGTACATACGCTCACCGCGTAATGTTACTTTCGCACCGATTGGCATACCTTCACGAAGTTTGAATCCAGCAATGGATTTCTTCGCTTTTGTAATCAATGGTTTTTGACCAGTAATAAGTGTGAGTTCCTCCACAGCTTTATCAAGAACTTTAGAGTTTTGAACTGCATCACCTACACCCATGTTGACAACAATTTTCTCAACACGTGGTACTTCCATAACAGAAGTGTAATTAAATTTTTCAGTTAGAGCAGGAGTGATCTCCTGGTTAAACTTTTCCTTTAAACGACTCATTGAGTTAACCTCCTTTCAGCCACTGGCTATTACTTATCTAAAGATTCGCCAGATTTTTTCGCAATACGGACTTTCTTACCATTTTCTTCTTTATAGCCAACGCGTGTTGGTTCACCCGTTTTAGGATCAATAGGCATCACGTTTGAAACGTGAATTGGAGCTTCTTGATTAAGAATTCCACCTTGTGGATTCGATTGGGATGGTTTCGCATGTTTTTTTACCATGTTTACGCCTTCCACAAGCACACGGGAATTACTCGGGTATGCTTCAAGGATTTTACCTTCCTTGCCTTTGTCTTTGCCAGAGATAATTTTAACGTTATCTCCTTGTTTGACATGCAATTTCGGTTGAGACATGAGGGCACCTCCTCTTAAGACGTATATTTCTGTTATTTTTATTATTCATTAAAGTACTTCAGGAGCTAAAGAAACAATCTTCATAAATTGGTTTTCACGTAGTTCACGTGCAACCGGTCCGAAGATACGTGTTCCTCGTGGTCCCTTATCGTCACGGATAATCACCGCTGCGTTTTCGTCAAATTTAATGTAGGATCCGTCTTGACGACGAGCACCACTCTTTGTGCGAACGATGACAGCGCGAACGACTTCACCTTTCTTGACAACGCCACCGGGTGTTGCTTGCTTTACAGAACAGACGATTACGTCTCCAATGTTTGCAACTTTACGTCCGGAACCTCCAAGAACTTTAATACAAAGCACTTCACGTGCTCCAGAGTTATCGGCTACTTTTAAACGGCTTTCTTGCTGAATCATAGACTTCTTTACCTCCCTTCAGGTAAGCAAACATATACTTGAAGTTAAACGATGACTGCTTCCTCAACAATGTCTACAAGACGGAAACGCTTATCTTTAGATAATGGACGAGTTTCCATAATCCGAACAACGTCACCAATTTTAGCTGAGTTATTTTCATCGTGTGCTTTAAGCTTTTTAGAATATTTTACACGCTTTCCATAGAGCGAGTGCATTCTATACGTTTCGATAACAACTGTGATAGTTTTGTCCATCTTATCAGATGTTACGCGACCTACATAGCTTTTGCGGTTATTACGATCTTCCACTGTGCAAACCTCCTCTCAGGACTATTCGTTCGTGATTCCGAGTTCTCTTTCACGTAAAACTGTTTTAGCACGAGCAATAGCTTTTTTTACTTCACGAATGCGGGCTGGATTGTCTAGCTGTCCAGTCGCAAGTTGAAAGCGAAGGTTGAAAAGTTCTTCTTTCAATGACTTCGATTTTTGTTCGATTTCTGCAGTGGTAAGGTTTCGAATCTCATTAGCTTTCATTTGCGTCACCACCCACTTCTTCACGTTTTACAAATTTCGTTTGAATCGGTAGCTTATGAGACGCGAGACGTAGAGCTTCGCGAGCTACTTCTTCAGATACTCCTGCTATTTCAAATAAAATCTTCCCTGGCTTAACAACTGCCACCCATCCTTCAGGTGCCCCTTTACCGGAACCCATTCGAACTTCTAAAGGCTTTGCTGTATACGGCTTATCTGGGAAAATTTTAATCCATACTTTACCTCCACGCTTCATGTAACGTGTCATGGCAATACGTGCAGATTCTATTTGACGGTTTGTGATCCATGAAGCTTCAAGAGCTTGTAAACCATATTCACCGAATGATACTTCTGTTCCGCCCTTCGCACGACCGCGCATCTTACCACGGTGTTCACGACGGAATTTAACACGTTTAGGCATTAGCATGATTAATTTCCTCCTTCCTCTTCATTCGTTCCTTTCGTTGGAAGGACTTCACCTTTGTAGATCCACGCCTTCACACCGAGCTTACCATAAGTAGTATCTGCTTCTGCAGTACCATAATCGATATCAGCTCTTAATGTGTGTAGTGGAACAGTTCCTTCGCTATATGATTCAGAACGAGCAATGTCAGCACCGCCAAGACGACCAGAAACTTGCGTTTTGATCCCTAGCGCGCCAGAACGCATCGTACGTTGGATAGTTTGTTTCATCGCACGACGGAATGAAATACGGTTTTCTAATTGACGAGCAATATTCTCAGCAACAAGCTTAGCATCAAGATCTGGTCTCTTGATTTCATTGATGTTGATGTGAACTCGCTTGCCAGTTAATTGATTTAGAGCTTTACGTAGTGCTTCTACTTCAGATCCACCCTTACCGATAACCATACCTGGCTTAGCAGTGTAAATCGTTACGTTCACGCGATTAGCTGCGCGTTCGATTTCGATTGTGGAGACTGAAGCTTCGTTTAAGCGCTTCTCCAAGTATTCACGAATTTGGATGTCTTCGTGAAGTAGGTCAGCATACTCTTTATCAGCGTACCATTTTGACTCCCAGCCTTTAATAACGCCGACACGAAGTCCATTAGGATTTATTTTTTGACCCACACTTATCCCTCCTTCTTTTCTGTTAGAACGAGCGTGATATGACTCGTACGTTTGTTGATTCTGCTCGCACGTCCCATTGCACGTGGGCGGAATCGCTTCAATGTGATGCCTTCATCTACAAATACTTGACTGACAACTAAATTGTCAGGTTCCATTTCATAGTTATGCTCTGCGTTCGCAATAGCTGAGTTCAATAGCTTCTCAACAACAGGAGATGCCTTTTTTGGTGTTAGTTTCAAAATAGAAACTGCTTCACCAACTGCTTTACCGCGAATTAAGTCTACGACTAAGCGAACTTTGCGAGGAGCAATACGCACTTGTTTTGCAACTGCTTTTGCTTCCATGAATAGTACCTCCCCTCTTTATTAACGTCGTGTTTTCTTATCGTCTGCTGCATGGCTTTTATACGTTCGAGTTGGTGCAAATTCACCAAGCTTGTGTCCAACCATATCTTCAGAAATAAATACTGGTACATGTTTACGACCATCATATACCGCAATCGTATGTCCGATGAACTGTGGGAATATAGTGGAACGACGTGACCAAGTCTTAATGACTCTTCGCTTCTCAGTGTCCATCGCTTCTACCTTCTTCATTAAATGATCATCGACAAAAGGTCCTTTTTTCAAACTGCGACCCATAGTTGTACCTCCCTTCGTGATCGGCGTACGGCTCTTTCAGCGAACCGTAGCCTAACCGCGTTATTTTTTACGACGACGCACAATGTATTTATCCGTGTCTTTGTTCTTTTTACGTGTTTTGTATCCAAGAGTTGGTTTACCCCATGGAGACATTGGTGACTTACGTCCGATTGGCGCGCGTCCTTCACCACCACCGTGTGGGTGATCGTTAGGGTTCATAACAGAACCACGAACCGTTGGGCGCTTGCCTAACCAGCGTGAACGACCAGCTTTACCGATAGTCACAAGTTCATGTTCTACATTACCTACTTGACCGACTGTAGCTCGGCAAGTTGCTAAGATTAAACGCGTTTCTCCTGAACGAAGTCGAACAAGAACGTAATCCCCTTCTTTACCTAAAACTTGTGCTTCAGCACCAGCAGAACGTACTAGCTGTCCACCTTTTCCAGGTCGAAGCTCGATGTTGTGGATAATCGTACCGACTGGAATGTCTTTTAGTTGAAGAGCGTTACCTACTTTGATATCCGCATCTTTACCAGACATGATTACTGTGCCAACTTTTAGGTTTTTTGGAGAAAGGATATAACGCTTCTCTCCATCTGCGTAATTGATTAGTGAAATATTAGCAGAACGGTTCGGATCGTATTCAATCGTAGCAACGCGCCCTGGAATTCCATCTTTATCACGCTTAAAATCAATAACTCGGTATTGACGCTTATGTCCACCACCTTGGTGACGAACTGTCAATCTACCTTGATTATTACGGCCGCCGCGCTTGCTTAATGGAGCTAACAATGATTTTTCTGGCTTATCTGTAGTAAGTTCCTGATTATCAAGAGTAGTCATAAAACGTCGACCGTTTGTGGTTGGTTTATACTTTTTAATTGCCATTAGTTTTCCCTCCTTCTCTATAGATTGTTTTTACGCGCCTTCAAAGAATTCTAATTCTTTGCTATCCGCTGAAAGTTGAACAATGGCTTTCTTGCGCTTGCGAGTGTAGCCTGAATGACGTCCAAAACGCTTGAATTTTCCTTTATAGTTCATAGTGTTAACACGAACAACGGTTACACCAAAGATTTCTTCAATAGCATCTTTGATTTGTGATTTGTTTGCGCGAGGATCAACCTCGAACGTGTACTTTTTATCAACCATCAAGTCAGCTGAGCGTTCAGTGATGATCGGGCGCTTAATAAGATCTCTTACGTTTGCCATTATGCAAGCACCTCCTCTACCTGTTTCACAGCGTCTTGAGTAATGATGAGCTTCTCATGATTAAGAAGATCAAGTACGTTTACTCCGTCTGCTGTAACAAATTTAACTCCTGGAAGGTTACGGACAGATAAAGCAACTGCATCATTGTAATCTGCTGTTACAACTAATACTTTCTTATCTGCTGTTAATCCAGCAAGAACTTGCTTCATTTCTTTAGTCTTAGGTGTTTCAAGACTTAATCCTTCCACAACGCGAATGGTATCAGCATTCACTTTAGTAGAAAGAGCAGATCTCAACGCCAAACGACGTTGTTTCTTCGGTAATTTATAAGCGTAGCTGCGTGGTGTTGGTCCGAATGTTACTCCACCACCAACCCAGATAGGGGAACGAGTTGAACCGTGACGTGCACGACCTGTTCCTTTTTGTCTCCATGGCTTACGTCCGCCACCGCGAACATCCGAGCGTGTTTTTGTTGAGTGTGTACCTTGTCGCTGAGATGCTTGTTGCATCACAACTGCTTCATATAGAACACTTTCATTTGGTTCAACGCCAAAGACGTTGTCTGAAAGTTCAATGTCGCCTACTTGTGAGCCAGCTTGGTTATACAAAGTAACTTTAGGCATCTGGGCTCCTCCTTTCCTTTTCGATATTAGTCAGCTTTAATTGCTGATTTAACAGTAACGTAGCTTTTCTTTGCTCCAGGTACATTCCCTTTAACAAGAAGAATATTACGCTCTGCGTCTACTTTTACGATTTCAAGGTTCTGAATAGTTACTTGCTCTCCACCCATACGTCCAGGGAGCAATTTACCAGGTCGAACGTGGTTTGGATCAACAGGACCCATTGAACCGGGACGACGGTGGTAACGTGAACCGTGAGACATTGGTCCGCGGGATTGGTTATGACGCTTGATAGCACCTTGGAACCCTTTCCCTTTGGATTGACCAGTAACGTCAACCGTATCTCCAGCCGTAAAAGTATCTACTTTGACTTCTTGACCAATTTCATAGTCCGCAACTTTCATGTCACGAAGCTCTTTAACGAAGCGCTTAGGGGTTGTCTTCGCTTTTTCTGCATGGCCTTTTGCAGGTTTGTTTTGTCTGTTTGGCTTTTCATCAGAAAAACCTAATTGAATCGCTTCATAGCCTTCACCTTCGATTGTCTTCTTTTGAAGAACCACGTTTGGATCAGCTTGAATTGCTGTAACAGGGATTGCCTCTCCAGTTTCAGAGAAAATTTGGGTCATGCCTAATTTTCTACCTAAGATTCCTTTGGTCATGAGTCACACCTCCTATAATTCTTTTCATTTTATTTATTATAATTTGATTTCAATGTCAACGCCTGATGGCAGATCTAATCGCATCAAAGCATCCACCGTTTGCGGTGTAGGTTCAACAATATCGATTAAACGCTTGTGAGTACGCATCTCAAATTGCTCACGAGAATCTTTGTACTTATGCACCGCACGAAGAACTGTATAAATTGACTTCTCAGTCGGAAGCGGAATCGGTCCTGATACGCTAGCACCGGATCGTTTTGCCGTTTCAACAATCTTCACCGCGGATTGATCAAGAATTCTATGATCATACGCTTTTAATCGAATGCGAATTTTCTGTTTTGCCATATTATTACCTCCTTTTTCGCCCATTTTATGGAAATAGACTTGCTCCTCGGAAATTTCCACACACTCTCCCATGGCAAAGGGGCCGGGTGTGTCAGCAACCTTCCGGATCAAAGCCTGTCAGTGACCAACATTAGATATTATACACGAAACCAAAAGCCTATGCAAGACTTTTAAAAAATAAATATCCTCTGGCCACACTTTGACTATTATACAAGCATCCGCTGATTTTTTCAAGGAATGATTTCAAAACTTAATAGCTAACCTTTGAAATGAAGTTGAACAACTATTGGGGCTAGAATTATCGCTTCTTTGTAACAATCATCAATTTGGTCATGGTAGATATCAATAATATCTCCACGCGTTCCAGAGAAGAGCTTTAAAGCTTCTATTGGTATACCGTCATATTTCAGTTCAACCATTCTATTACCTTGGTTGTTGACGACCTTGAACTCCCGACCGGAAAAACCACCATCATTCATTCCAATAAGCTGACCTTTAGGATTTGTTATTTCTGCGTATTGATGAAGGAGGTTAAAAACATTCATTTTAAACGTAATTAGATGTTCTTCTTCCTTATTATAAATTCGATATATTTGGTGAATACCAGAATCTTTTCTCATATAGTACAGAACGTTGTCATCGTTTTCCACAATAATTGTTTTTTTGAAAAGCCATCGAATTTTTATTAAATGAAGAAAGAAAGCTGAGCTCTTCTTCCAACCCTTCACATCCTCCCTCACTCTACCAATCGATTCTCCCTCTAGTGAAAAAAGCTCATATTCTCTTAACCAATGGACATGTGGAATAAGGATAAATCGTGATAAGGTCAAAAAATTCACTGAGGTTGATTGTTCATGTAGTCTTACTCTATTTTGTTTAGCTCGTTTTAATTTCATCGCTCCAGCGACTATAAACGCAAAACCTCCTGTAAAAGTAAATAAATACACTGGTAGATCATCCCACAAATAAAATGGAGAGATGTCTAGCCAAGTTAAAAACAACATGACTAGAAATACCAGTAAAAAAACACTCCCTAACAAAAAATATGGTTTAGAGGTTTTCCAGTAATAGCGATTTATTCCCATTGAGCAAACCTCCTTTACTCTCAAAATATAAGTAAAGAAAAAAGGCTGCCTGCGGAAAATCCGCAGGACAGCCTTAAAGTCATTGATTTATTTAATCAACTGAGACTACTCAGTGATTGTTGCTACAACACCAGCGCCTACAGTACGTCCACCCTCACGGATAGAGAACTTCGTACCTTCTTCGATAGCGATTGGAGAGATTAGTTCAACAACCATCTCAACGTTATCTCCAGGCATAACCATTTCTACGCCTTCTGGAAGATGAGTAACACCAGTTACGTCCGTAGTACGGAAGTAGAACTGTGGACGGTAGTTAGTGAAGAATGGAGTGTGACGTCCACCTTCTTCTTTTGAAAGAACATAAACTTCTGCTTTGAACTTAGTGTGTGGAGTAATTGTACCTGGCTTAGCAAGTACTTGTCCACGGTTGATGTCGTCACGTGAAACCCCACGTAGAAGCGCACCAATGTTGTCACCAGCTTCAGCATAGTCAAGAAGCTTACGGAACATTTCAACACCTGTAACAGTTGTCTTCTTAGCTTCTTCAGCAAGTCCGATGATCGCAACTTCATCACCAACGTTAAGTTGTCCGCGCTCAACACGTCCAGTCGCTACAGTACCACGACCAGTGATTGAGAATACGTCCTCAACAGGCATCATGAAAGGCTTGTCCTTGTCACGGTCTGGAGTTGGGATGTAGTCATCAACTTGTTGCATAAGATCAAGAATAGCTTGCTCGTGATCAGCATCTCCTTCAAGAGCTTTAAGAGCAGAACCTTTAACAACAGGAATGTCGTCACCAGGGAAGTCATACTCAGAAAGAAGGTCACGAACTTCCATTTCTACTAATTCAAGTAGTTCTTCGTCATCTACTTGGTCAGTCTTGTTAAGGAATACCACGATGGATGGTACACCAACTTGACGAGAAAGCAAGATGTGCTCACGAGTTTGTGGCATTGGGCCATCAGCAGCAGATACTACAAGGATAGCTCCGTCCATTTGTGCCGCACCAGTGATCATGTTTTTAACATAGTCAGCGTGTCCTGGGCAGTCTACGTGCGCATAGTGACGAGAATCAGTTTCGTACTCAACGTGTGCAGTGGAGATAGTGATTCCACGCTCGCGCTCTTCAGGTGCACCGTCAATTTGGTCATACGCCATTGCAGTACCTTTACCTGATTTTTTGTGTAGTACGTGAGAAATAGCTGCTGTTAATGTTGTTTTACCGTGGTCAACGTGTCCAATTGTACCAATATTGGCATGCGTCTTGGAACGATCAAATTTTTCTTTTGCCATGATCGAAATCCTCCTTCGAGTTTATAAAAGTTTTTTTATTTTAGAGAGAAAGATGAGAGACATAAATCTATCACCTTTCTTAGCTTACAACAAAATAATTGTTGAGACAATCTTTCTTCTTACTGACCTGAAGTTTTCTTAATGATATCTTCAGAAATACTCTTTGGAACTTCTTCGTAGTGATCAAAGTGCATGGAGTATTGTCCACGACCTTGTGTGTTAGAACGTAGAGACGTCGCATAACCGAACATCTCTGCAAGAGGAACCATCGCGCGAACGGTCTGGGCATTTCCTCGAGCTTCCATTCCTTCCACACGTCCACGACGGGAAGTAATGTCACCCATAATGTCACCCATGTACTCTTCAGGGATAACAACTTCTACTTTCATAATAGGTTCAAGTAGAACAGGCTTACACTTGTTTTTAGCTTCTTTTAGAGCCATAGAGGCTGCAACCTTAAACGCCATCTCGTTTGAGTCGACGTCATGGTAAGAACCATCAAACAATCTTGCTTTCACGTCGATAAGTGGGAACCCAGCAAGGAGTCCATTATCTAATGAATCTTTCACACCAGCTTGAACAGAACCGATATATTCACGTGGTACAACACCACCAACAACATTATCGATAAATTCAAATCCGGCGCCTTCTTCGTTAGGTGAGAATTCAATCCATACGTGACCGTATTGGCCGCGTCCACCTGATTGACGAACGAACTTACCTTCACATTTCGCTGCTTCGCGAATTGTTTCACGGTAAGATACTTGTGGTGCACCAACATTAGCTTCTACTTTAAACTCACGCTTCATACGATCAACGATGATATCTAAGTGAAGCTCACCCATACCAGCGATGATTGTTTGACCCGTTTCGTCGTCCGTGTGTGTTTTAAATGTTGGATCTTCTTCTGCTAATTTAGCAAGGGCCATACCCATTTTGTCTTGGTCAGCTTTTGACTTAGGCTCAACAGACAAGGAGATAACCGGATCAGGGAATTCCATAGATTCAAGAATAACAAGCTTCTTTTCATCACATAGAGTATCACCTGTAGATGTATCCTTTAAACCAACACCAGCTGCGATATCCCCAGAGTAACAAGTAGGAATTTCTTCACGGTGATTGGCGTGCATTTGAAGGATACGTCCCATACGCTCACGCTTCCCTTTAGAGGAGTTGCGAACATATGAACCTGCTTCAACTTTTCCAGAATAAACCCGGAAGAAAGTTAATTTACCTACGAATGGGTCAGTCGCTACTTTAAATGCTAATGCAGCGAAAGGTTCTTCATCACCAGCTTTACGAACAACTTTCTCTTCCGTTTCTGGCACGTGCCCTTCAATAGCAGCAACGTCAGTAGGTGCAGGAAGGTAATCAATTACAGCATCTAGCAATAATTGTACCCCTTTGTTTTTGAAAGCAGATCCACAAGCTACAGGGTAAAATTCAACGTCACACGTTGCTTTACGGATAGCCGCTTTAAGCTCAGCTTCTGTAACTGCTTCGCCTTCTAAGTACTTCATCATTAGATCTTCATCTAATTCAGAAACCTTTTCTACTAGTTTATCGTGCAATTCTTCTGCTTGAGCTTTATACTCTTCAGGAATTTCACGAGCTTCAGTACGAGTTCCTAAGTCATCTGTATAATAGAAGGCTTCCATTGTAACTAAATCAATGATCCCTTCGAAATCATCTTCAGCACCAATTGGTAACTGAATCGCAGCTGCATTGGCACCTAAACGATCAGACAATGTTCCAAGAGAATAAATGAAGTCAGCACCTAATTTGTCCATCTTATTTACAAAGACGATACGAGGAACACCATAAGTAGTTGCTTGGCGCCAAACAGTTTCTGTTTGAGGCTCAACACCTGATTGTGCATCAAGTACTGCAACCGCACCATCTAATACTCTTAACGAACGTTCAACTTCTACTGTGAAGTCTACGTGTCCAGGAGTATCGATAATGTTAATACGATGACCTTTCCATTGTGCTGTTGTTGCTGCGGACGTAATTGTGATACCACGCTCTTGCTCTTGGTCCATCCAGTCCATCTGAGAACCACCATCGTGAGTTTCACCAATTTTATGAATGCGGCCTGTATAGAAAAGAATTCGCTCAGTCGCAGTTGTTTTTCCGGCGTCAATATGAGCCATGATCCCGATATTACGGGTCTTTTCTAAGGAGAACTCTCTTGCCATTGGTTAATTTCTCCTTCCTATTTTTCGAGATATATAGTTGTTAATGCGGTCAAATCAATTCAAACACGATTGTAAACGGTCTGAATTGATTCCGCCTTAACATATTAAGCACTTATCATATTTTCGTTGAATTCTACCAACGATAGTGAGCGAATGCTTTGTTTGCTTCAGCCATTTTGTGAGTATCCTCACGCTTCTTAACAGCTGAACCAGTGTTATTCGCTGCATCCATGATTTCATTAGCTAAGCGCTCTTCCATCGTTTTTTCTCCACGAAGTCGAGCATAGCTTACTAACCAACGAAGTCCTAAAGTCGTACGACGTTCAGGTTTTACTTCGATAGGTACTTGATAGTTAGCTCCACCTACTCGGCGTGCTTTAACCTCAAGTACTGGCATGATATTTTTTAATGCTTGTTCGAAAACTTCTTGTGGATCATTGCCACTTCTTTCGCGAACAAGATCAAATGCTTTATAAAGTATAGTTTGTGCTTTACCTCTCTTACCGTCTTCCATGATGCGGTTAATTAAACGAGTAACTAGCTTAGAATGATAAATCGGATCAGCTAGCACGTCTCTACGAGGTACAGGTCCTTTACGAGGCATTGAAGTCCCTCCTTTCAAATATTGGTTGAGTGTCTCTCACACTCAAATGTGGTTCATCGTTCTATTATTTCTTAGGACGTTTCGTTCCATACTTAGAACGACCTTGTCTACGGTTTTCAACACCAGCAGTATCAAGTGCTCCACGTACGATGTGATAGCGAACCCCCGGTAAATCCTTTACTCGTCCTCCACGGATCAACACAACACTGTGCTCTTGAAGGTTGTGTCCGATTCCTGGGATATATGCTGTTACTTCGATTTGATTCGTCAAACGAACACGAGCATATTTACGAAGTGCGGAGTTCGGTTTCTTTGGTGTCATCGTACCTACACGAGTACAAACACCGCGCTTTTGAGGAGAATCCTCATCAGTCTGGTGCTTTTTGAAGCTGTTATAACCTTTATTTAAAGCTGGAGAGTCGGATTTTTGAATTTTTGATTGACGACCCTTACGTACTAATTGGTTAATTGTAGGCATGGTTTTTCCTCCTTTCTGTTCTAAAATATTCAAGCCCACTGGTCCAGGTGGTTCATAAATGGCTAAAAGGAAAGTTTTCACCAACAACGACGTGCGCCGTTGGCAAAAACTTTTTTACTTTTTAATAGCTACGATTGCTGCATTTACGTCAATGCCGCATGCTTTACCAAGTTTTTTCATGGAGTCTACCGGATGAACGGAAACTCCTTTGCCTTGGGCGATCACTAAAGCTTTTTCTAAAACTTTGCGATCAGCATCTTCAGCAACAACCAGTTCTTTAACCTGCTCGTTTTCCAGTGCTTTTAATGTCTGCTTAGTGCCTACGACTTTGTTAACTGCCTGGGCTACTTTATCATAAGACATTTGTCATCCTCCAAAGCATCAGGTATTTGGCACACTTGGATATAGTACCACCATGATTGTTGCCTGTCAACTGTTTTTGCAAATTATTCTTGTACAGTTACTTGTTCAACTGTCTTTTCTTGTTTTTCTTCTGAGTCAGCAGCAGCCATTTGACGGTATCGTTGCATACCTGTACCTGCAGGAACCAACTTACCGATAATAACATTTTCTTTCAGACCCACAAGCTCATCACGTTTACCTTTGATTGCTGCATCAGTAAGAACTCTTGTTGTTTCTTGGAATGATGCGGCAGATAAGAAGGAATCTGTTTCAAGAGATGCTTTAGTGATCCCCAATAATACCGGACGACCAGAAGCTGGACGGCCATTTCTTAGAAGGATATCACGGTTCGCTTCGTTGAACTGATGGATTTCTACAAGAGACCCTGGTAATACGTTAGTATCCCCGGCGTCAATGACGCGAATCTTCCTCATCATTTGACGAACCATTACCTCTACGTGCTTATCTCCAATTTCTACCCCTTGCATGCGGTATACTTTTTGAACCTCACGGAGGAGATATTCTTGAACGCCCTGAACACCAGATACGATTAATAATTCCTTAGGGTCAATAGAACCTTCTGTTAGTTCTTCACCTGGTTTTACTTCATCACCGATATTCACTTTCAGCCTTGAGCCGTAAAGCGTTGGATAGCTTCTTGTTTCAATCGCACCTTGAACAACAATCTCTTTCTTGTCATTCACATCTTTAATTTCAATGACTTTCCCTTCAATTTCAGAGATGATCGCTAAACCTTTTGGATTACGAGCTTCAAATACTTCTTGAATTCTTGGTAAACCTTGAGTAATATCATCACCGGCAACTCCACCTGTATGGAACGTACGCATTGTTAACTGAGTACCTGGTTCACCGATAGATTGTGCGGCAATGATTCCAACAGCCTCGCCTACTTCAACCTCTGAACCTGTAGCCAAGTTTCGTCCGTAACACTTCTTACACACACCGTGTTTAGAGTCACAAGTGAAAGCAGATCGAATCAAGACAGTTTCGATACCTGAATCTTCAATCGTTTTTGCCATGTCTTCGGTAATATCTTGATTACGCTCAGCAAGAACATCATTCGTTTCAGGGTGATAGATACGTTGGAATGATACACGCCCTACTAGTCGATCGTAAAGACTTTCAATCACTTCGTTGCCTTCTTTAATCGCTTTTACCACAAGTCCTCGATCTGTTCCACAATCATCTTCACGAACGATGACATCTTGTGCAACGTCTACGAGGCGACGAGTTAGATAACCAGAATCGGCTGTCTTAAGTGCGGTATCTGCAAGACCTTTACGCGCACCGTGAGTAGAGATAAAGTACTCTAGTACAGTTAAACCTTCACGGAAACTCGATTTGATCGGGAGTTCTATGATTCGACCAGATGGATTGGCCATCAGTCCACGCATACCCGCAAGTTGAGTAAAGTTCGAAGCGTTACCACGGGCTCCGGAATCACTCATCATGAAGATAGGGTTAGTTTTATCAAGCGTGCTCAACAATTTCTGTTGAATCACATCTTTAGATTTACTCCAAATTTCAATGACTTTGTCATAACGTTCCTCTTCAGTTATGAGACCGCGACGGAATTGTTTCATTACTCGCTGAACTTTTTCTTCCCCATCATCGAGAATATCTTGTTTGTCTTTTAATACGACAATGTCAGAAACTCCAATGGTGATACCAGCTCTTGTTGAATGATAAAAACCGAGATCCTTCATTTTATCCAACATAACAGAGGTTTCAGAAATCTTAAATTTCTTAAATACTTCTGCGATGATGTCTCCTAAGAAACCTTTTTTAAATGGAAGGACGAGATCTCTTTGTTCAACTTCTTTTTTCACATCGGTACCAAATGGGACAAAATATTTATCCGGTGTTTCAATCTCAAGATTCTCTAATGACGGTTCATTCATGTATGGGAATGATTCCGGCAAAATTTCATTGAAGATAATTTTACCAACAGATGTAAGAATCAAGTGATCTTCAAACTCATCTTTGAAATTTGATTTATTCAGAGATGAAACCGGTACAGCCACTCTCGTATGAAGGTGGACATATCCATTTTGATAAGCTGTTAAAGCTTCGTTAGGATTGTTGTAGATGTTCCCTTCACCAACAGCACCTTTTCTCTCAAGGGTTAAGTAGTAGTTACCTAATACCATATCTTGAGATGGTGTAACAACTGGCTTTCCATCCTTAGGGTTCAAGATGTTTTGCGCTGCAAGCATTAACAAACGTGATTCGGCTTGTGCTTCAGCAGATAACGGAACATGCACAGCCATTTGGTCACCATCAAAATCAGCGTTGTATGCTGTACAAACTAGTGGATGAAGCTTAATGGCGCGACCTTCAACGAGGGTCGGTTCAAAGGCTTGAATACCTAGTCTGTGTAACGTAGGCGCACGGTTTAACAGAACGGGGTGCTCACGAATAACTTCTTCAAGAACGTCCCAAACTTCTGGGTGTACCCGTTCGACTTTACGTTTAGCACTCTTAATATTGTGTGCCAACCCTTTGCTCACTAGTTCTTTCATTACGAAAGGCTTAAATAACTCTAGAGCCATTTCTTTAGGCAGACCACATTGGTACATCTTCAAGTGAGGCCCTACAACGATAACGGAACGACCGGAATAGTCAACACGTTTACCTAATAGGTTTTGACGGAAACGCCCTTGCTTTCCTTTTAGCATATGAGAAAGAGATTTCAATGGACGGTTTCCTGGTCCAGTAACTGGACGACCGCGACGTCCATTATCAATCAGTGCATCGACAGCTTCTTGAAGCATACGTTTTTCGTTCTGCACGATAATATTTGGTGCACCTAAGTCTAATAATCGCTTAAGTCGATTGTTACGGTTAATTACACGACGATAAAGGTCATTTAAATCAGATGTAGCAAAACGCCCTCCATCTAACTGCACCATCGGACGGAGTTCCGGAGGGATAACCGGAAGAACATCCAACACCATCCATGATGGATCATTACCAGAATGACGGAACGCTTCAAGTACTTCCAGACGCTTAATCGCTCTTGTACGTCGTTGACCTTGAGCTGTTTCCAGTTCTTCTTTCAGAAGGTTTGCTTCTTTATCTAAATCGATATCTTCAAGTAGCTTACGAATAGCCTCTGCACCCATTTGAGCTGAGAAGGATCGACCGTACTTATCACGATAGGCACGATACTCCTTTTCAGAGAGAAGTTGTTTCAACTCAAGAGGCGTATCACCTGTATCAGTGACAACATAAGAAGCAAAGTAAATCACTTCTTCCAATGAACGAGGAGACATATCCAGCACGAGTCCCATTCGACTTGGAATCCCTTTAAAGTACCAAATATGTGAGACTGGAGCCGCTAACTCAATGTGTCCCATTCGTTCGCGACGAACCTTGGCTCTCGTTACTTCGACTCCACATCTGTCACATACGACACCTTTGTATCGAACTCTTTTATACTTTCCGCAATGGCACTCCCAGTCCTTTGTAGGACCGAAAATGCGCTCACAGAACAAGCCGTCTTTCTCAGGCTTAAGCGTACGATAGTTAATCGTTTCAGGCTTCTTCACTTCTCCTCGAGACCAAGAGCGAATCTTGTCTGAAGATGCGAGACCTATTTTCATATATTCAAAATTATTCACATCTATCAAGGGGCTAACCTCCCTTTCAACATTCAAGTTCTTCCGTTACCCGTTCGTTTCTCCACTGGACTCCAAGTTTAAATTCAATTTATCATTGGATTGGTCTTCCTCGTCATCCATCTCAAGCATGTCAATTTCTTCATCGTTACTTGAGAGCATTTTCACGTCCATACCTAAACTTTGGAGCTCTTTAATTAGAACCTTAAATGATTCTGGAACACCTGGTTCTGGTACATTTTCACCTTTAACAATCGCTTCATACGTTTTCACACGCCCGATTGTGTCGTCTGACTTCACGGTTAAGATCTCTTGTAAAGTATAAGCTGCACCATAAGCTTCCAGTGCCCATACTTCCATTTCACCGAAACGCTGTCCACCAAATTGAGCTTTACCACCCAACGGTTGTTGCGTAACCAATGAGTAAGGACCAGTAGAACGCGCATGAAGTTTGTCATCAACCATGTGAGCTAGCTTGATCATGTACATGACCCCAACAGATACACGGTTGTCAAACGGTTCGCCTGAACGACCGTCATATAGGACAGTCTTACCATCTCGTGACATCCCTGACTCTTCAATTGTGCTCCATACATCTTCTTCTCTGGCACCGTCAAATACTGGAGTAGCAATATGGATCCCTAATTGTCTAGCGGCCATACCCATGTGTAACTCTAGCACTTGTCCGATATTCATACGGGAGGGAACCCCTAGAGGGTTAAGCATAATGTCGATCGGTGTTCCATCTGGTAAATAAGGCATATCTTCTTCCGGAAGAATACGTGAAATAACACCTTTATTACCATGTCGACCGGCCATTTTATCCCCTTCATGAATTTTACGCTTTTGAACGATATAAACACGAACGAGCTGATTCACGCCTGGTGGTAGTTCGTCACCGTCTTCACGGTTAAATACTTTCACGTCAAGAACAATTCCATCTCCACCGTGCGGAGAACGTAAGGAAGTATCTCGAACTTCACGGGCTTTTTCTCCAAAAATCGCGTGTAGAAGACGCTCTTCAGCAGTTAACTCCGTTACCCCTTTAGGTGTAACTTTACCTACTAGAATGTCTCCATCCTTAACTTCTGCACCGACTCGGATAATACCGCGCTCATCTAAGTTTCTTAAAGCGTCTTCCCCTACATTGGGGATATCGCGGGTAATTTCTTCAGGACCTAACTTTGTGTCTCGTGCTTCTGACTCATATTCTTCAATATGAATAGAGGTATAAACATCGTCTTTTACAAGACGTTCACTTAAAATGATCGCATCCTCATAGTTATAACCATCCCAGGTCATAAATCCGACTAGAACATTTTGTCCAAGTGCCATTTCACCCTTTTCCATAGAAGAACCGTCAGCAAGGATTTCTCCTTTATCGACAACCATGCCTTCTCTTACGATTGGGCGCTGGTTGTAACAAGTCCCTTGGTTAGATCGTTCAAATTTCATTAAATTATATCGCTGAACGTTCCCTTCAACTTCTTTACCGTTTACTTCTTCAATGACACGAATGTCCACATGTTTAGCCGTCACACTTTCAACACGACCTCGATCTTTAGCAACAATTGCTGCACCAGAATCTTTTGCAGAAACATATTCCATTCCCGTTCCAACAAGTGGTGATCTTGGTTCAAGAAGTGGAACAGCTTGACGCTGCATGTTTGCTCCCATTAAAGCACGGTTAGAGTCATCGTTTTCCAAGAAAGGAATACAAGCTGTTGCAGCTGATACGACTTGCTTCGGAGAAACGTCCATGTAATCAACTCGATCACGAGGAACAATGATGTTCTCCCCACGGAAACGACAGATGATATTTTCGTCAGTAAATGAACCATCGTCATCTAGTTTCGCGTTGGCTTGAGCAACCACGTAGTTATCTTCTTCGTCAGCAGTTAAATAATCGACTTGTTCAGAAACCTTTCCAGATTCGTGATCCACTTTACGGTAAGGTGATTCAATAAAGCCAAATTGATTCACTTTTGCAAAACTGGATAAGGAGTTAATTAAACCGATGTTCGGTCCTTCCGGCGTTTCAATCGGACACATACGACCATAGTGGGAATAGTGAACGTCACGGACTTCAAACCCTGCTCGCTCACGAGTTAGACCACCGGGTCCAAGTGCAGATAAACGACGTTTATGCGTCAATTCTGCTAATGGGTTCGTTTGGTCCATAAACTGTGAAAGCTGAGAACTACCGAAGAACTCTTTAATAGACGCAATAACTGGTCTGATATTAATCAAAGCCTGCGGTGTAATCATGTTAGCATCTTGAATAGACATACGTTCACGAACAACACGCTCCATTCGGGACAACCCAATACGGAACTGATTTTGCAACAGTTCACCTACTGAACGAAGGCGACGATTCCCTAAGTGGTCAATATCATCTGTATTTCCTACTCCATGGAGGAGATTAAAGAAATAACTAACTGATGAGATGATATCAGCAGGAGTGATATTCTTAATCTTTTTATCAATCTGACCATTGGCAATGACTTTAATCGGTTGATCTTGTTCATTTTGTTTTTGTGAATAGATCATCACAGACTGCAACTCTACCTCTTCATCATCGATGACCCCACCTTGTAAATTAATATGGCGGAAACCTACATCGTTCTCTAAATAAGGGATGAGTTTGTCAAGCAATCGACGATCGATCAATGAACCTTCTTCAGCTAGAATTTCCCCAGTTTCAGGGTCTACTAATGTTTCAGCTAAAATTTGATTGAACAATCGATTTTTAATATGGAGTTTCTTATTCATCTTATAGCGACCTACATTTGCTAAGTCATATCGCTTTGGATCAAAAAAGCGAGATTCAAGCAAATTCTTGGCGCTTTCTACTGTAGGAGGTTCTCCTGGTCGCAGACGCTCGTAGATTTCAAGAAGCGCTTTTTCAGAGCTATCTGTATTATCTTTTTCAAGCGTATTACGTAAATATTCATCTTCTCCTAGTAAGTCAATGATCTCTTGATCAGTGCCAAATCCAAGCGCACGTAATAAAACCGTTGCAGGTATTTTACGTGTACGGTCGATTCGTACATACACGACATCTTTCGCATCGGTTTCAAGTTCCAGCCAGGCACCACGGTTTGGAATAACCGTCGTTGTAAAGCCTCGCTTTCCGTTTTTATCCATCTTCTCACTAAAGTACACACTTGGTGATCGAACAAGCTGTGAAACGATAACACGTTCCGCACCGTTAATAACGAATGTACCCGTGTCGGTCATGAGAGGAAAGTCTCCCATAAACACTTCTTGTTCTTTTACTTCGCCCGTCTCCTTGTTAATAAGTCGGACTTTCACGCGAAGCGGCGCAGAATAAGTTACATCCCGTTCCTTAGATTCATCTACAGGATATTTCGGATCTCCTAAGCTGTAATCAATAAACTCAAGAACTAAATTCCCTGTAAAATCTTCAATTGGTGAGATGTCTTGAAACATCTCGCGAATACCCTCATCAAGAAACCATTGATAAGAAGCTGTTTGAATTTCAATTAAGTTCGGAAGATCCAAAACTTCATTAATTCGCGCATAACTTCTTCTCTGGCGGTGGCGTCCATACTGAACTAGTTGACCTGTCAACTCATTCACCCCTCAAACCTAACGTTTTTATCATCAAAAGGACCGCATGGAGTAGATGCAGAAATCCTTTGACAGATACGTAATTTAACCTTGCTTTGTAAAACATACTCCGTTTCTCATTATGAAAAATGAGTGAAATCTTGAAACTAAAAAAGGTTTCTTAGAAACTATATAGAATGAAGTAGAATAGAAAGCCAAAATACATAAATCTGAGAAGTTCTTTTTTTCAAATGAAAATAAAGAAAAAAAGGGCTGTAAGTCTTCTATATGTTTCATACATAAAAGACGTTCATAGTTTGTCCAATTCACCCTTTTTCTATACACTTCCTTTTATTCAACTCTTATTCAAGTCTCTGAAACCACACCTAGTTCAAGCATTAATCACGAATAGAGCATAAGAGCCCTATTATCATTTTCCATGTTCATACGCATTAAATAACACTAACACAACTAAAAGGACTAGTCAATCTTTTTTCCACGGAAGATGAAATATCCTTTTTGTTTGTTTTCCACAGTGACTTCAAAACCTAACTCAACAAGTTTCCGCTGCGTGGATGCAGCACCTTGTTTCTTTTGAATCACAATCCATATTTCCCCGTGCTGCTTCAATACACGTTTCGCTTGTTCGTAAATGGAGAAAACGACATCTTTACCTGCCCTAATAGGTGGATTTGTGACCACTGCCGCAAAATCAATCGTATCAAAACCATCTAATATATTGTTTTGCGCCACCGTTACATTTCCCACACCGTTTAATCGTACATTTTCTCTTGATAATTCTACTGACCGCTCATTAATATCAACCATGTACACATGTCTATCAGGGTTGGTCTTGGCAAGGGAAATACCTATGGGCCCCCAACCGCAACCTACATCAGCGATCGATCCAGTTATTTCTGGCTCTTGGTATGTTTCTATCAACAAACGTGTACCGAAATCCATGCCACCTTTCGAAAATACCCCATGATCTACATGGAAATCAAACGAATGACCATGAATTTCTTCGTTAATTTGCTTTTTCCCGCTTTTAATTTTCGGCTTTTCTGAAAAATAATGATCAGACACAGGTGTCAACTTCCTTTCTACACATGGTAGCAACATTCAAACAATGCAGTGGTGTAATCATTTTAGTTATAAAGAAAACTCGCTTTGGCATCCAAAGCGAGTTTTCATATTGTTTTAGAATTACTTAACTTTTACAGAAGCTCCTGCTTCTTCAAGCTTACCTTGAATTTCTTCAGCTTCAGCTTTGTCTACGCCCTCTTTAACAGCAGCTGGAGCGCCGTCAACTAGTGCTTTTGCATCTTTAAGGCCAAGACCTGTGATTTCACGAACTACTTTGATTACACCGATCTTAGAAGATCCAGCTGATTCAAGTACTACATCGAATTCAGTTTGCTCTTCAGCAGCTTCTTCTCCGCCACCGCCTGCAACTGCAACTGGTGCTGCAGCAGTAACGCCGAATTCTTCCTCAATTGCTTTTACTAAATCATTTAATTCTAATACTGACATTTCTTTAATCGCGTCGACCATTTCTTGCTTTGTCATGATTAAATTCCTCCTATAAATTTTATTATGCCGTCAGGCACTGATTTGGAAAGGTGTAATTACGCACCTTGTTCTTCTTTTTGTTCTGCAACGGCTTTTGTAGCCAATGCGAAGTTGCGGATTGGAGCTTGCATAACGTTGCAAAGCATAGACAACAAACCATCGCGTGATGGAAGAGTTGCAAGAGCCTTGACTTCGTCTAAGGAAACAACCTTACCTTCGATAATCCCTGCTTTAAGTTCTAAAGCTTCATGTTTCTTAGCGAAGTTGTTAAGAATCTTAGCAGGAGCAATCACGTCATCGTTACAGAAAGCAATTGCAGTTGGACCAACGAGTTGCTCATCAATTCCTTGCAATTCCGTCGCTTCTGTAGCACGACGAACCATGGAGTTTTTGTAAACTTTAAAGTCTATATTGGCTTCACGAAGCTCCTTACGAAGTTCAGTTACTTCAGAAACATTCAACCCACGGTAATCAACGACGATCGTAGATTGACTTTCTTTAAGCTTCGTAGCAATTTCGTCAACAACTTGACCTTTCTTTTCAATCACTGTGCTCATTCTGACACCTCCCATTAAAGATTATTCATACCGTTTGCAAGCCATATAAAAGCCTCCATGTGTAGACACATGGAGGCAGTATAATCTATTCCCTATGAGAACATAGGTCTTCGACGCTACAAACCTCGGCAGGATATTAAGCTACTTAAGCCCCTGCTGTCTACGGTATGATCAATTAAATTAACAAATGCTAGTATAACTTTCCGTTATAGAAAAGTCAACTATTGCTTAAAGCTAGATACATTTATTTTCAAGCCAGGTCCCATTGTTGCTGCAACAGAAACGTTACGAAGGTAAGTTCCTTTTGAAGCAGCCGGCTTCACTTTGACTAATGTGTCCATCATTGTTTTGAAATTCTCAATAAGTTTCTCATTGTCAAAAGATGCTTTACCGATTGGAACATGGATGTTTCCTGATTTATCAACGCGGTATTCAACTTTACCAGCTTTGATTTCATTGACAGCTTTTTCGACATCAAACGTAACAGTCCCAGTTTTCGGGTTAGGCATTAACCCTTTAGGTCCCAATACTCGTCCAAGCTTACCAACTTGAGCCATCATGTCTGGAGTAGCTACGACTACATCAAAATCTAACCAACCTTGGTTAACTTTGTTGATCATGTCTTCTTCTCCAACGAAATCTGCTCCTGCAGCTTCCGCTTCTTTCGCTTTATCTCCCTTAGCAAAAACAAGGACACTTTGTGTTTTCCCTGTTCCGTTTGGAAGAACGACTGCTCCACGAATTTGTTGATCAGCTTTCTTTGGATCAACACCTAAACGTGCTGCTAATTCGACAGTCTCGTCAAATTTTGCTGTTGCTGTCTTTTTCACAAGTTCAATCGCTTCTTGTGCATCGTACAACTTTTCACGATCGACTTGCTTTAATGCATCTTGATATTTTTTACCTTTTTTAGCCAATGTTGTTTCCTCCTTATTGTGGTTTTAGCGGTTAGACCTCCCACTAATAAAGGTTGCGAACCTGAATAATGTCAGGTAGGACCTTGATCCTTTGCTCGCAACCTCTATCTTCCTGCATGGGTACAATTAGTCTTCAATAACGATTCCCATGCTACGGGCAGTACCTTCTACCATACGCATCGCTGCTTCTACATCAGCTGCGTTTAGGTCAGGCATTTTTGTTTCCGCGATTTCTTTTACTTTATCACGCTTTAGTGTAGCAACCTTGTTGCGGTTAGGCTCACCTGAAGCTGTTTCCAATCCTGCTGCCTTCTTCAATAGAACGGCTGCTGGTGGAGTTTTAGTGATAAATGTAAATGAACGATCTTCAAATACCGTGATTTCTACAGGGATGATCAAGCCCGCTTGTTCTTGCGTACGAGCGTTAAACTCCTTACAGAATCCCATAATATTAACACCTGCTTGACCTAATGCTGGCCCAACTGGTGGCGCTGGATTAGCTTTCCCAGCAGGAATTTGCAATTTTACTACTTTAATGACCTTTTTAGCCACGCGACACACCTCCTTAAGTCCGTGATGTGGTAACCGAGCAATTGCTCTCCCACTCATAAATCCTGCTTTTTTGCAGGAAAAAACGTGAACAGAATGTCCACGTTAATTAACAACATTCAAATTTTATCACTTTCGTGACAAGATAGCAAGAAGTTTTCTAAATTGAATTAGATTTTCTCTACTTGGTTGAATTCTAATTCGACTGGAGTTTCTCGGCCGAACATATTGACGTGTACTTTTAGTTTTTGTTTTTCTGCGGAAATATTCTCGATCGTACCAATGAAGTTGGCGAATGGTCCTTCTTTTACTTTAACAGATTCTTTTAATTCGAAATCTATTTCAGCTTTAGGAGCTTCCACTCCCATTTGACGTAAAATTCTCTCAACCTCTTCTGGAAGAAGGGGAGTCGGTTTGGCTCCTCCACCAGACGAGCCGATAAATCCTGTAACTCCTGGTGTATTTCGTACCACATACCAAGAATCATCCGTCATGACCATTTCCACTAGAACGTAGCCAGGGAACACTTTTTTCGTAACTTGTTTCGTCTTACCATCTTTAATTTCTGTTTCTTCTTCTACAGGAACGAGGACTCGAAAGATCTTATCTGTCATTCCCATTGATTCTACTCGTTTTTCCAAGTTCGTCTTCACTTTATTCTCATAACCTGAATAAGTGTGAACTACATACCAATTATTCTCCATGATTGTTCAGGACTGTGACGTCCTTCCCTCCTCTAGCGGATACATATTTTCAATTTCTTTTTTTATCCAGTGATCAAGCGAATAAGGGAAGAAATCCCAAAATCTGCTATTGCGAAGAAGATCGCAATGAAAATCACTGTAAATGATACAACGATTGTGTATTTTGTTAGTTCTTTACGATTCGGCCAGGTTACCCGCTTCATTTCTGTTGAAACTTCTTTTAAAAATTTAACTGGTTTTTTAACTGTATCTGCCAACTCACACACCCCCAACCCGTTCACTACTTTGTTTCTAAATGCGTTGTATGTTTTCCACACGTACGACAATATTTATTTATTTGAAGCCGCTCTGTCCGATCTTGAGCAGTTTTCGTCGTCGAATAATTTCTTGAATGACACTGATGGCAGGCAAGAATCACTTTTTGTGACATAGCCACCTCTCCTCTTTATACCTTACGCTCTATACATACTAGTAAAATTTATCATAGGCTAGGCTTTCATGTCAATGCTCCTTCTAACTTAAGCATAGACACATTAGTCACATTTCATAATTAGTCTATTGAGAAATAATAAGAGAATAGAGATATAGAATGAAATGAATGAGCGATAGATTGTTTTTGGCCAGGGCGTTTTGATTATTACAATCTCATAATACGAGGACCTTGTCTATATTGACGATGGTCAAGCCTTTCTTCTTAGGCATCACTGTTCTCTAATTCATTTCCGGAGAGACACTAAATTCAAAAAAAAAAAGGAGCTGAGCCCCTATGTTTCTAGTATTTATGGAATCTTGACGCCCCTTAATTCTACATAGCGCTCTAACTTGCGCTTAACTCTCTGCAAGGCGTTATCAATTGATTTCACGTGACGATTCAAATCTTCTGAGATTTCTTGATAGCTTCTGCCGTCTAAATAGTGCATGAGTACTTTCCGTTCTAAGTCGCTTAAGATCTCGCCCATTTTCAACTCAATATCATCGAACTCTTCTTGATTAATAAGAAGTTCCTCTGGGTCACTGACTTTAGATCCGCAAATCACATCCAGAAGGGTTCGGTCAGAATCCTCATCATAAATCGGCTTGTCCAGCGACACATAAGAATTGAGCGGTATATGCTTTTGTCTAGTGGCAGTCTTTATTGCAGTAATAATTTGTCTTGTAATGCATAACTCGGCAAAGGCTTTAAATGAGGACTGCTTGTCCCCTTGGAAGTCGCGAATGGCTTTGTATAAACCAATCATCCCTTCTTGTAAGATATCTTCATGATCAGCCCCTATTAAAAAATAGGATCTTGATTTCGCTCGAACAAAGTTCTTATACTTAGTAATTAAAAATTCCAACGCAGCACTATCGCCTTCCCGCACGTACTCTACGAGACTTTCATCTTGAAGCTGACGAAACTTTCCATGAAGTCCATTCTCGATGAGGTTTAAAGCCACCGCAATCCCTCCGACCCTATCTTTTTCTATTTATGAAAAAGCTAGTCACTCTCATACATTAAATGAAAGCGCAATTTTAAAGAATTGTCTAATAATAACAATAGTATACATGAGTAAAAACAAAAGCGTCAAGCTGTCATTTTTTGCCTCTGCGCCATTTTTCAAATATTTCAGCCATTTCCTCTGTGATCGGTAGTTTCGTTTTAGCTTTTGCTTTCTTCGTTTGAAGAACTTCTTTAGCAATCCCCCGTTCGATTTGGTTCATTTCTGTACGGAGTTCACGGGCGGACTTTCGGTAAGCGCCGCTGGCAAAAATAACTCGTTGTTCAACAAAATCAGAAGTGGCCACATAAATTTGTGTGTCAATTCTTTTCCATTCAATAACAAGCCTTTCGATTCGTTCGTCCGCCGTTTCTTTTTCTCTTGTATAAATAATATTTAATGCGTAATTTTGATATTTTTTCCCTAGTCCAGGCACCATGTGTGCATCAAATATAACCGTTACTTCAGTTCCTGTGTAGGCTTGGTATTCCGCCATTTTTTTAATAAGCAGATCTCTGGCGGATTCTAAATCCGTTAACTGTAGCTCCCGTAATTCCGGCCAGTCTCCTATGATGTTGTAGCCATCTACTAACAACACCCTCCTCATACTAGTTCGTCTCCGGAGACGGTCGTCGTCTAAGAACTTCGTACATAAGTAAGCTTGCAGCTACAGAGGCATTAAGAGAGGTAACTTTCCCCATCAATGGAATTTGCACGAGAAAATCACACTTTTCTTTGACTAGGCGGCTCATCCCTTTTCCTTCACTTCCAATAACAAGGCATACCGGCATGTCCACGTCTACTTCACGGTAATCTGCTTGCCCACGAGCATCCGTTCCTATAAACCACAGACCATCCTTCTTTAATTCCTCCATGGTTTTGGATAAATTTGTTACTTTCGCTACAGGTACATGCTCAATTGCTCCAGCAGATGCTTTAGCCACTGTGGATGTTAGTCCAACTGATCTCCGTTGAGGAATAATTACACCGTGAACCCCAGAGGCGTCAGCTGTTCGTAAAATGGACCCTAAATTATGCGGGTCTTCTAGCTCATCAAGCATTAAGAAAAACGGTGATTCGCCTTTTTTCGCGGCGTTGTCAAAAAGTGTAGAAATATCTTTGTATTCATATGCAGCGATTTGCGCAACTACTCCTTGATGATTAGAACTTTGAACCATTTGTTCCAACTTCTTTTTGGGAACGGTCTGCACCAAGATTTTTTTTTGCTTGCTTAGGTCAATAATTTGGTTCATTTGCCCTTTTTGGGACCCTTCCGCCACCCAAATTTTGTTAATCGGGTGATTCCCTTTAAGTGCTTCAATTATCGGGTTTTTCCCTATAAGAAAATCTTCTTTTTCAGCCATGGTTATCCTCCTTCCCCTCTATAATTTCAAAGCTACTTGTCACAAGCTCGTCCATTCTAGCTTCATCTCCGGTTAAATATAAATAGCCAACCAATGCTTCATATGCTGTACTGTACCGATACGTAGCAAGATCAGTATTCTTAGGAACAGTGCCGGACTTAGCATTCCTTCCACGCCTAACAACAGCCTCTTCTTCATCTGTCAGCAGTCCTCTATCCAACAATGTCTGCAATACTCGAGCTTGCGCTTTTGCAGAGACGTATTTCGTCGCTTCTTTGTGCAATTTATTCGGACGAACCTGGCCTTGGGAAATTAGGCGGTACCGGACATACATATCCAGTACCCCATCTCCCATGTAAGCTAAAGCGAGCGCATTTAACTGCTCCGGTTCACGGACTTCTTTATCTAGTTTCATATGTTACCCTCTTTTCCAACGGGTGCCTTGAGGCGTGTCTTCTAAAATAATATTTTGCTCTTTTAGCTGCTCGCGAATTTCATCAGCTCTAGCAAAGTCTCTGTTCTTTCGGGCTTGGATCCTTTCTTCAATTAATTTATCCACCTCGTCGTCAACTAATGTATCTTGACCAAAATGAACTCCTAACACATAGCCCATATCGTCCAACTGATCCAAGAACGCTTGTAAAACATCTTGGCGTGTCTGCTTTTCCTTCAAATAAATATTGGCTATTTTCACAAGATCAAATATTACAGCCACGGCGTTAGCGCTGTTAAAGTCGTCATCCATCGCTTCAATAAACAACTGACGGTGAGAGGCAATCTCCTTTTTCCATTTGTCAGTCTCTTCCCCTAAATTAGCCGTTTCTGACAGACGATGAGATAGATTTAAGTAAGTCGTTTTAATTCGGTCTAAACTGTTCTCTGCACTGCTTAATTGATCATCACTGAAATTGATTGGACTGCGATAATGAGCATTCACGATAAAAAAGCGTACAACTTCCGGGTCAAATTGTTTAATGATGTCATGAACGAGAATGAAATTCCCGAGAGATTTCGACATTTTCTCATTGTCGATATTTATATATCCATTGTGAATCCAATAGTTGGCCATTTGCTTTTCATTCAAGGCCTCTGACTGGGCAATTTCGTTCTCATGATGAGGAAAGGATAAATCTTGTCCCCCGGCGTGAATATCAATGGTGTCACCAAGGTATTTCTTCACCATCGCAGAACATTCAATATGCCACCCCGGTCTCCCTTGCCCCCATTTACTTTTCCAAGATATCTCACCTGGTTTCGCTGCCTTCCATAAAACAAAGTCTAATGGGTCTTCTTTCTTTTCTCCAACTTGAATACGAGATCCAGATTGAAGATCGTCTACGGACTGATGTGAAAGTTTTCCATACCCATCAAATTTTCTTGTACGAAAATAGACATCTCCCTCTGATGCATAGGCATAACCTTTATCAACTAGTCGCTCAATAAACTCAATGATTTCAGGCATTGTATTGGTGACACGCGGGTGTTCGTCTGCTTTTTTCACACCTAGAGCACCAGTATCGTCATAATAGGCTTGAATAAACCTTTCAGCAATAGTTTGAACATCTTCACCCATTTCTTCAGCAGCTTTAATTATTTTATCGTCCACATCCGTGAAATTCGAGACGTATTGTACTTGGTATCCTCGATATTCGAAATAACGTCGAACCATGTCAAAAACCACTGCAGGGCGAGCATTTCCTATATGAATATAATTGTAAACAGTAGGACCGCACACGTACATTTTTATTTTTCCTTCTTCCATAGATCGGAAGGGTTCTTTTTGTCTTGTCAGTGTATTATATAGCTGAATGGCCATAAGGTTGTTTCCTCCTCAGTTTGGTGTTCCCTCTTTCTTCTCTTGCTCCCGCTTTAATTGTTTCAACTCTTTTTTGACTCGTATCAATTCTTGTTCTAAAGAGCGGAATTTGTCGGAAACAGGGTCTGGCAAGTTGCTGTGATCGAGATCATTTCCGATCTTGACTCCATCCTGAACCACGACTCTTCCTGGTATTCCTACGACCGTTGAATTAGGTGGGACCTCTTTTAGAACGACAGATCCCGCTCCAATTCTGGCGTGCTTGCCAATGACCATTGAACCGAGAACTTTGGCTCCTGTAGCCACAAGGACGTGATCCTCCAACGTCGGATGGCGCTTTCCTTTTTCTTTTCCTGTTCCACCTAGCGTGACCCCTTGAAAGATCGTTACGTTATCGCCGATCTCACAGGTTTCGCCGATCACTACACCCATTCCATGGTCGATAAATAACCTTTGACCGATTTTTGCTCCGGGGTGTATCTCAATCCCTGTGAAAAAACGGCTAACTTGAGACAAAAATCGAGCGACAAAAAACAACTTTTTATTCCACAACCAGTGGTTTAAGCGGTGTGACCAAATGGCGTGGACACCTGAATAATTAATCATAACTTCCAGACGATTTCGCGCTGCCGGATCTTGATCCAATACAACGTCTACATCATTCTTCAACGTTTTAAACAAAAGAAAGTCCCTCCTCTCTCCTTCTACTATTAGCTTTAAACATATTCATCAATGGTCATTCTAAAAAGATATAAATGGTGATCTCACCCGCTTAATACGGTTGAAACTTGATAAAGAGGTAAACGATCATAAAGAATAAAAAAACGCCTCTGTGCCCCGAAAGACACAGAGACGCTTGTTGGCGCGGTTCCACTCTGTTTGAGTACACTTGCATAGTTGAACATTGTACTCCACTTTGAAAGGTAACGGTCTTTCATCCGCCATTCCTACTAAGGACTTCAACTTCTCCTGTTCGCGAGATGGACTCAGAGGTGCATTTCAAAAGGGATCTTCTTAAGTCACTTTCAGCCACAGGTGACTCTCTCTTTAAAGAAAGTTTCGCCTTCTTACTTCTCCTCATTAGCGTTCAATATATCAAGATGAGAATTTATAATAAATTCTCCAGTCGTTTAATTACCACCGGTCGACCTAATAGCGCAATGGTTTGCGGTAAGTCTGGGCCGTGCATTTGGCCTGAAACTGCTACACGAATGGGCATGAACAACTTCTTTCCTTTGTGCCCTGTTTCTTTTTGAACAGCCTTGATGGATTTCTTCACGGCATCAGCTGTAAATTCCTCCAACTCAGATAGCTTATCTTTAAAGGCACGAAGGACTTCAGGAACTTGCTCTTCTGAAAGAATTTCTTTAGCTTCTTCATTATAATCGATTTCTTCTCTAAAGAACAACTCTGTTAACTCAACAATTTCAGCTCCGTAACTCATCTTTTCCTGATGAAGAACGATCAGATCGTAAGCCCATTGCTTTTGCTTTTCTGACATAAACTCCGGTAAACGACCTGCCTTCACTAAGTGAGGAAGAGCCAACCAAACGACTCGGTCCTCATCTGTTTCTTTCATATATTGATTATTCATCCACGCAAGTTTTTGTGTATCGAATACGGCAGGCGCTTTTATGACGCGTTTTAAACTAAATTGATTTATTAACTGATCTTTCGTTAATATCTCTTCTTCACCACCTGGAGACCAGCCAAGAAGGGCAATGAAGTTCACAATTGCTTCTGGTAAATAGCCTAAATCACGGTATTGTTCCACAAATTGAATAATTGATTCGTCTCGTTTACTCATTTTCTGCCGATCTTCGTTCAAAATCAGCGATGCATGGGCAAATATTGGCGGCGTCCACCCCAATGCTTCGAATAATAAAACTTGTCTTGGAGCGTTAGATAAATGCTCTTCACCACGAATAACATGAGATATTTCCATCAAGTGGTCATCAATCACCACGGCGAAGTTATATGTCGGAATACCATCTTGTCGAACAATAACAAAATCGCCAATACCTTCCGCTTCGAAAGTAACCTTTCCACGCACCTCATCATTAACCACAATTTCCTGGCTCGAAGGAACAAGGAAACGAACCACTGGCTTTCGGCCTTCTGCTTCATAAGCACGCTTCTGATCCTCTGTTAAGTTACGGTCACGACCACTGTACTTAGGTGTTTCTCCGCGAGATCTTTGCTCTTCCCGCTCTTGCTCAAGTTCTTCTTCGGTCATATAACAGTGATACGCCTTTCCTTCTTCTAAAAGCTGGTTCACGTATTTGTTATAAATATCTAATCGCTCCATGCTTTGATAAGGCGCATGGGGGCCCCCTAAATCAACACTTTCATCCCAGTCGATGCCTAGCCATTTCATACTCTCCATCAACTTCTCTGTAGCAGTATCCACATTTCTTGCCTGATCTGTATCTTCAATCCTAACGATGAATTTCCCATTTTGATTGCGTGCATACAAATAATTAAATAATGCCGAACGAGCTCCACCTATATGTAAATGACCCGTTGGACTAGGAGCAAACCTTACACGAACTTGTTGACTCATTATATGACACCTTCCATTCATTAGTTCATTTCCTTTTATTCTATCATTATCTCAGATGATAATAAACGTACAACCTTATAGTCCGTGAATGCACGACGGCCTTTTACGGCAGCACTACTTAGATTCAAGTAATATAACCGCTTGAGAGGCAATCCCCTCTTCTCTTCCTGTAAAACCTAACTTCTCCGTCGTAGTCGCTTTCACGTTAACTTGAGAAACATCCGCTTCCAGCAGGTCAGCAATTCGTTGCTGCATTGCCTGGATATGTGGAGCCATTTTTGGTTTTTGTGCCATAATCGTGCAATCCACATTCCCTAACCGATAACCTCGTTCTTGAACAAGACCCCAGACGTGAGAAAGTAATTGAGCGGAGTCTGCATCTTTAAATTCCTGATCTGTATCAGGGAAATGCTTTCCGATATCCCCTTCACCAATAGCTCCTAAACAAGCATCAGCGATCGTATGTAACAAAACATCTGCATCTGAATGTCCTAATAATCCTTTAGAATGAGGAATGTTAATTCCCCCGATAATCAAAGGCCTTCCTTCAACCAGTTGATGAACATCAAACCCTTGGCCAATTCGCATTAGTCCACTTCCCCTTTTCTCTTTTTAATAATTGCCTCTGCAAACAGTAAATCTTCTGGGGTCGTTATTTTGATATTTTCGTAATCTCCTTGCACAATCGCTACAGGTCGATTTAATTTTTCCATCAAACTAGCATCATCGGTTCCTAAGAATCCTTGTTTTTCAGCCATTTGATGAGCATAGGAGATTTCTTCAAGGTGAAAAGCTTGCGGTGTTTGAATCGACCACAAACTTGAACGATCGACCGTGGCTACAATTTCCTGTCCTTGAACTTGTTTGATTGTGTCTTTAACAGGTACACCCGCAACCGCTGCACCATTAGCATCTGTAGTTTGTACTAACTCCCGGATTATTTCTCTCCGAATGAAAGGACGAGCGCCATCATGAATCAGTACAACCGGATTCCCATGAATGGCCTTAAGACCTTCGTTAACACTTTGTTGGCGTTCTTTCCCGCCTTTAACAATGTTTTTCACTTTCGTTATTCGGTATTCTTTAACCAATGTTTCTATCTCTTCTATTTCCATTTCATTAACAGCTAGTACAATCCCTGAACATAGAAGATCCTCCTCAAACACACGAAGCGTGTGAATCAGGAGGGGAACTTGATCAATCAATAAAAATTGTTTATTCTTTCCTGCATTCATTCGTTTGCCTTGACCCGCTGCAGGAATCACTACATGATATTTTAGCATACAACCGTCCTCTATTCCGGTTCTAAAGTGCCTTTTCAAGTAATTTCGGCTTAGCAAATATCATTCTGCCTGCCGATGTTTGTAATACACTTGTGACAACAACCTCAATATTTTTACCTATATAGTTTCTTCCTTCTTCAACAACAATCATCGTTCCATCATCTAGATAAGCAATGCCTTGGTTTTGCTCTTTGCCGTCTTTAATGACTTGAACGCCCATTTCCTCTCCGGGAAGGACTACAGGCTTGACCGCATTTGCTAGATCATTAATATTCAAAACGTCTACACCTTGTAGATCACATACTTTATTTAAATTAAAGTCATTCGTAACAACATATCCGCTCATCACTTTAGCTAATTTAACAAGTTTACTGTCGACCTCTTGTATCTCATCAAAGTCGCCTTCGTAAATCACTACTTCAACGGCTAATTCCTTTTGAATTTTGTTTAAGATATCTAAGCCTCGTCGACCTCGATTTCTTTTTAGTACGTCTGAGGAGTCGGCAATATGTTGGAGTTCTTCAAGAACAAATTCAGGAATGATTAACGTTCCTTCAAGAAAGCCTGTTTGACAAATGTCTGCAATTCGACCATCGATGATCACACTCGTATCGAGAATCTTCAATTTGCCTTTCTCGTATTCTGGTTCAGCATCTTCATTTTTCTTTGAATCTTTTGATGAAGTTCTAGAACCTGGGAACAATCCCATTAACTCGTCTCTTTTTTGGAAACCTACCTGAAATCCTAAATACCCAAATAACAAAGTGAGAACTAGAGGAAGCACAGAACTAACAATGGGAATTTCCACACTATTCAATGCAACAGTAATTAAAAATGCCAGCATGAGACCAATAACTAAACCCATTGTTCCAAACAATAGGTCTGTAACTGGGAACTTAATCAGTGTATCTTCGATTAAACGAACGAAATTCACAATATTGTCCACAAACCAATAAAGAGATAAGAATAAAATAAGTGCGCCTAAAACTGCACCAGTATATGGGTTTATGAGCCATTCCGGTGTAGAATTAATGTTTAGTACTTGAACAATATCCGGGATGAATATATAGCCTATCGTTCCACCAGTAAATAAAATGACCAACTGTACGATTTTTCGAAGCATTCACTTCACCTCCTTTTATTTATTATAGACAAGTGTGCAAATTCCAAACGTGAAACGCTAAAAATCACAAAAAGTTACATAATCAATAATAATCAAACTTTACCATTGAGATGATTGGTTGTCAAATAAAGTAAACTAACCATTATATCTCTCTTAGTAACTATCGTCAAGAGCCGATTTTTTTAGACAATTTTATCGCTAAATATGCCGATCGATAAATAGCTGCTCTTGGATTCTAGTTAATCCATCTTTGATTTTCTTCGCTCTTGCTTCTCCTATTCCGTCCACTTCATCCAATTCTTCTATCGATGCACGCATAATAAACGGTAGCTCTTTGAACTGAGTCATTAAATTCCGTACAACAATTGGCGGAATTCGAGGGATTTTATTTAATATACGATACCCCCTCGGACTAATAGGCTGTTCAGCTAGATTTGTAATTTTTCCATGTCCCAAAAGCTTCACGATGACTTGATCGTCTAATAGTTCATCATTTGAGAGACGCTTCAGTTTCTTTAGCACTTCTTCAGGATTTTGTTTATCATCTTTCATATAATCTTTAATTAATAACAGGGCTTCATGCTCTGTATTTAATACGAGCTCCTCTAATTGCATGGAAATGAGTCGCCCTTCATTCCCTAACTCATTGACATAATTTAAAATTTCGCTTTTGATTCGCAAAACCATTTCAACGCGGTGCATCACTTGAGAGACTTCTTGAAAGGTAACCAATTCTTCAAATTCAAGAGCCCCTAAATTTGTCACACTTTGATCTAGCACAGACTTATATTTCTCCAAGGTCTGAATAGCTTGGTTTGCCTTGGTTAAAATCACACCAATGTCCTTCAGTGCATATCGATATTCCCCTTGATACAATGTTATGACGTTTCGTCTTTGAGAAATGGAAATGACTAGGTTTTTCGTCTGTCTTGCTACACGTTGAGCTGTTCGGTGACGGATCCCTGTTTCAGTTGATTCAATCGCATTATCAGGAACGAGTTGTGTATTAGCATATAAAATTCTTCCGCCGTCTTCACTTAAAATAATCGCCCCATCCATTTTCGCCAATTCATATAAGTAAGCAGGGGAAAAGTCACTATTAATAAAGAACCCTCCATCAACCAAGGTCATCATCTCATTATTATAGCCAAGGACAATGAGTCCCCCTGTTTTAGCTCTGAGAACATTGTCGATCCCTTCTCTTAAGGCTGTTCCTGGAGCAACAAGCTTAAGTACTGTACTAATAAAACTCGCATCATAATTCGAACGTTGGTGATCCACTAGACACTCCTCCTAAGGTGATTTCTATTGCTTCGCTTACACTATTCACGCCTACGACATCGATACCATCTGGCACGGTCCAACCACCGAGGCATTTCTTTGGAATGATCACTCGTTCAAAACCAAGCTTGACCGCCTCGACCACTCGCTGCTCTATTCTAGACACTCTCCGTACTTCTCCAGTTAAGCCGACTTCACCAATAATGACATCACCTGGTGCCGTTGGAGAATCGCGAAAACTTGATGCGATGGAAACGGCAATAGCCAAGTCGATAGAAGGTTCATCAAGGCGGACTCCACCTGCTACTTTCACGTATGCATCGTGATTTTGCAACATCATTCCTACTCTTTTTTCCAAGACGGCCATGAGTAACGAGATTCGATTATGGTCGATCCCTGTAGCCATCCTCCTAGGATTCCCGAAGCTTGTTGGGGATATGAGGGATTGTATCTCTACGAGAACTGTTCTTGTTCCTTCCATGGAAGCTACGACAGCGGACCCCGCCGCTCCCGATGAACGCTCTTCTAGAAAGATTTCTGAGGGATTTAATACTTCTTCTAACCCTAATTCCTTCATTTCAAAAATACCGATTTCATTTGTGGAACCGAATCGATTTTTTACAGCTCGTAAAATACGATATGTATGGTGTCGTTCTCCTTCAAAGTAGAGGACTGAGTCTACCATGTGTTCTAAAATCCTGGGTCCTGCTATCGATCCTTGTTTGGTCACATGGCCAACTAAAAAGATCGCTATTCCTCTTGTCTTAGCTATTCGCATAAATTGAGATGTACATTCTCTTACTTGTGTAACACTGCCGGGAGCACTAGTGACTCCGTCAAGAAAGACCGTTTGAATTGAATCAATCACTACCAAGGTAGGATTTAGTTCTTCAATCACTTTCTCAATCAAGTCCACATCCGTTTCAGCTAATACAAATAACTCATCGCTCCCTATACCCAGCCTGTCCGCTCGTAATTTCGTTTGTTTGACAGATTCTTCCCCTGAGATATAAAGGACTCGTTGCTTATGGTCAGACAAAGTGGCTGACACTTGTAAAAGTAGCGTTGACTTCCCAATACCCGGGTCTCCCCCAACTAAAACAAGGGAGCCTGGTACCACTCCTCCTCCAAGGACGCGATTTAACTCATTAATGTGAGTACTGATTCGCGGCTCTTCAGATTTTTCTATTTTTGTGATTGGTTGTGGCTTTGCAACTTTAGTGTTTCCAGAAGTAACAAAGCTTCTTTTTCTCCCCGATGTCTCTGCTTCCATTTCTTCAACGAGGGTATTCCAACTCTGACAACCGGGACACTTCCCCATCCATTTTGTTGATTCATAACCACATTCTTGACAAATAAATTTTGTTTTTCTTTTCGCCATATAACCGTCCCCTGTACATCAATCTTTTTGCTTATTATTTTAGCACGTAGAAGCAGGAATAGAAAAAATCATCAAATATTTCTAGAGATCTTTCATTCTATACGGAAAGGGAGAAGCCTTTTTCTTACTCGGACTTCTCCCCTACCTCATATTAAATAGATCTTGTCGTTGTAATAATTAGCTTCCTTGACTTGATGAAACGACGTATTCCCCGTCTTTCACGTCCAATTTAACAAATTGACCTTTTGTAATTGTTCCTCTCAAAAGTTCTTCAGATAAGCGGTCTTCCACTTGTTTTTGAAGAGCTCTTCGAAGAGGACGCGCACCGTACTCAGGGTCAAATCCTTCATCAGCAATCTTCATCTTTGCATCTTCAGTTAATTCGAAATCAATGTCTTGATCAGCTAGTCGCTTTTTCAACTCGTTAGCCATCAAGGAGACAATTTGTTGAATATGTGATTTCTCAAGAGAGTGGAAAACGATAATCTCATCAATACGGTTAAGGAATTCTGGACGAAATGCTTTTTTCAATTCACCCATGACTTTTCCTTTCATATCCTTGTAATCTTCTCCATCCCGTTGAGCCGTAAAGCCAAGACTCTTCTCTTGTCTTAGAGTGCTTGCTCCAACGTTGGAGGTCATAATGATCGCTGTATTCCTGAAATCAACTCTGCGACCTTTTGAATCGGTTAAGAACCCGTCTTCTAATACTTGAAGTAAAATATTAAACACTTCAGGGTGAGCTTTTTCCACTTCGTCTAATAAAATGACTGAATATGGTTTACGACGAACTTTCTCTGTTAATTGGCCCCCTTCTTCATGACCGACATACCCTGGAGGAGAGCCGACGAGTCGGCTAGTCGTATGTTTCTCCATAAACTCTGACATATCAATACGGATAATCGCATCTTCGTCACCAAATAATGATTCGGCTACAGCGCGAGCCAGTTCCGTCTTACCAACCCCGGTAGGACCAAGGAAGATGAATGAGCCTATAGGTCGTTTCGGATCTTTCAGTCCTGCTCTTGCCCGGCGGATCGCTTTCGATACAGCTTTAACCGCTTCATCTTGTCCAATGACTCGATTATGAAGAATCTCTTCCATGCGCAGTAAACGATCTGTTTCTTCTTCAGCCAGTTTACTTACTGGAATTCCTGTCCACGTGGACACGATGGACGCAATATCTTCTGTTGTTACTTCAGAATCTTCTTGGCCTTGCTTCTCTTTCCATTCATTTTTCATCGTTTCAAGCTCTTCGCGAAGCTTTTGTTCTTTGTCTCTTAGGGATGCCGCCTTTTCAAATTCCTGACTTTGAACAGCCGCGTCTTTTTCTTTGCGAAGATCCTCTAGGTTTTGTTCTTTTTCCTTTAAATTCGGTGGTGCAGTATAAGACCGTAATCTAACTTTCGATGCCGCTTCGTCAATCAAATCAATTGCTTTATCGGGTAAAAATCGATCTGAAATGTATCGATCAGAGAGTTGTACCGCTGACTCAACCGCTTCATCGGTGATGTTAACACGGTGGTGAGCTTCATACCGGTCTCTTAACCCTTTTAAAATCTGCACAGATTCATCCGCTGTCGGCTCATCAACTTGAATAGGTTGAAAGCGTCTTTCCAAAGCTGAATCTTTCTCAATATACTTTCTGTACTCATCTAGAGTAGTGGCACCAATACATTGCAGTTCACCACGGGCAAGGGATGGCTTTAAAATATTGGAAGCATCAATCGCCCCTTCTGCCCCACCAGCTCCAATTAACGTATGCAGCTCATCAATGAACAAGATGACGTTTCCGGCTTGCCGGATTTCTTCCATGACTTTCTTTAGGCGATCTTCAAACTCTCCACGGTATTTTGTGCCTGCGACAACCGTTCCCATATCTAACGTCATGACGCGCTTGTTACGAAGAGTCTCTGGCACTTCATTATTAATAATTTGTTGAGCCAACCCTTCTGCAATCGCTGTTTTACCAACCCCAGGCTCCCCAATAAGGACGGGATTGTTTTTCGTCCTACGACTCAAAATCTGAATGACACGTTCGATTTCTTTTGCACGACCAATCACAGGGTCAATTTGATCTTCTTTAGCAATGGCGGTTAAATCACGCGCTAAACTATCAAGTGTAGGCGTGCTGGCATTAGAGCTCCCCGTTCCAACAGATTGTTGTTGACTATTTGCCGACTCGTTAGAACCTAACAACTGCAATACTTGTTGCCTAGCTTTATTTAGACTGACACCAAGATTGTTTAGTACTCGAGCAGCAACCCCTTCTCCTTCACGGATCAAGCCGAGTAAAATATGCTCTGTTCCTACATAAGAGTGACCTAGTTTCCTTGCTTCGTCCATAGATAACTCAATAACTTTCTTAGCTCTTGGAGTATAATGAATTTGTTTTGAACTCTCTTCTCCACGGCCAATAAGATTTTCTACTTCTGACTGAATTTTTTCAGCCCCTAATCCCAACGCCGTTAATGCTTTTGCTGCAATTCCTTCTCCTTCACTCACTAACCCTAATAAAATATGCTCTGTTCCTATATTGCTATGACCTAATCTTCCTGCTTCTTCTTGTGCTAATGCTAATACTTTTTGTGCTCTTTCAGTAAATCGTCCAAACATCATATTTCTCCACCTCCGTCGTGTAGTTCACCGCTAAGTTCTAATTTTACTCTTTCTCTTATTAATGTCGCTCTTCGTTGATCTCGTTCTTCTGAAGATAATTCTTTCCCTGCGTATTGTTGCAAAAAGCCTGGTTGAGTCAGGATCATTAATTCATTAAGAATGTTTCCTTCTAAGCCATCTATTAATTTTAAATCAATCCCCATTCTCACATCTGATAATCGCTGCATCGCTTCTTTTGACTCGATTCTACGACTATATGCAAGAATTCCATAAGAACGGTATATACGGTCTTCCAATTGATTTCTTGATTGTTGCAGTAATGTTTCTCTTGCTGAACGTTCATGTTGTATCAATTGTGAGACCACACTGCGTAAGTCATCGACAATATCTTTTTCAGATTTGCCTAAAGTAATTTGGTTTGAAATTTGAAATAAATTACCTAAAGCATCACTGCCTTCTCCATATATTCCCCTCACAACTAAGCCAAGTTGATTAATCGCTGGCAAAATACGGTTTAGCTTTTTAGTTATAACCAGTGCAGGCAAGTGCATCATGACAGATGACCTGAGTCCCGTCCCCACATTAGTGGGACAACTAGTTAAATACCCTCTTTTCTCATCGAAAGCGAAATCCAGTTTCTCTTCCATCCAATCATCCATATCATTGGCATACTTTAATCCCTCATCCAGCTGGAAACCAGACAGTAGGCATTGAATTCTAAAATGGTCTTCTTCATTCACCATAATACTAACGGATTCGTCCTCACTTAACAGAACGGCGCCTGCTTTAGATTCGGTTGAGAGGTTAGGACTTATCAAATGCTTTTCTACAAACACTCTTTTCTCATTATTTGTTAACTCATTCATATTCACTAATTCTAACTGGCCGAATTTCCGGTGAGAGCGCCCTGAGAATTTTTCTTTTACTTGCATGATAATTTTTTCAAGTTGCTCTGTTTTTGCAATCAACGGATACGGTACATTTTGTAGATTTCGGGCTAACCTTACCCTACTGCTAATGACAATATCCCCATCAGGCCCTTTGCTTTTCATCCATGGACTAATGGCTTCACTCATAAAAGATTCTAACGACATAATTACGCTCCCCCTTTTTTCTTAAGACTGTTTTCCAAGGAGCGAATATAATCTCGTGTTTGGGCAGCTTCTTCAAATTCTTCTTCTGATATTTGTTTTTTCAATGTTTCTTTTAAGTTTTCGATTTCCCGATGAACGTGCAAATCTTTTCCTTTACGTTTAGGAATCTTCCCAGAATGCACAACGTTTCCACCATGAATCCTTTTAAAGATCGGATCTAATTTCTCTTCAAAGTTTTTGTAACAATCTGCGCAACCAAATTTTCCTGATTTTGCGAACTGCTGGTATGACATGCCACAATGAGAGCAATTTAATTCAGGTCGAGGTTTGCTATGTTTTTTATTGGCCGCCGATGAAAAAGGCTGGTCCGTATCCATAAGCCCTGATAATAACTGGTGGATCGAAAAACTGTTGGATCCTGGCATGTAATCGCCTTTGTCTTTTGCACACGTTTCACAAATATGAAATTCTGTTTTTTCACCATTTATTATTTTTGTGAAATGCAGACTCGCTGGCCGCTGCTGGCATTCTTGACAGAGCATCAGATCCCCCTCCTTACATTATGATTCTTTCCACTCCTTGTATTTTAATGTAGTCAGCATCGCTTTAAGGAGTTTCCCTCTCAACTCATCTCTGAATGGTAATTTTATATGAATGACCTCTCGATCCATGACGCTTAGCATTAAATTCGCTTCCCGCTTAGATATCGCTTCTTCCTCTAACAGACGTTCAATCATATTTGTGGCTACTGTTTGCGATATTCCATCTCCTACTAATTCGATCAACTGGTCAAACAAAGCAAGCTGATTATCAGCTTTAACTCTAATGATTCGAATGTACCCTCCGCCTCCACGTTTACTTTCAACCATATACCCTTTTTCAACGGTAAACCGTGTACTAATCACATAGTTAATTTGTGAAGGGACACAATCAAATTGTTCAGCTAACTCACTTCTTTTTACTTCTATTAGTTCCTGTTCATTTCCTTCAATAACCTTTTTTAAATAATGTTCAATAATATCTGATATATTTCTCAACGCATCCTCCTCCTTTACGATACAAAGTAGATGCAACTTTAAAAATCAAGGTTCATAAAACAAATTTCTTTTAATTTGACTTTGACTATATTTGACTTTGACTCTATTATAACTTTTTTTCTGAATGGTGCAACTGTTTTGCTTTCCTATTTTCGTCATATATGAGTCGTTTCATTCGACTCTTTTTCAATCGCTACTTTTTTCACAAATGAAATCTTATGTAAGGCATCCACTGCAATCCTTAATGAGGTCTCTTCTATATATTCCACTACTAAGCGATATTCAATCATAGGATTCTCATTGTATATATTTTGTTTTTCCGACTTCATGCTATGAATTTTTATTGCATGGGTTTCAAATATTTTTATAAGTTCATTTAACTGACTTCCTTGCTCATCTACAAAAATAGATAACTCATTTTTCCTCTCTCTTGTGCCAAATCGAAAAGTGACTTTTCCTAATAGGAATAAACTTAAAACAACGATCACCGTAGCAATAATGGCAGCGCTATACATCCCTGCACCAACGGTTAATCCAATTCCAGCTACGACCCATATTGAAGCAGCAGTCGTAAGTCCTCTCACAGTATACCCTTGAACCAAAATTGTGCCTGCGCCAAGAAAACCAATTCCAGAAACTACGTAAGCAGCGAGACGTGAAGGATCAAATGTAACGACTTCTTTGTTTTCTGCGATGTAATCTTGAAAACCGTAAAACGCAAGTAACATAATTAAACTCGAGCCAACACTCACTAATAAATGAGTTCGAAATCCAGCTGGGTGGTGGTGAAGTTCTCGCTCTAGTCCGATAAATCCACCTAATATAGCTGCAAGAACTAATCTAACAACCATTATGACGATATCGTTTTCCACCATTAATGCAAAATCCACAATCCATCAACTCCAATAAGTTCTTATAAGCATTTTTCACTTTATATATCATTCCATAATGGTGTACTGATACCCTTTCAACAATGAAAATATGTTTGAAATTTTTCGTGTGTTAATCACAATAAAGTATTTTTAATCATTTCTGTACCTGTGCCTTAGTATATTAAGATAATATACCATTTAATTCATACATTTACTGATGATCAGACTCAGTCTTCTAATTACGTCTTGTTATTTACTGTCTAGTTATTTTTACTGTCCAGTCAAACTTTATTGGCGGTCATCTATCGGTTCTTTAAATTATAAACACAAAAAAAGAGATACTCTCGAATGAGAATACCTCTTTTGATTGCCCAGCGACGTCCTACTTTCACAGGGGGAGATCCCCCAACTATCATCGGCGCTGGAGAGCTTAACTTCCGTGTTCGGCATGGGAACGGGTGTGACCTCTCCGCGATCGTCACTGGACATATGA
>NZ_PDOD01000004.1 GCF_003226325.1 Salipaludibacillus keqinensis | reverse complement strand
ATTAGGCACGCCGCCAGCGTTCGTCCTGAGCCAGGATCAAACTCTCCGATAAAGTACGATGACTAATCATCAAGTTTGATGTCTCTGACATCAAAAAGTTAAAAATTTGTTTCATTGACGGGATATTTTAAAATATCCCACTTCGCTTGGCTTTTTGTTTAGTTTTCAAAGGTCAACTATATGTTGTCGTTTTTATAGCGACTTGATCAGTATAACACCTGTCCAACCTCAACGTCAACACATTTTATAATTTTTTTAAAAGCAAAATGCTTTTTAAAATCAATTGCGCCTCACAGCGACAAGAAATAATATACCACAGATCAAATTAATAATACAACCCTTTTTTATCATTTTCTTTTGTTTAGAAACAAAGGTTTCAATATGTCTGTCTTTAGTTCGCTCCATCAAACGCAACTAACGGCCTGATATTAAAGCAATACTAGCAATATGATAGAGTTAGCAAAATATAATTAATATAGTTGTATATAGTAAGAAAAAACTTCAAGCTATAATTAATATAATATTATCATTAAAAATTGGCTCGGCAAACATTAATTATAGAAAAACAATGAACTACACTTGTTAGGTAATAAACGAGCAAGGTATTTTTGAATAATCTCTGGCAAAAGCAATCCTTCTCTTAAATGGACACCATTGGTTAAAGGTTAGAATAATATCCTAACTAATTTGACAAAAGAAACGAACAACGATTCCTCATCTCATATTAATTTCATCACCTTCACTTTTAGTTCTGTTCTCGCAACTTAGATTAATGTAGAATATATTCTACCGTTGGAACTTTCACGTAACAGTTATACTTCCTAAACAAACTTCATATCTTCCCGATAAAAAAACAGCTTACAGGTATACCTGCCCCGCTAACAAGTATTCCGCCACTGAAAAAGGCGATTCATTTCCCTCTTGTTTAGGGCTTGCCCCTACTCAAAATTGAAGAGAGAAATGAATCGCTAGAATGATAAATGATTTCATGAGTTGGTCTCAAGTATTAACTTAACCCCTTTCAATTATTTGAAGCATTTACTACATATTGACGATGGTAAATTGCTTGCCCTTTCGTTTCTTCCTTAACTACATCTACATAGCCTTTCTGAACTAAGTATTCCAGCAATATACTCAAATCCAAAGAATACTCATGAATAGATAATTGCTGTTTAAGCTCTTGAATCGTCCATGGGGTTTCCTCTTTTTTCATTAAATCTAACAAATGAGCACTACCCAGTTTTGTTTTTGACATCAATTCAAATTCATTTGCTATAAGTAATAGCTCTAACTTCTTTTCAATTGATTCTGTTCCGGTAACAAGCTCGGAATATAATTTATGTATCTCTGGCTCTATTTTCCTCACTTGTTGCCAAACAGTTACCTCTGGATAAAAACCATGCTCGATAACAGATAGACGAGCTAAATGATGGAGAGCATGTACGATTTGGTTATACGAATCCAGGTAATGTCCTTCATAATATAGAGATTTCCCGTCTGTAAACCTTCTTATCAGCTTGGAAAATTCCACTCCAATTTTCTCTTGACGGTCCTCATAAGGAAACTCCATCATCTGATGACGAAATTCCTTCATATATTCATTTCGATCGAAGATAACCTTCCCATTCATAAGCCAATCAACCACTCTACGGTTAGAGCTATTGAGCAGCCAATCATGCAATTGCATTGTATTAACTAAATGCATAGCAACTTTATACTCACTGTATTCGTAGTGCTTAATTTCCCATGCAGATTTACTATCATCTAATATAACAAGTAACACCACGTCAAAATAGTCAGTATTCGCCTCTTGTTGTTTTCGCTTTTCTACTGATATGATTCCTAATGTATGTTCGTCGTTTGTACGGTCTTGATATAATTGCCGCAATAAATCATCCATAAAGCATATCCTCCTTTTAAATCTATTATTAATCACCGATCTACTTATATTCGGCTCTGTACATACTATCGCTGACTTTTCTGATAATTTTCCGAACGAATTGTTCTTGGATTCAGAAGCATTCTGACGTTCCTGTGAAAAAACATACAGAAGATGCCAAAGGGCAATCTCGGTAACATCACCGCTTCGTTTACAAATACGAGCTAAGACATCGTTGTATAGATTAAAATGATCAACAACTATGTTTATTAAATCATTCAATTAAAACTAGTGGCATTTTCCATAACATTTCACTAGGATAAAGATTATATAATGTTAAATTTTCGCAGTGTACCTCTTTTCTCTTCGACACTCTGCACAAAATCCCTTTAACTTTTATCACAAACATTCTTATAAATGAAAAGTTGATTCTGTTGTCCATTCAGTTGAATGTGATATAATTTTCTCTCGGGAGGCGTTTTTATGGGTGTGAAATATACGAATAAAATTAATAAAATTAGAACATTTGCACTTGTTCTAATCTTTGCGGGCATCATCATCATGTACTTAGGGTTGTTTTTTCAAACAAGCCCTATCTTAATGACTTTGTTTATGTTATTAGGTTTTTTGGCCATTATCGCAAGTACGGTCATTTATTTTTGGATTGGCATGTTATCATCCAAAACTGTCCAAGTACTGTGTCCTGATTGTGAAAAATACACAAAAATGCTTGGCAGAGTGGACGCTTGTATGCATTGCAACGCCCCATTAACAGTGGACAAGTCATTGGAAGGTAAAGAGTTCGACGAAAAATATAATCGCAAAAAAGACAAAGGGGAATAATAAACTCCCTTTGTCTTTTTTATCATTTATAAGGTGTTCTAAAAAAGAAAAAATCGAAAGCAAGGGCTTCCGATTCACACATCAATGTTTTGGATTCTTTTGACAATCTTGACATTCACCATATATCTCCATGCGGTGATTCGTTACATTAAACCCAGTTACGTGCTCAGCCAATGTTTCCACTTCATCTAGACCTGGATAATGAAAGTCTACGATTTTGCCACACTCTTCGCAAATAACATGGTAATGATCCGAGGTATTACTGTCAAATCTGCTAGATGAGTCTCCATAAGTTAACTCTCGTACCAACCCCACGTCTTTAAATACACGAAGATTATTGTAAACTGTTGCCACACTCATATTCGGAAATTTTCTCTCCAGTGCTTTATAAATCTCATCTGCTGTCGGATGTGCCTTAGCACTAAACAAAAACTCTAAAATCGCATGACGCTGAGGCGTCATTCTTACTTTAGTATTTTTTAAAGAATGTAACGCATCTTGAAGTCGATGGTTTTCCATTGGTTTCACCTCTTCTGCTAAAAAACTAATGAACTTACAATTCATCATTTCATTATTATTTCTATTACTGAACAAGTAGCAATTATTACTTTATAATATTTATAATTAGTATAACTAATCGCTGCAAAGGTTGTCAATCTTAACGCCTTTATATGCCAACAACAATGGGTATGCCTCTATGAAGCCAAACACCTACTGTCTTATTGTTTTGCAGATTTCTGAAAGAAAGGCATACTATCTTTCACATCTATCAAGAAAGATGTATAACGACTAGATTCCTCTGGAGATTTACCTTTTTTCTTTTCTACTGCATAGCAGATTTGGTGCATATTCTCACGAAGGTTTTCAATATCCTCTTCAATAATGCCAATTAAAAAGGTTGTGCTCCCTTTTTTTAAAAAACCTCCGCTACTGGAAAGTTCAGTCATTCGGTAATTCTTTTCTTTTAAACCTTCTTCCATTGCCGAACGATATCGATTTTGAACAACGCAAACCATTAGTTTCATTCCGCAGTCCTCCTGTTCTTTTTTAGTATCCTTTTCTCGGGTCGATCAAGTTAATATAATTCCCTTCGTGCGAACAAAACACGTTTAAATTATGGTCAAATATCTCAAATGCTCTTGGTTGGTATTGAGGTGATATTCCCGAGATGTGCGGTGTCACAGTGATTTGGTTTTCGAGCCAAAAAGGATGATCTTGAGGCAAAGGTTCGTCATGAAATACATCAAGAACGGCATGCATAAGCTTTCCACTGGCTAGAGCAGCTAATAAATCTTCTTCATTAATAACATTCCCTCGACCAATATTAATCAAAATAGCATTCTCTTTCATTTGGTTAAACTGATCCTTAGCTAAGATCTCATTGGTTTCTTTCATTTTTGGAAGAACCGTGATGACAAAATCTGCTTCGTTAAGCAAGTTGTCTATATCTTTTTTTGTAACGATCTTATCAAAGTTATTTAGCTGCTTTCCCGTACGGTTCAATCCGATGACCTTCATGTTGAAGGCTTTTGCTAATCGAGCTATCTCCTGACCAATCGCTCCCGCTCCCAAGATGCCTATAGTTTTTCTATGAAGTTCTGTCATCTCGAGGAAGCGGTCCCACTTTTTGTTTTGCTCATTACTTATTACTGTCTTTGCCTGTCTAGCTACTTGAAGCATCATGCTCATAGTATATTCAGCCATCGGTATTGCATGAATTCCTTTGGCACTTGTAACAATAATTCCTTTATTTTCAATGGCAACAAACGGCATTTTATCCAAACCTGCAGCAATCACCATGATCCATTTTAAATTTATCGCGCTATAGATGTGATTCTCGGTCAAATCTTCACCATAGGTTATGAGAATCTCCGCTTCCTTTAAATCATCCTCTGCATCATTGATATGAGTGTGAAATCGAAAATCTATATCCGGATGAGTTTGTATTAAATTTTCTCTTATATCTCTTCTTACTTTTGCTGAAGTTACTATGATCATGTCGCAAAGAGCCTCCTCACGGGCTATCCTGTTAGTTATCATATTACCACAGCATGTGAAAGGGGAACATGATATTTATTATAGTAGAAAGGTGAACGGAACTGGATGAGGCATTATCGAAAAAATCTGTTCTGTTCTGAAACCTTTCACTAAAAAAAGCGAGGAGCCGCCCTCGCCAAGCCGAAAAAATTTATCAGTCAGTGACTAATCCAAAATGAAATTGCTCTGTTTTCGTTTCACCATTAGCTCTCCAGTTGACAACTGCACTAGCCACAATCTTTTCGCCTAGATTTTCAGAGCACTCTTGGCATTCCTCACCATGCTTAACCGTTCCATCGAACTGTTCCACTTCCAAATCTTGATAAAAAAATCCATTCAGTTCAGTGTCGTCAAACTCAACGAAAAATTCCAGAGCATCTATCTCATCCGGTTCCAAATCCTCGTTAATAAACGTTAATCTCAATCCCACTTCTGCTACATCGTTTTCTATATCATTGATGAAAAATATGGCATTCCAATCGTTTTGCGTTACTTCATCACTCAAATCCGGTTGAAACGGTTCTTCGTACTCATCTCTTAACAAAAACATAGCACCAGCAACAATAACTCCTATGACCAAAAATGGGATCATCTGTTTCATCGGTTCAACTCCCGCACATGACTATTTCACGTATTATTTTAACAGAGTGAAAGAATCATTTGGTTTAATTATGAACATTTTAATTTTTATCCCTCTTAACATCACTGGAAACTTCGCTTATGATCAACCATTCCATAAAAGAGTTAAAAAATCATTTCTTATTTAAAAAGTGACGACAAGTGTTCAATTATCCACTTTTTTCACCATGAAAAGATGAAATACGCTTAATAAAAGTAAGTGGTATTAGTAAAACAAGGAGAATAGCGCCTATCGTGGTAAATGTTAGCTGAATTTCATTCGCTTGACTGATCCATCTTCCTAAATCTCCCCAATAAGAATTGAAAACAGGAACTAAAATTGTCGTAAGGAAAAGTGCCGCTGCAATATACAGACCTATAGAACCAAAATGATATTTGACTAAAGACAACAAAAAACCGAGAGAAATAAAAAGCATGAATATAGCACACTGTAGGAGAAAAATACCAATAACAGATGGCTCCAACCCACCCATAATAAATATACTTTCTATTTGAATAGCCACATCACTGGTAGCGAATAATCGCATGAACCCGTGGTAATAAATGGTGTGAATCAATGCTGTCACTAGAGAAAAGAGGGCAAAAATGATGATGATCGATTGATAAATATGCTTTCTCGTCCCACCGAACGACAACCCATAATAAAAAACAGGTCTAACAGTAAGTGTTCCGGTAACAAATATATAGATCATGACTATAAGATCAGAATTCGTTGTGAATTCTACTGTTCCAGTCTGTGTCCGTGCCCACAGCCCTAATGCGTAGAAACCAAAAATAAAAGCTGAGAAGATAAGCCAGAATGAGATATATGAACTTAACATCTCTTTCCTAAAAATATACACGATCCCAGGTAAAGCTGACATAGGATTTCCCCCCTAATTATTTATTGTCTGTCACACGAAGCAGATAATCTTGCAAATGAACGTGGTCTTCAACCTTTTCAAGGACGTGTTCATCTTCACACGTATCTAAATCGATCATGTACCGAACCAACGGCCCCATTTCTTTTTTCTCTAAAATATATGCTTTTCCGGTCAACCAGTTTAGTTCCTCCTTTGTTCCATGAATAAAACCAGCAGATTGACGAAATTGTTCCATCGTTTTATCTTGAATTAACGCTCCCTCTTTAAGAACTAGAAGGTTTTCAATATAGCGGTGCAGTTCATTGATGTAATGGGTAGAAATGAGAAAAAGTCTGTCCCTTTGCTCATGCTCTTCCATTAATAAGTCATAAAAAGTTTCTCTATGAGCGGCATCTAGTCCATTTGTAGGTTCATCGAAAATAGTAACCCTTGCTCTGCTAGCAAGCCCAATAGTAAGTGCTAAAGCTGTTTTCATTCCTTTAGACATTTTCTTTACTTTCATTGATAGTTTCAAATGAAAAGCAGCGGCTGCTTTTTCAGCCAATGCTTCATTCCATGATTCCTTGAAATTAGCAGCGATGCAAAAGGCATCTTTCACTGACCATAAAGGGTTAAGCGGATGGTTTTCTTGAATGAAACAAATGTGCGGTGAGATTTCTTCGTTATCATAAGGGACAGACCCATTAACATAAATTTCGTTAGCCGGAGAAAGACCTGAAATACATCTCATTAACGTTGTTTTTCCTGCTCCATTCCGTCCCCATAAACCATATATTTTTCCTGTTTCAAGGGTTAAAGATATTTGATTTAACACTTTCTCCTTGCCATAGGAATAGTTTAATTCTTTAACTTCCACCATTGAACTCATTGGTCATCCTCCCTTTCCATGTAAGAGATAATTTCTTCTTTCCCCACTCGCAATCGTTTTGCTTCATGCAACAGAGGTTCAACATAGTTTTTCATGAATGTCTGTTTCCGTTCTTCAATTAATTTTTCTTTAGCCCCTTTTTGAACGAACATGCCAATCCCCCTTCGTTTATAAATAATTTCTTTATCAACTAACGTCTGGATACCTTTAGCCGCCGTGGCAGGATTGATACGATAGAATTTCGCTAGCTCATTTGTCGATGGAATTTTTTCTTCTTCATGGATCTGGTTATCTAATATATCTTCCTCGATCATCACGCATATTTGCTGAAAAATCGGTTTATCATCATCTAGTTGACTTTTCATGCTCTCACCACCTATTTGGTTAGTTACTTAACTAATTAACTAACATGATACTTCGTTTTCAAAATTGTGTCAATTCATTTATTTTTATAGATGCCTCTCTTTGATTTATGCTAGAATTTTACATAAAGAAAGGTTGTGGCTTAATGAAATGCAGGGTGTTTTTATTATTATTTCTTATCGTCGGTTGTTCACAAGACGACAAGGAAGAAATGAGTGGTGATTTCACCGGCAGAGTCACTGGCCCTGCAGATGGATTTGATACGTTGCTCGTGTTAAAGGAAGACACACTAGGTGGAACTTCAGTAATAAATAATGTGAATCGACATCGAATAAGTGAGTATTCAGTAAACGCTTATCGCGTTATGCTTTCATCGTCCACTGAAATTGTCGATGAGGATGGGGAAATTCATATGTATGGTGATTTGGAAGATTCCGCATTTCAATTCATGGCTAATCGAGAAATAAAAGTTCGCTCCAATGAAGAGTGGGAAGAAAAATGGACCGAACTAGATCGTTATTTGAGCTACCAGCCTCGCTTCTTACCTGTCTACAAGGCTGAAAAAATTGAGTTACTCCCATATGGATTAGAAGATTTTATCAATTTTCACTCTCCCTTAATTGAGTCCAAGTTTTTTTTAATGACCTTTCATAAGGATGATGACGACATCACAATTCCTTCTAATGTTATAAGTGACTTAACTCCTCATTTACATTCCCGAGAGCAAATCTCTTGGCAAAGTTTTTTTGTGGCTGAAGATAATCCGATTGACCGTTATGTACATACAGATCCTATGAGTCATTTAGTTCTTTCTAATGAAGGAAAAGAAATTCTAACCGACGATTGGCAAGAAGTGATTGATTATTTTAAAGAAAGAGAGGGGGATTAACCCATGCACAAGTTAAGGGCGTGGTTCATACTTATCACTTTCCTAACAGTGGGGTGCCAAGGGATTGAATCTGAGGAATTATTTGAAGAAGACGTAAGAGGTCAGACATTAACATTTGACATATCTAGTGGATTCTTCACCTTATTCGTGAAAGATTCCTCCAATGACTATCTTACGTTCCATAGTTTTCAAAATATAGATAGTGATTATGAAGTAGAATTGTATGCAATTTCTTTAACAGAAGACACAAAGATTTTTCATCCGGACTTTAATACTCCTCAGAAATATACAGATCTCCCTGAAGATCTAATTTATCACGGGGATACAATGGGCATCTCTTTTAAAGAAGAGTTCACATGGGTGATGCAAAATAAGAACTCTGATTATTCGGATTTATATTCCTTTAACCCTGCCTATACTGCTGAAGAAATTCATATACAGCCTATGACACTGGAAGACGTAAAAAACCTACATGCTCCTAATGATGCAAACGTATCAATTACAGTTTTCCATGAAGATTTCCAGCTATCAAACGCTGAAAATGAGTTAAGAAGTGAATTAAATGCCTTAAGAGAAAGTAGAGAAATACATTTGTCAGCAAGAGATTATTATATCACCGCACGCCCCTTTCATAGTAATTATTCACGTATAGAAGAACTAGATTTCAGTTCTTTTCCTACGTACTTAATAGTCACAAAAGATGGAGAAATGAAGACGACTGGAGAAACCGAAGAGGTGATTCAGTTGCTTCGAGAATTCAGCAAGAAAAAGCAGGACTAACGATTTTTCAAGATAATAAAACCACCTGCATGTACAGGTGGTTTCCGTTATAATTATTTTGTTTCCTGACGCAAATACTCAAGGGCTTCTTCTACATGCCCCTTCACCTTTACTTTACGCCACTCTTTTAACAACTTACCCTCTTTATCAATGACGAAGGTCGACCGTTCAATTCCCATGTATTCTTTACCGAAATTTTTCTTTAATTTCCAAACGCCAAAGTCCTCTGCCAATTCGTGGTTCTCATCTGCTAACAATTCAAACGGCAAGTCATGTTTATCAATAAACTTTTCGTGACGAGCTACAGGATCTGGACTAACTCCGAGAATCACCGCATCCAATTCCTCGAAACTTTTATGATTGTCTCTGAAATCACAAGCTTCGGTTGTACATCCCGGAGTCATGTCTTTCGGGTAAAAATAAAGCACGATGTACTTCCCTCGGTAATCCGAAAGAGAAACTTCTTTTCCACCATTAGAATGAAGTGTTCGATCTGCGACTTGTTGTCCTATTTCAATCGTCATATGCCTTCCTCCTTCAACAGTTGTCCTATTCATCATACCCAATTTTTCTAATGGCTACAAACGATTCGGACGCTTCTGAGAAGATTCATCATAATGGATGAATGTGGTCACAACGAAGGCAGCGGGTAACAAATACCCAATTAAGGCTTGGATCATCGCAATCCACCGTCCCACCCCTTGGGGAATGATGTCCCCATAACCAACAGTTAAGAGAGTGACCGCACTGAAATATAGGACGTCTTCAATTAAATGGAGGAACGAATCGGTATGGAGAGCTTCTCCTTCTTTTAGTACGGAAATACCAAGCAGTTCAAGGGCAATATAAAGAACCCCAAATCCAACCATGACATTCGCATAAACAACAAGTAATACAATAAAATGACGAATAGAGAGCCTTCGATCATACGCTGGTTGTTTTTTGATGAGTAAGTATAGACTCATTCCCATCCCCATAAAAGAAATGATTATCACTAATAAAATCAAGAGGCCGTTCATCGTATCACCTCAACTTAATCTATGACTTACATGATTAAATTAGGACAAGATATTTTTGCAGATCTGTTATTATTCTCGGTTCCCACTTTTTAAATGTTCCCAAAAGATTGGCCTGTGGTAGATAAACGGATTCATGATACAATCTAATCTGAACCAAACAGTGAATTTAGGAGGCCTATACATATGTCATTCGAAAAATCAGAACAACTATATAAAGAAGCGAAAGATGTCATTCTCGGCGGTGTTAACAGCCCATCACGTTCTTATAAAGGGATCGGCGGTGGTACGCCTGTTTTCATGAAAAAAGGAAAAGGACCATATTTTTGGGACGAAGACGACAATCAATATATTGATTACCTCGCTGCATACGGGCCAATCATCACGGGTCATGCACATCCCCACATCACAAAAGCCATTCAAGAAGCGGCCGAGGATGGGGTTCTCTTCGGTACACCGACTACTCATGAGAATAGGTTTGCTCATATGCTTAGAGACGCCATTCCATCTTTAGAACGAGTGCGCTTTGTTAACTCCGGAACTGAAGCCGTTATGACGACAATCCGAGTCGCCCGAGCTTATACTGGCCGTGACAAAATTATTAAATTTGCTGGCTGCTATCACGGACATTCCGATTTAGTTTTAGTAGCTGCCGGTTCAGGCCCCTCCACTCTAGGAAACCCTGATTCTGCCGGGGTTACTGAAAGTATCGCTAAAGAAGTAATTACCGTACCTTTCAATGATATAGACGCTTTTGAAGAAGCGCTAAACCATTGGGGAAATGAGATTGCGGGAGTCCTTGTGGAGCCGATTGTGGGTAACTTTGGTATTGTCGAACCGAAGCCCGGATTTCTTAAGTCAGTGAATGAGTTGGCTCACGAAGCTGGTGCTTTAGTGATCTATGATGAAGTAATCACCGCTTTCCGATTCATGTATGGAGGTGCTCAAAATCTTCTTGGGGTGGAACCTGATTTAACTGCCTTAGGTAAAATCATCGGTGGCGGTCTTCCTATCGGAGCTTATGGCGGAAAAAAGAAAATCATGGAAGAAATTTCACCGCTCGGTCCTGCATATCAGGCTGGCACGATGGCTGGCAACCCGGCATCAGTTAGGGCTGGAATTGCTTGTCTTGAGGTGCTACAACAGACTAATGTTTATGAAAAGCTTGATTTACTCGGTCAACAATTGGAAAAAGGGATCAAAAACTCAGCAGATCAACACGGTGTTCCGGTTACAATTAATCGTTTGAAAGGAGCACTCACTGTTTATTTCGATGTGGAACATGTATCGAACTATGAGCATGCAGAAGAAAGTAATGGAGACAAGTTCGCTTACTTCTTCAAGGAATTATTGAAAAGAGGCATTAACCTTGCGCCATCTAAGTACGAAGCGTGGTTCCTCACCACTGAACATTCTGAAGCTGATGTAAACGACACCATTAAAGCTGTAGACGACGTATTTTTAAATTGGAAATATGCATAAATATACATCACAAAAAAGAGCAGGATCACTTATCCTCTCTTTTTTTTCTTGTACATATCATTGTAAACGTTTACATAAGCGTTTTATAGTGAAAATGAGGTTTCGAAGGCCGTTTCACCTCATGCATTTTCTATTCTTTTTATTGTATAATTAATTGATTTTATTTTTGAATAATGGTAAGGTTAATTATAATTCTGACAATTCTGTGTACCTGGATTTTTAGACCTTATTTTTGTCAGGTTTTCTATCAGTACAAGGTTGTTTTATTTTTACAGGAGGTGGAGGTCGAACGTTGACCAAACTTATGAGAAAAGTTTCAAAAGAACTTCAGCGTTTCCGCGGAGCGCTCCAAGAGGAACATGACAGCTGTGGCATTGTTTCATTCATTGAGAAAGAAAATATCCCAACTAAGAAAAACATTGATGACACTATTCAAGCTTTGTTAACAATGAATCACCGGGCGGGCTTCATTAACGAAGAGGGTGATGGGGTAGGTATTCATATTGATATTCCTCGTGCTCTTTGGAAAAAAAAGCTTGAGGAAGTCCAAGTGGATCCGTCACTAGTTGACTCTCCTTCATTTGTTGTTGGCCATTTATTTATTGAAAAAACTCCTGAAACAAGTAAATTTCAACAAGAAATGAAAGATCTTTTCGCAGCGAAAGGATTCAACCTCGTTTTTGAAAGCACGGATCAAACCAATTATGAGGCGTTAGGCCCTATAGCAAAAAAGGCGGAGCCTCTGTTCTGGCAACTGGCATTTACTGCCGATGAAACTCTAAATACTGCTACCCTTCGATCAATTTTATTTGAACTAACCATTGAATGCGAGAAAAACCTGGCAGTTCATGTTGCTTCTTTAAGTAACGAAAATGTTGTTTATAAAGTCATGGGCGCTGGTGATATTCTCCCGAAGTACTATGCAGACTTGGCAGACCCTCTTGTTGCTTCTACTACCACTTTAGGACATAACCGTTACTCCACGAACACGTTGTCGAATTTTTTCCGTGTTCAACCTTTTAGTGTGATCGGTCATAACGGTGAAATCAATACCATTGCCAAGCTCCGAGACGAAGCAAATATGGTAGGCGTTCCGTTAGTCGACGGCGGTAGTGACTCTCAAGACTTAAATAGAGTCATTGATACGTTTACTTCAAGGGAAGGACTGTCATTATTTGAAACATTGGAAATCCTCTTCCCGCCAATTGTAAATGAAATCAAGCATTTTCCAGAGCACTTAAAAGATTTATATTCCTATATTCGTGAAGCGTGGGGACATTTTGCTCAAGGACCCGCTGGTATTATCTCCAGATCTGGTGATGAGACTGTTTTCAGTGTAGATTCATTGGGCCTGCGCCCTGTGTGGATGCTTGAGACAACGTCAAGCTACATTTTTTCTTCGGAACAAGGGATTTTCACGTCTGATCAATATGTATCTGAACCGAAACCTTTCGCTCCAGGTGAAAAAGTTGCCTTAAAGAGAAGTGAACAAGGGACAGTCGTTGTCTTATGGCACGACGAATTACAAGAAGAAGTATATCACCGAATGGCAGACAAACTTCCTATTATGGGTGCGAGCAAACGACTTACTACGAAATGGAAGTCATCTCCTCAAGCGGTTTTATTCCAACAAAATGTTAACCCTTCTGTCTATTCGGCTAATGGATGGGATCGTGAACACGTTCAGCTAATAGAACAAATGGCTGAAAAAGGCGTAGAACCTATTCGATCCCTTGGGCATGATGCCCCTTTAGCAGCGATGCACCCTGGCCGAAAAAATGTAGCAGATTTCATTAAAGAAAGTGTAGCCGTTGTGACTAATCCAGCGATTGACCGTGACCGTGAGATGGAACACTTCTCCACACGAGTAGTTATTGGTAAGCGTCCCGGATTGTTTAAAGAAGAAGATATGAGAACCATTACTCAATTGGATTCCCCCGTTATTAGTGACGGTATGGCAGGGAAAGCATTACACGAAGAATTTAATCATCCTTCCTACGAAGAGTTAGTTGAATATTATAAGAATCATAATGAAGTAGAAGAACTGAAACTTGTTCGTCACAATCATGAAGAGGTGGAAGAGGCTCTTGAACGACTAGCAGCAGATGCAACGGCAGCCATTGAATCCGGAAAATCGTTTATAGTTCTTGATGATCACGGAACCCATGAAAATGGTCTGTACTGGCTAGATCCTCACCTTGCCATTTCATCACTAGATCAAGCCTTAACTCATAAAGAACTACGTCGCGATTGCTCTTTAGTTTTAAGATCGGGAAGTATTCGTACATTACATGACATTGCTGTTGTGTTCGGGTTAGGTGCTGACCTTATCAATCCTTATGTCATGTTCGCTACTGTCGTAGATGATGATGGGGCACCAGCTGTAAAACTATATTCTGCGTTAAATAAAGGACTTGAAAAAATCATTTCTACGATCGGTATCCATGAATTACGCGGCTATGGTCGTCTTTTCTCAGCCATAGGACTGAACGAAGAAATTGCAGACCACTTAAATATCGTGAATTACCTTGGTAGTAAAGAGGTTAGTTTTAATTTCAAGCAAATGAAAGAAGACAGTTTGGCTCGAAAAGAGGATTTCCATAGTGAAAAGGCTAGGCCCGGAAAAACATTTCACATCTTCCCACGTATTTGGAAGTCCCTTGGTGACCTTGCTTCTGGAAAGATTGAATATAAAGAATTTGGCGATAAAATTGCCGAGCAAGAAACCAAAAATCCAACGACAATCAGACATTTTACAGACTTGAAAAAAGTCCAATCGGATATAGAGAACGAAACCGTCGATGTTGGTGTAGGAAGTCACGACCTTCCATTCATGATTAGTTCCATGTCATTCGGCTCCCAAAATGAAGTAGCATTCCGTGCTTATGCGGAAGCGGCCGATAAACTGAATATGATCAGTTTCAATGGTGAAGGCGGAGAGATCAAAGACATGCTAGGAAAATATCCAAACACCCGTGGACAGCAAATTGCTTCAGGTCGATTCGGAGTCAACGTTGAATTGTTAAACTCTACAAACTTATTAGAAATTAAAATTGGCCAAGGTGCAAAGCCAGGTGAAGGCGGTCACTTGCCAGGATCAAAAGTTACAGATAAGGTTGCGGCTGCACGAAATGCTACAACTGGATCAGATTTAATTTCACCTTCTAATAACCATGATATTTATTCGATAGAAGATTTAGCACAAATGATTACTGAACTGAAAACCGCTAATGATCAAGCCAAAGTCACGGTAAAAGTCCCGATCGTACCAAATATTGGAACAATTGCTGTAGGGATTGCAAAAGCCGGAGCTGACTACATTACGCTAAGCGGATTTGATGGCGGTACTGGTGCCGCTCGTGTTCATGCCTTACAACACGTAGGTCTTCCAGCAGAAATCGGTGTGAAAGCTGCCCACTTTGCTCTATTAGAAGCGGGTCTGCGCCACAAAGTTGAGCTTTGGGCTGATGGCGGAGTTAAAAGCATTCAAGACGCTATTAAATTGATGCTATTAGGGGCAAACCGAATTGGTTTCGGTACGTTATCCATGATCGCTGTTGGTTGTACTGCTTGCCGTGGTTGTCACTTAGACACGTGCCACGTAGGTATTGCTACGCAAATCGAAACAGAAGCACAAGCTAAAGACCATGGACTGCGCCGCTTCGTGCCAAGAGAATATGACCTTGCGGTTCAAGGGTTGATGACAATGTTCTCTCAATTTGGAAAAGAGCTTCAAGCATTGACCGCCTCTCTTGGGTTCAAACGTACGCAAGATCTCGTTGGTCGAGCAGATTTACTAGAACAAACGCGCGGACATGAGGAACTTGATTTAACAGAATTACTGTCTACTCTTCCTGAGCAGGACCTAGCTCCATTTGAGCCTGCTAAAGCTCTTGAAGAAGCGGAAGAACAGCAACTTGCTGTAGCAGTAGGAGCAGAGTTCGAGTATTTGGACGGTAATATCAGTGAACTAACCACCTCAAGAGAATTTGAAGCTGTCACCGCTGAACAGCGTATACTTGGCAGTCGAGTCTCCTGTCACCGAGTTCGCGGCAAATTAGATGGGTCCTATAAGAGCCTTCCAGAAATAGATTTACGTTATACGAAAGGTTCTATTCTCGGTAATGGGTTAGGTGCTTATAATAGTGATGGAGTAAACATTCATATCACTGGCGGTGCTCAAGACGGAGTCGGAAAAACATCGTTCGGAGGATCATTCAAAGTTTTTAAAACAAAAGGTATGAACGGCCAGCTAATTAACGGCTCTGTTGGTAAAGGGATTGGATATGGAGCTCAAAAAGGCACATTCATCATTCAAGGTGACGCAGACTCACGAGCGGGTATTCGCTTGTCCGGTGCCGATATGATCTTTGGAGGTCGATTAAAGAAGCCTCTCACTAAAGATCGGCTTTATAACGCAGGCGTTCATGCAAACATTAAAGGTTTTGCTTTCGAATATATGACGAACGGCAGAGGTCTTGTTATGGGCGATCCTGGCCCATGGATGTGCGCGGGCATGACAGGTGGTGTCATCTATTTACGATATGATGAGATTATGGGTCTTGATGATCAAGCTTTGAGGAATAGAATTGCCAAAGGGGCAAAAGTGGCTATTGAACCTTTATCTGACGAAGGGATTTCAGATGTGGTCGAGTTATTAAGCATGTACCGTGACGAACTTGCTGAATTAGATCAGCTAGAAGAAGTAGCTTTAGTAGAGAAGCTTCTAGAGGAACCTTCTGCTCACTTCAGGCAAGTAGTTCCAGTTAAGCAACAAGCTGACCCTGCGGTATCTACAGAGTAAAAATTGTATCTTAACGAATATATGGGAAGGGACTCTAAGAGCAACTAAAGAGTCCCTTCTCTTTTTAGGGGTGAATTAGTTGTCTGGCGTATAAGACTTCTCATCGTTTTCGTCCTGTTCCGTTGGATCTTGCTGCGTCGGTAGAACCTGCATAGGCTTGTCTCCTCGGGCTATGTTCAATTCATATATTAGTATGTAAAAACCATAGGAACATCTTGAAGTTTCCTTGAAAGAGGTGTATAGTACATCCTTATATTAACCGTTTTTACTTGCTTGAATTTAATTCATTCGCCCTTATAAAATAGAAAGGAATTTGAACGATTATGAGACTTGGAGCTCGTATTTTCAAAACAGGCTTAGCAGTAACCTTTGCCTTATATGCAGCGATGTGGCTTGGGTTTGAAGTACCTGCATTTGGTGCGCTAGCCGCTTTTTTTGCTGTGCAGCCATCCGTTCATAAAAGTTTAACGTTAATTTGGGATCAGATACAGGCAAATATCATCAGTGCTGTGTTAGCAATTATCTTTGTTCTTGCCTTTGGACACGAGCCGTTTGTTGTAGGTGTCGTTGTTGTTCTGATCATCAGTATTAATATTAAGCTTAAGAAGGAAGCGATCATTCCATTAGCTGTGGTAACAGCCATCATCATTATGGGAAGCCCCACAGATGACTTTATCAATTTCGCTGCCAATCGATTTATGCTTATCATGATCGGGGTGTTTTGTGCTTTTATCGTGAATATGATTTTTTTACCTCCAAAACACGAAAATCAGCTCTATCATAAAATTACCGACACAAATGAGCAGATCATTCAATGGATTCGCCTAATTCTCCATCATGAAGTGGATTATCATACGCTGAAACAAGATATGAAAAAAATTCGCGATTCAGTGATCAAGTTAGAAAATATCTTCACCTTATATCGAGAAGAACGAAGCTTCTTTCGCAAACATGAATATTCCCGGATGCGGAAAGTTGTCTTATTCAGACAGATGCTCAGCACCACGAAAAAAGCAAAAGAAATCTTGAAAAGCTTAAGTAAACACGATAATGCTGTTAATCAATTGCCTGAAGAAATGAGTCAATTACTTCAGCTTCAAGTTGATTATTTAACAAATTATCACGAACGAATTTTATTAAAATACATGGGGAAAGTGAAACCTCAGTCAACCGAGGATTTTTACGAAGAAATAAATAACGGAAAGCATCAGCTGATCAATGTATTTATGACCTATCACTCGGACCAGCAAATAGAACAAGATGACTGGATCCACTTTCTTCCAGTTATTGCTCTCATTATTGAATATAGCGAGGAACTGGAGCATTTAGACCGCCTCGTAGATGGATTCTTCACCTATCATACTGAAGACAATGAAGTGAAGATTCGAGAGCGGGAGATGTTCTAGTTGATTTAGTGCCGGGCTGTTGATATTCTCCTTACAGTTAAGTTCTTACCACCTGTTAACGAAAAAAAAAGCGTCCCCTTGGGGCGCTTTTTTTTCGTATGTTTAAGTCAATTGTTGCACTTGGAAAAGATTATAGTAAGCTCCTTGCCTTTTCATGAGTTCATCATGTGTACCAGCTTCAGCTAAACGACCATGGTCTATGACGATGATTTTATCAGCGTGAGTAATCGTAGATAGACGATGAGCGACAATGAATGTGGTCCGATCTTCTGCCAGTCGGAACAGAGACTGCTGAATGAGGCTCTCACTTTCTAGATCTAATGAGCTTGTAGCTTCATCAAAAACTAGAATCTCTGGGCTCTTCAAGAAGACACGAGCAATAGCGACTCGTTGTTTTTGGCCGCCAGACAATTTGACTCCTCGCTCCCCTATGTTTGTCTCATATCCTTCAGGAAGCCCTCGAATAAATTCATCTGCATTTGCAGCCTTTGCAGCAGCATATACTTCTTCGTCTGATGCTGTTGGACGACCCATGCGGATGTTAAACATGACTGAATCGCTGAAGATAATATTGTCTTGGAGAACCATCGCTATCCGATCTCGTAATGAACGGACTTGGTAGTCACGGACATCTTTTCCGTCTATAAGGATACGTCCTTCCGTTACATCATAAAACCGTGGAATAAGACTCATAATTGTGCTTTTTCCACCGCCACTCATACCGACAATAGCAACCGTTTCACCCCGTTCCACTCGGAAACTGACCTCCTTTAGAACAGGTTCACCTTCAATATAACTAAATCCTACATTGTCAAAGATTACTTCCCCTTGAGGATAAGAATAAGGAGCAGCATTTTTTTTGTCGGTGATATCATACTTTTCATCAACTAATTCAAACACTCGATCCATCGAGGCGATAGATTGAGTTAATGTTGTGGAAGAATTGACTAATCTCCGCAAAGGGTTATAAAGACGGTCCATGTAAGCTACGAAAGCGACCATTGTTCCAACTGTCAATCCTGTTTGAATGACTAAAACACCAGCAGCACCAATCACCATAATCGGTGCAATATCAGTAATTGTATTCACGACAGCAAAAGTTTTCGCATTCCACCTAGTGTGATCAATGGCTTTGGAAAGAAAGTTCTCATTTTGTCGGTCGAACTCCTTTTGTTCGTAATCCTCCAAGGCAAAGCTACGAATGACGTTCATTCCTTGTAACCGTTCATGGAGATGACCTTGCACTTCAGCCAAAGCTTGCGATCTCCTTCTTGTTAAATTGCGAAGCCTCGAGAAAAAATATTTAATGGCAAATCCGTAAAGGGGAAGTAATGAAATCGCAATTAGTGTTAACCATACATCCATCGTCATCATGATAACGATGGCAACTATAATAGTAAACACATCGAGCCAGATGTTCATCATGCCAGTAATGATAAAATTCTTCGTTTGTTCTACATCATGAATAACTCTCGAAATAATTTCCCCTGATTTCCTGTTAGAATAAAACTTTAAACTTAGCTTTTGGAGATGGACAAATAAATTTTCACGAATATCGTATAAAATCTTGTTCCCAGTCCATTGTGCTAAATATTGACGGTAATATTCAATAGGTGGGCGAAACACTACAAATACAACCAGGACGATCCCAATAAGCCAATATAATGTGTTAAGTTGCTCACTAGTGGATAAACCTTCTGCCCCAATAATATCATCAATAACATATTTTAAAATGAGAGGGATCATTAATGGAATACCAAATTTAAACATCCCTATAATGACCGTAAGTGTGATGGCTTTCCAATAGGGCTTTACAAACTCCATATAGCGTTTAATACTTTCCAAATAGAACATCTCCTTGCTAACCAACCAGCAAACTTTAAGTTATGACTGCTTGATTTCAGGACTTACTTTAATTCATTTATGCATGTAAGTTCCCGATCTCTGTATTTACAGACTTATTCCCTTCGATTTACGCTTCTTTTTCAAACACCTTTATTTTTTGTCAAACGGTGATATTTAACACTGAATTTCCACTGTATATTAGTGGACAAATAAAAAGAAGAGGGAGCTTGATTATATTCTAACCGCTCCACTCTTTCATTCGATAAATTATCGATGATGTAAAAAACGCTCATACCAATACTCAATAAATCCCGGTTCAAAGGGACCTTTTTGCTGACTGACCCATGATACCAACTCGTCTACGGTTCTTCTTAATATGACTTCCACTTCATCAGGATAATTCATTTGTTTCTTATGTAAAGCAAACTCATCTTCATCTAATAATTTATATGTCATATCAGGAAAGACTTTAATATCCAAATCGTAATCAATATACTTTAATGCTTCTGAGTCATATGTGAACGGAGTTCCAAGATTACAATAATAGTAAATACCATCATCACGGATCATCCCTATGACATTAAACCAATGATGGGCGGTAAAGTAGCATATCGCCGGTTCTCTTGTTCTCCATTGGCGTCCATCAGATTCTTGCACTAAAATGCGATCATTCCCACCAATGACTTCTTGTGTCGTTCCTTTTAAAATGATCGTTTCTTCCCAGACACGATGAAGCAGCCCGTTATGTTTATAGCTTTGAACTTCAATGTTACTGCCTATTTTAGGAAATTCCACAATGCTACTCCTTTCTCTCTTGATCTGTTGGCTTCCTATGGGTCACCATCCGATCATTAGAGTCCAAATACAAATCGAAGGGAGGTTTTTGTATAAGATAATTTTGTAACTTAAAATAGCTGATTTTCTTCGAACGGTCTCCAGGAATACAAGGCTCCTCACCTGTTTCAAGCAAATACTGATCACATGCTATTTGACAAAAATCAATATGCTTAGGATATTCAGGATCCTCAAAAATTTCGAATGTCTCTTTAGACATGTAAAAGGGTCTATCAGGTTTGCCACCTAAATAAGAATGCAAAAGTTCAAAATCAATTTCATGATTATCTGATACAATGCTACGTAAAGAAATACCTTTATCTAACTTCAAGGCAAATTTATTCACAGCAGATCTTACGTCATCAATCGATACCGTAATTTCTTTTACTTCTTTTTTAGCTTGGTTTTGTTGGTCTTTTCGTTTCCGTCGGAAAAACATATTTTTCCTCCCTCGAAAAAAAGTTATCTTCAGATTAAAACGAATATATTCTTCCGCGCTAAAATTGGTCAATTGCTCTTATACCTTATCTTTCTTATTATACTATTGTTTGTGCCATTTTAACAGAACTCCACCGTAAGCTTCTCTATTTTCTTACTGAAACCGTGTGACAAAATAAGAAAAGCCCTCTCCCGTTTATGGAAGAGGGTATAGACATTCGGACTCTTCACGAGGAAGAAATCCTGTTGCAGCAATCCGTTATTGTTGCTGCTGTTGCCCTTTAGCTTGTTGCTTACGTTGTGAAGACTGTTGGTTTTGTTGTCTTACTTGTTGAGCGTCTGTTTCACTTGCAAACTCATAGTTTTGCCCTTGAGCAGATTGTTGGTTTTGCTTCTTTACTTTTTGAGCATTTGTTTTAGAAGCATTTTGTTGTTGGTTGTTTTGCATGTGTATCACCTCCACACACATTAATATGTCCTAGAGGGAATTTCTTATCCAAATAAAACATCTGCAAAAAAATGTTACTTTAACCAAATCAGGTCAACAGTGAAATTCCACCATCGACAATGATTGTTTGACCGCGTATCATACTTGCCTCATCAGACAACAGAAATAGTGCGGCATTCGCTAAATCTTCCGGTTGTACCATTTTACCTGCAGGCGTTCGGTTTCTTGCATCGTCTAATAACTCATCCCGGTTAGGAAAGTGCGTCAATGCATCCGTATCAACTGCTCCTCCTGAAACAGCATTTACACGAATGTTAAAGGGTGCTAATTCCACTGCTAAATACCTGGTTAACGCTTCTACTGCAGCTTTAGATACTCCTACAGTAGTATAGTTAGGCAAGTATCTCGTTGCTCCTAACGAGCTTAAACTAACTATGGCTCCACCAGACGTTTGTTTTTTCATTCTTTCTGCTGCCATTTGTGAGCAAAAAAGCATTGCTTTGCTATTAATATTCATTGTCCAATCCCAATGGCTTTCTTCTACTTCAAGAATTGGTCTTAATACGCCTGAAGCGGCGTTATTGACGAGAATATCAATTCGACCGAATTCCTCGTCAATCTGATTAAACATCTCTTCAACTTTATCTTGTTTAGCCACGTTTGCTTTAACAGCTATTGCCTTTTGACCAAGTTGACGTATTTCTTCGACAGTTTCTTCCGCCTTTGTTCGGCTTCTCGCGTAATTTATCACTACATTGTAGCCTTTACGAGCCAATTTTAGCGCTATTTCTTTTCCAATACCTCTGCTGCTTCCAGTGACTAAGGCAACTTTTTCAGTTGAGTGTTTCATGTAAATAATGACTCCTTTAATTTATATATTTGTGGCTTTTTTAGTATAGCACTGTTAAACGTTGTTTTAGATCGCACTACTCATCTTCCCTATTTGTCATAAATATTGGAACGGGCTTTGTATTTTCAAAGTAACCTTTTTGTATAATATGACTCGTGAATAGTAAAGCTAATCATACCAAGAAACATGATGATATGTTCGTAACTATTATTGAAATGAGGGGTTGAGTAACCATGTACGTAGGTCGTGATATGACTGAATTGTCAATGACACCAAAAACTGATTGGACGGAAAAAGAACTTGCCTACTTTCACCATATGTTTCAACAGATTTCTCCTTATTTGAGCGTTGAAGGGGTAACTATCCATAAAGAAATAGTCAATGAAATCATCAATCGAAACGGATTACCCAAAATGGAAGCCGACTGGACAAGTGGGACAAGACTCCAGTTTGATTAACGTTTTCATTCAAGCTAATGGAGAAACAGAGCCCCATAAATCAGGGCACTTAATATAACATAAGCAGGATGAACCTTTATTTTTTCTAATAAAACATAACTCACAACAAGCATAAAGCCTGTTTGGAGCCAACCGCTATCTAAGTATGAAGTTTCCATAAACCTAAATGTCATAGCTCCTAAAAGCACAGCTATCGTTGGCCTTACGACGGATGATAACAGCTTCACTTTCGGTGAATCTTTGAACTTCAATAAAACACTTAATAAAATGAGCATTAATATTAAAGATGGAGCAATAGTAGCAAAGAGGGCAACGATTGCACCTAGAATTCCTGCCTGTTCAAAGGCAATAAAACCAGCCATCTTCGTGGCAATTGGACCAGGCAAGGCATTCCCTAAGGCTAACACTTCACCAAATTCCTCAATGGTCATCCAGTCATATCTATGAACGACTTCATATTCAATCAGTGGAATAGTTGCAGGCCCTCCACCGTATCCGACAATTCCTGGAATAAAAAAAGCTAAAAATATTTCCCAATATATCATTCTTCCTCACCTGCCTTCCTTGCTGGTTTGAGCAAGACAAATAAGATAAGTGCCGCGATTACAATGGCAGGATGCATTCCTACTAGCTGGATGAGGAGAACGGACGCAATAACAAGTAAACTGGCTTTTAACCAGCCTAGGTCAGTATGGGATTTTTTGAAGAAGTTCCATGTCAATACACCTAACATGACTGCCACAACCGGCAGTACGCCTCGAGTCATTCCTTGAACCCAATCATATTCACGAAAAGAGGCTAACGAAGTCAATAATATAATCATTAGGATAACAGTAGGAATAACCGAAGCTAGAAGTGCATTCAACATCCCTGAAATTCCTGAAACTCTGTATCCAATATAACCGGCAAGCTTTGTAGCTATAGGACCTGGGAGAGTATTTCCAATCGCTAGCATATCGGAGAACTCTTCGTCAGTCATCCACTCGTATTTATCTACAACTTCCTTTTGAATAAGGGGAATGGAGGCAGGCCCGCCTCCATATCCCAATAGGCCAACCCTTAAGAAGGCCATAAACAGATTTGCTTGTTTCATCATTTAGGCACCTTTCTAATATACAGCAATCGCTCCGTCTGTACGCGCTTCTGTTCCGCCTGATAATACTCCGTTCGTCGGATTTCGCCAGATGATCTGGCCACGTCCGAAGCTACCTCCAAGGTGAGTGAGTTGGATATCGTGCCCTTTAGCAGAAAGTGATTGAGCAATATGATTTGGAACAGTGTGTTCTAACAATACTTGTTTATCTTTCATCCATTGCCACCTTGGCGCATCAAGTGCTGCTTGAGGATTCAAACCAAAGTCAATTGTATTCATAACAACTTGCATATGGCCTTGCGGTTGCATAAACCCGCCCATAACACCAAATGGACCAATCGCTTCATTCCCTTTCGTTAGAAAACCTGGAATAATAGTATGGAATGTCCGTTTCCCTGGTCGCAACGCATTGTCATGTTCAGGATCAAGACTGAAATTATGTCCTCTATTTTGCAGCGAAATTCCTGTATTAGGAACCACTAACCCAGAACCGAAGCCCATATAGTTGCTTTGAATAAACGATACCATATTTCCTTCGTTATCGGCAGTCGCTAAATAAACAGTTCCGCTTGACGATGGATCTCCTGCCTCAGGTTGAAGTGCTTCTTCACCGATAAGCTCTCGACGTGTTTTTCCATAGCTTTCGCTTAGCATATCTTCCACATGTTGACTCATATATGTTTTGTCTGTGATATATTTTTCACCGTCAGCAAAAGCTAACTTCATTGCTTCAATTTGTTTGTGGTACGTGTCTATATCTTCTCTTGTGTGAAAAGAATCATTTTTCAGAGTGTTTAAAGCCATAAGAGCTATTAGACCTTGCCCATTTGGAGGGATTTCCCATACGTCATACCCCTTGTAATTAACTTTAATAGGATCTACCCACTCCGGTTTATAGGCTGCCAAGTCTTCTTTTCGAATGTACCCACGATGTTTTTTAGAAAAAGCATCAATCTGATCAGCTATGTCCCCGTGATAAAATGAATGACCCTTTGTTTTCCCTATTTCTTCGAGAGTGTTTGCATGCCCTTCTGACTGCCACATCTCTCCTGCTTTCGGGGCACGTCCTTCAGGAGCAAATGTATCAAACCAATGTTGAAACATGTCATCTTTCAGTACTTTCTGGAATCCTTTCACAGCTTTGTCCCAAAAGTAAGATAGCGTAGGACTTAATGGAAATCCTTCTCTGGCGTACTCTACAGCTGGAGCTAGTACTTCTTCGAGAGGTAACTTACCAAACTTTTCAGACAACTCAACCCAAGCAGAAGGGGCTCCAGGAACCGTAACAGGTGTCCAGCCAAACTTAGGAATTTCTTTTACACCTTGTTCTTTAAGCTTTTCAATAGAGATCCCTTGAGGCGCTGGACCGCTAGCGTTTAATCCATGTAATTTGTCCTTTACCCAGACTAGTGCAAAGGCGTCTCCGCCAATTCCATTAGACGTAGGTTCCACTACAGTAAGGCATGCGGCTGTGGCAATGGCTGCGTCGATGGCGTTTCCACCTTTTTTCATCACATCAAGCCCTGCCTGGGCAGCAAGAGGCTGAGATGTAGCAACCATTCCATTTCTTCCATATGTAACCATACGTTGAGAAGGATACGGGTTGTGCAAAGAACTTAAATTCTTCATCAGTAAGTCTCCTTTATATTTTTTCACCATTTTAACATATTTCGGGTAACGAAATGGTTATTTTTTGGCTTGGCTATTAAAAATAATACCTGAATTCATGGAATCAGGTATTATTTTTAACATAAATGTAAACTATTCCCTTTGAATCCTCGAAGTTTGTTCAAGTTTTCATACTCTGTGTGAGCAACAGAGCTGATTCTTTTAGGAGACCATCTTAACATCTAAAAATTAGACTTTGACTGTCCTCCATCCACGTTGATTGTCGCTCCGATGACCCAGCGTGATCGTTCAGAAGCTAGGAATAAGACGACATCTGCCACTTCTTCTACAGTTCCAAATCTTCCGGCCGGAATTTGATCATTGACGAACTTCTCAATTTTCTCCGGATTTTCTTCTAATCGTTTTTGCCAATTACCTGTGGGATGCAAAATGGAACCTGGAGCCACTCCATTTACACGAACACCGTCTTCAACTAACTCATCCGCTAATGATTTTGTGAAGCTGATCATAGCAGACTTGGCACTGTTATATGTTGGTTTACCTCCGGACTCTCTGCCAAATATGGATGAAATATTTATAATTGAACCTTGCTTTTTCTTTCTCATATATTTAGCTGCATGCTGACTTAATTGAACAGCGGAGAAGAAATTTAGTTGCATAGCCTCTTCAAACTGATTTACTGGCGTTTCCATTGTCTTTCCACCGCTGCTCCCACCGACATTGTTAACTAAAATGTCAATGTCTTCAAATGTATCAATAAATTGACTAAATACCGTTGTTCTTTCGTTCTCATTCGCCAAATCAGCTTGGAACACTTGGACGCCCGGTAAGTCCCGCTTCGCCTTGTGTAAATCTTTCTCATTTCTTGCCACAATCCCCACGTTCGCTCCTTCAGCTATAAAAGCTTTCGCAATCCCTTTACCAATTCCTTTAGAACCACCGGTTACAAGAACCTTCTTATTTTCTAATTGCAAGTCCATCATAAATCCTCCTTTTTAACTAAAGCACCATCAATAATTTTCTGATGCGAAACTGGAAATGGATACCAGTTAACATCTTCTACTTGAACGAAGTGTCTTCCTAATGTCTCGTCATACAGTTCATCACTATGACCAGCTTTGACGATCGCTTCATATACACTAATTTCCCACACAATATGAGAAAAAACATGCTTCACTTCCTGAACTTTATTTGTAATATCGGCTTTCAAACCAAGAGTGGTGATATAAGCTGTTAGATCATCAAGATTTTCTGTCTCAGCTTCAATATTGGGAAATTGCCATAACTTTGCTAACAGCCCAGTGTCAGGACGCCTTTCAATAAGAATACGTCCATCATGATCGCGTAGAATCACCGCTTTCATTTTGAGCTTTTTTGGTGGCTTTTTCTTTGCTTTCACAGGTAATACGTCTTGAACACCTTCAGCTTTTGCTGAACAATGATTTTGAACAGGACATAACAAACAGGAGGGGTTCGTTGGGGAACAAACCATTGCACCTAGCTCCATTAATGCTTGATTAAAGTCTGAGGAACGGTCTTGAGAGATCAGTTCCCTAACGATGGATTCAAATGTTTTTCGTGTTGAAGCTTTTGAAATATCATCGTATATAGTATAAATTCTTGATAGGACTCTCATCACGTTTCCGTCTACTGCTGGCGCGGGTATATTATAAGCAATCGATAGAATAGCTCCAGCCGTATAAGGACCTACACCTTTTAAATCCCCTATTTCTTTTTCGGTTTTAGGAACTTGTCCACCATATGATTGACTAACTTCTTTCACTGCTTGATGGAGGTTTCTTGCTCTAGAATAATACCCCAATCCCTCCCAAGCCTTTAACACTGTCTCTTCCTCCGCTTCAGCTAAATCATGTATAGTCGGAAATAAATCCATAAACCGTTGAAAATAGGGAATGACAGTATCAACTCTTGTTTGTTGGAGCATAATTTCCGAAACCCAGATTTTATAAGGATCCCTTTCTTTTCGCCAAGGAAGGTCCCGTTTATTTTCGTCGTACCATGCAAGTAGATCTTGTTGAAATTTATGGTTATCTTTTGTTTTCATGAAATATTCTCCTTTTGAAAGAGGGTCTAATAGGGTATGAATAGGATAAAGGTTGTTTCTTTTTGAAACGAGTGAATACACATGATACTATAAATTATCATACCTATATACTCAAATGTTGGCTAGGAGGGAAATACATGGACACTGGAACCCATGTCGTCATGGGAATAGCCATAGGTGGTTTAGCAACTCTTGACCCTGTTGTTGCCGGGAATCCGGAAATGACTCAAGCTGCCATGATAGGGGTTCTTATTGGGTCACAAGCTCCAGACTTTGACACTGTTCTTAAATTACGGAACAATGCTACTTATATTCGAAACCATAGAGGAGTGACACATTCTATTCCTTTTTGGTTTATTTGGCCAACATTGATTACATTGTTTCTTTATTTAATCATGCCGAATTTAAACTTATACCATTTATGGGCGTGGACCTTCTTTGCTGTCTTCATCCACGTATTTGTAGATATTTTTAATGCATACGGTACAAAAGCTTTCTCACCATTTTACCCAAAATGGCTAGCACTAGGTATCATAAATATATTTGACCCGTTTATTTTCCTCGCCCATATTGTAGCTATCACCTTTTGGCGGTTCGGCTATAATCCCGGTTGGACATTTTTGTGGATGTTTGGCGTCATCATCCTTTACTATTTATGGAGAATCAGCGTTCAAAGGAAGGTATATAAGAAAGTTAAATCATTTCATCCTGACGCTACTCATATTTTCACCTCTCCTACATTTAAGTGGAATTTATGGCATGTCGTCGTCCGAACTCAGAGTATGATGTACGTTGCAGAATCAAGAAAAGGCACGATCACTTATTTTGAATCTTATCCATTTGAACCGATCCCTAATGATCAAATCATTGAAGCTGCAAAACAAGATAAAAATTTATCGGCCTTTTTATCCTTTTCCCCTGCTTATCGTTGGGCCGTCTCTATTGAAGGACATGGATATTCAGTGAAATTTGTTGATTTACGGTACCGTAGCAAAGGATACTACCCTTTCGTAGCAATCGTACGTCTAGATGAAAATTTATCGGTCTTAAATTCCTATACAGGCTGGATATACAATACAGATACACTTAAACGGAAATTACATGTACCAGCGAACCAGTCGTAATGGAAAGGTGCCATGAGAACAGTTAACACAGTTCGCATGGCACCTTTTTTTCCGAGGATAATTTGTGAGGATCAATGGTAAAACTTCTTTTTATCAAACCATTCACGGTACTTTGGCTTTTCAAGTAATATTTCGTGCAGTCTAGAGCCGTGATTATCGATCCATTGATTTAAAATTCTTTCCGTCATTTCTTTCCCCTGATAATTCCGACCTGATTTCGCATATGTGGCTTCAAAATCTTCCCATAGTAACTCAACCCACGTTCGTGCTTCTGAATAAGAAAGATTATCATTTTGTTCTAATAGCCGATTCGTCAATCTTTCAAAATAATCATGCATAACTTTCACTCCTTTCAAATATTTCTCAGATCAATTCAGTTGATTTCAGGAAATACTAAGACTCCCCCATCAAAAAAGGAGGTTCACCTTTTGCGTAATAACAACAGAGAGTTATCTTCTCGAATTTCCCTTAGTAAGGATAAGCGAGAAATGGCAAGGTTCGCATCTAAGCGTCCTAATGGCTCAATTAAAGATCATCCGCAGGAGCGAATGAGAGAAAGTGGAAAAAACCAACATGAATGATAGCAGTTAGAAAAAGCTTGAAACTTCATTTTTAAGGAGGTTTTTTTCAGTGGTCAAATCTCACCATCGAAAAGCGCTGAAATCTTTGTATGCAGATCCATTCCAATCGCCAAGAGCGAATCCTAAACGTTCTTTCCATCAAGTAAATGGTGAAACAGAACAAAGTTTGCATAATCAAATATTAGAAGTTGAAATGCGCAAAAGAACGTAGCATCCTTTAAGAGGGAATAATGGTATACAATACCAGAAATTCCCTCTATTTTATTCTCTCGCCTAAAATGGATATAGGGACCCCTTCTTGTTCCTTTCCACCATTTCTGTATCCCCATGCAAATACACCGTTCATATAATCTATGTGGAAAAATTCGTTTGGACTGTCTTTCAACTCATATTTCTCCCCAGAATGAAACTCATCTGGATCCATCAAATAAGCTTGAGCCATCAGCATTTTACGCTCATAAACAGCAAATTCATTTACCATACTCATTTGTTCAGCTTTTTGTGCTTTTACTTTTAACTCCGCAATTTCCTGCTGAAGTTCAGCCATTGACATTCGACTAAATTTTTGGTCCATGAAACATTCTCCTTTTTCAAACGATCGTTGTTACTCTCATTATAAAGTTTTTCCTTTGGATGTAAAAGAAAAGAGACCATTCCTGCTACTAACACCTTCTATGAGATCTGTAGATCCTTAAAGTTTTTAACTGGTTGTCATAGACAATGAAAAAGGTAGTCCTCTGTCTCAAAGGAACTACCTAATTACTCATTGTATGAACGATATTCTAGACTTTTCTGTTCTGTAGATGACTCTAGCGAAGCAAATCGAATCGGATTCAAAGAAGTGATAAAATGAGCCCGATCGTCCCTGCGAAAAATGAATAATATAGCATCGGCAAAATTGTCATTCTAATAATTGCCCCTTCTCGACCAACTAACCCTACAACAGAGGCTGCAGCAACAACGTTTAGAACGCAAATCATATTCCCTGCGTTTGATCCCATTACTTGTAACGACAAGATCAATTTAGGATCTGCTGAAATCTGATCTGCTACACTTGATTGGAACAAGCTGAACATCATGTTACTAAACGTAGCACTTCCAGAAATAAATGAACCTAATGCTCCGATGAGTGGGGCCATAATTGGCCATCCACTGCCCATTAACGCTGAGACCGTGTTTGCTAACTCAATAGGCATACTTTCAAGACCACTAGCGTTCTCCCCAGAATTAATAAAAATACGAACCATCGGAACTGCTGTAAATAGCGTAATGGCCGTACCAACAACGGCTTTACCAGATCGTGTAAAAGATAACTTCACTTGTCTTGGATTCATTTTATGAACGAATGCGGTTATTAAAACGACTAATATAAATACAAAGCCTGGAATGTAAAGTGGTTGCAATTGTTCACTAATGGCCGTTCCTAAAATATTATTCCAGCCAACAGAAAAGCTTTGTAACATTTCCCTAAAAGGCAACGCCTCAAGTCGGGTTAGCACAAGAATTAACCCTACTAACAAATAAGGTATCCATGCTCGAATCAAAGAAAGTTTCCTTGTACTTTGCTGATCGTCTCCATCAGTAGAAATTTTCCCAATCCAAGATTCCAGCCAATCCTCTTCCTTGGCAAAGTCCCATGATTCTTTTGGAAGTAAAAAACCTCTCTTTGCTGCCGGGACAACAATGGCCAGTCCAATTAGCCCTCCAAAAATAGACGGGAATTCAGGCCCTAAAAATGTTGCAACGATTAAAGCGGGTATAGTAAAACTTAATCCTGCAAACAAGGCGAATTTCCAAACAGCTAATCCTTCTTTCCAAGACCGGTTCGTACCGAAAAAACGAGTCAATATGATCACCATAATTAAGGGCATTAACGACCCTACAAAGATATCAATTTGCATAATTTGTGAAGCGATATCTTGAATAAATGGAGCCATTCCTCCGCTGGAATCTATATAGGGCTGAACAACAGGGGAAATTTCTCCTCCTTCACGTAACCCTTGATCTACTCCTACTATCACTGGTGTCCCCACGGCACCAAAAGAAACCGGGGAGCTATCAGCAATAAGCGCCAATACAACTGCAGCAAGTGCTGGAAAACCTAAAGCTACAAGCAGCGGTGCCGCAATGGCAGCAGGTGTTCCAAAGCCAGCCGCCCCTTCTATAAATGCCCCGAACAGCCAAGCAATAATGATAACTTGTACTCGTCTGTCAGCCGATACCCCCATAAAGCTTGTTCGGATCGTATCGATTGCTCCTGACAACTTTAACGTATTCAATAGTAAGATGGCTCCAAACACAATATATAAAATAGAAAGACCGATAATAATACCTTCAATAGTAGATGCTGCTATAATAATTACAGGAACTTGCCAGTATAAAAGTGCTAACGCAGCTGTGGCGACTAAACTAATGGTCATTGCTTTAACGGCACTCATTTTTAGCACAACTAGAAATAACATGACGGCAATAATAGGTGTAAGGGCGACAATAGTAGTCATAAACATTATCCTTTCTGTTCTCTCAAAGGTGGGCAAAGAATCTTTATACGTTTATTTTAACACTGTATGTGCATTGTTTCACAATAAAAAGATGGCGATTTTGTTTCTATTTTTAAAGCGCTTTCAATAAATTTTTTAATGAAATCTTTTTGTCTAGCCTCTTCAAGTCGTTCCCTGTAGAGGTTTGTCTACCATCTCAGGGATTTCCGCTTGCTGTTTTGAATCTCCTCAGTCAAATTATCATTTCATTCATCTGATTCCAGCTTGTGTTCAATCCATTCGTCTATTTTATCTGCTGTAAATCCACGCCCATATAAGTATTGTTTCACTCTTTGCTTTCGTTCCCACAATTCTTTTTTCTCATATTTTCTCCAAGCTTTTTCACCCTGTTTATCTACTGCATCCCATTCTAGTTCTGGATCTTCTTCGATTTCGGCTAATTGAACAGCCTTTGAAGCGATTGAATGAGGATAGCCTCGCTGAATAATGAATTGCATTAATTTTTGCTGTTTCTTTTTCAGACTTTCTTTTTTATAAGAAGACTGCTTTTTCTCTACCATGGCAGTTGCATGTTCTAATTGTAGCTCTTCAGAATATTGCTTCATTGCCTGTTCTATATTGATTTTACTTACCCCTTTTTGATAGAGTTCCTGCTCAATTAATAAAGGGCCTTTTTTAGCCGTATCCCTTTTCGTTCTTACAAAGGCTTCACAAAATCGTTGATCATCAATGAAATCCAATTCTCTCAACCTTTTCACCATCCTAGTGATATCTTCTTCAGCCACTTCTAGATCTTTAAGGTAGCGGATAACCTCTGTCTCCGATCGCATCCGATAAGACAAATAATTCAACACTTTCTGCATCGCTTTATCAACATCGTCTTTATCCTTTAAGTTAGATATGTCTGTTTTAGTAAGTTCTTTTCCTTTCGTTAAATGCTCACTAACCAGAACATCTTCAGACACAGAAAAGGCATATTCTTCACCCTCTCCTCGCTTAAGATAAATATGATAACGTCCTTTTGTTTTCTTTGCTGCAGTAATTTTAGTAATAACCGGCATAATCTCTCATCCTTTTTTAAAAACTAAGTTGTGGTGACACGGGCTATCTTCAGAGTTGCTGCCGTGCAAGGAGCTCCTATGTGTTATAAAACGTTTGACAATCCTTTATAAAAGGAAAAAGAGTACATAAGTACATATTAAAACAGGAGGCGATCCAATGAAAGTAGCAATCACCGGTGGAACTGGCTTAATCGGTCAGGCTGTGACGAAAGAATTAACTTCACAAGGGCATCATGTATTCATTTTAACGAGAAATAAATCAAACAAACAGGAAGAAAAACAAGTCTCCTTTGTAGAATGGCTGAAAGATGGCACTGAACCAGAAAAAGAACTTGATGGCATTGACGCTCTTATCAACCTTGCAGGTGAGAACTTAAATAGTGGAAGATGGACATCCGACAAAAAACAAGAAATTTTACAAAGCCGCATTGAGGCTACAAAAGAAGCAGTGCGAATTATTGAAAAAATGGATCACAAACCTTCAGTTTTTCTTAGTGGCTCTGCCGTAGGATTCTATGGAACATCCTACACTAAAACATTTACAGAAGAAGATCGAGAACCAGGAGAGGATTTCTTAGCTGATGTCGTAAAACAATGGGAGGAAGAAGCATTGAAAGCTCCACCTGAAGTTCGTGTCGTGTGTACACGGTTTGGTGTAGTTCTTGATGCTGAAGACGGTGCGTTAAAGAAAATGCTCCCTCCATTTAAATTATTTGCTGGAGGTAAATTAGGCACTGGTGAACAGTGGATGTCGTGGATTCATATTGAGGATGTGGCTCAAGCCCTCGTTCACTGCATCCATCATAAGGATATACAAGGTCCAGTAAATTTCACTTCCCCTGAACCTCAGCGAATGAAAGATTTCGGTAAAACACTAGCTGACACATTAAATCGTCCATTTTGGGCTCCTGTCCCGAGTACGGTTCTTCATATTGCTCTTGGAGAAATGAGCGTACTCGTTTTAGAGGGGCAGAGAGTGTTGCCAAAACAACTCCAAAACTACGGTTACACTTTCACGTATCCAAACTTACAAGAAGCATTTTCTGATTTATTAAAAGACTAGCCGTTGCCTATTTCTTCTATATTCGTCACCTGGAGATCGTATAAATTCCTTTGAATTTGGTCACAATAAATATAGCTGAAGTTAAAGGAGGCTTATGAAATGGAGAGGAAAGTACGAAAGGACAAGGATGAACGACGAAGAATGTCACGAGCCCAAGAAATGTCTTATCAGCCAGCATTTAAAGCTGCAGACCGAGCATTTTCAAATTCCAAGTCAAACCTTTAGTATGAACCCCCAGTTTTCAGAGATCTCATTTAGAAGGAAGGAAGCTTTATGAAAAAAAACCAGCAAGCGGACAAACAGGAATCAAAAAAAGAAGACAACAAGGACGTAGAATATAGCGAAGAGTTAGCAGATATTGAAGATCGTGAAGCAATAAATAGAGCAAAGGCAGCTACTCAGCGTGTCAATAAAGAGAACATATAACTGTATTCTAAAAGTAGCCCTTGTAATACGATTACAAGAGCTACTTTTTATCTATTTATCGGGAAATTAGTCTTTTTCCATTCAATATTAGCATTTTTTTTGACCGAAACCTACACAAAAAGACTCAAGACGGTTATGATAGAAGGAGAGCTTAAAAATAAGGAGTTTATTCATTGTTAGAATTTAGCAGTCTGATCTTATTTTTTCTACTAATCGGCTTTGGTCTTTTTCTTCTTAATGTTTTTACAAGTATATGGGCTTATCGTGATTCATTGAAGAAAGGGAACAGTAAAGAACTCAGCATTGTTATTTTGATCGGTACGTTATTTTTCCCCTTGATTGGTTTGATTATTTACTTGATCATTCGGAACGATGTTTAGATTACATACTTATGTGAAACATCCTTCATCAATCTTTCAAAAAACATAACTATTACAAATTTCAGAAAGGGACGGTGAAGTGATATGTCCGTTTTACCACCTAGTTTTTTAGGAAAGAAAGTATTTTTAGACGGAGACAACCAGCGTCATTACATTTTAAAATATGAAGAACTCAGCGGGAAACGAAAGATTCATGCTTTGTTATTTGACCAAGAAACACCTGTGATTTTTGCGGTTTTAGATTACAACGGGAGGTTCTTAGACTCCTTTTATTTGTCTAATAAGACAACAGTTGAATCTACAGACATCCTCGAACGTTACAAAAAAATCGCCGAACGGAAAAAACAATATAAAGTAACACAAGATGATTTAAAAGATGCTCTTCGCCCAAAAGAAGAAGCAAAAATGAAAAATAAAAACATTATGAAATTACTAACGGATGAATTACTTGAAGATATTAAGCACCAATGGCCTTCAAGGCTCATTGCCCTTCAGAATGCTGATGGTAAATCTGATCAATCATTGATTATGATTGCCTTAAAGGATGCTCTAGAGCAAGCAAATGCTTTGAAATCTTTCCATTATCTGTTACATCATCGGTTAGATTCATATATTCCGATGTTAGCTGAATATATTCAAGATCATCCGCAACTTATTGAGGAAGTTCCGGAATACTACTTAAGCTTTAATCATGCTAGAATTGTTGAGGAATTTCTATTTAATGCCGTAAAGCATGTGGAAATTGACAATTCAGACCTCATTGAAAAAATATTGCAGCAAGCTCAGAAGATTGACCATGTTCATTATTCAACGGTACTTCGTCAACTCCTCGTTAAGTTATTTAGACGTGCCAAAGGGGAAACTGACGACTCATCTAAACAGTGGTTGAATAAAACCGTCCACGATCAGTCTCTTAGATCAACGATTGTAGAAATCTTGAAAAAATAGGTAGAAATCTCAACAGAAGGCCTGATTTATATCAGGTCTTTTTCTTATGAGAAAAGTGATAATCCTTGCACCTATTCAAACCTATTTTTTTTACAAAAAGCCGTTGATCAGGAAACACTTCCTAATCAACGGCTATCATTTAAATTATCCATGAGTTCTTCGAGCGAAGTCTACAAACTTAAATTTATCAGGGCGATGCCTTGATTCCGTGTATTGAAACAGACTGGCATCATCGAAATATACATAGTTCTTTACTACGACTACATTGTAAAATCCATCTAACTTCAGCAGTCGCCGATCTTCTTCTGTAGGTTCAACGACAATAATCTCTTTTTTTGCAAAACTAATCGTCATACCCAATTCATTTTCAATATATTCGTAAATCGAGTTTTCACAAATCTCTTTCGTTAAATGTTCCACGTACATTTGATTAAAATAATCCTTATCTAGGATAATGCGCTCTCCATCAATTTCTCGAACACGATGAACTTTCCATACATGTTGACTATCTTTTAAATGCAACTGCTGCTTGATTTCTTCATCAGGCGTGATAAGTTCCAGTTCTTCGACATGAGTTTGATGCTTTTCACCAATTTTCCCCGCCAATTCTTTAAAACTAACTAGACCGGAAATGGGAAAATCAAATTTGCGCGCATCCAACACAATGGATCCTTTTCCTTGAACCTTTTGGATAAAACCATTTTGTGAAAGAAGGTTAAGCGCCTTGCGGATCGTTTCTCTCGATGTAGAATAATCTCTCAACAAATCATGTTCAGATGGCAGTTTCGAATGAGCAGGATACTTACCTTCTCTAATATTATCTGCAATCTCTCGATAAATTTGTAAATATTTATTTTGCATGGGCATCACCAAACCAATCTTATCATGCTTTCTTCAAATGATAAACTAATGACTCGTAAGGTTTAATCAACATCGATTCCTGCAAGCTAGCATCCACTCGGTCATTCGAAACAAGCAGTTCAACTTCATAATCAGCTAAATCAATGTCTTTAGGCAGGTTAAATGTCGCCTCTCCCTCATAAAAATGATTAATCACGAGTAGTTTTTCGTTCTTATAATTGCGCACATAAGCAAACAAACGGTCATCGTCTTCTAAAATTAGCTGATAATCTCCATAAGTAATAATATCTAATTCTTTACGAAGCTGGATCAGTTTCTTGTAATGATAAAAAATGGATTCTTTGTCTTTCACTGCTGCTTCAGCATTAATCGTTTCGTAGTTGTTTGCAACAGGGATCCAAGGAGTTCCTTCTGTAAAACCGCCATGCTGTTCATTATTCCATTGGACGGGTGTACGGGAATTATCACGTGATTTAGCTTGAATCACTTTAAGAATTTCCTGATCATCCATGCCTTCTTGCTTTTTCGATTCATAAAGGTTTAATGTCTCAACATCTCTGTAATCATCAATGGAAGAGAATTTCGGATTAGTCATTCCAAATTCTTCACCTTGATATATATACGGTGTTCCTTGCATCATATGAATAGTCGTTGCCAGCATTTTCGCCGATTCCTTATGATATTTACCATCGTTCCCATACCTTGTGACAACACGTGGTTGATCATGGTTACACCAGAATAAGGCATTCCATCCGCCTCCTTGATGCATTTCCGATTGCCATTTCGATAAAATTTGTTTCAGTGCTTGAAAATCAAAGTCTGCAATCGCCCATTTTTCACCATGAGGATAATCAACTTTTAAATGATGAAAATTAAACGTCATGCTTAATTCATTTCGGTCAGGACGAGTATACTTTATACAGTGATCTACAGTTGTAGAACTCATTTCTCCTACTGTCATGACATCGTACTTAGAGAAAACTTCACGATTCATTTCCTGCATATATTCGTGTACTCGAGGCCCGTCTGTATAAAACTTACGACCGTCTCCAGGTGCTACAGAACCATCATCATTAGGAAAACGCTGATCTTTCGAAATAAGGTTAATGACATCAAGTCGGAAGCCGTCTACGCCCTTATCAAACCAATAATTCATCATTTCGTATACATCATTACGAACTTGTTCATTCTCCCAGTTTAAATCTGCTTGCGTCACATCAAACAAGTGCAAGTAGTATTGCTCTGTTTCTTCGTCGTACTTCCAAGCGTTCCCTCCGAATTTGGATTGCCAATTCGTCGGTTCTTTTCCATCAATCGGATTTTTCCAAATATAATAGTCTCGGTAAGGGTTATCTTTGCTTGAAGCAGATTCCTTAAACCAGCGATGCTCGGTAGACGTATGATTAACAACAATATCCATAATGATTTTCAAATCTCGGTCGTGGGCTTCAGAGAGAAGACGGTCAAAGTCTTCCATCGTGCCATACTCTTCATGAATGCTGTAATAGTCACTTATATCGTATCCATTATCCTTTTGTGGCGACTCGTATATTGGAGTGAGCCAAATAACATCCACACCTAATTCTTTCAAATAGTCCAATTTTTCGATAATCCCTTGAATATCACCAACACCATTTCCCATCGTATCATTAAAGCTCTTTGGGTAAATTTGGTACACTACTGACTTTCTCCACCATTCACTCATTTGTTCGCTCATTTTATGAATCCCTCCGTTAGTTGTGCTAAGGAAAACCTTTACACCTTTTATTGGTTAAATTATAACTTGTATATACAAGATAGTAAAGTCGATAAGGAATTACAGAAAAGTTCATGATCGTCTTTATTTTTTGTCTACCCGTTTTTTCATAACTCAACCTTTTAGTTCAAGGTATAGTCTGCCTCACTTTACTTGGTTCAGGTAAACCCAAACCGGCTACCGGTCGGCCTACGGGCTACAGACCCTCTCAAACCGACTACAAAACCGTTCAAACTGGATACAGTAGGCCCTGAACGGAATACAGAACGTACTTTGCATTTTATATGAGTGTGTAGATATCAATTTTTTTAACAGTCTTGTCGTTCACAACTCAAAAATCTATCGTTTCGGAACAACAAACAAAACCCCCGATCCTTTTCCAGGACGGGGGTTTCAAGTCTGTTATTCTACTTCTAATAAATATTGGACATGTTCATGGATTTCATCATCTTCAAGATGAACCATGATATGATGTTCACCAGGCTCTTCAAACTCATGAACCGCTTCATATAGACCGTCTTCTACTTCTTCAGCACTAATCCACTGGTGCCGGTCATCTCCATGTTTCCACACTTCAAACTGTACTTCTCCATTCACCCATGATGCTTCTTCCCATTCAACTTCCACCTGCAAAGACACTTCCTCTTCAACCGATGCTGACTCGTTCGTTTTCCAATCCAAACTTAAGCTTTCGTGAAGGTGTCCGTGATCATGACTATGGTCTCCATGGTCATGATCTTGGTTAGCATCGTTATGACCATGATTATCTTCGTTATGGTTGTGGTTGTGGTCGTTGGATTCTTCCCCTTCTGTTTCTTCTTGAACCGGGTCACCTACAATAATTTCTCCCACAGGCATGACATGGCTGCCTCTTGCTGTTACGTGGGGCTGAACCATATACACCGCTTCTTCAGTAAATTCATGTGAAACTTCATAAATTCCCTCTTCTCCAGGAAGATCTGCTTCAATCATGACACTATCGCTTTTCTCACTGTCTATCCATACTTCGAAAATGACTTCACTTGCGTCATCTACAACCTCTTCACCTTGAGTAACATAAGCTTGAAGATCCAATTCATCTCCCGGTTCAGCTGATTCAGGAATGTTCAACTCAGCTGCTAAAGGATCTAAATTAATATCGTTCACATTTGTAGCACCAGAATTCTCTGGTTCCGATTCTCCACATGCAGACATAACTGCAATGAAACTAATAACAATGATCGATAACACTATTTTTCTCATCTTGTTCACCTCATGTATGATTTCAAATTTATTATCCTAAACGTGTTTGCAAAGTAATCATACATGAATTTGTATTCACTTTCCATTAGGTTGAGAAACTTCACATAAACTTCACCAACCAGTAAGCATTAGCACCCTTATTGAGAGAATAGTCACTAGGCTATTCTCCGTCATGCCCCGTCAAATAAGAGTCACACGAAATGACTTCCCCTCGGATTGGAAATATATAAATCATAAGATCAATTGCCCTGAATCGTTCTTTTCATGTATAATAATACTATCATCCATACGTAAAAGACTGGGCGCTGCAACGCCCAGTAAAAGCAACCATATTGCCGCCGTGATAGCGGCTGACCAACATTTTAAAGTACTATTAGAAATAGACACCTTACTTTGGCGACAGGGTGGCTATTTCTTTTTGTTTAAATAGACGACAGTGGTTACGACTAGTGTAAAGACCGCAATCAGCACTAGACTGAATTGCGAGATCAGACTCAGTGCTTCGTATGACGTCAAAGCCTCACCCCCTTCCTATTTAGGGGAACAGCCGCCACCTTGCTTTATATAGTTGCAATACCTATTATAGCAAACACTTGTTCGCATTTCTATAAAACTATATACATATCTTTTTTTCATAGAAATTGGGAAAATAAACGAGGACAGGAAGGTGATCATTTTGGAAAAATCGATCCATAAAGTTAGAAAAAAGGCCAAAAAACACAAAAAATGGTTCGAAAAAATATCAGTTAATCCATTCCCATGGGAAATTAACGAACGATTTTATTTTCTAGTAGCCTATATGAAATCTTCTTATATCCAAGGTGAGGCAATTATATCTGACAAAGATTCCCTTACTCAGGAAGCAAAAAAAGCTCATCAACCCTTGTTTCTATTTTACAGACTGATGAATCATATTCACTCCACTGGTCAACCTAGAGTCAGTATCCATCCGTCATTTTTCCAAGCACCTTTGGAACTGTCAGCTACTAAAAGTGCAGCTGCCTTAGAAGAAGGTCAGACATTGATACAAACTTTATACGACAAACAAACGGAGTTTAAAGACGTTTTCGAACACTTTTTCAGCCACTTATCTAGGTTACAACGACAGAAACGTCCAATTTCTGATGAGGAACTGGACCTTGCCATTCATACGAGTGCCTCATTGGAAATTATTCAGTATGAAATTATGAAAGAAACTGCTGAAAACTTTGAAGTATTAAGTGCATGGATTGAAGAAATGAAGAATCAAGGCTTGTGGGACGACATGAAACAAAATCATCGGGTGTTTTTCTTAGAGATGGCACGAAACGAGGAAAAATTGAGATCAGCCTTACTTGCCATGCCGATTGTTAAACACAAAAACCCTGAAAAAATGCTGAAACTAACAAAAGAGAAGTATGCTAAATATAAAGATGAGGAGCGAAAAAAAGATTTAAATCAGTTACGATATCCTTAAGTTTTTCAATTTAACTATGACACTACCCCAACTACACCATCAAGAATAGTTTTACTATCTTAAGCAAAAAATAGTTGGTGAGAGGATTGATGTATAAGTGGCCAGCTCTTTATTTGTAAGAAGAAATTTCAAGAAAGTTGCCCTTCATCATCCATTCAGTAGTATGATATGTATATACAGTTTTACTTTTCAACCATGAATAAAACGAATTAACGAGATCGTATGTTTGATAATCCAAAATTAAAAGAGGTTAATTAATGAATATAACTAGTTTCGATGAATTGAGTATTAGTAACGACATTAAACAAGCACTAGCGGGGTTGAAATATCACACTCCGACAGATGTCCAGAGTCAAGTGATTCCCCAAGCATTAGATAGAAGAGATCTTATTGTCAGATCTCAAACAGGAAGCGGGAAGACAGCCTCTTTCGGCATCCCAATTTGTGACATGGTAGATTGGGAAGAAAATAAGCCACAAGCGTTAATTCTTACCCCTACCCGTGAGCTTGCCACACAAATAAAAGAAGACATTTCTAATATAGGCAGATTCAAACGTGTCAAGGCTGCGGCTATTTACGGCAAATCACCATTTGACCGTCAAAAATTAGAATTAAAACAAAAAACACATGTAGTCGTCGGAACACCTGGTAGGATCCTTGATCATATCCAGAAAGAAACACTACTTGTAGATAAAATAAAATATTTAGTCATTGACGAAGCGGATGAAATGTTAAACATGGGCTTTATTGATCAAGTAGAATCCATCATTCAAGAACTCCCACAAGAAAGAGCTACGTCAATGTTTTCAGCAACGATCCCGGCAGATGTAGAAAGTCTTTGTCATAAATACATGCATGACCCTGTTGAAATCGAAGTCAGTGGAACCGGTTCAACAACTCAAGATATTGAACATGTGCTGTATGAAGTGAAAAAAGATGACAAGTTCCAGCTCTTAAAAGATGTTACTGTGGTTGAGAACCCCGATAGTTGCATCGTGTTCTGTGCCACCCAAGAACAGGTGAATCACGTCTTCAGCCAATTAAAGCTGGCTCAATACTCCTGCGAAAAAATCCATGGCGGGCTTGACCAAAAAGACAGGTTCACTGTAATGGAGGAGTTTAAAAGAGGAAAGTTCCGATACTTAGTGGCTACGGATTTAGCTGCAAGAGGGATAGATATTGATAATATCTCCCTTGTTATTAATTACGATGTTCCATTAGAAAAGGAAAGCTATGTACACCGAACTGGAAGAACAGGGCGCGCTGGAAAGACAGGAAAAGCGATTACTTTTGCCACACCACACGAGTCCAAATTCATTTCGTATATTGAACGTTATGTAGGCTTTTCTATCCCAGTGAAAGAAGCACCATCTTCAAGTGAAGTATCCAGAGCAAAAGCAGCATTCAATGAAAAAATGACAACACAAGCAGCTTTAAAGAAAGACAAAAGCGCTCAATTAACTAAGAACATTATGAAGCTTTATTTCAACGGTGGAAAGAAAAAGAAACTTAGAGCTGTTGATTTCGTAGGAACACTTACGAACATCGACGGAATTACGGCTGATGATATTGGAATCATTACGATTCAAGAAACAGTCACCTATGTCGATATCCTCAATGGAAAGGGATCTCTCGTTCTGCAAGAAATGAAAGACAAGACTATTAAAGGCAAGCAATTGAAAGTTCATCGAGCTAGACAGTAAAACATACTAAAATTAGTAGCACAGACCATGGACATGGTCTGTGCTACATTTTTTTATAGAGGGGAGGGGGTTACCGCCCGGTAGCGCCTGCTTAGCATGACCCATCATGCACTCTCCATGTTAGGCAGAGTCGTTTTTTTCATAATCTGGTTGGAGCTTTGGGAGCATCATGGTTACAACAACGCATAAAGCTGCAAGACAAGCTAATATGATGAACACGGAGTGAAGTCCAGAAGCAAGAATCTCGGGGGCAACGCTCGTCCCGTTATTTGTATGGCCGCCAATGTATTGGTTTAACACCGTTCCTAGCACTGTAATCCCCAAAGCCTGCCCTAACGTCCTTAGGAATGTATTTGTAGATGCGGCCGTGCCGCGGGAGCCCCAATCAACAGAAGATTGGACAATGACAGTGAAGATCGTCATGGATAAACCAAAGCCTAATCCGATGAAAAACATCATCACAACTAGAAAAACATTTGGCGTACTCGGTGTAATAAATGTCAGTGAGAAGGTTCCTAGAGCGATGATGATCACTCCCGTCAGAGAGAGTGGTTTTGTACCTAACCGAACAATAAATTGTCCACTTAAATAGGATCCTAACGGCCACCCTAGGGACATGGGGATTAATGTGAGTCCAGATGAAGTAGCAGCTAAAAGGAGAACCCCTTGCACCCATAAAGGCAAATAAGCGGTTAACCCGATTAAAATAGAGCCTAGTAATAATCCACACACATTTGCAATTAATAAGTGACGATTTCTGAACAAGTGAAAGGGCACCATCGGTTCTTTCACGTTCAACTGGAAGACTATAAAAGCTGCCAAGAATAAAATTGCAGTTCCAAACAAAACAAACATAAGGCTATCATTCCAAGCAATCTCATTCCCTCCAGATAAGAGCGCATACAGTAAAGCACCCGCTCCAATTATGAAAGTGACCGCGCCTCCGTAATCGATTGAGCGTTTTCTCTTCTCGATCGATTCATCTAAGAATTTATTAATTAAAAACATGGATAACAAACCGAATGGGATATTAATAAAAAAGATCCAATGCCAGGTTAAATAATCAACAAAAAAACCGCCGACCAATGGCCCAGTAATCCCAGCAATGCCCCATACAGACCCTATAATCGCTTGTACTTTTGCCCTTTGTTCGTACTTGAATATGTCCCCCACAATTGTGAAGGTCATGGGCATCAATGCTCCTGCACCAATCCCTTGTACCGCCCTAAACAAAATCAATTGTTCCATCGATTGAGAAAACCCACATAATGCTGAGCCAAGTAAAAAGATGATTGCTCCGGTAATGAATATTTTCTTTCTGCCAAATAAATCTGCCAGTTTTCCAAAAATCGGTGTCATGACTGCGTACGTCAATAAGTAAATGGCAAAAACCCAACTTATTAAATCCAATCCACCTAGATCCTGCGTGATCCCCGGCATCGCTGTACTAATCACCGTCACTTCGATCGCAGCTAAAAACGTTGCAATTAGCAAAGCGATCGTAATGTTTCGTTGATACCGATCCATGAATATTGTCTCCTTCGCTCAAGCGTCTTTCATATCTATATATCTCAAGCCTATTAAAAACAGTAATTTGTCATATCTTAAGCGGGATGCCCTGAAGAGAGGATTCTAACGCTGAGCAAGTTATTTTATGAGTTTCATAGGCATCTTGATAAGTAGAATGAATTCTAGTTGTATCACCGGTTCTAACTGCATAAATAAACGCTTCGCTCTCCATCAAATATGGATCTTCTATACCATCTCTTTTCTCTTCTTTGCTTCTTGCTTCTATAATATTAAAAGAGTCAGGATCCCACTTAATTATACCTTTGTCCGTGTAAAAGGTCATACCAATCTCTCCTACACTACTAGGCAAAATACAAGTATTAGATATGTTTGCTATTGCACCATTTTTCAATTTAATTATGACTGATCCCACATCTGGTACGGTGACACCTTCATATTTTTGATGATTAATCGTATTTCCGTAACAGGCATAAATCTCTTTTACTTCACCTGATACATACCTCAGCAAATCAACAATATGGGTAGTTTGTTCATTAAATTGACCCCCGGACCCTTCTTGTTTTCTCCACCAAGAAACTTCCGGCATACCTCCCATCCATTGACCCGTAATTAAACCGATCGATGTATCTTCGAGATATTCTTTCAATTTTTGAACTGAATCTTTATATCTAAAATGATAGCCTACAGAAGTGATAAGATTGGTTTTATCTAATTCATTAAAAATAGTGTCCGCTGTCTGTTGATCTACTCCAAGGGGCTTTTCTATGAAAAAAGGGATAGACCTGCCAATTAATTCAAGCTCAATTTCACCGTGCGCCATAGGGGGAACACATACATACACTGCATCTAACTTTTCTGAATCGAGCATTTCTACCAAGTGATTATATCCTTTAGCACCTTCATAATGAGAAGCCATATCTTCAGCTTTTTCCCTGCTTGTCCCACAAATAGACTGAACTTGAACTTCTTTCATGTTGGATAATAGCTTTGCGTGAAGTCTGCTAAACGAACCCGTACCAATGATTCCGATGCATAATGTCATAAGCTCCTCCTAACTAATCATGAAAAAATTAATTTCTTTCCAAGAGCGCAACGCTCTCAACTTGTGCCGTTTGAGGGAACATATCGACAGGCTGAAGGCTTTTTAGCTTGTATCCACCTTTGGATAAATCCTTTACGTTCTTAGCTAATGTGGATGGATTACACGATACATAGACGATTCGTTTAGGAGTTGTTCGAATCAAGGTGTCAATGAGCGATGAATCAAGCCCTGAACGAGGTGGGTCGACAATCACTACATCTGCTTTCCATCCTTGCTTTTCCCATTTGGGTAGCCACGTTTCTGCTTTTCCAACTTCATACACCGCTTCTATATTGTGATTTGCTGCATTTTTCTTTGCATCAGCAATCGATTCTTCGATCACATCCATGCTTCGTAATTCTTTCGCTTTGTCTGCGACCCACAAGCCGATTGTTCCGACGCCACAGTAAGCATCAACCACATTTTCTTCTCCTGTTAATCCAGCAGCTTTCTTAGCTGCATCATAAAGTTTCTCCGTTTGAATTGGATTTAACTGAAAGAAGGCCCGTGCAGATAAATGAAAGGTAAATTCACCCAACTTCTCTTCTAGCTTTTCTTTCCCTGATAAAACAATGGTTTCATCGCCAAAAACAAGAGACGTTTTCTCACTGTTTACGTTTTGTATGACAGAGGTCACATCAGGGAGCCGTCGGTTTACTTCCTCTAGAAACAGTTCTTTTCGAGGAAATTCTTTTTCAGCCGTTACAAGAGCTAGTTGCCATTCTCCCGTTTTGAAACCGACTCTAGTGACAATCGTTCGAAGAAAGCCTTTATGTTTTCGTTCGTTGTAGACGGAAATCTTTAAATCCTGCACAATTTGCTTAACGGTTTGCGTAACCTTGTTTGTTTGTGAATGCTGAACAATACATTCCGGTATATCGACCAGTTTGTGACTATTGGAACTATAAAGTCCGGCAATGACTTTCCCTTTCGCTAAACCTACTTGCATCTGACTCTTATTTCGATAGTGCCATGGCTCATCCATACCGATGGTGTTGTGAAAGTCGATTTTTTCTAAATCAATTTTCGTGTACCGTTCAAATGCTTGACGAACCACATCTTTCTTTTCACGAAGTTGGCCTTCGTAAGAGAGATGCTGAAGTTGACAACCTCCACATTCATCATACACGGGGCAAGGTGCTGTCGTTCGATCTGGTGACTTTTTTCGGTATTTTACAATTTTTGCTGTGGCGAATTTATGCGATACTTTTACCGCTTCACACACAACTTCTTCTCCAGGAAGTGCCCCTTGAACAAATACGACTTGTCGCTTAAAAAAACCTACTCCTTCGCCATCGATACCCATTCGCTTGATCGTCAATGGGAACCTTTGACCTTTATTTATTTTCAATTCCGTTTTAGGTTGATTCACTTTTTACACCTCAATTTAATTTACGTCTCGATACTTTCCCAAAGATACAAAGAAGCATAAGTCCGGTATGGTTTCCATTCCGCCGACTTTTCAAGCATAGTTTCGTGGGTAGGTTTCGCTTCCCAGTCAAAAAACTTCTTCATGCCGTTCTGAATCCCAATGTCTTGAATAGGGAAAAGGTCCATTCTACCTAATCCGAACATGAGAAAGTTCTCCGCAGTCCAAGGACCAATCCCGCGAATTTTCACGAGCGTTCGAATCACTTCATCATCTGCCTGTTGAGCCAATTCATGTAAATCTAGCTTGCCTTCTGCAATCATTCGAGAGGTGTCTATCACATATTCGGCTTTTCTCTGACTAAACTGTAGTTCTCGAAGTTGTGATACTTCCAACTCACTTACTTCTTCCGGCGTTGGATAAAACCAAGCATCATCTTGCTGGAATCCGAATGTTTTTACAAAGCGCTCTGACAAAGTGAATGCGAACGTCATGTTTAATTGTTGGTGAATGATCACTTTCATTAAACACCCGTACATTTGAAAGTCGCATACAAATGGCGTCCCCCGGTATTCTTCAAATAACGGACCTAAATCTTTGTCCTGAAAAAAATCAGCCACTTTTTCTAAAGGTATATTCCAATGAAATAAATGGGAAAGCTGATCAAGAATCTCATCACGTGAAACGCCGGGATAATCTCTTGTTTCAATGTGGAAGCACGGCTCTTCAAACGTGCCTATTTGCTTCATGTTAACAGCGATAGGATGGCCCTTCACCCATATCGGTATGATCAGTTGTTGCTCTTTTATTTTTATATTAATTTTCAACAATGGGTCTAGTTGTAACCTTTTTAGCGCTTGGGTAAAATTGTATGGCCCAGCCACCTTGAACTTCTCATCCATTGAGACACCGCCTTTCTGCCTCTAGATCATACCATATTTCAGTGATTTCCTTAACTTGGAACCCCCATAAAGCATACATGTCTGTTAAAATAACTTCTGCATTCTTATATATAGATAGGAGAGATTACATTGTCCATTGCTACAGATCTTGCTTCATTAAAAATTCTGTCTGAGGTATATAAAAAGAAAGAGTTATCCGAGTTACTTCAAATGACTACAGTGGCGTTGCAAGAAGATGTTCCTTATATCGATTGGGTTGGCATCTATTATTTCGAGAGAGAAGAAACGATGAGGCTGATGGCCGCTTCCGATGTGGAAGACGATTTATCGTGGGAAGCAAACGGAGAATTGAAATTCCCTTTGAAAAACTCTTCCAACGAAGCCGTTGGAATCATGGTAGTAAGAAGCAGAGAAGCGATTGCTTTTGATGTGACCGACGTAAAAACACTAGAGACGATTGCCCAAGCACTAGGAGAAATGAGCATGGCAAACTAAACAAATCTCGTTAGTTCCGATGACTTTGGTTCCGGTAGGTGTGCCCATTGCAGGCACGCCTACCTTTTTACATATCACTGAAACAGCATCTCTTGTTTGATCCGCCATTCATCGAGACTTTTAAACGTGTAACCTTGCTTTTCCAACTCATCTATTACCCGAGGCAACGCTTCTGCATTGTCACTGGAAACAGAATGCAAAAGCATGACGGCACCAGGGTGAATTCTGCTCATGATTTTATCATATGCATAATCAGGACCTTTTTGCTGATCGGTTTCCCAGTCCTTATAAGCTAGAGACCAAAAGACGTTCGTGTACCCCATTTCTGATGTTTTAGCCAAAGTCCGTTCGCTAAATGTGCCTCTAGGTGGGCGCAAATAGATCATATCGTTACGACCTGTCTGCTCTTCATATGCTTGTTCAAGTGATTTTATTTCTTTTTCCAGACGTTCGTCGGAAACTTTAGGCAAACTAGGATGATGAAACGAGTGATTACCTACAATGTGACCTTCTTCAATCATTCTTGTAATAAGTTCTTCTTCCTCTTTTAAATAATGACCTGTGACGAAAAAAGTTGCTGGGATATTCTTCTCTTTTAACACATCAAGAATTTTCGCTGTATAACCATTTTCATATCCATTATCAAAGGTTAAATACAACTCTTTTTCGCTCGTTTCACCAATATATAGCCCGCCATATTTTTCTATTAGAGCTTCGTAATGTGGTTCTGTTGTGGCTGGTTGCTGATTTTTTGATGGGTTGAAGCTCCAATTAAATTCTTCATTACTTAATGTTTCAGCGAAAACAGAAATACCTGTGAATAGAAAAATAGAAAGTAAAGCAGTTATTAACACACAAATTCTTTTCATGAAAAATCCCTCTCTTCCATCTCCTTTCAGTTATTTTTCTACAAACATCCCATTTCATACATGTTAGAAGAATTAAACTTCAGATTCCAAGAAAAAAGAGATCCACAGTTGATTAGTCTGTGAACCCCAGTTCTTATCGTGATTGTTATTAAACGAACACTTTCTCTTTATATTGGGACAGACGCTCAAGCGATGTTTTAGCAACGTCTTCATGAAGACTGTTTCCGTGAGAGTCCATCGTAACGATCGCCGCAAATCCCTCAACTTTCAAGTGCCACATCGCCTCTGGAATTCCGAAATTCATCAGATCGACACCTTCTACACTTTTAATACAATCAGCATAATATTGGGCCGCTCCGCCGATCGCATTTAAATAGACACCACCATGTTCTTCTAGTGCTTTCAATGTTTTTGGACCCATACCACCTTTTCCAATGACAGCACGGATACCGAATTTTTTCATTATCTCCCCTTGATAAGGCTCTTCGCGGATACTTGTCGTTGGACCAGCCGCTTTCACATGCCAGTCCCCTGCGTCATCTTTCAACATAACTGGGCCACAGTGATAAATAATTTGTCCTTTTAAATCAATTGGTGCATCGTTTTCCATTAAATGATGGTGAATTGCGTCTCTGCCTGTGTGCATCATACCGTTGATAATGACCACATCACCTACATTCAGCTCTCGAATCTGTTCTTCTGTTATGGGGGCTTCTAATACCACTTCTCTTGTCTGCTTCGCTTCAGATGATACATCTGCCGTATCATCCGTTTCAAAAGTGACTTTTTCGCCATCTTGATATAGCCAAGATTGTATATCTCCTGATTCCGCATGGAGCTCCACACCTAATCGTCTGAAAGCCCAACAATTATAAGCCACGGATACGAAAAAACTAGCAGGTAAACGGTTTGCTGTACCAATTTTACAACCTAATAAGGTCGCTTCTCCGCCAAATCCCATTGTGCCGATGCCTAAAGTGTTTGCTTTCTCCATAATATATTCTTCTAGTTCGGCAAGCTTTTCATTCCCGTTCAAATCATTGTTATCTCTAAACAGCTGATCTTTCGCAAGCTGGTAGCTTGAAATCCGGTCTCCACCAATTCCTACTCCTAGAAACCCTGCACTACACCCTTGGCCTTGAGCTTGATAAACAGAGTGAAGGATACATTTTCTAATTCCATCTAAATCTCGTCCTGCTCGCCCTAGTCCTTCGATCTCTGCTGGCAGACTGTATTGAATATTTTTATTCTCACAGCCTCCCCCTTTCATAATTAGTCTAGCGTCTATGTAGTCATTCTCCCATTGCTCAAAGTGAATAATCGGCGTCCCCGGGCCAATATTATCACCACTATTTTCACCTGTTAAAGAGTCAACCGAGTTAGGTCTTAATTTCCCATCTTTTGTAGCCATTTTCACTGCTTCATAAATATCTTTTTTCATTTTTATTTGGTTGAGATTCACTGGAACTTTTATTTCGAATGTGAGCATGCCCGTATCTTGACATATAGGGGAAACGTTCGTATCAGCCATTTCTATATTGTCTGTGATCGTCGTTAACGATAATGCCGCTCGAGTTCCTTCGTTCTCTTTTTCCTTAGCTTGCTTAATCGCTTCTCTCACGTCATAAGGTAAATTAGTTGATGTCTCTACAATCAACTTATACATACTTTCACGTAAATTTTCCATGGAAACACTCCTTCAACATATTAAAATCGTTTCTATTATACTACGAAAACCCTTTCAATTGGCTGTCTATTTTGAAAACGCGCCACTGATGCCAGAAATAGTATCTTAAATAAACAATAAGCCCCGCATGTTACCATGCGAGGCCATAATCTAATAAAGGACTGTCGATGATTGTAATCCATCATACTCTAAATGGTTTGTACGGTTCGTATAATGCAGTTTAGTTGATCCATCTTCATCAATTGTTACTTTGGTAATTCCGGTGTTTCCGATAACAAATGGTCTCTTTAACGTTGCCCAGTGATCGCCTGCAATGATGTACATAAGTAGAATGCTAATAAATCCACCGTGAGAAACGAGCGCAACAGTTTTCTCTTGATAAGCGGAACTTAATTGATTAATTACATATTTACAACGTTCAGTAATAGCTTCTACAGTCTCCGTACCTTCTATTCCAGACGTAAGAAGAGCGTCACGTTGTAAATCAGGAAATTCAACACCCATTTCCTTTCTTGTCTTACCTTCTAAAGGTCCCAAACCGACTTCTCGAATCATTTTCCATTCAGAAGCTTTAAGTGGGTGGAACTGAGCGATACTTTCCGCTGTGGCTTTCGCTCTTTGTAAATCACTTGTATAAATAGCATCAATCTGTATATCAGCCATCCACTTTCCAGCTAGTGATGCTTGTTTTTTTCCCAGTTCTGATAGTGGAAATTCGGCATGTCCTTGAATGATCCCTTTGGAATTTGCCTCGGACTGGCCATGACGAATCAAGTATAGTGTGACCATATTATTGAATACCTCCCCCGACCAATTCACTTCAATTCATCTTTTCATTATCTTCGTTTGTCTTAATGTTTTCAAGAGATAGGACCTCCTTTCCTTTAAATGGGAATGCTAATACATTCACGCAAAGTGTTTAAATGCAAAAAAAGAGTGCTTCCTGTTGAGAAGCACTCCCTAGATCAATTATTATTCGTCACCATCTGCGTCTTCTTCGTCCACTAACTCTTCTTCATCAAGATCTGCTGTAGTACCTTCAGGCCCATATGAAAGTGCCATGGCTAATGCTGTTGCCTCGAACTCTTCATCTGCATCTGCTGGGAATTGAATAGTTACGATATATCTACCTTCTTCAACTACTTCAAAGAAGTTATATTGCTTGTAGTCATTTCCACTAATTGCTTCAGACCATTGACCTGGTTTGCTTGCATCGCCTTCAACTTCAAAGAAATAGTGAAATGGCGTTGAATCGTCTTCAATCTCATAAGCTTCAAAGCTCTCAACATGACCTGCATTTTCAATTAAAGAGGATTCCAACGTCATAGATCGCTCAACATCTACGTCTGAAACCATTATTTCATCGCCATCGTAACTAAATGCTTCATGTACTGTGAATGTAAGACCATACATCTCGTGGTCTTCATCTTCAACTGTGAAGTGAGCTTTCGTTTGGTTTCCTACTTCTTCATAATCTGCATCCATACCTTCGAGAATTTTCACTTCTTTACCGAAATCTGTTTCATAAACTTCTGCAGAGTGGCTGTACTCTTCTCCGTCTTTTTCAAACACAAGTTCGTCATCTCCAGCTTCATGGTCAACTGTTACTGGAAGTTCAGAAGTATCTGCGTCTCCGTCTTCTTCAACAGAGGCATTGTTTTCCATGCCTTCCTCGTTTTCATTAGCTTCGTTGTCGTTCAATCCTTCATTATCTTCATTATTCGTGTTATTGCTATCCAAGTTGTCGTTATTCATGTTGTTGTTATTGTCGTCAACATTGACATTGGTGTTATCTGTTTGTTCAGTCTCGTTCTCGTTGTTATCAGCTGAATTATTATTGTTATTATTCTCATCATTTCCACATGCTACTAAAACAAGAGAAGTTGCCCCGAACAAAAGTGTCTTTGTAAATAGATTCATCTTACTACCCCTTTCAAATTCTGTGAATTTTATCCTATTGGATTATAACAATTTATTACCCTAATATTAAGTATCTTAAATCATTCAGAATAGTTTTAATTATCTTGAAATAACCATATGACTATTGTAGCAATACTTAGGGGCTCTAAATAAAAAATCTATAAAAATATGTAATAGTTAAAATTCACTTTAAATTCGATTAAATGAGTTTACTTCCACATACAAAAAGCTGCCTCTAAGGACAGCTTAATCATTATATTTATTCACCTTGTAGACGATATTGTTTACATTGATTTTCTAAATCATCTAGCATGGCAATAATTCGGTCAATATCTTCAATCCCCGTCTTTTCAGGATCTAGCGAATCTAATGATTCAACAAGGTTCTCCATACGTTGGTGAAGAACTTCTAATTTTGTTTTCTTTCCATCTTCCATGTTTTTTCTCCTCTCTTCATTCCTGCTTATGTTTCACTAGTTAATCTAAGTCACTGTCGAAAAATGACGCCTTTTAGTTGTAGAACATATTGTATCAGATTCACTCCTGAGTTCAAATACTATTTATCTTTTTTTCGCAATCCATTCCTATTTTCCCCTTGATCATGTAACATAATAAATCGACCGGTCATCTTTGACCCGATTTAGGAGTGATTAACATAACTATCCAACTAGAGAAAATAACCCCATCGTACGATCCATGGGAAGCTTATCTTGATATAAAAGAATTTGGTAAACCTCAGCTTACGAATGTGGAATTTACTACGACAAACCTTTGTAACATGCGCTGTGAACACTGTGCTGTTGGGTATTCATTGATGACAAAGGATCCAGATACTCTACCGCTCCAGCTTTTTATAGATAAACTGGACGAAATACCAAACCTGCGAGCATTAAGTATTACCGGTGGAGAACCGATGCTTTCAATAAAATCGGTGAAGGAATATGTCGTTCCGCTATTAAAGTATGCCCACGAAAGAGGGGCACGAACCCAAATCAACTCTAATCTGACGATGCCTTTGGAACGGTATAAGCTTATTATGCCTTACTTAGACGTCTTACACATCTCCCATAACTATGGCAGTGTAGAGGATTTTACCGATATTGGTTTTGCAATGATGGACAGGCAGCCTTCTTTAAAACAGCGTGAAGCTTATTTTGACCGCATGGTTGAAAATAGTCAAATTCTATCTAACAAGGGGGTCATGATTTCTGCTGAAACGATGTTAAATAAACGCACGTTACCCCATCTCGAAAAAATACATGATCAAATCGTCCGAATGGGGTGCCAGCGCCATGAAGTGCACCCTATGTACCCTAGTAATTTCGCCAGTGATTTAACGATTGCCAGTTTATCTGAAATCAGAGATGGCATCCATAGACTGCTTGACCACCGAGATGCTGAAACATGGATGCTTTTCGGGACGTTGCCTTTTTATCCGTGTAACGAAAGCGATGATGACCGGAAATTACTAGATCGTTTGTTCAAAACAAAGAACGTGACGGTTCGAAATGATCCAGACGGTCGTTCTAGATTAAATGTAAATATATTTGACGGGGGAATTTATGTAACGGATTTCGCATCGGAAGGGTTCCTAGGTTCGATTCACGAACAATCCTTACCGGAAGCTTTTAATAAATGGCAACGAACCGATTTGGCTAAATCCATTGATTGTCATTGTCCCGCAGCAGAATGTCTAGGGCCAAACCTGTTAGTAAAAGAGGCGTATTACAGTGGTGTGGATTTCGATAAGCGTCTAGCAAAAGTATTTAAAAGTTTAAGATGATAAACGACTAAAGAACCCCTTTTTAAGACAAAAAGGGGTTCTTACTTTCTTTCATTCTATTAAAGGTATTTCAACCAATATGATGAAATTTCTGCCAACTTACTTAGAGGTGGTTTTAACATTTATTACCCTAGTAAGTCATTAATCTGGTCTAGTATAGGATCCAGTACTGACTGAACAATGCCTGATAAAAAGCCGTCGCCATCAAGGAGTCCTGCTACTGCACTGAGTAAATTCCCAAGTAAATTTCCAGGTCCTGGGACAGCACTAAGGTCTAATACAATTTGAGACAGATCCAACTCTAATCCAAGTAAATCAAGAAAAATTGGGCCAAGGTCAAGGAATAATATGTTGGTTCCTGCACTCTCTGTATCTCCTTCTTCAGCTGTTCCAAATGCACCATTACTACCGTTCTCTTCAGTTAAGTTTGCAGATACATCTGTAAACGATTCCCGAATATTGTTACGGTCACCAGCAGCATCAGTAGCCTTACCTCTAAGATCACCGCTCATTACTAAACCTTCATCTTCATCATAATTGAGTTCTGTAATGCTCATCATACCATCGAAGGTTCCGCCATCTTCAAGATCACCTGTAACTTTAATGTTGTTTAAAAATTTAGATCCCGTAGTTTGGGCTCCTGCGAATGGGGCTATCAGTAAGGATGTTATTAACACCAAACTTAAAGCAAATGACAATTTACGAAAATTCATGTAAACCTCTCCTTTTTAGGTAATTACTAGCTGTTCTGCTAGCTGTTATGTCCTTTCCTGCTAGACCCAAATCTAAAACTCAATTATACAAATTTTCAAAAAAACATGAAATACTATCTAGGATTATTTTTATTAAATTACTTTTTTTTCCTTTTTAACTGTCCTTTATAAGGGGCAATACCTGATTCAAACTTACATAAAAAAGTTCAGGTTTTTAGTTCTGCATTACTCTCTGTGGTTTTTTTCAGAAGAATAAAACGATAGTTTCCATATGAACAGAACGAAGATCTTCTTCATTACCTTGCCGAGAGACGCACTCCTTATTCAAACCAATAAAGGCCCACAATCAGTCTAGAAAGACTTTTTTGAGGACCTTTTTCATTTACCAAAACCTTCTAGCCGAGCAATAATTTTTCTCATACTTGGTATGTTCTATAGGGACGATCTCAATTCCTTTTCCAGCGCTCGGTGCGTGGAGCATCTGTCCGTTACCATAATAAATACCTACGTGATAGACATTTCCCTTGCCTTCCTCTTTAGCAAAATAAACAAGGTCACCTGGCATCAAGTCTTTTCTATCGACAGAAGAACCTGTTTTCTCTTGATCAGAAGCATCACGAGGAATTGTAATCCCCCAAGCGCGATGGATCGAGTATGTGAAGCCTGAGCAGTCAAATCCAAAGCCGCTCATTCCTCCCCATAAATAAGGAAGTTCTTTGAATACTTCACCACTTTTAACTAAATCTACTCCTGTTGGTTTTGGAATACTAGATTCTGATGAATAAATCGTTACATCCGCATGATTCAATTTAAGTTTCCCGTGAGGGGTATTTACACTGACTTGCTCCTCATCTTCATTAGGTTCTTTCGCCAGTGGTAACCTTGTTTGATAGCTTAATTCTAGAAACTTTTCTTGACCATCAATTAGCCATGCCTTCGGTGAGATAATCACTGCGAACGGAGCGTCGTATCTCATCTCTGTTTTTGACCTTTTGATAACTTGGCTTTTCGGCAACCATCCTGGGTACCCGTCGTTTAATTTAGAACTTGGCTGATCATTCACATAAACATGAAGCCAATCACTTTTTTCTTCAATTAGCGTCACCACTTGACCATAAAGCACTTGTGTTTGAACCAAATTTTCATCTGTCAAAGATTTACGGTCTGCCGTAGTCATGTTTTCAAGCCATTTTTTAATATAGGCTGGATAACTGATTGCCGGTTGATCAATTTCTCTCGGCTTATCTCGGTCTGTCCAAATCGTTGCAACAGGGACTCGAACAACATACTCCTTTTTCATTTTCGAACCTCCTCAAACGATGTTACATCTGTAATCCCTAGTCCTGGTTCTCGTTGAAGAATGATTTTATTCTTGTTATATACCATTCCTCCACTAATCATATCTTCTTTTAACATCAACGGTGCGTCAAAATCAAACCTAGTAATGTTCTTTTTACTAGCAGCAAAATGGGCCGCAGCTGATATTCCTAATCTTGATTCAATCATACTGCCGGTCATACATTCTAATCCGGACATTTCAGCCAAACGGTTGATCAGTTCTGCTTTATAAATACCACCTGATTTCATCAGTTTGATATTGATCAAATCTGCACAACGGCGATGAATGACTTTCAAAGCATCTTCAGGTGAGAATACACTTTCATCTGCCATAATAGGTGTATCTGTATTGTCAGTGACCATTTTCAGGCCTTCTAGGTCAGCCGCTCTCACAGGTTGCTCGATCAATTCGATATCCAAATCCATTTCAGCCATTTTATTAATCGAGTAGATCGCTTCTTTCGTCTGCCATCCTTGATTTGCATCAAGTCGAATCTTAATACCCCTTCCAACTCTGCGACGAATTTCCGCAATTCGTTCTATGTCCTTCTGGATGTCGTCTTTACCAACTTTCACTTTTAGAACAGTGAATCCGTCTTGGATGTACTGAACCGCATCTTCACCCATTTCATCAGGCGAGTTCACACTTACGGTATAATCCGTTTCCAGTTCGTGTCGATAGCCACCTAAATATTGATAAAGAGGCACGTTCATTTTTTTCGCTAGTAAATCATAAATGGCCATGTCCACCGCTGCTTTGGCACTGGTGTTTCCTACCAATGAGCCGTGAAGTATATGAAAAATATGTTCGAAATTTGTTACATCCATACCTAATAAAGCAGGCTTCAACGTCTGTTGAATAGCTGCTTGAATACTATCGAGACTCTCTCCTGTAATAACGACTGTTGGAGGAGCTTCGCCAAAGCCAGTCATGCCGTTATCGCAATGAATAGTCACGACGACAGATTCAGCTACCTCTAGAGTTCTCAAAGCAGTTTTAAACGGTTTCTTTAGTGGCACTGCCATTCTCTTAGTATGTATGTCCTCAATAATCATGAGTCCTCACTTCCTGCTAGAGCTTTTCACACGATACAACTCTATGCGCATTCTCATATTCTGCTAAATATTCCCGTATATCTTCAACTTCTCAAATTTACTGAGATTCCGGCTCAAAAAGGTGACAAGCCACGTAATGCTTAGGCCTCACTTCCAACCATTGCGGTTTTTTCTCAGCACAAACGTCCATGGCTTCCGGACACCTTGTTCTAAAAGGACACCCACTTGGAGGGTCAATTGGACTTGGTACATCACCAGTTAAAATGGTCCTTTGTCTTGTTTCCTCCACTTCTGGGTCTGGTAATGGTATAGATGATAGCAACGCCTTTGTGTACGGATGAAGTGGTTCATCGTATAAGTCTTCACTTTCCGCAAGCTCCATCATCGCACCTAAGTACATCACACCAATTCGATCACTAATATGTTTCACCATTGATAAATCGTGGGCGATAAACAAATAAGTTAATCCGTGTTTTTTCTGCAAATCTTTCAATAAGTTGACTACCTGCGCTTGGATTGACACATCTAAAGCAGAAATAGGCTCGTCCGCAATGATAAATTCCGGATTCACAGCAAGTGCTCTGGCGATTCCAATTCGTTGTCTTTGTCCTCCACTAAATTCATGTGGAAAACGGGACGCGTGCTCTTTATTTAGTCCTACCGTTTCAAGCAACTCAAACACTCGACGTTGCCTTTCTTTCCCTTTAAATAGTCCGTGAATATCCATTCCTTCTGCGATAATGTCTTCCACTTTCATTCGTGGATTTAATGATGCATAGGGATCTTGAAAGATCATTTGCATTTTTCGATTAAAATCCTTCATATTCTTTCCACTGATTTGGTGAACGTCGTCTCCGTGAAATCGAACTTCTCCCGAGGTGGCTCGATAAAGGCGAATAATCGTTTTCCCCGTAGTCGATTTTCCGCAACCAGACTCACCAACTAGACCTAATGTTTCCCCTTCATAAACATCGAAAGAGATGTCATTCACAGCTTTAAGAATCTTTCCTTTACCAACCTCAAAGTGTTTCTTTAAATTTCTTACTTCTACTAATTTTTTCGCCATTTGCTAATACCTCCACCGGAACCTTATTCATCTAATTTCGTTTTGGTCAGACCCTTTTTACTTGCTTCAATAAATGCTGTGAATAATTTGACTGACGGAAGGTCTTCTGTTCCCGTCATACATTCAGGATGCCATTGCACACCTACGACAAAAGAATGATCGGTCCCTTCGATTGCTTCAATGACTTGATCACTTGCTCTAGCAGATACTTTTAAGTTTGCCGCCATTTCACGGTTAGCCTGATGATGATAACTGTTTACTTTATATGAGGAGAGATCGGTAATTTTGTGTAATAAACTTCCCTTTGAAACGTTAATATAATGTGAAGCGTGAGACCGTGGAGCTTGTTGTGAATGCTGCAGAAGCCGTTTATCTATTTGACTATAAATATCTTGGTACATATCTCCGCCGCAAGCAATATTTAAGATTTGACACCCTCTGCATATGGCTAAGATAGCTTTATCCTGTTCCATACATTTCCTAATTAGAATCGTTTCGAACTCATCTCTATTTGGGTGAATCAAACCTAGCTTCTGATGTGGTTCTTCCTTAAACAATGTTGGGTCAATATCCCCACCACCGGTCACTAACAGGCCATCGAATTGTGAAACATACGTATCAATGTCCTCAACCTTCGTAATATTAGGAAAAACGAGAGGAATCCCCCCAGCTTTTACAATTGAATCCACATTGTCGTAAGAAGTTTGTAACGTCCGTTCATCTAAATAAGAAGATGTGATTCCAATCACTGGTTTCATAATATCTTCAACACCTTTTCTATCAACTCGTTTATTCATAAACTATGTATATATTCAGCACTTTGTTCCAAGAGGAAAAAACTCCTTGGTTCGGAAACTAACTCTCTCCTGCTGGAACAATATGCTAAAAAAATTAGAAGATAACCGCCTCAGTTAGAAGATCATACTGAGGCGCCTCCTCATAATATTATTTATTACTGTAGGTCAGCCCATTTGAATTCAACGAATCCAACGGGATGCCTTACCACATCTGTCACTTCAGGTTTCTCTAAGAAAGTGCTGTTGTAGTAATAAAGTGGAACAATCACAGCGTCTTCAATAAAAACTCGTTCTGCTTCAGCCATCAACTCAAATCGTTGTTCTGGATCTGGCTCAGCTAAAGCGTCGGAAACAAGCTGATCGTACTCTTCGTTAGACCATCCAGTACGGTTCATCGGGTTTCCAGTAGTGAAGTTATCTAAATAGTTCATTGGATCGTTATATCCACCTAGGAAAGATGAACGGGAGTATTGAAGCTCCAAATCTCTCTGAGCATCAAGAAAAACAGCCCATTCTTGATTTTCCAATGTTACGTCTACTTCTAAATTAGTTTGTAGCATTTCCTGAACTGCTTGAGCAATCGTGTGGTGCAAATCATCCGTGTTATAGCTGAATGTTACTTCAGGTAATTCGTCGTACCCTTCTTCTTCCATCCCTTGTTCTAGAAGTTGTTGCGCTTCCTCTGGATCAAATTCGTGAAGTTCACCTACTTCTTCACGGTACGTTCCGCCAGCTGGATGGGCAAAATCATCAAACACATAACCCGTCATCACTGGTTGATTTTCTTGGGTAATGTAATCGACTATTTCTTGAGCGTTGATCGCTTTAGCGAACGCTTTTCGAATATTTGTGTTTTGGAAAGGTTCTTCTTCTACGTTAAATCGCTGAAATTCAATCCCTGATCGAGGGTATACAGCCGTTTCAGGACCGTCAATTAACTCTCCGGCCATATCTGATGGAATACCAGTAATATGCACTTCGTCATTTTGATAGAGCTGGTAAGCAGTATTAGAATCTTCAACCATAACGTACTCAATACCGTCAAGGTTCACTGTATCCGCATCCCAATAGTCTTCGTTTTTCGTGACTAATAAGTATTCGTCATTCTCCCACTCACTAACTACAAAAGGTCCGTTCCCTACAAATGTATCTGGACTGTTCGCCCAATCATCATTCTCTTCAACCGTTTCTTTATGAACCGGGAAAAGTTGTGGCATAGCTACAATAGATTCAAAGAAATCCACTGGATTTTCAAGAGTGACTTCTAACGTTTTGTCGTCTAATGCTTCAACCATCACATCATCTTCAGAGCCTTCGCCTTCGTTGAACGCTTCGGCCCCTGCAATCCAATAAGAGTGATGAGCCGCTGGAGATGCCGTTTCAGGGTCTGCTAGTCTTTTGAAAGAGAACTCAAAATCTTCAGCAGTGACTGGTTCACCATTACTCCAATACGCATCTTCACGAAGGTTGAATGTATAGACCAGCCCATCGTCTGAAACTTCCCAATCCTCTGCCATCGCAGGCTCAGGTACAGGTTCGCCTTGTTCTAAACGGGTAAGACCTTCCATCACATTGTTTAAAATACTGTAAGAATATTCATCGTTACCGATGGGTGGGTCAAGGGAGGTCGGTTCTTCTCCATTGTTATAAATAAGGATTTTATCCCCGTCACTTGATGCTTCTTGATTCGAGTTGTTGTTATTGTCGTTATTTCCATTTCCTTCGTTGTTATTACCTGTAGTTTCGTCATTTCCTCCACAGCCCGCAGCAAATATCGCAGCAGCAACCAAACTTGTGGAAACTTTCAAAGATAATTTAGACTTCTTCACATGTGTATCCCCCTTATAGTATACTTTCAGATTTTCGAAAACGATCAGGTGGCGTGTTTCACCTCCTTCAAAAAGTTACGTATTGCTCACGATTCGCTACCTTTATGTCTATTATGAAAATAATCATTAGTAGGCTGTACTGTAAGTTGTTATAAATAAGGTCAACGCTCCCTATTCGCAGATAAACATAGTTAAACTGATTTAGTAAGGCTTTTCCACTCGGTCATCTTGTAGCCAACATTTTGTATAGTGCTGTTCACTTAATTCAGTCACTTCTGGATCGTGAGCCTGACATACTTTCATCGCATATTTACACCGGCTAGTAAACGCACATCCTACAGGTGGTGCAAATAGATCTGGTGGCGTCCCAACAATCGGAATAAGCGGTTGACTCCGATCTCCATCGAGACGGGGAACAGATGTTAACAATCCTCTAGTGTATGGATGTTCTGGTTGATAGAAAATTTCTTTTACCGTTCCATACTCCACAATTTCACCTGCGTACATCACGTTAATTCGGTCAGCAATCTGCGCTACCACTCCTAAATCGTGTGTAATAATAATGATTGCAACCCCTGTTTTCTCCTGAATTTCTTTAAATAAATCTATAATTTGAGCTTGAATCGTCACATCAAGGGCGGTTGTGGGTTCGTCCGCGATTAATAATTCTGGTTTGCACATAAGCGCCATGGCAATCATGAGCCTTTGCCTCATCCCCCCGCTAAACTGATGGGGATATTGCTTTAAACGTTCATCAGGGTTAGCGATTCCGACGAGATGAAGCAATTCGATAGCCTCTTTATTCGCCTCTCTCTGGCTCATTTTTTCATGAGTTAAAATTCCTTCAGTTAATTGATCTCCTACTGTTAATGTAGGGTTCAAGCTTGTCATCGGATCTTGGAAAATCATTCCGATTTGCTTTCCACGGACATTTCTCATTTGTTTCTCAGTTAAAGAAGCGAGATCTTTCCCATGTAAATGAATACTTCCATGTTTAATCCGACCAGGAGGCTCCGGAATAAGCCTCATAATACTTTGAGCTGTAACACTTTTCCCGCAACCGGATTCGCCTACGATCGCCACTGTCTCTCCCGGTCCAACTGCAAAACTGACTCCTCTTACTGCTTGAACTTCTCCTCCTTGAGTAGAGAAGGAAACGGCAAGATCATTTATTTCAAGTAATGTTCCTGACATGGTATAAGTCTACCTCCTTAACTTAGGATCAAGAGCATCTCTTAATCCGTCACCGAATACATTAAACGCAAGCATTGTAAGGGAGATGAAGAAAGCAGGGAAGAATAATCGCCACCAGTATCCAGTGTTGAGTACCCCTAAAGCATCATTTGCCATCGAACCCCAGCTGGCTATCGGCGCTGAAACACCTAATCCAAGAAAGCTTAAAAACGCTTCTGCAAAGATAGCCCCTGGAACTGTTAACGTCATAGATACAATAACAGGACCCATTGTATTTGGTAGCAAATGCTTTCGAATGATTCTTGAAGTATTTGCCCCTAACACTTTCGAAGCTAGCACGTATTCATTCGTTTTCAATTGCAGAACTTGTCCACGAACAATTCTCGCCATACCAATCCAACCAGTTAATGTTAAGGCAATAATAATCGTAAACAGCCCTGGTCCCATTACGACCATGAGAAGAATAACGACTAATAAGTATGGCAGTCCATATAAAATATCAATAATTCTCATTAATATATTATCTGTCCGACCACCTTTATATCCTGAGATCCCGCCGTAAATAACACCAATGATAAATTCAATTAATGCCGCAGAAAATCCAATGAATAGAGAAATCCTTGCTCCGTACCACGTTCTTGTAAACATATCTCTGCCAAGATTATCGGTCCCAAACCAGTGTTCACTTGAAGGACCCATATTTTGATTGCTAAGCGTTTGTTCAGAATATGTATAAGGAGTGAGCCACGGCCCGATGATCGCCATAATTGTAAGTAGCACGATTAAAAATAAACCAGAGACTGCCAATTTGTTTTTAAGTAACCTTTTCCAAGCATCCTGCCAAAATCCAAGACTAGGTCGGACCATAACGTCTAGCTCAGCTGAATGTTTATCTAAAGGGACAAATAAACTGTCATCTATCTTTTGTTTATTCGTCCGGTTCTGAGTCAAAGCCATCCTAGTCCTCCTTCGCGTGTAATTTAATTCTTGGATCAATGAAGCCATACAAAATATCTACAATAAACATCATCACCACTAAAATCGAACTGTAAATGACCGTTGTAGCCATGATCATTGGATAGTCTCTATTACTAATACTACTAACGAAATACTGACCGATCCCTGGAATGGCGAAAATCCGTTCTACAACGAAGCTTCCGGTTAATACTGCTGCCGTCAAAGCACCCATGATTGTGACAACTGGTAACAAAGCATTACGTAAGGCGTGTTTCACAACGATCTTCCTAGCAGATAATCCCTTTGCTTTTGCTGTCCGGATGTAATCCTGAGTAAGCACTTCCAACATATTCGATCGAGTCAACCGGGCAATGATAGCCATTGGACCAGAAGCCAGAGCGATCGCAGGCAAAATAACGTGCCTATAGGTCCCCCATCTTGCTATCGGAAAAAATTCAATATTCACTGCAATATAATTAATAAACAACATGGATTGAATAAAGTTTGGTATTGAAATACCAATGACAGCCAATATCATAGTCACGTAATCTATCATTCTATTATGTCGTAAAGCTGCAAATACCCCTAAAGCAACCCCTGAGATTACTGAGAAAAATAGCGTAGCTAAGCCTAGCTGGAGTGAAGCTGGAAAGCCACTCTCAAGCATATCGTTTACTGTTCTTGATCTAGAAGTCATTGATGGACCGAAGTCAAATGTTGCAACATTTTTTAAATAGGTCACATATTGCATCGGTAAAGACTGATCTAAATTATAATAAGCTGCTAAATTGGCACTGGCAGCATCTGAACTTCCCACGTCAGCAACGTCTAAGGGGTCACCAGGAATAGCATGCATCAAGAAGAAAGTAAGTGTAACGATAATCCATATAGTCAGGATCATCCATAAAAACCGCTTAAATATGTATTTCAACAACGTAAATCATCCCTCCTTATGTTAAAGATGAACACTAGTTTACTTTTGGTAAATTATATTAGAACAGAACAATGAATAAGATAACTAGACATCTGAACTTATTCATATAATAGATATAAATTCTTTATCTTCCTCCTTAACTAACCATCTTTTCTGACTTCTAAGCAATTATATCAAAATATATTTCGATTCACAAAGAGTTTTTAGAATTTTCCCCAAATTTGTAAAGTCAAGGTTTTTGTTAGATTTTCATCTATTATTATTACATAATTCTACATATACGACTAATTACTTACTTTTTTGAGAATATACCTAGGACAGTTATCTATATATTGAAATAATAAAAATTCTACGTAAGTAGAGAAAGTTTACTTTTTTATCGATTTGTGACTGACTTCTTGGAACGTTGGTTATGGATCATTGATGAAAATAATAGAGGATTTTTCTTATCTCGTGTGGGAGTTAACGAATGAACGCCCAACATCTTTTTCAAGTTAGCCTTGATAAAGGTGCGGGCGTTTTACACTCACGATTTAGGTTCAGACGTAGCTTCCATTTTGAAATTGACATAATCTTGGACAGGAATCCAAGCTCCTACGCCTTGCTGGGTTACATTTTTAACTTCCAAAGAAGCTTTATCCCTCTTTACCTTTAGATAAACTTCGCCATAAGTCACTTTCCCTTTTTCATTAACGGCTGAGGCATATGTGTTTAAATAACCCATTTTTGCAGGAGATACATGATAAATTCGATCCGTTTGAGTTCCAAAACCAATAGTCGTAGAAAAACTTAATGGCAGCTTGGTTTTTTCTGACGCTTTCATTAACATCATTTTCTTCACCATTTCTGGGTCAGGAATCTCAGCTGTCAAACCTCCTTTCACCCGTTTTTGTTGTTGTTGACTGTATTGAATCTTTTTTTGACCTTGACCTCCACGATTATCAACCATGTTTGTATTAATTTTCTCATAATCCCAATTCACATTTGTTTCTTCTGATTGATACGATAAAGGCCATTGCCCAAGATAAATGGACATGTTCATTCCGAGTGCCAGTTTAGACCCACGAATCGATGACTCATTCATCATTCTTAACAGTTCTGGATTATCAATGGTTATTTCTGTCGATTGCAGTAGCTCTTCAGCTAAAGAACTAGGTTGCAATCGAGGCAAGTCTTGGGCGGGATTCGGATAAGTGTTCTCTTTAGAAATACTCATTGCCGAATCTGGAATCTCCCCCACCGAACGATTCGAATCATTAAGATCATTAGCTAAAACGGGCTGAGCCATAAAGACAAATAAACTGCAGAAAAGAACAAAACACCCACGAACTAATAAATTCACAATATTTACGCCTCCTTCAGTACTCACTTTGTGTCGTTAGTTTTTCTTAAAACAAAAAAAATATCCCTGCATGATTGCAGGGATAAAAATAATCACTAATATTCTTTTATTGTGTGCTTTTCACTTACTTCATCCATCATCTCATATTGAAGATATCTAACTTCAAATACTTTTAATGGATCGTAGAAAGAATCAGGATTTTCCTTCATCACTTCAAGTTTTTCTTTCGCAGTAACAATCTCTGATTCAGCTTCATCAATAAACTCTCTTACTTGATCAAGTGGTTCATCAAAGGCCATGATGATGTCTGATTTCAAAGCTTTCTCAAACATATCGAACTCAATGAAAAATTGCTCTATAAGGTCATGAGCTACATGATCGAAACTGTCGTTTTTAATGTACTTTTGGTATTGTTGATATAAAACTTGCTTATTTGATTGCATATTTCCAAGTAATTTACCTGCGCTTTTAAGAAGGATTTGCGAAGGATTCAAACGGTTCATAATATTAATGTCTTTCACTTCTGCTCTATTGATCATCCTCGTTAAGTCACGCTTCCAGTCCTCCAACACTTGAAAATCACATTGCAAGTTCATACGCGCATCACCATACATCTTATTAAACGCGTCACTCATCTCATTCAAGTATTGTTGAGTCTCTGACATCTCCGTTCTGGACGAAAGTAGCCACGCTTTTAAACCTGCTTGAAAAGAAGGGATCAAATCTCCAGAGAGATAATTATCTATTTTACGATTCATCTTTTCGTTTAATTCAGCATGAATTTTCCTGAAATCACTCTCTTCATCTAACTCTTCTGAAGTAGCACGAAGAAGCGGCGGAATATCATCCCACACTTTCTTTTTCATCTCTTCTTTCAATGATTGATATGATTTCATCAATTCTGTACTTTTTTCTGATTTAGAATCTTCCAGATGATTAATCAAACCCTTTAATTTATTTCTTACTTCATCATTAAATGATACATCTTCTTTATAATCGTGTTCTTTCGTGACACGCTGCTGTAGCAAATAAGTCAATGATGAACGAATCAAATACAATAGTTTGGCTGGCTGTAGTTGCTCTGCTTTCATTGGATGAAAGGAGAAATGAGCTAAGATAAATTCTTGCAGTTTTCTTCCGTCGCTTCTTGAAGATATAATAAACTGCTTAGCAGAAGGGAAAAGCTCTAATAGAACTCTATCTAGACCGGCACCTTGAATTTCTCTATCCATTTCATTTATAACAAAATGAACAGGGGTTTGCTTGTTTCGTTCTTTCCATTTTTTCAAGTGATCATATTCTCTGTCCGAAATTGATTTCCCACCTTCAACAACATATAGAATTCCATCAGCGATGTTTTGAGAATCAAGCTTTGCTTCTTTTGTAGACTTTGCGTGGATGATTGTTCCATTTAAATCTCTTAACAAAGAAGTTGGCCAGCTTAATTCAACCACAGCATCTTTATTTAATTCGTTCATATCTGCTACAGGATGCATTCCTGTCTCAGAAATTTCATTCATTTCAGCCCGATCTGCGCCTGGCTGAATAAAGGTCGTCAATTCATCATTTGTCAATAAATCCTCACCGAGAAGCACGTTCATCACGGAATGAGAGCTCTTACCATCCAAACCTCTAATAAGTAAAAACTTCTTATTGAACTGACGAATTTGCGATAATAGCCAACTCTGTTTAGGCTCTATGCTTACTTCATTCACTTCAGCCCAAATAAGAATCGTATCTAAAAGGTCGGTCATTTCTCTTGTCTTTTCATTCGAAGGTGCTCGGTGGATAATCATTCTTTCAGCTTTCTGTAGTGTTCCTTCATCTAGCGTATTTGGAAAGAACTCGTCCCATGCGAGGGAAGCGGTTGCTGGGAACAATGTTGCAGGACCTGTTGTGAGATTTAACCAGTTACGAACAAGACCTGGTAAAACTGTTTTCAAATCAGAGATGAAGTATTGACCGCTCATAAGTTGCAGGTAACTATCATAGTGAAGCTGAGCAATGATTTTCCAATCATCTTCTGATGATACGTTTACACGGTTAAAAATATCATTCATTGTTTTTAACCATGCTAAACTAGAAGGCCCTTCTTGATAACTATGCCACAATGATTTGACCATGATTGAGAATTGCTGCTTATTCACCTCATATAGAGATAACAGGATTTTCTCGAAGTACGTAGGAGATAAATCTAGTGTCCGCCCGTTTTCAACATATTCATTTAATATTATGAACCAATTTAATGACTCTGTTCGAACAGCCTCCTTTGCTGCGAGATCAACTGCTTTAGACCAATCTTGTCGATCTTCATAAAAAGTACGGGCAATGTCTGTTACATTTGGGTAATCAGGATTAATCGTCAACGCTTTTTCAATATATTTTAGGGCTTTATCTTGTTGATTTTGCTCAGAATATAGAGCTAGAAGCTGCAAAGCTACTTCAACAGACAAAGTGGTACTGTCGGTTTGAATGCTAGTGTACGTTTTTTCTGCTTCTTTTAGCCACCCTAAATCGTAATAAGCGTCTCCAATATTTTTCTTCGCCCAAGGACTATGATCTCCCTTTACATTTCCCCATTTATAAATAGCCGCTTCCATATCCTTATGATGGTAATAAACCTCACCTTGAGCAAAGCGAATCGATGATAAATCATCTCCCTCATTCATTTGCTCATGGTAATATGATGTACCTAGTGCTTTCACTGGATATTTTAGGCTGGATTCGTCCACTAATGTTTGAAAGTAAGTCTTGTTTATAAAGTGTTCTTCCATGTTCATGGTTCTTCCCTCCTGTAAGTTGCAAATTTAGAGATAATTTCTCGTCAAGCAACCTCTATGAAACATTATCCTCATACTATTCGTCACAAATTGTATTTTTTCGACGCACATTGAGAATATTCTTAAGTAAATTTTAGCTGATTTTTGTCCATTTTAATAGCTATGTTATAAATTAAATGATTATTCGTCGGATTTTTCGTTTTCTATCACCTTTATTTCACGCCACTTTCCATAGTGATAGTATCCAACAGCAAGCACACTGCTAAGTACTAAACTTACCGCCATTCCAACGCCAATTCCTCGTTCGCCAAGCCATAAAGAGAACAAATAAGTGAGGGGAAACCGAAGCACCCAAAAGGATAAAACGTTCAGAACGAATACTTGAAACATAGCACCTGCAGCACGTACAACGCCGTTTAAAACGAAGTTGACCCCTAAGAATGGATAGAAAAAGGCAACTGTCTGCACGTACATCGTTCCAAAAGCCACCGTGTCCTGGTCTTGTACAAACAAAGAGACCGCTCGTTCTGCGTTGAAAAAAACAAGCGCACTCATAGTTAATGAAACAGTGGCAATCAGGATTAATCCATTTTTGGATATTTCCCCTACACGATCCCACTTCTCCGCTCCAATATTTTGTCCTGCCATACTATTTATCGCTGAACCCAGTGTTAACGCTGGCAGCATGATCAAACTATCTAATCTCTGGGCCGCTCCAAATCCTGCGACAACTTCTTCGCCAAAACTAGTGACGACCGTCATAATCGCTAATACTCCCCCTGAAATAACCATCATAGACAGTCCCGAAGGAAGCCCCAACTTGAAAATCCGTTTTAATTGCTTCATCGCAGGCATAAAGGGAATGGAGAAAGGAACACCTGCTTTATAAACGGAATAAATTAATCCGTACAAAAATGCAGTCCCTTGAGAGACAATCGTAGCATAGGCTGCTCCGGCGATTCCCCAATCAAACACTGAGATGAAAATAGGGTCAAGTACGGTATTCAAGATCACAGCAAGCAAAACAAAACGAATAGGTGTTTTACTATCTCCTAAAGCTCTTAAGACGGTAGCGATAAAATTATATCCAAACAAAAACAAAATCCCGACAAAATTAATTCTTAAATAAAGTGTAGCTAAAGGAAGGATTTCATCAGGTGTACCCATCCATTGGAGAATTTGACCAGAAACAAAAAAGCCAATCAAACCAAGTATAATAGTCAAGGAACCTAACACAACGACAAAGCCATTTAATGATTTTTTTAGACCTTCATCATCTTTTGCTCCTTTATGTTGAGACAAAACTGTTAAGGCAGCAGTATTTATTCCGATTATGAACGAGAGGATCGTAAAAACGACCGTACTAGAAATTGCTAGAGCTCCTAAAGCGTTAGCACCTAAAAGGTTTCCAACCCAAATGGAATCGATCACCTGGTATGATGTCTGTAAAATATTAGTTAAGAAAATTGGAGAAGAGAATAAGACCATTTTCTTCATGATACTGCCTTCTGTAAAATCATATTGTTGTGCACTCATATAGACCTTCTCCTCGCCACTGCGGTATCAACATCGCCCCTGATAGTAAAATCTAGAATATATTTATTCATCGACTCGAGTATTCTTCAAATATCGAAAAAAAGGAAGGGAACCCCTTCCTTTAAATCTTATTTAATTTCAAATGTTTCCGTAAGCTCCACTGAGTCAATGACTGTTTGTGCCATAGGACAATTTTTGCTTGCTAGTTCTACTGCCTTTGCAACTTTTTTATCTGTTAATCCTTCACCTTTGATAACATAGTGAAGCTTTATATGAGTCAACCTGTTGGCCCTTTCAGGGTCACGAGTTACATCTGCTTCAACTTGAAGATCCTCTACGCTCATTCTTTGTTTTTCCAAAACTTTTCTTAAAACAGACCCACTACATACGGCAATTGAACTCACCATAAGTTGAAAAGGTCGATATCCTTTTTCTTCGTTTCCAGACACTGTAAGCTTTCCGAATTCGAATTCTGTTTCAAATCCTTCGTCATGGTTAAAGTGAAATTTCATTTGTATCTTCCTCCTGAAATCGATTTTCGTTCTTATATTTTAATCGTATTACTTATTCTCGTCACGTAAAACGCCTTTATCTTCTTGCAAAGCTATAAAAACAAACTACAATGGATGGTGGGAGAGAGCGTTCTCCTTTAAATTCCCCACGAAAGGAGTGATGATACGTATGACTGAACATCCAAAAAATAACCCCGTGTACCGCTATTGGGTTCTTGTTGGAATGGTGCTTATAGCCGGTTTCTCTCAAGGAATGCTCCTGCCTGTTTTAGCCGTAATGCTTGAAGGCTCTGGTGTTTCTTCCTCTGCAAACGGTTTAAATGCTGCAGCATTATATATAGGAATTATTTTAATTTCTCCATTTATTGAAAAGCCTGTACGAAAATACGGATACAAACCAGTCATCGTAGTCGGGTTGATCATTCTCTGTATCTCCTTAATGCTCTTCCCTCTATGGCAAGCCTTTTGGTTTTGGTTTGCGTTAAGATTAATCGTTGGGATTGCCGATAATTTAATCCATTTTTCCACACAAGTATGGATCAGTACCACAAGTACCCCTGAAAAACGAGGAAGGCAACTTTCCTTATATGGATTAGCCTTCGGGATGGGATTCGGACTTGGACCTATGATGACTAGACTTCTTGAAGTGAATGATTATTTACCCTTTATCGTTGCATCATCTGCCAGCGTAATCGCTTGGATATTTATGTTATTTCTCAAAAATGAGTGGCCAGCAAGTGACTTTGAAACAGCATCTCAACTTAATACCATCACTCGTTACAAAAAAGTTCTTAAGCTTGCTTGGTTTGCCTTATTACCTGGTTTTTGTTTTGGTTATTTAGAAGCTTCCCTACACGGAAACTATCCGGTTTATGCCTTACGAATGGGAATCGACATTCAATTCGTTACCGTCTTTCTTCTTCCTAGTTTTGTATTCGGTAGCTTAATCACTCAATTACCGTTAGGAATTCTTAGTGATAAGATTGGTAGAAGCAAAGTTCTGCTCGGTTTAATGGCATCTGGTATGATAATCTTTTTCTTCATGTCATTTATCGAACATATCCCATCACTTCTCCTAAGTTTATTTATCATCGCAGGCATGCTTTTAGGATCATTATTCTCTTTAGGAATAGCCTATTTAGCTGACCTTGTCCCTGCCAATCTCCTCCCAACGGGCAATGTCATGACGGCAGTTTTATTTGCCGTAGGAAGTATGATTGGACCCGTTGTAGGTGGGTTTTTAATTGAGATAGTCGGTCAAGGCGCCATCTATTATTCTATAAGTGCAATGCTTGCGGTCATGTTTGCAGCTGGATTGCTCTTTCAAATACAGTTAAAAAAACAAAATGCAATCAACAATCAAGCAGCATAAACTTTGGTCATTCTTTAGCTCATCCAATAGTAATTTAAATTGCTTTATCGCTTTCATCTATGGAATTTCCATCCATTCTGATCCCAAGAGACGATCAATATAGTGTACTTATCCCTTTTATTAAAATGACCCTTGAGAAGCTGGCAGCTCATCAAGGGTCATTCGCTATTTATTTAAACACTTCGTCGAGGATTTTCGTTGACTCAGAATTATTTAAGTTTTTGCCGACTGTTCCTGCAGGTTTTGTCCGGAGACTACTTTCAAAAGATCGAATCATTTCTGTGTCACCAACGAGGTGGATTTCACTCCATTCCCGATCTTTTTTCAATTGCTCAACATTACCTGCCATTTTCTTGTAAAACCGATTTAAATTTTCGTCAAAACGTTGTTGGATCTTGTCCACGTGACTGGCACCTGAAGCTGTTCTATCACCTGAAGCAAGACCTTCTTTAAATGTCCATTCTTCGCTGCCAGGATCGAACGTGTACGTGCGCTCGTCATTAATTTCTCCTAATGAAGTATCAATCACCTTTACTTCATCTAAGTTAGGTAAAATGACTCCTGAGCGTGGATATTGCTTTTGAAGATCTGTTAATTGATCAAGGACTGGGTGGTTTTCCCAATGAAAACTTGTTTCAACAGGCACTTGTAAATAATGAACAGACCATAAATCATCATGTTCTGAAGCGAAAATAATGACGCCTTTTTGAAGCTCAGTGCGGTTTGATTGGATTTCATCATCGACTTTTTTCTTCAGCTTTTTATAACTTTTCATTTGCTCTTCATTTCCTGAAGCATCTAAGTATTCTTGAATTCGTTTCAGTCCATTTTTTAAGCGAATTTTCCACTCACCTTTTTGTTGATCAGGATCAGTTGGATCAGTATTTAAATAAACTGAGAGAACACAATTTTCATCTTCACACTGGAAGTCTTTTAAATAGTTAAGCTCATTTTGTAAAGCCATAATATCTGATTCCTCCTTACTATATCTTGTACATTTCTGTATCCGAATTATCTATCGTTAAAACGTAGAATTTCTAAATAAGTGGTAATTCGTCCAATTTATAAAAGCTATGGAGATTCTTAAATATCTATGTTGATAAGGTTTTTTATAAAAAGGCTACCCAGAAAATAAACTAAAGATCGCGTGGATAGAGTCAGTGTCGGACGAATCTGGGTATAAAAATGAGGCTGCTCCCTCTTAAAAGGGAACAGCCTCATGTAATAATCTAATTGCTATTCGATTCTTCGCAATTCTTCATCAGGGGTTGGAAGAGCTTCTGTTTCCACAGCCTCTCCTTGCTGAAGTTTATTTTTTAAATCTTTCAATTCATTCGTAGAATCTTGGACCGCTTCAAGCAAATCAAACACATGGGCCTTCATGTTTTGTGATGATTCCATGAGTTTCTCTATGTCATCTGAAGCCGATTCGACAATTGCTGAGATTTTCTCACCAGAAGAACGGATCTGATCGACCACTGTATCACGATTTTCGTTAATCACTTTCACCCAATGTTTTGTTTGATTCGTGGTACTACTTACAAAATCCACCACTCCTGTTCTGGCTTTATTGTTAGAAGCGATGTAAATAGTTCCTGCAAGAACACCTACAATTGATCCACCTATAGCCCATTTCTTTGTTTGATTTTCCATATACACGTTCCTCCATTCGAATAGTAATTTCGACATCTCTCTACCCATTTTACCAGTAAAATGAAAAAGCAAACAATTGTTTTAAAAAAACTCATGAAATTGTAATAAAAAAATGGGCTATCTAGGTCGTATGTCTATCCTTCGTCATTATGTTTTCCGATAATAAGTCCGATCATTCTCACTGAAAGAGGTGACTTCTCCCTGCTCTTCTAATAAATCTAAATGCCCTAATGTTTCAGAGAATGTTAAAGCTGTTTGTTTTTGATAAATTTTAGGATAAAGTTTTTTACTTAAATCAAATACTTGGATTGGTTCTTCTCCCATTTTCCGCTTAAATACTTGAGCCTTTTCTTCCATCCCTTTTAATCTTTCTTCAATCAACTCTCTAGGGTTTTCAATACCATCCCCATGTCCTGAATAGATAAATGAAGTATGCAAACACTTCTTTAGCGCCTCTCTATATTGTATCAATGTTTTCGGCCGTTCTACTTCATTCCAATAAGGTGCTTCAATAATAGCATTTGACGAAATATGAGCTATGAGATGATCTCCTGCGATCGCTGTACCATCTTGCTCATGAATAAGCGAAATATGACTTTGAGCATGTCCTGGAGTCTCAATGACTCTCCAGTGAGGTAAACCGTCGATTGTATCTCCTTCCGACACTTCTAAGTCTAACGGAACTTTCGTTGTGTATTTTAAATAATTATTATGAATACGATCCATTTCCTCTATCCAATTCATTGGAACCCCATGTTCTTCATAAAAATTATAGAAGTAATTCCTTGTATTCAATAAAAACTGTTCATCCCTTTCAAGCCACGGACGAAGTTTCGGATGCCCAACTAATTTAGCATTTGGCAAAAATTCCTGGACAAGCCCAATATGATCTGGGTGATGATGAGTCAACACGACAATGTCAATATCACTCGTCCTTACATTGCATTCGGCTAATTTATTTCTCATTTGAGTGAGCGCATCATCCGTTTTAGGCCCTGTATCCACTAAGGTCAATGCATCTCCCCGAATCAGAAATGTATTTATTGGCCCTACTAAAAACGGTGTAGGTATAGTAATCTGATAAATCTCTTTGGAACGTTGCTTTAAAGATGTTTTCATTTCTGCGATCCCCCTAAATGAATGGCTATTCACTTTTTCCATTCTATTGTACCTTATTAAAATAAACTTTCAAAATAACTCAACTAATTTTATCCCCAGCACACTTATCCACAAGGTTGTTAACATTGGGGATAAGTTTCACATATAAACTTTAAACAATAAATGATATGTTAATAACTTTGTGGATAAAAACAAATCAAAAGTTTGTTTTTTATACGGGAAATATGTTACTCACTTTAAAATTAATCCCGTGCATAAATACTATAAACATTTTGTTTACAATGTTCGCAAAATTGTAACAATTTTCACGTGTTTTCGGCATAGATTTAAGTGTATAATTAAATTGTAAGAAAATTTCGATTAAAGGATGGTCAGTTATGAGAAAACGTTTTCACAAAAGTTTCGAAGAATTAGTAAAGGAAAATAAGCAAGCAATTATAGAAGATCAAAAAGCACTCCGTCAAATTGAGAAGAAGATAGATCAAAAATATGACGGTAGTAATCTTCAAAAAGCATAAAAAGTGGCGTGCCCATGTTACATTGGAACGAATATTAACCATAAAAAGCTGAACCTCCAAAAATACTGGTCCAGCTTTTTTGTATATCTTAGTTTATTGATACTTCTTAATTAAAGCTTGTAATTTCAGGGCATGCCCCAAATCTCCTTGAACCTTCAATTTACCGCTCATGTAAGCCATCGTAGGGTTTAAATCATCATTTGCCAGTTTGATGAAATTTTTATCACTCATTGCTAAAGTCAGACGAGGCTCCCATGGCTCACCTAGCTTAAACTCCGCTTGATTATTTTCCACTTTCAATTGGTACTTCCCCTCATCTGAACCGCTAAGATCAAATTGATAAACATAAGATAAACCATCTAAATGACTTGGATCCTGATTCATTTTCATTGTTAATTGCTCAAACGTATTTTCAACTGACATGTTTCATCACCCTTTCAAAATGATTGAATGTTCATTCATTTATTCATTATACTATAAAACGACCTGAAAAAGTCCCCTGTTTTAAACAAGGGACTTCACTTTTTATTCATTATTATTCATCTTGCTAACAATTTGTGCTTGAGTTTGATCCGCAAGATCTTGCCCATCTACTGAACTATGTTGATGAATACGAATAGGTTCAGAAATCGTTACATATACATCTGCTGGAGTAATTTTATTTTTGTTTGCTTCCATCATATTATATGAACCTTCGATCGTCACTGGCAGAATCGTTACATTTGATTTTGTCGCCAGCTTAAAGGTACCTTTTTTAAATGAGGCAACAGGTCCTCCCTTGCTTCTAGTCCCTTCTGGAAACACTACAAGATTATAGCCGTTCTGGAGTTTGTCTGCCCCTTCAATAATCGACTTGACTGCTTGTCTGCGGTCTTTCCGATCCATGAAAACACAGCCCATATATTCCATCCACTTACCGATCATTGGAATTTTTTTTACTTCTTTTTTGGAAATAAAACCGATTTTCAAATCCAGATAGCCTAATAGGATTGGAATATCGAAGTTCCCTTGATGATTACTGACAATCAGCACCGGTTCATCTTTCGGAATCAGTTCCTGACCTTTTATATGAACCCTTCCTCCTGCCAGTTTTACAAGTCGCCTAGCCCAATTTTGATATTTAGTTCTTATGTAAGCATGAAATTCTTCCATCTTCCCTTGATCTTTTAAGCGCTTGGCCTTAATTAGCCCCGGGGAAATAACGATTAAATAAATGAAAAAATAAATAAACCATATTGCAGTTCGTAGCATATCTACCATCCAATCTCTTACATTAATAACCTATATTATATCAGATAAACTGACTTCTCGACTTACTTAATTTCAGAGTTAACATAAGAAAACAAAAAAAAATTCTTTTTCGCGCTAAACTTGAAAGACTGGACTTGAGAAGAACTCTTAAGTCCAGTCTTTGAAATTCTTCAATAACCGTTTTTCTTTAAGCAATAATCAGCATCCACAAATATAGTCCTGTTAACGTAATAAATAGTGTTGGGATCGTTATGACAATACCAACTTTAAAGTAATATCCCCACGAAATTTTCACTCCTTTTAGAGATAAAACATGTAGCCATAATAACGTAGCTAATGAACCGATGGGGGTGATTTTAGGTCCCAAGTCAGATCCAATCACATTCGCATAAATAAACGCATCTCTCATAGGTCCCGTAAGGTCGGCATCATTAATAGCAAGGGCGTTGATCATCACTGTAGGCATATTGTTCATTATTGACGATAAAAAAGCTGCAATGAAGCCCATGGAGAGAGTACCAATAAATAACCCTCCACTAGCTGACTTCTCAAGTACGCCTGCTAAAACATCAGTTAATCCTACATTTCTAAGCCCATAAACAACCACATACATACCTATTGAAAAAACTACGATTGCCCAAGGTGCACCTTTCATCACTTGGCCCGTATTGACTGCGGGACTTCTGCGAGCCATCAGCAAGAAGAAAATCGCAATCGTCATAGCAACGAAAGAAACTGGAAAGGTCATCTGTTCTCCTGAAATAGGCCCTGTAATATAGACAAACTCACTGACAAAATAACCAATCAATAATAGACCTAATACAAACCAAGACATCCTGAACATTTTATGATCTTTAATCGCTTCTTTCGGCGTTCTTAACATGGACATATCATACTGTTTAGGAATGTCTTTTCTAAAATAGATATATAAAACCAGAATACTTGCTCCTAAGGAAAAAAAGTTAGGTACGATCATATAAGTGGCATATTCTATAAAGCCAATTCCAAAGAAATCGGCTGAAACAATATTAACCAAATTACTTACAATTAACGGTAATGAGGTGGAATCTGCTATAAACCCGCTGGCCATGATAAACGGTAAAATCATCGCCTCTTTAAACTTCAATGCTCTTACCATTGCAAGCACGATTGGAGTAAGAATTAATGCCGCTCCATCATTAGCAAATAATGCTGCTACTACTGAGCCTAATAGAGAGACGAAGACAAACATCTTCACTCCATTCCCTTTCGCTACTTTCGCCATATGCAAAGCAGCCCACTCGAAAAATCCAATTTCATCTAAAATAAGCGAAATGATTATAATTCCAATAAACGTTAAAGTTGCATTCCAAACGATCCCTGTTACCTCACCGACGTCTTGGAAACTAACCACCCCTACTAAGAGAGCTAGAACAGCTCCGATTGAGGCTGACCATCCAATAGACAAACCCTTGGGTTGCCAAATAACTAAAACTAGAGTAAAGATGAAAATAGCTGATGCTAATACGACTGATGTCATGATGTTCCTCCTGTACTTTGAAATCAATTAAATTATATACGTTTTCTAATGTCTTTAAAGATGAAGGAGAGTGGATACAGAAATCCCTCTCCCTTTTGAAGTGTGTTTACAAAGGTAACCTGATATACACAGCTTATACAATAATATTAGTAGACCAGCGTTTTTAACTTTTCTAAGCCAATAACCTGATCTGCTTGCCACGGGACAATAACCGTTTGCTTAGATAACTCATTGTTTACTTTCTCTATCCATTGCTGCTCTGCAAATGATCGACCTTTTAACACAGGGTCTGTTGTATCGGTAGCTTGAAAGCTTTGGTTAATAATCCACCAAGCTGGTTCAATTTCAGCCCTTCGAAGATCTTCTTGCAAACGGCTCGCTTCAAATACTGGCGTAGCTTCTGGTAGCGTTACTAATGAGACCAAAGTTTGTTCATGATCGCGAAGTCGCGGCAATAACTTCTTCACGGACTCTGGCATATCTCCGGCTGTTCTTTCCACCTCTCGATGATAAGACTCGGCTGCATCTAACAAGAGCAGTGTATGACCAGTAGGAGCTGTATCAACGACTACAAAAGCCCCTTCACCTTTGTCTACGACCTCAGCAAAAGCATGAAAGACAGCTATCTCCTCTGTACAAGGAGATTCTAGATCTTCTTTAATATAGGCCAATTCATCTTCTGTTAAATCCTTGCTTACCTTATTAAGTACGTTTCGTTTATATTTTTCTACTTCCGCTTTTGGATCTACCTTACTGATATTTAGTGTACCTATGAAAGATTCTTCGTTTAACACATGAGTTAAGTGGGCAGCCGGATCCGTAGTGGTCAAGTGAACGTTGTGACCTCGCTCAGCTAAGCCTACAGCAACGGCTGCAGCCATCGTTGTTTTTCCTACACCACCTTTACCCATTGTCATAAACACACCATGACCTCTTGGCTCAAGGTCATCCACAATGGCTTTGATCGAGGGGAGATCATGGGATGCTTTACGTGTATTTAACTTAGTGTCATATTCAACGTTTGACTGGAAAAATTTTCTCATTGCATCCATCCCAGTTAAATTAAAAGGTACTAATGGTAAATAGAACGTAGGCGTCTTTTGAAGTGCGATAGGCATATTATTTAAAGCTTCTTGCTGTTTACCTTCTAATTTAATGGCCAACCCGTCATCTGACTGCCGGTCAAATACACCGTTTATAATTAAAGATTGATTTTTTATTCCGATCTCTGCTAATTCTTGTCCGGCTCTCTCCGCTTCCTCTAATGAGGAGGAATCAGGTCTGGATACCAAAACGAGGATGGTCTCCTCTCCATTTGACAAAGCTTCAACCGTTTTTGCATAAAGTGCTTTCTTCTTCTCAAGTCCTGCAAGCGGTCCGAGGCAAGATGCTCCGTTTTCATTGCCTTCCAAAAAGTCACTCCATGCTGTCGGAAGTTGAAGGAGTCGTAACGTATGGCCCGTAGGCGCTGTATCAAATAAAATATGATCAAATTGCTCTGTCGTTTCTTTGTTGGCTAACAAATTTGTAAACTCATCGAAAGCCGCAATTTCCACCGTGCAAGCTCCGGATAACTGTTCTTCCATACTTCTTAATGCCGATTCGGGAAGGACTCCTCGGTAGGGACCAATCATTTTCTCCCTGTATTGGTAAGCTGCTTCCTCAGGATCTAAATTTGCAGCAAATAAGTTTGGAATTTCTTCTATTTTCGTTGGTTCATTTTTCAGTTCGATTCCAAACACATCTTGCAGATTAGACGCTGGATCCGTACTTACAATCAATACTTTTTTTCCTTCTTCCGCTAATGCTACTGCTGTAGCACATGCTGTGGAGGTCTTACCAACTCCACCTTTACCAGTGAAAAATAAATGACGTGTCTTTGCAATATCACTTGGTTGTAGTCTATTCATTAGAAAAACTCCTCATATCTTATTTTTTCCAAAATCAACCAATGGAATATCTTATGGCATAATATTTATGTTATTCTTTTATAAAATGTTTGCAGAACACTATATAACGATTTCATTATATATCTCTGTCGTTATATAATCAATACGTTATATAATGATTCTTTTATGTATTGATGAATAATTTGACACATAGTTTATCTTCTCTTATTTAGATGAGAAAACACCAAAGGCTGACTCCGAAAAGTCAGCCTCTCTTCAATGATTAAACTGCACTCGGTCGCAGTTTCTTCTTTTTATCCTGTTCCGCTTCCATATGAGTCGATTCATCGAGCTTTAAAAGTTTGACTCCAACACTATAAATAACGATTGTCCCTGCAATGGCACCTACAAATATAAGCCACTCAGTAATTGTCGAACTATATGACGTCACTTCCCCATAGGGCTGAACTAATTGTCCACCAATAACCGTCACATATTTATCGAAAAACATGCCTGATAAAACTAGGATACTAGCTACAACAGCCATACCACTACTACGTTTAAACATGATCATAAGTAAAGGGATAATCAGCCCTAATGCCAATGCCCCACCCCAGTATAAAACAGCATATTCACCATTGAAAATCAATGCAAAGTCAGGTGTTGCGGTGTAGAACATGGTTATTAACCGCCAAGCATTAAAGCCTAAAGCCACCGCTAATAAAATAGCCATTAATTTAGATAACCCCTTTATTGCGTTATCAACTTTAAGAGGTAGTTTTTCGCTACTGAATTTAAAAGTAAAATAAGTAAATATTGTTAAACAAGCAATTCCTGTAATCACTGCTGATAAAACAAAGAATACACTTGTCGCTCCGCCATACCAAAGGGGACGTTGAACAACGATAGCAAAGATCCCTCCAAGAATACTCGTTGCCGCCACTGCACCTGCTAGAGTAAAGTAAGAAGCATAATGCATGATTTTTTCATTTTTAGTGTGCATTGCAATGAATTCAACCAGCAACAATACAACGTAAACACCATAAGTGGCTCCCATCCACCACATTGGTGCTTGGAGATTAGGTGACGTAATGAAATTTAATGCCCTATCTAGTCTACCTAAGTCCATTGATAACACTAATAAGCCAGGAATTAGCACCGCTAATGCTAAAAAAATTGCTCGTTTACCTAGAAAATCAAATTGTTTAAACCCTAACACGTGCGATGCTGAAGCGATCATACACATTCCGCTGGCCATTAAAGCTAAAAAAACGTAAGCGACAATTAATAAATTCCACGGTATTAGCTCAGTTGAACCAAACAACACTTGACCTTGTATTAAAGTGTTTCCCATTCCAAACAAACCAGCCGCTATAATGATAAGCAAAATAGCTAAGCCTACTAAACTTTTCCCCTGCCATTTCATAGCCATTTGAACTCCCTCCTTTGAATCTTTCTCACCAGTCAGATAATAATGACCGTTTCTTTTCTTCTTTCACTTCACAATCTTCACATGAAGGATGGTTAACGTTTTTCTTGAAACCACATTTTGGACATGTATCTTGATTAATAATTTGTAACACATGACTTTCCAATAGATCTGACAATCTTCTAACCGGCTTTTTATAAACATGTTTACAAGCAGCTTCACAAATATCACAATCAATGCATTGATCTGTGTAAAACTGCAAAGACGCCGCTTCTTCCCCCTCAACTACTTTTAACGCTCCCGTCGGACAAATACTGGAACATTTTTGACAAATTGTACATTTGTTGTCTACTTCTATTTTTGTCGCTTGAAGTTTTTGTGGAAGTACACCTAAATCTCCCTGGTTAAGGTATTGTTCGTTAGCTCGAAGAAAGCCCAGGAGATACTTTCTTTTCTGGGTGTGGTTGATTTTATCTTTAAAACTAGCGATTTCTTCATACGAACCTAAGACAAAGTCACCTATTTGACTTTTCGTCTCTTCAGAAGTCATCTTAAAAAGCTCTCTTCGATTGTATGTTCTTTTCTTACCTATTTTCATATTTTCATCTGAAGAAACAGTTATTCTTCTTTCTCCTTTCAATTGTTCATTCCAATCTTTCAACCAAACCAATCCCTCTAAAGGGTCCCATTTCATTTCACATGTCTTACATATATCACCGTCACAGAACACTTCACTTGTCTTATCATACAACTCACTTATCATAAAATATTCAGGCGTCAAAGCTTGTAAACAAGGTAGTGCAACATCATTCCCCTCGCTTGACGCTTGGCGCTGGCATGTAAACGTGACAGACTCTTTTTGTGCGATTCGCGTTTCATATTTACTGATCATCTCAGATTCGTAGTACAAAGCTTCGGTTGGGCATGAATGAACACAAAGGTGACAATTGTGACAACGGTCTTCTTCCAATTTGATTTTGTTATCTACAATTGAAAAAGCTTCATTAGGACAAACAGCGACACACTTATCACAAGTACTGTTTTTATACCTTTCTCGCAAACAACTTTTTTCATTGAAACGAATAGAAGATCTTTCTTTCACTCTGCGATAGAACAACCGTTGCCACATCTTCTTCACCTCCTCGAATGATTTGTAAGTTCACTTTGGAATTACTATTAGGTCTTAAACTGTTGCTGGACGCAAAACTTTCTTTTCTGCTTCAAAAATACTTTTTGTGAGAATGCCTAATTGCTTGTAATAGCTATGAACTGAGTTTTTGACCATTTTATCTGTGAAAAGACTAATCCACCGTCCTAAGTGCCGATCGATAAATTCCTTTAATATATTCAAATATTTCAATTCATTTGTTTCAATGTACTTAAAGTACAAATAGTAAATAAATTCAAGCTCCACAGATATGTGATCTGCCGGTTCATGAAAAGATTCCATCTTTTCGATTCCTGCTTGTTCGTAAAGCTTTTGAACATGTGCAGTAGACTCACCCAGCAACCTTCTTCCTTCTTCTAAATAAACAGATCCGTATGGGGGGGCTAGCATATCAAAAGGGCCAACAAATAGTTTCGCATAATCAATTAACATCTGTTCATTTTGGTCAAATAGTTCAGCTAACTTTGTACTTTCTTTTTGAAGCTCTGGGTAAATTGAATACATTGCTTCATCTAAAATAGGAAAGAGCTCTTTATGTTCTTCCGCCGGCTTTTTAAATAACTCACTTAGAATTTTGAACACATTTGCTTTATAATGAAACTCCCCTAAGATTTGCTGCTCCATCGTTACTCACACCCTCTAAACTCTTATTTAAAATTTCTAACGTAAAATACTTTCGGTTTTGTTCCTAATTCATCTTTTAACGTTTTATGATCATCGGATAAGATTTGATGAATTTTGTCATCTGGATCATTCAAGTCTCCCACGTACATCGCTTCCGAAGGACACCTCGTCACACAATAAGGTTGTTCATCTCTGGCTAATCGATGATCACAAAGCTGACATTTTTCAACGATTCCTCGATAGCGAATGGCTTCATAATTGTAATCCCGCTCTGGATTGTAATATGGCAATTTGGCCCCTGATTTTTCTTGAACTTCAGCAGGTGTTGCAGACAGTTCACTCCAAGATTCCTGCTGAGACCAGTAATCATGAGGATCTTTCTTATTGTAGGAGATAACACCGTACGGACAAGAAGCCATACAAGCTTTACAGCCAATACACTTATCAGCATCGTGCAAGGTCAAACCATTTTCGTCTTTATACATTGCGGTAACAGGACAAGCTTTCACACAAGGAGCATTATCGCAGTGATTACACAAAGCAGGAATATATTCATAACTCACATTGGGAAAAGTTCCTGATTCATTTTTAATAAAATGCATCCAGTTCATCCCTGTATCGGTATTATTCTCATTTTTACAAACAACCGCACATGACGAACAGCCTATACATGATTGTAAATCGATCGTCATGGCATAATTTTTATTAGTCATTACCGTCACCTCCATACCTTTTAAAAGATTTGACTATACTTTTTCGACTCTTACTCTCGTCTGACCACCATGTCTCGCTCCGCTTCCACTCATTGCTTCATGAACTGGAGCTAAAATTGTATTGTTGTTTCCACCACGAGCAATTTGTTTTTTTCGATCGAGAGATGCGATATGACCGTATGCCCAATGTCCCTGACCATAACACTTACTAACGACACCCGGGCGAGTGCCTTCCCATAGTTTAGCTTTGACCGTTATCGTACCTGTTGGCGTTGTTAATTTTACGTTGTCTCCATTTTGAATTCTTAATTCTTTAGCATCCTTAGGGTTTATTTTTACAACATCGTCCCAAGCTTCATCTCCTGGATCTACATCCTTGAATTCTTGATACCATGACGTATTAGCAGAACGCGCTTCTCTGTTTAATTTTGAACGGTGCTCAGAGAAGATGAATGGATATTTATCTTTTTCATCATCGCCTACACGATAAGCCGGTTCGTAATGAGGAACGAAAGCCATCTCTCCTCGTTCAGTTTGCATCGCTGCTTCCATAACCTCATCAATCGTTGCATTATGTTTATCTGCATGTTCTTGCAATGCCGCTTTTAACGTTTCACTGTAAAATTCAAACTGCCCGGTCTCTGTTCCCCAATTTCCATCCCATTTTTGACGGAACCGATATGGAATCGAATTCCATGTTCCTATTTCTTTTAATTCTTCCCATCCATTGATCTTGTCTCCTTCTTTTTCATAGGAAAGATCCCAAAGTGGCTGAGTATACATTTTTGTGGCAATTTCGTTGAATTCTTCTTCATTTTCAGGACTCTTTCCAGTTTCAGGATCAGCAAACTCGTTTCGGAAGTAATCAATAAGATTAGAAAAACCCTTCTTCTCCAATGCTTCGCCAATCATCCATGGAATTTCTGTTTCATCGACTTTAATATCAAATGGTGATTCTATGACTTTATTTTGCATATGGAGATGAGTGTGTAAATTCCCATTACTTCCTCGGACAGGACTCAATCTCTCAAACATAGAGTGTGGAACTGGTAAGACAATATCTGCAAAATGTGTTTGTTCAGCAGGGTTCACAGTCATATGGACCATAAACGGTATCTTTGCTAAAGCTTCATCCCATCGTTCAGTCCCCTGATTACTGAAATTAAAATTAGTCCAGTAGCTCAAGACTACTTTTAAGTCATACGGGTCTTGATTTAAGATCGCGTCTGCTACTGTATTTGTTAACTTTACCCCACCAGATTTACTATCTTTCAAAGCTGGAAACTCTAATCTTCCACCATGGTCAATCCGTTCCATGCTATTTCCTTGTTCTGCAATAGAATCTATATAACTCTCAAACTCAGGAAAATCGTTAACAGGACAACTTTCCCCTCCGCAGATAACCCCGCCTTCGTTATCAGCAGATCCTACTAATCCATTTAATGCTGCTTGAGCCATAGCTGTATAACCACCTCGAACAACCATGCTTGATCCCGGTGAGGAGAAAGATATGCATTTTGGTGCTGCTCGACCAAAGTCTCTTGCTACTCTATAAATTTGTTCAGCTGGAATACCAGCTCTTTCTGATGCCCATTCAGGTGTTGCGTCTTTTAGGGCCAAGTTCCACCATTTCACCACACCATGGGTTTGAATTTCTTCAAAATCATCTTCATTGACCGTTTTTCCTACCTCAAATCGATTCACACCGTCTTTAAAATCTCCAACAAATGGCTTATACCATAATTCTTCTGTTAGTAATACATGAGCTATCGCTGTCGCTAATGCTCCGTCTTCACCTGGAATAACAGGGAGCCATTCATCTGACTTTGCAGCGGTTGTTGAAAATCTTGGGTCAATACAAGCTAATTTTGCACGACTTTTTAAATCTCCCCAAATGCTGGCCGTGTGAGGGACTTGCCGATTGGATGAAATAGGGTCGCCTCCCCAGAAAATTTCATAATAGGTATTTTCGTGATCATAATCAGCATACCCCCAATACCTTTCAGTATAATAACGTCCAAACTTCTCTGATTCTGCACAGATGGAACTATGAGATACATTATTTGGTGAACCGATGATTTTAGGCATAGCCCCATAGAGGATTCCATTCAATGCGGTATAGCGTCCTCTCCAGACAGAGAATTTATGTGTTTCGTTATTTTCTCTAAGTTCGATAATTTTGTCAGCAATTGTATCCATTGCTTCTTCCCAAGAAATTGGCACAAATTTCGGATCTTCGTCTCTTCCTTTTTTTGGATTCGTTCGTTTCATTGGTTGTTTCACACGGTCAGGATCGTAGACTTGCTGCAATCCGATATGTGATCTTACACAAGAGTGACCGTGATTTGCTTTTGCATTAGGATTACCTCTCACTTTTGTCGCCCTTCCATCAATGCGATAGATTTGTACGGCACACCAAGCGGTACAGCCCTGGCAAACACTGGCGATCCATTCTCCTTGTGGCTTGTTTTCTTCACTTGCTTGTGCCTTCGTTGAAAATGCATTCAAGACTGGTTTCGTCTGAGTTGCACCAGCTGCAAACAACCCTGTTAGAGCTGACGCTTTAAGAAAATTTCTTCTGTTCAATTTCACAACTTCCACCTCCAATTAATTTCCCTCTAAGTTTGATAGATTTAAGAGCTTGACTTTTCATCTACTGAAGTCGAATGAGTAGGTTCATCATTAGCATCTTCGGTTAACTCTCTCGTTGATTTTTTAAACTCTTTTAATGTATCCCCGAGTGCTTTTCCCATCTGCGGTAATTTCTTCGGTCCGAAAATAATTAGTGCGATAATTAAAATCAATATCAAGCCTGGTATTCCGATATTAGCTGGCATGTTCTCTCCCCCCTTTTTTCATTTCATTATGAAGCAATCGATACGATAAACTTGGTGGTCTTGGCTAAACGTTGTTATAGATTATAAAGTGCTTTATTCCTTGAAGTTCACTTGAGACACTTTCTCAATTGTGATTTATATCACTTACTACAGTTTCATTATATATTTCTATAAAAACTTACAGTGGAGTCACTTGTGAACAAACAGAAAAGATCTAGTGTCATATTTGTGAAAAAATGAACAAAACTGTTTATTGATAGTAATAACACTTAAATATTTAATTTTTAAAAAGTGTAAGTTTGATCTGGAATGGGAATAAATTCAGAGGAAGTCTACTTGGAGGTGGATAAAATGAAACGATATCACGTAATTGTAGATGGACGTGTTCAAGGTGTTGGTTTTCGATATCATACACAGTTAAGTGCAAGTGAGCGGAATCTCACTGGATGGGTTCGGAATAAAACGGACGGGGCGGTAGAATTAGAAGTCCAAGGTAATACAGATCAAATAAATTCATTGTTATCGTCGCTTGAAAATGCAAGATTTCCTGCGAAAGTAGAAAAAGTAATAACAAAAGAAATAGAAACCAAAAATAATGAAGAATCGTTTTCAATTTGTTCGTAACCAGGGAGGACGGTTCTCGCGCTTGAGATACGTAGAATGACCCTAAAGATTAGGACGAAAACTAGAGGAATTATTAGGAAAAAATTGTTAAATGACAGGATACCCAAAAGGTTTTGGGTATCCTCTTTCTTTTTTTGTGAGTTTCATTTCCACCATATTTATAGTTATAAAAATAATATGTGTATTATTTCACAAATTAGACATCAGTTTGCTACTAAATGGTCACTTTTATGACATTCATACGCTGGCAACCTATTATATACTTGAACCAACTTAGTTAGTGATCACTAACACATCTAAAAACTGATGACCGGCACTTAGACAAAACTGAAATTATTATTCTTATTGAAAAGAGGGATTTATATGTTTATGGATTTCATTCGAAACAACAAAATTGCTGCTAGCGTGTTGACTTTTCTCCGTATATACATTGGGTGGCAGTGGTTGACTTCTGGTTGGGGGAAAATCACAGGTGGAGAAACTTTTGATGCTAGTGGGTATTTGACAGGTGCTGTAAATAACGAAGCTGTTATCGAAACGTATCCAACCTATCATGCTTTTATTGAAAGCTTTGCTTTGCCAAATGCAGGAGTATTTAGCTTTATGGTCGCTTGGGGAGAATTTCTTGTAGGGCTTGGATTAATTCTTGGAGTGTTAACAACAGCTGCTGCATTCTTTGGAATTGTTATGAACTTTGCCTTTATGTTTGCAGGAACGGTTTCTTCAAATCCATTCTTAGTCTTGTTAACAATCTTTATTCTAGTAGCTGGTCACAACGCCGGTAAATTTGGGGGAGATTACTACGTGATTCCTTACCTTCGTGCTAAACTGTTCAAAACAAAACAACAGACGCCCCTTAGCCAAACCGCATAGCTATAATGCGGTAATAAGAAATCATCATTTTAAAGGCAGATCCTAGGGGGAACTTGGATCTGCCTTTTTGTTGCGCATATTTTTTTAATTAAGTTAGCCCATTAAGACCACTGGTTCTTCTGGTTCAGCTGATCTACTCCAAAGTTTTGAAACACAGAATTCCGCTGCTCTGGGTATACTTCTTTACCTGTTAATTGATTGATGATCGTTATATTCCGTTGAACAGATAAGGCTAAGTTCGTTGCCCCTGGCCCGTGAGAGTGCTCTAGATTTGTCAAAGTGAATATTTGATGAGGCCGCTCCTTCTTAAATACTAAACGATAATCTCTTGTAACGGCATACCGTCCATCCGCATCCCATTTGATCAGTTTGTCAAATTTCTGCATCCATTTTGGTGTGCTTGGCTGATATCCTGTAGCTAATACTACTTTATCCACAGTCAAGGTGAACGATTCCTCTTGTTGCCACTGGTGACAGTGAACAATATAACCTTTGCTACCTTTCTCAATTTCTTTTATTTCTGTATTCGCTTGTATGTTTACATTCGGTTCATTAGTGTGAACGGATCGGTGATAAAGTAAATCGTATATTTCATGTAGCGTCGATTCCTCAACCCCATTACGAAGCTGAGCAAGGTTTGGCAATTCATTCTTACGTTTCTCAAAAGGAAGCTTATGAAAATAATCAATGTAATCAGCTGAAAAAACTTCCTGACCTAACTTTCCTGCCTCTAGTTGAAAAAATCCTGAAGACCGAGTAATCCAATGAAGGTGGGGTGTTCCTCTTTGTTGCTTTTGTAACTGGTCAAGAAACACTTCCGCTGCACTTTGGCCAGAACCAGTGATCAAGATAGAATCCGCCTCACTTAACGCCTCTTCAAAATATTGGTACTGACTAGTGTGTAGAATATCTTCAGAAGGAAACCTATCAAAATCACCTGGAATCATCGGTTTACTACCTGTTGCTACGATCACATTTCTTGTGAAAAAATGATCCAATTGATTTGACTCTCTGTCTTGTACGACAACCTCGTAGTAAGAGTTATCCCCCTCATCGTGATCCAGTACATCAACCACTTTCTTTCCAAAGCGGCAATTTGTAAGCAGTCCTGCCACCCATTGAGCATAGTCATTGTATTCTCTGCGAGGGATATCAAACCGGTTAAAAAAATAAAAAGCAAAAAGTCGATTGTGCTTATGTAAATAATTGATAAAACTAAATCGACTGGTCGGGTCTGCAAAGGTGACTAAGTCTGCTAGAAAGGGCACTTGTAAATCTGCTCCCTCTATCAGCATACCTGGATGCCAATTAAACGAAGGAGTTTCATCAAAAAATACAGCTTCAATCTCCTTTTTGTCCTCTAATAATGCAGCCATACCTAAATTAAATGGCCCGATACCTATGCCAATCACGTCGAAAATATCTATTTTTTTCATATGTTAACTCCTCACTTCTCGATTCTATCTATTATTTAAAGCTCAGTTAAACGTTGTTGATGACACAGAGAGTACGATTCATAGAGCCCTATAGACTCTTTATCTAAAGAGCGAGACGAGCAGAGGGAAAAGTATAGGTAATTCCGACTATCTCCGTAAAATACAAGCGGTAACGAAATAAATACTATCATAAAGATCAATGACAGAAATCGCCAAAATGATTTACCAGAGCCTTATTTATAGTATAGTTCCTTTTTCAAACTTTTCATAAACAAAAGAAGGCAAAAAAAAGAAAAGGTTAGCGACCTTTTCTTATACAGGGAGGTATTAAAAGTAAAATTGCACCTCTTATTAAAGAGGAAAAAATGTATAGCTAACAACGTTAGACATATTTTGTGAAATATTGAGCATATTTACCGAAAATTTTTATTCGCAAGCCGGGTTACGGGGAATTTTAGTTACTGAAATATCGTTATACATTCTAGTACTTCTTTTGATAATACAGACAAAATTTGTTGTCCAAATATATGAGGGAATTGCTTGGTCCTCATTTTCAAACATCATTGCTTCGAATTCATCGCCTACTAAATCTTCAAATGTTTCCTGAGTGTACGTTTCTGTGTCCGTTGTAAACGTACACCACTCACAGAACAATTTTCTAGTTACTGTTTTCATGTTGATCACAACCCCTTTCGATAGTTTTATTTTACCACGCCACCTCATGGAAAGTTTGTGAAATATTGAACATATAGTGACTGTTTTTAAAGCGGTTTCATTAAATATTACCTTCTAAAGTTGTTTCCTATGAAATGTACAATTCTTTTCTGTATGATATAGGAAAAGCGTATTTATTTAGTGAGGATTTATAAATGTCCTCTATAAACTTGAGGTGAATTAGATGAAACCGGTTTATGGAATATGGTTACGAAATAATTTCCGATTACAGGACCAGCCTGTTATTCAAAAGGCCATTGAGGCTGCACGGACTAATGATGGAACAATAATTGTGTTTTTTCATTTACATCCGTACTTTCTAAAAAAGATACATTTACATCACGATTATTTTTTTCAAACTCTTGAAAGATTTCGGAAAGACTGCCAAGAAGATTCGATCCGTGTACACATTATATACGGTGAGAACGAAGAGGCATTCACTACTTTAACAAAGGAGATTCCATCTTTAGAGGCCGTCTTTCATTTAGAAGACTTCACTCCATTTGGACGTGACAGAGACGAAGAAGTTTCAATTTTTCTCCATAGCAAAGGAATCGAAACGGTTGCCTTAAGAGGAAGTCACATTCATCATCCTGAAGAAGTATTAAAAGACGATGGAAGCCCTTATCAAGTATTCACTCCTTATTACCGACAGTGGGCAAAGCAGACGAAACCATCGGTAGTTGAAACAAACATTAAAGAGCTTATTTCCAGACAAGAAGACGTTAAAGCGATCGATGGTCAAGGTGAGAAACACTTTGAAAATGACGTTCTTAAACGGTGTACCATGAATTGGAACGCATTGGGGGAAAGCTTTGCACGTGAAAGGCTTGAAACATTTTTAGATGAAGGACTTATAAACTACGAGGAATGGAGAGACCGTCCGGATTGCAAAGGAACTAGTCGTCTATCTCCTTATATTAAAACTGGTACACTCTCTGTTCGAACAATTTTCCACACGGTCCATGATCGGATTGAATCTGCCGGGAAAGGCGCAGAAACATATTTAAAAGAGTTAGCTTGGCGCGATTTTTATGCAATGATTTATTCATTTTATCCTCAGACAAAAGACCAAGAATACCAAGAAAAATACCGATCTATCTCGTGGAATACTGACGCTGAGCTACTTGAAAAATGGAAAAAAGGAGAGACAGGTTTCCCTATTGTAGATGCAGGAATGAGACAATTGCAATCAATTGGCTGGATGCATAACCGATTGCGTATGATTACCGCCTCTTTTTTAACGAAGGATTACCAGATCGACTGGCGAGAGGGAGAGAAATATTTCTCAGAGAAGCTGATTGATTATGATGAAGCTTCGAATATCGGCGGATGGCAGTGGGCCGCTTCCGTTGGCACCGATGCTGTTCCTTACTTCCGAGTATTTAACCCCACAAGACAATCTGAAAGATTTGACAAAGATGGGCGTTTCATAAAAAAATATGTACGTGAACTTGCACATGTACCAGAAAAATACATTCATGAGCCGATGAAAATGCCAAAGAATGTCCAGGCAGATTCCCAATGTAGTATAGGCGAAGATTACCCTGAACCAACTGTGGACCACGGCCTTCAAAGAAAAAGAGCCATTGCTCTATTCAAAGGAGAGAACGAATAATGTCTATACGGAAGTTAAGACCTTCAGAAGTAGAATCAAGTATACGCATGTCAGAGTTTGCCTTCCAATATGAAATGACAGAGGAGGAGCGAAAGGAACGAATAAAACTGACAGACCCTAACGAAACATGGGTCATAGAAGAAGAAGGACAGATCATCTCTAAAACTGCCGTGATCCCTTTTCACGTATATGTAGACGGTCGGCCGGTTTCCATGGGCGGCGTGTCTGGCGTGGTGACGTGGCCAGAACACCGAAGGAATGGACTCGTTTCTCAGTTACTAAAGCATGCATTAAAACAGATGAAAGAAGACGGACAGCTGTTATCTTTCTTATTCCCTTTCTCCATCCCATTTTACAGAAAATTTGGTTGGGAACTGTTCGCCGATAATGAATCAATCACACTCACGAGAGATCAACTTCCTCCTCGTAAACAGCACAAGGGGATAGTAAAGAGAATTGATAAAGATTACACGATGATTGAAGATGTTTATCACACTTGGGCAAAACGTTATTCCGGTGCGATCGTCCGTGACGAAAAATGGTGGGATCAATCTGTATTTAAGCGAAAGAAGGGCACGTTAGCTGCTTATTATAATGAAGAATTAACCGTAACAGGATATATGATTTATGAGGTGAAAGGTCGAAAAATGACCGTTCATGAAATGATCTGGTTAGATGGAGACGCTCGTCATGGTTTATGGAGCTTTATTACCAATCATGACTCCATGATTGATACGGCAACGATTAAAACCGTTGCTCATGACCGCCTTCCTTTCCTTCTAACCGATCCGAAAGTGAAACGGGAAGTTTCATCTTATTTCATGGCACGGATCGTGAATGTAAAAGAGTTTTTATCCATTTATCCGTTTACGATAGAGAACAATACTCCTCCTATCATTCTCCATATCACTGATGAATTTTGTCCCTGGAATGATGGAACATATATAATAGTAAAGAAAGATGGACAAATAGATGTGCGCTTTTTCCAAACTCAAAAAGATTCAGAGAAGGAAATAGGCGCATCTTGCCAGCATCCTCCCAAAAAAGGGTTGAGGCTTTCAGTGCAATCCTTAACTGCTGTCTTATTCAACTATCAGCCGGCTGATGTCTTGCATGAAGAAGAGTGGATCGTTGGTGATCATGAAACGCTTAAATTACTAAACAAAAGTACCCCTGCATTAAAACCATTCTTATATGATTTCTTTTAATTCATGGACAATTCTTAGAGTAAGCATTTCTAGCTTGTTATGACATCTTGTAAGGAGAAAGATCATCATTCCCTTTCAGAGGATAAGCTACCAAGCTTCCTTAAAAAAAGAATGATCTCTCTTAATATGCACATGAAACTGAGCCAACATAACAAAGCAGCACCGGCGAGTTTGCCAGTGCTGCTTTGTTATTTAATCCCACATTCTTCTTAGCGTCTTTAAAGAGGCATCAGATTGTCCGTAACGTATTGGGAGATCAAAGGATGTAGGTTGCTTAAGCACACTTTTCTCATGAGTGAACGTGTCAAAGCTTGATTTCCCATGATAAGCTCCCATACCGCTCTCACCAACTCCACCGAACGGTAAATAAGGTGTCGCTAAATGCATGATTGTATCGTTCACACAACCTCCACCGAAGGATAGGCTGCTAAGAATAAACTTTTCACTTTCCTTGTTCTCAGTAAATAAATACAATGCTAATGGATTGGGGCGTTGTCTAACAATATCTATAATTTCGTAATCATCTTTATAAAACATAATCGGTAAAATGGGTCCGAAAATTTCTTCAGCCATCACATCATCATTCATATTCACATCCATCATAATCGTTGGTTCAACATAACGTTTTTCCCGATCAAAGCCGCCTCCATAAAAGACTTTATCTTGATCAATCATGGATACGAGACGATCAACATGTTTCTCATGGACAATTTTTGGATAAATCCTATTTTTTCTCGCTTCCTCACCAAACCACTTTTTCGTGTAATGCATGAGTAATTTCAAAAACTTCCTGCGTCTTTTCTCATGAACCAAAATATAATCAGGAGCTACGCAAGTCTGACCAGCATTGATGAATTTCCCCCACACAATTCGTTTTGCGGCGATTTTTAAATTTGCATCGTCCATAATAATTGCGGGGCTTTTCCCACCCAATTCCAACGTAACTGGGGTTAAATGCTTTGATGCTGCTTCCATTACTTTTTTTCCGACTTGAGTGCTTCCAGTGAAAAAGATATAATCTACGTTTTCGTCCAGTAACGATTTCGACACTTCTGCATCGCCCTCTACAACGGCAATGTATTTCTCCGGAAAAGTAGAAGCGATGAGATCGCGAATCACCATGCTTGTGTTTGGTGTAAACTCAGATGGTTTTATAATTGCTGTGTTCCCTGCACCAATTGCTCCAATCAAGGGAGCTACCGCTAACTGAAACGGATAGTTCCATGGTGAGATTATGAGAGTTACACCATAAGGTTCTTTATAAACGTAACTTTTCCCACCAAAATGAGTGATTGGTGTTTTTTCCTTTCGGGGCGTTGCCCAGTAATCAATATTCTTAACCATATCTTTAATTTCGTTATATAAAAAACCAATCTCAGTTAAGAAGGCCTCGTGCTCGCTTTTATTCAAATCCTTCTTGACAGCATCTAAGATATCTCGTTCCCTATCTTTGATCGCATTCTTTAATTTTTGCAGTTGTTCTTTCCTGAAAGCTATATCTTTCGATTCACCGCTATAAAAATACTGTTTCTGTTTCTGTACAAGTGATTGAATGGCATCTTTCATTGTTTTTCCCCCTTTTAATTTCTCTTTCATGAGCTATTCCCGTTTTTTATAACTCGTAAGCAATGATTACTTGTCTTTTCTTTTATTGGTCTTTTTGATTGCCGCTATACCCTCTATTCTTGCAACCTTTTTTCAACTTCCATCGTTCATTCTACCAATTTATTTTTCTTTTAGGTGAAATTGTTTTATCATTGCAGAGAGAGAAACAGACTGAAATTTATCCACAGTAGTCTCGATTACCTATTGGTGAAAGTTAGGAGCAGTGCTTTATTATGTTCGACCTTATCTGGCAATATTTATTAATATTCTTTATGGCAGCAACCCCGTGGTTAGAAATCTTAATTGTCATTCCCATTGGCATTGGGATGGGCTTAAACCCCTTTTGGGTTGGAATCATATCCTTTGTGGGAAACTTCCTGCCTATTATAATCATTGTTTACTCATTAACATGGTTCCAAAAAACAAACATTTATAAAAAATGGAAACAAAAACGATCTTTGCGAAAATCATTAAAAAATTCAGAGAAACCAATTCAAACATCAACTGATTCAGAAGTGGAACCTTCTCTATCAGCGCATAATTACAAGCAGAACAAGGCTCCGAAGAAGACCAAAAAAGACCGGGCAGCCGATATTTTTCATAAGTATGGATTGCCTGGATTAGCTTTACTTGGACCTGCAATAACAGGGATTCATTTAGCAGCTTTGATTGCCTTGTCTCTTAAAGCAGATAAACATACGACTACATGGTGGATGGCTGGAAGTCTAGCTGCATGGACTGTATTTCTAACTATTGCTAGTTATTACAGCCTAGACTGGATCGTCAACATATTCTCATAATATTGTCTAAGTTCGTCAGAGGAAGATCTCTTACTAGGAGCTTCCTCTGACGTATTTCACGGTAACCTTATTTAAATGAACCATTTTCGCCCAACTCATTATTAATATGGTACAATAGTAAGGATAAAATTTCCTAATTAATGACTTAAGGAGGGCATTCAGGTGTATATATATATCTTTTTTCTTCTGATAGGGTTCGCTTCTGGTACGATTGTCATATCCCTTTATAAAAAGAGAGAAATACATAAAAAAAATGAAGAAATTCAACAAGCAGAGCGTTCAAAGGATGAAATTATCGATTTAGTTGAACATTCCAAAGACATCATTTACTACTTCCGATCGGAACCTGAATATGAATATTTGTACTTAAGCCCTTCCGTAAACAAAGTTCTTGGTTGGGATATAGTCAAACATTATGAAAACCCAGAAGAAATCTTTGCTTTTATTCATCCAGAAGATTATCCTACTTTATTGAACAAAATTCATGGAAAAGTTGATTTCAGTCGTCCTTTGTTGCAAAGGTGGAAACATATAAAAGGGCATTACATTTGGTTTGAAGAAACTGCAAGACCTGTTTATGAAAATGGTGTATTCATTGGCGTCCAAGGAATCCTTCGAAATATCACTGAAAAAATAGCATTGCAGAAAAAATTAGAATATCAATCTTTGCACGACGAACTAACGGGCCTATCTAACCGATATGCTTTTCGTGACCGTGTGAGTTATTTGAATAACTTATCTGATTCTTCAGTAGGGCTTTTGGTGTGTGATATGAATAACTTGAAAAATATAAACGATACTCATGGACATGTTGCAGGTGACCAGTCCATTCAACATACAGCCGAATACCTCATCACTCAACTCAATGAAGAGAATCAGCATGTTTATCGTATTGGTGGAGATGAATTTGTCATTATTACCACTGACATTTCCGAAACTGATTTTACCAATTTCTGTGCTCAGATCACCAATTCATTAAAACAAAACGCTGTAAATATATCTGTAGGAAACGCCTACGCAACCTCCTCAAAAGGGAAAATGGATGAGCTTTTTAAAATGGCAGACAAGTCTATGTATAACAACAAAAAAGTTCATAAAAAATCCCCGACTTTAAAGTGACGAATCGGGGATTTCTAGCATTGTGTCATCTATCAACCTTTCACATATCTTTGTTACATTCCATTTCTAACTAGCTTTCACCAACCGTTTCTAAAAACCAACCTTCATGAAAAGCTCCCCTTCGTTCAGATTTTTCTCTTCTTATCGCTTCTAGTTCTGTTTTAGAATATCCGTGGCGTTCAGCTAAACAATAAATCAATTCTACGAGATCAGCTAGTTCTTCTATTGCTTGTTCGGAATTTTGCGCTTCGAGGTATTCTTTCATTTCCTCATTTAATTTCTTCTTAGCTTCTTTAATAAACTCTTCTCCTTTTATTCTGCGATATTCAAATGTTTGTCCGTTCATTTCAATAATTTCAGGAATCCTGTCCCGAACTAGTTTATTGTAGCTGGGCATGTTCATTCTCCTCTCCGAAATAAATCCTAAAAACTTTATTCATTAAAGATTCATTAGAAAAGATAGAAAATCCTGCTCCTCCCAAGAAAAAAAGAAATCCGATTAAGTAAACCTCATGAATGGCTTACTTAATCGGCTAAATATATTGAGTATGACGTTGCAACGTTGCTAAAATCTAAAGGCTTAAAGGGGAGTAGTATAACAATTTTAGATAAAGTCTTTTTTCGAATTTTTTTACTCTTGTTCTCTCGGCTTTTACCGATAAACTCCCTTCCGACCTGATTTAGAGCTGATTTTCCATCATTTCACTCCAAGAATCAGCTAATTCAGGTATAGAGGCGATTCGACTTACAGATGCTTCGTCAGAATGTTTATGATAAAATGTTTCATTCACTTCTGCTAATGATACATCACTGAACCTTTTGATAAATTGCAATGGTGTATCGGCTGAAACCATCCCTTCTTTTATCACTCTAAAATAAAACCCTGTGTACCCACTATCCGATACTTGTTTAACTAGTGTTGGTATCTCGAATCGCTTGGCTAACTTATGACATGGCTTTCGAGGCTGGGAAATTTGAACTTGAGCTTCTCCCCATCGGAATAAGTCTCCAATATGAACCTCGTCTTCTAATAACCCTTTTACCGTCAAATTCTCTCCAAATGCTCCCGGACTTAACTTTTTACTTAATTTCTCTTCCCAGTAAGGGTAATGATTAAATGAATAAACACACACCGCTTTATCGGGCCCCCCGTGATGCACTTTATCAGCTTGTTCGTCTCCATCTAATTGCTCTTTTGCTAAGAATATCTGTTGATCGATTGATTTTTTTTCAATAGCAGTCACAATGGTCTGATTTAATCCATTCAACGTTCTTGGTTTCCCTACATTCAGTGAAATGATGTTTGCTTTAAGTCGATTCATAAGTCATCCTCCTCAAATTATGTGGAGCATTTAATTCAGAAACTACTGATGATTAATATTTATCATAATGGTATACGACTGTCTACACTTTCCATTTCATTACTTAAGTTAGTTTTTGGGATCTATCGCTCGATTCCCAAGAGCCATGAAAGTAAGATCATCAGAAGGAGGATTATGTAGACCAGCTCTTACATCACGATAATATCTTTCAAACGGCTTTGAGCGGTGGAGACTCTGTCCTCCAACCAGTCTCATCGTTAAATCCACTACTTTCACAGCAGCATTAGTGCAAACCGTCTTAACCGCAGCTAATTCCCCGCCTAATTTGCTCCGTAATTCCGGAGATGTATCCCAGATTTCTGCCACATGATACATGAAATGTCGTGCCTTCATTAATTCGAGATCCATTTCAGCTATCTTTCTGCGAACTTCTGGTACTTCACTAATAGGATGATTTAAACTATTAGGCTGATATTCTTTAGCAAAGGATACAGCATCGTTTCTAGCAGTTATAGCTATACCTAAATAACAAGCAGGGATGTGCAACAGCCAACCTTGAGGACTTGTCCCGTGACCTGGATCTTTTAGAGAAACAAGAGCACTTTCATCCACAGTTACCTCATTTAAAATTAGATCATCGCTTCTTGTAGCTCTCATCCCCATAGTGTCCCAAGTTTCTTCAAATGTGATTCCATTTGCATTTCGCGGTAGAAGAAATTCTCCTATTTGATCTTGATCAGTGATTGTGGCAGTAACAATGATGTAATCCAACATTGGTGCCAACGAAGTAAACGTTTTTTTTCCATTGATAACCCATGAATTACTGCTTTTAGTAGCTGTCGTTTCAGGTTTACCACCTCTAGCCGGACTTCCTGTTGCAGGTTCAGTAGCTGCACTGTTAATTAATAAATGGTTCCTCACTGTCTCATGGCTAACTTGTTCAAAAATTGACTCTGGCCACTTTTTTGTATCTCGTAGTTGCATCATTGTTCCATTATGCCATCCTAAAGACAACGCCGTAGCAGCATCCCCTTGTGCCAATGTTTCTTGAACTAACAAAAAATCATATAAAGATATTTCATTTCCACCATATTTCTTCGGGATCGTTAAAGTTGTCATACCCTTCGCTTTTAATTCATTCATATTTTCAATCGGAAACATAGCTTTGCGGTCATAATCAGCTGCTCTTTGTTTAAAGCTTTCAATGAAGGAAGCTGCATTGTCATATAAATTTTGCTGGTTTTCATTTTTAACGAAAAGATTTAGCTCGTTACCACTCATCATATGTTATCTCCTTTAGTAGATATTGTATTTCTTTATAGTATCTAAAAAATATTAAAGATGAAAGAATTCCTGACTTTTAGCGACAGATCTAGGCAATATTTCGCATTGTTCAACATATTTTCCCGGGAAATAATTTCTTTACACATTTTTTCATTATTTCTCTTTTAAAATACCCCTATAAATCAGAGTTTCCTAGAGAATGGTGATAATGTGACACCATATGTGAAACTGGAGGAATTATTATGTTTTCAACTATTCAAATCGGGATTGACTTAGGAACCGCAAATTTACTAGTTTACACTAAAAATAAAGGAATGATTATAAATGAGCCGTCTGTCGTAGCCATTGATATCAACACGAATCAAGTACTGGCTGTTGGTGAAGAAGCAAAAATGATGGTAGGCAAAACCCCTGAAAACATTGTGGCTATACGTCCTTTAAAAGATGGAGTTATAGCTGATTATCAAGTAACAACTGATATGCTAAAACACATTATGAAAAAGGCATCTAAAAAACTGGGAACTCCCTTAAGAAAGCCTAGTGTCGTTGTATGCACCCCCTCTGGATCTACTTCTGTTGAACGAAGAGCCATATCAGATGCTGTCAAACAATGCGGGGCTAAAGATGTTCAATTAATAGAAGAACCTGTAGCTGCAGCCATCGGGGCAGACTTACCTGTGGAAGAACCTATTGCTAATGTCATCGTAGATATCGGAGGTGGGACTACGGAAGTAGCCATAATTTCATTTGGTGGAGTTGTTTCTTGTCACTCAATCAGAGTTGGTGGCGATCAGATGGATGAGGATATTACCCAATTCGTCCGAAAAAAGTACAATTTAATGATTGGATATCGTACGGCCGAAAACATTAAAATGGAAGTCGGATACGCTCTAACGGAGCACGAAGAACTGCACATGGATATAAGGGGACGCGATTTAGTGAGCGGTTTACCTCATACAATTCAAGTGTCTTCCTATGAAATTCAAGGGGCTATTCGCGAGTCTTTGTTATCCATTTTAGAAGCGATACGGGCTACTTTAGAAGATTGTCCTCCTGAATTAAGTGGTGATATTGTAGATAGAGGTGTGATCTTGACCGGCGGTGGCGCATTACTCAATGGTATTGAAGAGTGGTTATCTAATGAAATTGTTGTACCTGTGCACCTTGCACCAAGTCCCTTGGAGTCTGTAGCCATAGGAACGGGACGATCCTTAGCCATGATGCAAAAAATTCAAAACACACGAAGTAGTTAATTTTCTGTTAGGAATAGGACACTACTCTTTAACTACTTGCACAAAAAGGCACCCAAAAAATTTTTGGGTGCCTTTTTTCAAGTTTTAAAGAAGATCATATATACATCGTTATTATCTATTCGTTCGACTAGATTCAGACCTGTATTTTTCATTTCTTGAATAAGAGTATTAGGATTTAATCGCTCATGCAATGGTGGTCCTGACTCACCTTTTACTTGGGCCCACTCAATAATTACACCTTGAGAAGATGGTTTCATGATCCGGTTGATTTCTCGGAATGCTTTTACCCGATCTTCCACTTCATGAATAACAAAAGCCGCTACGGAAGCATCTACTGTATGGTCACCTAAAGGAATATCTTCGAGATCTGCTTCAATCAGCCCGATATTGTCAGCATTTTTCTCCTGGGCACGGACACCTAGAAGTCCAAGCATTTCAGGTTCAATATCCACTGCATATACATCTCCACTTGTTAATTCCGCCAGTGGCAGAGTAAAGTAGCCATTCCCAGCACCTAAGTCCATAAGGTTGGCATTCTCAGAGAATTCTAGTTTTTTAGCTACCCATTCAGAATCGATTAATGATTTCCGTTTAGGGTCTATTAACTTATCAGCCTTTGCAGGATTGAAACGATGTCCAACCATACTGAATGCCCACCCTTTCTAATTCAGACGTTTCTACCCATTCTCTTAATCTAGCCACTTAAGCTCTCCAGATTCCAAATGGAATAATAAACCAATGACTGGAACGTCTTGACCTTTTCTTTGATAGACAGGGTGATTTTTCACATTCTGCACTTGTTGTCTAACATTATGCTCTTCCAATTCAATAGCTTCAGGATCCTTCTTCGATTGGTCAAAGGTTTCTAGGCTAGCTCTCACGTGTTTTAGCCAGCCATCCATCGATTCATGCTGAACACCTGTACTAGCTGCCAGCACTCCACCACATCTCGTGTGACCTAGCACAATAACATAATTAACTTTCAATACATCTAGTGCGTAATGTAAGCTAGCTCTGAAACTCTCATCTTCTTCTATCACTTGATTAGCTATATTTCTGTGTGTAAACATTTCTCCTAAGGGCATCCCCGTTATTGTAGATGGGCAAGTCCTAGAATCACAGCATGATACTACAAAGAAAGAAGGTGTTTGTCCTTCTCCCAATTTACTGAAAAACTGTGGATCTTTTTTAGTCATGTTTTCTAGAAATTCACTATGGGATGATTCAAGTTCTTCAATTCTCACAATAGACACCTCATTTTCCAAGTTTCAACAAAGCGGTTTCAATCGTCGGATGTTGAATGACGTCACCATACTTCTTTGTCCAACCTGCCTTTTTTAATAAGTCTCTCACAGGTCCTTTAACTTGTGCAAGTGATATCTTCACATTCTCTTCTCTTATTTGGTCGATCCATTTACCTAAATCATCGATAGCTACAGCATCCATATCATTTACACCTGAAAAATCGAGAATAATTGCCTTTAGATCCTGTTTATTGTTAATAAAGTCAGATAACCGCTCTTCGATATATGATATATTAGCAAAGTAGATCGCTGCATCAATTCGAACAATCAACACATCATCCTTTGTCTTCGCCATTGGATAACGGTTCACATTTCTATACGTTTGATTCTCTTCAATATATCCAAGTTCTGCCATATGAGGTTTTGAACTTCGGTAAACAAAATTTAGTATCGAAAATACTACTCCAGTTGCAATACCTGCTTCAATGCCTATCACTAACGTAGCAGAAAAGGTTACAAGTAAAGAAATAGCATCAATTCTCTTGATATTCCATAAATGGAATACTTCTTTCACATCAATTAAACCGTAAACAGCCACAATAATGATTGCCGCAAGAACTGCCTGAGGTAAATAATAAAACCAAGACGTGAAAAAAAGTAATGTAAGAAGAATAATAGCACCTGTAATAATTGAAGCTAAGCCTGTTCGAGCACCTGCATCATAGTTCACAGCTGATCGAGAAAAACCGCCTGTCACTGGAAAACCTGAAAAGAAACTAGTTCCAATATTAGCAATCCCAAGACCGTTCAATTCTTTGTTTGCATGAATCGTGTACCTTTCTTTCGTAGCAATGACCTTCGCCATCGCATAAGACTCTACAAAACCAATGATGACAATAGTGAATGCAATAGGTAACAAGGTATTAATGGCAGGTATATTTAAAGAAGGTATAGATAGGCTAGGTAATCCATCTGGGACATTTCCTACGATTCCTACACCAATTTCATTTAACTGTAAGAAACCTACTATGGCAATCATGGTGACAACAACAACCAATGCTCCAGGGATTTTTTTTATTTTTTTCTTGAAGAGTACAAGAATAAAAATACTCCCTAAACCTATCAAGAGGGTAGGCAGATGAATCTCGTTAAGTCTTGTAAATACTTCTGCAATGATTAAAAACACATTATTTGATGCTTCAATCTCTACTCCAATTAAATGCTTTAACTGACTCATTCCAATAATGATCGCCGCAGCTGAAGTAAAACCGCTTATTACCGCATGAGAAATAAATTTACTAATTGCTCCCAGTTTAAATATCCCCATTAATAATTGAATAACACCAACCATGAAAGCTAATAAAAACACTAGTGAGATGTACTGGTCACTCCCAGGTTCAGCCAATCCAGAAACACCTGTAAATATCAATAAAGAAACCATCGCTACCGGTCCAACTGACAATTGTCGTGACGTTCCAAATAGTGCATATAAAATCAACGGTACGGTCGAAGCATAAAGTCCCATCACTGGAGGTAAGCCTGCTAGCATAGCATAGGCCATTCCTTGGGGAATTAACATGATGGCAACAATTAATCCTGCGATCATATCACCTTTAAAATCTTCTTTTAAGTCATATTTCTTCATCCAATCAAGAAAAGGGAACCACTGATTCATAAATCCGTCCCCTCCTTTCTAAAGCATGTTTTTAATTAATTATTCAAATAGTTGAAGAAATTTAGCAAATCTTCTTAATACAAACTACAATCTTTAATATTACCTAAAAGATAATAATAGCCTGCCACCTGTGGAGGGGCAGGCTATTATTATCTTTACTTTCTTATGCTTTTTTAATCCAAAACTTCAAGACTTGGTCTTCTTGATCCTCTTTTACAATTTCGTTCCCGCTTGATTTTGCCCAAGCAGGGATATCCGATTTCGCACCCTTATCTGTCGCTAGAACTTCTAAGATATCTCCACTTTGAAGCTGATCCATTTCCTTTTTCACCTTTACAACTGGCATCGGACAAGCGAGCCCTTTTGCGTCTAACACTTTAGTACTTTCCATAATCATATACCCCTTTTCAATTTTAGTAGTTTTATTTTATTACGCTTTAGCATTCACACTTTTTTCATTTACGATTTGCGGTATATCTAGATTCTACGATACGGCACAGCGGTTTGGACCGATTTCCATTTCTGTTTCTTCTTCAGAATCTGGTGTCACTTTACCCATGTTCGTTTGTCTGATCTCTTTGTACGAGTTCGGTTGCGGAGGCAGATTCTCTGTAACCATTTGGCGAAATTCACCTTCATCTTCTACTTGTAAACCGTTATTTTCTTTGTATAAATCACCTAAACGCGCGACTACTCGACCTGTTTCATCTAATTCTTTTAGCTTTGCGAAATGAGCAGGTAATACAAGTAAATCTTGATTCATATTTTTATATCTCACATACAATGATTCTCTTAGGTCACCAACCCAGTCTTCAGCAAGCCCAGCTAAATCTGGTCGTCCAATGGAGTCTAAGAACAAGATATCTCCTGTAAATAAATACGTATCGTTTACAATAAGTGACGTACTTCCAATCGTATGACCAGGTGTATAAACAGCTTTTACTTTCACCTGATCATCTCCAAAAATAACTTCTTTTCCATCTTCTAATGGTTCATACTTGAACGTTACCTCGCCGGCGTCTTTAGGTGGCAAGTAATACGTTCCCCCAGTTTTCTCAGCCAGTCGTCGTCCGCCTGAAATGTGATCAGCGTGCAAATGAGTATCAAACATGTGTAATACTTTTATGCCAAGCTCTTTAGCAAATGCTTCATATTGATCGGTCAAGCGAAGAGGATCAACCATCGCACCTTCATCTCCGGACACAATCATATACGAGAGACACCCTTTACCCAGTCTCACGAACTGATAGACAGAACCGCCATTTTCTAAATCTCCCAACTTTATAGGTTCAAGATGTTCACTCCAAGTCTTCATGCCACCTTCGAGATAATAGTAATCTTTTCCTGTAGCTTCAGATAATTCTTCAGCAACAAACTTGGATGAACCTTCCTTAGCACAGACAACAAGGACCTCCTTGTCTTCCGGAAGTTCTTTCACCAATTCTTCAACTCCATCTAATAAGTCAAAATAAGGACGATTAATAGAAGTAATGCCTTCACCTTCTATTTTCCAATCAGCATAAGCATCATTATTTCTCACATCTATGATAAATAGCTTTTGTTTATTGATAACTTTTTTAGCTACTTCTCCAGCTTTCATTGCTTTAATTCCCATTTGTAACTGCCTCCTTGTTTATCTTTGTAATAATTAAATGTTGGTTTCCGCGCCTTTAAGCTCCAATCAACACTTTTACCTTTTATCAAGTGACTTTACCAAAGCCTTCTATTATTACTTAAGATTCCTTTTCTGTCGGTCCGTCCCATTCTGTCATGCCTGGCTTAACGTTGAATACCTTTTTAAATCCTTTTTGGTCAAGCAGTTGTGCTGCCATATTACTTCGATTTCCTGTTCTGCAGACAACATAAATTTCATTGTCTTTGCTAATTTCATCTATTCTCTCGTCCAGTTCACCTAAAGGAATCGAGATCGCCCCTGGAATGTGAGAAAAAACGTATTCCGCTGGCTCACGAACATCCAAAATAGTTGTCTCGGTAATGTTTATCTTTTCTTTTAAATCGTCGTTACCAACCACGTTAGGATACTCTTCTACTTCTTTTGTTTCACTGGGATCTGACTTCCGCAAATAGTGATAAAGCACCTGACCTTCTTCTCTGGATCCTAAATACTGATTTCCTGTATTTTTAGCCCATCCTTTCATATCAGTAAGAGATCCTCTGTCTGTTGCTTCTACAAGTAATACCTGTCCCGGTTCGATCTGATCCATCATTTTCTTTGTTTTCACTACAGGCATAGGACATGCCAATCCTTTTGCATCTAGAACTTTATCAACCTTAATCGTCATGAGTGAATCCTCCTTATATAGTAAATAATCTAAATTACATATACCTATACGGGTATTAAAAAGAGTAAAAAAATATATGAGCTTTTATGCTCGATTTATTTCTCTTAAATAATTACCCCTACAGGTATATTAATAAACTTTCTCGATAATGTCAAGTACATCTTAGAAAAAACGCTAGTCACTTGAATTCCGCCATAAAAAAAGAACTTCAAAGGGTTAAAACCATCTTTGAAGTTCTATTAGTTACTTCCCTCTAATTCGATTTACAATAAATACGATTAAAGCTACAACTAGCACTATGTGAATTAATCCACCAGCTAGATCTAGAACTAAACCAACGATCCAAAATAAAAGTAATATCGATATAATCGTCCAAATCATGAATATTTCCTCCTTCAATTGCTCAATGAAGTAATGATTACTATTATAAGAGCTTAGTTAAAATATTTCCTAATTTGTCGGATTATAAACATTAAATTTCACCAAGTAAGCGCATTAATAACTAAAAAAAGCGTTGGATCATTTGATTTAATTCATTATAAGCAATAAATCGGGAACCTCTCCACTGTTCTTTTCCTCCGATAAACAAAATAAGTGTGGGAGCTGTTAGAACCAAATATTCACCTGAAATTTCAGGCACCTGTTCTAGACTAACTTGTAAAACATGAACCTCATTGTGTTTAATGGCCCCTTGTTTCAATTGCTCCTCAACAGCAACACATACAGAGCATCCTTTTGATTTAATCAGTAACGCTACTGCTTGTTGATGTGCTATGCGTTCTTTTATTAATTCCAAGTTGTTTATTGTTTCCAATGCATTTCCCCCCCAAATAGAATTCATTATCACACAAAAAAACGCCTAGACGTAAAGGCATTTTTTTACAAGAAAACCTAAATTAGATTTCCTAGTGTTCCAATTATTTTCTCTTTTTCGCTTAGATCATATTATTGAAGATCTGCAATGAACGAAAGATGTTGAGCTTTAACCCCTATTTTCAATGGCGTCTCTAAATATATTTCCCCATCGGAATCAGCCTTCATGGGTTGCTCTGTTTCCATGAGAATCTGATCTCCTTTCATTACAGTGACATTTTCGCTCACGTTTTCTTGTCCGAAAAGTCCTTTGCGTTGAAACCACTCTCTAAATATGGCAATGCCTCCCTCTTTAACAATGAATAGGTTCAATTTCCCATCCTCCAAGGAAATATCTTCAAAGGGTAGCGCTCTCGTTCCAATAAAAGCGCCATTCATAGCTACGATCATAACCGCATCTCCTTCGTATTCGCCGTCATTCAAGTTGATTTTATATTTAAACGGTGTTGTTTCTTTCATCGATCTCATTGCACTCATAAAATAGCTAAGTGTACCTGTTCTTTCTTTTGCTTCTTGATCAATATTCTCTGATGCTTCTGTGATGAGACCTATACCTACAAAATTAGAGAAACTCCGGTCATTCATGTATCCTATATCTATTTTCTTTTGTTTTCCATTTACTGCAAAGACTGATGCTTCAGCAATGGTCATTGGTACATTCAGTGACCTTGCGAAATCATTACAGGTACCTCCTGGAAGAATGGAAATGATAGGAGGATTATTTAAATCAACCAGTCCATTTACACACTCATGGACCGTACCATCGCCTCCCATAATAAATAAGATGTCTGCTCTTTCTCCTTGTTCTTTACAAATTTTCTCTAAATCACCTGGTGCTTTCCCTTTAAGAATCGTTAATTCTTCCACTTTTTTAGATAGTATACCAGCTGCTATACCAACATTTTTCTGCCCGTCATCTTGTCCTGCTTTATCGTTATATAAAAGAAATCCTTTTTGATACATCTGCTCCACTCCTATCAATGTGACTGTTTAGGTCTATACCCTGAATAAACGGACCTAATTCAATGGGATTTAATTTTATTAAACCTTTGCCTTCGCCAACTTCTTACTGTTAATGGTAAAATAAGTTCAATCAATTATAGATGGAGGAACCACTATTATGGTCTTATTCATATTATCTATCGTCATTTTTACCGGTGCATTATACATTGCTTCTCAATGGTACCATGGCGTACGTAAAATTACTGTGTTAGACCGTTATTCCTCTCAAGCTTCCACTTCTAGTAAACCATTCATTAGTATCATCGTCGCTGCAAAAAATGAAGAACAAGCTATCTTCCGCAGTGTACAATCATTATTAAACCTTAATTATAGCAACTTTGAAGTGATTGTTGTTAACGATCGTTCTACAGACCAAACCCTTTCTTTTCTTGAAAATATAAAAAAAACGCATAGATATCGTAAGAAGTTAAAGATTATAACGATCACTTCTCTTCCTAAAGGCTGGTTAGGAAAGAATCATGCGTTGTATCAAGGAACCAAATATGCCAAAGGGGATTATTATTTGTTTGCTGATGGTGATGTGATCTTTTCCAAAACTGCCCTTGCCAAGGCCGTCCACTGCATCCAATCAAAACAACTTGATCATCTAACGGTCATACCCGAAAATATAGGGGGAACATTGCCTTACAGAGCCTTCCATAGCTATTGGAGTATTCTAGGTGTATGGAATTTTATTCAACTTAAACATGCAGGTGTAGGAGCATTTAATCTCATTAATACCCGTGTCTATCAGCAAATTGGTACCCACCAAGCATTATCCTTATCGCCCGATGATGATTTAAAACTGGGTAAGAAAGTCGTTGAGGCCGGCTTTAAGCAACAATTAGCCTTCGGAAAAAACATATTGCATATTCAATGGTACGAAAATATACGCCAAGTCATAACTGGATTAGAAAAGAACCTTTTCGCTTTTATGCGTTATAACACGTTACTCGTGATCACTTTCTCATTTGTATTGTTTCTGTTTCATGTATTGCCTTTTATTGGGGTTTTCTCTTCCAATCTATACACTCGCGGCTTATTTCTTGCCACCCTGTTTCTCTATATAGCGATGTATTTGGTAAATCGTCGTTTTACGAAAGATTCACCGTGGTTCGTCTTATGGATGCCTTTCAATGGCTTGTTGTTTATCTATTGCCTTTGCCGCTCCGCTTATAAAACGATTAAAAATGGGCATATTGAGTGGCGAGGTACACACTATTCGTTAAAAGAACTTCGAGGGAAAAAACGCATATAACTTCCATTAAATTCTTGGTGAAAAATGTTTTTCATTGGAATAATCTGCTATGATATGATTATTCTGAAACATACCACTACCCAAAAAACGTCCTATGTCAGAAGAAAGAATGGAGAATTGGCCATGAATAAAAATCATGCTTGGTTTTTTGCCCGTCTATTAATTGTTTCAATTGTTGTTCTATCTTTATTATGGCTAATAGGCTGGCTATTTACCATCTCCTATCCATTTTGGTTTGCCGCCTTGCTCGTCTGGATGTTCTATCCTTTAATTCGTTTTTTAAAGAAGAAAGTCCACCTTCCTAATGCTTTAGCTGTTCTTGTTGCCTTGTTGCTTGGTTTAAGCACTTTAATCGGAGCGATTACCGGTCTCGTCTTCTTAATCATATTTGGTGTAAGAAGAATTTCTGATTTTGTTCCACAGTGGATTCAAACAACTTCCATTCAAATGCAGACTTTTTTCAATGAATCGATCTTTCCTATTTGGCAAAAAGTCACCGGAGCGATGGATTCCCTTACTCCCGAACAACAAGCGACTTTACAAGATGGGATTACTACTTTAGGAAACAGATTAGCTGAAACTCTTGCCGGTCTTGGTCAAGGAATTGTAGATGGATTAACTCAAGTTCTTATTATCGTTCCTACCTTTTTAATTGTCTTTTTATTTGTATTCATTGCTTTTTATTTTATAGGGAAAGATTGGGAGAGACTTTTTCGGGGTATTTATTTGGCCACCCCTGCCCCGGTTATGAAAAAAGCGAAAGCCTTTAAAACTATGTTCCAGTTTCGTGTCATAGGATTCATTCAAGCACAATTAATTCTGATGATGATTGCTTCCGTCGTCGTGCTCATAGGGTTAGCCATCTTACAGGTGGAGTATGCTTTAACAATCGCCATGATTGTGGGGATCGCCGAAATTTTGCCTTACTTAGGGTCAGGTACGATTTTAATCCCTTGGTTTCTATACATGTTTTTCACGGGGAACATCAGTATGGGGATCGGCTTAGCTATTGTTTATGCCGTAACCGTGGGGATAAGACAATCTATTGAACCGAAAATTCTTTCATCTAGCATGAATCTAAATGCCCTAGCCGTATTAATTTCACTCTTTGTAGGTTTTCAAATCTTTGGGGTTGTAGGGGTCTTTTTGGGGCCGCTGATTCTCGTGGTGCTTGTCATCTTCAAAGATATTGGTGTTGCCCATGACCTGTTAACATTCATTAGGGATGGTTTCAAAGAAGACATACCTTCTAATAAAATCTATTATAAGAAGTAGCGCCTTGGTGCTGCTTCTTTTCAGCTAAAAAAATTATTCATCAAACTTTAAGAGTTATGATGATAGCGCTTCAACAATATAAAGTGTAAACACCTTAAAAGTCTTCCTTCCATAAGAAATTTCACAAATGAAAAAACGCATTGAACTCTTTAATAGAGGAAAATGCGTTTATCGTATTTAAATATGCTGTATCTATTATTCGTGTGGGATTCTATCTTTATCAAAATATAATTGGGAAGAACGTTCTGCTTCTGCTATTCGGAATTCTTCAATAAAAGTATAGACGATTCTTAATTCTGTTTCTGATAGATCATCTATTTTTCGAAGGACATCTTGTTTTGTGATATTCATGGATGAACCCTCCTTCTACTGCGGATTTCTGATTCTATTATAGGTTTACCCACTATGTTACATTTTCAACCATTATTTTTATAGAAACCTTTCAACAAATAGATTTGTGATAGTACATAAATCGCTAAGACGCCAGCAGCAATATATGCCGAGGTTGAAAGGACAGGAAATTCATGGCTTCTTTCGACACCAATTCCTATAAACGCCCAAACAAATACAAGTGGATAAACGGCGTCTCTATTATAAGAAGTGAACCAAATCCCTAATAAAACGGCTATACCTAATAAGGTCATCGTCCAACCTTCAGCGGATAACCACAATCCTTCCTCAAAGCCTAGTGTGTTAAAAAAGATTCCTACATTAACAATAGTTGCTACAGAGATCCACCCTAAATAGATAGAAAATGGTAATTTCATCCATATACTTGTCTCATTAACAGATCTAATTCTTTTATAAATAACAATTAAATTAATCAGGAGAGACACCATGACAAATAGAGTAAGAATAAAAAATTCGTAGTGAAACAAAACTAGCCACATACTGTTAAGCACTGCGTTAACAACAAAAGCTGGACCGATTTTTTCGTAAGCAAGGAGGTCTTGCTTATGTGAAACTATAAATGGTCGTATAGCCCACACTACTAAAAATAAATAGATAACACTCCAAATACTGAACACATAACCCGCTGGGGTGAATAACACATTTAATTGATCTGATATTTCCCCCGTAGAGAGGTTATTAAAGGGAAGAATGTTGGACAGAGCATTTACAGTAATCACGACTATTAATGCTAAAGCGTTTATCCATAGATAAGGATGTTTATTTTTCAAAGGCATAGCTAAAGTCTCCTTTTTCGAAAGTCTTTTTCTTTTTCCCTAAATATTGCTATTCTAATCAAAAGCCATATCTATCCTAACATGATTCTATACATGATAAACTAGAGGTTATAGATATTGAGCCGAGTCTATCCTTATTCATACTTCTTTTATCCTAAGTTGATTTTTCAGAATCAACTTGGAGTGAAAACAAAGCTTTTATTTTAAATAACTCAGTTAATTGGAGCGTAACGATGACTTTATTACATAAGCTAGCGTTAGATTTGGATAAACAAGACAAACTCTCGATTTTTCGAGATGAGTTTTATTTCCCTGAAGATTCCCCAATTTACTTAGATGGAAATTCTTTAGGGTTATTATCTAAGCGGGCAGAAGCTTCTTTACTAGCAAGTCTTGAAGATTGGAAGAGGTATGCCATTGACGGCTGGACGAATGGAGAAAATCCATGGTTTTATTATGGCGAAAAACTATCTGGTTTAAAGGCACCACTTATCGGTGCCTCACCGAAGGAAATAGCAACAGCGGGCTCAATCACTTCGAATCTTCATCAACTAATCTCTACGTTATATCAGCCTGAAGGTACTAAAACAAAGATATTAACAGATAACTTAGCTTTCCCTACAGATATTTATGTTCTTGAAAGCCAAATGAAGCTGAAAGGGGTTAACCCTGCAGATAACCTCATGAAAGTGGTCAGTTCCGATGGTCAAACATTAAATGAAGACAGGATCATCGAAAAAATGACAGAAGACATTTGTTTAATTTTACTTCCATCTGTCCTCTATCGAAGTGGGCAATTGTTAGATCTAAACAAATTAACTAAAGCTGCACACGAGAGAAACATCATCATTGGATTTGATCTGGCACACTCCATTGGGGTAGTGCCTCATCAATTACATGAAACTGGCTGTGATTTTGCTGTCTGGTGTACCTATAAATATTTAAACAGTGGCCCAGGTGGTGTAGGAGGATTATTTCTCCATGAAAAGCATCATGGAACAGAACCTGGTCTCACAGGCTGGTTCGGGTCAGATAAATCAAAGCAATTTGATATGTCCCACACGTTCACTCCTGCAGATGATGCTAGCGCTTTTCAATTAGGCACACCTCATATATTAAACTGTGCTCCTCTCCAAGGATCACTTGAAATGTTTCAAGAGGCTGGAATAGCAACTATTAGAGAAAAATCTCTTCGTATGACTGCTTTCATGAGAAAATTATTTAGCGAGCTTAAATTATTAGATGATAGAATCGAATTTATTACACCTGAAGAAGACCATCGTCGTGGTGGCCACCTAGCCTTGTCTCATCCTGATGCAGCCAGAATCTGCAAAGACTTGAAAACACGTGGGGTCATACCTGACTTTCGAGCACCTCATTTCATTCGTTTCGCCCCTGCTCCTCTGTACACTTCTTTTACAGATGTTTGGGAAACATATCAAGTATTAAAGAGTATTCTTGAAAGCAAGTCTTATGAACGTTTTTCAAACGAGCGAAATGTTATTGCCTAGTCAGTATGATCCATACACGTAGAAAAGTTTCTTTTAAGGTATATCTATCTTGTAAATTAAACTTATTAGATTCTTATGACTATCACCGTTATGATTTTACCTAGAATATATTAAAGCTCCACACACCTTCAAACACAGGTATGTGGAGCTTTTTTCTTACTGCAAGAACTACATTTCACAACTAACTATTCTTACGAACAGAATTCTTTTCTACTTCTGTTTATCCTCTTCTAATTCCTCAACGATCATCGATAATTCCGTCCATCGTTCCATAGCTTTTTCCAATTCTTCTTCTGTCAGCTTTTGCGCCTCAAATAGGTCTCTTGCCTTATCAAAATCACTACCTGTTTCTTCGATCTCTTTTCCAATAGATTCTAACTTTTCTTCTAACTGAGCAATGGTATCTTCAATTGAGTTCCATTCCTGCTGGTCTTTATAAGAAAGCTTTTTAGGTTTTGCTTTCTTATTAGGCTGATTAGAAGGTTTTACATTCGATTGGCTCACTACCGGCTGTGAAACTTCCTTCTCCTTCTCTTCAGCTAACCATTCAGAATAGGAACCGAAATAGCGATCAATCTGCCCCTGCCCTTTGAAAACAATTAACTTATCGACCACTCTGTCAAGGAAATACCGATCATGGGAAACAGTAATTACCACGCCTGGAAACTGATCAAGGTAATCTTCCAGTACAGAAAGGGTTTGTGTATCCAAATCGTTTGTTGGCTCGTCTAAAAAAAGCACGTTAGGTTCTTCCATTAAAGTCTTTAACAAATACAATCGACGCCTTTCTCCACCTGATAAGCGTCGGATGTGGGTCCATTGCATCGCCCGGGAAAATAAAAACCTTTCCAACATTTGCTCAGCAGTTACGACCTGTCCATCAGCCGTATGCACCACTTCGGCTGTTTGTTTAATATACTCGATCATTCGTAAGTTCCCATCTAGTTCTTCATGGTTTTGCGTATAATAACCTATCTTCACCGTTTCTCCAGTTTCAATTGTTCCAGAGTCGGGCTTTATCCGTTGGGCCATCATGTTCAAGAGAGTCGTTTTTCCAATTCCGTTCGGTCCAATAATTCCTAATCTGTCCCCAGGGATGATGAGATAACTAAACTGGTCAATGAGAGTTTCTTCATCATACGATTTAGATATTTGATCTAATACAATTACCTTTTTACCCAATCGAGTAGAGCCGATAGCAAAATCCACATCCCCTTGCTTCGTTAGTGGAGTATCCTCTTGAATCGCTTCTACTCGCTGTTTTCTCGCTTTTTGTTTCGTCGTACGAGCCTTTGCCCCGCGTTTTAACCATGCAAGCTCTCGACGCAGTAGGTTCTGTCTTTTATTTTCTTGATTCTCTTGATCTATTTCCCGTTCAGCCTTTTTTTCTAAAAATAACTCGTAATTCCCCTCATATTGATAAAGCTCTCCATGATCCAATTCAAAAATTCTTTTAGTCACTCTGTTTAGGAAATAGCGGTCATGGGTGATCAGCATAATGGCACCGGGATATTGTGCTAAGAAACCTTCTAGCCATTCAATCGTTATGTTATCTAAATGGTTTGTCGGCTCGTCTAGTAAAAGCAGATCCACAGGCTGAATTAAAGATTTGGCTATAGAAACTCGTTTTCGCTGTCCGCCGGATAAATGGTCGACTTTCTTAGTGAATTGCGAAACGCCTAACTTCGTCAGGATCGTTTTCGCCATTGTACTTGCTTCCCACGCATCCAGTTCGTCCATTTTTTGCTGCATAGAAGCTAATTTTTTCTGAGTCCCTTCATTCATCGGATCCTTTTCCAAGTTCATTAAAGCTTCTTCATAACCTCTCAACGTCCTCATCACTGGTGAGTCACCATAATATACTTGCTCTAATACGGTTAAACCCTCCTCTAGCTCCGGATCTTGAGGTAAATACTCAATAGTAAAGTCGTTAGCATGAATCAATTGTCCTTCTTCTTTCCCTTCAATGCCTGCCAGAACTTTTAACAGTGTTGATTTTCCTGTTCCGTTCACTCCAATAAGTCCTATTCGTTGCTTCTTTTCAATAGAAAAGGAAATATGATTAAATAACGTCTTTTCTCCAAAAGTTTTATGTAATTGTTCCACTCGAAACATGCTCATTTTTCATCATCCTTCACTGATTACTCTAATTCCTTATTGTATCTGAAAAAAACGCACAGGTATAGGTTCGATCCATGTTTGATTGTGATAAGATAATGATGGTATGCGTTGAAACTTTATAGATCCAGACAACGTAAACTATTTTAGTAATTCATGCTTCTATTATAATGAACGAGGTGAAAACATGATTCAAATGATTTTAGCTAGTGCACTCTTGGCTTTATTATTCCTTCCTCTTCAACTAAGTTGGTGGAAAATGGCCATGTTTCGTAAATGGATTCCTGTTAGATATGTCATTGGATTTATTTACGGACTTTTGTTATTTTACATAGGCTTATTAGATCAAAGCTTGACCGCCGTCATCGCAGCTTATTTACCTATTATTGGAATTGGATTAATTGTAGATAATACTTTGATTTTCATGTTTATGAAAACATTCCGAAAGAAGCAAGCGACAACCGGTGCCGGAATCGGTGTGGTTATTTTAATTGGATTTACAGTCTTTTGGATGCTTCAGCCTTTATTTCTAGCGGATGTAAAATTCGATATTTCAGATGGTGAAGAAGTTACTGTTGAGGATTTAAATCCTGTAAACGAAGAACATATTCCCGTCGTTCCAAGAAGCTACGCAGAATATCGCTCTGATATTTTAATGGGACAATTGGATAATCCCGCTTTTTATAATTTAGGTAATACACGCATTCAACGTGTTAACGAGTCACTTTACTGGATTACTCCAATCGAATACGATGGGATCTTTCGTTGGTTCAGAAGTGATCACGCTCCTGGATATATTATGGTTAGCGCAGAAAATCCTCGAGAAGATCCTGAGCTCGTTTTAACTGAAATGAATTACGTGCCTTCAGCATTTTTCCATGAAAACTTAGAGCGTCATGTTCGGTCACAGCACCCTAATGTTGTGATGCTCGATACAACTTTTGAAATAGATGGAGAAGGAAATCCATTCTACATTGTCAGCTACGGTCATTTCACTGAATTTCGAAGAGTAGCTGAAGTAGATGGTGTGATTATCGTCGATCCAGACTCAGGTGAAACAGAGAAATTTGAAAAAGAAGCTGCCCCTGAATGGGTGAATAGAATCTATCCTCCCCATATTGCAGAGGAACGAAACAATTGGTTTGGTATTTACAAGCAAGGACTCATTAACCGCTTTTTCGGCCGTGAAGGGTTGACCGAACCTACGGGGTGGGGAGAAACAGACTCTGTCACTGGTGTCGTCAACCAAGACTTGCAACTTAGCTGGTTTACTGATCATATGCGTCTGCAAAGTGAAGGTCAGGAGGCCTCCAGATCAATGGTTGGTTTCACCCTCTTTGATGCTCGAACAGGCGAATTGAATTATTTCAGAGATGCCAGTGGCTCTTTGAATGGTCGAACCGCTATGGATTTGGCTGAACGTACATTCCGACGTGACGATTACGTTGCCGGAACTCCGTCGCTGTATAATATTTACGGTCAGTACACTTGGGTCGTCCCATTAATGGATCGAAATTCCGTTTTACGACAAATCATGTTAATCAGTGCCCGCGACGAAAACATTTATGGCTATGGTGAAACAAAACGTGAAGCTTTCGGCGCTTACCAGCTTGAGCTTTCGTCAAGAACCGATGATGACGTTGTTCCTGGCGAATACACAGATATGGTCGAAATCACAGCAACCGTAGAGCGTGTATATAAATGGGACCGGGAAGAAAATGTAACCATCAGAATTTTAATTGAAGAGTATGACCGGATTTTCACGATTAACGCCTCTTCTTATCCTCGGGCAGTCTTCATTGAACCTGGTGATGAGATTACCATTTCGTTTATGGATACAGGTGAAGATGTTCAGGCAATTGAAGAATTAGATTATTAAAGCATAGATCAATGGCCGCCTTGGATTTGAGGCGGTCTTTTTGTTTGTTCTGGAAAAGAGTATTTATGGTTGATCTGGAGTTTCGAAAAAATAGATTATTTATATAAAGTAGGGTTTATCGGCAGTATTGTTAGCTTCTTTCATTATTTTTTCCGATAAAAGGATTTATCGACTCTTTTGCTTGCTCATCTAAAGATTTTCTACCGATAAACCCTTTTATCGACTCTTTTTCTCGCTCCTCAATCGATTTTTTTACCGATAAATCCTTTTATCGTCTCTTTTTCTCAACTACTCTCGCAATTTTCTACAAATAACTCCTCCCCCAGACCAGACCGTCTATTGTGGAGGTATCCCCTAGCCTCATCCCTCCCTTGTCTACCTAATCAATGATCAATACAAAAAAAGCTGATTCCCGGGTTCCCAGGAATCAGCCTTAATCTATACTTGAAAATATTTATTTTTTGAAGCCTAGTGATTTCACTTTAGCTTGGGGCTTACCGCCTCGTCCACGGTCTTGGCCACCGCGCCCGCCGCGATCTCCACGGTCAGTGCGTTTACGTGCAGAAGAAGAGTTTCGGTTGTAAGATCCCTTCTTACCACCTCCACCAAATCCGCCACCGCCTCCTCGGCGTTTCGAGTGGACAGGTGCTTCGCCTGTAAGACGAACTGGAGTCTGGTCTGGCTCTTTTGTCATTGTTCTTAGAGCTGCTGCAACTAATGTTTCAGCATCGTGCTCTTCAAGCATTGATTTTGCAGCGCCCATAAGATGCTCGAAATCACCTTTTCTTAATGACTCTTGCAAATGGTTTACAGAACGATCTTGACGTCCTGCTAACGCTTCTTGATACGTTGGAACAGATTGTTGTTTCATCGGCTTCTTCGTTGCTTTTTCAATAATTTTCAAATGATCTCGCTCTTTAGGTGTTACAAAGCTGAATGCAATTCCGCTTTTTCCAGCGCGACCCGTTCGTCCAATACGGTGTACATAGCTCTCAGAATCTTGTGGTAAGTCAAAGTTGTACACATGAGACACGTTGTTTACGTCTAACCCACGCGCTGCAACATCTGTCGCAACAAGAATATCAATCGCTCCCCGTTTAAACTTACGGATAACTGCATCACGACGTTCTTGCTTCATGTCACCATGCAAACCTTCTGCAGCAAAGCCACGAATTCCTAGTGATTCCGTTACTTCATCTACACGACGCTTCGTACGACCGAAGACAATTGCCAATTCTGGTGGATCGATATCAAGCATATGGCATAAAGCATCAAACTTTTGCTTTTCGTGAACTTCGATATAACGTTGTTCAATATTCTCAACAGTCATTTCTTTCGACTTAATCGCTACTGTAACAGGGTCTTGCATAAATGATGAAACAACGTTTTTCAAGCGTTTAGGCATTGTAGCTGAGAAGAGCATTGTTCTACGATCTTCAGGAACTTCCTTTAAAATCGTTTCAATATCTTCAATAAAGCCCATGCTTAGCATTTCATCCGCTTCATCCAATACTACTGTGTTCATATATTCAGGGCGAATTGTTTTACGACGCATATGGTCCATAAATCGTCCTGGTGTTCCGACGATAATTTGAGGACGTTTTTTCAAGCCGCGAATTTGTTTTGAAATGTCCTGTCCACCATAGATAGCAAGGGAAGTAATTCCTTTTTCACGACCTAATTTAGTTAATTCCTCAGAAACCTGCATTGCTAATTCACGTGTTGGGGCTAATACTAAGCCTTGCGGATGACGAGCATCTGCATCGACAGACTCCAACAATGGAATACCGAATGCAACGGTTTTACCTGTACCAGTTTGCGCTTGACCAATAACGTCTTGACCATTTTTTGCAACTGGGATTACTTGCTCTTGAATCGGTGTTGCTTCAGTGAATCCCATCTTTTCGATTGACTTTAAAATGGATTCCTCAATGTTTAAATCTTTAAATAGTGCCAAATTTCCTATCTCCTTTTAGTTCAAACTTTCCTATTTACGCGAGCCACATGCTCAAACGATCAAATTATTTATAAAGAAAACTGTGCTTAGCGTCTCTTAATGATGACACAAGCTATAGATCTTCTTCTTCTATCTTAGGAAATGGTCCCTGATAGTAAAAGAAAACAGCCCATTCCTGTGATGCCGGAACAAGCTGTTTATGTGATCCTTGTTCAGAAGGGCTTCCTCTTTATCTTACACGAAAAGAATGAATCTCATGTATGTTGTTTGATTTTTAATCAACTTTTCTACCTTAACATAGATGGCGTAGTTTGACCAGTATAATCTATTTTTTCAACAGCTTTGTCCCTTTTAAATCCAACAATTCTTCGATGTCATCTTTTCCTAATGATGAGATCGCCGTCTCTCCCGGCTGAATAACTCGGTCAAGTAAATCTCTCTTTTTCTCCTGAAGTTTATGAATTTTCTCCTCGATGGTACCAGTGGTAATCATCTTCGTTACTTGGACTACCCTCTTTTGTCCAAACCGATACACACGGTCCGCTGCTTGTTCTTCAACGGCTGGGTTCCACCATGAGTCGAATAGGATAACTGTATCTCCACCTGTTAAATTTAAACCGGTTCCACCGGCTTTTAATGAGACAAGGAAAAGATTTTTCTCTCCTGCATTGAATCGTTCGGCCATATCGACTCGGTCTCTTCCTGGTGTGGATCCATCTAAGTAATGGTAATCCCATTTCCCTTCATATAGTCGTTCCTTCATAATTGACAACATTTGTGTAAACTGACTAAACAACACAATTCGCTTTCCTGAAGCTCGGGCTTCTTCTAAATACTCCATAAGCCTCTCTAATTTCCCTGATCCGCCATCATATTCTTTCATAAACATGCCTGGGTGACAGCATATTTGTCTTAGTCTTGTGATACCAGCAAGAATTTTGATCCTATTTTGTTGAAGGGTGTCTGTTTGAATCGCTGTATTCGCTTCTTGTTGCAGTAACTGCAGCTGCCCTAGATAGACCGCTTTCTGTTTCTCCGTTAGCGGTGTATACTCCACAGACTCAATCTTATCTGGCAGTTCCGTAAGAACATCCTGTTTCATTCTTCTCAGTACGAATGGTTTCACCCGTTTCGCGATCTTTTCCTCTGGCATATTTTTGTACACTTGCTTATTTTTAAACATGCCTGGCTGTACAAGTGAAAAAATAGAGTAAAGTTCTTCTAATGAATTTTCAATAGGCGTTCCACTTAAGGCAAAGCTTCTTGTAGCAGAAATCATTCTTACCGCTTTCGCCGTGAGTGTTCCTTCATTCTTGACATATTGTGCTTCATCTAAAACCATCGTAGAGAATTTTCTTTCTTGGTAATGGATAATATCCCGACGAATCAATGGATAAGATGTGATCCAAATATCACAGTTCTCTGCTTCTTCAATCATCTCTTTTCTTTCAGAAACCGGTCCTGAAATTACTGCAGTGGTTAAATGAGGTGCAAACCTCTCTATCTCTTTCTCCCAATTATAAACAACGCTGGAAGGACAAATAATTAAAGCTGGCTGCTGTTCTGGATAGGAAGTTTTAATCGCCTGTAAATAAGTGATCGTCTGCAATGTTTTTCCAAGCCCCATATCATCAGCCAAGATTCCACCAAAACCATAATAAGAGAGGGACATGAGCCATTGAAATCCCCTTTTTTGATAATCTCTCAACACGCCCTCTAAATGATCTGGAATAGAGAAATCCATCTCTTCTGGTTCCAGTAAACGTTCCACGAGTTTCTTGAATGCTTTGTCCTTCTTCACTTGGACTTCCGTTGATTCGTTTAGCTGAAACGCTCTGTAAAGAGGGAGACTCGAATGCTGCTTCATTTCACCAGAGGACATGTCAAGATCCTCCATCATTTCTTTCATCCCCTTGAACTCGTCGTTTTTCAAGTGAATGTATTGACCTGAGGCTAGTCGATAATATTTCTTGTTGTCTAATAAGCTTTTCAGTACTTCTGATAATTCTTCTTCGGAAATCCCATCTACTTCAAAGGCTACGTCCAACAAGTTCAATTTTTCGTTCGTCTCCACTTTCATTGACGGGCTCTCAACGGGTTGATGAACGATGTTCCGTAAAGCAGACGTAGCATAAAGGTGAAACAGTTCAGAAAGCTTAGGAACGTCTTCTGATACAAAATCAAGAATATCTTCCATTTCTTCTAAATACAGTTCAGTTCCGTTGAATTTGAAAGGAATGTCTTCAATAAAAGACAGTAAGTAGTACTCCTTCTCCATATCGCGAACAATCAGCTGGCTTCCTTCAGTCGCTGCTTGTTTAAAAGGAGACAATTTCACATCACCGTATTGAAAAATAACTTCGGCTGTCACACGATCTCCTTGGTAATCAACATGTAGCAATGGAACGAGTGGTGACATTTGAATATTTTCACGAATCGAGCGGCTCAACTCCACTTCTCCAATCTCATTGAGTTGAGGAAGAACAACTGAGGCAAAGGATTCAAGCTGATGCTCTTCCAACAACATTTCTGAAGGATCTTCCATAGCAATTTGAAAGAAAAGAGAATCGAAAGCTTCTAACTGATCACCTTTTAAAATATAGAAAACGCCTTGGAGAAACAATAATCCATATTTCTTTCCGAAATACGTAGCATACATGGCATTTTCCCACGTTAATCGGTAAACTCCAGATTCAGTTACCGAATCCTCAATATGAAACGACAACGGGGCTTTCCCGGTCTTTAATTCAAACCCTTCATACTCGTTCGTATGATCATCTACAATAACATCCCGAACCTGTAATAGTGATAAGAACTCGTGAACATATGCAGGTGGTATGTCAAAACTCCGATCGTCATCTTTCGAACGGCGTAAATATGAATATGAGAAAGAGAAATTTTCTGCATATTTCACATCCAACACACGATTCATCAATCGGAAAATGTGTAAATCTTCTTCTTCGAAATAGTAGTCTGATGGATGATACGTAAATAATTTAGAAAACTTCAGAGCTTGTTCTTGTTCAACGGCATGAAGTAATTCCGATACATTCTTTACGACATATAGCCTTTTACGACCAACTTTCATTTCTACTTCCACAGACCCACGCATTCGTTCGCTAAAGGTTGAAGAGATTTTCAATGAATATTGAACTTTTAGAGGCTCCCGCTCATGATACGTTTCTTGTTTTTTTACATAAAGTTGTTCAAAAGATTTCAATAATTTATTTGTTCTTTCCCTTTCATTGAAGGGAACTTGGCTAGTGTTATTATTCAGGTCCACGTTCATCCACCTGCTTTTCTATTTTTTACGGAACGAGAAGTCGTTCGATCAAATGATTTATATTCAATCTTTTTATTTTATCAAACTTTTCATATTAAATCTAAAATGCGAAATTCGAGGAACTTTTTTGCTAGTCTAATCGTAAGTTTATTCAGACGCATAAATCTTATCCCAAACGTTTAGAGACAATAATATTTAAAGAAAGAAGTTGACGTCATTGCTTAGAAAAACGATCATATTAGGCTCATTACTTATTTTTACTGCATGTTCAGCTAAAGTTAGCCATGATGAAGGTTATTTTCAAGGTGAAGAACTAGAAAGAATTGTCAATGAAGAATTAGGAAAAGATTCAGAGGAAATAACAGAAGAAGATTTAGCTAGAATTGAAACATTGGACGCAAGTGGTGCCGAGATTAAAACTATTAATGGTATAGAATCTTTATCATCTTTAGAACAAGTAAATCTTTCTGGCAACGATATTGATGATTATTCACCTCTCCAATCATTAGAACAATTATCTGAAATAAATGTAGGCGATCTTTACTTCACAGAGGACATGGAGCCTAATCAGTGGAAGGCATTAGAAGAACTTGAGGACGAGGGAATAGAAATTCATGCTCGCACTCGCCTATCCTTTGATGAACATGAGGGGCCCTCAGAAGGGGTCTTCTACCGCGTTCAAGAAGGAGATCAAACCATATATTTGTTTGGCTCTGTTCATGTAGGTGACGAAGGACTATATCCTTTACAAGAAGAGATTGATGAAGCATTTCAACAAGCAGATTATTTAGCTGTAGAGGTAGATATAAATGAAATAGATGAAATGGAGGCCCAACAAATCATGATGCAACAGGCCATGTATACCGACGGAACATCTTTGTCAGATGTTATTGAAGAAGATGTATTTCAAGAAACCGTCAACCAACTCTCAGGCATGGGTGTAAATGAAATGATGGTCGACCAATTCAAACCTTGGTTTGTCTCCATGATGCTTTCAGAAGTCGCCCTAGCAAATACTGAGTACACAGGGGATGATGGAATTGATTTGCATTTCCTAGATCGTGCCGCTAAAAAAGATTTGCCGATTATCAGTTTAGAATCACTTGAAAGTCAGATAGAGTCTATGAGTTCAGCTCCGGAAGAAAATCAGGTGGAAGCACTTGAAGATATGGTGAACTCACTGGACATTTATGAAGAGGAACTCACGCAATTGATTCGCTTATGGCAAAGCGGCAACGTTGACGTATTTGCTCAACTTCGAGAAATGGATTCTGACATTGAGCAATTGGATATGGACGAGAGAGACTTAGCCATGACAGAGAAAATAGAAGGATTTTTGTCAGAGGATGATGGCGGAACATACTTCGTAGTCGTAGGTGCGCTTCATTTAGCCGGTGAAGGCAGCATCGTTGATTTGTTGGATGATAGAGGATATACCGTTGAATCGGTAGATGATTTTTAGAATGCAACAAAAGCACGGGACTGTCCCGTGCTTTTGCCCTTGTATTAGACTAACTTTCCATGAGATAGTGTTTTCTCTTCCATTTTCAAACCTAGTTTATCTCCAATTTGCAAAAGTCTTTCTTTCTCTCCCTCTGTAACGATGGAGACAACCGTACCGGACTTTCCAGCGCGTCCCGTTCGACCAGAACGATGAACGTATTGCTGAATGTCGTTGGCTAAATCCAACTGAATGACATGGGTCAGACCTTCAATATCTAGACCACGCGATGCAACGTCTGTGGCCATCAAGATTGGTACTTCTCCGCTTCGAAACTGATTGATCGCTTTTTCACGTGCTTGCTTCGTTGTTGTTCCATGGAGGACACCGACATGTTTCCCACGAAATTCAAGTCGCTCAGCGAACGTCTCTAATTCACGGATGTCATTAGAGAATGCCAAGCCATATAACCCTTCCATGTTAACTAGTCTACGCAGCAATTTCACTTTATCTCTTCGTTCCGCAACTAGATAAGTGTGATCTACCCGCTCTAGATGATCTCGGTTCATTTCAATGCGGATAACGTGAGGAGCATCGAGTCGTTCCTTTGCTTGCTTTTCAACATGTTTTGGAATCGTCGCTGAGCAAATAAGACGCTGACAATCCTTCACAACTGCTTTCATAAGGTCATCCACTTCTTTAATATGCTCTTTCGCAAATAATTGATCGGCTTCATCAAAAACTAGCGTCTTCACTTCATGAAGTTTTAATTTTTTTGTTTTGGTTAATTCCATTAATCTCCCAGGTGTACCGATAATCACTTGTGGCTTTTTCTTCAACTTTTCCTGTTGCCGTTTCACATTCGCGCCGCCAATCAATGCGGCTCCTGTAATACCGCTCCCTTGGGCCCATGTTTGGACCTCGTCCAGGATTTGCATCACCAGTTCCCTAGAAGATGCCACGATCACTACTTGGGCTTGTTTTACATTCATGTCAATCTTCTCAAGTGCTGGTAGTAAATACGCCATTGTTTTACCTGAACCGGTTGGCGCTTCGGCTATAATATTTTTCCCTTGTAAGGCTTGCGGAATCATCTCTGATTGGATTTCGGTTAATTGTGTGAATCCTGATTTTTCCCATGCCTCTTGTAAGAAGGACGGTAAAGTAGGTATGATAGACGTTGGATTGCTCATTGGTATCTCCTTTTCGAGAGAGGATCATGTATCTCTCACCGTTTCGTTTATTTCTATGTGCTAATCCGATTTTAACGTATTTCAAGCAAAGAAACCAAATTTTTAATAGAGGTGTCCATAATATGAGTATTTTAACTGTTCAAAATTTAAGTCACGGGTTCGGTGACCGTGAAATATTCCATGATGTTTCCTTTCGTTTATTAAAAGGGGAACATATCGGCTTGGTTGGAGCCAATGGTGAAGGGAAATCGACGTTTATGAATATCATCACTCATCAATTGGATCCCGATGAAGGGAAAGTGCAATGGGCGAAAAATGTACGAGTTGGGTTTCTAGATCAGCACACCGTTCTGGAAAAAGGATTGACGATGAGAGACGTTTTACAAAGCGCATTCCAGTATTTATACGATTTAGAAACCGACATGAATGGGATGTACGAAAAAATGGGAGACGTTACACCGGAGGAAATGGAAACCCTTCTTGCGGAAGTTGGGGTCATTCAGGATATGCTGACAAATAACGATTTTTATACTATAGATGCGAAAGTAGAAGAAATAGCTCGCGGGCTTGGGCTTGATGAGATTGGATTGGATCAAGATGTAAACGACCTCAGTGGTGGTCAGAGGACGAAAGTTTTATTAGCAAAGCTTTTACTTGAAAAGCCAGATATTCTCTTGTTGGACGAGCCAACAAACTATTTAGACGAGCAGCACATCGAATGGCTAAAAAGATATTTACAAGAGTACGAAAATGCATTCATTCTAATTTCTCATGACATTCCGTTTCTTAATTCAGTCATTAATCTCATTTACCATATGGAAAATCAAGAACTAAACCGGTATGTAGGCGATTACGACCATTTCATGCACGTATATGAAGTGAAAAAGCAACAGCTTGAATCCGCTTATAAAAAACAGCAAAAAGAGATAGCCGGCTTAAAAGACTTTGTTGCTCGTAATAAAGCGAGAGTAGCCACAAGAAATATGGCCATGTCACGACAAAAGAAATTAGACAAAATGGATATGATTGAATTAGCCTCAGAAAAGCCAAAACCTGAGTTCAACTTTAAAATGGCCCGGACACCAAGTAAGTTAATCTTCGAGGCTAATGATTTAGTCATTGGATATGATGAGCCTCTATCCAGACCACTGAATTTACGTATGGAACGAGGACAAAAACTAGCTCTAACAGGAGCTAACGGAATAGGGAAAACGACCTTGCTTAAAAGTTTGCTCGGTGAAATCCGTCCTCTCGAAGGTTCTGTAGAACGGGGAGAAAATTTGCACCTTGGTTATTTCGAGCAAGAGATCAAGACTCAGAATAATAACTCTTGTATTGATGAAGTCTGGGACGCATTTCCTCACTATTCCCAATATGAAGTCCGATCTGCTTTAGCAAAGTGCGGATTAATGACGAAGCATATTGAAAGCAAGGTGTCCGTATTAAGTGGGGGCGAAAAGTCAAAAGTGCGCCTTTGCAAATTAATTAACATTGAATCAAATGTATTAGTATTAGATGAGCCTACAAATCATTTGGATGTAGACGCAAAAGCGGAATTGAAACGAGCACTAAAAGAATATAAAGGAAGTATTCTTCTGATCAGTCACGAACCTGAATTCTATGAAGACATTGTAACTGATGTGTGGAACGGAGAGTCGTGGACTACGAAAGTATTTTAATTATATTCAAACAAACTAAAAGAAGGTGCGCTCTAAAACCGTGGTTTAGAGCGCACCTTCTTTAAAAATACCTTGTGTAAAAATTCGGTGCCTTTGCTAAATGAACTTAGCTACACGGTTTCGCCCTTTTTCCTTAGCGAGATAGAGGGCCTGATCTGCTTGCTTAACCAGTTCAGCTCGGTTATTTTTTTGATGGGGGGACATGCTTCCTATACCACTGCTAATCGTCACATAATCTGATATTGTAGACGTTGCGTGAGGAATCTTCAAACCTTCAACAGCTTTTTGAAGTTCTTCTGCCAAAAGATATGCCTTGTTATCGCAAAACCCTATTAAAATTACAGCGAATTCTTCCCCACCATACCGGGCAAAGACTGTATTTAATCCTTCTAGCTTTTTATCTATCACTTCGGTCACTTTCTTTAAACAGTCATCCCCTGCTTGATGGCCGTAGTAATCATTGTATTTTTTGAAACAGTCGATATCGAGCATGATAAGAGACAAAGAGGTGTTGTCGACGTTGCAACGGTCCCATATAGTGTCTAACTGATCATCGAAATACCTTCTGTTTGCCACACCCGTGAGTCCGTCTCTCTCAGCTAATTTCTTCAACAATTTATTCGCTTCCATCAATTCTTGCTCAGTATTTTTTTTATTTGTAATATCTACAATCGAGTTTAACACCGATATAAATCTACCTTTATGATCATAAAGAGGCGAGGCGTTTATAGATAAAATTTTCCGATCACCTGAACCTGATTCAATCACGTGAACGTAGTCTCTAACTATTTGTTGTGTTTGCACCACTCTACCGAAAGGTAAATCCTCACTAGGAATAGCTGCACCATCAACCGTCTTTATTTTCCAGTCGGGCGTGTCATATTGACGGGAAACAATGTCTTCTTTCTTTAATCCTAATATTTCCTCTGCCATCTCATTAGCAAAAGTAATGTTCCCTTGTAAATCAATAATTGTTACACCGTTAGGGACCGTTTCCAGTATTTTTGTTAACCTTTCCTGGCTTTCATTTAATTGACGTTCGTAAGATTTCCGCTCCGTAATATCTTGAAATTGAGAAATAAAATATAAAGGGGTCCCTTCATCATCTTTTACTACAGAAACATTCAACAAGCACCATATGATTTTTCCTTCTTTGTGGATGTACCGTTTTTCCACCTGATAATAACTCACTTCTCCTTCAATGAGCTCATCAACTTTTAGTACACTATCTTCCAAGTCGGCTGAATAGGTCAGGTCTCGAAAAGTCTTATTCTTCAATTCCAATTCGGAATAGCCCAACATGTTAGTTAGCATAGGGTTTGTAACGACAAATTTCCCTTTCAATGAAACGAGAGCAATGCCAATAGATGAAAAACGGAAAGCTTGTTCAAACAGCACTGAAGTATCTATTTTATTAATCATTTAGTCCCCCCTTCTCCCTTATATAGCAAATCATCCAGTTAAACGACTTGTAATCAGGTATATATTATTAATTATAAAGTCCTATTCCCCAAAATGATATCATTTAATACAATATCCGCTACTATTCTTATTTACTTAATCGATTCTTGACTATAATCAAAGAAGGAGACCGCATTTAGATGCGTCTCCCTCAGTCAAAGCGTTATTCAGGTCGTTCTAATTCGAAAATTTTACCTAAAGAGGCGTATTCTTTTCCACCTAACCTCGCTACAGGTTTTAATTTATCAGTTCGGACGACACCATCTTTATAAAGGTTATCATCGACATAACAGTTGACGATACGACCGATAATAAAGTCTGTTGCCGAATCCCTTTCTTCAAAGACAAGGTGTTTCTCCAGTGTACACTCAAACCTTACTTTACTTTCTTTCAACGATGGCACCCCAACCACATCACTCACAGTGGGAGACAAACCAACTTTCTCCACTTCACTTTGGTCAGAAGGTAAATTCATCGACGTTTCGTTCACAGCTTTCACATTATCTTCATCTGTCACATGTACAACAAATTCTCCAACTTGCAAAATATTTCTAGCTGTATCTTTTTGATGTCCTTGTTTTCTGCCTATGGAGATGGATAACAATGGTGGCTCTGCAGAAATCAAGTTAAAATAACTGAATGGAGCTGCATTTAGGACTCCATCCTCTGAAATGGATGTAACAAATGCGATCGGTCTCGGTGCCACAGCTGACGTGAGCAAACGATACGTTTCTTTTTTTGATAATTGGTTTGGATGAATGTTGGTCATGTGTTCCGGTCACTCTCCTTTTATATAGCTCTCATACCAAGTTTTTGCGTGGTCAACTTCTTCTCTCGTCAATTGATGACCCTGATTTGCCCAATACACCTCAACAGAAGCACCTGCCCCTTGCAAATCTTTCTCCAGTTGTTCGGTCTCTTCAGGTGAACATATCGGGTCATTGGAACCTGCTCCGATAAAGACAGGGAGATCAGCCATTTGCGGAAGCTCGATCCCTCTTCTCGGTACCATTGGATGGAGGAGGACAGCTCCATTTAACGGCTTCTCATAATGATACAACAAACTTCCAGCAATATTCGCTCCATTCGAATATCCGACAGCGGTCACCTTGTGCCGATCAAACCCTTGCTCTTCAGCTGCCTCATCTAAGAACTGGTACAGCTCCTTTGTTCGAAAAATCAAATCTTCTTCATCAAAAACACCTTCTTGAAGGCGACGGAAAAAGCGGTTCATACCATTTTCATCCACGTTTCCCCGCACACTCAGCACAGACGCCCCAGGATCAATCATGTCTGCTATAGGAAGTAAATCTTGTTCATCTCCACCTGTTCCGTGAAGTAGTAATAATGTATGACCATTCCCTTGTTTTCCTTGTTTAAAAATATGTTTCACTTCTATCCACTCTCCTTTTCTAATGCAACTAAATATTGTGGTGGAAGGATAACGTTTGTTATTACCTCCCGTCACCACTTTCAAAAAGTAAGTAACATAATTATAATACCTTTCCTCTTACTTTTCAAAACATACGTTTTTATCTTTTCACAGCGATCGTATTATTTTCATCAATCCACTCTAGTATTCACAGTCATTCATCCTGTACACTTAATACAGAATAATGAACTGAACGTTTTGGAGGAGAACCATGCTAATTCAAGCAGAAGAGAAATTAAAAAAACATTACGGTTATGATGACTTCCGTCGAGGCCAAAAAGAAATTCTCGAAAAAGTATTTAACAAACAAAATACAATGGGAGTGATGCCAACAGGTGGCGGAAAATCGATATGCTACCAAATCCCCTCACTCCTATTTACCGGTGTTACTCTTGTCGTCTCCCCCCTCATTTCATTGATGAAAGACCAAGTAGATGAACTTCAAGAAGTAGGCATCGAGGCGACATTCATTAATAGTTCTCTCAGTTATGAGGAGGTTCGACAACGGATTCAAGGAATCCAAGACGGTCTATATCCTCTTGTGTACGTAGCACCAGAGAGATTAGAGTCAACAGGATTTTTAACGATGTTACAGACTTTGCCTATTTCTCTATTGGCCGTTGATGAAGCGCATTGTCTATCTCAATGGGGACATGACTTCAGACCAAGTTACTTGAAGATCCCTGAACTCATTCAGCAACTTCCCGGAAAACCGGCAGTTTTGGCGCTCACAGCAACAGCTACACCAGAAGTAACAGAAGATATTTGCGAAGCCTTGTCGATTCAATCAGATAACGTCGTCCAAACAGGTTTTGCCAGAAAAAATCTATCATTCCATGTTGTAAAAGGAATGGACCGCGACAACTACATCAAGGATTATTTAAAGCGAAACAGCAGCTACTCCGGAATTATTTATGCAGCTACACGAAAAGAAGTGGAACGATTACACGATAAACTGACGAAAATGGGGGTTTCTGTCGGGAAATATCACGGTGGATTAAGTCCCGATCAACGAAGACACATGCAAGAATCTTTCGTTTATGATGAAACACAGGTAATGATTGCGACCAACGCCTTTGGAATGGGAATTAATAAATCGAACGTCCGGTTTGTGATCCATGCACAAATGCCGAGGAATATTGAAAGTTATTATCAAGAAGCCGGTCGTGCGGGTCGTGATGGTGAGGATAGTGAATGTATTCTTCTTTTCACTCCCCAAGATATTCGGATTCAACAATTTCTCATTGACCAATCCAATATGTCAGACGGACGAAAAGAACAAGAATACGGCAAACTTCAGGCAATGGTTAACTATTGTCACACAGAGAATTGCCTGCAAGCTTATATTATTCATTATTTTGGCGACATAGATCTCTTTCAATGCGGTCGCTGTTCCGAATGTATCGATGACCGGATCACCGTGGACGTGACGAAAGAAGCTCAAATGGTTTTCTCATGCATTAAGCGCATGGACGAACGTTTCGGCAAAACGATGGTCGCTCAGGTTCTCGTTGGTTCAGGTAATAAAAAGATAAAAGATTTCTCGTTCGATCGCTTGACTACTTACGGACTATTAAAAGATAGGACACAAAAAGAAGTAAGCCAATTTATTGATTACCTCGTTGCTTCTCAGTTCTTGAAAATGAGCGGTGGTACTTACCCTGTCTTGCAACTTACAGAGAACGTCGTACCTGTCTTGAAGGGGGAAACGAAGGTTGAAAAGAAACAAGCGAAACAACCGACAGTTCTGTCCAAAAAGCATCCATTATTCGAAACACTTCGAGAACTGCGTTCGCATCTAGCTAAACAACATGCGGTAGCACCGTACATGGTATTTTCCGATCAGACGCTAAATGACTTATGCGCGAAACTACCAGAGACCGAAGAACAACTCCTTGAAGTCAAAGGGATCGGCCAAATGAAAGTAGATTCGTATGGAGAACAGTTTCTAGAAGCAATTTTAACGTATGTAGAAGAAAATCCTGAAGAGAGAAAAACTCATGAGGTTTCCTCCTCAACGCATAACCAAGATCCATCAACCATAGACGGTTTAGGAAAAAAGAAAGACCAAACTCCAAGCTTCTTAAGAACTTATGAATTATTTAAAGAGGGTCATTCAGTAGAGGATATTTGCGAACTCAGAAATGTAAAAGACAGAACCATCCAAAGTCACCTGCTTCAGGCTGCAGATGAAGGCTACGACGTAAACTTTGACCGTCTAGTCGACAGCGAGCAGTTGTCTTTAGTAGAAGAAGCAGTCAAGAAATTAGGGCTGGAAGGTGGTTTAAAACCGCTTAAGGAAGCTCTCCCAGAGGAAGTGGATTACTTTACGATCAAAGTGTTCGTAAATGACTATTTAGTTAAAAAATAGAATAACTAATTTTGATTAACCGCCCCAAGTAGTGGGGCGGTTTTTTATGGTTGGTGGCGGTTGGGCGTGCTGCGAAGTGCTACACCGGTAACACCTGACTAGCATGACCCATCCTGCAACCTTATAAATATAGCAATAACCCCCATGCATCAGCATGGGGGCGCTTCTTTTATAAAAACATGACAAATAGAAATCCTAATGCAACAGCAATGATACTTGTTACAAGTCCGGGGAGCATAAAGCTGTGATTTAGAACATACTTCCCGATTTTCGTTGTTCCTGTCCGATCAAAGCTAATTGCTGCAATGATAGGACCGTAGTTAGGGATAAAGAAATATCCATTTACGGCAGGGAACATGGCGATTAAAAAGAGTGGGTTAACTCCAAGACTCAATCCAAGTGGCATTAATGCACTCACTGTAGCAGCCTGACTATTTAGCAGAATGGACATGATAAATAGAGCTAGGGCAAAAATCCAAGGAGCGGTCGTAACCATTCCTTGAACGGCTGGCTCAATTGTATCCATGTTCGCTTGGAAAAACGTATCTCCCATCCATGCGATACCAAAAATGGCGACAACGGCGACAATTCCCGCTCGGAATACGCTTCCTGCTGCAATCTTTTGTACGTCTGCTTTACAAACCAAAATGATCAGGGCAGCAGTAGTAAGCATGATGATTTGAATGGCGTTTGGCATAGAGAGCTCGACTATTTCACCTGCTTCGTTCCATGATGGACGAAGTTCGGGGAAACTACCTAATAAAACTATTAATACGGCTGCGAATAGGAATAATCCAACTGAAAACTTAGACAACCCTGTCACCACCATGTTTTCTTTACCTTCTCCGATCGGTTCCATTCCTTTTTCTAATCGCTCATTATAGACAGGATCATCTTCTAGTTCGGCGCCCTTTTTCCGAATCGTAAAGGCTGCTAGCATAATACCAATAAATGTCGCAGGGAGGGTCACTCCTAAAATTTGGAGTAACGTAACATCGTATGGAGCAAGTAACGCTAATAGCGCCACGGTCGCTGCAGAAATTGGACTTGCCGTGATTGCTTGTTGAGAGGCAATGACGGCAATCGACATTGGACGCTCTGGGCGAACCTTGGATTCCTGGGCTACCTCTGAAATCACTGGAAGTAACGTGTAGGCTACGTGACCGGTTCCAGCAAAAAAAGTGAAGAAATATGTCACTATCGGTGCCATAAACGTAATTCTTTCTGGATTTTTCCGGAGCACTTTCTCGGCTATTGTGACTAAATAATTCATTCCTCCTGCAGCTTGCAGGGCTCCTGCTGCTGTAACAACAGCGACAATCATAAGCATGACATCTATAGGAGGGGCTGTGGGCTGAAGTCCAAATCCAAACGTTAATAGAGCGAGACCTACGCCCCCCATAACACCAAGTCCAATGCCTCCAATTCTTGCTCCAATAAATATAGCGATAATTACGACTGCAAATTGTAACCAGAACAAATGGTTCACCTTCTTTTCCTGTTTTTTTAAAAACCTATTATTAAATTCATAAACGATACGATATAAACTTTTTTGCTCAACACTTCACATAAAATTCCAATTCTTAATACTCTAAAAGTGACTACGATTCTCCTATGTTTTTCTCAACACGTGCAACACGATTCACTCAACATCCCCATTGTTATTATATATTCGATTTTGATAATGGAAATTTGGGGATACGAATTGATCATTATACTCCTTATGGAAAATATGCGTCACTGCAGGTGATACAGGTGGGATGAGCCAACTCCATGTCCCTGTGAGCTCTCTGTTTGCTACTTGTTCATTTTTCTCGAATTTTTTGAACTGTTCAGCTGCCGTATGATGATCTACGATGCTCACACCTACTTTTTGAAAAGAGTAAAGAACAGCACGGTTCAGTTCAACGAGAGCTCGATCTTTCCATAATGTAGACGCTTTTGATGTGTCTAATTCCATCGTTTCAGCCACTGCCAGTAAACAGTTATAGCGGGATTCATCAGCGAAGTTCCTAGCGCCAATTTCAGTTCCCATATACCATCCGTTGAAAGGAGCTGCCGGATAACGAATCCCACCAATTTCCAGTAACATGTCAGAAATAATCGGCACTGCATACCATTTAAGGCCTAAGTCATTCATGTCAGGTAGTTCTGGATGACTGATATCAACTTGAAGAACATCTTTTTCTTGAAGTGATCGCCATACTAATTCTCCATCATTTAGCTGAATGACGAGAGGAAGTAGATCAAAGTGAGATCCTTCCCCCTGCCAACCTAATGATTGACAAAGTTTTGTGAAAGGAATCGAATCAGGGTCACCAATGATTTCATTATTAAAATTGTAGCCTGCATATCTGATGATCTGATGATTTATAATTCTAACAGGAGTATGCCCCTTTCTTCTAGGAGCAAAGATCGTCATTGTAGGCCTTATTTTCCCTTTATTCGTTGCATAACGTACATGACTCTCCAATGCTTCAAATACATGGTCATCTTCTCTGATTTCTCTTGCATCCTTAATAGATAATGTATTCCAGAACAGTCTACCGATACATTTATTCGCATTTCTCCATGCCATCTTTGCGCCATGTTCTAGTTCTTCGAAAGTATGGTTATAATGATTTGACGTCTCTATCTCATGTTCAATTTCTTTCAACCTTTTAGGAATGAGTTCTTCTTTATTTAATTCTTTATAAGTTTTATTAATAAATTCTTCGGCTTGTAAATAAAGCTCATTCATATTCTATTCACCCATTTTCTTCAAAACATTTTTGTTTCAACGGCTCATCTTATGATAATATAACATTAAGAAAAAAGTAAATATTTTTCCACTAGGGGTGCCGTTATGGCTGAGACAAGACATTGCTTGATCCCTTTGAACCTGATCTGGGTGATACCAGCGTAGGAAAGTGGAACGCGACAAGACGAACTTCGATCCATTTTCTATATTTCACTTGACGCCGTTCCATAGAGAACGGCTTTTTTTAATACATTTCCTTAGCATTGAATTGTTTCCCTTTGGTCACAAAATGTTTACTCTTTTTCGATACAGTCGGTTGACAAGATTTTTTCACCGTCCTTAAACGTTTCTAATAAGTTATCCATTATTTGAATCTCTTAATTTTTATTAGAAAGGAAGATGTTCATGTTACCGATCCAGAGTTTGAGAAGTAAAATTCAAGAAACCTCACCTCTTATTCACAATATGACAAATGTTGTTGTAACAAATTTCACTGCTAATGGTCTTTATGCCCTAGGCGCTAGTCCTGTTATGGCTTATGCAGAGGAAGAAGTAGAAGAGATGGCTTCGATTGCACAAGCTTTAATATTAAACATCGGTACGCTCACTAAACAAGAGATTGACGCTATGTTAATTGCAGGGAAATCAGCGAACAAAAAGGGGGTTCCGATTATTTTTGACCCAGTGGGTGTGGGAGCCACTTCCTTTCGAACGGAAAGTGCTAGAAGATTGCTAGAAGAACTGGATATTTCGGTGATCCGCGGAAATGCAGGTGAAATTGCTAATCTGACCGGTCAAGCAGTGGAAATGCGCGGAGTCGATTCTACAGCGAAAATGGATGATTCTTTAGAGACCGCACAAGAAGTAGCCAAGACTTGGAATACAATCGTAGCCTTAACAGGTGCTAAAGATATAATTACTGACGGTACAAAGGTATATTCAATAAATAATGGACATCCCCTTCTAACGAAAATTACAGGAGCAGGGTGCTTACTGAGTTCCGTTGTAGGAGCTTTCGCTGCAGTGGATGAGGACAATCTCTTGGAAGCTGTTGCCTCAGCAGTAGCCTTTTACGGCATATCAGCTCAAGTTGCGGCATCAAAAGATATAAATATGGGCCCCGGACACTTTCAAATGCATTTTCTAGACAGCTTACATCAAGTGACTCCATCTCAAATTAACGAGATCGTCGACGTTAAATTATAAACAAGGAGGACTGTTCATGTTGCCAAAAGCTTTAACAATTGCAGGTTCTGACAGTGGAGGCGGTGCTGGAATTCAAGCAGATCTAAAAACGTTCCAAGAATTAAACGTCTTCGGAATGAGTGCTATTACAGCCATCACCGCACAAAATACCATTGGCGTTCAAGGTGTGTTTCCAGTGGACCTAAAGGGAGTAGAACAGCAAATAACCTCAGTTATGGATGACATTGGGACTGATGCGGTGAAAACAGGCATGTTGCTTAATAGAGATATTATCGAAATTGTAAGTGAAAAAGCAGACCATTACCGGTGGCCCTATCTCGTTGTTGATCCTGTTATGATTTCAACATCAGGTTCTAAACTTCTTCATGAAGAAGCGATGGATGCTCTGATTCATAAACTTATTCCGAAAGCGACCATCATTACCCCAAATATTCCTGAAGCTAAAGTCATTACGGGGATGAACTTGTCAACATTTGAAGATCGAAAAAGTGCCGTGAAAGAATTGCACAAGCTTGGCCCTCAAGCTGTCCTCTTAAAAGGTGGACATGAAGAGAACTCAGATCATATCGTAGACATTCTCTTTGATGGAGAGACCTTTTATTATTTTACCGTACCAAAAATCAATACAATACACACTCATGGAACAGGATGTACTTATGCCGCTGCTATTACGGCAAACTTAGCTAAAGGCCTTCCCTTAACCAAAGCAATCCATGAGGCAAAATCATTCATTCATTTAGCCATCGTCCACGGGTTTTCATTAGGTGAAGGACCTGGCCCAACTAATCACTCTGCTCATCGGTTTTATTCTGACTCTTTCTTGGAGCTGAAGGTGGATACAGAATGAGTAAACACATAGATAATGACACTCTGAAACAGGCACTAAGCGTATATTTTATTAGTGGTACAACGAATGTTAATCGCCCATTACCGAACGTGTTAACGGAAGCCATTTCTGGCGGTATCACCCTCTTTCAATTTCGGGAAAAAGGAAGCGGATGTCTTACGAACAAAGCCAAACGTGATATGGCTGAAAAACTTTTTCAAGTTTGTAAAGATCACCAAATTGGGTTTATTATAAACGACGACGTGGAACTAGCCATAGCAATGAATGCTGATGGAATTCACATTGGTCAAAAAGATGCCGGAGCCTCAATTACAAGAAAAATGATTGGTGAAAATATGATTCTCGGAGTGTCAGTTCATACTATCGAAGAGGCGAAACAAGCTGTCGCTGATGGGGCAGATTACCTTGGGGTTGGACCGATATTCCAAACAAATTCCAAACAAGATGCTGAAGAAGTGTGTGGACCGGAGAGGATTATGGATATGAGAAAGAGCGGGATTAACCTCCCAATAGTAGCTATCGGAGGAATCACAGTAGAAAAGACTCCAGAAATAAAAAGAGCTGGGGCCGATGGAGTTTCTATCATTTCTGCCATTGCTTCTGCCCCTTCACCTAGCTATGCTGCTAATCAGTTCAAAGAAATCATGAAGGACTGACAATGGATGACAGAAAACAGGCCACATTAAGCAACTGTACTAAATGAGCTCTAGTGTCTTGTCTTAAAATCAACGCCCTACTAATCTCATATTTATGAAATTTATTTAGAAACAAGGGGGGAGACCTTTGCATATAGGAAAGAGAATCAAATATCTTAGAAAAGAAAAGAAATTGTCACAACTTGATGTTTGTGAAGGCATTGTTTCTTCTTCCCATTTCAGCAATATTGAAAGTGGACGTTACGAAGCGTCCAAGGACATCTTATTCTTATTAGCCGAAAGACTTCAAGTTCCTAATGATTACCTAGTTCTTTCTCAAAGCGATTCAGAAGAAATAAATAGATATTTAGATATGTATGAGCAAGCTTTCCGGACAGGCATAAAAGAATCTGACCAGTTTATAAAAAAATATCAACAACGTCTGACTTACATCCCATCCATTACTCAGGAATTATCTTACTTAATCATCTACTGCAGCCATTACTTAAGGAAAGGGGACCTTTCAAAGGTGGAAAAGCCTTATGATCAAATATCCCTTTACCTAGCTGAATATAATCTTAAAAGCCTCTCTCAAGAAGTTAGATATAAATACCACTATGTATCTGCCTTGTACGACTTCTTTAAGAGAGATTACTCTTCTAGTTATCACCATTTTCAACTTGCACTTGATAACGTTTATCGCCAAGAAGATCAAGCCGTCTGTTTATTCAATATAGGGCTTGTATTCTTTAAAATTAAAGATTACTATCGATCGTTATCCTATGTTAAAGAGGCAAAAGAGCTTTATATCGATCTGAAGCATTTGAATAGTACTGTTAATGCTTATATATTAATCGGAAACATCCATATAGAATTGCAAGACTATCCTACTGCTAAAACAATGTTAACGAAAGGCTATGATTTGGCTCTGAAAGAAGAGTTTATTGAAGAACAGACTAAGATTTTAAACAACCTCGGTACACTGGAACAAAAAAAAGGGAATTATGATCAAAGTATCGAACACTTCTCAAAGAGTTTAGACAAAAAATGGGCTCATTACGATAAAGAAGACCTCTATGATCTAAACAGTTTATATTCCTCGTATTTCGGTTTATTGACTGCCCACTTACTTAATCAACACTTTGACACTTTGAGACAGTTGATTAAACAAGCCGACAAGTATTGTATAGACGAAATTCAACGGTTTAAAGTTCAGGTAATTGAAGCTCAAATGGAATATGAACTTGGCAACGACCAAGTCTATGAAACAAAAATGGAGGAAGCGATTGACTATTTTTATCAACACTCTCTATGGGATCAATTAGAAAACATTGGAAATCACTTCAGCGACTATTTATCTAGTAAGAGAAAGTATAAAAAGGCTAACGAGTATTTATCTATTGAATTAGAGGTGTTGAAAAAACTGTATAAAGAGAGGTTACTCTAAGTGAGAAAGGGTTACTAAAAACAAGAAGGAGTGCTTAAAGGCACTCTTTCTCGTTGATCTGTTCAGCTTAAAACTTTATTCACTTTAAAAACCGATTGTCAGTTTACTCCCCCTATTCCAATATATTTGACTAGAGAAAATAATCCTTTATGCTTGAATCGAAATATGTTTTCCTTCATTTCCATCAAAGTATCCTAAATCTGTTAATTTCAGCTCTGGGATGACTGGTAGACACATAAATGATAAAGCAGAGAATGGATTAAAATCCCCTGTGAATCCAAGTTTTTCTAGCCCTTCATCTAACTGTTTAAGACCTTGATAAGCCTCCTCTACAGTCCTATTAGACATGAGACCGGCAATGGTTAAGGAGAGACTGGTGACTACTTCCCCGTCCTTAACAAGGACCAGGCCTCCTTTCATGCTCTTCACCTCTTTAATAGCTTTTAACATATCCTCATCATTCGTCCCCGCTGTCACTAAGTTGTGAGAATCATGAGCGACCGTAAGAGCAATAGATCCAGATTGGAAACCTAGACCTTGGATGAACCCAAGACCGATATTCCCTGTATGGTGATGACGTTCAATCACTGCCATTTTCATTAGATTTTTATCCACACTTGCAATAAAGGCCCCTTCTTGAACATCAGGTTCCACAACAATTTTTTCGGTTACAAGGCTATTCGGGATTAATTTAATGGCATGAGCTTTGCGACTATTTGAAACAGAAATGTTCAAACTCTCTTTTGTTACGTTTGGAAGGTGAACTGTGTTTAATAACGAATCATCTTTTCTTCCGTTACTTTCTTTCGCGGATATCATTCGGCCGTCTTTAGCCACTTGCTTCCCGTTTTTATAAACTTCTGTAATGGAGAACGAATGGAGATCATCTACAAGAAGTAGATCCCCTTCGTATCCTGGCGCAATCGCTCCTTTTGTCTTTAGGCCATAACACTCCGCAGCATTAAGAGTTGCCAGTTGGATGGCTAGCATCGGATCCAAGCCATTCTTAATTGCTAACCTTACGTTGTCATCTATGCTTCCCTTTTCAATTAATTCGTCTAAATGTTTATCATCTGTACAGAACAAGAACCGTCGTGCGTTCTTTTCAGTTACAAGGGGGATGAGTGCTTCTAAGTCTTTGGCTCCCGAACCCTCTCTAATCAGAACATAAAGTCCTTTTTTCAAACGGTCTCGGGCTTCTTCGACAGTTGTACACTCGTGATCCGTTGTGATTCCTGCTGTTCCGTAAATGTTCATCGCATGCTCACCAAGTCCCGCTCCGTGTCCATCAATAAACTTTCCTCGTGTTCTAGCATCGGTGATTTTATTAATCATCCCTTTTTCCGCACTGGCGGTGGAAGGGAAATCCATCACTTCTGCTAAACCTAAGACACGTTCGTGGTGATAAAATGGAGTTAAATCCTCTGCCGTAAGAACTGCACCAGAATTTTCAAAAGGGGTAGCTGGAACACATGAGGGGAGCATGAATAATGCATCTAGAGGAATACCTTCTGAATCCTGGAGCATGAATTCAATTCCCTTGTCTCCGGTCACGTTGGCAATTTCATGAGGATCGGTGACTACCGTTGTCACTCCATGAGGAACGACGACATTAGCGAAGTGGCTTGGTGAAACCATCGATGATTCGATGTGCACATGACCATCAATTAAACCAGGTACGATGTATTTTCCATCAGCATCTACTTCTTCTTTTCCTTCGTACTGCCCTATGCCTACAATCTTTCCTTCCGAGATGGCTACATCCCCTGTTTCAATTTCCAAAGAGAAGACATTGACAATTTTCCCATTTTTAATAACTACATCAGCTGGCTTTTGTTTATTAGCAACATGAATTCTTTCCGTTAAACCCATTTCGCTCACCCTTCTTTCTTTAGTCGTTCGATTCCATGGAATTGATTAGCTCGTTTATTTTGTCTTCCTTCATCGCTTTTAGAAAGATACGTTTTTTTAAGTGTAAAAAAGCTCCAGGTTCGAAGCAACCCGGAGATTCATCCATGAATATCTAATGATTATTATATCGTTTCAGTTGTCAGACGTCTATTGATACTTGGGGAATTGTCACGTAATCTACCTTAGTTTATCCAACTTCTCGTTTTAATTGACTGAAATAAAGATCTGCATAAAAGCCCTGATCTTCTAGTAATTCATCATGGGATCCTTTCTCAATTACTTCCCCTTCTTGTAAAACTAAAATTTGATCTGCTTGTTGAATCGTATTTAATCTATGCGCAATCACAAAGCTCGTTCTTCCCTTCATTAACCGCTGTAACGCTTCTTGTATTTTCAGTTCTGTAACCGTATCGATGCTACTTGTCGCTTCGTCTAATACAAGAATCGACGGATCCGCTAATAAAGCGCGAGCTATGGACAATAACTGCTTTTGCCCTTGGCTGATCCCCTCACCTTCCGAATCAATTTTCGAGTCATATCCATCGGCCATATGACTAATAAATGAATGGGCATTAGCAAGTTTGGCTGCCTCTTCTACTTCCTCGTCTGTCGCATTCAAACGACCATATCGAATATTTTCTCTAATCGTCCCTTGAAAAAGAAAAGAGTCTTGTAACACAAAAGCCATATGTTTTCTTAACGATTCTCTTTTAACCTTGGAAATATCGACTCCATCTACGGTAATTGTTCCTTTGTCTGGATCATAGAACCTTGAGAGAAGACTGATCATCGTCGTTTTACCTGCCCCTGTAGGCCCAACAAACGCCAACGTTTCACCTACCGCCGCCGTAAAGGAAATGTCTTTCACTGTATTCCCTTCTTTCTCATATGAGAAAGACACGTGTTCAAACGTTACGTCCCCCTTCACATTAACTAAATCGATTTGATTGTCCTCGTCACTGATTTCATCCGGTTCATCCATGATCGAGAATACTCGCTCAGCGCCGGCGATTGCTGAAAGGAGGACGTTGAATTGGTTAGCTAAATCATTTAATGGGCGTGTGAACTGTCGTGCATATTCAGCAAAAATGACAATGACTCCAATCGTAATCATGTCATACAATGCAAAGATCCCACCCACTCCGGCAATAATAGCAAAACTAAGATTATTCAACATATTCATCAGTTTTGGAATGAAGCCCGAAATAGTCTGTGCCCAGAATCCTGCTTTTCGAAGTTCAGTATTCCGTTGTTCAAATCCCTCAATCACTTTATCTTCTTGAGAAAACGTCTTAATTATGCGTTGACCAGACATCGTTTCTTGAATGTAGCCATTTAATTCTCCAAGATTCTTCTGCTGGGCCTTAAACAATTTCCCAGTTCTCTTCGTTATCCACTTCATTCCGAAGACCATCGCCGGAACGATCATTAACGTAATTAACGTTAATAACGGACTCAAATAAAGCATTACAGAGATCGTTCCAATAAGAGTTAACACACTAGCAAAAATCTGGATCACCGAGCTATTCAACGTATTGCTGACGTTTTCCATATCATTTGTCAATCGACTCATTAATTCCCCGTGTTTTCGTTTATCAAAAAATGGTATAGGAAGTTTATGAAGGTGTTCAAACAGTTTAGTGCGCATCGTAAACACTGTTTTCTGTGCAATACGTACCATCCAGAAATGTTGAAGAAAGACCGCTGTTGAATGGAGTAAATAAATCACTGCTAATCCCATTAATGCATATGTGAGCAACTCTGTATCTTGATCTACAATGAATTCGTCAATGGAAATACCCACGATAAACGGTCCTAGCAAGGCAAAGAAGGAGCTCAAAAATATCATGATGAGGACTAAAATGAGCCTAACTTTGCTTTCTGCAAGATAACGCCAAATCCGCTTTAACGTCCCTTTCCAGTCTTCTGCTCGTTTTGTTGTCTGTCCTTCTTTACCTTTCAGATCCCTTTCTTGCAGGTTTATTTTTTCATGTTTAAACGGTTCAGTGAATTTTTTTAACATGGACCATCCCCTCCTTTCCAAATTGCGATTCAAATATTTTTTGGTAGAGAGCGGAAGTCTTCAATAGTTCATCATGCGTTCCTCTTGCGACAATCTTGCCTTCTTCCATTAACAGAATTTGATCTGCATTCATCGTTGTACTCATTTTTTGTGTAATCATGATTGTTGTGCATGAATAACTTTTCAATGCGTCTAGCAGTTTCTTTTCTGTTTTCACATCTAAGGCACTCGTACTGTCATCAAACAGCAAGATTTTTGGCTTTCTGATTAAGGCTCTTGCGATCGACAGTCGCTGCTTCTGACCGCCAGACAAATTCACGCCCCGTTGACCGATGACCGTATCAGACCCTTTCGGTAGCTCAACGATCGTATCGTGGATTTGAGCATCTGTCAGAGCCTGTTCTATTTCATCTTTAGATGCGTCCTCTTTTCCCCACAGCATATTCTCTTCAATAGAACCTGTAAATAACATGGCTTCTTGAGGTACATAGCCGATCATTCGTCGTAAATACTTTAATTTAATCTTTCGCACGTCTTGTCCGTCGATCCTAATCGTTCCATGATCGATGTCGTATAATCGAGGTATTAACTGGAACATCGATGTTTTCCCTGAACCTGTAGCTCCTAACACTGCTACTCTTTCTCCAGGTTTTGCACGAAAGGACAAGCCTTCGAGCACATTTCTTGTTGTACCTGGATAACGGAATGAAACGTCATCAAACTGGATATCTCCATCAGTAATCAAGGGTGGAGTTTGTTGATCATCGGCATCTTTCAAGTTTACATCTGCCTCCAAGACATCTGCAATCCGTTCAGACGAAGCCCTCGCCCTTGAAAAAATAATGATAATCATAGAGAAAATCGACAAAGCTCCGGTCATACGGGTGACGTAATTAATAATCGCAACGACTTCCCCTACACTGGCGCCTCCTGTATTGACCCCAATACTTCCAAACCATAAAACAGCCATAATTGAGCCATTCATAACTAATAAGATGACTGGCATCGTCGTTTCAATAAGCCTAAGAGCCTTAACCGTTTTGACTCTTAAATCATTAGAGGCCGACGTAAAACGGCGTGACTCATGGTTTCTTCGAATAAAAGATTTTATAAGACGAATAGCGGTTAAATTCTCTTGAACGACGTTATTGACACGATCGACTCGCGCCTGTACCGCCTTAAACAGCTTTCCCGCTTTTCTCATCAACCATAATAAAAAAACAACGAGAATCGGAATAGTGAGGACGAGAATCAGTGCCAGTTGTACATTAACAAATAGCGCCATAACCACAGAACCAATGACTAATAAAGGGGCTCTGAGCATGATTCTTAAACTCATAAAAATCGTATTTTGAATTTGGTTCACATCATTGGTCATTCGCGTCATTAATGAAGAAGTTGGAAATTGACTGAAATTAGAGAAAGCGAATGATTGCACTTTACCAAATAGCTTGCTCCTTAAGTCATAACCTGTGTTTTGGCTCACATGGGCAGCATAAAATGAATTGGTAATTCCTGCAGCAAATGCAATAAGAGAAAATCCAACCATGACACTTCCCCATAACATGACGACAGACAAATCTTCTTGCATGATTCCGTCATCAATAATTTTAGCCATGAGTAAAGGCTGAACTAATTCAACTGTTAATTCTACTAACGTTAACGTTAAAGCTATAAATACAGCGAACCGGTAAGGTCCGAGAAACGAGACTACTGTTTTCACTGACATCGCATCCTTCTTCTTATGGATGATTCAAATTGTATATATAGATAGAGAAATCTTAACATTCATTCGATTTACGAAACAATCTAATGATACCTTTTTTCTTTATTTCATTCAAATGATTTAAGAGAATTATTTTTACACTATTATAAAAGGACATTCATATGTCTGAAATGATCTATATATGGTTGCAAAAGAGGAGGGGTAATGGATAAATACATTCCACAAGAAATGTTAAAACTATCTCATTTATTACAATGAATACCTAATCTAAATCTATTCTTTTCTCGTAAAAAAATAACGTGTGGCAAAGAACGGATAACCGCTCAATCCCACACGTTTTAATTTATAATTATCTTACATCTACTTCGATATTTTAGTTTTAACCAAAGTTGCGAATATCTCCTGTTTAGTTCGCGATTTTTTTTAGGTTCATAATTCGGGCAATGTTTTCAGCAGTTTGTTCAATATGCCTCTCAGAAACTTCCGCTAGCTCTTCAAACTTCACGACTTCAGATAGGGAACTAAAAACTGCATCAATCCCTGCCTCATAGACTGACTCGTAACCTTTAGATACACTTCCACAGACTGCAATCACAGGTACGTTATACTTCTTCGCAATCTCCGCTACATAAACAGGTGTTTTTCCGTAAATCGTCTGATGATTCATGCCACCTTCCCCAGTAATAACTAGGTCTGATTGTTGGATGAAACTTTCTAAGCCTGTAACATCAGTGACAATTTTCCCTCCAGACTCAAGAGTAGCAGGCATAAATGCTAAAAATCCTGCTCCGAGTCCTCCAGCTGCTCCAGCTCCTGGCACACTCTCTACATCTTTACCTAGCTGGGTTTTAATCAAATAAGCATAGTGAGCTAATGCTTCATCTAACACATGAATATCTTGTTTAGTAGCGCCTTTTTGCGGTCCATAAATAGCTGATGCCCCTTTATCTCCAGTTAGAGGGTTGTCCACGTCACACGCTACTTGGATTTTCACGTCTTGTAAACGAGGGTCTAAAGTAGATGCATCAATTGTTTTCAAGTCTCGGAGAGCAAGACCCCCTTTTGCGATCTCTTTTCCCGATTGATCCAGCAAACTTCCCCCAAGGGCTTGAAACATACCCGCCCCCCCATCATTCGTCGAACTTCCGCCAATACCAATGATGAATTTTTTGACTCCCAGATCCAAGGCCTCTTTTATAAGTTCCCCTGTTCCATAAGTTGTTGTGATCTTAGGATTTCTTAAATGTTTAGGCACGAGATGAATACCCGATGCGGCGGCCATTTCAATAACTGCCGTCTGATGATCGCCTAATACACCAAAAAATGCCTCAACTTCATTATCTAAAGGACCATGTACTTTTCTAGTTTCTAGATGTCCACCTGTCGCATCTACTAAGGACTGAACCGTCCCTTCTCCGCCATCTGCCATCGGACAGGTGATTATTTCCGCTTTTGGCCAAACTTTTTTCAATCCGGTTTTAATCGAATTAGCTACTTCCATTGCTGTTAAGCTTTCTTTAAACGAATCTGGGGCGACAACTATTTTCATGAGCAGTCTCTCCTTTTCTTTTAAACTAGAATAATTGAAAAACTCCAAATAGAAGCGTTGAAATGGTTGCCAGCGTTAACCCTACAAGAGATTCATATGGGATAAGTTTTAATCTTTCTTGAATTCCCATTAATACACTTCCTGCTGTTGCATGGAAAAAACTTCCGTGTGGCATATGGTCAATAACCGTTGCACCGGCATGAATCATAGCTGCTCCGGCAAGCCCTGCAACACCCAACTCTAACAATGTTCCGCTGAACACTTCACTTGCAACAACTGCACCTGCTGTTGTTGAAGCTGTAGCCCCAGACATAAAGATTCCTGATGCTGGTGCTAAGGCATAACTTGGTAAACCGAGAAATTCAATACTGTCAATCAGAACATACTGTAACCCGGAATTTGAAATGATTCCGGCAAGTGTACCAGTTCCTAATAAAAGAACGGCCACGGCCGACATCTTACTCAAACCGGAAATGATAAACGTATTAATGCCTTTGATTTTCCCCATTGCAAGGGCTCCGATAATCCCACCTGCTGGTAACGCCAACATGGGATCGACTTCTATACCAAAGACCGGCCTTAGTACTAATAAAATGATAGCAACTAAAGGCGCTATAATAGATGTAAATATCGATGGGGCGCTTTGATCCGAAGAATCTTCAATGTCTTCATTTGGCACCATCGTTCCTTTTTGTGAAAGTCTTTTAGCTAAAATATAAGTAACAAATACTCCAAAAATAGCGGGAATAATCCCTGCAGCCATCACTGAAGTTAACGGAACATTAAAAGATTCTGCAACGGCTATGGTGTTAGGATTAGGCGACATGATATTTCCAGCTTTACCGCCACCAACCATAGCAAGTAAGATCGCTGTTCTCGAGAGCCCCGCACGATTCGCTATCGCTAAAGCAATAGGTGCTACTGTAATGACGGCCACATCAACAAATACACCAACAGCTGTCAATAACATAGTAGCTAGCACTAATGCCAATAACGCTTTCTTTTCTCCCAGCTTTCTAACAACACCATTGGCTATTGAAGAGGCTGCACCTGATTCAATAAGGACACCTGCTAAAACACCCGCCGCTAAAATCCGGAGTACTGCAGGGATAATCCCTTCCGCACCTTCTATCATTAAATCGACCGTCGTTGTAAGACCCGCTCCACCTATTAGGCCACCTGCCAACGCGCCGGCAACAAGAGCATACACTGGTGGTACTTTCCGTAAAATTAAAACAATTGAAATTACTAATGCAATTACCGCTCCTAAAGCACTAACTGGCATACACATACACTCCTTAAGTTATCTATAAATTGATAACTTAATTGTAAGCGCTTAAAATATGAAATTCATTATGCCAATGCACAAATGTAAGCGGATTACTTTTGTTTTTGTTGTGCGTAAAGGTCTATTGTAATTTGTTTTTTAACTGACACATACAATATAAATAAAATAAATCTATCATTTTCCGAGGGTCTTTCCCCGTAATCGTGCGAATTTTATCTAACCTGTATGTGAGCGTGTTTCGGTGAACAAACAGTTCTTTAGCAGTTTTATTTACTTGGCAATTATTCGTTATATAGACATCGAGCGTGTTTAAGAGATCTCTATTTCCTTTAGTATCGGGGAGGGGATTCTCAATAGGGAAAGCCATTTTTGTAGTGTCATCTTTTAATAACCTGTTTAGTAAAACTTCAATCGTTCTGTCTTCATATTTTAAAACCTGTTCAATCAATTCTAATTTTTTACTAACTTCTAAGGTATTCATCGCTTGCTCATATGAATAAGTAATAGCCATATAGTCTTCATAAAGATAACCAGACGTAAAAATAAGATCTTTTCTATCAAAATAACTTGCCCATTGTTCAACTACATTGGTTAAATTCTTCTTTGAGTCTGCATGCTTAATAATCACAATATATTCATTTATAATACTCATCACATCTTCTTTATGTAACAAAGGGCTCAAAGCCTTTTCTAACTTGTCTAATGATTTTACAGGATGGTCATTATCTTTTATGCGCTCATTAATTAAAACGACACCTCTTTTTAGTAGTAAATCAATTTCTAAGGTTTTAGCTTTTTCTAAAAACATACTATCTGATAGACCTTTTCCCGTAATCCACTGATATACAAATTCACGTTTAATCCTTTCATCATATTGAATTTGTTTTAGTAAAAAGGATTGCTCTATAATCATTTCTGCTGTCATTTTTACTAACTCACCGTATCTTCTCACCTCTGAAGGTTCTCCAGTAATTCCCACAGTCCCCATGACTTCACCGTGAAAATAAATAGGCAAATTAATGCCTTGTTTTACTCCATTCCATTCTTGTTCATCTTCTATTGAAATTTCGATACTATCTCGTTTTATTTGAATTTGTTTGGCAACTTCATGGATCGTTCCTATTCTATGCTTGTCCCCCGACCCAATAATTACCCCATTATTGTCCATGACGTTAATATTATAATTTAAGATTTCCATTGTTCGACTCACAATATTTTGTGCAACTTCTCTAGATAACACAGGAACACCTCGCCTTTTTGACTATGGTTATTTAGGAAAGCCGATCTTTGATTTATTATATATAGGAAGGACTAGCAAGAGCAAGATTCTAACGGTGCCACTACTAGTAAGTAATGTGTAATGTATAGGAAAGAAGTGGTTAATAATCAGAACGTACGTTCTAATAAATATTTATTTGTTCGCCTTGTTTATTTTAGCAAGTTCTCCTATGATAAAAATAGAAGGACGCTCTGTCATCTAAAGCTTTTTCTAAACCTCGAACTTTATTATTTCCTCATTTAATTTTACCTTCTCCACTGTGACAGAGCGAAACTTTCAACAGGAGGATGCCAATGTTCTTGAAACCTCGCACAAAGTCTTATGAGCTTCAGATTTTGCACAGTTTAACGCCCCGAATGGAGTTCAGCAACAGTCTTCGAACCCACTTTACTAATTTGAATAAAGGCTACATTGGTGAACAGAATTTCGAAACGATGCTCTCGAACCAATTAACCATTGATTTGCTTATTTTGCCTGATACGTATTTCGAAGTGAACCAATCTCTCATTCAGGTTGACACCCTTCTCTTTACACCAAGTTCTCCTTATTTATTCGAAGTGAAAAATTTTGAAGGTGATTATTTTATTGAAGACAGCAGATGGTATGGCCCCTCTGGTTTAGAAGTAAATAACCCTCTCGCTCAGCTTCAACGAATTGAAACGACTTTTCGTAAGTTATTCCAACAACTTCGTTTGCCTCGTGTTGACGTGAAAGGCTATGTCGTCTTTCCAAACCCTGAATTCACCTTATATAACGCCCCAAGAAATGTACCGATTATCTTACCTACCCAAATTCCTTCTTTTTTGAAAAAAATTAATAGGAGTTCAGGAAAGCTGTCTGATAAACCATTTAATATTTGCCAATCATTATTAGAAAATCAAGCTGATCCCACTCCATATTCAAGGATTCCTGAATATCATTATGATCAACTACTGAAAGGGGTTTTCTGTCCGAATTGTCATAAGCTCGAAATCATCAAGTCGAAAAATAGTTTATCATGCAGTGAATGCAATTATTTCGAGTCTAAGCAAGAGGGGCTCCTTCGAAATATCAAAGAGTACAATCTACTCTTTCCACATCGCGCGATTTCAACTAATAATATTTATGAATGGTGTGAAAAAGCAATAAGCCGTAAATCAATTCAAAGAGTACTTCTCAGCGAATATGTTCAGGAAGGAAAATCGAGGAGTATACATTATGTCAAATCTAATTGAAATAAAATTTCGCTTTTAGAAATCTGCAAGTTGGCTCCGGAGTTTGTCCCTCAAACGCTCTATTCGAGACTAACTTGGCTCATGGCGTCAAAGTTTGTCCCTCAAATGCTCTATGCGAGACTAACTTGGTTCGTTGCTCCAAAGTTTGTCCCTCAAACACTCTATTCGAGACTACCTTTACCTGTTTCCCCAACCTTTGCCCTTAATTCACAAAAAGGCTCACTTTTTGTCGCCAATCTCCTACTCTTGAATTCTAAGATTTAATTAGTAATTATTCACTTCATCACCCGCGTCAACCCGTGCCAGACATATATTACTTTTTCTGAAATTTCGGCTGCGTCTTGCTGGATCCACCCTGTCAAGTCGCGGAGCTGGCGATTTTCTTCCTCAAGTGGGACGATGCCGCGGCCCATTTCGAGCATGATTAAGATGACTTGTTGGTCTCGACGTTTTTCTTCGGCCTTGAGTTCAGCGAACAGCGTATTCATCTGCTGACGAATCGCTGCAATCGATCGTCCTGATTGGATTTCAGTTCGTAGCCAGTTTTCCCATCCTTCTAAAACGAGGTTGCTATCTATCTCCCAGACTTTCTCCCAATTGCTTAATGACTGCTGTTCATAACTTGAAATCCAACTTACATTTCCGCTCAAGTTTTTTACGATCTTCCGTTTCCCTGAGAAGGCACCACCGATAATGAGCTGCATGTCCACCTCTCCTCTCTATACTCCAGCGTTAAATGAAGTCCCTCACCATGACTAATACGCCAACTCCAAAATGATCCTGCCTCAACTAAAATAGATAGAAGTAATCGAATCACACCACCATGGGTAACGATGAGGACTTTGTGACTGGCCGGCCCTTCGGCAACAAGTGTTTTTCCTAAAAATTCACTGAGCCATCCTGTGATCCTATCACTAAACTCCTCGCCAGATTCTCCTCCCGGTACTCGATACTGCTCCCAGTTATCTATCCATTGTCGATACAACGGAATATCTTTTAGCTCCTCGTACTTTCTTCCTTCCCAATCCCCGAAGTGAAATTCTCTTAGTCCTTCGTCCGAAACATAAGGCTGATCTGGCCGAAGGTATTCAATTGTTTCCTTACAGCGAAGAAGGTCACTAGAAAACACTTCATCGAATTCGACCACTTCCAACTCCTTTTTCAACTCAGCTAATTCTTCTATCTCCATCACCGGTTCGTCTGTGTGTCCTAAATAGCGATTTTCAACATTCCATCTTGTTAAACCGTGACGAAGGAGATAAAGATCCAAATGATGACTAGTCCCCATAGTTCCCCTCCTTCGATTGCGGTTCCAATCAGATCTCCGTTAATTCCTCGAAATGTACGCATCACCCATAAACCGTATAGTAAAATGGGTATTAATAAAACGGGTAAAATCATTAAATATCCCGGTTGAAACAACAATAATAAGACTAAAGGTATCGCTGCATAAACAACTTCAACTTTCCGCAAATTCTTTTTCCAATCCCATGCTAACCCTTGTTTTTTCGCTGCGGGTACTAGAACCAGCAACGCTACCGCAGCAAATCGTGCCGCTCCCAATACTACTAATAGCGAGAAGAGCTCCATAAATGGCCCCTCTTCGACGATCGAATATAGCAGGACACTTTTCCAAATTAACAGGAAAAACAATGCGATGATTCCGAAGCTACCCACATGAGGGTCTTTCATAATCTCCCATTTCTTCTCTAGAGGGGCGTTAGAGCCCACAGCATCGGCCACATCCATTAGCCCGTCTAGATGAAGTCCACCCGTAAGCCATACCCATAGAGAGATAAGTACCATAGACAGCAACAACGGTGATATGAAAGGAGCTAAGAACCATCCTACTCCAAATAAAATGGCCCCTAGAAGCATGCCGATGAAGGGGTAAAACCGTATCGCCCAGCGACTCGTCTTTTCATTCCAAGGGCACTCTATAGGTACCGGCAGTCTGGTGAGAAATTGTACAGCTAACAAAAAACCATATACTGCCTGCATCATGATCCCCCCCCTTTCCAATAAACAGGGATTCCTGCGATGACTTGCACCGCTTCGTCTACGCGCGTAACCACATGCTGATGGATCCTTTCTAAGGCATATATATAATCCAGAACGGCCGAATGCCCCCCAGAAGCAATTTCTCCTTCATTTACATCATTGGATACAAAAATCAACGTTTGCCGTTTTTCTTCAGCAATTAGAATGCAAGAATCAATCATTTCTATTAATTGCGGGAGCGAATATTCGAGTTTTCCATACATCATATTACTTAACCAAATTGTCAAACAGTCAACTAAAATGACATCTCCAAAACCACTTTCTTTACAGACTTTGACTATATGAAAAGGCTCCTCCACCGTCTCCCAAATGGAAGAACGATCGACTCGATGAGTGGAAATGCGATCTTCCATTTCTTTATCTGTTCGCAGGGCTGTTGCCACATAAATAAGTTGCTTCGATGTTCGTCCCCTGTGATAATGAGTCAAAGCCATATCTTCTGCAAATCGACTTTTTCCTGATCTTGCTCCGCCTGATACAAACATAATCATCGTTCTTCTCTCCAAGCTTTCAATGTATCCAGTAACTGATCATTTTCCGCTTTTGACCGGATAGCAAACCTCAGATAGTTACCATCTAACCCTTTGAAATTATCTGTATGTCTTGGGAGAATGCCCTTTTTCAAAAGAAACTGAAATAATTCTATTGTACAATTTGGATGCTTTTCATCCCTTAACAGATAAAAATTTACAGCGGATGATGACATATAATAATCCATCTCATGCAATCGTCGTCTGATCCTTAACAATTCCTCTTTAAAATAATCCCTTGAACGAGAAACAAAGGCATAATCTTTCAAAAGAGGTTGAATCATGGTTGACGCAAAAACGTTGACACTCCAAGGGGTCTGCCAATTTTGCACTTGGCCAATCACTTGTTCATGAGCCATCATAAACCCTACTCGAATGCCAGGAATGGCATACATTTTCGTCAGCGAGCGCAATAAGATAAGATGCGAGAATTCCTTTAATAAAGGGGTCAATTTGTCAGTTTCATTTGGCAAGAAATCAACAAAAGCTTCATCTACTACGACGTATGTATTTTTTTCCTTGGTTTTTTCCAATAGGGAGCGAATATCACTTACGCTTACAACCGTTCCGGTAGGGTTGTTTGGGCGACATATAAATACGACCTCCACTTCCGCTGCATGTTCAATAGTTTTGTTTAGAGGGAAGGCAAAATCTTCTTCCGCATCAGAGTAGACATGATCAACGTCCAAATGATAATGTCTGCACGCTTGCTCATATTCAGAGAAAGTAGGCTCAATGATCAGCGCTCTTTTCCCCTCAAAAAATTTAGCCGTCAAAAATATCGCTTCTGCTCCTCCATTCGTAACAAGTACATGATCCGCTGTCACCCCCTCAAAGGCAGCTATCTGAGTTCTGGCGTCCCAGTAAGTCGGATCGGGATATTGGCTAATCAAGTCAAAACTCTTCTTAAGATGATCCTTCACCCACACAGGGGGTCCTAAAGGATGGATGTTCGCACTAAAATCTACTACTACTTCATCTTCAAGGAGATGAAATTGTCTTTTGATTGCGGCTGGTTGTCCGCCATGATTCGGCCATTTCATTTCTATTCTCCTCTCAATTTATGATAGTGAGATCCAAATCAGTGAAAAGAAGATGAAAAAGAGGATCCATCCTCCGTGCATATAGATGAGTGATTTATTTATATGATCACATGTTAGTGTTTCTAGAGGCACACCCATCTTGGCTCGGTTAGACACTACTCCTTTGTATTCATTACGTCCACCTAACTGAACTCCTATAAGTCCTGCGACCATCGCCTCGGACCATCCACTGTTTGGACTAGGGTGTTTGGTTGCATCTTTCCACGTCACATGAATAGCGTGTTTCTTTCTTGATCCAAGCACACAAAATGATGCTAACCAAATCGTAAAAGAAGTCATTCGAGCAGGTAACCAGTTCGCTACGTCATCCAACCTTGCCGAGAACCAGCCGAAATCACTGTACTTCTCATTTTTATAGCCAACCATGGAATCAAGTGTGTTGATCGCCCGATAAGCCATAGCTAGAGGTCCCCCGCCAATGAAAGCCCAGAACAACGGAGCCGTTATCCCGTCCACTGTATTCTCAGCAACCGTCTCAACAGTTCCTCGAACAATCTCGCTCTCACTGAGTTTATCTGTATCTCGACCGACGATCATTCCTAATTGAAAACGTGCCTCTGTAAAGTCACCTTTAGCTAACGGGATGGCAACCTTAAGGGCCGCCTCTCTCAATCCTCTGATCGCAATCGTAGTGGAAATAAAATAAACTTCCAGGATGAGACCTGCAAGTAGATGAATGCGGAAGGCGAGATAAATCAATGAAAAGGATAAACTGTAAACGACGGTTACCACCATCACGGCCATGAGAATTCCGTATATCTTTCTTCTCCGACCGGAACCGTGATTGAGCTTTTTATCTAAAAAAGATATCCCTTTTCCATATCCCACAACAGGATGAGGCAGCCACTTTGGATCACCTATAAGAAGATCTAGAAGAATGGCTGCCAATATAATGAGTACTGTCACATTTAACAAAGCTTCCATTAGGAAAGTTCCTGTCTTACTCTATATTTACGGATTGCTTCCACTGTTGCTTCATATACAGTCCTGCCAATCGCTTTCCCAACAACAGTTCCTGAACCTGCGTAAGGGGTTTTCTCACCTATTTGCGTTGCTCCAATTAATAAGCTGTCCGTTGAGGTTCCGGTTGCTGGCGTATTTGAATAACTGTCTTTCACTTTTAAATCATGCAGTGCTTTCGTTTTAGCTTCAGTAGCCGATATGCTGGCATTGACAAGTGCGCCATCGGTGAAATGAGCATCAACAAAAAGCATTGTATTGATTGTGCCAATCTTGCTCATATTTTCGTCCCTTTGTTCATTTGTAATATCGACAGCGTTTCCGACACCTGCGGTTACCATGACTACTAGCTGGATTCCTTCATACTCTCTCTCAAGTAAAACCATGTCGTCAAGCTTCACGGCTGTCATCATTCCTGCCGTCTGTTCAAGAGAGATTCCCGAGTGACGCAACCAACTCTGAATATCATCAACAGGGTCTCCCCCATCATAATTCTTTTGGACATGAAAATTACAAAAGTGCTTTAACCATTGAATTCCTTCACCTACTACGCTATTAGAAAGGGTCCGCAACGGTTGATCAAATGCAATATGAATAACCCCTTCATTCTGGTCGATATGGAAGCTGTTTTTTAGATCTACTGACTGAGCTACTCCTTCATTATGAGGAGTCATGAGTAACTGCGGCTTTGGAACAATTGGGTGGGACTGTGCTTTCACCTCAACTTCATAAACGTCTTGGAGCTGTTTTTCATTCCTTAGAACGTCCACACTTCCGACTTTTTGAAACCTACCTTCATCTAATAGAGCTACCCTGTCGGCATAAAGAGAGGCTACATTCAAGTCGTGTAGAATAGCAAAAATCGTAAGTCCATGTTTTCGCTGCCAGTTTTTCAATAAATCAAGCATATAGAAAGAATGTTTCACATCAAGATGATTCGTTGGTTCATCTAAAAGCAATAGTTGCGGCTCTTGTGCCAATGCTTTAGCTAACAATACCCGTTGCTTTTCTCCGCCACTTATCGTCCGGAATTGCTTATGTCGATAACGAGTGACATCTGCTAGCTCCATGACTTCTTCGATCACGGCGCGATCTGATTTGGATAAACTTTTCAGGACTCCTTTTTGGAAGGCATAGCGGCCGAGACTAACAATTTCTTCAACGGTAAAGTCGAATGAAACGTGTGCTTCTTGAGTCAACACCGCCATTTGTCTCGCTTTCTCTAAATTAGAAAGCTTGGAAATGGGTTTTCCGTCAATCGTTATTTCCCCATGCTTCTTTGGAAGACCTCCGGTGATCAATTTAAACAAAGTCGTTTTCCCACTACCGTTAGGACCTAAAAGCCCAAAGAATTCTCCCTTATGAATGGTCAGATCAACACCTTGAATAATCGGTTGATCTGAATAACCGCCTACGAGATTTTTGACTTGGATCATATCGATTTCCCCTTTCCAAGCCGATTTCTAATGAGTAACAAGGCAAAGACCGGTGCTCCTATTAGCGCCGTAATCACGCCGATGGGAAGTTCTTTCGGTGCGATGATCGTCCGTGAAACTACATCAGCTAAAATCAGGAAGCCACCGCCAATAAGAAAGGATAAAGGCAACACATGCCGATGGTTCGGTCCGGTGATGAGCCTCACTAAGTGAGGAATCACCAATCCGACAAATCCAATCGTTCCGGAAACGGCCACTGATGCACCGGTGAGCAAGGATGCCCCAACTAAAATAAAATTTTTACCTCTCTTAACATTCACACCGATATGCTCTGCCGCCTCTTCACCAAGAGCCATAGCGTTTAATTCTCGAAAATGGATTAATAAAATGAACACACCTATGAGCATGAATGGAACAATCAGTTGCACATGGCTCCACCCTCTCATCCCTACACTTCCGTAGAGCCAATAGATGATTTGCGTCATCGCATCTTGGTCACCCAGGGCGATGATTAACGAAATGATCGCTCCGATAAACGAACTCATAATAATTCCTGCTAAAATGATGGTTTCAATGGCCATGCTTCTGCTTGCAATTCGAACAAGCCCAAATACGAGCATAAGGGCAATGAACCCACCGATAATTGAAACAACCGGTAAGGTAAAGCCTCCTAAACCGAGAATGGTCAATTGAAAGAAAATGACTATGACTGCTCCAAGTGCTGCCCCTGATGATACACCGATCGTATAAGGATCTGCCAATGGATTCCTAAGAAGACCTTGAAAGGCTGCACCCGCTATAGCTAATGATGCACCGACGCAAAGCGCCAGCAGTACTCTTGGAAGTCGAATGTTCCAGATAATTCTCTGTTCATTTTCCGGAACGTTCTCAGCCAGTTGAAGTCCGAAAACTTGGTCGGTAATAATATAAAAAATATGTGGAACAGGAATCGTAACGCTGCTCATAAATAATCCAAGGAGAACCGTGCCGAGCACGAATCCTCCGCTGAATAAGTACACCCAAAAGATTCGGTTACTCAAAGACCTCCGGATAAATGAGTTCGGCAAGAGTTTCCACTCCTTCAATCAATCGCGGCCCCGGTCTTGTTACCGTATCATTATGCACATCATGAATACGATCATTCTGAACAGCCGGTACATCAGACCAACCGTCTCGAGACACCACTTCTTGTTGAGGATCCTCTACATAATATCCGTATGTCGTGATGATCACGTCGGGGTTCAGTGTAACGATTTCTTCTTCAGTTAAATTGACCCAACCTTCTTCTTCCTCTGCTGCATTAGTAGCTTGAATGGCGTCTAACATTTCTTGCATAAATGTCCCACTACCTGTTGTGAAAATGTCCGGTGCAGGCGCAACTTCAACCCAAACTTTCAATTTCTCTTCTTCTGAGATCGAGCTCGCTTGTTCTTGAACGTCTTCAAGACGGTCCTCCATATCAACGACGATCTCTTCTGCTCGCTCCGTTGTACCAGTAGCCTCACCAATTAAATGAATCGTGTCATATACTTCTTCAAAAGAATTTCCACCTTCGATAACAAGAACATCAATACCTGCATCTTCAAATTGATCTAACATATCTGAGTTATTTTGCTCATGATACCCTTGAACAAGAGCTAAATCTGGCTCCATGGATAAAATCAGTTCTGCATCTATGTCTTGACCCCCAACCGTGTCAATATCTGCTGTTTCTTCTGGGTAGTTGCAGAATTCTGACACGCCGATCATTCGGTCTCCTGCACCAAGCTCAAAGACAATCTCTGTATTACTAGGTAATAAAGAAACAATGGTTTCTGGTTCTTCTTCGATGGTTACTTCGTTGCCTGAGCTATCTGTGACTGTGACGGGAAACTCACCGGTTTCCTCTTCTTGCGCTTCGTTTGAGTTTTCCACAGCCTCGTTATTGGCCGCATCCTCTTCATTTTCATTCGACTGGTTAGTGACATTATTATTGTTTTCCTCATTCGTTCCACAAGCGGTAAACATCACCACCACCAACGCTAAAATTGCACTTACTCGGCTCCACTTCATCAACATACTTTTCATCTTTTTCCCCCTGGGTGTAGATCGATTTTTTTCAACCAAACAAAAAAACGCTATTCCTTTAGGAAGAGCGTTGAATGTATAAGTTACATAGACGACAAGTATGTAGAGAAACTGTCTCACGCTCGCTCGTTATTTATAACGACCGAGCATCCTACGAACATTAAACATCCCTTTTCCTCGAAGGTGTTTAAAACAAAACAGGCAGGTCTCCTGACTCGCGTCTCAACAGATCAACTGCCCCTTCCCATGCCCTTAAAGCACAGTGGAATTTTCGCAGTCATCCTAAACGCATACAGTGGCGGGACCGTGTCGGTTTTTCACCGACTTCCCTTTTAACTTTAAACAGTCTGGTTAGACTATGGTTTAAAGAACCTGTTTGCATAATATGAAATTCGTCTTTTTGTTTATAGATTCAGTATAAATGAGTTTTCAGTACATGTAAATTTAATTTTCAAGATCTTCACTTTTCTCCGTTATTGAAATTCCTGCCCCTGTAAAAGTAGCCATCTCCTTTAAGACGTGGACCGATGATTGAACTAAAGGAAAAGCTAATGCCGCTCCAGTCCCTTCACCTAGGCGTAACTCTAAATCAAGGAGCGGTTTCGCCTCTAACATTTTTAGCGCAATGCCATGCCCTGCCTCTTGTGACTGATGACTAAATATCAGATAGTTTCTTACGTTCGGAGCCAGTCTTATTGCCAAGACCGCGGATACCGTGCTGATAAATCCATCTATAATCAACGGAGTCTTTTTAGAGGCTGCCCCTAAGATTGCTCCCGTCATTCCAGCAATCTCTAACCCTCCTACTTTAGATAAAATATCAAGTACATCATTTGGATCAGGGTTCCGATCCATCAGAGCCTTCTTAATCACCTGTTGTTTATTTAGAAGCTTCTCTTCAGAAATTCCTGTACCGGGTCCCACCACGTTCTCCACAGCTTCACCGCTCAATATAGCTAAGATCGCGCTGCTACTTGTCGTATTCCCGATACCCATTTCCCCTAAAATCACGGAGTTTGCCCCGTTTGATATCGCGTTAGTTGTCACTTTAATTCCTGCTTCAATGGCTTTTACAGCTTGTCCTTTTGTCATCGCAGATTCCTTTGCAAAGTTCGCAGTCCCATAGCGGATTTTTTCGTTAATATATCCTGATCCTTTTAGTTCGGAAGCTATGCCTATATCTACAAGAACAAATTGTCCCTTTATTTGGTTCGTTAACACGTTAATTCCAGCTCCACCACTGAGAAAATTAGCTGCCATCTGAGCAGTCACTTCTTGAGGATAAGCCGAGACCCCTTCTAAAGCTATCCCGTGATCAGCTGCAAACACAATAGAAACAGGTGGGGATACGTTTGGAAAAGGTTCATCTGTTATTTCGGCTATTTGAACAGCTAACTCCTCTAACCTGCCTAAACTTCCGATTGGTTTTGTTAAGTTATTCAAGTGAGCTAATGTCTGTCTTCCTATTTCCTTGTTTGTTATGGTGATTTGGCTGATCGTTTTTTCCACCTATTAGTCCTCCTCCCTAACACGTTCTGTTCTGTTGAAAGATGATCATTTTTTCCTCTACCAGCACTAAATTCAAATGGTTTTCCACAACATTAGCTACATGCTCATACCCATTCTCCCTTGCTTCTTTGAAAGAGGCTCTAAAATGACATGGCTCAAGACCTTTGGATTCACGAAGGTCATTTAACAAGACTTCTCGAAAGTGATCATTTTCAAACAGTCCGTGAAAATATGTACCGATGATTTTCCGGTCTGAACTAATATATCCATCGCTCCCACCATCTTCTAACTGTATAAACTCATTATCTGTTTCAAAGTTATATTTAGACAAACCCATATGGATTTCATAGCCTGAAACACTAAGAGTTTCTGTACCATAATTAGCTATGCCAAACGACAAAATGGTTCGCTTTTTCTCAGTAAGAATTGTGGTCAATGATTCAATAAGGCTTAGTCCCCTCAATGTTTCTATAGAAGATTCCATTCCTTTTGGATCTTCTAGAGTTTTCCCAAGCATTTGATATCCTCCGCAAATACCGATCACCCGCACGCCCTGTTGTTTAACTAACGAGATGATGGCATCACCTAATCCATTATCAACAATACTAGATAAGTCTTCCAATGTGTTTTTGCTCCCAGGAAGGATGATTAAATCCGGCTCTCCTAATTCTTCTACTGAGCGCACTGAACGAACATGACAGTCGGGCTCTTTTTCAAGTGGATCCATATCTGTAAAATTAGAAATTCTCGGGTAACAAATAAACGCAATATCCAGATCTTTATCATCATTTTTCCTAGTCGGATATAGCTCTAATGCGAGCGAATCTTCAGCTTCAATATCTAAATGGTCGATAAATGGAATGACACCAAGTACCGGTAAACCGGTGTACTCTTCAAACCACGCTAAACCAGGTCTCAATAAATCAATGTCTCCACGGAATTTATTAATAACGACCCCAATTACTCGCTCTCGATCTATCGGATCCAAGAGTTGCAGCGTCCCTACTAAACTAGCAAAGACACCGCCTTTATCAATATCTCCTACTAAAATAACCGGGGCTTGAGCGATTCTAGCAACGCTCATGTTCACAAGCTCTCGGTCATTTAAATTTATTTCAGCTGGACTTCCTGCCCCTTCAATGACAATTCGCTCGTAATGTTCACTCAGATAGTTGAAACTATGATGGATTAATTCTTTTCCTTTTTCATAAAAATCTTGTCGATATTCTCCCGCTTTCATGTTCTGATAAGGTTCGCCGTGGACAACGATTTGCGATTGATAAACCCCAGTTGGTTTGATCAACACAGGATTCATATCCGTCGTAGCTATTGTTTTTGCCGCCTCCGCTTGCACCCCTTGTGCGCGACCGATCTCTTTTCCATCTATCGTAATATATGAGTTTAACGCCATATTTTGCGATTTAAATGGGGCTGTCTTAAAACCTTTTCGAGCGAAAATCCTGCATAAAGCAGTCGCAAGTATACTTTTTCCTGCATCAGAATGAGTGCCTTGAATCATAATCGGTAAGCCTGTTGTCATCGGCTTTTCCACTCTAGACATTTATTAATCCAATTATCTACGATTACAAGATTAGATGCGAAGTGAAGGTGAGTATATCCTGCTACAAGGTTGATCATTTGAACTCCTTCTAATAAAGTTCCTTTACGTCCAGTAGATTCAAATGCCTCGTTCAATGATTCATTGGATGTGAAGGTTGAATAATGAAATTCATGTCCTTTGACTTTCTCACCAACATTTAATAAGAAATTTCCTTCAAGGCCCGTCGTTTCTCGGTAACCAATAGCAGCTAAACGTTGAGTCATGGTGACTTTTCCAGGGATTACTCCTACCATGTCAAACTCTACCTTATCGCTGGTCATGATGGAGTCGCATAAAAACATAAACCCTCCGCATTCAGCAAAGGTTGGGAGACCCTTCTCTATTTCCGACTTCAACGACTGCTTGAGGTCTATGTAAGTTGAAAGTGTTTCTGCGTATTCTTCAGGAAAACCTCCACCGATATAAAGCCCGTCCACACTTTCCGGAAGCTTTTCTCCTGTTAAAGGAGAGAAGAAGACCAGTTCAGCCCCTCTTGCCCTTAATAATTCTAAGTTCTCCTCATAATAAAAGTTAAAAGCTGCATCTCTAGCCACTGCTATTTTAACAACAGGTTCCCTTTTCTTTGCGAATAAATCAGACTGTTCCCTGGGAAACGTTTTTGCTTCAGCTAACTCGTAAAGCTGATCGATCTCAACCGATTCTCCAATAACCTTCCCCAACTGTTGAAAAAAAGGTGTTAAATCCCCTTGTTCAATCGATGGAATCAATCCTAAATGACGTTCAGGCATAGCAAGTTCCGCTTGTTTAGGTAAATAGCCGACGACTGGAATCCCACACTCTTGTTCCACAGCTTGTTTGATCAGTTCATAATGACCGATACTTCCCACTCGATTAGCGATAACTCCAACGATTCTGACATTCTTATTAAACGTTTGAAAACCTTTGATAATAGCGGCGGAACTGCGAGCCATAGCTCCACAATCTACAACAAGAATAACGGGGCTCTCAGTCACCATACTAATATGAGCGGTACTTCCTTCGTCTGAGGTCGGGTCTTTACCATCATAGAATCCCATCACTCCTTCAATAATTGAGATGTCTGCCCCCTGACTCCCTTTTAGGAGAACTTCTTTTAATGTGGGTTCATCGAACATCCAGCTATCCAGATTTCGGGCCACGCGCCCTGAAACTGCTGTTTGATAAGAAGGATCTATGTAGTCCGGACCGCATTTGAATCCTTGAACGGTCAGTCCATTCCGTTTCATTGCTTCCATTATTCCAATAGTTAACGTCGTTTTTCCGACTCCACTGTGTGTTCCTGCAATGACGAGACGTTTAGTAGACATTCATTTCACCTCCAATAGAGTAGTCTTTTAAAATTCTATTCCTTTAATAGCAGGAATTCCTTCGTCATAATAATGCTTCTCAGGTTCAACAACCGAAACGAGGTCAGCTTGTTCTTTTATTTTTGGGTGAGCATCACGGCCGGTCAACACAAGGTGAACATGAACTGGTCGCTCTTTTATTGTCTTAATTACATCTTCAAGTGGTAATACATCGTCCACAGGAAAACTGTCAATGGCTAAAGCATTATTGATTTCATCTAGAATAATCACATCATATTCTCCACTCATGATAGCTTCCTTTGCTTCGGGCCATCCTTTTTTCAGTGCATCTCTATGCTCTTCAGGCGTTTTCGTCCAAGTAAATCCGATCCCTAACTGAACCATATCAATGCCTAACTTCTTCAGACCTCGTTGTTCTCCATAGGTCCTATCCGGCGATTTAATGAATTGATATATTTTCACATTGAAATCATGTCCCGCGGCACGTACAGCCAATCCTACAGCTGAAGTGGTTTTCCCTTTTCCGTTACCTGTATACACCAGTGTCATTCCTCTTTGTTGATTTTTGTTCATTTGTATTCCTCCTATAAATTTAATAGAAATGCTTATTCGAGACTTTTCAGCTAGCTACCTAATGACTAAAAGTTATTGAAAAATAAAAAACGCTCCCCCATTAAGGAGAGCGATCCATGCAGGTCCTTCCATATAATTGAGAACAAATATATGGAAGAGACGTCTAGTATAAGCAGGTTCACATCCTTTTCCTCGAAGGTGTTGAAGCGACAAACAGGCAGGTCTCCTGACTTACGTCTCATCGGAACAGCTGCCTCCTTCCCATGCCTAGCATAGTGGATACGAACAGCTCACCTAAACGTTTACAGTGGCGGGACCGTGCTGGATTCTAACCAGCTTCCCTTTTAACCTTAATAACAGCGACTATTAAGGAACCTATTTGTATGGTTATTCAGTTGTTTTCACCCATAAGTGTAATGAAGATTAGGAATTTAAGCAACTAAATTCTCATCATCCATGGGAAAACTTCATGTAAGAATGTTTATGCTTTTTTCAAGTACGTAATATAAATAAGAACTTTCAAATAAATTGTCGAATGACAATTGAATTTATTGCTCAAAATCGGTATGATTATCAAAGTAGTTGGAAAATCGTTTGCACAAATAGAGATGCATTAAAATACAAATAAGTTTTGTAAAATGAAGAGGTGGACGAAATGGAAAGAACATGGTGGAAAGAAGCAATTGGATATCAAGTATATCCTCGAAGTTTTCAAGATAGTAATGGAGACGGATTTGGTGATCTTCAAGGCATGATACAGCGCTTAGACTATTTAAAAGAATTAGGTGTAGACTTCATCTGGATTTGTCCGATGTATAAATCACCTTTGGATGATAACGGCTATGATATTTCTGATTATCAAGATATTCTAGAAGACTTTGGGACAATGGCTGACTTTGACGAACTTTTAAGAGAAGTTCATAAGCGTGGGATGAGACTGATTATCGACTTGGTATTAAATCATACAAGTGATGAACACCCTTGGTTTGTGGAGTCGCGTTCTAGTAAAGATAACCCGAAAAGAGACTGGTACATCTGGCGGGATGGAAAAAATGGTGCCGAACCGAACAACTGGGAAAGTATCTTTGGCGGTTCAGCTTGGGAGTATGATGAAAAAACAGATCAATATTTCCTTCACGTTTTTTCCCGCAGACAACCAGACTTGAACTGGGAAAATAAAGACGTACGATCAGCGCTGTATGATATGGTCAACTGGTGGTTGGAAAAAGGTGTCGATGGCTTCCGCATTGATGCTATCAGCCATATTAAAAAATGTCCAGGCTTTCCAGACCTTCCAAATGACGAAGGGAAAAATTTCGTTCCTTCCTTTGATATGCATATGAACCAAGAAGGAATTCACGAATTTTTGCAAGAATATAAAGAAGAAACTTATGCCAACTATCCTGACACAATGACCGTTGGTGAGGCCAATGGTGTGAGTGTGGATGAAGCTCACATGTGGGTTGGTGAACAAGGGAAAATGGATATGGTATTCCAATTCGAACATTTAGACTTATGGGATTATGAAGTAGGCGGCGGCCTGGACGTGGTTCAATTGAAAAAAGTGCTGACTCGCTGGCAAAAAGGGTTGGAGCATGACGGTTGGAACGCATTATTTATTGAGAATCATGATAAAGCCCGTGTGGTATCTACTTGGGGGAATGACAAGGAATATTGGCGAGAAAGTGCAACATCACTTGGCGCTATGTATTTCTTGATGAAAGGAACGCCTTATATTTACCAAGGCCAAGAAATCGGCATGACGAACATCTATTTCGATTCAATCGAAGACTACAATGATGTGGCCGCATTAAATATGTACGCAGAAAAAACGGCAGAAGGAGTTTCTCCTGAGAAGATCATTGAAGGTCTTGCCCATACTTCACGGGACAACAGCCGCACGCCGATGCAATGGTCAAGTGACCCAAATGCGGGATTCACAACTGGAAAGCCGTGGTTGAAGGTTAACTCAAACTATAAAGAAGTGAATGTGGAAACCCAGCTTGAAGATAAACAATCCATTCTCCATTTCTATAAAAACATGATTCAACTGAAAAAAAATCATGACATTTTCACATATGGTGGATATGACTTACTTCTAGCAGACGATAAGCAAATCTTCTCATACAAACGCGAACTAAATGGTGAAGTGGCAGTCGTCATTGCAAACTTAACAGCCGAAGTTGCAGAGTGGACAGCAGAAGAAGAATCTTTAACCGTATCAAGCGATCAACTCGTGTTAGCAAATTATCAAGTTGATTCACACGAAGAATCAAAGGCTATTTCTTTGAAGCCTTTTGAGACGAGAGTATATTTTTTGAAATAACTTTTAGATAGCTTGGAAGCTGTGTTTGATATCAGCTCCAAGCTTTTTTTGTGTGGTGTCATGGTCTTCAGAACTTCCTTTCTTGCTGCTGGCTTACCTTTACTTTCTCCACTTAAAGTAAGCATTCAGTTCACCCTTTTGAACATCTAACAGCAAAATATATTTGACATTGTGACAATGTTGTCATAATATAATAGTAACAACATGACAACCCTGTCACATACCATTCATTACGTCTAGAAAGGAGAGTTTTCGTGCCAACATCAACGTTTTATAATTTACCAGAGAAAAAAAAGCAACGGATCATTGACATCGCTATTGACGAGTTTTCTACTACTCATTTTTATGAAGTGAGTATTAATAAATTAATTAAACGAGCAGAGATCTCACGTGGCAGCTTTTATCAATACTTTGAAAACCTCGAAGATTTATACCGGCATGTCACCCAACTCATCGGCCAAGCCAAGATGCAGTACTTGCAACAGTATTTGCATAATAAGGAGGCTAAATTTTTTGACAAACTGTTTGGACTTTACTCTGCAGGGCTTACTTTCGCCAAAGAGCATCCGAAGTTCGCCTCTATCGGTAACATTTTGTTTAAAGGCGATCCTATGTTTCGAAAGAAGATATTCGGTGACCAAGAAAAACAAACAAAAGCTTTCTTCGTTGATCTCTTGAGGTCAGGTCAGGAAAAAGGGGAAGTTCGTTCAGATATTGACATTAATACTGCTGCATTCTTGTTTTATCAAATGAATTTATCCATTAGTGATTATTATTTGACTGGAACGACTTGGTTTGAGCATCCAGATGAATACATGAAGGCCGTCGAGGAGATGATTAAGATCTTTAGACAAGGAATCGAAGTTAAAAAGGGGGATTGAACATGTTTCAGATACACAATTTAACCTATCGTTATCCAAATGAGCAAGAAGAGACACTGAGAGAAGTAAACTTCCATATTCAAGAAGGTGAGATCTTCGGACTTTTAGGCCCTAGTGGAGTCGGAAAAAGCACGACCCAAAAAGTTCTCACAAAGCTAATTAAAGGGTATGGAGGCACTGTTAAATATAAAGGGAAAGACTTATCCAGTTACGGGAAAGATTATTTTCAAGATATCGGTGTAGGTTTTGAAATGCCCGTTCATTTTTCCAAATTGACTGCGGAAGAAAACGTCTCGTTTTTCAAAAAACTATACAAGAACCCTGCAGATACGGACGAATTACTTAAACGAGTTGGTTTGTACGACGACCGAAACAAGAAAGTGAGCTCCTTTTCAAAAGGAATGAAGGCTCGTCTGAACTTCGTCAGGGCCATGATCAATCAGCCAACGATGTTATTCCTAGATGAACCAACCAATGGTCTCGACCCAGTCAACGCTCGAATCATCAAAAATATGATTAAAGAGTTCCGAGATCAAGGTGGCACCGTGCTCCTTACAACCCACCTCATGAACGATGTGGATGAATTGTGTGATCGCGTGGCTTTCATGGCCAATGGAGCGATTGCAGAGATCGACACTCCTAAAAACCTGAAATTAAAAGGAAGCGAACGAACCGTTACCGTTGAATATCTAAAAGGCGATTCAGCCCAAACCAACACATTTAATCTCGACCGTATCGGAAGCGATGAGACATTTTTATCTATAATCAAGGACTACACCGTTTTAACAATTCATAGCAAAGAGACAACACTAGAGGATATCTTTATTGAAATGACAGGAGTGAAAATCGATGAATAACTTCTTGACACTAACTGTCGGGGAACTTCAGCGAATGAACAAATACCAGATCCTTCCCTCCTCTCTATTTGTCGTAGCATTTTGGATTGCCTTTCTATATTTTGTCGATGCGCTTTTTATTAATCAACTGTTTGCGATGCTCATCTTCGTCGACGCTTCAATTATGTCCATTATCCTCGTTGGAGCGATCATGTTTTTCGAAAAACATGAAGGGACATTTCGAACCTTTATGGTCACGCCGATTAGAAAAAGTGACTATATTTTATCAAAAGCTTTTGCCATCGTCGTTTCTAATTTGATCACAGTCTTGATTCTTTTCGCTTTCGCTTATTATGTGAAAAATATTGAAATGAACTTGCTCGCCTTCGTCGGTGCCGTTTGTCTCGTTGGACTCTTTCATGCCATTCTAGGTTTTTGGATGAGTTTCTACGCTAAAGATTTCACTAGTTTAATCATGCGTTCAACAGGTTATATGCTTATCTTTGTTCTACCTGTCATCCTCGTGCAACTTCAAGTGATTCAGCACGATTGGTTCCAATACATTCTCTATATTGTTCCAACGCAAGCCTCCATGAATGTGTTAAATGCCTCTGCAGGTTTACCTGTTGAGACAAGTGAACTATGGTGGTCGACGATCTTTCTAATCGGATTGATCATCGTGATCTTTTTCGTGACTTTAAAGAAATTTGACGAGTTCTCGCAAAAAGAAGGAGGACAATAATATGAGTGTATATCGAGGTTTTATCAAAACTGAAACAAAAAAATGGACACGTGATTCCTTAACTGCATTTATGATTTTTTATCCACTTCTGTTCGGAGTGGTCGGGCGTTGGGTGGTCCCCTGGATCGAACGGTCAGCCGACATGAACTTGGAGCCGTTTTACTACATTATTCTCGCTGGCATAACACTTGTAGCACCACACATATACGGAGCGCTCATTGCTTTTTCGATTATTGATGACCGGGAAGATCATATTTTCACCTCTATTATGGTAACACCTCTACCTCTGTTTCAATTTTTATCGTTTCGATTAATGATGGGTTTCGTTCTTGCTTTTTCAGCTAGTATTTTTATTATTCTCTTTTCCAACTTAGTAAGCATTGGAATTGGATATGTTCTACTCCTTTCATTCCTGTCGGCGCTCATCGCTCCAATTGTCACGTTACTTATTAATTCATTAGCGAAAAATAAAATTGAAGGGTTTGCGATGATGAAAGCGGTCGTTGGCGTGTTAATGATTTTTACAGTGGCCAGTTTATTCTTTCATGATGCTGTAGAATGGTTTTTTGCCTTCGTTCCTGGCTTTTGGCCTGCTAAGGCAATGAGCAGCCTAATACTAGCCGAAGGTTCACTGAACATGGGATTTCATGGGTACTACTGGATTGGGTTGGTTTATCTGGTTGGGTGTTTCCTAGCCGTTTATCAAGTATTTATGAGAAAAGGCTTGAAGTAAGGAAAGATAGAGGAGAAAATTGGTTGTACTGACTTAATTTTGTCCTCTATTCCTCTTGTTCGAGACTAACTATCGTTGTGGTACTCTTGTTTCTCCCCACGTTCATCGCTAATAACAGTAAACTTGAAAATTTCCACATTCAAAAAAACTGATCCTAACAGATCAGTTTTAAAAGGACTTAACTTATTTATCTTGAAGTCTCTGTCCATACCATATCCACGTGAGGGATATCATCTTCTAAATAGACCTTGGAGACTGGTTTGAATCCGAATGACTCATAAAACTGAAGGGCATATTCTTGTGCTTGAATCTTAATCTCATTTTCTTTCAGTTCTTGATGAAGGTAATCAATCGATCTTTTCATAATTTTTTTTCCAAGTCCTGTATTTCTATATTCTTCTATGACGAGGACACGCCCTATCGAGGCTTGAGAATAACTGATACCAGCTGGAAGAAGTCTAGTATAGGCAATAATTTTACCCTTTTCTCTCACGAATAGATGATAAGACTGGCTATCCTTTCCATCGATTTCAGGGTACGGACAATTTTGTTCAACGACGAACACATTGACCCTTTCTCGCAGAATGCTGTACAGCTCGTCTGTTGTTAATTCATTAAACTTCTTTATATGCCAATTCAAGGTAACCATACCTCCCTTATCTGTGCTTATCAACGCTTCATTCATTTTACCAAAAGGCTGTGCGAATGTCTTACAAAACAGCACCTATCGGAACAGGTACTGGGTAACGTTATATGTTAAATCGATTAATGTTCTCTCTTAATTCATTAGCTAACCTTTTTAAATCGTTTGTTGATTCGCTAATCTTACTTGAAAAACCAAGTTGCTCTTCGGCCATTTCCGATGCTGTTTCAACATTACTTGCCGTGTTCTCTGAAATACTAGCCATCTCTTGCGATGAAGACAAAACTTGTTCTGTTCCAGCGGACATTTCTTCTGATATTGACGACAAATTTTCAATTTCATTGGTTAATGCTTCTATAGAAGTGATCATCGATTCAAACTTGAATCTTACCCCGGCCATCATTTCTACACTTTCCTCAGAGCCTTTTTCATTAATTTCAATGTCTTTCACTGCTCCATCTACTTTTGTCTGAACGTTATGAATAAGCGAAGAGATCGTTGCTGCTGAGGTTTTGGATTGCTCAGATAGTTTTCTGATCTCATCAGCCACAACCGCAAATCCTTTACCATATTCCCCTGCACGGGAAGCTTCAATTGCTGCATTTAAAGCAAGTAAATTTGTTTGTTCAGCGATGTTCGTAATTAAATTATTCATATTGCCTATTTGTTTCGAATCTTCATTTAGACTGGTTATTTTAACATTGACTTGCTTTGTTTGCTCGTTCATTTTAACGATTTGTTTCTCTGTATTTTCTACTTCTACTTTTCCTTTACTAGACGTATTTTTCATCAAGTTCGCTTTTTCAGCCAAACTATTAGCAAATTCCGCCACTTCTTCTACTCCGCCAGCCATTTCCTCCATGGCTTTACTCGTTTCTCTTGCTGCTTCTCTCTGTTGCCCACTTTCTTGCTTAACTTGATGAAAAATTTCATTCATTTTTTCAGCAGATTGATTCGTTTTCTCAACATTTCTCTCCATTTCATCTGAAGAGCTTAAGATATGACTAGTTGAAGTATGTGATTGACTTATGAGCCCAGTCAACTCTCCCTTCATATTATTAATCGCCAAGGATAGTTGACCTATTTCATCTTTGCCCTTAACTTTAATGGCGTCTCCTGATAAATCACCTTTGGCTACTTGGTCAGCAAGCTTTACAAAACTAGGGAGCTTTCTGATGATCCTTCTTCGCATACTTATTAGAATGAACAGGAGAAGAGTAATAAGGACCAGAATAATAGATATTAATAAGATCAGAAAAAAAGACATGGCCCGTTCAGCTGTGTTTGCTTCATTTAATGCTCGTGTATTCATCGTATTTTGAAGTTCGTTGATTGGTCCTAAAATCGCTTCTTTGCTTTGTTGATACTCTGTACTGAACATTAAGTTTTGAGCTTCATCTAAATTCCCTTGTTCAACCTCACTCATCGCCTGGTCCTCTATTAATACCAAGGCATTAGATTCTTCTCCCGCTCGTGACAACAAATCTAATTCAATGTCAGGAGCATTTAATCTCTGTAATTCTTCAATGACGTATTCACGCCTTTGAGTTTCTTCAACCTCTGTCCAATACTGCTCCAAGTAATAATCATGCCCCGTGACTGCATATTGTCTTGCTTGTTCGGTCAAATAATCTGATGCCTCTGCAAATGTATTCCCTAACTCAAGAAATTCCATTTGTCTATCTTTCGTATCTGTAAATGTATTTAAACTTTGTACAAACAAAAATGATAATGTGATAGCTACAACACCCAACACAAAGGAAACCGCATACAGAATTTTAAACAGTGTAGTAAACTTCATAGGTAAAACCTCCTCTTATTATATAAATTAATGAAATATCGACCATCTATATAAGTAAATATAACTACACTCATTTTACTTTAAAGATGGAATCAATGTGAAAAATTTCAGAGGTCAATAGAAAATACCTATGATATTTAATATTTGGGTTTAATTAACCATTATAATGATAATCAGCGCTCTTTATTTTTTCCTTTGATCAGTTACGCATAATTATATAAACTAAATAAATTAAATAAGATAACACCAGAACCGTTCCCTCCCCTTTTCCCACTTGCCAATTTGTCCGAGAGAATATTAGCAGCACAAATGTGAGAATGATCATAAACGTGACATCAAGGAAGAACTCTGTGTTTATTGGAAGAGGTGTAATTACAGATGCAATACCTAACACGAAGAGAACGTTAAAGATACAACTCCCCACGATATTCCCTAATGCTAAATCACTATATTTTTTTAACGCTGCGGTAATTGAAGTCACAAATTCCGGTAGCGAAGAGCCAATTGAAACAACAGTTAGGCCAACTAATGTTTCACTCATGCCAAATCTCACGGCAATTTCTGTACTGCTTTCTACAACCCAATAACCACCTAAGATGATCGCAGCTAAACCTAGTACCGTTATGATACCGTTCTTTTTCCATCCTCCTTCGGCATCAGAGCGCTCATTCACGCCTGGAGTAATCTCGTCTTGACGGTGATTCATCGCCAATTCAAAAACATAGTACATAAATATAGCAAAGAACAAGAGTAATACGATGCCATCTCCCCTAGAGAGGAGATTGGTTGCTTCGGAATCCACACCCACATCAATAATTAATGCCATAAAGGCTATACTTCCTAACAACGTAAACGGAATCTCTTTCCGTACTGTTTGACTCTCCACTTTCAACGGAAAAATAACCGCAGTAACCCCTACTACGGCTGCGATATTGATGATATTGCTGCCAACAACGTTCCCGACTGTCACTCCAGGATTCCCTTCCAAGGCAGCGATCACACTGACCGTTGCTTCTGGCGCTCCTGTGCCAAAAGCAACAATCGTAAGCCCAACAAGTACGGGAGAAACTCTCAGGAGATGAGCGATTTTCGAAGCGCCCGTCACAAACCAGTCTGCCCCTTTAATTAATAACGCGAACCCAATAATTAGTAATAAATAAACCATGCATAACACCGTCCTCTGACTACTTAGACGGTTCTATTATGCATGGTTATCATGGAATTTATTCTCATATCTCTCGAACAGTCATAAGACAAATACGAGTAATTGGGCTGCAATGGCGACAAATATTAAGGCAAAAGGGTAAGCTGCTGCATAAGCAATGGCAGGTTCGTCCCCCTCTGTCAGTTGGTTCACTGCACCAAGTCCAGGCGTACTCGTTAACCCTCCGCAAAGAGCTCCAAGAGAGTGAAGAATACTTAAATGAAACAACTTCTTTGCGATCAGAAAGCCTGCGAAGATAGGAAAGATTGTAATGAGTGCACCACCGAACACGAGTCCAATTCCTTCTGTCATAACGACTTCCACCAGTCCTTCGCCTGCTGTGGTTCCAGCCCCTGCTAAAAATAATACAAGACCAATATCTCTAATGACTTGATTGGAAGGTTGAAAGAATCTCGCACGAATCGGTCCCAGTTTTCCAAAATGCCCGATAACAAGCGCTACGAATAATGGTCCTCCCGCCACCCCTAACGTCATTGTCCCTAGGCCAGGGATATAAATCGGTATCATTCCAACGAAGATACCAATTAATAGAATCAAACTTAACGAAAAAATATGAATGTTCGTTACGGCTAATTTTTTTCGGCTAAATAGCGTTTCTACCTCCTTCAAACGGTCTTCACTACTGACGATCGTTAAGATATCTCCCCGTTCTAACCGCCATCCTGGATTTTGATTGAATTCAAAACCGCCCCGCTCCATTCTTGTCACCGTGACTCCAAACTGACTACGCAATTTCAACTCTCGAATGCTTTTTCCGATCATATCTTCTGAATCAACAGTAATTCTTCGCAACTTCACGTGATCCACATTTGAAAAATCGGTATCGACCTTTTCACCGATTTCATCACATAATTTAATGAGGTCTGAGGGGATTCCAACTGCAACGAGTCTGTCTCCTTTTAAGATGACCGTGTCACTTAAGCTGATAATATTTCTGTTTCCTCGAATCACACGGCTAATAACGACGGAACTATCCTTGGCTAGTCGCAATTCTTTCAATGTCTTCTTATCAATAGAATCACTTGTTACTCTAATAGTCATCGCTTCTGGAGACGCCTTATGTCGCACCGGACCTACAGTACGTTTTAAATCTTTTTCTAGATCAATTTTCAATAATTTCGGAAACAACTGGACAAACAACACTACGGCTACAACCCCAAATGGATAGGCAATCCCATAGCCTACCGAAGCCAGAGGATCGTTCGTTGCCTGAAGTGCCGCCGCTAACCCAGGAGTACTTGTTAATGCTCCTGTCATTAATCCAATACTGAGTGCTGGCGATAGTCCAAACACGTTTGAAACAACAACCGTAGTTAAAGAAGCAATGAGTACAATAATAAGACCAATCATCCCGAAGACAATGCCTGATGTTTTCATCATGCGAAAGAAACGGGGTCCTGCTTGCAAACCGACAGCTACAATAAACAGACTAAGTCCAAGATTTTGAACAACAGGTGACACTTGAAACCCGAAGTGACCAAAGACCATCGCGATAAGAAGAACTCCTGAGGTACCTAAACTTAACCCTTTAATCTTCACTTGTCCCAACACCGATCCTAAAAAAAGGATAACAAAAATTAATACAAGGGGATCATTTAAAAATTCTATAAGAGTATTCACTGCTTTCCCTCCGATGTTAACAAAAGAAGTTTCAAAGATAGTGTTTATTATAGACTTTTCACTCATAAAAAAAAGTGTTTCACCTTCTGATTTAGAAGGATTCACACTTTTTTCTTGCAATGTTCAAATAGTTGTCAATGATGGCGTTATCATTTTCTTTTCGAAGAAATAAAGTTGACGTGTCTGAACCTAAGTGCGGACCAGTCATCATCAATCGCCACCTGTCTGACACCTTCAAAACCTAGTTCTTGAATGGCTTGCCACCCTTTATCTCGATGAATGTTTACTTTGTATTTTTTCGAAGACTTCTTCGGGTAAGCGAACCACAACATCCCATCTTCAACCAGTCCATCTCTAATAAAATTTGCCTGTTTATCTAAATCTTCATCACTTTTAACAAATATGAGGACAAATTCATACTTCGAAATAGGATCCGGTTTTTCATGAACATTCGTTACTTTTTTTAACTCATTTAATGTTTCTTGAAACTCTTCCGGTGGATTTAAAACAGCTACTTTCTTAAACTCTTTATATTGCATCTTTTTTAGGATTGGATTCATGACAACATGCTCCTTGTGTTTTTTCATGTATTATACAGGAATTATAAGAATAAAGTCAGGTGATGATAGTCTCAATTCCATAAATTATCCATTTTAGAGTGTGAGGTCTTTGAAATAGGGGTAAATTTTCTATGACTACATTTATAAGGAGAGTTTTACAATGGAACGATATAAAATAATTTTCGAATTTGAAAATGGCAATGAAGAAACTTCCTACTTCACAGAAAACCCCTCATCTCGAGTGAATGACTGGATGGAACGTGAAAAAGGTCATTGGATTCGTCTAGAGAACGCGATGATTAATTTGGCGAACGTCAATATTATCCGTGTGGCAAAGGTTAAAATTGACGATAATTCCAACGACGAAGAGTTTATCGAGTGGGTATAAGTTCTATGAGAGCAGATGAGTATCTGCTCTTTTTTTGTGTTCGGTGAGATGATTCATTTATAGTGTGAACATTTATCAACTAACTCGCTGTTTCGTTATATAAAAAGTGAGTTCGTTTATATAGATTGTCAGTTCGTTCATATAAAAGTTGAGTTCGCTTGTATAATAACCAAGTTCGTTCGTATAGAATGCCAGTTGAGTCATATAACAAATTTCGACACCACTTTCCCACCGCAACATCTTTATTAATGAAAAGAGCTACCTAGACAAGGTAGCTCTCTTCAGCCTATATTGTTAATTTGTTATTTTCACTTTATGACGGATTGTTGCCTGAGCGGCCGCCAAACGTGCTAGTGGAACTCTGTATGGGGAGCAACTAACGTAGTCAAGCCCTTTTTCAAAGCAAAACTCTATTGAGCTTTTTTCTCCGCCGTGTTCCCCGCAAATGCCGGTTTTCAAAGAAGGTTTGGTTTCTCGTCCTAGTTTGACCCCCGTCTCCACTAGTTTTCCCACACCTTCTTGATCGAGCACCATGAATGGATTTTCAGGCAGCGTGTTTTGTTCAATGTAATGCTGTAAGAATTTGCTCTCTGCATCATCTCGACTGAACCCAAATGTCGTTTGCGTTAAGTCATTCGTGCCGAATGAAAAGAAGTCAGCTTCTGTAGCAATTTCATCAGCAGTAAGAGCTGCTCTTGGAATTTCGATCATGGTGCCAACCGTATAGTTTATCTTTTTACCTGTTTCTTGTTCTATTTGATCAGCAGCCTCTTCAACAACTTGACGCATCGCTTTTAACTCATTGACGTGGCCGACTAATGGAATCATTACTTCAGGTTCCATCACCAATCCTTTGTTTAATAAATCGGCCGCAGCATAGAAAATCGCCTTCGCTTGCATCATATAGATTTCCGGATACACCATCCCTAAACGACAGCCACGATGACCTAACATAGGATTGAATTCATCCAGTTGACGCACTTTCTTTAGCAACTGTTCTTTCTCCTTTAATTCATGTGACGATGGATTAGTGATTTGAAGCTTTGTCACATCCACGATCAATTCTTCTTTGTCAGGTAAAAATTCGTGAAGGGGAGGATCAAGTAGACGGACAGTTACTGGATGACCGTTCATCGCCTCAAATATTTCTGTAAAGTCGCCTTGTTGCATAGGTAGTAATTTTTCCAAGGCTGCCATCCGCTCATCGAGATTTTCAGCTAGAATCATATCACGCACGATCGGTATACGAGTAGCATCCATGAACATGTGCTCTGTGCGGCAAAGTCCAATTCCACCAGCACCGAATTCTAACGCCTTTTTAGCGTCTTCTGGAGTATCAGCGTTCGTTCTAACGCCTAAAGTTCTCTTTTCATCTGCCCACTGCAACAATGTTTGGAATTCTTCTGAAAGCTCTGGAGCAATCATTGGTATATCACCAAGCATAATTTCGCCGGTTCCCCCGTCGATCGTTATTCTGTCTAAATAATTGACAACCGTATCGCCTACCCGAAACTGTTTATTTTTCAAATCAATTTTTAATCCATCACATCCACAAATACATGCTTTCCCCATCCCTCGGGCGACTACGGCCGCATGACTGGTCATTCCGCCACGACTGGTGACAATCGCTTCCGCTGAAACGATCCCATGAATATCGTCTGGAGTCGTCTCTGGGCGAACAAGAATGACTTTCTTTCCTTCTTGGCTGAGGGCCTCCGCATCATCAGAATCAAATACAACATGACCTGTGGCAGCACCTGGTGAAGCGGGCAATCCCTTGACTAATCTAGTAAACTCATACGAATCGTCAATACGCTGATGCAACAGCTGATTTAATTGATCAGGGTCAACGCGAAGAAGGGCTTCCGTTTTCGAGATAATTCCTTCCCTTTCCATCTCCACGGCCATTCGAATCGCTGCTTGTGCCGTTCGTTTCCCATTTCGCGTTTGTAAAATAAACAAGTTGCCTCGTTCGACAGTGAACTCAATGTCTTGCATATCACCGTAGTGACTTTCCAATCGCTTACACGTGTCGATAAACTGTTGAAATACGTCCGGCATATCGTTTTGTAACGTTTGGATGGGCTGAGGAGTGCGAATACCCGCTACAACATCTTCTCCTTGGGCGTTTATCAAGTACTCTCCGTACAGAATAGACTCTCCGGTAGATGGATCTCTCGTAAACGCTACCCCTGTGCCTGAATCATCACCCATGTTACCAAATACCATGCTTTGAATATTAACTGCTGTACCTAAATGACCTGGAATTTTATTTAAGCGACGGTAGATGATTGCTCGTTGATTATTCCAAGAATCAAAGACCGATTGAATGGCGAGAAAAAGTTGCTCTTTAGGATCTTCCGGGAAAGTCCTTTTCGTATGCTTTTTGACTATGTTCTTATATCCTGTAATCACTTCTTTCCAATCTTCCGCCGTCATCTCAGGGTCCGAGGTGTAGCCCTTTCTCTCCCTTACTTCCTCTAAATGCTGTTCGAAGAAATAAACATCTACTTCCAGAACCACATCACTAAACATTTGAATAAATCTACGGTAAGAGTCATAAGCAAATCGAGCATTATTCGTTAACTTAGCCATCGCTTCCACTGTGTCGTCGTTCATACCTAGGTTTAGAACGGTGTCCATCATTCCTGGCATGGAAAACACGGCGCCAGATCTAACAGACACAAGAAGAGGATGTCCAGGGTCACCTAACTTTTTTCCAGTTGTTTCTTCCAACTGCTTCAAAGAGCTGAGAACTTGCTCTTTAAGTTCTCCTGTTATTTTCCGATTAGAATCATAGTAGGTATTACACGCTTGAGTCGAAATGGTAAATCCGAAAGGTACAGGTAATCCAATCCGAGTCATCTCAGCTAAATTAGCTCCCTTTCCACCTAAGGTTTCTTTCATGTCTCTTTTTCCCTCGTCAAACATATAAACCAACTTAGTCATCTCTATGATCCCCTCTCTATTTTCAAAACTTCAATAATATAGTGTGCAGTTTCTTCCACCGCTTTGTTCGATACGTTAATCACCGGACACCCGATTCGTTTAATGATTTTATCTGCGTAGTCCAATTCCTCTAATATTCGTTCGTAGCGAGCATACGTGGCACCGGATGTTAATCCCATCGTTTTCAAGCGTTCTTTGCGAATTTCATTTAATTTATCTGGAGTGATTACCAACCCGACACAGCGGTTTCTAGGTAACTGGAACAGTTCTTCTGGTGGAGGTACTTCAGGAACTAAAGGGATATTTGCCACCTTGAATCGTTTATGTGCAAGGTACATCGATAAAGGTGTCTTGGACGTTCGAGATACACCGATAATGACAAGGTCCGCTTTCAAGATCCCACTAACATCTTGCGCATCATCGTATTTTACGGCGAATTCAATAGCTGCCACTTTCCTGAAGTACTCTTCATCCAACCGCCTCATCATTCCTGGTTGATGACCAGGTTGCTTATCAAATGACTCACTAAAGGCACTAAGTAACGGATGTAACAAATCGACAGCTTTTATGTTCTCCTCTACTGAACGGCGATCTAAATAATCTTTCAGTTCATCAATCACGATCGTGTATGCAATGATCGATTGATACTCCTTAGCCTCCCGGATCACTTGCTCAATATCTTCAAATTCGTAGACATAAGGATTACGGTGAACCTCCACGTCTTCAGAAGAAAATTGACTAGCTACAGCATTCACTACATGTTCCGCCGTTTCCCCTAGAGAATCTGAAAGGATGAATACCTTTTTCAATTTCTCCACAACATCACCTACAGTCTAAATATTAGGTACCTATATGCAATCATATGCTTAGATTCCAGATTCTTTAATGTGTTATACTATTTATATCAAAGTATAACACATTAGCGTTTTAATAAAAGAGAAATTTGATATTTTTTCTGACAAAAGTGAACAATTAAAAGACAAAAGAGTAACAAAGGATGATAAAGGGAAAGTAACTAACTAGATTCAACCAGTTAAGGAGGAGAACTAAAAATGAAATTACTAGTTTCTTTTATTGTGTCTATTTCCACCGCCGTCATCGTTTTTATGGTTGCAAAAAACCAAACTCAGCCAAAGCACCTCGGGATAGATCAAGGGCACCTTGCTGAGTTACCTTCTTCACCGAATGCCGTCTCTTCACAAACAAGTATTGATGATAAAAGAGTGGATCCTCTTCCTTTTATTGGGGAAAAAGAAGAGAGCATGGCTGCCATTAAATACATCCTCGCCGATTATGACAATGCAGAAATCAAGGATGAAAAGAACGACTATCTTCATGTTGTGTTTACCTCTCCTACATTGAAATTCAAAGATGACGTAGAGTTTTATTTTGACGAACAGCACCAACGTGTAGATTACCGTTCCTCTTCTCGGGTGGGTTATTCAGATATGGGAGTGAATCAGAAGCGATATGAAGAAATAAAAGAGGCGTATCTCAAACGAAAGCCGTCTTAAAAGGCGACAAATGAGCCGTTCGACCGCTAGCATTTATACGATGCGACTTGCAAAATGCAGGTTAGAAGTGAGCCATTTCTATAATATATACAAAAAAGCACGGCTTGTCTGATCTCTCAGATGGGCCGTACTTTTTAATATTATGCTTTTTTCTTGTCGTTTGTTGGCGATTCCATCCGTTGTCTCGGTTCAATCGCTTCATAATTTAAACCATGACCTAATGAGCCGTAAACCATATCTTTTGAAGGGTCTATCAGTTCATTTCCGTTATAGTATATACGCGGCGTATTCCAAAGGGCTTTTAACGCACTTGTCATAGGCATTTCATGATACAAGTCCGGCCACTTCTTTTTGATTTGCTCTTTAACCAATGGGTAATACTTTGAACTCATACTTGGAAAAAGATGATGTTCAGTATGATACGAAAAATTAAAGTGAAGAACATTGATCCATTTAGGTACGGTTACCGATAAACTATTAGCTAGTGGATCATTCACTTCAACTTGCGGGTTCAATCGATGATTGGTTGAGATATAGCCCATGACAATTGCGTTTGCAATTAGCAAGGGAACTAGGAAAATAAATAGCCAATTCGTCAAGCCCACAAAAAACATGAGACCTATCCACGTAACCCAAGGCAACACAAACTGCATCCATACCGCCCATCGTTTTTCAACCTTGAATTCTTTCACATAAATAAAGAACATTCTCGTTGAATGAAGTGTAAACGTAAACGAAAGAGAGAGAAACTCAAAAAACGCACGAACTGAAAAGGGCAACCGGTAAATCCAGCGAAGCAAAGGCGAACGATCTACTTTATCTTTTGAAAGCCATGTATCAGGATCGTTTTCTTCGTCTTGGGTATGAACATGATGAGTCATGTTATGCCATTTCCTCCACAATCTTGGTCCTGTTACTAGGGGCCAGAAAAAGACTGCACCAAGAAAATTTCTTAACCAAGCCTTTCGCACAACTGTTCCATGTAATATCTCATGTCCTAAAAAGCCCATCGCAGCAAAACTTGTTCCTATGATTAAGGATATAGCTAAATTTAAGATTAAAGGTAAATCAAACGTGCTAATGGCCAACATACCGCTTACTACGACAAAGAGATAAGCCAATCCGCCTAACAATCTCGCCGGGACTGGTTTAAACGCTTTTTTTGGCAAGTGAGGGGAAATTTTAGATGCATACCATCCAAATGAGTGAAGCTCTTTCATTTATAAATCCTCCCGTTTTAAAAACTGATTTTTTATTCTATTCTGATGGTTCAGAATAGAATTTCGATAAGATCATCTTACCAACATAAGAAAGGAAAAGCAATGGATTTTTAACACCAGGTCATAACTGTTGGTACTGAGTTTCATTTCTGAGCTTCTTTCACAAGAAAAGAGCAGACATTGTGCCGACCGCCTTGACTATTGTTTTCGTCTACTTAGATACGGGGATATGAGGCTGGGTTCATCTGTCTTTTATCTTTCGAAAGAATTCAAAAACTTATACGCGAAATCGTTGTTTTTGCCTATTGATAGCCATCATGAGCCTATCCTCTCCTTACCGTATTTTTTTTGGTCATCCATAATTAAAATCGAGTCAACATGATCCCGAACCCACTGTTTATATTTATGTAACAATGCTCCCTACAGTGATCAATGTTTTTTGTATCGCCCAATTCATTGAGGACATTTATGAAATGGCTGCGATTCTTGTGATGCACTTCTAAGTGTAGAACAATAAAAGAATCAATCCACCCTTAACGTGAGCGAATTGATTCACCTTACATAAATCATTAGATAATTCTAGTAAATTGCGCTTGCTTTGCTTTTAATTCCATACTCATTTTCCTCTTCTCATTTCTTCTTATTTCTCTCAAAACTTCAAAATTATCGCGGACTCTTTTGCTTACCGTAATTGTGATTTGAAACAAATGAAACATCATTTACATCACCTTCCTTATTGAGTTAAATTGGTTTTTTAGAACTTATTAAATCCTGTTTGCTTTTAATAATTTAGGACGAATTATTTAAGACTGCTTGTTATAACCAGTGTAATTGGAATTCACTTCCAAAGAAGCCACCTGAAGATCGATTTTTACTCCTCCTCCAGTCGTATTTGAAGGTCAGCCCTATGGATCTTCATTCAAGTGCGCTATAAATAGTATCCGACGAGCGATCCTCAGGCTAGAGGGCGCGATGGATGAATTCTCCTGCGATAAACAAATATTTATGCGCGTTAACCTGCTCATAAAAAAAGCAACTTCCCTTCTCAATAAGGAAAGTTGCTTAATATATTTTTTATTACCTCTTCATGACTGATCTCGATCGTGACTTACATATTCATTTTGCTCTTCACTCTGTTGATCACTGTGATTTTTAAATTCACTTAATCGGCCATTTCGATGCTCACCACCATTTTTATTTTCTTTGAACTGGCGATTATGCTTTTTTAGTTTGTTCTTCATTTTTCATGCTCCTTTCAAGTATCCATTTGATAATCATTAGGTTGTAATCTTCAGTGAGGAGGAATCAACTATTTGATTTCATGAGCTTACTCCTAAATAAATTTGAACTAGGTGTTCTTTACCATCATCATTCAATAGAACTCTCGGTTGATTTTCCTCAATGGCGACCTCGACGTCATCTACCTTCAATTTTGATTTACTCTGACCTTTAACATTGTTAACTTCAATCATATAAACAGACTCTCCGAACGTGTAACGGACATAAAACTCATCCCAATCACTAGGAATCGACGGATCAATGACTAAATAGTCTCCTTGCCTACGAATGCCGAGAATCCATTCTAAGCCTGCCTGATACATCCAACCAGCCGCTCCTGTATACCACGTCCAACCAGCTTGACCTTTATGTGGCTCTGCTGTGTAAACATCTGCAGCCATCACATAGGGCTCCCCTTTATATTGTCGGACTTCATGATCTGTTCGGGTATGGGTTATCGGATTCAAAAGTTGGAACATCTCCATCGCCTGATCACCCTGACCAAGCTGACTATATGCTACAATACTCCAAATGACGCCATGAGTATACTGCGCCCCATTTTCCCGAATGCCAGGAGGGTATCCTTGAATATATCCTGGGCTGTCTTTTGTTTTATCAAAAGGAGGGGTGAGCAATCGGATCACAGAAAGATCTCGATCGACCAGTTCCCGGTTGAAAGAAGTCATCGCCTGAATGGCTCGTTCCTTCGGTGCTGCTCCTGAGATGACAGACCATGATTGAGCAATCGCATCGATTCGGCATTCGTCATTTTCAATTGAACCAAGCCAATGACCTTGGTCTGTAAATGCGCGACGATACCATTGACCATCCCATCCGTGTTCATGCAGGGCTTTGGTGATCTCTTCTCTGTTCTGTTTGAAATACGCTTCTTTAGACTGATCATTTTGCTCTGCAGACAGTTGTTCAAACCGTTTTAAAATGTCGCAGATAAACCAGCCTAGCCAAACACTTTCCCCCCGACCTTCTGCACCCACAAGGTTCATTCCATCATTCCAATCACCTACACCAATCAGCGGCAATTCGTGTTCACCTTTTCTTTTTAATGCGATATCAATCGCACGTAAGCAGTGGTCATAAATCGTTCCCGTTTTTTCTGACACGACCGTCGGTTCATAACGTTCATGTTCTCCTTCTTGAAGAACTTCACTTCGTAAATACGGAACGACTTCGTCAAGGATCGTTCTGTCTCCAGTATGATCAATATAACGAGAAACAGCGTAAGGAAGCCAAAGGAGATCATCAGAGAACATTGTTCGAATCCCCATGTTTGTTTCTTCGTGCCACCAATGTTGCACATCCCCTTCTTCATACTGATGAGCTCCGTGAAGAAGAATCTGCTTTCTTGTCTTATCAGGAAGAACGTGCAACAAAGAAAGGGAATCTTGCAATTGATCTCGATACCCATAAGCCCCACCTGATTGGTAGAAGGCTGAGCGCCCCCATATTCTACAGGCTAATGATTGATAAACGAGCCATCCATTTAACAATATATCCATTTCTTGTGACGGCGTTTCAACTTGAATATGATCCAGCGTTTTTGTCCAATAAGTGTCTACATTCTCTAAAGCGTCTCTACATGCAGCACTGTCCTTGTATTTCTTTACTAAGTTCATTGTCTCTTCTTCAGACGAGGTACAGCCGAGCAGAATATAGACCGTTTGTTGACTGTTTGGTTGCAACGTGAGTTTTCCCTGAATGGCTCCGCAAGTCTCATACATGCTCCCTGCCCGACCTGATAGTTGTTGTCGATTCATGGCAGCGGGATGAACTAAGTCTCCGTTTCTCCCAATGAATTCTTCACGGTCTGACGTCCATGATAACGCCAATTCCTCTTCCGAAAAAATGCCTAAGAAAGCATTTGCTTCTTGGAATGTTTGTTGATAATGATTCCGTGCTGTTAAGACGTTCTCTTGGGCAGACCATTTCGTAACAATATAAGGTGCATTGCTCTGACGCTGGACGCCTAACACCCATTCCGCATAATACGTCAAAGACATTCGTCTTGGCTCAAAGGAATGATTTTTCAGTGTCACTTTCATGACCTTAATCGGATCTTCTAACGGGACATACACCGTCATTTTGTGCTCGATATCATGTCTTTCATGCTCAAACTCAGTAAACCCCCTGCCATGGGTGATGAAATAGGCTTCTTTTTCATTTGCTTCAGAACGCGTTCCAGACCACACTTCTCCACTGTCTTCATCTCTTACAAATAGTTTTTCACCGGGAGGATCTAACACTGGATCATTGGACCACGGAGTTACCTTGCATTCCCGACTGTTTCGCCACCATGTATAGCCTGTACCTAACTCTGAAATAAAGCAACCGAAATGAGGGTTAGCCAAAACATTGATCCACGGTGCCGGTAAATGATCGTCGTTCTTCATTAACATCTGATATTTTTTTCCGTCAGGAGAGAACCCACCCCACCCATTGTAGAATAGTAAATCCGCTGTCTTATCTTTCATCATCGTTTTGGAAGTTTCCCGTGATGGTGGAATCGCTTGGGTTCCAATTAATTTTTTCGGTAATTCAGGGCGCATAGCATCTTTATGAATGTTTAGTTGAGAGCGTAGACTCGGCCCCCAAGCAAGCAATACTAGTCGTGCCACTGATTGAAACAGCGTTTTGTCGTCGTTATCAATTTGACTCGCTTCTATCACATGAACACTTGATGTACCTTGTCCGAAACGGTCAATCCCGTGTTCCACTGTTTGTTGTAATGCTTCTTGAAGTTGTTGGTGATAGCCTTCTTCTGATTCATTAAAAATCACAAGGTCATACAGCATACCATGTCTGCGAAGATATTCATGGGCTATTAGCATGTCTACAACGAATTTCATATTATCCAACCTGTCCACCCTAACAAGCACAATCGGCAGATCCCCAGAAATTCCGTAACTCCATAACTTTGATTGACCTTGATTATTTTTGATAATATGTTGGATCCGATCTTGCTTTAAAGGCGGACAGTACAACACTTGTCCTGCAAATGTCTGAAATTGTTGCGCCTGTTTATTCGTTATATGAAGATGACGAAGTTCAATTTCACTTCGATTCCATGCCAATTGGAAATTCCGTTCAATCATTTTAAAGGAAGAGAATCTTTGCACGATATCTACAGCTTCTTCCTTTGTATCAGCGACTGAAGTAATCGCTGCCAACTGCACTTGTTCACCTGGTTTCACTGTTATCCTTCGTCTCATAACAAAAGCAGGATCAGCCACAGAACCTATTTTCCCTTTTAAGCGTGTGCGAATTCCTTGAGGATCTGACAACGAATGTCCTCTTCCAATAAACGTTCCTCTGTCTGTTTCATACTCTACAGAACCAACCGCTTCTCCTTCTAACATAAGCGTGTGCGCCGCCCAAATCGTTTGATCATCCACTTCACGCGGTCTTCTTCCTGCAACAAGACAGCCTGATTCAGTATCAAAAGACGTACGAATAAACAATTTACTAAAAGCAGGATGTGCTTCATCGGCGATGAACGGAGCCAAGGCTAATTCTGTAAAGGTTGTTACTTCAATAATCTTTGTATCTTCACTTGTATTTGACAAAGTGACTCTTCTTATTTCAGCATCCCACTCGGGAGATACAGAAATTTCCATACTCATATCCATATCTTCATTTCTCTTCATGAATGTAGCTCGCCCAAGTTCAAATTGAACGGTTTGTTCATCGGATTCATACCGACACGGCAGGAAAGAAGGTGACCTGATCTCATCCTTTGTTGTGTCACGAACATAAATATAGCTGCCCCAGGAATCTTGTATAGGGTCCTGACGCCACCTCGAAACTGCCCGTCCTTTATGTTGACTGTATCCGCTCCCCGTATTCGTCACCACTGTCGTAAATTTACCATTTGAGAGGATACATACTTCAGGTGTTTTGGTGTGAACCGATTGAAATTCTCTCTTTATTGCCACGTTTTGAACTGGAGTTAAATAATGCTTATGTTTTCGATTCATGGCATGGTGTTCAATGACTTTTGGACGCTTCGGTACACGCTCTTGTAATAGAAGTTCAGCGGAACGCAAAGGCTTGTTCCGATGAAATCGTTCCACCATCACATCACTATGCAAGAGGTTTGTAATCGTAAGCAGACTCATCCCTTGATGATGGGCCATGTAACTTTGAATCACTTTGTAATCAGTGTCTTTAGGTAATCTCTCCTTAGTGAAATCAATGGCTTCATAGAAACCGTACTTTCCACGTCCGTTGAACTGTTCGATTTTATTTAATGCTTTGAAGCCTTCCTGCCTAGCATATGGTAACGACAAAATCGTACCGTAGGGTGAAACGACTAAATCTTGTTCCAGTCCTCGCTTGAATCCTAGGCCCGGTACGCCAAAAGCCCGATACTGATAATTCATTTGATAGTCGAAGGCGTAATAACCAGACTCTGAAATACCATAAGGAACTCCGCGCTGCTTTGCATAAACGATTTGTCTTTGGACAACACCTCGATATGTGGTTTCCCAAAGAGAATGTTTATACGTCTTCATGAAGATCATTGGCATCAAATACTCAAACATCGTTCCTGACCAAGACAACAGAACGGGTGTATTTTCTACTTTGCTCATCGTTCTACCAAGCGTATTCCAATGATCAACGGATACTTGCCCTAAGGCTATAGCGATATAGCTTGCCTGTCTCGCTTCTGATGCCATTAAGTCATAAAGGACATCATCTTGACTGTTTCTGTCCACTTGATAGCCTAACGAGAATAGTTTGGCCTGATGATTGTATAGTGGGCGGAAATTTGTGGCATGAATGGTCTCATCTATTTGAGTAACTAGGCTCTCAACGCGTGATTGCCAACTAGATTGGTTTCTTTTAGCAGTGAGTCCCTTTATATTTACAGGGGCCAATTCCTCTGAAAGAGCTAACTTGAGTGTTTCTTTTTCAAACGGCGGTGTGGGAGCAGACTCATGGAAAGCATTTAGCCACTCCAATACCCCTTCTTTAACAGCGATCAAACAGCCAACAAAATTTCCTGAATCCACTGTTGAGACATACGTTGGGTGAAGAGGCTCTAATGTGACCGTATCGTACCAGTTATAAAGGTGTCCTTCCCACTTTTCCATTCTTTCGATCGTGTCCATCGTTCTTTCAATTCGCTCTATCATTTCTTCCGTGGTAATAAACGAGAAATCTTTGGCTGCTATAACACTTGCCAAGTAGAGGCCAATGTTTGTAGGTGAAGTTCGGTGTGCAATCCCTTTAGCAGGGTTGATTTGAACATTATCCGGTGGCAGCCAATTATCGTCTTCTATAACGTAATCGTTATAAAACGACCATATGTCTTTGGAAAGTTTCGTCAATTCTTCTTTTTCACTAGAAGAAATTTGCCAATGGTCTTGTGAAATCGGGCTATCAAGCCACCTTATAACGAATGGCGCCAACACCCACAAAAAAGCAAAAATCACTCCTACGATGAGCGAAAAAATTTCTCCTGTTAAGAAAAGAACGATGACAAGGAAAGCGGTGATGACATATCCGCCAAACAATCCTGCGATCATAGGCCTGTCTCTATCTTCAATGGACTTGTCTACGTCGGCGGCTGGTGTCCACTCCAACAGTCTCCTCTTTGAAACACTTAACCGGTAGAGTGTTCTTCCTATCGCGTCTAATAAAAGTGCAGCCTGAAAAGGAAGAGTAATGATAGTCGTCATTACTTGAATGAATGTTTGTAAGATGGACCTTGAAAACCAGCCGCCTTGATGAAATGTTAATAATTGGCGAATGACAGGCAAAAAGAACGTTGCCAAAACAAGTCCAGTCCAAAATGCTGGACTTCCAGGAAAAATCGTTAGACCTCCAATGAGAAGGAGTAGTAATCCCGGTACCATCAAACTTCTACGCAAATTATCGATAATTTGCCAGCGAGTTAACACCGATAAGTCTACAGGGACAACCTCGCCTCTCCTGTTTCGTGTTTTCGGTAAAAGCCAGAGAAGCAACTGCCAGTCTCCACGAACCCAACGGTGCAGACGCTTCTGATGAGCGAAGAATTTAGCAGGATGATCATCTACAAGCTCAATATCTGAAAGGAAGCCAGCCCGTAAGAATCCACCTTCGAGTAAATCATGGCTCAATAAACGGTTTTCGGGAATACGTTCACAGAGTACTTGGTGAAATGTATCCACATCAAATATTCCTTTTCCTGTGAAGATTCCCTCACCTAAGCCATCTTGATATGGATCTGACACTGCGAAGGAATAAGGATCAACTCCTGGATCCGCTGCTCGCATGGAGGCAAACCGAGAACGGCTTGCTGCTTCATGGCTCATCCCAATTCGTGGTTGGAGAACACCATATCCATCAACGACTCTTGTGCCACTTAGATTCAACCTTGGTCGATTAAAAGGTAAATGGATCGCTCCAACCATTCTTTGGGCACTTTCGAGGGGAAGTTCGGTATCCGCATCTAATGTAAGAATATACCGAATTTCTTTCAATCTCTTTCTATCCCCAACGATCACATCAAAACTAGTCGTTGGTTTTCCTTTTAACAACTCGACAAACTCAACCAATTTCCCTCTTTTTCTTTCCCATCCCATCCACATACTTTCCGACCCATTCCATACGCGGCATCGATGAAAAAGGTAAAAGGAGCTGTCACTATACGTGTCATTTAGCCTTGCCACCTTTTCTTTAGCAGCTTGTAAAATGTCACGGTCCCCTGGAGCATTCTTATTCTCGTAATCCTTAAAATCTCCTAATAAAGCAAAATGAAGGTTGGCCGTTCTGTTCGCTAAATAATGTAATTCTAACCGTTCAGTTAATTTTTCTACTTCGTTTTGATCGGACCAAATGACAGGAATGACGACTATCGTCTTTGCGTCTTCAGGTACTCCCTCTGAAAAGTCATACTTCAGTAATGGAACAGGCTGTGTAACCTTCTCGATCATCCAATGCCCTAACACGACTGCCCATTCACTGGCTGGTAGTATCAACACCAGACCTATTACGATCCACTCCAATGGGGATAGAAATGAATTTTGACTGACTAACAAGAATAGAACGGTGAACACAAGAATAAATAAACCAGAGTAAAGGGCGAAAAAAGATGTTGTCGCCTTTTTTTTCATACCACTTCTAAAATTCCCTTTAGGTTTACTGCATGATTTCAATGCTTTCCTTAACAAAACAAGACCTTTAGTCTCCAATAAATAGTACGAAACAAAGGTATCTTTAGATAATTGATGTAAGGAGTGGTCCATCTGTTGATCAAACCTTGTGTTAGCGAGTTCCAAGGCTTTCGTTGCAATCAGGTTTTCTGGTACACCCATTCTTCGAGCCAACGTTTCAACTCGCTTTCTCAGGGTCTCTCTACTTGCAAAATCCATGTCTGAATAAACTCCGGCAGATTCTTTACTTAAAGTTTGCTCTACGAGACTCAACTCTTCAAACTCTTCTTGCCAGTCCCAGCGAATGAGTTGTCGCAAACTAGTAATTAAATTCCCCGTCGTCAATTGATAACTTGCCTGAAGTTGATATTCATACGACATAATATGATCTAAACTCTCGGGCCCATTTTCAAGTTTACACATGAGCCATTCACCGACCGTGACGGAGTAATCGGCCCGTTCACGAAGGTGCTTAACTAAATGAACCGTCATCGGCCCTGACAGTGGCAATTCAAAACCTTCCTTATCTAAGACCTCTTTTAATTTTTCGGGAGTTAACGATTCTGTTTCAATATCAGCAAGCATAGCCTCTACTTGCTTGCAAATATCGTGTCGTTCCTCAATCGTTTCCATACTAGAGGCAAGATGGCGAATAAGGGCAACACGCAACATTAAAGGCAAAGACCATACCTCTCCCAATGTCAAAATGGACACTTCCTGATATGCTTTGAGGTACCCTTTAAATGTATGATTCGTTAAGACTCCATCAGTGAGATTGACGTAATCGGAGCAAAGGGAAAGAACTCTCAGCTCTCCTGTGTTTTTCAGATGTGGTAAGGAGTTCAAATATTGCTTGGATGAACTCTCTTTTATAGAAAGAAACTGTTCTTCAATAAACTCTTTGTTATCTAACAGCCACTCTTCAGCTGGTTGTGAACAAGACAGTTCCGTTTGATATAATTTCTCAACAAACGAACGTATTTCTTCAAGATGAGTTTCATTTCTTTTCCAAAAACGGCTCGATGATCTCTTTTTCACGAAAGGATCATGCTTTAACGCCGAATGGTGTGCTTTTTCTTGCAGCTGTTTAATAGTTAACGTCATGAGTCAAATCCCCCAAATATTGTATATCAAAAATGAAAGTCACTCTGTGAAGGGTTTTCATATTTGAGGGAAATTATTCATGTTTAGGGTCGAAAAAGTGAGATTTCATCTAAAATGCTGTTTTAGATAGATCTTAATTTGTCGTTATTAGCATTTTACGATTTGAAAAATCAGAAAGGTAGTTTGCTCAGTGAAGGTCATTTTTTGGTTTCTTGGTTCGTATAAGTGAGAGCGGTATTACTATATAACTTCAACAGTCATAGTGAGGGAGATAAAGGCTAGTTGAGGACTTTATTTAGTTTAATTTGTTTTTTTGTCCTGTATTTGGCTGTTAAGAGACGAACTTATGCTGATTGGGATTAATTCCATATAATTGTGTGAAAATAAAAGGTCATCATCATGACCCGTGATATAATCAGCGGTATGATGATGACCCAAATTAATTTTTCATTCAGCCAGACCTTCATATTGCATTGGGTCAATCAACACATTGTAAACCAAATATATGACCATACAAGCAGCCATCGTGATGAATCCCCACCCTAGGGTGATTTGTTCGATCATAAGGTAGTTGTTACACAGTTGCTCAGGCCAAGCGATATAAAGCAATCCCATCATGATAAACATAATTGTAAAACTAATAATGACGATATTCTTAAGAAAAGATGTGAGTTTTGCCCAACTGTCCCGAAGAGGCACTCCTGCCAAAAATGGTAAGCTGATATATTTAAAGATCTCTACTGTCTGACTAGTCAGTGCGTCATCCATTGCCCTTGGGAGCATCCAGTAAATCATGATAATAGAAAATAATAATATGCCCGGATAACCTCTTTGATTCCATTTTTCGAAAAACGCCGGATATTTCTTTTGGAAATAATATGCCATCAAAAAGCCGGCAATGACTAACAAAGGCATTTGCATATGCATATGGACAATCATGATCGACTCTAACAAATTAGCGACAGGGGGAAGTGCCAAAAATACGAGCAATAGGAACCCAAACAGAAATTGATTCATCTCTTATTCCCCCTCCTTTGCTTCTAATAGAGTCATCACCCGTTGAGTCGCACTGTCAACATCAGTAAAATCCATGATATCTTTAAGGTGACCTTGTCGATCCACAAGATAGAACGCTGAATTGTGGGCGAACTTGCCTTTTCCATCAGGAATGACGATGACGCCGAACTCTTCCAATAAAGCGTCCAACTCTGATTGCTCAGTAATGGTTGCCATCCGCCACGTTTCACCATCGGCATGGAACATGTCTTTATAGACATCCAATGTCTCAGGATCATCTCGCTCTGGATCAAAGCTGATACTTAGAAAAATAATATCTTCGCCTAGATAGTTTTCGGGAATCTGATCATAAACCATGCCCATATTCATTTCCAACAATGGGCACTCATCGCCACACGACGTGTAAATAAAAGTAATAAAAATATACTTATCTTCAAACTCAGCAATCGAATACGTTCGCTCCTGACTGTCTGTAAACGTAACGTCAGGAAATTCAGGTTGCTCATTTACTAATTGATTTACTCTGGCCGTTTCTGCTGTATAAGCAGTAAATCCATCTGTGCCCGTGTATAATAACACCAACCCAAAGACAATAACTATAAAACATGCGATAGCAGTGTGCTGTTTTTTGATCATATTACTCACGTCCTAATTTTGGTTTACTGGAGATAAAGAGACAGGGGAATTAGTCATGCTATCTATTTATCTCCATTCATAATTACCAAGTTTGAAAGGGTGGTGATCCCGGTGGCGCGTTAATGATCATTTCAACTAATGGGATGACATAAGCCATCGCAATCAACAACAGCATGATGACGATAATACGTCCCCATTTTTCCGTCCAATAAGGGGTTTTTGTCGCATGATTCTCGACTTCAGCAATCGGAAATTCCGTCTCCCCTTTTGGTGCAAAAAACATGAGATAAACGACTGCATATACTTGAAGAATAATGCCGACCATCAGTAAGGTGCCTCCTATAGCTAAGAAAAATAAATATGGATCCCAGCTTAATGCCGTTGCATTGTCAAAATAGGTCGTGTAGGAGGTTCGTCGAGGCGACCCTAACAGACCTACCCAATGCATTGCTCCGGCCATGAAGATCATTCCCGTCGTCCAAATAATTGTTTGGATCACACCTAACTTATTAATTGCCGGGGTTAACACTCGTTTCGATAAGAAAGGAACTAACCAATAGCTAATTCCAAAGAACGTAAGAACAACGGTCGTTCCTACTGTTAAATGGAAATGTCCAACTACCCACATCGTATTATGAACCACCTGATTTAACTGGTTCGTGCTCTGAACAATACCGCCTGCACCGCCTGGAATAAAGGCAATCATTGCAATCATTGGCGCTAAAAATCGCACATCGCCCCATGGTAATTTATTAAACCAACTGAAGACTCCTTTTCCGCCTTTTTTTCTAGCTGTTTTTTCAAATACGGAGAACATTGCATACGCAGTCATTAATGATGGGAAGCCAATCGCTAAACTCATAAACACATGAAGGAATTTCACTGATTCTGCAATCCCTGGATCAATAATCTGGTGATGAAAACCACCAGGAATGTTGAGGACAACGAGCATGATAATAACGACGCGAGTTAACATGTCGCTAAATCTTCTACCACCGATAAGCTTCGGTACCACAACATACCATGCGGATACCGCTGTTAAATACCAAATATTAACAAGTGTGTGTCCGAATGCCCAAAACAGTGTTCGAGCGACCAGTACATTAATGGTTTCCACCCATCCTAGCGCCCAAGGAATAATCATAAACACTTCGATTGCGACCGGTATACTGCCGAAAAACAAAAGTACGAATACACCGGTTGCGAAATAAGAAAGGATCGGAACGTGCTGTCCTTTGTTATTTTTCCGCCAGTTTGCCACTTGAGTAAAGCACCCAAACGCACACATCCATACACCTAACACGATGAATACGAGCCCTATATAGAAAATAGGTGATGCAGCCATTGGCGGGTAAAAGGTGTACATGACGGTCGCTTGATTTAAAAGAATCGGAATAACTGCTAATACGAAACCGAAAATTTTCATTCCAAAACCAATCCATGCCATCTTTCTTACTTTAGGTAACAGCCCTCCTAAATTGTGTGAGAGAACGGCGTAGAAATAACCAATCGTAAAGAAAGCTGTTAAGACTAGGACTAACAGTAAGCCGTGAGCCGTTAATACTTGGTAGTAATTAAACCATGTGGGCAAATTGAACAGTCCCGCTCGATTTAATCCTTGCAGTAAACCTAATACTCCTCCAATAAGTAAAGCAGCAAAAGCAACAAGTAAATAAGATTTGGAAATAATCGCATCTTTAGGACTGATGCCCAGTACCTTATTTGCTTTTTCTGTAAATGAAATGTTCCTTGCTGTTTCCATTGCGATCCCCCCCTTATTTCACCGTAATCGTGGTCGCCATGAATTGATGACCAGTCCCGCAATATTCGTTACATAACATTAAATATTCACCAGGCTCGCGGAACGTTTGCGTAATCCTTTGAACATGTCCTGGCATAACCATGGCATTCATGTTCGTTCCAGCCACTTGGACTCCGTGTGTAACATCTTTAGACGTCATCGTGAAATGAACCGTGGATCCTGCCGGTATTTCAATTTCCCCAGGATTAAAACTGAAAATCTCCAGCGTCATGACCACTTCATATTCATTCTCACCAATCTGATAAACACCTGGCTCATCGAATGGCGCTGTTTCATCCACCCTTTGCGGATCAATTGTTTCCATCTCACTAGGCGGTCCCATTCCTAATACAAACGTCTGATAACCTGTGAAAAACATAAATCCCATAATCATCCCAAAACTAATGATTAACCATATCTTTTCATCAAGATGCATTTTCATCTCTGACTCCCCCCTTAAACTCTCGTTAAATAAATGGCAAACATTAAAATGAAGGTACTAAAAATAACCGCTCCAACAATGCCTAAGGAAACCCATGTACCTATTTGGGCACCTCGCTCTTCAATGACTTCTTCTTCCTGGTTAACTTTTCTTTCCTCCATGGAAAATCAACCTCCTTATGTTCTTGTTACTTCTAGAGTAATTGAGAATGAGAATCGATGAGGTGAGCTATATCACTTAAAGTTAAAATTGGGCAAAATAGTTTATTTTGTGGGTTTTGTTCGCTTTGTCAGTTCATGTCGGGCGATATTCTGAAGTCGGGAAGCAGGAGGATACGTTATACAAATTCTCAATTAGATGGGTGGAGATCGTATTCGGTTGTTTTCAATCTTGGTGTTTGGAGACCAATATATCGTTTTTCCTCTCTGTTCGTCTCCAACCTCGCTCCCTGCCTCATCTCTTCAAAAATCGACCACAAAAAAAGCTCCAAAGGTTTGCAATCAGAATGCAAACCTTTGGAGCAAGTATCTAAGATTACCTATAGCCAACCTAGACTAATGAAAAATCGGTAAGGTGATAACGACCATCATGACAAATAGAATGGTTAAATAATTTACTGAATACAAAAACATGATTCGAGACCAAGCCATATCATTTTTTGTATAAAATCCGTAAATACTCATAGCAAGCCACGCGACGTTGAGTATGGTTGCGACGATCATAAACGTCATCCCTAGAGATGCAGTTAAAAAGAAGGGTAGCGGCAACAGCAGTGCAATAAAAACCACCATTTGCTGCTTAGTTACCTTGAACCCACGCACAACTGGAAGCATAGCTACTTTAGCTAAACGGTATTCATCACACTTTCTCATAGCAATAGCAAAAGTGTGCGGCATTTGCCAAATAAAGATGAGCACAAACAACATAATTGGAACAATATGAACTGCCGAATCAATGGCTGACCAGCCAATTAAAGGAGTCACTGCGCCGGATACACTACCAATCAGTGTATTCATCGCGTATCTTCGTTTCGACCACATCGTATAAAGGACAACATAGGTAAACCAGCCAATAAACCCGTAGATAGCCGCTTCCATCGTTGTGAACAGGAGTAAAACAAAGCCGATGGCAGAAACGGAAATCCCTATTGTTAATACTAGTTTAAGAGACATTGTCCCCGTCACAGTGGGACGCTTTTGCGTTCGGGCCATCAAGCGATCAATATCCACGTCGTACCAATTATTCATCACGAGGGCCCCGCCCATAACCAAGGTACTTCCTGCTATCGTCAATGCGAACACACCCCAGTGGTCCGCGATGGACAAGTTGGAAAAGTACAAGGCTAACCAAAATCCGGTAAACACCGGTAGCACATTTGCTACTAATACAATCAACTTGAAAAGTGCCTTTATATCAGAAAATAAGCTCGTATTCTTTTGACCATCTAAAGAAATCCCGTTCCTTGCTTTTGTAGATGAAGGAACTTGTTCAGCAATCATGTTAACTTCCCCCTAATAAAACTCCAAATAAATATAAAGCAATTATAATTTATCATATATTTGTGGCTTTTCGTGAAAATATGCTCTTTTATGGTTAGGAGATGATATCCATTTACCACTTATTGTTCACATTTTAGTCACAGTTAACTAGTTTACAAAACTTTTCGATCATACTTTCGTAGATAAAAGAGACTAATGGTGGCTTGTCACATGAAAAATATATTGCAGTGGATAAATGAAATAATGATTAAACGAGCTTGCACAGACCGGGAAATGCTCTATAATATGGATTAACTTCTTACCCATTCTTTTAAAATATGAAGCGAAAGGATCGATAATGATGAATCCTATTTTAAGAGACTTCCCTAATGAATTTGAAACAGATCATTTACTCATTAGACTACCAAAGCCAGGCGACGGACCCGCTGTCAATGAGGCATTAAAAGCTTCAATAAATGAGTTGAAGCAGTGGCTTCCCTTTGCCTATGCCCAGCAGGAACCAACAGTCGAAGATACTGAAATAAATGTACGCGAAGCTCACCTGAAATTTCTCAAACGAGAAGATTTACGACTGCATATTTTTCATAAAAAAACATTAACTTTAGTAGGCTGCACGGGACTCCACCGCATTGATTGGGACGTTCCGAAGTTTGAGATAGGATATTGGGTTGACACTCGCTTCACAGGAGAAGGTTACATCACCGAAGCGGTTGAAGGATTATCGAAGTTTGCCTTCTCTGAATTGAATGGGAAGCGTTTGGAAATACGCTGCGATGCGAAAAACATGAAAAGCAGAGCAGTCCCCGAGAGACTGGGTTTTCCATTAGAAGGGGTCCTTAAAAATGATGATCGGTCCGTCGATGGTAAGGAGCTTCGGGATACGTGTGTGTATGCTAAGATAGCGGAAAAATGAATCGAGGGGGCATCTCAAGAAGAATAACGCTACAAGTACAGTTGGTTGCGAAACTCGTCGAATATTGTTATACGAACGAATAGTTCAGCTATACAATGCAACTCCAACTGTATACAAATTAACTTCGTTTCTATATGAACTAATTCGGATGTATATGATGCAACTTCACTTTTATTCCGTGCAACTAATTCTCCCAACATATCTGTTATCCGCAAACATGTATAAAGCCGAAGCAAATATTCTCTTCAGCTTTTCAGGTATATTAAGTCTTTTGAAGTTGCATTTCAGCTCGGCGCTGAACGATTTGAAGTCTCACATAAAAACCGATCGCCGCACACGTCAATCCTAGCGTAATTCCCACCCACAGACCAAAGGGCCCTAATCTAGTGAACGCCGCAAGTGAATATCCGGCAGGAATCCCAATAATCCAGTAAGAAATAAACGCCGTGATAAACGGAACTTTTACATCTTTATAACCTCTTAACACCCCTTGAAGTCCTGATTGAGCCGCGTCTGACAACTGATATACGATGGCAATGATAAAGAAATGTCCCGCCATGATAACCACTTCCCGGTCATTCGTGTAAAGGTAAGCGATTTGCTCTCTGAAAAAGTAGAGAAATACGGCTCCCACAGCTAAAATTCCAATTCCACCCCACACGCCTAAACGACCGTACTGTTTAGCTGCCTCAATCTTTCCGCCCCCAACTGAGAACCCGACGACGATCGTTAACGCCATGGAAATACTGAGCGGGATCATGAAGATCAATGAAGTGAAACTCAGAGCGATCTGATGTGCCGCAATTGTTACCGTCGTAAACATTATCCCCATCAACAATGTCACCACAGAAAAAATGCTCGACTCAAAGAAAATAGAAAGACCGATAGGGACCCCAATCGAAAGCTGCTCTTTCCACATTTTCCATGAAGGCTTGAACCATTTCACAAAAATTTGATAATGCCTGATGACGTTAATTTTAAAGGTCATCCATATACTTAATACTAAGATGATCCAAAAAGTGACTGCCGTAGCATAGCCTGCGCCTACTCCACCAAGTGCAGGTAGACCAAAGTTCCCAAAAATAAATCCGTAGTTTAACAGAACATTGAACGGAACGGCTAGAACAGTGATAATCATCGTGATTCGGGTAAAGCCTTGACCGTCGAAGAAATTCCGCAGCACACTGGCTAAAAACAACGGGATGATCCCAATCGATAATCCGATTAAATAATGATGTGAAATATGCGTGACAGCATCAGTTAAATTCATCAACGTCAATATTGGCTCCAATAAGAAAGATCCACTAATCAATACAACGACAGCAAGAGCCATCGACAAGTACATAGCCTGCGTCACCGATTCCGCTATACTTTCCCGCTTCCCACTTCCCACTAACTGAGCCACGATCGTCGTTACCGCTAATAAAATGCCGTTGATTCCTGTAAATACAGGCAACCACAAACTGGATCCAATGGCTACACCGGCTAAATCATCCGTTCCGACTCTTCCGGACATGATCGTGTCCACTAAGCTCATAGCAAATAAACTGACCTGTGTCACCATGATCGGCCATAATATCATCAAAAATAATTTCAGTTTTTCTCTTCTTGTTTCTACATGTTTCATCGTTTTCACCTATAGTTTCATTATTAATTTTTTATGTCATTGGGTTAAATGGAGAGCTGTCTCACTCCGTTGAATTAAATCGGTATAGAAAGACTATTTAACAAAACTATTATTTTGACTAACTCATCCCATCATACCATTCTATCAAAAAGAAGGCTGATACTGCGCACTAAACTGCAAGTAAATAATTCTTCCATTTAGGCATATGGTGTATAAACAGGTCATGAGAGGGATGATTCCATGAATGATTTCCGCTTTGCTGGACAAGGGGCACCGCCACAAATTTATGTCCTTGATACAAAATATGGAGATGTCACTGGTGATGGAGTCATCGATACAGTCTTCTTAGTAGGAGAAAAACCTTATGGGACAGAAAGCCCCTTCGTCGACCATATCACTGTCTTCATTCAAGATGGTCAGACGCACCTCTATTATAGGGTAATCCCTAAAGAAGCTTCAGGGTATAATCCAACGATTTTTTTAGGTGATTTTACAGGGAATCATGTCGATGACATCCTCATAAGTACCTCATCCGGTGGCAGCGGTGGCTACGCGTTTTATGATATGTACGCTTTTATCAACCATCGTCCGGTACTTATATTTAATCACGAAACATTTAATGAGCACTATACGTATACCGTGACTTATAAAGATCACTTTCAAGTAAAAGTTGTCGGTAGCGATTCAAAAACTTATACGATAGACATTACGTATAAAGGAGAAGAATATCTCGCCGAAATCTATGAACCTGATGGCAGACTGAAAGAGTCGATTGAAGGCTGGGTTAATCCGTTAGGAGACTTATACCCCGTCGACTTCCAGAGGGACGGAGTCTATGGTTTATATGCCGCTCGACGCATCGCTGGCAGGTATAATGCCGATGGTCTCGGGTATGTACAGATGTCGTTAGAGTGGGACGGGCGTCAGTTTATGCCGTTTTTTCAGACCGTCGGGATTTTTGGTGGAGATAGCTCTGCCACACCATAATTGCTAAATAATTTCATACTTTGAAGTACCCCCACTTTTCAACAAGTATAAGTGGGGGTTTCTCAACTAATTGAAGACTAATGTAAAAAAACAACTGAAACCATTAAAGGGAACAACATACGAATGAACTACAAAATCGAATACTGAACATTGTCTTTCTCTTTTCCAACGGTATCCATATATTTTCGGCCCCATTGGTACATGGATTCCAATATTGGGATTAACGTTTCACCATGCTCGGTCAGTGAGTATTCCACTTTTGGGGGTACGACCGGATAGACTTCTCTGTGAATGAGTTTGTCTTCTTCCAATTCTCGTAGCTGCTTAGTGAGCATTTTTTGCGTTATGTTAGGTAGCATCCTTTTTAATTCACCAAATCGTTTAGTGCCTTCTTTGCCTAAATGCCATAGGATGATCATTTTCCATTTACCTCCGATTAGAGATAATGTGAGTTCCTTTTCGCAGTTAAATTTTTGCTCTGATTCTCGAGTCATTTTGTAATCCTCCTACGTGTAGATCTTTTGTATAGTATCCTCTATGATACTACGTGCTTTAAAAGTGCGTACTATCATTATACAACTACTACATTTAGAATTGAAACTGAAACAGATTATCAGATTTTAAAGGAGGATTTACAATATGAGTCGTTTTACGATCCCACGTGATATATATTTCGAAGAGAATGCTCTTGAAGTGCTTCGGTCATTTGAAGGAAAAAAAGCCGCCCTTATCATTGGCGGAGGTTCTGTTAAAAGAAACGGAAACCTTACTCGCATTCAGGAACATTTGGCTGCTGCCAATATAGAAACAGAGGTGTTGGAAGGGTACAATACCGAGCCCACTTCTGAAATGGTTAAAAAAGGTGCAAAGGATCTGGAATCGTTCCAGCCTGATTGGATTATCGGTATTGGTGGTGGTTCTGCTATGGATGCGGCTAAAGCCATCTGGCTCTTTTATGAACACCCAGATCTGTCTTTTGAGGATGCAACGAAGCCCTTTGAACTTCCACGCCTTCGCACAAAAGCGAAGTTTGCTGGTATCCCTACCACAAGTGGAAGTGGGTCTGAAGTTTCCAATCTTTCCGTGGTAGCTGATGAAAAAACGAATATTAAATACCCGTTAGCTGATTTTGAGCTAACACCAGATATTGCGATTATCGATCCTATCATGATCGAAAATTTGCCTAAACACATCGCAGCTTACACTGGTATGGATGCATTTACACACACGATCGAATCTTACGTTGCGAAGCCACGTACCGTATACACAAATATTCTTGCCATTGGCAGTGCCGAAGTTATTAAAGACAACTTGCTTGCTTCTTATCAAGGCGATCAAGAAGCTGCTAAGCAAATGCATAGCATTCAAGCAATGGCTGGCATGGCATTTGCGAATGCTGTACTTGGAAACGTTCATAGTCTGGCCCATAAGAGCGGTCCGACCTTTGACATTCCACACGGTTATGCCAATGCCATTTACTTGCCATATGTCATTCAATTCAACCGAGCGGTCGTTGAAGATCGCTTTGCTGATCTCGCTCGTCGCCTCAAACTTGAAGGGGAAACAGATGCGGAATTGACAGATGCACTTGTTGAGTATATCTACCAATTAAATAAAGACCTTGGTCTTGCCACCACTCTACAAGAGTTCGGCGTGTCTGAGGAAGATTTCAACGAGCACCTAGATACCATGGCTAAAAACGCATTGGAAGACCCATGCACTGGTACCAATCCGCGTGAAACATCTTTCGAACAGATGAAAGATCTTTATAAAGCTTCTTACTATGGCAAAGATGCTTTAGTAAAAGCGTAAATAAAGATATAAAGGAAACCATAAAGCGGAGCTTAGGAATACCACCTATGCTCCGTTTTTGCTTTAATAGAGACATCATTTAAAATCTCCCCCAAAAAGCCTACTCACTTGCCTTGCTAATCGTACATTACTAAATCCCAAATTCTCGTTCATACGTTTTATGCAACAAATACCTTTGCAATCCTTTTGTGTGTTGCTTCGCCTTTTCAGCATAGTTTTTAGCCTGGGGTATGTTGTTAAGCTTTTTTTTCCTTTCTGCTAACAAAGCTTGTTTCATCCATTTTGGTGAAACTTGTTCAATGATCTCATTAGCACCATTAATATCGACTTCTTCTAGTAAGATCATCGCTTGATAATACAAACGATAAGGTTGCGATTTAATTTCGCTGAAGTGGGATTTTGCCACGTCGAGCTTATTAAAATACAGTGCTTCCACGACTTTGTATATGGCTTTACGAGATGTTGAATGACGCTTTTTTAATAGCTTTTCTGTTGTATCCTTTACCTCTTCATCCATCTCATTTGCCAAGGCATAAATAATATAAAAATTTGGGTCATGTTTATTTTTTAATAGAAACTTTTCAATTCTATCAATATTTTTCTCCAAAAAAACCGTATATAGTAATGGAAACATGACACCTGAAACAAATAATAGCAATGCCGCTCCTATGAGAAAAATGTTATCAACTTGGAACAAATGTAGTGTTAGAAAACAAATTAAACTAAGGACAAACGCAATAACGTACCGCATGGAAACACCTCCCCTCTTACGATATTATTTTCAAGAATAGAAATAGGTCATTTTTCATTATAAACATTCGAAAACGGTGGTTTAAAAACTAAAATAGTATAAATAAGTGATGAAACAAACATGACCGAGGCTAGACCCACAATGGTAACTCTTAATGAAAAAATATCCCCAAGAAAACCAACCGCCAAGATGAGTACGATTTGCGCTACACTTTGAAATAATTGAATAATGCTTGTCACTCTTCCCATCAAATCAACGGGAATATTATTTTGATAGAATGTCGTGATTCCAGCATTTAAAAATACTAAAAAGAACCCTAATATCATGAACCCAATAACGATTGACCCAAATGACCATGAAAAGGCGTAAATGAGATAACCAATGGAAGACATCATAATTCCAATGACGATCATATACCTCAATGAAAAATGAGATGAGAATATGGATAGTAATAGTCCACCAGTCACTGAGCCAATACCAGTAATACTAATTAATAAACTATATTCAACTTCGGATAAGCCAATCACTTGCTGAGTGAAAACAACTTCTTGTGCGTCCATCGCAAAGGTCGCCACCATTATAAAAATGAAGCCTAGATAAATAAATGTTATGTACTTATTTTTAGACATAAATGTTGTCACAGTGGTGAAGTCTTTTTTGACCTGAGCAATAGTGAGAGAGGGTATAGACTCCTTCTCAATCTTTTCATTATTTGGTAGCACGATTAATAACAGTGCCGCCATGATAAAAAACAGTCCGTTTAGCCATAAAGTTGTATTTATACTAGTGACAAGAATCAACCCTCCACCTATTGCCGGACCTATGATAAATGCCGACGAAGAGGTAAACGAGCGTACAGCATTGAATCGTTTTCTCATCTTTATAGGAACGGTCATCGTAGTATAAGTCATGGACGCCGGACCGAAAAATGCTTTCGCAATACTTAAAAACATTAATAAGAAGTAGATAAAACCAATGTTAGGTGCCAGTGGAATCAACATAATAAAGAACCCACGGAAAAGATATGTTTGTATCATGATCTTTCTTTTACTTCGATAATCTATGTAACTCCCCGTCCAAAACTTCGTCAAAATATTGGTCAATGGACCTATAATCCAAAGTATAGCTACGGCTGTCGCAGATCCAGTCATTTGATATACGATCAGGTTAATGGCAACCAGATAAATAAAATCACCTATGTTTGCCATACCTAAAGATGACAGCAGGATGATTGGGTTGCGCCACCTGCTCATTTCTTTTTCCATTATATCCCTCCCTCGCTTTTAGGTTAACATAGGAAGAGATCGTATTGGATTTTAAATGATTATCATTTATCACCAAGGAAGGTTGTTGTCTTTCAAATGAGTTTCCCACGTTGCTTTTAGTTGCTCTACTACCTTTGAATCCATGGCCCCTTGACTTGCGGATATATTTTCTTCTAACTGACTAATATTTTTCGCACCAGGAATGATTGTTGACACTTGTGGATGAGCCAGAATATATTGTAAGGCGTTTTTTGCTAAACTTTGATTTGGATTGACAATGCTTTTGACCTCTTCTAACATCTTCGTTCTTCTTTGGATAATCTCTGGGCTCCAACGACTTCTGATGTCTGTAAAGGTGCTGTGAGCATCATATTTACCTGATAGCCAGCCGGAATCTAATGGAACTTTGATAATTAGAGCGACCTGATTCTCTTCAGCTGCTTTGAACGCTCTGGCTGGATCTTGGTGAAAAATATTAAACATGACTTCGATCACTTGACTGTTCGTTTTCTCGATTATCTCAAACATTTCCTTGCTTGAATCTACAGACGCGCCATAGGCACCGATCTTCCCCTGTTTCTTCAATTTATCTAATATCTGAAAATGTTGGTTATCGCCATTCAAATATTCAAATGGAGGATTATGCAAAAGAACAGAATCAAGATAATCCGTTTGGAGTCTTTTTAAGCTTTGATCAACGGATCTTTCTAACTCGGTTGGATCGAAGTCCACTTCACCATTGTCATGATGACCAAATTTAGTACTGATAATGACCTTATCTCTCTTCCCTTTTAACGCCTTGCCAAGAATTTCTTCACTCTTTCCAAAACCGTAATTCGGCGCTGTATCAAAGAAATTACATCCTAAATCGATAGCTTTATGAACTATCTGAATTCCTTCATCTTCAGTCATTGAACCCCAATCTCTTTCATTACCTAACTGCCACGATCCTAATCCAATTTCAGATACAAATTTACCCGTACTTCCATATGCTCGTTGTTTCATTATTTTCTTCCTCCTTTTTGTGAATAAATAGTTATTGCTCACTTTTACGAAAGCGCTTTCGTTTTTTGCGTAAAAAAAACAAATGCTTGGCTTATCCAGACTCATTATAACATTTATTTCGTGTGACGAATTGGTAAATGCTTGGGTAAAAAAAACTCGTATAGAGCCAACCAATGTGCTGGCTCTCGTCCTTGAATTGAAATAGTGAATGTATTAATAGTGACAGGCATTTTCTCTATCCCTATCAACTTTTTTTCCCTTTTTTCGTTTGGTATCCTGCTCTTCGTCCTTCTGCTTTTCTTTAATCAATATCACTCCCACTAAACCAAATATAGAAAAAATGACAGGGGTGATGAAGCCGTAGTAATATCCGTCACCAATACTACCTGAAGTTGATTGGAAATGATCCAGTATATACCCGAAAGCGCTTGGCAGCAACACCGCACTGAGGAATCCACCTGTGTTCGCAAACCCAGAAACAATACCCGATTCTGTCATGGGAAAGGATTGACGAACAACTGCAAACGTTAAGGAATTGGAGCCGAATCCAAAGCCAATGATAAAGAATAAGATAACTAGCAAGGAAAATGGCGGGTACGCCTTAAATAAAAGAATCGTAGACCAACACAATAAAACCGTGATATGAAAAACAACATAAGGCCGTTTAAGCGATTTTAGACAACTTGAAACCCAACCAATAAGAGGGGCTCCAATCAGAGCTCCTATAAGACTAATCATAATGAGTTGACTTGCATCTAACCGCGTCATCCCATACACATCCATCATATAAGGCACTGCCCACGAACCGATAAATCCTATATATCCTCCGACAATCCCAAAGTGACAAAGGAATAATGCCCATGCCTGTCGAGTCGAAAATATTCTTCGTAGCAAAACCGAGGTTTTTTCCCGTTTCATTTTACTTTTTACAAATAGCTCTTGTTTAGCTTTTTTTACTAGTACTAAATACAGGAAAAGGCTACACAAACATAAAAACACCCCAGCAAAAAGAAATGCTCCCCTCCATCCGAGTAAAACAATCAATACAGAGAAAGGAACAGTCGCCAGAAGAAAACCAAGACTTCCTGTCATTCCTGCAAAACCAATGAAACGAGTAAATTCCTTCTCAGTAAACCATTGTCTTAAAATCAACACCATATTGACCCAAATCGTTGCATCTCCTATGCCTGTAAGGATTCTAGCAAAAAAAAGGATAAATTCATGTGTGCTAAGACTGTAAATGATTATCCCTATACCTGTTAGTGCGGCCCCTATAATAAGGAAAAAATTAGGTCCGTACCGATCAGCCAAGATGCCCATTGGAATTTGCAAAAAAGTATAGACAAAAAATTGGATACTTGTCACTAATCCAATCGTTGAAGCTGCGACACCAAAATCCGTCATCAATTGATCTGTAATTAGGCCTGGAGCAGTTCGTTGGCTTGACATGATTAAATAAGTAAACAATACAGAAGCAAATATCAACCATCTCAACTTACTATTTTGTTTGTCCAATCATATCTACTCCTGTTAGCGTTTACCCTATATATATGGGGTTCCTGTAAGAGTAGAAATGGTACTTGGAGTTTTGTTGATTTGGGCGGGAATTGTATTTCTCTAATGCAGGACTGATTTATGAAGGAATAATAAATCCAACGCCCAATGAATTCGATTCCTAGCTTTCAGATGCCTGTACCAAGACTCATGTAAAAGCCCCTTCGCACATTAATACGAAGGGGCCTTGTTTTCACACAAACTGTCAAACTATCTTTAGATTGTTATTGTGTAAGTTCTTCAATTTTTTGAAGTGTAACAGCATCTGCAATACCGTTCACCGCTAAATCGTTTGCTTCTTGGAAATCCCTTACCACGCCAGAAGTAACTGGACCGTAATTCTCAGATGGATCTGACGGGAAGTTTCCATAGCCAAGTTCAGTTAAGTTCAGCTTCAGCTCTCTTATTTCTGGAGCTGAGTTTCCATCTGTAAAAACAGATGTGAAAATATCATTGATATAAGCAAGCGTTTCTTGGTCAGCAACACCAGTTTGATCTAAACCATAATAATCCTGGAAACTTACAACTACTGATGAGGTCACAGGACCGAACAGTTCAGAAGGATCTGAGGGGAAGCTTCCGAAACCAAGAAGAGTCAAGTGCTGTTTCATGATTTTAATTGCTTTCCCTGTATCACCATGCTCGTAAGGTATAACCATGGAAAGTTCAGCAATTTTAGCCAGGGTCACAGGGTCTGCAATACCATTGATTGCCAAGTCATTTGCTTCCTGGAAGTCAGAGACTACACCCATTGTAACTGGACCGTAATTCTGTGACGGATTCACAGGGAAATTACCGAAACCAAGTGCACTTAAGTCCACTTTTAATTGTCTGATTTCAGGAGCTGAGTTTCCATCAGTATAAACTGACGTTAGCAGCTCACTTATAAGGTCAAGCGTTTCCTGATCAGCTTCCCCTGTTACGTCAAGACCGTAATAAGTCTGGAATGACGACACGACACCTTCAGTTACAGGACCGTATCTTTCAGACGGATTTGCTGGGAAGTTACCGAAACCAAGCTTCGTTAAATCCTGCTTCATTAGCTTAATGGCAGGGCCTTCATCCCCATCTTTGAATGGTACTGACAGCGTCAATTCATCAATTTTCGCTAACGTCACAGGGTCGGCAATACCATTTACCACAAGTCCGTGCGCTTCTTGGAACTCAGACACAACTCTCATGGTTACCGGACCGTATCTCGGTGATGGGTTAGCTGGGAAGTTACCAAAGCCAAGGGCAGTTAAGTTCAACTTTAGCTGTCTGACTTCAGAAGCTTCATTCCCATCTGTGTAAACAGAGGTGAGAATACTGTCCATTAAGTCCAGCGTTGCTTGATCTGCTTCGCCAGTGACTTCAAGACCGTAGTATTCTTGGAAATGTTCTACAACACCTTTTGTAACTGAACCAAATCTGTCAGAAGGAATTGCAGGGAAATTTCCAAATCCTAGCTCTGTTAGCTTCAACTTCATCTCACGAATTTCTTCACCTTCGTCCCCGTCTTTATAAGGGATTTCAAGTGGTTCTTCAGGTGACTCTTCTGAACCTTTTTTAACAACTACAGCTGTTAATGGTTCGATCGAGATGCTGTCTGATGACAATTCAAAACCTGCCGGGCTGCTCACTTCAGTGGCTCCAGCTTCGTCTGCATCTACAATGACTGTACCATCAGTTAAATCGTAGTCGAGTGTCATAGTACGTGCTTCGTCATCTGCGTTAACAAAAACGAAATACTCACCCGTGTTATCAGTCGAAACAGCATGGTACCCGATTAGAAGATCTCTCTCACCGACTTCAGGAGCATCAATAAACGACACATTTTCTTCAATTTCTTCCATCGTTCCTAATCTGAATGCGTCTGTTGATCGACGTAGCTCAATCATGCCTCTTGTGAAATCTCGAGTTAAAACGTTGATTGGATACTCTTCTGCATTCGTTGCCTTTTCCCAGTCGAACAAGTTAACTGCGTCAGAGGAATCATAGGAATCGTGAATAAAGTAAGGATATTCAAATGGGTTACCGTCTTCGTCCGTCATGAATGTGGACTTGTACGGGATTGCATTATCCGCAACCGGTTCACGGTAATCTTCATGCTTGAACTGCTTCGTACGACCGAATTCCTGACCAGCATGGAGGAAAGAAGTCCCTTGAGCTGTAAGCGTCATAAGGTTACCGAGACGGATGCGTTGATGAATTTCTTCTTGGTGATCTTTAGGGTCCTTTTGAATGGACTGGGCGATAACGTCATGCAAGGTCAGGTTATCGTGAGCTGCTATATACGGCACCACATCTCCTGGATTTGTTGCAGTGAAATTATGCGGGTTAGCCGTCAGGTTGTCGAAAATTTGCTGAATATCTCGTTCTCCACCTGTAATAAATCGCGGTTCCCCTTCACTTCCAAATCCGGATTTCAGTTCATTACGGAAATCATCTGAGAACGATCCTACAGACTCCGTATACTCCATCCAGTCCTGATCTGCCGGCTGAACATCAGGATACATTTCGTCCCCGACGAACGTTCTCCAGCCTTCACCGATCATTACAATGTTCGGATTTACTTCTTTTGCTTTGTCATATGCAATCTGAATACTCTCTGCATCATGGTCCCCCATCATATCGAAACGGAAACCGTCAACCTTGTATTCTTCCACCCAGTGCATGATGGAATCTACAAGAATACGTCTTGCCATCTCATGAGTGGTACCGAGACGACCGCCACCAAAACTTACACGCGGTGTTCCATCGGCATCCATGAAGTGATAGTAATTAGGTTCAAGATCTTCAAAGATACGTACACGTGCCGTATGGTTGTAAACCACATCTAAAATAACACCCATATCTCGGCTGTGAATTTCGTCAATCAACATCTTGAATTCTTCAATACGCTTTGCAGCGTCATCTGGATCTTGTGAATACATACCCGTTAGTGAGAAATAGCTGTGTGGGTCATATCCCCAGTTAAAGTTCGTTTGTGTAGAAGCATAGTCAAGCATACGCTCGCTAGCTTCGTATTCATTTGCAAAGAAGTAACTCATCACTGGGAGTAGCTGAACGTGTGTTACACCCATGTCTTCCAGATAATCAAGTCGCTCTGCAAAAGCTCCAAACGTTCCAAATTCATTTTCCAGTTCGTCTTCAATGGATGGATCTGATGTAAAGTCTCTAACGTGGAGCTCATAAATAATGGCATCCTCACGCTTTTCAAATCCATCGATTTCAGCAAAGTCAAGTTCAGGTCCAATAGCAGAAGGATCCACGATTGCTGCTTTGCCGATATAGTTGTTATCACCATCATTCGAATTCCAAGTTGCCATAGATTTCGCATAAGGATCGAGAGCCAGAACGGTTTCGCCATCGCGCTCGATTTCGTAATGATAATAGTAACCATCAAGATCAGCAACACCAGCGTTGTTTTCGTCCAATGTTACAGACCAAACACCACGGTCACCAAGATCCATTGCTACATCATCAGTTACAACATCGTACTGATCATCACGGTCATAAAGGATGATATTGACGTTATCCGCACTTGGGGACCAGAGTTTCAATGTGGCAGACCCGTCTTCGTGGAGTTCTGCACCAAGATCTCCGTCATATGCATACATTTCATCCTTTAGTCTCCAGCCTACGATTGCTGTTGCAGTTCGCTCATTGAATTGTACTTCAAAAGGCGCTGCATCAAGATCAAATGATCCGTACACGTTTACCGTTACGCCATCATCTTCAATGGAAATGGAATCGAATGCAACATTCTCTCCGTGACGATCAGTGATTGTAAGACCCTCTCTAAGAGTATCCACATCAAACCCGTCTGTAGATGAGAATATTAGTTCAATCCGTTCATTAGAAAGTACTTCTGCAGTGCGAAGGCCCTCCTGAGAAACATAATAAGGATTGTTATAAGCCGTATCGTCACCTTCAGTTACGAAAATTTGTTTATGCTGTTGCAGTTCATCAAAATGCATATCACCTGTCTGCTCGTCAGTAGCAGCATTCAGAAGGAGGAAACCAATCTCTTCCGCATCTTCTTCAAGGTCAATATCCACATAAGCGCCATATCGGCCTTCTGCTTCAAAATTAGCCGCTTCATCTGGCCAATTTTCAGGAGGATTAAGACCCTGTTCCCAGAACCAGACAGCCCAGTCATCATAATCCGCATCTTCACGGTCATAGTGAATACGGACCTGATCATCAAGATCAACCGGTTCATAAGTCAAATATGTGCCATCTTCATACAGCCAGATTTCATTCATATTTGGTGAAAGAATGTCTATAGCAACATCACCTGTGAGATTGGCACCTCCCACATTATTGACTAGCATATCAAGACGCTGCGCCCCTTCTTCAAGTTCAATATCAAAGTAAGGACCAAAATCTGTCATACGATCTTCTGAGAATCGTTCTTCACCAGGCCACGAAGAAAATTCTTCAGAAGCTCTCGCTGCGCCATCCCAGTACCAAACACCGAGGTTCGATGGTGCTGTATCACCAGCATCATAGTGAACGCGTAGATGATTTTCAGGTATTTCATTTGTATCAGTTTCTTCTTCTGTTTCTTCAGCTCCAAGAATAGTGCCATTTTCAACAGTCAGTACAGCTGTTCCGCCATCAGCCATAGCTGGAACGTCAATTGTTACCGTTCCATCAGCTGCTGTGTATTCTTCACCAGCGTAATGATCTGTTACAACAACGTCATCAGAGTCAACATCAAGCATAATTGCACGTGCTTCTTCCATCACATTAAGTGCTGCAAAGACGCTATTATCACCATACGTTCTGCTGAATACAACAAAGTCATCTTCACTTGATCCAGCAACGTGATCGAATGCACCACGGGCCATAACTTCGCTGTGCTCTCCACGCAGGTTGAACACACTTTGATAGTGAGCAAGGATGTCATTGTTTTCTACAATATCCCAGCCCATGTCATAGCGGTTGTCATATTGAGGCCAGTTGTCAGCTCCCGTTTGACCTAGCTCTTCCCCGTAATAGATTACAGGCTGTCCTTTAGCAAATGCTTGCAAAGAAGCTGCGACTTTCAACTTACCTTCATCGCCGCCTTGTGTGTAAAGGAATCCATTTTCGTCGTGACTCCCGAGGAAGTTTCCAACGGTTGCTTTATTATCAAGGGTGTGTTGGATTTCATCAAGGTAATCAACGGCTGCATTAATATTTCCGTTTACAAGATTTCCGGCTGCACTCTTAAACTGGAAGTCCAAGAGGGAATCCATCTGACCAGAGTTCAAGTAACGGTGGTTTCCGTTAATATTGTTTTCCCATGCTTCACCAATCATTTTGAAACCTGCATCCGCACGTGTCAGTTCATTTTTAAACAGCTGCCAAGTTGGCACATCCACGTGTTTAACTGTATCCACACGGAATGATGAAATGGCATTGCCTGCATCGGTTGTGGATTTTTGAATCCAACCCGTTTGCCAGTCAACGATCTGCTCTCGTACTTCCGGTACTTCTGTTTTGAAGTCAGGGAGGTCTGCAAGTTCCATTGTTTCATCGGTAGATCCTGATTGTTCACGGATCATCCCTTCAAAACGCTCTCGATCATTATCCGTCGGATATCCGTCCGGACGTTCACCTTCAGGAACATCTCCATCTTCAGGCTTTAAGCCGTAACCCGGATGGTTCAATACAACGTCAACCATGATCTCCATGTCACGGTCAGCCGCAGCATCAATCAGATCGTGGAATTCATCTAAAGTACCTAGATGTGGATTCAGCTCTTCGAAATCCTTTGCCCAGTAACCGTGATAACCGAAGTAAGAACCATCGTTTTCATTCGCATAGCTTACATCATAAGCGATGTTCTCTACAATTGGGGTAATCCAAATTGTATTGACACCCAGTTCATCAAGGTAGTCAAGATTTTCTGTAACCCCAACGAAGTCGCCGCCCTGCGGTGTACCACGTTGGTTGTCATACGATGAATAATCAAGATTATAAGGGTCGTTATTTGAAGGATCGCCGTCGTAGAAGCGGTCAGTGAGCATAAAGTAGATCACTGACTCATCCCAGTAGAAGTCGCCGTCTTCTTTTGCATGTTGTACGACTTCTACTTCTGCAGTGCCCTCATATACGCCGCCTTCTTCATCTACCAGTTGAAGCGGGATTTCGTATGTACCCGGATCAATGGTGTAGTGGGCAGATAATGTAACTCCCATTACTTCTGGTGAAATGGAGAGCTCCTCAGGTCCGCCAAGTTCAGTCACATCAGCAGACATTCTTCTGATGCTCACGTCCTCATCAGGATAGTTTACATCAATATCTAGGACAGCATGATTCTCAGCATCTAGGGTACCAGTTGTTGTACCACTGATTTCAAAATCATATTCGCCTTCCTTTAGTTCAGGCTCCTCTTCCACATCAGTTGCAACATAATAAGGATTTGTGTAGACTTCATCCCTTTCAAGATGAAGGAAGATTTGGTTGTGCTGATCGAAATCACCAAAACTGAAATCGGTCGTTTGTTCCTCGCCATTTTCCCTATTTACGAGAAGGAAACCGATTGAGGAAGCGTCGTCAGTCAATTCCAAATCAATATACGCTCCATATGGACCGGTCTGATCATTGCTGAAAGGATGTGCTCCTGTTGGCCAGTCTGATGTCGGGTTCGCTACGTGTCCCCAAGTCCAAAGTCCCCAAGGTTCATAGGAGTCTCCATCTTTTTCAAAATGAACCCGAAGAATGTTGTCTGGCAAATCCAGAGGTTCATACAAATAGAGCTGTTCATCATGAGTGAGCCACACTTCGTCCATGTCTTCAGCTAAAATCTCAACATTAAAGTCGTCTTCTGTCACATTATTCCCGCCACGGTTATTAATAAGGAAACCCATTTCTTCTGCGTTTTCCTCAAGCTCAATATCAACATAAGCACCAAAATCGGTAGTGCCGTAATCTTCAAACCACTTTCCATTAGGCCAGTCATTGGGCGCATCTACCACGTCGCCCCAGAACCACACACCTAGCTCTTCAAGATTTAGATCTCCGTAATCATAGTGCACGCGCAAATGCCCATCAGGTACACCGTCATTTTCTTCAGCTGTATTCACCGTTTCATCTTCATGATTAGCTTCTTCTGCCACCACTGCAGGTGTGAATGCTGAAAAAATACTCAAACTCATTACACCTGCCATAAAGATTGCCGACCGTCTTTTCGTCTTCCTCTTATGCAATTTTTTTCTCCCCTTTCTCCCTACCATAAAAATGTTAAATAGCGGTTCAATTTCCTCCTTTCAGTTTGTTGTGCATCATACCTTTTTGCGAAACCGTTTGCACAAACAACCAAAGAATAACCCTGGCTACTACCCAGAATCTAGTCATTTGTGAAAGCGTTTTCCTATGGTAAATGTTACATTAAATTGTCAGAATAATCAACACGAACATTTAAAATTTTTACAAATTTTCTGTTACATCAATGGTTCTTCTACATTATTTTACTTTTATGAGCGAATGAATTTGATATTGAGTAGAAAAAATGAACATTTTCATACTAACAATTGTTGTGATAAGGAATGTGCGAACCTCCACCCTCATAGACTGAGTGAAGAAGGGAGGTGGTCTCAATGATTGAATGGAGTGTTGGCATTGCAGCTGTTGCATTTGTTTTTCTCGTCGTCTTTTTGATTATGACATTACGAAAACTAATGGCAACATTGGCTGAAACAAAGGAGACGCTGTCAGACGCCAGGAAATCTGTAAACAGCATTACTGATGAGGCAGAGGATCTAATACATGAAGCCAACAAAATTTCAGTTGATGTAAAAGGAAAAATGGAATCTGTTGATCCATTAGTGGAATCCGTTCGTGATATGGGGGAGATGCTGCACAGTGCAACAAGTTCAATGAAACGAACTGCTTTAAAAAAAGAAAACCGAAAAACCATTCATACACAGGAGACAAATGATACGCAGGGTAAAAAGGAGATCCATCCGATCCGAATTAAAATGAAGTAAGTATAAAGAGTATATCTGCCCCCACTTTGATAAAGCATTAATGCGATGAGTTCTGGCACTTGTCCACATTTAAAAACTAAAAAGTGTCAGAACCCTCTTAACTATAGGATCTGACACCTTTTATCGTTCCATTATAGTTTACACATTACTCTTCAATCTCAACTACTCTTGTAATATTACCTCCTCAAGTCTTACACTTTCCTACTTATTATTTTTTCACTAACCATGACACACACTCCACATGCCCCGTCTGCGGAAACATATCCACCGGCTGGACTTCCTGCGTTTTGAATCCGTGTTCCGCTAAATACTTCAAGTCGCGCGCCAAAGTTGCTGGGTTGCAGGAGACGTAGACGATGCGGTCTGGTTTCATGTTGACCATTGTTTCTAAAAGTTTTTCGTCGCAGCCTTTTCGAGGCGGATCGACGACGATGACATCAGGGTGAAGGCCTTGGGCTTGCCACCATGGCATGATGTTTTCCGCTTCACCGACGACGAAGTCTGCATTTTCGATATGATTGAGCTTTGCGTTTCGTTTCGCGTCAGAAACCGCTTCTGGAACAATTTCTACGCCGTACACTTGCTTTGCTTTTTGAGCGAGGAATAAACTGATCGTGCCGATTCCGCAATAGGCATCGATGACTGTTTCTTTCCCCGTTAGTTGCGCGTATTCCAGTGCTTTATCGTACAACACTTTTGTTTGGTCAGGGTTCACTTGATAAAACGAGCGAGCGGAGATGGCAAATTGAATGTCGCCGATAAAGTCATGGATCACTTCTTCGCCCCAGAGGACTTCCGTCCGATCGCCAAAAATGACGTTGGTTCGTTTCGGGTTAATGTTTTGCACGATCGATTTCACGTTCGGTAGTTCGTTCTGCAAAGCTTCAATAAGGTTTTTCTTATTAGGGAGTTCCTTCCCTTTCGTCACAAGGACGACCATCAGTTCATCTGTATGCTTGGCATGGCGCACGACCACGTGGCGAAGGGTTCCTTTATGAATACGGTCGTCGTAACCGCGTATACCATACTGCTTCGCTAATTTTTTCACCAATTGAACGACTTTGTCATTATCCTCATGCTGGATGACACAGCTCTCCATATCGACAATTTGATGGCTTCGTTCCGCGTAGAAACCTGCCACCAGGTCGCCTCGCTGCTCCCCAACTGGAACTTGGGACTTGTTTCGGTAGCGCCAGGGATCGTTCATTCCTAGCGTCGGATGAACAGGTACGTCCGTAATGCCGCCAATTCGAGATAACGTCTCTTCTACTTGTTTGTGCTTATAGGCTAATTGCCCTTCATAACTCAAATGCTGAAGTTGACAGCCGCCGCATCGATTGAAGATTGGACAAGGGGGCTCCACGCGCTCGCTACTTTCCTCATTAATCTTCATGAGACGACCAAATCCGTAGTTTTTCTTCACTTGGACGACTTTAACTTCAGCTGCTTCTCCAGGGAGGCCTCCTTTGACGAACAATGGATAGCCGTTCTTTTTCGCCACGCCTGCCCCGTCATGGGTGATGTCTTCAAAGGTGACATGAATCGTTTCGTTTTTATTCACTGGTGGTTGGTGCTTCGTCATATGCTTTCGTATCCTTTCCGTTCCCTAATAGTCTGCATTTGATTGTACCATAATTGAACAGTTGAAAAAATCAGCAAGGCTGATATGATAGGGAAGGTGATTTAAATGAACGAGGTGAAAGGTTATGGCAACATTGAAACGAAATGACCCGTGTCTATGCGGGAGTGGTAAGAAATACAAGAAATGCTGTTTAGTTAAATTACAAGCGAAACCTCGCTTTGACGAGAAAGATCAATTGGCTTTCAACGAATTGTTACCGAGGGTGTTTGATTATAGTAAGAAATTCGATCAACAGCTTCAGCCCGTTTACGAACGCTACGTTCAATCTCTTGAACGTTTGCCAAAAGCTGATGCGCAAGCTTTCTCTCAACTGATTTTCCACTGGATGCTGTTCAACTATCCGATGGTTGACGGGAATGAAACGATTTTGTCTGATTACGTAAAAAAACAAGGTTCTTCTTATTCAGAGAAATTTCAGCAGTTTTTACAAGAGTGGTTGGCTTTAGAACCTAAACTCTTTCATGTGACTTCATCTGATGACAAGAACATGGCGATTTATGACGTTTTCCAAGAGACATCGCTGACTCTTGAAAAAACGCCAGCCTCAGCTAATTTAACTGAAGGCGATCGTCTTATCGGTTATTTATATCCGACTCCAACAGGACACTCCCTTGGTAATGATGCGATCGGGATTCCTCAGAAACTGGAGCAATCTTTTTTGACTCATTTGAATGAAATGAAGAGTTTATCTGAAACCAAGACCAATGAGCAAGAGTGGTTTACTTCTCATTTCCATGAAGCCTTGGATGTACTTAGTCTCTTGACCATTTCAGGTAAAGAACTACAGGCAGAAGAAAGACTTAACGACTCCAGCAAACAAGTTCTGAACCTGCTTAAAGAGAAGTTAGATTGGAGTGTGTTCACATTCGATCGGTTCTTAAAAGCAAAAGTGACTTGGATTGCTTACACAAAAGAGCACTCGCCTAGAATCCAAAAGCCCGAAGCGTTCTCGGCAGCGCTGGAATACTGGATAGGCAAGCAGACAGAGGGTTCAGGCGGTCTGTCACAAAAGACTGTATCTGAAAAATACAGCGTGTCCCCAGGAACGGTTTCGAGTAAATATAAAAGCATAAGGTAATGATCAAAGTACTGTCCCTCACAGGTGGGACAGTACTTTTTTTCTCACACAATCTCGCTTTTAATAATTGACTGCTTAGAACCTCCAAACTACAATAAATGACGAAAGGGGATGTTCTGATGAACTGGAAAGCTTACAATGATTTGGCTTGGACGGAGCACATTATTGCTTCTCCTGAAGATTACGGTGAAGAAGCCGATCACCATATTCAAGCAATTAATGAACATACGACCCGGAAATCGCGTACCCTTCTCCATATAGGCTGTGGGGCTGGCGGTCATGACTATCATTTCAAAAAACACTTCCAGGTTACCGGCGTTGACCTGAGTAAAGGCATGCTTGATATTGCAAGTGAAGTAAATCCTGAAGCAACTTACATTGAGGCGGATATGCGCTCGTTCGACCTGAACGAGACCTTCGACATCGTCGTGTTTGCTGAATCGATTATGTACATGACAACTCCTTCTGACTTAGGGAATGCTGTGGAAACTGCAGCCAGGCACTTGAAATCGGACGGTACGATGCTTATCGTCTGCCAACCGAAAGAAATCTTTCAGGAGAACAATTTTGCCTATAGCGGGACCCGCGATGGAGTACATGTGACGCTTTTTGAAAACAATCACATCACCTCTGCTGAAACATATGAATCCGTGATGGTTTACCTGATCCGTGAAAACAGGGGTCTTCACGTAGAGCATGATAAACACACGATTGGCTTGTTCTCGGAACATACTTGGCTCGATATTTTTAAAAAAGAGGGCTTAGACGTTAAAGAAAAGGATATGAATCACCTCTATGATAACTACGTGCTTGAAGATGGAGAGTACCCACTGAAAATGTACGTGCTTAAAAGGAAATAACCTGAACCTCAAAAAAATCCCGCAGCGAAATGTATGATTTCACTGCGGGATTAATCACTTAATAATCACTATCTACTTTCTCACCTTGTACGATCTTCACACCGGCACTTGCTCCGATTCGAGTAGCACCTGCTTCAATCATCGCTTGAGCATCTTCTAGACTACGTACTCCACCTGATGCTTTTACACCGGCATTGTCGCCAACAACTTTTTTCATCAAGGCAACGTCTTCAACCGTTGCGTTTCCTGTTGAGAACCCAGTTGATGTCTTCACGAAATCAAGTCCAGCTTTCAAGGCGATTTCACATGCCCGAGTTTTCTCTTCGTCAGTTAATAGGCACGTTTCAAGAATTACTTTCGTTAACGCTTTTCCTTTCGCTGCAGCTACTACGGCGCGCATGTCTGCTTCTACGAGGGAATCGTTACCGTCTTTCAAAGCACCGATATTTAAGACCATATCAATTTCTGTTGCGCCATTTGCAATCGCGTTTGTTGTCTCAAATGCTTTCGTTTCAGGCGTGTTAGCCCCTAATGGGAAGCCTACAACTGTACAAACATCAACGCCACTGCCTTTTAGCATATCAGCTGATTTTTTAACCCACGTAGGGTTAACACATACTGAGGCGAATTTATACTCTTTTGCCTCTTCACAAAGTTTCGTAATTTGTTCTTCTTTTGTTTCAGGCTTTAATTGCGTGTGATCGATCATTGCTCCGATTGATTGACTCATGTTCTTCATCCTTTCGATTATCCTACGATTATTTTAACTTACTCTTAGAATTTCAGCATTAAACTTGATAATTTTTGCAAATCTTCTCCAGCAGAATTTCCCTTGAGTATTTTTCTAAGATGTTGTTGTCAGACTTTATTAAAAGAACATCCCGGCAATAGACGCATTCAACAGTGATGCTAGCATACCTGCTGCGACCGCCTTCAAACCTAATTTAGCGATATCACCGCGACGACTTGGTGCCAACTTCCCAAGTCCACCAAGCAAAATTCCCAACGAGGAGATGTTTGCAAAACCACAAAGGGCAAAACTGATGACTAAGATCGTTTTTGGAGATAAAGTATCCATCACATCTGTAAAGGCAACATACGCGACAAATTCATTTAATACGAGCTTCTGTCCAATAAATGACCCTGCTTGGAACGCTTCAGCCCATGGTACACCTATCGCGAACGCCAATGGTGCGAATAACACACCGAAAATATTCTCCAACGTTATTCCTTGTAAGTTGATTGAAGCATCAGAGCCAACTAAACCTAACACGTAGTTAACAACATTATTGATAATGTTTTCTGCTCCTCCAAGAAGTCCATTTATCAAGGCAATCAAAGCGATGAATGCCAATAGCATGGCACCGATATTTAATGCTAGCTGAAGTCCTGTACTTGCCCCCCGCGCTGCCGCATCAATCACGTTATACGATTCTTGATCATCGTCCATTTCAACTACTCTCTCGTCTGAAGTAGCCTCTGGATCTGTTTCCGGCAACATAATTTTAGCCATGATTAATCCTGATGGAGCAGCCATAAAGCTTGCGGCTAATAAGTATTCTAATGGAACCCCTAATAATGAATACCCGATTAACACGGAACCTGCAACAGAAGCTAAACCACCAGTCATGACTGCAAACAGTTCGGATCGAGTCATTTTATCTAAGAACGGTCTTACGACTAGCGGTGCCTCTGTCTGTCCTACAAAAATGTTTGCCGCAGCTGAAAGCGACTCTGGCTTACTTGTACCAAGTAGTTTGGCCAAGGCGCCACCAATAAATTTAATGATTTTTTGCATAATTCCTAAGTAGTATAGAACAGAGATAAGTGAAGAAAAGAAAATAACGACGGTTAATACTTGGAAAGCAAAAACCATCCCTATGCCTTCCCCTTCAAAGATCCCACCAAATAGGAAATCAATTCCCTCATCTGTATATCCCACAACATTATTTACGATTGCTGTTAATCCTTCTAATCCCTGTCTTCCTGCTTCCCATTGGAAAACGATAAAAGCAAATGTAAATTGAATCGCTAACCCACCTATAATTGTCCTTGGTTTAATGGCTCGTCTATTACTTGATAATAAAAATGCAATAGATAAAACGACAAATACACCAAACAAACCCCACAATATATTCATGTCTGTCACCTCAAGCCTTTTCTCGTTGTTTTTTATTGTTCAGACGTCTAACAACCTGTTTACATGTAAGACTATATCATTTTGATTGAACATTTGTAAACCTTTTCATGAATTATTTTTCATGAAGTTTTTCCCTCTTTTTAAAATCACTTTTCATAACAGATAATTATCTTTTTCAACCCGTTCATCTAAAGCGATTCCTCTTCTAGTAAGTGATTTGCTGTATGGATATCGGTTACTAAAACATTGACATATTGACCATTCAACGCCCCTTTAATGCCTGAACGTTTATTTTCACCTCCTGCTACGAGGATCGAATAGTCCTTAGATCTTAAATCTTCCAATTCAATTCCTAACGTTCGTAAATTCAAATCAGAGTGGCAGATTTCCCCTTTTTCATTAAAAAAACGTGAACTTATATCTCCAACAGCCTTTTCATGAATGAGCTCTAAATCTTCATCAGAAAAATAGCCTAGTTGGAAGAGCAACGATTCTGACTTTATTGGACCAATCGTAGACAGAGCAATATTCGCTTTACGCCCTAATTCCAAGATGTTTCTAATATAACGGTCGGCTTCCATTGCTTGTTTCACGACAACATGATCAACGATGGCTGGCAAAGGTAAATGGTGAGGTACGGTGTGGTAGGCTTGGCCAAATAAATATAAAATGTCTCCTGCATACGTGTTCGTCTCAGAATGACTGACTCCACCTTTTAACTGAACGACTTTTACATTGGAAACCGATTTCGGTTTTAGCTCTTTCGCCACCTCATGTATTGTCGTGCCCCATGTGACGCCTATGATATCCCCATCTTGAACGATCTCATTCAAGTATTGAGCCGCCAATCTTCCTAAATATTGTTTCGTCTTCGTCTCATCATCTTCGGGGGTATGAGCGATCAATACCTTTTTTAGACCAAATTTCTTTTGTAGTTTGTCGGTCATGGCCACAATATCTTCTTCAGGAGATACCACTTTAATCTCGACAATTCCTTCTTGCTTGGCAGTATCAAGAAGGCGTGATACAGTAGGCCTTGAAACGCCCAATTTCTCAGCAATGACGCTTTGATTATAATCAAAAATATAGTACATTCGCGCAGCTTCAATCACTTTATCTCTTTTTTCCTTTTCCAATGCCTTCACCCTCATTCTCAAAAAAATAAATAACCGCTTTCATTTTGAAATATATTTCATGCGCTATTGGATTTAATTTCATCATTTATCATAAAACAGTACGAGAAAAGAAACAATAGTACAAACCCTGTCAATGGTTTACAATAAAGGTGTAGAGGGTATAGTATCAGCACCTATCATTAACATGGAAAAAGAGGTGCTTTTATTGGCTTTATCTAAAGAACAGGAAAAAAGAAAACTCCCATCTAAAACTCGTGGCGATGAGAAGAGGCAAGAGGAAAACGAGCGTTTCGAGCAGCTTTTAGATAAACTAGAAGAAATGACAACAAATGGTCGCTTAAAAGATATGGCTTACCATTTCACGAACAAAAAAGAAGTCATTAAAGTGAATCTTCTAGCCGGGGTAGCTCGAGGTGTTGGGTTAACACTTGGAACTGCAATATTTCTCGCGATCTTCTTTTTCATATTAGTAAATACGGTCTCCCTACCTTTAGTTGGAGATTATATTGCACAGTTTTTAGATATGATTGAAACGTATCGTGATTAATGTTTAGAGTAAAAATTTTAAAACGAGGTGGTACATATGGATTGGTTAGGAATTGGTGTATTTATTTTATCTTTAGGTTTTGCAGGACTTGTGTTAATTCTTATTCCTGTAATGAAAAAGTTAGCTGAAACATTAGGTCATACAGCGGACACGGTAGAAACACTGAACAAAAGTGTTGGAGAAGTCACAGGGGAAGCAACGGTGATTCTTTACAACGCGAATGAAACTCTTGTTGATGTGAATGATAAAATTTCAAAGTTTAACCCACTATTTGATATCATTCATGACACAGGAAAATCCGCTCATCATTTAACATCTACAATGGTTAGATACACATCAGGGAAAGCTAAGACGGCTCAAGCAGGAACAGACTTCATTGACCGTAATAATTTAGAAGGAATTTTGCGAGGGGCAGCCTTTATTTATTACTTAAGGCAGGCAAAGAAAGAATATGATCAACAACATAAACCAGTTTAATTAAAATCCTCAAAAGCTGAAAAAGCTTTTGAGGATTTTTTTGTTCTGGTTAAATAAGGTCTTTCTTTTGGAAATATACCGTGGTCGCTCCTAAAAGAACGATCGCATATACCGCCAATACAGCTAACGAAAATCCAAGGCCAACCCCGGGGAGAATCTCATCTCTCATTACATAAGATGGAAGATCCAAGTGAGGGAAGAGAATGAATTTGTACCACACGCTTTCGCCAACTAACACTGAAAACCCTTGAAGCATCGGAGTAAAGAACAAAATGAATACACCGATCCCAACAGCCAGCGTCTGACTTTTAAAAAGAATGGAGATTGAAAAAGAAATAACCACGAACATCAGCATATTTAACATGTATAAACCGATTTTCGCAGGAAGAACCTCCGCCACCGTTGTGTATAGATTTGGTCCATCGAAGTTCATCTCCATGACAGGCGTGGAAAAGCTCCCTGTCCCGAAAATGATCGTTCCCATAAGAAAACTAGTGAACACCAGTGATACCATCAATACAATGGAAAATCCGATCACCGCTAAAAATTTAGCACCTAAAACCTGCCACCGTTCGAACGGTCGAATTAACAAGTGTTTCATCGTCCCTTTGTCAATTTCAGAAGATACAATCGAACTTGCGACAATGACAGTGAACAAGGTAATGAACGACGCTACACCAAGTACAGTTTCGTTCATAAAGACCATGTTATTCATCTGATTTGGGTTAATCCCAGCGGCAAGCATTTCTTCGTTTTCGTCAATCGTCCGCTGAGCATTTTCGTGGATCCATTCATCGTCTGTTTCTGTCGCTAAAATTTCTTCTTGCTCAGCGATCTCTGTTTCTAACTGCACTTCCCAATTATTATCAGCCGCGTTGCTCTCATCGACGAAAAAGCTGTTATAAATAAACGTGAGACCAATTATAAAGACAACAATTGCACCTAAAAAGAACCATGTCTGTTTTTTGTTCCAAAGCTTAATCCACTCGTTTTTCAACAAAGGTATCATCGATCATTTCCCCTCCTTCATTAACTGTCTATCTTCAGAAGTAAGCGCGAGGAATTTATCTTCTAGTGATGTTTTCTTTGATTCAATTCCATAAACGTCTACATCGGCTTTTACGAGGTGTCGGTTTAATTGAGGGATTAAGTCATGAGTCATATCGAGCACGAGCTGATGATCATTTTCCCTTTTAATGATCGTGATGCCTTCTAATGATTCTATCACTTCCTCCGAAAGTTCCATGTGCTCTTTTTTTACATTCATCATGACTACAAGTTGATCTGAACTACCATTTTCATTTAATGAAGACATGTCAGATACATCAATAATTTTTCCTTGCTCCATTATAACGACTCTGTCACACATAAGCTGCATTTCAGACAGCAAGTGAGAAGAGACTAATGTGGAAATACCATCATTGGCAAGTTCACGTAAATAGTCGCGTAATTCCCTGATTCCCTTTGGATCCAATCCATTGGTAGGCTCATCCAATATAAGTAAAGCCGGTTTATGTAAGATCGCTTGAGCTACACCTAAACGTTGCTTCATCCCTAAGCTGTACTTTTTCACTTTATCCTTGATCGCATGACTCAATTGAACAAGGGCAACTACTTCGTCCAAACGCTCTTTCGATACTTTCTCCTTGGATAATCGGGCATATTGCTGTAAATTTTTATACCCGCTCATGTGATCATAGAAAGACGGATTTTCCACAATTGCTCCCACATCTGAAATGCACGACTGACCCTCACGGTCTAAATCCGACCCATTAATGAAAACTTTGCCTTCCGTTTTTTTGATCAGTCCAACGATCATTCGAATCGTCGTTGTTTTCCCTGCTCCGTTCGGTCCTAATAGCCCTAGAATTTCTCCCTTCTTCATTTGAAAAGATGCATCGTGAACGATTTTCTTGTTCTTGCCCACTTGTTTCGTCAGTCCTTGAATTTCCAATACAACGCTACTCATAGCATGTCTCCTTTTCAATTTTTCATTGTCCTTGTAAAGTTCTGCTTCTTTACTAGTTTCCTAATATGGTAGTATATAGAAAAGAACGTTTCAATACACTTACGCATTACTTGGAATAATGTTTCATCTTTACGAGATATACGACTACAATTCATCCATATGAGGAGCGAAAAGTATGAAGAAACTTTCTACTGGCCAGTTTTACAAAGCTGTTGATTTCATCATGACCTATGCACGCCCATTGGATAAGAAATTATTTGAATACTATTTTACAAATGGTTCTAGTATTTCCGTTCTCAATGAGTTGAGTCGTTTTCAGAATAGAGATGGTGGTGTTGGTCATGGTATGGAACCAGATATTCGTATGCCCCATTCAAGTCCTATCGCTACAAGCATAGCCATGCAGTACGCAAGGAAGGTCGGGGCACTGTGGGGTCATCCTTTTGTTAAGTCTTCTATGAACTATTTCACATCAATCTATGAGCGCTGGGATCATTGGCCTTTAACTCTACCGGAGATGAGTGATTTTCCCCGAGCCGATTGGTGGGAGCATTCACAAGAGAATTCATCAACCTTTCAAGTAAATCCTGGAGCTGAAATCATTGGTTACTACTATGCCTATCCTCAAGCAATCGAAGCTGTTTATTTAAATAAGTGGAGAGAAACTGTGTTCGATTTCATTGAAAAGAACCAAAGAGACATGGAATTCCATAACATTCTCTGTTATCTACGCTTAGCTGGCGAGATGTCAGAACCGCATAAATCAACTTTATTAAATCTTTTGAGACCTTCCGTTGAACATGTAGTCACTCGGGAGCCTAAGAACTGGCAGGGCTATTGTGCCAAACCTCTTTGGCTTGCTCCTACACCAGACGCACCGATGTATTCACTGTTGGAAGAATTAGTAGAGATTAATTTAGACTATGAAATCGCTCATCAGGATAAGGATGGCTCCTGGCTACCATTCTGGGCATGGGGACAAAATAGAGATTTGTGGTTAAACGAGGTAAAAACAGAATGGCAAGGATATCTAACTGTACAAACCCTTCGATCTCTTCAGACATTTGATCGCATTGAACAAAATGCTTATATGAAAAGCAGAGGGTAGGCACCCTCTGCTTTTTATGTCAGTTTATGTGTGTATAGATTAACTTCATCGACGAAAAGGGGTGTAACTTCTTCCTAAATGGATCAAAGATCGTATCGTTTATATAATATCGAGGGTGCCTTTTCTAATATAAATCTTGAAAACAACTCAACTTTTTATCAGGTACCATTAATGTAATATGATTGTGTAAATTGATAAACTCTCCTGGAAGAGTTCCACCGTATTCACCATCCAAATTTAACTGAAGCTCGTTTTCAGCATGAATCTTGATTCTGTTCGCTTGGACGTATATCACTCTCTCGTCTTTCACGTGTTCCCCACGTAGCGCTGCTCCTGTTAACCTGACCACATCGGCCAAATTCGTCTTCTTTAAGATGATTAAATCGAATAAGCCATCGTTTAAAAAAGCTTTCGGAGCTAACTTCTCGAACCCGCCTACAGAATTTGTATTGGAAACAAGAAACAACATGATTTCACCTTCGAACCACTTTCCATCATATTCAATCGTGACATGAGTAGGGCGGATGCGAGGCAACTTTTCGAATCCTTTTACATAATAGGCAACCTGTCCCATCATCGTTTTTAGGCGGCTCGGGACTTCATAAGTGAGCTCTGTTAACGTTCCCGCTCCGGCAATATTCATGAAATACGTTGCGCCAACTTTACCGATATCAATGGTCTGCAATCGTCCGTCTGTAAGAACGTCGCAAGCTTCTTCTATATTTTTAGGTATATGTAGTGCCCGAACAAAATCATTCGTCGTTCCCCCAGGTAAGATACCCAAAGCAGGTCGATTCTCTTGTTCAGCCATCCCGTTGATTACTTCATGAATCGTTCCATCTCCACCGGCAGCCACGATTAGATCATAATTGCGTTCACAAGCTAAAGAAGCTGCATTTTTTGCAGAGTCTTTCCCTGTTGTGGCGTGGGCTGACGTTTCATAGCCTGCAAGTTCAAGCTTTTCTAATATATATGGGAGATGTTTTTTCACATGTTCCCTTCCAGACGAAGGGTTATAGATTAATCTTGCCTTTTTCATCGCATTTCCTCCATCAGTTTCCACGTATTAACAAAGACAGTATACCACTTCAATCCATTAAATTGAATCAATAAGCTAATGATCATTCTCTTTTATTGTAAACTTTAAAGCAATAAACTTTCTTGTTGGCAGAAAAAATGCAACATTTGTGAGCAAAATCATAGCTGACTTTATCAATTTTCGATAATATATTAAAAAAGGAGGTTCATAAAAATGTCAAAATTATTTCACAGGTTGTTCATAAGTTTGTTGTCAGTTGTTCTCTTTAGTGCCATATTAGCTGGTTATCAGTATATGTTCGTGCACGGACAAGAGATAAGTTATGGATTACTCATGGGGATTCACTCCTTTTACACTGCTCCTGTATTTATACTAGGGGGTATTCCGGCAACATACCTCATTGATTACATTATGAAAAAAGAAGATACATCCTTCCTTGACACTATTCACTCCTATTTCCGTTCGTTTGGTATGTATGGTGTGGCAGGAATCATCGTAGCTATGATTTACTTTGCGATCACATCTATGGCTAATGGTCAATTTTATTTTACACTTTCTGAATCGGTCTCCTCTATCATGATCGGAATTGCTGCAGCAGCTGTTTATTATCATATTCAATTACTTCTCCATATCAACTGGGAGAAATTAAAGAAAAAACAATTAGAAGAGCAGCACAGTGTTTAGACGGCCAACTAGGTCGTCTTTTTTGTAATGGACTTAAGACAGTTATATAATCAAAGATCAACATAAAAGTGACCCTCTATCCTATTTTGGATAATAAGGGCCACTTACATTATACTTTCCTCAATCATGTAATTACTTACCTTCTTCCTTCTCACTTATGTTTGTCAATTAGTTCCCCATGCACCAGTGTTCAGATTTGGTACATTTCGCTCACTTACGTCATTGGATTCACATCCTCAATCATGAATAATAGGTTACATAAACTCTGTTAAGATTTCATCTTTGTTCTAGTTGGTTACTATCTCCTTTCGTTATTGAAATTAGCAATGTTGATTGCTTACTTCGTATCATAATAAATAAATTATGTATTGTAAATGTTCAGAATATTTAGTTTAATGAGGTTTATAGGCATCTATCTTTGGTTTTCCCTTGATAACTCTTTTTTTCTCCCTTTTATATTTATTTCAAGTTTTTTTAAGAACAATGACAGATTTAGGCTCTTCATGTAAAATTAAGGCGTCGGAGGTGTTCATCATGATGAAATTAACTGGAAAAAGATTCATTATTATTTCTTTATGTTTGTTGGTGCTTGTCGTCTCCCTCGTTATCATGAATGAATATAGTATTCATCAGGCCCAACAGTTATGTAGAGAAGTCGGGGGTCACCCCCATGTAAACAAAGATATCTTTGCAATTAATTGGAGTTTCACTTGTAATCAACCAAATATGAGCGTAAACCAATGAGTGAGCACAGTAAAGTCTCTTTTCATATGAAGTCAATGACCACGGAAGCCGCACACGAAATTGCTCAGTGGCAATACGATCCCCCATACGAATTGTACAGCATGGATGGGTCTATCGAAGTTGTGACAGAGTTGGTCGGTAGCCAATATTACCTTGTTTCCACAAACGACTGCGAGGTGTTCGGCTACTTTTGTCTAGGCGAAGAAGCTCGGGTTCCTGGTGGGTATGAAGCTCAAATTTATGATGATCTTGAGAACTTTGTCGATTTAGGTCTCGGTATTCATCCAAAATTCACTAGCAAAGGACTGGGAAAGGACTTCATGTTCGCCATATTGGACTGGGTTCGAATACATACTAAGTTCAACAACGTTCGACTAGTTGTTGCAACGTTTAACGAACGGGCTATTCGAGTTTATGAGAAGGCTGGATTTATTCGCCGGGAAGTTTTCTTCACAAAAGTCGGTTCTACAGACTTACCGTTTATTGAAATGACACGCTCGACAACATTAGATCCTCGTCGTTAAACGAACCTATTTAAAAAAGTGCCCACTTCAGTGGACACTTTTTTCGTTTAAGAACCATCTATTTAGTTAAACTCAGTAACTGGTTGAAAGTAGTGAGTTTAACGACTGTTTTTATGCAGATATATGAACTCGTGCTTTTTTGTACTTACGAATATACCGGACGAATTGACTGTAAACAAGATTGGCCACAAAGACTATGACACTAATAAATGAGATAAGTCCCATATTAGTGAATACAACGTCACTGATCGTTACATTCAAACCAATCATATAGACAGCGAAAAAAACGATTTGAATAAACGTAATAAAATAAGGATAAATGATTCTCCTTAATCTTCTTTGAACTGGAATCAGTTTCATCCAATCAATGACTTGCAAAGGAACAATCCATAAAAACGTCCCAAAAGCAAAAAGAAATAAGGCTGTCCAAGATTGGACGATGATCTCCGTTTGAAACAAAGCTGAGCTAATTAAAACCATTCCTGCAATTCCAACAATGATTAAACCAACAACACTTAGTATACTGATAACTAATTTTATGAATTCATTCATTTTGCTTGTCTCATACCCTTCTTCCATCATCAAGAAATATTTTTAGTCCCCTTGTATATACAAGGATGTTTTCTCACACATGTTAATGATTTTAACATATAAGACCATCGAGTAAAGTTCCCTTAAGTGTGTTCTAATTCCTCAAATCTGCAGATTCACCGATAAAACAATATATCCTTATCATCTCTTTTTTATTCATGGTTATTCTCTCGTTTACGAGTAGGTTGATCAAGGTGGGGAACGTCTTCACAATCAAAAAATCCAAAAGCCTCCCATTAAAATAGGAGGCTTTTGCTTCTTTTATTAGCGTTGTTTTATTTCTTCCACTAACAGCTGATTAACCATTTGTGGATTTGCTTTTCCTTTAGAGGCTTTCATGATTTGACCTACTAGGAAGCCAATCGCTTTATCTTTACCGTTCTTGAAATCGTCTATAGACTGTTGGTTATTGTCTAAAGTTTCATTCACCATCTTACGAATTTCACCTTCGTCACTGATTTGTACAAGGCCTTTATCTTTGACGATCTTGTCTGGATCGCCTCCTTTTTCAATCAGTTCCTTGAATACTTTCTTCGCAATTTTGGACGAAATGGTTCCTTTTTCAATGAGTTGAATCATTTTGACTAGTGCTTCAGGTTTCATTGGAACATCTGTAATGTCTTTGTTCTTGTCGTTTAAATAAGCACTGACTTCTCCCATTAACCAGTTAGATAACGGTTTAGCCGGTCCATCTAATTTTAACCCCGCTTCGAAAAAGTCGCTCATTGCTTTTTGTTGCGTGAGAACGCCAGCATCATATTCCGGTAAACCTAATTCATGAATGTAGCGTTTTTGTCTAGCGTCAGGAAGTTCAGGGATTTCTTGTCGAACTTGTTCCTTCCAATCCTCTTGAATATAAAGGTTCACTAGATCCGGTTCAGGGAAGTATCGGTAATCATCAGATCCTTCTTTCACTCTCATCAAGATCGTCTTCTTACCTGCATCATCCCATCGTCTTGTTTCTTGGAGAATCTTTCCTCCGTTTGACAGCTCTTCTGCTTGGCGTTTCTCCTCGTATGCAAGACCTTTTTGCACATTAGTAAAGGAATTTAAGTTTTTTAATTCTGCTTTCGTCCCGAACTCTTTTTGTCCGGTAGGACGTAGAGAAATGTTCGCATCACACCGCAGCGAGCCTTCTTCCATTTTACAATCCGAGACTTCGGTATATTGCATAATGGCCTTTAGCTTTTCCAAATAAGCGTAAGCCTCTTCTGGAGTCCGAATATCCGGTTCAGATACGATTTCTACGAGAGGTGTCCCTACACGATTATAATCTACCAGAGTATGACCGTCTTCTTCATCATGGGTCAGTTTTCCAGCGTCCTCTTCCATATGCAGACGGGTGATGCCAATACGTTTCTTCTCACCATTTACTTCAATTTCAATCCAGCCATTTTCACCGATCGGTCGGTCAAATTGAGAAATCTGATAAGCTTTAGGGTTATCAGGGTAGAAATAGTTTTTCCGGTCGAATTTAGTCATTTCTGCTACTTCACAATTCAAAGCCATCGATGCTTTCATGGCAAATTCAACAGCCCGTTTGTTTAAGACGGGCAAAACTCCAGGGTGCCCAAGACATACAGGACATGTATGAGTATTTGGTGGTGCGCCAAATTCTGTGGAACAACTACAGAAGATTTTCGAATTTGTTTTTAATTCCACGTGTACTTCTAATCCAATTACCGTTTCAAAACTCATGTAAGTTCCTCCCTCCTATAACTCCGGCTTTAATTTATGGTGGTCCGTCGCTTGTTCAAATGCATGAGCCACACGATAAACAGATTCTTCATCGAAGTGTTTACCTATAATTTGCAATCCTACAGGTAATCCGTCAGCTAATCCACAAGGGACACTGATCGCCGGCACACCTGCTAAATTCATAGGGATTGTCAAAATATCGTTGGCATACATCGTTAATGGATCGTCCAAGTTTTCTCCAAATTTAAAAGCTGTTGTTGGAGTGGTTGGCCCGATAATAACATCGTAGTTTAAGAATAAATCTTCAAAGTCTTGTTTAATTAATGTTCGAACCTTCTGTGCTTTTTTGTAATAGGCGTCGTAATAGCCGGAACTGAGAGCGAATGTCCCTAACATGATTCTTCGTTTTACTTCGTTGCCAAATCCTTCACTTCTTGTATGCTTATATGTTTCAAGTAAATGGTCCTGTTCTTTACGAACACCATACCGGATCCCATCAAAACGGGATAAGTTCGCAGATGCTTCAGATGAAGCAAGGATATAATAGGTTGCAAGAGCATATTTAGAATGAGGTAAGGATACTTTCTGAACAATCGCTCCTAGTTCCTCTAATTTCTTCAAAGCCTCATTTACTTTTTGTTTAACACCCTCATCAATACCATGACCCAAATATTCTTCAGGTACACCGATTTTCATCCCTTTTACATCTCCGTCTAAGGCAGCAAGATAATCTGGCACATCCACATTGGCACTAGTAGAGTCACGCTCATCGTGTCCTGCAATATGCTGCATGACGTAAGCATTATCTTCTACAGAACGAGTGAGAGGTCCTATTTGATCTAGCGATGATGCAAAGGCTACGAGACCATACCGTGATACTCTACCGTAAGTGGGCTTAAGTCCAACAACTCCACAAAATGCTGCTGGCTGTCTGATTGACCCACCTGTGTCTGAACCTAGAGAAAACGGTACTTCCCCCGCCGCGACAGTAGCAGCTGATCCACCACTAGATCCACCAGGTACTCGATTCAAGTCCCAAGGATTCCTTACTTGCTTGTAGCTGGAATTCTCATTTGACGAACCCATAGCAAATTCGTCCATATTTAACTTCCCTATCGTCACTGCTTTCGCTGCGGCAAGTTTTTCAACGACCGTGGCATTATAGACAGGGTCGAAGTTATCAAGCAATTGGCTGGCACAAGTGGTCTTCAGCCCTTTCGTGATAATATTGTCTTTAATCCCTACCGGCAAGCCAAATAGTGTATCCGCAGGATCCATTTCACCTTTTTTCAGTTGATCGTCAAGTTCTTTCGCCTGCTCAAGAGCAGCCTCTTTGTTCAATCGTAGAAATGCCCCAATCTTCTCATCCACTTCTTCAATCCTTTTATAGGACGCTTCTACCAAATTTGTGACGGAAACTTCTTCTTTATGTAAAAGCTCGTGTAAATCACGTAATTTATAATCAAACAGTTCCATTCGGTTCCCTCCTTAATCAAGCACAGACGGGACTTTGAATTGTCCGTCTTTCTGGTCTGGTGCATTTTTCATTGCATCTTCACTGGATAGAGATTCTTTCTTCTCATCTTCTCTTAAGACGTTTCTCACATCTAAAACATGTGAAGTCGGTTCAATATTTGATGTTTCAATTTCATTTAACTGTTCAGCAAAACCAATGATTTCATCTAATTCATAAGCAAACTTTTCAATTTCTTCTTCATTAAAATTCAATCTGGCTAGATGAGCCACGTGTTTCACTTGATTTTTCGTAATACGTTCCATTACATCCACCTCCATAAGTTGAAAGAATATTTGCTCAATACGTCTCTTTACAATAGTATGATCATACCAAAGAAGCACTACACAAGCAATCATACCGTTATGAGGCCTAAAAATATATGACATCACTCATCTATTTGAACTTGTAAACGCACTCTAACTTTTCATTAAGCTAAGTAAAAGCCCTCAAGCGACTGCTTGAGGGCTTAGATATCTTATAACGTTTCTTTGAATTGATCAAATTGATCTTGAATTTCTTTTTCTGGTTCACCACTCAACAAGGAAACGACGTATACAGCGATCCAAGCCAAGATAAACCCAGGTACGATTTCATATAGAGCAGGGGTTGGTAAAATGTCCCATAAAATGACGGTTACACCACCAACGACCATTCCTGCTAGTGCGCCCCACTTCGTCATTCGCTTCCAGAAAAGAGCTAAAATAACAACGGGACCAAAGGCCGCTCCAAAACCAGCCCAAGCATAACCGACTAAGTCTAACACAGTAGATTCAGGGTTATAAGCCAACAAGATCGCAAAGAGCGCAATTCCTACCACACCTAATCGACCGACGAGAACCAATTCCTTCTGTGATGCGTTCTTACGGAAAATCGCTTTATAAAAATCCTCTGTAAGCGCACTAGATGACACAAGTAATTGGGAGTCAATCGTACTCATGATTGCTGCTAAAATCGCAGCAAGTAAAAAGCCTGATACCCAAGGATGGAATAAGATTTGAGTAAACTCAATGAACACTGTTTCAGAATTGTCTAAAGGAGCATCTGCAAAGTAAGCAATCCCAACGAAACCTGTGAAAATCGCACCGAACAATGCAAATACCATCCATGTCATTCCGACTAAACGAGCTTTTGGGATCTCTGCTTTTGATTTTACCGCCATAAAACGTGCAATAATATGAGGCTGACCAAAGTAACCAAGTCCCCAAGCTAATAATGAAATAATTCCGAGCGCTGATGTACCCGTAAATACATCTAAGTAGACAGGATCAATTTCGCCTACTGCCTGAACAGTTTCACCCCAGCCACCCATTTGAGAAATGGCTACGATCGGCACAATCACCAATGCTAAGAACATCAAAATTCCCTGTGCAAAGTCTGTCCAAGAAACGGCCAAGAAACCACCTAAGAATGTATAGGAAATTATAACGATAGCTCCTATCCATAACGCTTGTGTATATGAAAATCCAAATGAACTTTCAAATAAAATAGCTCCACCAACTAAACCAGATGAGGTATAAAACGCGAAAAACACTAAAATAACAAGGGCTGAAACAATGCGTAATATTTTCGAATCATCTTTAAATCGGTTTTCAAAGAAATCAGGAAGCGTAATTGAATCACCAGCAATTTCTGTGTACATTCGAAGACGTGTTGCAATGAACTGCCAGTTTAAATAAGCACCGATTGCAAGACCTACCCCGATCCATATTTCTGTCATCCCAGACGCGTACATGGCACCAGGCAGTCCTAATAATAGCCAGCTACTCATATCAGATGCCCCTGCACTTAATGCAGCTACACCCCCGCCTAATCGACGTCCTCCTAAAACATAATCCGACAAATTGCTCGTCATTTTATAGGCCACAAGCCCGATGGCAAGCATACCTACTAAATAAATAATAAACGTAATTAACGTAGAAGTATCCATAACTACTCTCTCCTCTCAGTAAAGAATGTAATAATTGATAAAATCACTAATATTGGCATCGGAACAAATAACCAGAACCAGGTCGCTGTCGTTAAAGCGTGTTCCATGGGATCACCTCCTTCGTCTGTACCTCTCTGATAACCTTCAGATAAATTAAAAATCTAAAAAAGTATGTCATTATATAAGATACCTTATCTTATCTTATATATGCAACACTATACAATTCTCCGAATTATCCAAAATATCCTCTTTTTTCGACCGGAAAGTCATAAGCAGAACTATAACACATTATATTTATCAGAACATTTTAATTATTTTCTTATTTTGATTTAATGTGTATATTTATACATTTACAATTTGTATGTACTCGTTCTCGTCCATATTCAGACATATATATTCATCATGAAAAATGAAAATTAATTTGATTTGTTCTCAAAAATGCCTTAGTTTCTCACAATCGGCCTTTAGTCTTATATAAATCGTTTAGGACATTATTCGCTAGGGTGACGTGTTAATTTTCGACAATTTTTTTTTAGTGGCTACAATGAGACTGAGACTTATACTGGCTAGAGAACGGCTTAAACTAGCAGCCCATAAAAAAACTCCCGAACTTATTCGGGAGTTTTCCGTCGTTATTTGTAAACATGAATATAAGGTTCTTGATCAGGGTAATTAATGATCAAAGATTCTGGTCCATTTATCGATTCAACGTACACATAGATTGGGGATTCTACTGAAAATGTAGAATCGATTCTCCCACTGATGAATTGAGTAAGGGCAATGATTTCCGCTTTTCCGTGAGATTGAATGTTTATCTCAATCTTTAATTCTTCAAGGGATTCATTCTTGTAACGACCTTTACCTACAACTCCAACCGTTCGGTCAAAGAACTCCTCGATGTCTTCTCTAAACTGAGAGAAACTACTGGAAATATTAGGCTGTCTATCTCTAGCATCTGCAGAAGGGAAAACAATAAAATCTTCACTAATCGCTTCCCAACTTTGTAGTTCAGACTGACCGCTACCTGCTTCTGCCACCCCAATGAACGACCCTGGAGCTACTGCTCCTCTTGACTCTTCTTGGTATAGAGCAAATGTAATCGGTACTTCCTCTAAACCTTCCATTTCCCGCAAGCGTTCAAGAATTTCCTGAGCGAATTCTCTTCCTTTTTCTTCTGTATATTCGGGATCTAACGGCTCTTCATGGAAATTCAAGCGCCCGTCTTCATTTTCTGTTTGGAAATAGTAAACTGAGCGTAAAGATATTCCGATCACAACGCCCCCAAGGTTCACACCTTCTTCTTCACTACCGTAATAATAGTTATGTTCCATAACGTGAGATAACACGAGTGGATTGTCCCTCATTCGTTCTTCTAAAGAATCCCCTTCCCCTAGAGAAGGATTTAATCCGTGTACATTTCCATTTTCTTCATCGGAATTATATCTGCGTATCCAGCTATTAATTCGCTCTCCGCTTAGAAATTGTCCCTCTTGGAAGTAGTAATCTTCTTGATCGTAAAAACCACTTGCAATCTCAATTAGTCCCAATTCAAATTGATTGATATCTACACGGTTTTCCATAGCATCAGCCACGACTCCCCGTGCTTGACTTCGATTATACGTCCCATCTTTTAACACGTTTCGATAATATCGATCAGGAGTGTCAATAGTTGGGGTAATCACGTATTCCGTTTCTTCTTCCTCTTCTGTTTCCTCTACAACGATCACATCTTCTTCTGTTCGTTCTACAGATGGTATACATCCTGCTAAGAACATAACGGAAGCGAGACTTAGTAAACTCCATTTTTTCATTCATTCACACTCCTCGCCATCGACCTTATGGCGTCCTCGCCTGACCTATCGTTCAATCGAGTTGCGTTTTCAGATCTACTAGCCATTTTCTCATAAACTCATGACATGGTCTAGTCTAACCTTACTCATGATTTTAACTGTGAAATTTAGCCTAGTTCCTCGACAAATCGGGCTTCATCCCAAACTTCAATGTTCAGTTCTTTTGCTTTTTTCAGTTTGGACCCTGCTTTTTCTCCAGCAATCAAGAGGTCGGTATTAGTTGTCACACTCCCTGTCACTTTGCCGCCCTTTGCTTCAATTTCTTCCTTCGCATCCTTACGAGACATTTGTTCCATCGATCCCGTTAGCACAATTGTTTTTCCTGCAAAAACAGAGTCTGACTCTTGCGCCGTTTGAAGCTTCGGTCCTTTATAGATCATATTGATACCTAATTCGTTCAGTTCAGCTAGCAATTCCTGCACTTCCTCTTTTTCAAAGTAAGTTACAATTGCATCGGCCATTTTTGTACCGATTTCATCTACAGCTTCCAATTCTTCAACGGACGCACGTTGCAGAGCATCCATCGTTTCAAAATTCATCGCTAATGTCTTGGCAGCTTTAGAACCGACAAAACGAATACCTAGTCCGAATAAGAGTTTTTCCAGTGAATTGTTTTTCGTCACTTCAATAGCCTTTAACAAGTTGTCGACGGACTTTTCACCCATGCGCTCCAGTTTCACCAGTTCTTCACGCTTAAGGCGATAAATATCGGCCACATCTTCTACTAGTTCGTGTTCAAAAAGCTGCGTAATAACACGCTCACCTAAGCCGTCTATATTCATCGCGTTGCGAGAAACGAAATGGATCAATCCTTCACGAATTTGAGCAGGACATTTTGGGTTCACGCAGCGCAAAGCCACTTCTCCTTCAATCCGAACCAATTCGCTTTCACATTCAGGACACTCTGTAGGCATGTGAAAGTCTTTCTCTTCTCCTGTGCGTTGATCCGAGAGGACATTTACTACTTTTGGGATGATGTCTCCAGCTTTTTTTATTGTGACTTTGTCGCCGATCTTCACATCTTGTTCACGAATTAAATCTTCATTGTGAAGAGATGCCCGCTGAACAGTTGTCCCCGCTACTGAAATAGGATCAAGGATAGCCGTCGGGGTCACGACACCTGTTCGTCCCACACTTAACACAATATCTCTTAATGTAGTGACGACTTCTTCTGCCGGAAACTTAAATGCTGTTGCCCACCGAGGGCTTTTCGCTGTGAAACCAAGAGCTTGTTGATCTTTTAAGCTGTCTACTTTGATCACGATCCCGTCAATTTCGTATGAGAGATCCGCTCGTTTTTCAAGCCAGCCTTCGCAAAACTCAACGACCTCTTCTATATTGTTACAGTGCTTCGCTTGATCATTAATTTTAAATCCCAGTTCACTGACGTATGTGAGAGATTCTTGGTGAGAATCTAGTTGTTTTTCAGTCAATTTTCCAACGGAGTAAATAAAAACATCTAAATGGCGTTTCGCCGCAATTTTTGGATCAAGTTGGCGCAATGAACCCGCTGCCGCATTCCTCGGGTTTGCAAATAACGCTTCCTCGTTTGCCTCTTTCGCTTTATTCAGCCGATTAAACGAGCTTTTCGGCATAAAGGCTTCTCCTCGAACTTCGATATCGACTGGTTCTTTCAGCTTTAACGGTATGGAAGCAATGGTTTTCAAGTTCTTTGTAATATCTTCACCTGTCGTTCCATCCCCTCTCGTTGCACCTTGAATAAATCGCCCGGACTCATATTTTAACGTTACCGCCAATCCATCGATTTTCAATTCGCAACTATAAGAAGTTTCATGACCTAGCCCTTGCTGGACTCTTCGGTCAAAATCACGAAGTTCTCCAGAATCAAAAGCGTTAGAGAGGCTAAGCATGGGAACGTCATGCTGAACTTTACGAAAGTGATCTAACGGCTCTCCACCAATTCGCTCACTTGGAGAGTCCTCTCGCTTTAAATTCGGATGATTCTTCTCCAAATCTATAAGATCGCGAAGAAGCTGATCGTATTCTGCATCAGAAACCTTTGGCTGATCCAAGACATAATAATGATGAGCGTAATCATTTAATTGGTCGGTTAATTGATCTATCCTCGATTTCACTTGTTCATTTGACATACACGTTCCACCTTACCCTTTCGTAATCGGTGCAAATTTAGCTGCTAATCGTTTCACTCCCACTTGAGGGAAAGCAATATCCAATTCAACATTTTCGCCGCTCCCCTTCAAACTCACAACCGTTCCTGTTCCCCATTTTTTATGAGAAGCTTTATCTCCAACCGCCCAATCGAAGCTAGCTCCTTCAGTTTTTGTAGATTGGGGGCGTTCCACTGCCTTTCGACGCGGTGCAGACATACTCCGGTTTGATGAAGCTGTTTGCGACGGGCCTCCCCCTGATCTTGAAGTTTGCATCCATGGAGGGGTAGCTTCTGCTTTATCTCCTTGAACGTTTTCCAATAATTCTTGCGGCACTTCGTTTAAGAAGCGAGAAGGAGGGTTCATGTTTGTTCGACCATATAACGTCCGCATTCTGGCCCGACTCATGTAGAGACGCTGTTCCGCTCTCGTAATCCCAACATAAGCTAGCCGTCGCTCCTCTTCCATTTCCACTTCTTCCATTAAAGAACGGCTGTGAGGAAAGACTCCTTCTTCTAAGCCAATGAGAAATACGACTGGAAATTCAAGACCCTTAGCTGAGTGAAGGGTCATAAGGAGGATTTTCTCCTCTGCTTCCTCGTCATCTTCAACTTTATCAATATCAGCAATCAGTGCTAAGTCCGTCAAGAATGCCACGAGAGTTTTGTCCTCGTTTACATCTTCGAACTCTTTAGCTACTGTTAGAAATTCATTAATGTTCTCTAATCGTCCTTCTGCTTCAAGGCTTTTATCATTTTTCAACATGTCACGATAGCCTGTTTTTTCTAACAATTCTTCAACAAGTTCCATAACAGGTAAATATTCTTGCATCTCAACCCATCCACGAAGTTGTCCTGCGAATTCTCTTAACGTTTTCGTAAATCTGGCACTTAATCCAATTTGGTCAATTTCTTGGACCGTCTGGAACAACGACAAATCATGATGATTCGCGTAGGCTTGAATTTTATCTAGCGTTGTATTACCGATTCCTCGCTTCGGTACATTAATGATTCGACGAAAACTAATGTCATCATCTGGGTTTGCCACAAGTCTTAAGTATGCAAGTAAGTCTTTTATTTCTTTTCTGTCATAGAACTTGGTGCCCCCAACAATGGTATACGATAAATTGGACTTTACAAACAATTCCTCAATGACACGGGATTGAGCATTGGTTCGATACAAAACAGCAATATCTGTTGCACTATATTTTCCACTATTCATATGTTCTTTAATTTGCCCTACTACAAACTGAGCTTCATCGTGCTCATTATCCGCTTCATAGTAGCTTAATTTTTCGCCATCAATGTTTTCTGTCCATAAATTTTTCGGCTTACGTCCAGTGTTTTTGTCGATCACTTTATTAGCTGCTTCAAGAATTCGTTTTGTTGATCGGTAGTTTTGCTCAAGCATCACGACGGTGGCGTTTTTGTAGTCCTTCTCAAAGGACATGATGTTCTGAATATCCGCCCCGCGCCACCGGTAAATGGACTGATCGGAGTCGCCGACAACACAAATGTTTTTGTGGCGGTCAGCCATCATATTAACTAGTACATATTGTGCCCGGTTCGTATCTTGATACTCATCTACCATGACATAACGAAATCTGCGCTGGTAATATTCCAGCACTTCAGGTACTTGTTTAAAAAGCTTGATCGTCGTCATAATCAAATCGTCAAAATCTAGCGCTTGGTTTTTCTTCAATTCTTTTTGGTACGCTTCGTATACTTTGTGGACGGTTTCCTCATAGTAACTATTCGTCGTTTTCGCAAAGTCTGCCGGTGTTTTCAGTTCGTTTTTCGCCGAACTAATCGATCCTAGGATCGTTCTCGGATCAAACTTTTTCGGGTCAATATTCATCTCTTTTACAAGACGCTTGATCACCGTTTTTTGATCGGTGGAATCGAGAATTGTGAAGTTCCGATTAAATCCAATGCGATCGATGTCACGGCGCAGTATTCTTACACACATGGAGTGAAACGTGGAAATCCACATTGATTCCGCGTCCCCACCAATAATTCGCGCAACACGATCTTTCATTTCTCTAGCTGCCTTGTTTGTAAATGTAATGGCAAGAATAGACCAGTGCGGAACTTCTTTTTCACCGATTAAATAAGCAATACGATGAGTAAGCACCCTCGTCTTCCCACTTCCTGCTCCGGCCATAATGAGGAGTGGCCCTTCTCCATGCTTCACAGCTTCTTGTTGTTCGGGGTTAAGCCCCTCAAGTAATTCATTTCTCATAATACCACCATCCAAACGTACGTTCTATTTTCCTATTATTTTACTCGTTTTTTCGAGGCTTGTACACTATTTTTTTACGGAGTGAACGGTTTTCAGCGCTGTTTTCAGATCGTCGTAAATCACGTTCCCAACAACAATCGTGTCTGCGTGTTCCGCCATTTCCTCTGCCTGTTCAGTCGTCTCAATCCCTCCGCCATAAAACAGTTGAGATTGCTCTAGAATACGGCTCACTTCCTTTACGATCGCAGGTGAACCATACATTCCGCTGTATTCCAAATAAAAAATCGGCATGTGAAAAAGTTGATCGGTCATGCGGGCATAAGCAACGATATCATCTTCATCCAGTTCTGTATCTGCATCAGTGACTTGAGCCACTTTCGACTCAGGATTCAGTACACAATACCCTTCCGCGAGTACCTCTTCAAAGTTCATCATATGTCCAAACTCTTTCAAGGCACGGTGATGAAGCCCATTTAACCACGTAGTATGGCGTGTATTTAGAACAGATGGAATTAAAAAGTAATCAAATCCTGGCACGACGGAATGCAGGTTACTCACTTCTAATACGCACGAAACGCTGTAACGCCGCACCCTCATTAGTAAGTCCAACGTATTGTCTTCTGTTACTCCATCGCTTCCTCCAACGATAATCGCATCTGTCCCCGATTCGCAAACCTGTTCTAGTGCCTCGTCGGAAATGTTTTTGTTCGGATCAAGCTTAAACACATGTCTCCATTCATGGTACGCCTTCATCATTCTATCTCCAATCATTTATTGCATTTATTGTCTGAGGAATAGTATATCAAAAATCGGTGGGAGACTCGATGATCAATCATTTGTAATTGTTATTTCATCATATATGAGGGAGATTTCAGCATAGAATAGCGGAATTTCTGCATAGACCGGGTGAGTTTCAGCATAGACTAACGAAATTTGTGCATAGCGATTAGGACGCTCTTATCATTTCACCAAATCGACATACATTCGGTCCGCTGATAGAACCTCAGTTTTCGCTTATAGCACCCCTTTTCTCGCAAAACACCAACCAAAAAAAGACCTGGCCGCGGCCAGGTCTCCAACAATTCAGCTTTATTTTTCGTGAACACGGTCTAACGTGAACTTATATCCGTCATTTCCGTAGTTAATGCAGCGTTTCACACGGGAAATCGTTGCGGTGCTGGCACCAGTGTCCTTCTCGATCCGCTGATAGGTGTCGCCGTCCATGAGCATGCGAGCCACTTCCAAGCGTTGAGCTAACGACTGAATTTCGTTCATCGTGCACAGGTCATCGAAGAATGTGTAGCACTCTTCCACATCTTTTAAACTTAATATCGCTTTAAAAAGCTGATCTAATTCTTTCCCACGTAATTTATCGATTTGCATACTGTGCATACATCCTCTCTAATTGTGGTCCTCACTGAAAGAGACATCGCTCTCTAGTGATTCAACTAAATTAATCCACGTCTGTCCTGGTACAAACTCCAACGGTTCACCGTTTTTAAAAGGTAAAAGGACACCATCGACGTTTTCCCATTCAGCTTCAATCATGACACCTTCATGAATCAAGTATGCTTTTCCACCTGACTCAATGTCAATGTCCCGTCGTCCTTGATCATCAATGACTTGATGGTTGGCTTCTACTATAAACAAGTTTTTCGGGGCTACAGGATCGTCCGTTACGAAATCGTACATTCGATCGCCGCCAACAGATCGAATGTACCCCCCAATAGTCTCATCATAGTCAAAGCGGACGTTGTTCGTCGAACTGCTGTAATTAATATCCACCACCTGAGCTTCAGCAGAAGTTAACTCCACCTCATCAGAAAAAGGTAACTCCGGTGGCTTGCGGTCGTCCCTTTCCAGATTGAGATAGTCTGCCGCTTCAACTAAATCGTCGTACGCCGTATACATATTATGGGGCGCCAAGCGATCACTTGCTCGACTGAAGAAACGACCATCGAAATCCAATCCGCTTATGTAATCCACTTCTCCGCTTTCGATCAGGTCGAAAGCTCCAGGGCTGCCACCTGCTGATGCATACATAGCGTCATAGCCATTGTTCAAAAAAATGTAATAGTCTCTGGCACTGCGCACAGGTCCAATTCTTTCTGGCTGTTCACTGTGATAAAATGCCAATAACCGTGTAATTTGTCCTTCTGATAAAACTTCATAGACCACATCAGCTTGATATAACCCTGTTTGAGGTCGAGCAGAAATAGAATTTTCGATCATGACTCCAAAGGCACGATGATCCATTTCTTTATCCGCTTCGATTCCTGTTAATGGATAAGTGTAAGCGACCTCTGACTCAGGATCAGACTCAGGCGAATCTTCCACCTGCTCTATTGCTTCATTTGCTTCATTATTTGTTTCATCGTCTGCTGCTTCTTCGTTCCCATCACACGCCGAAAGCGCAATCATAAGAAAAGAGATAGTAACGAATGTTATTTTGTTATGCCACTTCATCTAAATGATCAACCTTTCATACCTGTTCACTTTTATAGTTTAACGCATAATCGAAGGAAAGAGTACCCTTTTCTTTTTCACATCAAAGATGCCTTTTTGCGTAATTCGAACGAATGGTAAATGAGTGGAAGAGAAAAAGAGCAAGCTGTAAATAGGGTCACCAAAACGGTATCCTCGATCTTCTAACGCCTCTCTTAGTCTTTCTTCCTCGTCAATTAACCCATTATCGATCGTTAGCGAAGAAAACAATCCAGCGATTGGTAATTGAACCGATGCAACCACTTCTTCGCGATCCAACAGAACAATTCCTCCCTTTTGTTTTTTCAATTGCTTGAAGGCGTCTAGTAGTCCTTGTTTACTTTTTCCAATTAAGATGATGTCGCCTGTACTGGAATAGGAGCTGGCAAAACCGTAAATACCTTTCGCAAAACCTTTAAGAAGCGTAGACACTTGCCATTTTCCATTTCGATCGATAAGCATCATAAACGATTCATCTATGTCTTCTGAAAGTTCTTCACAAGTTAAATCACGATTGATTTGATACGGTTTTAATATGACTTCGTTTACCATTTCGAGACCTAACGGCATAGAAAATTGGAAGTCATTGCGTGTTAGCTCCCAGTTTAATTCCAAAGGAGTAAAGCCATAGTTTTCCCAGTCAAAGGACGTCTCTGGAAAGCACGGCCGATTCTCGCGGCGAACCCAAGTTCCTTTAGCGAGCACATCTGTCGGGAATGGATCTTCTTTACTTCTTAAAAAATTGAGATTCGCCAATCTTCCTGGAGCAATCATTCCAATCACATCATCCATGTGATAATGCGTTGCCACATTGACCGTACACATATGAATCGCATCGATCAGTGGCACTCCTTCATCCATAGCCAACTGAATTAAGTGTTCCATAAACCCTTTTTTCATAAAATGGGGCGGCGAACCATCTGTGGTCATTAATAGACGGTCATAGTTCCCGAACTCTTCTTCATGTAATTCTCTTAAAATTTTCGGCAAATCCGGCCGTATAGATGAATATCGCAACGACGTAGTCATTCCAGCATCGAGACGTTTCAATACATCTTCGCCACTCATGGACTCATGATCCCCATCCACACCCATCAGCATCATCTGAGCCAACGTTTTCTCCCCTGCACCAGGGAGGTGACCTTCAATGGGCTTGCGAACATCTTTCGTCTCAAGCATCCAATGGAGCATATGATCATCTCCTTGAAGAACACGGGGCCAGTCTGTCAACTCACCGCCTTGAACGACATATGGATGATCGAGCCAAGCTTTCATGGTTGAGTCTGCAAATACATCATTTCCATTTTTCAATTCTGTTTGACCGTCAAATCTAGCCCACCATAGCATCGTAGCTGGTGTCTGTTGAAGATCATTTAATAAAGTAAGCGCTTTCTTTTTATCTAAATGTAAAAAGAAGGGCATGTTATCGTTAATCAGTGTCGTTGTTCCTCGTTCGGATGCATACTTTGCAAGCGTCAGGGGATGATATAACTGAAACGGATGCGCATGGTGTTCAATGTAGCCTGGCACGACATATTGACTTTCAGCGTCAACAATTTCCGTTTGAGTTTGCTGAGAGGGCATCTCTTGTCCCACATAAACGATACGATCGTGGTGAATCCAAATATTCCCCTCCGTCCAGCATTTGCGGAAGCTATTCAAATACGTGGCATTTTTCACGACCATTGTAGGGGCTATTTTGCCTTGAATAACCGCTTGCTGCTCTCGTATTTGTTTTTTTGTCCAATAATGAGAAAATCCTTTTACCATTTTAATCACCTATTCAAAACTTACGTTTATTTTTTATGTTGAGTTCTTCACATAGAATACTATTTAATAAAACGGGTCTTCAGAAATGTCACTAACACCAACGAAGAAACCGTTTTCATAATCTTAACATATTTACCCTTCACAGGGCTAAAGATATCGTCATATTTTCCAAAAAAAATTCAAGGAGGCAACAAATGCTTAGACCAAATATTGGGACATTGAATGCTTTGATTAGAATTACACTGGGATTTACATTATTAAGCTGGGGAACAGCGACACTTGTGAGACGTTCACTAAAAAGCATCCCTATGCTTTCAGTCATCATCGGCTCGATGAAAGTAGCTGAAGGAATCACCCGATTTTGTCCAGTGGTATTCCTTTATGAAGAACGTCAAGAAGATCACTACGAGGATGAAGAAGACTTCTCGCCGATGAACCCTTCATAACTGGAAAGGAATGAGCGCTTATGCTTTGGGAAGTAGCCACAGACTCGTTATTTTTGTTTTTCTTTTTTTTCGGCAGTCTCATTTTCGGAACATATTTTTGGTTCAAATTAAACAAGAAGCGAAAATTAGCTGAAGTTCATATAACTAATCATGATGACCATTTGAAAAAGAAATAGTTAAATTTAGGGAAACCTTTTCACATGAGAGGGTTTCTTTTTTTGTTTTGGAAGAGGAAAGAAGACTCTCACAGACAGGCTTTCTTCTTCCTCTCACTGCACTAAAAAACATTTAATTATTTCACTATAGCAAATTGCCTGAACTATTACATTATTCCCACTTTTTGAAAACGTGTTCAAATTTTATTCACATCCATTTATACTGAGGACAAGTATTTTATTATGATGTAATTAAAAACTCTGATTGGAAAAATCTGAATTTTTGTTTTTTTGTTGCATCTAGAAAAGGGGTTTTTTAATTGAGTGCAAAACGTAAAGGTTTGTTTCAACGATTCCTCGACATGGTAGAATATGTCGGAAACAAACTTCCTCATCCTGTTACACTTTTCGCTATATTAGCGCTTCTTGTTATCGGGTTATCCGCTGTAGTAGCTAACTTAGGAATCAGTGTGGAGCACCCTGGTGAAGAAGGGGAAATGGTTGAAGTTACAAATCTGTTAAATGCTGAAGGGATTCAGTATGTTTTCTCCAGTATGGTAGATAACTTCATTGGATTTGCTCCATTAGGAGTTGTCCTTGCAACAATGCTAGGGATTGGACTTGCTGAACGAACAGGTCTGATTAGTGCTTGCCTTCGAGGATTTGTTCTATCTGTTCCTCAACGTTTGATCACTGGTGGACTTGTTTTTGCCGGGATCATGTCAAGTGTTGCGTCTGATGCTGGGTATGTTGTATTACCTCCATTGGGTGCGGTTATATTTGCTGCAATCGGGCGCCATCCATTAGCCGGTCTTGCTGCTGCCTTCGCAGGAGTATCCGCTGGGTTCAGTGCCAACTTATTCTTATCAGCTACGGATCCTTTGCTCGGTGAATTAACTATCGCCGCTGCTGCCATTATTGATCCTGCTTACGCTGATGGTATGAACATTGCGATGAACTATTACTTTATTATTGTTTCCGTATTTTTATTAACGTTTGTTGGTGCATGGGTCACAGAGAAAATTGTTGAACCACGCCTTGGAGAATATAAAGGAGAATACCGAGAAGATCTAAAAGGTCTTGATCCTATTGAGAAGAAAGGCCTTATCTGGGCTGGCGTTTCCTTGTTCGTCGGATTGACTTTATTCGCATTAACGGTTCTTCCTGCAAATGGTCCATTACGAGCGGAAGACGGCGGTATTATTCAATCACCATTCATGGACTCACTTGTTCCTATCATTGCGATTCTCTTCTTTATTCCAGGTCTGTTCTACGGAATCGCAACGAAGAATATTAAGAATGACAAGGATGTGGCCAATCAACTATCTGATACAATGGCTGCCATGGGGATGTTCATCGTCCTTGCCTTTACTGCGGGTCAGTTCGTCGCTTATTTCGCTGAAACGAACATGGGACTTGTGCTAGGTGTTTATGGTGCAGAAGCATTAGAAGCTGCCAATCTAACAGGTATTCCATTGATTCTCGGATTTATCGTCGTAGCTGGTTTCATCAACTTATTTATCGGAAGTGCGTCTGCGAAGTGGGCGATGATGGCTCCAGTATTCGTACCGATTATGATGCAATTAGGGTATTCACCTGAAATGACGCAAATGGCTTATCGTATTGCTGATTCAACTACGAACATTATCACACCGTTGATGACGTATTTTGCGATCATTATTGCCTTTGCACAAAAGTATGATAAAAAGATGGGAATTGGTACGCTAATTTCTGTTATGTTCCCTTACACGATTGTATTTACAATCGCATGGACGATCATGCTGATCATCTGGATGGTACTAGGTATCGACCTTGGACCTGGTTCACCGATCACATATTAATTCTAATCAAAAGGTATTGGCTACCTAACGCGGCCAATACCTTTTTTATATTTATGATTTGATTGTTTTTAGGGGTGATTTCAAAAATTATTAATGTTTGATGACCTCTTAATCCTGATCTTTTATCGATAAACTCTATTTCGGCTGATTTTCTCTCTTTTTTCTCGTTTTTCTACCGATAAACCCTTTTATCAGCACTTTTTCTCGCTCCTCACTCGTTTTTCTACCGATAAATTTCTGCTAGTAACTTTGTTGGTACCGCTCCCGACTAACCATTGTCGCCGCTTTCACCATCTCCTAGTACATGAGCTTCGCTTCAACGAATTTTTTCGCACAAAAAAACGCATGGAATACTCTCATCCCATGCGCCTTAAAATTTAAAATTGCCGACCAAAAATATTTAAATAACCTAATTGATAAGAAGTAATGATCACAATGAAAAATGTGCCGACTATACTCGCAAAAAACGCCCAATCTTTTTTTCCAATCGTCATGTGATGGTAATGAGTGCGATCGGTTTCTCCAGTAAAGCCTTTCGATTCCATTGCAATCGCCACACGCTCTGCTTTCCGTATCGCATTTGCCATCAAGGGTATCGCGTAGCGGCGGAATTGTTCTATACGTCCCTTCACCCCTTTCGCACGACCTATCCCTCGAATTCGGTGTGCTTGCCGAAGGACTTCAAATTCATGCTTGAACGTTGGTAAGAAACGGTAACCAGCAAGAATACCGAAAGTAAGTTTAGGTGGCAGCTTGAATTGCTGCATGAGACTGAGCATAAATTTCGTCGAATCCGTCGTTAATATAAACATGAGCGACAAGGCAACAAAACAGAGAGAACGAAGGGCTAGACTGATCCCAACCATCAATCCCCCTGTAGTCACTTCAAACCACCAAAATTCAAACAGAACGCTCCCTCCCGAGAAACCCTCACTGGTGTAGAGCATCGTCATCCAAGCAAAACCTAGTGCTAAAAACACAAACGGAGTAAAAACAAGCAGCCATTTTTTCACTGGGATATTACTAAACATGAATGTAAAAGCAACAACAAAGATAAGATACGCTAGCGGAGTGAAAATATCGAAACTAAAGCTCAATAGCACTCCAGGAATCAGAATAGCGACCATTTTCAATGCTGGATTAACGGACGAGATCATAGACTTCACCTGCTTCAGTACGCTGCTTACGAATTCGATATGGCAGCCTTAATCGAGCTTCGACAAGTACTTCTTCCTTTTTCCATAACTCGTCCGGGCTTCCTTGAAAAGCAACCTTTCCTTTGTTTAGCACAAATGTTCTTTCACAATACTGATCAACGAGATCCATGTCATGGGTGACAAACACAATCGTTGTTCCCTTGTTCTTCAACTCAAGCACCATGCTCATCAGCTCTTCTGTCGTTTTCGCATCTTGACCGAACGTCGGCTCATCAAATAACAACAGTTCAGGTGTTTCATCAAGCATGGTCGCTACACTTAAACGTCTCTTTTGCCCGCCGCTTAATGAAAAGGGGTTGCTCCATAAATGATTTTGCAGTTGAAAATGTCTTAACAATTCATCGATCTTTTCCTTCATCTCTTGTTCGGGAGTCCCGTTCAGTTTCATACCGAAAGCCAACTCGTCATAAACCGTATCCGTGATAAATTGATGTTCTGGATTTTGAAATACGAACCCCATTTTTTGGCGGAGGCTTTGCTCTCCCCACTGCTTCAACGGTTGATTGAGAAATGTAATATTTCCCTTATTCGGCGTAAGGATTCCTGCCATCACCTGAAGTAGGGTGGATTTCCCCGCCCCATTTTCACCGACGATCGCCACAAATTCCTTTTGATAGAGGGAGAAATTCACTTCTGATAAGATGGTCTTTTTCTTTCGTTTAAAATCGAGATTCTGAATAGAAACCGTTTCTCCACCGAGGTCATCTGTGGTTCTTGTCGCTGGGTGAAGAGATGATGACTGAATATCTTTTGGTAAATGAACTCCTTCAGACACAAGTCTCTTTTCGTATTTTTGAAATACGTGGTCGGGAGAGCCATCAGCAAACAGCTCCCCCTCTCGACTAAGAGCTAATACACGATCAGTAAAAGAAATCCAGTCATCTAACTGATGCTCAATAATGAACACCGCCATGCCTCTGTCTTTTTGCAGCTGATTAACTAGTTCAACAAACTCCAGGCTGGACACAGGATCGAGATTGGCTGTTGGCTCATCTAGGATAAGAAGCTCAGGCTCCAGCAACAGAACTGACGCTAGAGCCACCTTCTGCTTTTGGCCACCTGAAAGCTCGTGAATGGGCCGTTCCTTTAAGTCCGTTAAACCAACTGCTTCAAGGACATCATCCATTTTAGAAGCCATCTCTTCTCTCGGTGTTTGGATATTCTCCATCGTAAAAGCCAGTTCGTTCTCTACAGTCACCATACAAAACTGACTTTCAGGGTCTTGAAAAACAATACCGATTTGTTGATTCAATTCGCCTTTTTCAAACTGGCTAATTTCTTGACCGCGAAAGTAGATGTTTCCTTCTGAGTAGCCTTCCACCGCTTCAGGGTAAAGGCCGTTGAGACAAAGCGACACAGTACTTTTCCCTGAACCGCTCGCTCCCATTAACAAAGTTACTTCCCCTTCGTTTAGAGAGAAGCTTATATTGTGAATTAGCGAAGGTCCTTTTTTATCGTAGTCAAACGAAAGATTCTCTACACGAATGAGTGGCGTCAGATTCGAACGTTTCATATCACCTTGGTTAAGATGCTGATTTTTCACGTTTTTCCTGCCACTCCTTTCCTAAGGCGTATCCGCGTAAAACTCCTGTTTGAGCTAATTGATCACTGATATATTTACCGAGCAAACCAGCTAACAGAGCTCCACTAATCACTCGGACAGAGAACGTGGCGATAATTAACCCTGGAGTTAATGCAGCAAGCCCTGATTGAAACCAGCCCCACGCATAACTGAAGACTGCCGCTGACATGCCTGCCAAGACGAGAACATACAACGAGAAATTCCGATATCTCGTCGCTAGGAATACTGCTTCTGCTCCTAGCCCTTGAATCGCTGCCGAGATAATCAACTGAGGACCGGCTGGACTTCCGATCAGTACTTGAACGGTTCCTGCGATGAGTTCAGACCAAAAAGCGGCCCCTGCTTTTCGAATCACGTATGCAGCAATGATCGAAACGATAAACCATATGCCGAAGATGATTTCATAGCCAAAGGGAGCTAACCCGAATGGTGTAAGGAAATTTCTTAACCCCTGTCCGAAAAAATAGAACAGCAAGTAGATCACAGCGAAAACGACACCAAAGATGGACATTAACACGATTTCTTTCAATTTCCATTGCTTCATCATGATTGCGTTCGCTCCCTACTTATCTTTTTTCGACGGGCTGTTAGCAGAAATCGCCGCCGTCATCGTCACATGACTTTGATCCTTTGTTTTCGATGTATTGACGAACGCTTCTTCTAGCGTTTTAAACACGTCGTTGGCATCTCCATCTAATCGAGAAGCATAGTGAACGCCTTTTGTGAACGTACCATGTTTTTCGGCTACTTCCTTTTGATCAGCAATGATTTGCATGTAGTCTGGATTATTCAGTGGATAAAGGGCAAATTGAGAAGCGACCTCTACTTGCTCCTTTTGCGAGCTTTGTTCATTCAACCGGACATCGTCTTCTGACATATACGTATCGGCATCTGAATCTCCAGGGCAACCAATGGAAAAGGTGCCGTTAAATACGACATGGACGCCTGTTTTCGCAGCGTGAACGAAAATCGCTTTCGCTACGTCAAACACATGCTCACTTCGACCACGAATAAGCGTACTCACATCATCTGTCTGTTGCCACACTTTCGATGAGTCCACCTCTTCCAAAGCTCCTTTAATTACTTCCACAAAATTGTCCGTCATTGGGTAGACCGAGAATCGGCACCCGACTATTCGACTTGTTCCACAGCTTAAACCTTGCATGTTGAATCCTCCTCTTTCATTGTTAGAAATCAATATGTTCACCAGTGAATCGCCTAAAAGGGTTTTAAAACTCAGGGGGATGCTCCCCTAATGATTTGAAAATAAAAAACTGCACCTCCCATTAGGAAGATGCAGTGAAGTTTCATGTAGGTATACTAAATAAACTCAGGCTACATGTTGCTTACCTGCACTTCCCCACGCTAGTATTATCTAGTTCGGGTTCAAAGGGTTAACAGGAATTTCACCTGTCTCTCAGCTTATAGCACCCCTAGTGCGAACACGGTTATCATATTGTTGTCTCCATTGTAACGGCAAGAGGGCGATTCTGTAAACACTTTCGCTGTAGGAAAAACGTATACAATATGGATCTAGATCACTGACAGCAACGGTTGAGCCTTTTATTATTAACATATATCATTTTTTGGGAGGCGATTATATATGGAAACAAAAAGTTGGTCAGCAAGTTTGGAACACGGGGAATATTCGGAAGATCGTGACTTGGTTTTGAAACATAGTATTGAAGCAATCGAGGAAACGGCAAAGGGATGTTACGTCAATCTCGTAACTCCAGATGTCTTCGGTCATCCTGAAAACTATTTAAGTGATCATATCCATGAAAAATTCAGTGACACAGTCGAGATCAAGTATATTGATCAATGTGGGTGTGGCGGATACGTATTGAGAGTCTATAGATAGGTCATGTAAGTGAGGGTGCAGGTAGGAAAGGAGGACAAGATTTTTTGATTGGTTTCTTTTGGTTAAGGGAGTTCGTTATTAGCAGAGGTGGTCATTTCACACTATGTTAGCGACGTTCAGCTTCGCCTCTACTTCTGTTCGTCGCTAACTTACTAAACCACACGAAAAATGCCTGCAAAAGCAGTTAGCTTTTGCAGGTTGGGTCATTTATAGAGCTTCTTTTCCTCGGAATGGAGAAATATCTTTAACGAGCTCTGAAAAAACATGATACAAACGATCTCTGAACTCTTGTAACTTTAACCTATCCAAGTCACTCGGCTGAACCGTAATCAGCGACGGCTCCGGCAGGTATAACTTGCGATTAATTTCTAGCTGTATCCATGGCAATTTACCGAGATTGCCGTGATGACGAGTAATATACCCACCTTTAAAAGGGGTGTTCATCGTCACTAGTTCCCTAATCCCTGCGTCTTCTCGAAAACTTTCAAATTCTTTTTCCAACAATTCTCTCAGTCTCGTCATCACTTCAGGGCTAGCCGTTAACGTTTCTTCGCCTTGACCACCTGTAACCGTCCCACGATTCCCAATGCAAAATAGCGGACGATACTCCCATCCGGTTGCAGTAGGACTTGGTCCGTAATCCAGCATTGTATGACAGTCCATTGCCAGTTTCACCTGAGGATTATCTGCCGCTTTTTCAAGGGCGTGATGGTAGGGGAGATAATACGTTTGAATCAACTTCTCCCGTTCCAATTCACTGAGGCCACCTGGCGTCTCCCACACTTTCTCTCCATCTACCGTCGATGTTTTCACCACGCCATCGGCATTTTCTGGCGGAAGATCGTGTTGGTGACGATTGAGATCAACGGCAATCCTCGCTATATCCATTTCATGATACTCTTCAACAAGATCTTTGAAATCATACAATGTTTTCGTCCACGTATCACCATCTAGCACAATATCCTTCTCATTCAACAAACAAGCAGTTTGAATTTCAGGCGGGATCACCGTTCCACCGTGAGGGACTGATATTAGTAAAGGGAGTTTTTCTTTCATCATGTTGTTCATCCTCATTCACCGTTAAGATATAAAGCTAGAAGCAGCGAGCGTTGAACCAGTTCACTTCGATGAAGACTTTCGTTTGGTGTATAGAGTCCTTTACTGGCTGGAGCAAATCCACAAACGGCAGGGGTGCTTCTCCCCACTTCTCCTGCTGCCGATGACAACAAGCTGGATTCTGTTCCAAATGGTAGTTGCCATCTATCACTTAATTCCTTTAACCTTTCTAACATTGGATCATTCTTTTGACGAATAAGTGGAGGTCGCTCAACTAACTTTTCAATGTTCGTGCGCACTCCTTTAGCGTTGGCTTTAAATAAATCTCTAATCGCCATTTCTGTTTCGTATGCTAGCTTTTCATCAATATACGTAATGGAAAGTGTCGCGTAAACTCGGTGAGGCTTTAATACCGAATACCGTTCAGAGCGTACATCTTGAACTGCTACAGCAAGTTTTTTTCTTCGGTTACTGAATGATTGAATCTTTTCAGCGTTTTGAATGAATGAGCTGAGAACATCAATCGATTCCGTTTCTTTCCCAATTCGAATCGGGTCTCCTTCGATAATCAAGCTGAATTGCTTCGTTCCTCGTCTCTGATCCACCACTTTTCCATCAGTAAAACCAGGTTGGAGAATGATGACTTCCGCTGCTTCTTTGGCAGCTTTTTGAATTGTGGACGAGCTGTAGCGCATTCCTCTGCCTTCGTCTGAATAAAACAACACGCCAATGTTCTTTTTATTCAAAAGCTTTTGCTCTTTTAACGCATTGAGGGCACTGAGCATCGTGACAATCCCACCACGACTGGAGGCGATCCCTTCACCGTAAAGCCACTCCTGCTCCGTTCTGAATGGGATGGGAAATCCTGTTCTGTCACCTGGTACATCTATTGGAACAACGAGAAGAGTTCCGTTCTTCAACCCGGCCTTCGTTTCAAATGTCCAAGCTGATCGTCCATTCGTATACTCCATCACAGGGATCAAACTTAATTTAGTCAGCCGGTCTTCCAGTTTTTTACGAATTCTGCTAAGTCCGACGGGGTCTTCTGTTCTGCTCGAGATATTAGTCCATGTCTTTAAATCGGTTTCAATCAAGCTACGTTTTTTCGTCAGACGATTAAAAAGGCGGACCTCCGTACTTTGCAACTCTTCGTCTGTAGGGGCAAGAAAACCAGCTCCGAAATAGCGTTCACACGTAACATTAATAATTCGGTTCATTAAATCCTTATAATCAAGGCCGATCTTGTCGGCAGCGTAAACAAAGGATCCGTCTGCACCTAAACTGGCCATGGAATTCACTTCTAGAATATAAGGATTCCCTTCTCGATCAATTCGAAAATCGACTCGGGCCGTATCATAGCAGTTCAAGGCTTTGAACGTATCGATAGCCAGTTGCTGAATCTTTTCTGTTTCTTCTTCTGTCAGCGGAGCAGGACAGACTTTTTCAACTGTGCGACCGCTTTTGTTCTTTTTATCTTCGTAAGTAAAAATCTGCGGGCCATCACCAAATTCTAATTCTACCGGAGGAAGGGCTTGAACAGGATTGTTCCCGAGTAAACCGACGTTTACTTCCCTTCCTTCAATATATTCTTCAACAAGGGTTGGTGCATGATACGTTTCATAAATAACTTTCACACCTTCACGAAGCTCTTCTTCGTCATAAACGATTTTCAGCCCAAATGACACCGCTTCGTCTTTTGGTTTCACGATAAGCGGATACTTTAAATCTTCCGTCACCGGGGAGTCGGGCGTATCTAAAACGGTAAATTTAGGCGTTGGCAACCCTCGTTGCAGCAAAATCATCTTTGTTACCACTTTGTCTAACGCCAAGGCGTGGGTCTCTGGTCCTGAACCAACATAAGGGACACCAAGCATTTCAAGCATACCTGGAACATGCATATACCGGCCCCTTCCTTGAATCCCATAGCTCAAGTTGAATACAAGGCCAGGTCGTTCTCCAGAAATAACGGTCGGCATAAATTCTTCAAGCTTTTTAATCAGATTTTTATCTCCTTCAAACGTCTTTACCTGATGACCTCCAGAAATTAACCCTTCGCGAATCATCTTGATCGTTTCAAGACCATACTTCTCCCGATTTTGTGTTCCAAATAAATTTATGACCGCTTGACTTTCCCGGTTATACACCACTGCAATTTTCATGCATGCTCCACCCCTTTAATCTGCTCGTTCACCTTACTAAAATCTAACGCTTCTTATTCTTCAGCCGGTCCTTCAGCTGATCCGTCTCGCCTTGGATCAGCTACACCCTTGAACGACTCACGCCATTTGATTGGTAATTGCACTCCTTGCACACACCCTAAGTAAAAACTGTATGGGTCCCTTTTCTTTAAATCGAACGCCGATAATTCCAATGCTGTATAAACATCTTTATGAAAACGTTCCTTCTCTATGAGTAATTCCCCCGTATCCGAAGCGTGAAAGCGAGGAGCCGAGATGGCTTCTTCCAATGACTCCCCTTTGTCCACAAGACGAACAATCACTTGAGCTAATGCCGTGGAAATTCTGCTGCTCCCCGGACTTCCGAGAAGATATTGAGGCTTCCCTTTTTTAAATAGAATGACTGGGGCTACGCTGCTCCATGGACGTCCTCCTGGAAGTAAGTAATAAGGGTGAGCCATGTTTTTGTACTCAAATGCACTCATGTAGTTGTTATAAAAGAAACCGAGCCCATCGGCCATCGTTTTACTTCCAAACACCAATTCGATCGACTGAGTAACCCCGACAGCATTTCCATCTCGGTCCACGACCGATAAATGCGTCGTTTCTCCTCCAACTGGTGGCGGTAAAAAGGTGTCCTTTAACGCAAATTTATAAATATCATTAATTCGCTTGATGATCTCTTGCGCATACCCTTTGTCCACCATCATTTGGTTCACAGATTGCAAATAATGATCGGGATGCATCGGCATCCGTTGCCGGTAATTCAGCGCAAACCGAAAAGCTAACGCCGAAATGACAGCCCCTATCGGTTGATCAGGATCAAGATTTTCTGAAGGGAACCCTTCTAATGTATTTAAAATCTGAACGAGTACTCTCCCAGCACCCGGAGGAGGGTACGTAAAGATCTCATAGTCTCGATACGAACTTTCAAGTACTTCTCTTTCAACGGGAAGGGGAATCTGGTGTAAATCCACTGCAGAAATCAGGCCGTTTCGTTTTTCCATGTCTTGAACGATTTTTTCTGCAATTCTCCCAGTATAGAAATCGCGCCACCCTTCTCGTGCCATCGTCCGCATCGTTTCAGCCAGTTCAGGTTGAACAATTATTTCACCAACATTCTTTGGGCGATTGTTTTTAAAAAATATTTGTTTTATCTTCTTATCTTTACGAAGCTGCTCAGCTTCTTTTTTTAGCAACCGGTGAATCAATTCCGTCACTGGACATCCTTCTTCAGCCACTCGAATGGCTGGAGCAAGAACTTCTTCTAAAGGGAGATTTCCGTAGGTTTCATTCAAGTAACCTAGAGCAGCTGGTGTTGATGGGACTGTCGACGAACGAAGGCCTAATTTAATAGGTTTTTTCGGATTTTTAGCTGGTTGTAATGAAAAGGGTGCCCGGGACGATCCGTCGAGAGCAAAAATCCGCTTCTCGTCCGCTAATCTTACGAGCGCCATAGACTGCCCCCCAATTCCTGACGCTTGGGGCTCAGAAACACCTAAACAAAAGGCGGCTGCCACCGCTGCATCGATGGCGTTCCCACCTTTCTCCAGCATTTCTACTCCTGCCTCTGTCGCTTGTTTAGAAGCGGTAGAAACCATCCCATAGCTTCCTTTTGAAGAAGAAATCTCTCTCTCTAGTTGATCCATGATTCCCTCTCCTCTCTTTCATGTTTGAAAAATCAGAATATTTAGCATAGATATCGTTAAAATTTCGTTTATACCTATTTACTGTTTTTCACTTTCTCGCATTATCGTAAGAAAGTGGTTTTATTTTAAAAAAGTTTTTCCATGCATAAGAAAAACTGTTCAATTACTTGCATAACAATGCTTCAGGCATATTTTTTGAAAGGACTTTCACTTGTAATTATATGCTACGTTCAAGTATTGTACAAGGAATAATAAAGGAAGAATCTAGAGAATATTGTCGTTTCCGGGGCGGTGGCGCAACTCGTCGAATATTGTTATACGAACGAATCCATCTTCTATACAGTGTAATTGCAACTCTATCCGCTGTAACTTGATTTCTATACCAACTAATTGCAGTTCTATGCGATCCAACAACATCACTACTATATAGTGAAACTTCATAATATGGTATTCTCATCCATTTGAATGATTCTCTGAGTCTGATATACTACTCTGCGGGCCTTCCCCCCAGCAGAAATACTTACAACAACAGAAAAAGAGGAGAGATTTGATGAAAAAGTATTATTTAACCGCCGCAGCAGCGATTTTTCTTACTGGTTGCGGTACAGAGTCTGACGAACAGACAGATGTAAACAACAACCAGAACAACGGCGTTGCAGAAGAAGAACCGGAAAACAACGAAGCTAACAATGAACAGGAAGCAGACAATTCGGAAGAGACCGGAATGAATGACGAGTCTTCAGAGAAAGAGGACGGTCAAGCAGCTGTCATTGCCCACCGCGGAGCAAGTGGGCACGCTCCTGAACAGACAATGCCAGCACTTGAAAAAGCTATTGAAATGGATGCTGACTGGCTTGAACTGGACATTCAGATGACCGCTGATGGAGAACTCGTTGCTTTTCACGATGATGAAATCGACCGTACGACAGACGGGGAAGGCGAAATCGGCGACCATACGCTCGAGGAGCTGAAAGAGCTCGACGCTGGTTCCTGGTTTAACGAAGAATATCCGGACCAGGCTGATGAAAGCTTTGAAGGAGTGGAAATTCTCACACTCGAAGAAATTTTTGATGAATTCGGGGAAGCCGAGAACTATTATATCGAAACAAAATCCACCTATTTGAATGAGGATATGGAAGAGCCTTTGGTGGAACTGGTCGAAGAATACGGCTTTGATGAAGCAGGCAACGTCCTTATTCAGTCATTCCATCAGGACAGCCTCGAAAAAATAAACGAATTGAATGACTCCATCCCACTCGTGCAACTTCTCTGGTGGGAAGTTGATGAAGAAACCGGTGAAATGGAAGAGTGGCTGGACATCACTCCTGCTCCGGAAGACATGACCGAAGAAGACTTTGCTGATATTGCTGAGTACGCTGTCGGCCTGGGGCTCCACCTCGAGTACTACGACGGTACAGAAGTCATTGATGAATCATTCGTACAAACTGCGCTAGACGAGGGCTTTGAGGTTCACGTTTATACCATTAACGAAGAAGAAGATATGCAGCGCCTGCTCGACTGGGGTGTCACCGGCCTTTTCACCGACTACCCTGACCGCATGCAGAACGTGCTTGAAGAAAAAGAAGATTAAAAAGAACCGGCTGGTAAATCCACCGGTGTTAGACTGCAGGGACTGTCTAAAAGGTAAAGCCCTCTTGTGGAACAAAAAAGCGGCGCCGGATATTTCCGGTGCCGCTTTTTCCAAACGGAAACAGGAACGTTCTTCCACGAAAAAAAGGGCTGCCCCCACGTCTATTGGATAGACTTATAGGACAGTCCTTTTTTAATTTATTTTAAGCGACACAACTCTCAACACTACAAGATCAAACATTTTTTCCCGTTAAGTTATGGGCAATATCTTTACGATAAAATAATCCGTCCCATGAACTGCGATTGAGCACCTCATATGTCTCATCCAGTGCTTTACCTAGTGTAGGCGCCATAGTAGACAATAGGCACACACGGCCACCGTTTGTTTTCCAGTCGTCTCCCTGCCGCTTACTACCGGCATGATACCAACGCTGTCTAGAACCATCTGTCACAGCTGGAAGGTCAAACTTAGTCCCTTTATTGTAACTTCCAGGATAGCCCTGTGAAGCTAACACAACACCGACACATGCGTCCTCTGACCAGTCTAGTGAAACTTCTTCGTCGTTCATCACTCTAGTGATTACATCCAATAGATCTGATTGTAATCGCGGTAAAATGACTTGTGTTTCCGGGTCACCGAAACGAGCATTGAACTCGATCACTTTTGGACCATTTTCAGTGATCATTAATCCCCCGTACAAAATGCCAGTAAAGGGAACGCCTTCTTCAACCATCGCTTCAGCCATTGGCCTAAGCACCTTTTCTTCTGCTTCTTTCAACCAAGCACCATCTAAGTGAGGGACTGGGGAATAGGCACCCATACCACCTGTGTTTGGTCCAGTGTCCCCTTCAAATGCTCGCTTATGGTCTTGGGCTGTGACCATCGGCACCACAGTTCGTCCGTGAACAAAGGCCATGTAAGACAATTCTTCGCCTCGCAAACATTCCTCGATTACTACGGAAGCCCCTGCATCTCCAAATTTCTTTTCTGCCATCATATCATCAAGAGCGTCCAATGCTTCATCAACCGTTTCAGCCACGACAACTCCCTTGCCAGCAGCTAATCCGTCTGCTTTCACGACAATCGGTGCACCTACACGACTGACATAAGCCTTCGCTTCATCAAGGTCTGTAAACGACTCAAACTCAGCTGTTGGGATCTCATACTTCTTCATGATATCCTTCGCAAATTGCTTACTGCCCTCAATCTGAGCGGCTGCCTTTGTCGGACCAAATACCGAAAGTCCTTCTCCTAGAAAATCATCTGTAAGACCCGCAACGAGCGGAGCTTCAGGACCGACCATGGTAAGATCTACCGCTTCATTTTTAGCTAAAGAAATTAAGCCGGCATGATCATTTTCCTGAACATTTACCGATCTGCAACCTGGTTCATCATCGATGGCGTCGCTTCCCGGTGCAACTAACACTTCCGTTACTTGCTCAGACCGAGCAAATGCCCATGCTAAAGCATGTTCGCGCCCACCGCTGCCTATTATCAAAACTTTCATGCCGTTCTCCACCCCTTACTGATTAATGTTTAAAGTGTCTGACACCAGTAAACACCATGGCAATACCATACTCATTTGCCATATCAATTGATTCTTGATCACGCTTCGATCCACCTGGTTGAATAATGCAGCGAATACCTGCTTTACCTGCTGTTTCTACTGTGTCGCTCATTGGGAAGAACGCATCAGATGCCATCACCGCACCGTTCGCTTTATCGCCTGCTTGCTCAATGGCAATCTTCGCCGCTCCAACACGATTCATCTGGCCTGCACCTACGCCGATCGTTTGATCAGCTTTAGCCAATACGATCGCATTCGACTTTACGTGTTTGACCACTTTCCAAGCCATTTTAATTTGTTCCAACTCGTTATCAGAAGGTTTACGGTCCGTTGGGATCGTCACTTCCACATCTTCGTAGCTAAGTGTGTCCGTTTCCTGCATAAGCGCCCCGCCAGAAACCGTGGTGATTCTTTGTTCTGAAGGTTCATTTTTAGATAAATTTACTGTTAACAAGCGCAAATTTTTCTTTTCAGTCAAGACAGCCAGTGCCTCTTTCGAAAAACTTGGAGCAATGACAATTTCCAAGAAGATCTCTTTCATTTTCAAGGCTGTCTCTTCATCCACTTCCCGGTTACAAGCCACAATTCCCCCGAAGATTGACATAGGGTCTGCTTCATAAGCTTTTGTATACGCATCAAAAATGGTTTCGCCAATCCCAACACCACAAGGGTTCATGTGTTTAATGGCCGCGACTGCCGGACCATTGAAGTCACGAATCACAGCTAATGCAGCATCAGCATCGTTAATATTATTATAGGAAAGTTCTTTTCCGTGAAGCTGTTCCGCCCTGGAAATGGACACGGGGTTTCCTAGCGGGCGCTCGTAAAAGGCAGCCAGCTGATGTGGGTTCTCCCCATAGCGAAGCATTTGTTTCAAGTTATATGTAATCGTCAATTTCTCAGGTGCATCTTCTCCCGTCTGCTTCGTTAAATATTCGCCAATTAACGCGTCATATGCCGCTGTATGACGAAAAGCTTTGGCAGCAAGCTTTCTTTTCCGCTCACCGGACAACTCCCCATCGAAATCTTTTAATTCTTGCAACACTACATCGTAATCGGCTGTATCAACAATTATTGCCACATCATTGTGATTTTTCGCAGCTGATCGAATCATCGAAGGACCACCGATATCAATGTTTTCAATCGCATCAGTGAACGTCGATTCTGGTTTTTCAATCGTTGCTTGGAACGGATATAAATTAACCACAACAAAATCGATTAAGCCAATTCCTTGTTGCTTGAGAGCATCCATATGTTCGTCGTTATCACGAACACCAAGAAGACCACCGTGGATATTTGGGTGCAACGTTTTCACTCGGCCGTCCATCATTTCTGGAAAGCCTGTCACGTCCTCGATCCCGATGACGTTCACTCCAGCTTGTTCTAATTCACGCTTTGTTCCCCCGGTCGAGATCACTTCAACACCCATCTTTTCTAGCTCTTGTACGAAGGGAACTATTCCTTGTTTATCGGACACACTGACTAATGCTCGTTTCTTCACCTAATTCACGCTCCTCTGTAATTGTGAGATCACATGTTGAATTGTCGTTGGATACAACTGATGTTCGACTGATTGAATTTTCTTCTGTACATCTTCTTTCGTATCCGTCTCTTCTATTCTAACAGGTTCTTGGGCAATGATTGGACCCGTATCCATTCCTTCATCAACAAAATGAATCGTCACTCCTGAAATTTTCACTTGGGCTGTAAACGCTTGTCCGATCGCATCAAGGCCTGGGAAAGCAGGAAGCAAGGAAGGATGAATGTTGATGATTCGTCCTTCATATTCCCGTAAAAGGGTCGGTCCAACGAGTCTCATATAGCCGGCTAATACTATTAGTTCAATATCTCGGCGTTGAAGCTCAGCTACGATCTCTTTTTCAAACATCTCCTTAGAAGAGTAATCCTTTGCTGAGAATGAAAAAACAGGAATGCAGTGTTTGTCAGCGCGAGTTAACACATAGGCGTCTTTTTTGTCACAAACAAGCAAATCTACCGACGCATCAATCTTCTTCTGTTCCGCCGATTCAACTATCGATTGAAAGTTGCTTCCACTTCCTGAAGCAAATACGGCTATCTTCACCATCGTTTCAACGCTCCTTCGAATTGGACTCCAGTACCTTCGATGACTCGTCCAATTTCCACAGGTCTTTCACCCACTTCTGTCAGCTTTGTTAAAACTGAATCAACTTCCTCGTTCCTTACCGCTAATACGAGACCGATCCCCATATTAAACGTTTCAAGTAAATCTTCCTCGGTTAAAGTCCCGTTTTCCTTCAACCATTGAAACACATAGGGGATGTCCCACCGATCAAGCTGGATTTCCGCCGCTAATCCGTCCGGTAACATTCGTGGCACATTCTCCACAAGACCGCCGCCGGTAATGTGGGCAGCCGCTTGAATCTGTCCGCCACCAAGAAAAGGCTGTAATGCTTTCACATAAATCTTTGTGGGAGTCATAAGCATCTCACCGAGCGTTAGCTCTTGTGCCGAACCTACAACATCTTCCCAAGCCAAACCCGTTTCCTTCACGATTTTTCGTACTAAAGAAAAGCCATTACTGTGGACGCCGCTTGACGGAAGACCAATGAGAACATCTCCATCATTTACTCGATCGGCTCCCCAAAGTTGACTCTTTTCCGCCGCACCAACGACAAATCCGGCGACGTCGTATTCTTTTTCATCATATAATCCAGGCATCTCTGCGGTTTCTCCACCTATTAGAGCGCATCCTGATTGCCGACAACCTTCCGCGACACCGGCCACAATCTGTTCTACTTGCTCAGGATCGTTTTTTCCAAGGGCTAAATAATCTAAGAAAAACAACGGTGAAGCCCCTTGAACGACGATATCGTTCACACACATGGCGACAGCGTCAATGCCGATCGTGTCATGCTTGTTAATCTCTTGAGCAATCATCAACTTCGTTCCAACACCATCCGTGCCAGATACTAACACGGGCTCTTTCAAATTCAGCTGAGACAAATCAAACAAGCCACCGAATCCGCCGAGACCACCGATCACTTCCTTACGAAACGTGGATTTCACATGTTTTTCCATACGCCGAACACCTTCATAACCTGCTTCGATATTCACACCTGCCGATTCATATGCTTTTGACACGTTATTTCCCTCCTAGTACTTTATCGTAAGGGTGATCTGTTTCTGGATAAATGTCTGTCGGGTATTGTCCGGTAAAACAGGCTAGACACTGTCCACAGTTCTCCATGGTGTCTGGTCTGCCAATCCCACTCATCAACCCATTGACACTTAAATATGACAACGAATCGGCGCCCATTTCATCACAAATCTCTTGCTGACTTTTCGTGGAGGCAATTAATTCACCTTTCGTAGACGTATCAATGCCGTAGTAACATGGATTAATAATTGGTGGAGAGCTTATACGCACATGAACTTCTTTCGCCCCTGCTTCTCGAAGTAATTTGACGATTCGACGTGCCGTCGTGCCTCTCACGATGGAATCATCGATCATAACCACTCGTTTCCCTTCCACCACGCCTCGGACGGCTGACAACTTCATTTTCACCCCTTGCTCTCTTAAAGCTTGAGAGGGCTGAATGAAAGTCCTGCCTACATAACGATTTTTGATCAAGCCTAACTCATAAGGAATGCCTGCTTCTTCTGCATAACCGATCGCGGCTGAAATACTGGAATCCGGAACACCGGTGACGACATCTGCCTCAATAGGAGACTCGATCGCTAACTGTTTACCAAGATTTTTTCTAGCTGCGTGAACGTTGATTTCTTCCACATTGCTATCTGGACGTGCAAAATACACATATTCCATCGAACAAATGGTTCGCTTTGTGGATGGAGAGAACTCTTCAATATGGAGTCCTTCATCATCGATCGTTATCAACTCGCCTGGATGAACTTCCCGTACAAATTCTGCGCCAACAATATCAAAGGCACACGTTTCAGAAGATACAACATAAGCATCTCCCAACTTCCCAATCGACAATGGACGAAGCCCGTTCGGATCGAGCGCTACCATCATGAAATCTTCTACAAGAACCGCCAAAGCATAAGCTCCCTTGACCATTGTTAGAGCATTTTTCACTGAATCTTTGATATCCGGATAGCCGCTCCGTTTAATTAAATGAGCAATTACTTCTGTATCAGACGTCGTTTGAAAAATGCTTCCTTGATGCTCCAATTGACGCTTCAACGCCGTCGCATTCACAAGGTTTCCGTTATGAGCCAAGGCAAGGCTGCCTGTCTGGGAGTTGAACTGGAGTGGCTGACAATTAATAAAGTCACTGTTTCCAGCTGTTGTATACCGAACGTGGCCGATCGCTCCCGTTCCACTCAAACTATCTAAAATATCCGGGTTGAACACTTCATTGACGAGACCCATCCCTTTATGGATTTTTAATTTCTCTCGATCACTAACGACAATTCCTGCTCCCTCTTGTCCACGGTGTTGTAAGCTGTGTAATCCGTAATACGTAATATGGGAGGCGTCTACGTGCCCCCATACTCCGAAAACTCCACACTCTTCATTTAATCCTTTGATTTCAGGTAACATGAAATGGCACCTCTCCACGCATCCTCTAATGGCTGAACGCGTTCGTTGATCAGGGTATGACCCTGTTTGTCTGTCACTTTAATCGTTGCTGTATCTGTGACGGTTCCAATTGCTTTCGCTTCTGGAATCAAGTTTTCAAACTGCTCTTGCTGATTTTTCTTCACAGTAAGAATGTAACGTGACGGTGATTCACTGAAAAAGGCTGCCAAGACATCGGAATCATCTATCGTCACCTCTGCTCCTAATGAAGTTCCAAAGGCTTTTTCCGCCAAAGCAATGAGAAATCCACCTTCTGATAAATCATGTGCAGACTGAATCGTGCCCGCCTGAATCGCTTGAAGCACTTGTGATTGCCGTAATTTTTCTACTTCTAAATCGATCGCAGGAGAAGGTCCGAAGATTGTTCCTTCGGTCAACTTTTGCAATTCACTCCCCGAAAACTCTGGCTTTGCTTCTCCGAGAAGGTAAATCACATCGCCCGCTTCTTTCATTGACTGTTTCGTAATATGCTCTAGTTTATGAATCAGACCTACCATCCCAATGACGGGTGTCGGGTAGATGGCACCTTTCGCTGTTTCATTATATAAAGATACATTTCCCCCGATAACCGGTGTAGCTAACACGTCACAGGCTTCACTTAATCCGTCGGTAGATCGTTCCAATTGCCAAAAAATTTCAGGCTTTTCTGGATTCCCATAATTTAAACAATCAGTCACCCCAAGTGGTTCTGCACCGGAGCAGACAAGGTTTCTCGCAGCTTCCGCAACGGCAAGCTTTCCACCTTCATAGGGGTCTAAATAGATATAACGAGAGTTACAATCCGTTGTCATCGCTAACGCTTTTTCAGTGTCACGAATTCTTATCACTGCCGCGTCAGATCCAGGAGCAACCACGGTACTCGTTCGTACCATATAATCGTATTGTTCATAAACCCATTCTTTACTGGCGATCGTCAGTTGTTGAAGTAAATCTTTGAATGTTTTTCCGTAATCTGATACTTCAGGACGATAGCCCGCCTGTTGTTGAAATTGTTGAAAGTAAGCTGGTTCTTTCGAAGGTTGGTGATAGACGGGAGCCTCTTCTGCCAATGCATCGACTGGAACGTCTGCTACCGTTTCACCTTGATGAACCAGCTTCAAACGATGTCCTTCTGTTACGCGGCCCACTTCTTTCGCCTTCAGTCCCCACTTTTCAAATAAGTCAATAAATTCTTGTTCACTGCCCCGTTCAACAACAAGAAGCATTCGCTCTTGAGATTCAGACAACATCATTTCATACGGTGTCATCGCTTTTTCGCGCTGAGGAACCTCATCTAAATTCATTTCGATCCCAGACCCTGCCTTACTAGCCATCTCAGCGGAGGACGAGGTTAAACCGGCAGCCCCCATATCTTGAATACCGACTAATTTCGGATGTTTCGTTGCTTCAAGACATGCTTCAACTAGCAGCTTTTCCATAAATGGATCACCTACTTGGACAGCTGGCCGTTTCGCTTCTGACTCATCACTTAGCTCTTCCGAGGCAAAAGTAGCTCCGTGAATTCCATCACGACCTGTGCTTGCCCCTACATATAAAACCGGGTTCCCTACTCCTTTAGCTTGACCTTTTTGAATATCTTTATGATCAATCAACCCAACGCACATGGCGTTAACAAGAGGGTTTCCTTCGTAACAAGAGTCGAATTGTACTTCGCCCCCGACCGTTGGAATACCAATGCAATTTCCGTAGCCAGCAATACCTGCTACAACACCTTCAAAAATATATTTCACTCGCGGATTTTTCAGTTCACCGAAACGAAGGGAATTCAATAACGCAACAGGACGGGCGCCCATGGAAAAGACGTCACGAATAATGCCGCCGACGCCTGTTGCTGCTCCTTCATAAGGCTCAATCGCAGACGGATGATTATGACTTTCAATTTTGAAAACGACTGCTTGGTCGTCTCCAATATCGATAATTCCTGCCCCTTCACCAGGTCCTTGTAACACCTTTTCACCAGTGGTCGGAAATTTTTTCAACAGGACTTTAGAGTTTTTATAACTACAGTGCTCTGACCACATGACGGAGAAGAGGCCTAATTCTGTGTAGTTCGGCAACCTGCCTAAAATGTCTTCAATCATTTGAAACTCTTGATCACTAACACCCATTTCTTTGTACACTTTCTCTTGTTTAATCATGGATGGTGATGGTTCATGTAGTAATTGCATGCTGTTTCCTCCAATGCTTCACAATTGATTGAAATAATTTCAAACCGTCTGCTGATCCTAACAAAATATCGACTGCCCGCTCGGGGTGAGGCATCATACCAAGAACATTTCCTTGTTCGTTCGTAATTCCTGCGATATCTTCTATTGATCCATTGATATTTTCGCTGTAAGTGAAAACCACTTGATTATTTTTCTTTAATCGATCCAGTGTCTGTTCGTCGCAGTAATAGTTTCCGTCTCCGTGAGCCACAGGGATCGTGATTGTTTCACCTTCCCCATAACTATTTGTAAACATCGTCTTTTGATTCTTCACCTTAAGACCTACTTGCTTACAAATAAACGTCAGCTTCTCATTCCGGCGCATCGCTCCTGGAAGTAACCCTGCTTCAAGCAAAACTTGAAAACCATTGCACACGCCAAGGATGGGTTTGCCTACATTGGCTGCTTCTTTCACAGCTTTCATGATCGGCGAAAATTTTGCAATCGCTCCAGATCGAAGGTAGTCTCCATAGGAGAACCCACCAGGAAGAAGAATGGCGTCAAATCCTTCTAAACTCGTTTCGTCATGCCAAACATATGAGACCTCTTCCTCCAGTTCATCCTGAATGGCGTGATACATATCTAAATCACAGTTGGAACCTGGAAAGACGATGACAGCGAATTTCATGAAGAGACAACCTCCTCAGTTTCGTAGCTATAATCTTCAATTACGGGATTAGCCAACAGTTTATCGCACATTTCTTTCACCTGGTTATCGATCGTATCTTCAGTCGCTTCCATACGAAGGGACATAACTTTTCCGATTCGTACATCTTCTACTCCTCCGAACCCGAGATGATGGAGCGAATTTTTTACAGCTGATCCTTGTGGGTCCAATACCCCTTCTTTTAACGTCACATATACTTTTACTTCGTAAGTCATTATGCTTGTCCTCCCAGTCTGTTAAAAATAGTTTCATACCCCTCTTGCAAGTTCCCTTGCTGAAAACGGAACAAATCTTTATCAAACGATTCTCCTGTTTTTATATCCCAAAGCCTGCATGTATCTGGTGAAATTTCATCTGCTAATAGGACATTTCCCGAGGTATCGCGGCCAAATTCCAGTTTAAAGTCAATCAGCTGGACGTCGATTCGTTTAAATAGCTCAATCAGCTGTTCATTTACGGCTAACGCCTTTTCTTTCATCGTCTGGATTTCATCAGGTGTTGCTAGTTGCAGCGCCTGGATGTGCTCCTCGTTCATCAATGGATCGCCCAGCTCATCGTCTTTATAATATAATTCTACAATTGGTTTATGGAATGTCTCGCCGCGAGTAAACCCTAAACGCTTAACTAAACTTCCTGCGGCCACGTTACGAACAACCACCTCAATCGGGATAATCGTCACTCGCCGAATCAGCTGTTCTGTTTCAGATAGACGTTCAATGAAGTGACTCTTAACGCCTTGTTTCGCAAGCGTAGAAAAAATCAGCGAACTGATTTCGTTATTTAAGCGTCCCTTTCCAAGGAGAGTTTCTTTTTTCTCACCGTTAAATGCCGTAGCGTCATCTTTGTACTCGACCCACAATACTTCAGGTTTTTCTGTTTCATAAATTCGTTTTGCTTTTCCTTCATACAAACAACCTTTTTTCTCCAACAGAGCCGCCTCCTGTAAGTTAAAATCCGAATATTGGCAATTTTCTATCTAGCACCTGCACGTGCAGGTGCTCTCTTTTTCCTATCCATTCAAGCCTAATTTGTCAAATATCGTATCCACATGTTTTAAATGATGGTGATAATCGAAACAGTCATCTAACTCTTCAGAAGACAGATGATCGGTGATGCGGGCATCTTCGTCCACAAGCGTTCGGAATTGCACGGCTTTCTCCCATGCTTCCATCGCTTTTGGCTGTACGAGATCATACGCTTCTTCTCTTGCCATCCCTTTATCAATGAGCGATAAGAGTACACGTTGCGAATAGATTAATCCGTATGTCCGAGTCATGTTCCGTTTCATGTTTTCAGGAAAAACGGTTAAATTTTTAACGATGTTTCCAAAACGATTCAACATGTAATTTAACGCAATGGTAGCGTCTGGCAATATGATTCGTTCCGCTGAAGAGTGGGAAATGTCTCGTTCGTGCCATAGAGCCACATTTTCATAGGCCGTTACCATATGACCCCGTAGAACTCTCGCAAGACCAGTCATGTTCTCTGAACCAATCGGATTTCGTTTGTGCGGCATGGCTGAAGACCCTTTTTGTCCCTTAGCAAAGAATTCTTCAACTTCTCTCGTTTCACTTTTTTGCAATCCGCGAATTTCAACAGCCATTTTCTCAATGGATGAGGCTATGAGTGAAAGGGTTCCAACGTAATGGGCATGGCGATCCCGTTGCAATGTTTGCGTTGAGATTGGTGATGCTTCAAGTCCTAAACCTTCACACACATGCTTCTCAACTGCTGGGTTGATGTTGGCATATGTACCGACAGCACCGGATAATTTTCCATATCTGACGGTCTCTGCAGCTTGCCGGAAACGGTCCAAGTTACGTTTCATTTCTTCATACCACAGAGCAAGCTTCAATCCGAACGTCGTCGGTTCGGCATGCACGCCGTGTGTCCGCCCCATCATGACCGTTGTTTTATGTTCAATCGCTTTGTTTTTAAGGATTTCTATAAAATTCAGCAAGTCTTTCTCAATAATTTCATTGGCTTGCTTTAACAAATAGGATAAAGCCGTATCGACGACGTCTGTCGATGTGAGTCCGTAATGCACCCATTTGCGCTCTTCACCGAGCGACTCAGAAACCGCACGAGTGAACGCGACCACATCGTGACGAGTTTCTGCTTCAATTTCAAGAATCCTCTCAACATTAAAGGACGCGTTTTCACGAATTTTCTCTACATCTGCCTTTGGAATATCCCCTAACTCAGCCCATGCTTCACAAGCTAATATTTCCACTTCAAGCCAAGCTTGAAATCGGTTCTCCTCAGTCCAAATGGCTCCCATTTCAGGACGTGTATAACGTTCAATCATTGATGTGCCTCCTATTATTTATCTTCTTTCCAAACAGGTGATTGATTAATTTCTTCCAATGTTTGTTCCATATCATTAGTTAAAAATGTGATGTGGCCCATTTTTCGGCCAGGGCGAGATTCTTTCTTTCCATATAAGTGCAGGTGTCCATCGGGAAGGTTAGACAATTCGTCAACAATGGAGTCGGTGTGCTCGCCTAATATGTTGACCATAACTGCCGGCTTCAATAACTTCGTACTTCCTAATGGCAAACCACAAATTGCGCGAATGTGCTGCTCAAACTGAGAAGTCTCACAAGCATTGATCGAGAAATGACCAGAATTGTGTGGTCTCGGTGCTAATTCATTGACGTAGACCATCTGATCATCGGTTACGAACATTTCCACTGCCAACGTTCCTATTAAATGAAAGGACTCTGCTAAATGGGTAGCCACTTTAATCGCTTGTTGTTCGATTTCATAAGGGATTCGTGCAGGTACGATAGTCTGATGCAGAATCCCATTCTTATGGACATTTTCTGCCACCGGAAATGTCATCATTTCTCCTGTCGTGCTCCTTGTAACAATGACAGAAAGTTCTCTTTCAAAATCAACCCATGATTCTAATACGAAGGGCCCTTTTCCTTGCAGTGCATTCCAAGCTTCAGGAATATCGTTATTAGTGTGGATGACGGCTTGACCTTTTCCGTCATAACCACCTCGCCCTGTTTTCAAAACAGCGGGAAGACCAAGTGCTTCTCTCGCTTTTTGCAGTTCATTCGCTGTTTCCACTGAGCGATACCGAACGACCGGAACTTGAAATGATTTGATAGCTTGCTTCTCATGAATACGGTCCTGTGAGATTTCAAGTAAGTCACTTCCCTGGGGAAGATACATGTTTTGTTCTAACCAAGTAGCTGTTTTCGAGTCGATATTTTCAAACTCATAGGTGAGAACGTCGCATATTTCAGCCAGCTTTCCAGCAGCTTCTAAGTCGTCATAAGCGCCTTCCACTTGATAATCTGCCACTTGGCCACACGGTGAATCAAGTGTCGGCTCAAGTACAGCAACACGATAACCCATTTCTTTTGCCGATAAAGCCATCATTCGTCCAAGCTGACCGCCACCGAGAATTCCAATTGTCTGCCCTGGTTCAATTCTCATATTTTTCATGTCAACTCTCCTTCTTGCATCACTTCTTGACGCTTTTTCTCACGACGCAACTCAAGTCGCCGATGAATCTCCTCATCGTACACGGATAGTTGCTGTGCCGCTAAAAGGGCTGCATTTGTTGCTCCCGCTTTTCCAATAGCTACTGTCGCGACGGGAACCCCCGCTGGCATTTGAACAATGGAGAGAAGAGAATCCATGCCGTCAAGTGCTTTGGACTGCACAGGGACTCCGATGACAGGAATCGTTGTCTTTGCTGCCACCATTCCTGGAAGATGAGCGGCACCGCCCGCCCCTGCGATAATGACTTCAAGGCCTCGTCCTCTAGCAGTTTCTGCGTATTCGAACATTAAATCAGGTGTCCGGTGAGCCGATACGACTTTCGTTTCAAAGGGAACGCCTATTTCCTTAAGCGTTTCTGCTGTGAATTTCATTGTTTCCCAATCTGAAGTAGACCCCATAATCACGCCAACTTTAACTGTCATTAAATAACCTCCTGTTAGTTGTTCCAAAAGTTTCACCACTACAATGATACCAAGTTTTTCGATAAAATAAAAAAACGTCTCTTATCATCCGATCACTACGAGGGACAATAAGACACGTTTAGTAGATATACAATGTTAGATTGTCGCACAATCGAAATTGAGCGAAACAAAATTGAGTCCAGTGAAGCTAATCTGTCCTCTCATCGCGTACATTTGTGTCCATCTCCCTCATAGTCTGCTTATTTACGGTAAGCAGGTAGAAACTTTTGGGCCCTATCCCCTATATTATATGAGGTCACGTATTTGTTTGTTGTATTCATCATAACAATAGGCGCTGGGAGAGTCAACGGTTTTCGAACATTTAAAAGTATTTCCAGATAATTGTTCGGAATTAGCCTCCGATCGTGTTCTTTTCACGTGGACATTTGTCAAAAACATTGGTTTACGGGTTATTTTTAGGGCAGGATTGGATGCTTTGCGCATAGAACAATGTATTTCAGCATTGATGTACTGTTTTTGTGCATAGAACTACGTTTTTTCAGCATTGATGCCTTGTTTTTGTGCATAGGTTACCTTTTTTTCAGCATAGAAGAAGATTTCACTCTAAAACCCCCCAGCGTTCGTCATAGCTGGGGGGTTGATCTACATCATTAGTTATCATCTATCAGTTTTCCCTCAAAGACAATTCGTTGATACGCTACTTCTACATCGTTCTTCTTTCCGCCTTTGACTTCCTTTAAAACAGGTTCCTCCATTCGGCGCACTGGGATGTAGTTTTCTTTCTTCATTCGGGCCAGACATTGGTCGATTGTTTCATTTTCTTCTACGTAAAAACGCTGTTTCTTCTTTTTTGCCATATACCTATCGTTTCACTCCTTTAAGCCAAAAACCTCCGAAAAATGCTTTCGTTTCATGAGAGATAATAAACGCTTGTGGGTCCAACGTCTTTACCATCTGATACAGTTTCCCTTCAGATTTACGGGAGGTAAGGATTTCCATCATCAACCGTTCTCCTTCACGACCGTAGGCCACCCAATTGGTAACCCCATATCCTTGATCGCGGAGGCGGTTCGGGATATCGTGCTCGTATTCTCTCGTAATCACATTAACTGTAATATACCCTAATGCCAGTTTTTCTTCAATCCTCATTCCTACAAGAACACCGATTGCATAGCCGACAGCGTAGGCAACCACATTTTCAATTCGATCTAAATTATCCAAGACAATTCCTAATCCTATAATATAAATAATAATCTCAATCATGCTCGTTGCTGCGGCAAAATAGCGCTGTCCTTTCAATGTTAATATCATCCGCATTGTAAACAAGGTAACGTATACAATATTGATCACGAAAATAATCACAATCATTCCCACCACTTGATCCATGATCGTCGCAAGCACCATTAAACCCTCCATAAATCTTGATATTAGAGTGTAATATATCTTAAATCATCATATATTCGATTTATATAATGATAATCAACCTTTATCTTTCTATATCATCTATTTCCTTGTAATTTTAAACCCAATTTCCAAAAAAAGATATAGAAACATATCCAAAATATTCCACAATTATCGACATTGTTTACACTTTTTCGTCAGATTACATTCAACCACTTTTATATGCTTAAATAATCCCATGCTTACGGCCTTATGTATTTATTAGCTCACCCTTTTATAACGGACCCTGACTAAACACATTTTTTAACTAAAAAAGCCTAAACAAAGCTTTTACAGCTTCATTCAGGCTCGCCTATGATCTACTTTTTGTTTTCTGTAATAATGTTAATCTCTCCTTCAATTGCATCCACTGTACACATGGTTACTTTTTCCTTCTCCATAATGAGGTCGACAATCCGATCTTCTACTTGCTCTTGAATGGTTCTGCGAAGAGGCCTAGCTCCATATTTAGGATCGTAACCTAACTCCGCCAGAGTTTCGATAGCACGATCAGTAATAGATAGAGTAATACCTTGCTTCTGACTCTGTTCAATGACTTCATTTAACATGAGCTTCGTAATCGCTTTTAGCTCCTCTTTTTTCAACGCTTTGAATTGAACAATTCGATCTAGGCGGTTCATAAACTCCCGCTTGAAGTAGGCATCCAAAGGATTGGCATTCGTAGTCATTACAAGGATCGTGTCTTTAAAACTTACTGTCCGACCATGACTATCAGTTAATCGACCATCTTCTAGCACTTGCAAGAACATATGCTGAACATCGGGATGGGCTTTTTCCATTTCATCCAAGAGAATAATCGCATAGGGTCTGCGTCGGACTAATTCTGTTAACTGACCTGCATCTTCGTGTCCCACATAGCCTGGCGGAGAACCTATCAGCTTAGATACACTATGCTTTTCCATGAATTCACTCATATCCAGCCTTAACATAGCCTCTCGGTCACCAAACATCTCTTCTGCCAAAGCTCTAGTTAACTCCGTTTTGCCCACCCCTGTTTGACCGTGAAACATAAACGATGCCATAGGACGTCCTTCTCTTCTGAAACCAGCTCGTCCACGACGGACTGCTTTTGTGACTGCAGTGACAGCTTCTTTTTGACCAATGACTTTTGCTTCTAAATTTCCTTGTAAATGCTGGAGCTTTTCCTGTTCAGCTTGTTCAAGCTTCTGTACTGGAATACCCGTTTTTTGTTCAATAATTTTTTGAATATGAGCTACTTGAACAACTAATTCACGTTCTGAAATGTTTTTCATTCGCTCCTGTAATTTCAGTTCTTCTTGGCGAAGTTTCGCAGCTTGTTCATAATTTTCTTTCTCAGCTGCTTCTTGCTTCTCTTTCTCAATTTTAGCTAAACGAGCTTCTATTTCATCTTTGTTTCCTGATCCTTCATGTAAATTTAGCTTTGCCCCTGACACATCCATGAGATCAATCGCTTTGTCTGGTAATCGTCGATCTTGAATATAGCGATGAGATAATTTGGCACACGCTTCAAGGACTTCCTCAGGATACGTTACGCCATGATACGCTTCATATTTTGGCGCCAATCCTTTTAAGATCTCAATCATATCTTCTACATTAGGCTCTTTCACATGAACCGGTTCAAAACGACGCTCTAGAGCTGCATCTTTTTCGATGATGCGATACTCATTATATGTCGTTGCGCCAATTACTTGAATTTGTCCTCCTGCAAGCGCAGGCTTCAATATATTACCAGCGTCTGTGGAACCTTCTGTTTTTCCTGCACCTACAAGCTGATGAATTTCATCGATAAATAGAATAATATCTGTATCTTGTTCTAATTCCTCAATGAGTTGTTTGACCTTTTCTTCAAACTGACCGCGGTAGCTTGTGCCTGACATGAGTGAGGCTACATCCAATGATATTAGCTTTTTTCCTTGCAATTTCGCAGGTACGCTCCCCTCATTGATCTTTAGAGCAAGTCCTTCAGCTATCGCCGTTTTCCCTACTCCTGGCTCACCAACCAACACCGGATTATTTTTATTTCTCCGATTAAGCACTTCTGCAACTTGAGTGATTTCATTTTCTCTGCCAATGACAGGGTCGATTAATCCTTTTTTCGCAAGTTCGGTCAGCTCTCTCCCGTACTTTTCTAAGATTCCTGACTTCTGTTCTTGGTCTGGTTGTTGCACTGGGTTTGAATGACTTTCCGATTTGTTTGCTCGCCCTGACAAATTGGATGGTCCTGCTGAATGAATCGTGTTCTGACTTAACGTTTGATAACACTGAGAACATAACTGTGCAGATTGTTCCTGACCATTCACCGATACCTTCCAAAAAATTGTCGCTTCCTTCTGATTGCACTGTTGACATGTCATTTTATTTCCTCCTTTATCTGATAGTTTGACTTTGACTATCTTTGACCTTTTAATGACTTCAGTATAAAACAAAGGTCAAAAAAGATCAAGACAGAAGTTTGATCTTTTTTGACCTTTTTGTTTTTCTTTAATATTCTCCATGTTTTAGCCTTATTCTTTCAATACTGATGGGCTTCCGGTGACTCCTAATGCTTCTTCTTCAACTGGAATTCGCACGAACAATAGAAAGAGTGTATTGATCACTGTGAATAATATCGCTGTGAAGTAAGCCTGAAAGATTAACGGGAAGAGAAATAACTCCATGGATACAATGAGATAGTTTGGGTGCCTAAGCCTCCCACGATACAAGCCTTTTGAAACTAGTTTTTCACCTGGGATCACTAATATTTTCGTATTCCAAAATCGCCCTAATGAGACAAGGACCCCTATGCGCATGCCTTGTAAGATAAGGAAGATACCGGTTAATGCAGGCCAAAATGGGTGCAACGCTCCGACACCAACGAACCATTCCATCAACAACACCACGAAAAAGCCAACATGAATGAAAACGATCCACTTGTAATGACTTTGGCCGTACTCAATCGCTCCTCTTTCTCGCATCCATCTCTCATTTCTTTTCGCATAAGCCAATTCCATCACTCTCTGTACAACCACGATTGTCCACAGCACGGAAAACACCATGACTACAACGTCCTCCAATTCAAAAGTAGAAGCTCTGAGCTAAACCCAGGTCCTAAAGCTGTAAGCAAACCCTTTTCGCCTTCTTCATATGACTGCTCCATAAATTCTTTCAATACATACAGAACCGTAGGCGAAGACATATTTCCGTGACTTCTTAAAACCTTTCTCGGTAATTCCGTCATCTCCTCTGTATAACCTAGAGCAAATTCATACGCCGTTAACACTTTCTTCCCACCTGGATGAGCAACAAAAGCATTTATATCATTAAACTCTACCGCCATGGATGATAAAAACATTTCCACATTCGGTTTGAGCCACTTTTCAATAACGTTAGGAATGTCTCTTGAAAAAATCACATGAAGCCCATCTTCTTGAAGATCCCATCCCATGATGTCTTCTGAATCAGGCATGAATGTCGATTGAGTTCCCTCAATATACGGAAGTCTGTTTTCTTTTAAATCAACTTGATCCCCAGCTACTAATGCACAAGCTACGCCATCGCCAAAAAGAGAGGTCCCTACTAAGTTACTTTTAGATCGGTCATCTTTTGCAAAGGTTAAACTGCAAAATTCAGTGCAAAGAACCAGAACTTTCGCTTTCGGATATGCCTTGCAGAAGTCATAAGCTCTGCTTAGGCCAGCAGCTCCTCCTGCACATCCTAACCCCCAAATCGGAATTCTTTTCACATGGGGGGAGAAGGATAACTTATTCATGATTTTGGCATCAATTGTTGGTGTGGATATACCTGAACTGGAAATATAAATGAAAGCATCAATCTCTTCAAGATGGCATGATATCCGTTCGTTCGTCCCTTTTAGGCAGGAACGAATTGCTTTCACCCCTAAATCTACCGCTGAATCTACATATAGTGCATTTTTTTCTGCAAATGTATGAGATTCGAGATACCATGATTTCGGAGCCATGAATTGACGGCTATCGATCCCGCTGTGGTCGAATATTTTAATTAAACGATCAATCTGGGATACGGAAGCTGAAAACAGATCGTAAACAAGCTCTCTCGTTTCTTGTTGGTTCATCTCATACGGAGGCATTTCTGTACTGACTGAAACAATCGCTGGCAAGGGAAGACCTCCTCTTCATTGGTGGCATAACTTTCCTTTAGAATGTCTCAATTTCTTCTTTTTCATGCTTAATTCTTTCTTCTCACCAGTATAATTTAAGTCAACTAATCGAAAACGCCGTTACTTTTACAGCCTCAGGATATACGCAACGTCCTTAACGATGGATTTCCCATACAAAAAAAGCGCCCTCCTTCGTTGAAGAAGAGCGCCTTATATCTATGCTATTCACCTAAATAAACAAAATACAATACAAACACAACGAGCAATACATACATAATCGGATGAACTTCTTTATAACGTCCTTTACACACCATCGTGATTGGATACATGATAAAACCGAGCGCTATCCCCGTAGCAATACTATAGGTTAAAGGCATCGCAATCACTGTGAAAAATGCAGGTACAGCCACCTCGAATTTTTTCCAATCGATGTTGGATAAAGCACCTGCCATCAATACACCTACGACGATCAGAGCTGGAGCTGTTACTTCAGCTGTCACCACTACAAGAAGAGGCGAGAACAATAATGCGATTAAAAATAACACCCCTGTTACTAGTGAAGCAAATCCAGTTCTCGCACCAGCAGCAATCCCTGATGTAGACTCAATGTAAGCTGTTGTAGTCGATGTTCCTAAGATCGCACCGATAGACGTTGCTGATGAATCGGCAAGCAAGGCACGCTGCGCCCGTGGAAGCTTGTTATCCTTCACAAATCCAGCTTGATTCGCTACGGCGTATAATGTTCCGGCCGTATCGAAAAAGTCAACAAACAAGAAAGTCAAAATGACGATCATTAATTGTAATGTGAAAATTTCTCCTAAAGCCATTTCACCAAACGGGCTGAACGCGGCCCCAAATGTTGGCGCTAAACTTGGAATCGATCCAATGGGGCTCCCTGCCGGCAACGGAATGACAGAGAAAATCATCCCCACAATGGCTGTGACGATCATACCGTAAAAAATCCCACCACGAAGCCCTAAACTCATAAACACCACTGTAATAATAACACCGAATACAGCTAATAACGTGGTTGGATTGGCAAGATTTCCAATTTCAACAAGAGTCGCCTCTGATCCTACGACGATGCCTGCATTTTGCAATCCGATAAATGCTATGAAAAGCCCAATTCCGGCCCCTGCTGCAAACTTTAATTCTGCAGGAATGGCGTTGATGATAAATTCTCGAATCCCAACTAAAGTAATAATGATAAAAATAATACCAGATACAAAAACACCTAGAAGAGCTGTTTCCCAAGGTATTCCCATGCCCAACACGACAGAATAAGTGAAAAACGCATTTAAACCCATTCCTGGTGCCAATGCTATTGGATACTTGGCAATGAGCCCCATAATAATTGTACCGATTGCTGCAGCTAGTGCTGTGGCAACATATATCGCCCCTGTGTCCATACCTGTTGGCTCTAAAACATTTGGATTTACAAATAAGATGTAAGCCATGGCAAGAAAAGTGGTGATCCCACCGAGAATTTCTCTCTTATAATTAGTCCCTAATTCATCAAAACGAAAATAACGATCCATCTCTCCCATACTCCCTTTCACCATTGTAATCTGTGATCCCTATTAAAACTTGCAATGCAAACAAAAAGAGCCCTGATTCCTCACGAGGAATCAGGGCTCTAAGTTTCTATATTCTACAAATAACAAAGCAGGACGGCATAAGAACGAGATCAAAAATAATACAACTCGCTACACCTATCTATGCATCATCATTCGTAGTCGGGCTGTTTACGGTAGCCCGGTAGAAACGTTCGGGCCCTATTCCCGAAATTATACGAATATTCGACAGATACTTTTCACATTTGTTAGTGTAGCAAGCTAAATTGTTCTTGTCAACCTAAAACACGAATATTAATCCGTTTCATAGAGGTTTTGTTCGTTTTTATGACAATGATCTAGTCCGTTTATTCCCACTCAATCGTACTTGGTGGCTTTGAAGTGATATCGTACACGACACGGTTGACATCTTTCACTTCGTTAACAATCCGGGTAGAAATCACTTCCAATACATCATAAGGGATTCTAGCCCAGTCAGAAGTCATTCCATCAATCGACGTGACCGCTCGAATACCTACGGTGTAATCATACGTTCGTTCGTCACCCATGACACCGACACTTCGCATATCAGGAAGAGCGGTGAAATATTGCCAAATTTCCCGATCTAGTCCGGCTTTTTTGATTTCTTCCCGAAGAATCGCGTCAGACTCCCGAACGATTTCTAATTTATCGTCTGTAATTTCCCCAAGAACACGAATACCTAAACCAGGTCCTGGGAATGGTTGGCGCCATACTATCTCATCAGGTAAGCCCAATTCAGCTCCTACTTCGCGTACTTCGTCTTTAAATAATGTATTTAAAGGTTCAATTAAATCTAATTTCATATTTTCAGGAAGGCCGCCGACATTGTGGTGAGACTTAATTGTTTGGGCTGTGTCCGTGCCACTTTCAATAATGTCTGTATAAAGCGTTCCTTGAGCAAGGAAGTCCACCTCAGTAAGTTTTCCTGCTTCTTCTTCAAAAACATAGATGAATTCATTTCCAATAATTTTACGCTTTTGTTCTGGATCTTTTACTCCAGTTAACTTCGAAAGAAAACGGTCTTGAGCGTCAATTTTTACGAGGTTCATGTCAAAACGATCACCAAACGTTTCCATGACACTTTCCGCTTCATCTTTTCGTAACAGACCATGATCAATAAACATACAGATCAACTGGTCTCCAATGGCTTTATGAATCAATGCTGCTACGACAGAAGAGTCGACCCCTCCACTTAGTGCACAAAGAACCTTTCTTTCCCCAACACTTTCGCGAATTTTTTCCACTTCGATGTCGATAAAGTTTTCCATTGACCATTTGCCATCACAGTGACAAACGTCATAAATAAAGTTCTTTAGCATTTCATTGCCGTATTCAGAATTTCGTACTTCAGGGTGGAACTGAACGCCATATAACCCGCGGCTTTCATCACTCATTGATGCCACAGGACAAGAGACGTTCGTCGCATCTACAGTAAACCCGGCCGGTGGAGCCTTAACCAAGTCCCCATGACTCATCCATACAGATTGCTGTTTTGGCAGATCCCCAAATAATTTAGAGTCATGTTCAATCGTAATCATCGCTTTCCCGTATTCACGATGGTTTGCTGCCTCCACGGATCCTTCGAAGTGATGAGTCATTAACTGCATGCCGTAACAAATTCCTAAAACTGGAATGCCTAAATCGAATATCTCTTCATCACATCGAGGGGCACCGTCTGCATAAACACTTCCTGGCCCTCCTGAGAAGATGATGCCTTTAGGATTCATTTCTTTTACTTCTGCAGCTGTGATTTTATGAGACACAAGCTCACTGAACACGCCTAAATCACGAATACGTCGAGTAATCAATTGATTGTACTGACCACCAAAATCTAACACGATAACTTTCTCGTTAATTTCCTTCATGTTTTTCCACCTCTTCATTTTAATCAGGTAAGTGACCTTCTCCCTTTCTTCGAGTACTTACAGGGAAAGGTTTGGAACATTCTTTCTCAAGTGAGAGCAGGGAGATCACCTTTTATACGCTCCTATTTAAGTAACGAATAAAAAAAGCTGAAAAACCTACCTCGTATCAAAAAAAATACGAAGGCAGAATTTCCAGCTAAAGATCAAGAAATATCCACCTTCATAGTCAGGTTGTTTAAGGCAACCCGGTAGAGACTCTTGAGCCGTATTCTCAAGGATATATGAGGTATGCATATGGTTTTACTATCGCAAAGTCACCAATAAACGGACAAGTTACACTTATTAGCACGTAACGGAAATTTTTCCTTTACGTTGTCTTGCTAAAGGCTCTTTGCACTTTTCTTATAATCACTGATTCATTTTATCAATTGCTTTTAGGTTGGTCAAGAGTTCAGTGACTTGACAATTTCTTCCCAATCTTTTTGACGCTCTTCCCAGTCTCCATCGGGTTTATAACCCCCATAGTATACTTTCTCATAAGTTTTCGTTAGTTTACTCATGGCTTGAGAGTTTAACGCTAAGTCCATCCGCTTTGCATATTCTCTTAACGTTTCACCTTCACCACGGGGAAGTCCTTCGTTTTCAAGAATCCACAACAATCGCTGGTAAGCCGTTAAATAGCGCTGATCATTTCCCATGAAACGATAATGCCATATGAAATAATGATTTTGTAAGCGATTCTGCTTCTCGTAAATGACCATGACCATAACTAGTGTTACAAGTGAGATCAACAAAGACTTAAGCGTGAGGAACTGAGAGAAATCGATCCAATTTTCGTCGGATCCTCCGCTAACTTCAGTGTCCGTTTCACTCTCCATCCCTTCATCCAAATCACCTAACAAGTCTTCATCCATCCCCGTGTCTGGTCTTTCAGGATCCTCTAAATTATTCTGTTCTGAGTCAACGTCAATGTCTATTTCTTCTTCCTCGAAATCAGCGTAGTTATCAAACCCTTGCGTAGGTTCAAACGGGACCCAACCTACTTCTGGAAAGTAGACTTCCACCCACGAGTGAGCGTTTCCGTTTGCCACTTCGTATATCGTCCGGTCATTTTCTGTTTCTTCAATCTCTTCCCCTGCAGTAAACCCTTTTACCCATCGTGTTGGGATATCCAATGCACGAAGTAAGACAGCCATTGACGTGGAGTAGTTATCACAATAGCCTACTTGTGTTTCAAACAAGAACTGATCGACATAGTCCTCGTCTTCATCAGGAACAGGTACGTCCGTAGTCTGATACTCGAAGCCGTTTCGAGAAAAATATTGCTCTACTGCGACGGCTTTATCGTAGCGATTGTCTTCATCTTCAACAATTTCTTCAGCTAATTCAACGACACGATCCGGTAAATCATCAGGTAGCTGAAGATAAAGTTCTTGGATCTCGGTTGGATCCTCTTCACTACCCTCTCTTAACGTTTCAATGGGAAAGGTGGGATCGTCATAGACCAAATCATAACTGGTTAAGGTGATGTCCTCTTCTCCCTCCGCTTGGACTCTCCCATTTACTGTGTCCGTATTAAATTGTATAGATTCATTATTGCCTTCCTCGCTGCCTGAAAGGTACGTCAATGAATCGCGATCGAGTTGTTTCAACTGACCAGGATAAAATAAATGAGAGAACCCGACACCCTCCTCCATCACAATAGAAACGGTCCGTTCTTCCAATACGGCTAGTTCTTCAAACATATAATAATCTACTTCATCTTCAAATACGCTCTCTGACTCCACATAGGATGGATCTGAAATCCATCCTTTACCTGTATATTCGTGCTTTGACTCACCGCGCCAGTAAGATGCTTCTTCTACTTCTGCACTGAAAACAACATTGTTATCCTGAACGAATCCTCCGCCGAGACGTTCATCATTTTCGCCATAACCTACTCTTCTTACTCCAGAACCAGTTCCTGATCCTTCTCCTAAAACCAATGTTCGCATCGCCGGAACAGGGTCACTCCATTGGGGATCAGGTTTGGGGGCTATGACACCTACGAAGGTAGCAGCTAGGATCATCAAGATTAGTGTGTACATCCAAGCGGGCGAAATAAACGAAGATCCACGTTTTCCAAGGGCCCGTTCTTCTTCTTGGATTTTCAACATATGAAGAAGCGTTAACATGAAAAATCCGATGATTACTATTCTAATAATCGCTGTAGATGCATCTACAGGTGTGAAGGTGTCCAACACCGTGATGTAAATAATTGTTGATAACAAGAAAAAGAAAATTCTTCTTGTCTGAAAAATCCAGTAATAAAGTAAATAACAAATGAGCGCTAGCAATAGAAAAAACAAAAACGTTCGAAACGGATCCGTTAAATAGGCAAAGTCCCGTGAAAAAATAAGCCCGAAATTATACCATGCTTCACTGGAAAACAGTTTAACCGTTTCCCATCCACCTTCTCTACTAAAGAAACTGCCTTCATAAAAAATAATGTGCAACCCATAAATACTGGCCATCATTAATGTAGGGATCGTCAGCCAAAAAGGAACCCTTATATAAATCAATACCGTACTAAAGAAAGCAAACCATACAAACAGATGGATCTCTGCTGTATTCGTTACAACGGGGATCGGTCGCAACCACTCCCACAAAAGTAAAAATGTCAGCGCATAAATAAATAGATGCGTGATTGAATTTATCGGTTTTGTTCTGAACTTTGCCATTTAACCACCTTCATATGATGTAACGTTCTCATCCAGGTTCCCCCCTGATAAGAGATAGGCTTCCGCGCCAATTCTGCGAAGTTCCTCGAAACGTTTCCGTTCCCATAAATCAGTCTCATTCCCTTTATTCATGAGCGCAAAATAGACTTGAATACGTCTTGAAACTAAAATTTTGACACGGTGCAACATTTCATCTGTCAGTTCCACTGAAACGATAATCAACGTAGCTCCAGATGGAATCTGCTCTTCTGTTTCATACAACTTTGTGGCAAATTTCCCTTCTAGGTCTGGTTGAATTTGCGAGAGGTGAGTGACCATGTTCTTTTGATGATCTTCCCCCTTATCAAGGTGAAAGAGTTTTCGCTCTTTTCCCATTGTCCATAAGCCCACTTGAAGGTGCTTTTTATTAGCATACATGATAATCGAAGTGACCAATTCCACACCCTTTTCGTAGGCGTCCATTGAGGAAAACAGGTCATCCGGAACATGATTGTTTAACACGACCAAGAAGTTTTGGCCGATATATTCTTCAAATTCTTTCGTCATCAGCTTATTGGCTCTTGCTGTCACTTTCCAATCGATACTAGTCAGTTTATCACCAGGTACATACTCCCTCGCTCCGGCAATCGAAGTCATATCTTCCACGAAATCTTGCGAGGCCATCATCGTTTCTGACTCGTGTTTTTCATAGGCGGTCCAACGCTCTATCTCGTGATACTGCGGATAAACAAGCAGGTCTGATTCGATAGGAACGAATTTCCGCTTCTTAAAAAGGCCAAACATATCGCTCGTTGATAAGTGCACACCGAATAACTTGTATTTTCCACGCTTCAGTTCAGGAATCACGTACGTGAACTGGAGCTCTTTTTTGATCGTTGGATAGAATATCATTTTTGAGGCATGAGGGGGCATCTGTTTTCTTAACCCTTCCTCCATCTCATCTTCCACGGTTAAGTATAGAAATGGAAAGGGCCATTTTCTTCGAATGGTCACCTCCGCCTTCATTTCCGATCCCGAAGGTTTCACACCCTCTCCTGTATTTCTCGTCACTTCAAAACTCCCAAGAGGAATGATTGAATAGAGCAACATTAAAATAACAAGAGTAGCCATGCTGTAAAATAAAAACCAGCTTACAAACTCGCCTTGGAACATGGCATAACTAAACACAGCAACGAATAACCCAATAACGAACAATGCTTTCAAAACAAATTTTATACTCGTCCATATAAGGTGAAGACGAGTCTGTCTTCTTCTAAACCTCATCGAGCCGTTTCTTTCCCGGTTGGAATATGAACTTGTTCTACGACATCATAAACGACTCGTTCATTCGTTGCATTAGATAATTTCGCATCTGAGTTTAAAATCATTCTGTGTTGCAGAGCAAACGGCGCTAAATATTTAATATCATCCGGAAGTACATAGTCCCGTCCCTGCATGTAAGCATACGCTTGTCCTGCTTTCATCAAGGCAATAGACGCACGGGGGCTGGCTCCTAGAAATACAGCATGATGCTGACGTGTAGCGTTAACAATATTGATAATATACTGTTTCACATTCTCGTTGACGAATGTTTCTTTTACTTCTTTTTTCATTTCCAAGATGTCTTCTAAGCTCAGAACTGACTGTAATTCTTCAATCGGGTGCCTGCTTTCCACCCGGTTTAATACTTCTAGCTCTTCTGATTTTGATGGATAACCGATTTTAAATTTAAACAAGAAACGGTCAAGTTGAGCCTCTGGCAATGGATACGTTCCTCCATATTCAATCGGGTTTTGGGTAGCCATGACAAGAAATGGGTCTGGCAATACTCTTGTTTCCCCATCAGTGGTCACACTCCCCTCCTCTAACGCTTCTAAAAGAGCTGCTTGAGTTTTTGGAGACGTACGATTGATTTCGTCTGCTAAAACGATGTTCGTCATGACAGGCCCTGGCCGAAATTGAAATTCCATTGTTTTTTGACTGAATACAGAAACACCAGTCACATCAGATGGCAACAAGTCTGGTGTAAATTGAATCCGTTTAAATTCCGCTCCAATAGATTTTGCCATGGCACGGACCATCATCGTTTTCCCTACTCCTGGAACGTCTTCTAATAGAACATGGCCACCACTTAATAAAGCGATCAGACTTAATTCTATTTCCCGACTTTTCCCGACAACAACTTTTTCAACATTTTCAATTAATCTATGAACATGTGGATGTTTCACCACAGATGGTTCTGGTCTATTACGCAATGGGATGCCCCCCTTATATTATGTTGGAAGATTCAATCTATTTTAATTAGATAGAAATTTACTACATTATGAATCAATGATACCACGAAAAACGCACAATTTCGTTGAATTGCACTTCAAAATTACCATATTGGTTACAGTTTCCTTTGTTAATAGAAATGATTGGTTTGCTTTGTAACCTCAGAACAGAAAAAGATCCCGGAGGGTCCGGGATCTTTAGTCATGCATTTATAATCCTTGCTTCATTTGATGGTGGGGCTGATGGTGGTGGTCTTTGGGTGTCCGTTGTTGGTTCACTGTTTCTTCTTTATCTACAGGGATATGCCCAATGTCTTTCTCCACTTCAACGATAACGACATAATCACCTTGCTCAAAGTGCTTCGAATATAGTTTAGCATCTTCATCGTCTCGGTGAATAATCTGAACGTTTTCTTCATCGACACCTTTTATTTCAAGCTCTCTTAATACACCTTCTTTTTGATCTAACGAGTGCATAATCGCTACAACTTGCTTATCCATTTGTTCCACCTCCTTGCGAGGATATGACTATGACACTACAGTACCCGACATTTGGAAAATATAAACCAATGAACAAGCCCAATTTTCTTTTAACTGGAACGGTGATTTGAGGATAACCGGTTGCAAAAGTTCCTACGGGATACACGGTACCTCAAACTGGCTACAGGACTTCCCAAACCGACTACAAGCCTCCTCAATCTAACTACAAAATCAAAAAAATCCCGAGAGTTTACTCACTCCCGAGATTTTCATCTCCTAAATTAAAATGTGTTCTTTACTACGACTTCTTCTAATGGAAAACGGCTAGACTGATGAGCAGGTTTGGCTGCTTTACCTACAGTTATTAACATTACAGGCACGTATCGTTCTGGTACATTGAATTCTTTAACGAAACGATCACGTTGGAATCCACCCATCGGACACGTGTCGTAGCCTTTTGCCTTTGCAGCAAGCATTAATTGCATAGAGGCTAAAGAAGCATTCAAAACGGCTTCGTCACGAGGAAAAGGCGTGTCCCCCGCATATGCACCATTAATTTGGCCCACGAGTGTATTTTTGATGTCTTCCGTCATAAACCCTTGCTCAACCGCACCTTGATAAACTTCATCAGCATTTTTATTCGCTTCCAAATCTCCTAAAATAGCGATCACAGCTGAGCTATCAACAATTTGCTGTTGATTATAAGCAATTGGTAACAATTGCTCCTTTTTCTGCTGATCATCAATAACTAGAAACTTCCAATGTTGCAAGTTCCACGAAGAGGGGGCTTGAGTCGCCGCTTCTATAATTTCATTTAACTCCTGTTCAGGAATTTCTACACCTTGTTCATATTTCCGCACGGTATGGCGTTCTTGAATCGTTTGAAATAATCCTAAATCTTGAGGATGTGTTGTTGTACTCATTTGCTAATCACTCCTAGTTCTATTTTCACTCTTAGGATTATATCAATCAACGTCAGCCATCACAAAGAATGTGCTTCGACTTCAACGTTAATATTTGCTTTTAAAGTGGCATTTTTGCGTTCCCTTTCTTCTGAAAACCCATGAACCTTTGATGAAAAACAGAAAGTTAGTTCAACTATGAGAAAAACAATGATACCATTTTATGTATATATACTTCCCGAGTGGTTTTTGCTAGGCAAGATTTGGGTCCGTCATCTGCCTAGTTGTAAAATCAAGTGTTCATCTCCTGCAATTATCTTTGACTTCGCCATATGAGAAATGACACACCCGCAATCAATATAGCTATTAATATAAAAAGAGTGATAAGGACTGGTAAGTTCACTTGTAGAACCATCTGAATTCTCCTTTCAGAATAAACTTCTGATTTGAACAAATTTTATCTTTTTATGCCATGACCGGGACTTTGACTATTTCTCGTCGTCATGAACTATGGAATGTCCATTGAATTCATAAGAAACTTTTCATCTCCTTATATCGTAATAAAAATTACAAAACAATTCATCATGTTTTTCAAATTTAAGGAGGTTGATCATGGTGAGCAACTTTAATAGGATTGATATTCTCAAAGAATATATGGATATTTATAAAAGAATGCGCTCTAAACACCGGTGGCAAGTAAATGACCAACGGACTCTTATGATCGCAGCTTCATTTTATGTCGTAAATGACAGCGCATTTCATTTACAAGACTACAGCGACTTAACAGACTACATCAAGAAAAAATCACCTTTGTTTACGACAATGCGTTCCTATCAGCGATTTACGACCGCTGCCATGCTTGATCAACGTTTTGATCATCCGAAAGAAAAATATTTGGAATTAACCGATCTTTATGAACAGTTAGTTAAAGGTGGTTTTAAGCGAGGTACGTTTACTTATATCGCTGCCTTAGTCATGCTCGCAGGGGATTCCGATAATAGTTCTCACAAAACATCCATTGAACGTTCTCTCTCCGTTTATAAAGGAATGAAGCAACATCACCCCTTCATCACGTCAAAAAATGATTATCCACTATCGGTCCTTCTTGCTCAACTAGATCAAGACATTGAACCGCTCATGAACCATATTGAGCACTTTTATCGTGAGCTTAATCAGAATGGTTTTCGCAAAGGGAACGATTTGCAGTTTTTAAGTCACATTCTATCCATAGAAACAGAGAGGACTCCCGATGACTTGACCAACTCGTGTGTATCTATTTGGGAAGAATTTAAGCGGAGAAAAGTGAAAATCAAGCCGATGCACTATCCAGAAATCGGTTTGCTCGCGTTGGCTCATGCATCATCGGACGACCTGAACCAAGTGGAGCATTTAGTATACGAGCTCAACCGAATGAAATGGTTTAAATGGCATCGAGACATGAATACAATCATGGCAACAAACTTTGTCGTGAGAGAAAAAGTCGATCAAAACGAACTAATTGAAACAGGGATATTCACTACAATGGAAACGATTATCCAAGCTCAGCAAACAGCGATGATTGCCGCGGTAGCAGGGGGATCAGCTGCAGCAACAAACGGGTCAAATAACTAGTTAAACGAACGGAGCTAAGGAAGGTTGAATGGCTATGAATTTAAACATGAACATGGGAGTAAAGATTGTTTATTTTATATTTTTTACTGGATTGATTGTCTCTGGAGGCTTCTTTGGAATAGTTGTTGCTACTTTAGCCGGTGAGCCTACATTTTATATACCTTTTATTGTAGTCACAGGGGCATCTGTTATTGCTTTCATGTTTCTCGCTTTTTTCACTGCTATTAAAAAGAGGACAATGACCATTAGTGCCGCTGTGTTTTCCTGCCTTGCAGCAATTGCGCTCGTTGGAAATTGGGGATACAACGCCTACATTGATAGCTTGAAAATGGTCACGAACCGTGGAGTTGATTTGTACGATTATCAACCCTTTGAAGAAGGGACTAAAGTGGCTACATTAGAAAATGAATCGAGCTTTCATATCGAGGATGAGCTACCAATGATGGACGGTGCCACCGCCCTTTACCCGGTCTACGCTGCATTTGCTCAAGCCTTGTATCCTGAGAAAGAGTACGATCCTTACGAATATCAGAGTGAAGTAGCATCTACTCAAACGGATGTAGCTTATGAGCGATTAATTAATGGGGACACTGATGTAATTTTTGTGGCAGGACCATCTGAAAGCCAAGTCATGCATTCTGAGCGCGTGAATAGAGAATTAAACTTGACTCCAATCGGCCGAGAAGCTTTTGTATTCTTCGTGAATTCAGAGAATCCGGTGGACAGTTTAACTGTTGAAGAGATTCAGGGGATTTATTCTGGCGAGATTACGAATTGGAGTGAAGTTGGTGGGGAGGATGAATCTATTCGTGCCTTTCAACGTTCAGCAGATAGCGGAAGTCAAACGGCTTTGGAAAACTTGATGGGAAGCACACCTCTCATGGATCCCCCTACTGAAGACGTGGCCAGTGGCATGGGAGGCATCATTTCAGATACGGCTGACTACCATAATTACAGCAACGCCATCGGTTATTCATTTCGATATTTCTCTACGGAAATGGTCCAAAACGGCGATATCAAGCACATCGAAATTGAAGGAGTGTACCCTGATAAGGATAGCATTCGAAATGAGACGTATCCGATTGCCGCTGAATTTTATGCGGTGACAGCTGGGAGCGATAATCCCCATGTGGACGACTTGATCGACTGGGTGTTGACCAGTGAAGGACAAGAATTAATCGAGAAATCGGGATATGTCCCCATAAACTAAGGACTGTGTAGCGCTTGAAAGAATACATCCTTTCAAGCGCTCACGGGTTATTTCTTTAAGCATCCCATTTAATGTTACATGCTTCTGAACCAAGAAACTCCCCTAAGATTTCCCCTCCCATCGGTTGTACTTTTTTCTTTAAACAAAAACAGATCTTGCAACAGAATCTCGTCACTATCTATTCCCACTACCTTTGTAATTCGCGTAATTTTTCTCGACCCATCTTTCAGCAAGGTTTGCTGGATAATGATGTCCACCGCCTCTGCGATCTGCTTGCGAACAGCTAATGATGGCAAATCAAATTCTGACAGCATGACCGTCCGGCTAAAAATTTCTTGATATATTTAGCTTATATACTAATTAGTCATGCCACATAAACTTTATAAAGAACAAATCACATGAATAAATGTGGATCAGGCTGTATTTTTTAAAGAATAAACCATTCAACGTATGATCTTTCCTAAGCATCATAAAAAGCGCTGGAACAATGTCCAGCGCTTTTATAAATCTATAGTTTTCGCCAAAGGATCCAATTGACAACAAATAAAACCACCGCATACCCTATGACTCCGTATTCCATCGTCGTCATCCAGAAGTGGATTCCGAAAAGTAGAGGAATGGGGAGGAACATGAGAAACATTTTCCCAGTCTCTTGTTGCGTCATTTCAAATGATTCTGAGAAGGGAGGAACCTTTCCATTAACAGACTTAAAGCACAACACCACAAAAATACTTGATGCGAGCCATACGACAACTAAATCTAAAAATATATTTACAGAGAAAATGACCATGAACAAGATACTAAGCAAAGTGAAGACAGGAAAATAGAGTTTGACCATAAATGCTTTAAGTGTGCCTCTATATAGCGGACTCAAATTTTCCAGTGGCAAGGCTCTGAATATCCATGAACCTTTATGAGATTGTGAATACCTTAGCATAAGAACGATCGTCGGAATCATCATCGCTGCAAAATAGATCGACAAGTAATACCTGCTGTCGGCAATTTCGGTAAAGGAACTCGTTCGCAATTCATTGAAGATCAGTATAAATGGAATGATAAACGATAATCCAAACGAAGGGTACACCTTAAGTTTAAATTGACGCTCATTTTTCATCATCTTCTGTGCGAAAAAGAAAAATGTTCGTTCTTCTTTACTGGAACAAATCAGCTTAACGAACCAAGAACCCAACAGGGGCTTTCTCTTCTTTTTAACAGTACTCTGACTGGACAATTTCTCCAAGTTCCGTTCAAATGAAGGGATCGCCTTGATATATATGAAAATAGACACAAACGGGACAATGAGGGCCAGAATAGAGAACACGATAATATAAACGTCTCTGTTTTGTCCTAAGAGAACTTCAAACATGGCACCATACCAAACGGGAGGCAGAAATATTTGCCACCACTGAGCGTGAAATCCAAAATCTAAATTAAAAAATTCAAAAGAGCGAATAACCAGTTGGTATCCAACGACGATTGAAAGAGATAAGGCAATCTGCACGTAATTAATAATGTCTTTTAACTTCTCCCCATCAAAAAATTTCAGGATAACCATATATAACAGAGCCGTCACCACAACAACGAGCAAGTCAATCAATATAATTTGACTTAAAAACAGGAGGAAAAATGGCACGCCTCTCGCTAACAAACTCACCGTTAACGGAATCATCGTAATCGTCGCCGTTAATATGAACATATAAATCCCTACATGGACAATTTTGGCGGCGTTAATCGTTCTTTTTTCAACTGGTTTTGTGTTTAGAATGTTTTTATCACGGATGTCGAGGAGTACTTGTGAAAAATCGGAAATCATCGACGTCATGAGCAGAAACATCAACACCCCGTAAACTAGACTCATAGGGAAGATATAGCTATCTCTAATGAGGATAAACGGCACCAAGATCAACCCTAGAAAGGCATACACCCATAACGATTTCAAAAATTGATTGGAGTCATTATTGATCTTTTTATTTTGCTCATTAAATACTGTCGGGACTCTTCGACGATCCATCGTTAGTTTGATTTGGAGGATTTTACGCATGACTGGATAATCGACGCCTAGAAAGAGAAATAACCGTTTAAATAAATCGACAAACTTTAGTGAAGGATAATTTTTCATTTTTAACCTTCTTGTACAATCTGAACAAATTTTTCGGCAATATTTTGATGTTCATCAAAGCCAGTCAATTGATTAAATATCTCTTCTAGTGTTCCGTCCATGTTTTGCCCTTTTAACTCTTCGAAACTGCCATCAGCAAGCAGTTTCCCATTAGCTAAGAGGACAATGCGGTGACTGATCTTCTCCACAACCTCCATGATGTGAGAAGAATAGAAGATCGTTTTTCCTTCGGCAGCTAATTTAGCTAGAATTTCCTTCACAATCATGACGCTATTTGCGTCTAGCCCACTCAACGGCTCATCTAAAAACAACAAGTCCGGATTATGAATCATACTTGAAATGATCAACACTTTTTGCTTCATCCCTTTTGAAAAAGAAGAGATCCGTGAGTGATAGACCTCTTCAATCCCAAATAGCTTTACTAATTCTTTCGCCTTTCGATCGACCTCTTCCCCTTCCAATCCATACAATTCGCCGATAAAGGTTAAGTATTCATAGGCTGTTAAGTTCTCGTAAAGGTCAGCCGTTTCAGGAACATAGCCGATTCGTCTTTTGTATGTATGATTTCCTTTTGAAATATCTTCACCGAAAATGCGCACATTCCCCTCATACTCTTCGATTAAGCCGAGCAAGATTTTCACTGTCGTACTTTTTCCCGCTCCATTCGGTCCGATATATCCGATAATTTCTCCTTCGTACACAGTCAAGTCAATCTCATCTAATACATTCTCTTCGCCAAAACTTTTGGATAGTTTTTTTAGCTCTAATATAGGTTCGATTCTTCTCACCCGCCATATGATTGTAGTAAGTTAATGAATAACCATATTTTATCACAAGACTGTCTGGCCGTTTTTGCTTTTTTCATTCATATGAAATTACGCTCTCACCACAAAAAAACTCGACAGATCATCAAATGATCCATCGAGTTAAGAAACTACCAACTCTGCAAGTCATCTTTCAATACAGTGTAGACAACAAGCCGTTCATCATGGGTGCCTGCTTCGGAATTAAATTCTCCCGTACACGTAATCAGATTGAGCTGACTACGGTAAGAATAACCGAATATTTGTTGAAGCGGCGCATTATTTCGATCATAACTCTCTGATTTCTGCACGACGAATACTTTCTCTTCGCCGTCTTCATCTGTCAAAATTATTTCGTCGCCTTGCTCAAGCTTGTGAAGGTCGAAAAAGATGGCTGGTCCTGTCCTGCTGTCTACGTGACCGGCTAAAACAGAGCTTCCTTGTTCACCCGGCATGTAGCCCCCCTCATACCACGCCACATCTTCCATAGTAGACGGTTCATCCATTTGTCCGTTTGGAAGTAATCCCACATTCTCAATGGAAGTATCTATATCTAAAGCCGGGATTTCAATACGGTTAGGATCAATTCCTTCACGTTGATAACTCAGAATAGAAGATTGATCTCGCTCTCTCCGCTCGGTCGGCCGTTCAAGAGAAAGAGAAGAAGAGGAGGAAGACAACTGTGTGCCTTCTTCTTCCTCGATCTCCAAAACCTCTTCGGTTTCCTCTTGCTCATTTTCAGGTACCTCGGAGGAATTCGAGTTTACATTTTCTGAAGTTTCCTCTGACTCATTTGAAGAACACGCAGTTAACATCAGAACCAAAACCAGCATCCATTTTTTCATCATCATCACCTTTTTTTCAAGCTAAGAGTGTCGTTAGATTATTGATTGACTGTTTTTTTTCTAGCAACCATGACAATAGAAGCCGCTAGTAAAAATGTAACCATTGTATACAAGTACCAAGGAGCACCTTGGTTTGCATCACTCATGCCACCCATACCTGTTTTAGGCATTTCACTTGGCATACCTGATTCAAAATCTTCAGGATGTTGGTCTACAATAGCCCCAGACAAGTTCTCGCCTACACCGAACATGTGCGCATAAGCTTCACGAACGTTTTCGTAAGTTGTTGCATAATCTTCGTCTACATAGCTGTCAAAAGCTCCGATCAACTGATCCACATGCATTTGCAATCCATCAGCTAATTGGCCAGCGTCAAGACGTTCTTCTGTCGCACCTTCAAGAAATTCAGCAAATGTTACTCGGTATCCATCAAGGTTATCCAATGCTTCTTGTTGTCCTGCTTCATTTTCTTCAGCTGTCGCCATAACGTAGTCAACAAAGAAGTCGATATGATCATTCCACTGGTCACGGAAGGCATCTCCTGCCTCTTCACCATATACAGAAGCAACTGCCGCTGTTAAGTCTTCCGTGTTCTCGTTTAATGCTCCCGCTGTCGCTTCGAAATCTTCTGCTCCGTCTATTCCTTTTTGCATAGCTACGATTGCTAGAGCAGCATGCTCAGAAAACAGGTGGTTTAAGTCTGCACGAAGGTCTGCTGCCGGCGTGTCAGGATGAGATCCATCGAAATCTTCGGAAAATTGATCAACGATAGCTGTTGATAAACCTTTCCCTACGCCAAACATATGGTGGATCCCTTCGCGAACATTATCATAGGCTGAGTCGAACTCGCCGTCATTATATTGGTCAAAAGCCCAAATCAGTTGGTCTACGTGCATTTGTAATCCTTCAGCTAGAGCTCCAGCTTCAAGCCTTTCGTCAGTAGCTGACTCAAGGAATTGAGAGAAATCCGCACGATAGTCATCTAATTCAGCTAAAGCTGCTTCTCTTCCTTCTTCATCCTCTTCTGCTGTCGCCATGACATAATCTACGAAAAATCCAATGTGATCTTCCCACATATCACGGAACATGTCACCTGCATCTTCGCCATATACACTTGTAATAGCCGCTGTGAGATCATCGGTATTTCTGTTTAATGCCCCGGCAGCTTCTTCAAAATCATCAGCTCCGTCAATCCCTTTTTGCATAGCTACAACAGCTAAAAAGGCGTGTTCTGATAAGTAAAGATCCAGTGTGGCTCTGAGGTCAGAGGCTGGAGTCGAAACGCTTACTTCATATTCATGATCATCGTAATCCCCATTATCTGAGCTGTCGTGGTCATGTCCAAAAACCGAGGTTGCTGGTACTAATAATGCTGCACTTAAAGGAACTGCTACTAATGTTCTTTTCCAATTCATGTTCAAACACTCTCCTTTTTTTGTTTTAATTTGTATTCACCCAAGATAACGGAGAGAAATTCGAAATGGATCACTTTTTTATTAAAAAATTATTTAGGCTTTTTCGATTTTGGCGATTTAGCCTAGCGTGACGTGGTTTCTGAATATATTTTTTATTTGCAGTCTGTTGAGATTTTGTTGCGCTCGTACTCTGATTTGTTGCGCTGTGCATTCGCTTTGTGACGTTCCTTCTCATTTTTGTTGCGCTCGCCAGCCGATTTGTGGCGTTCAATACTGGATTTGTTGTGCTCTATCTTGTTTTCATCAAAAAAAGTCTGCCAGGTAAAGCATAGAAGCTTTATCTGGCAGACTGGTTACTTTATTTTTTTATTTAGATGCCAAGATGATTTGCCCTTCAGGCTGTTCGTTGCCTGGTTGAGGTTCCAACGTAATGGCAATCTGGTCAATTTGAAAATCTTCCATGTCGCTGATTCGATAGGTGACTGCACCATTTCCATCTTCATCAATATTAAAATTCCCTGCAGGGTGAGGGGTCTCACCATCAATAATCCACGCTTGGAAAACTTCACTTCCTGTGACAGGAGGCAAATCCGATACTTGAATAACAAGATCTACGTTGCCGTCTTTGGCAATTATCGTCGCTGTCCCTTCGCCATCGCTTTCTTCTTCCCCTGCGTAAGATAGATTAGACGTTAAAAGGACATCAGATGTTCCTCCGCCTTCTTCGCCTTCTTCAAGAAGGGCGAGAAAATCAGATTCGATAATATCCCGTTCCATCGCTATCTGCTGATTCTCATCAGCTAAGTCCTGACGTTCATTCCATAGGTATCCATTTCCCACTAAAGAAAGCAGAAGTGCTGCTGCAAGAGAACCATAAATGATTGGAGAGGACTTGGACTTCCGGTTTAATTGCACTGGCTCTTCTTCAGTTTTGTTTTGACTGAGTAGAGGCACTTCCTTGTTACGATCTTCGTCTTGCGTTGTCGTCTTGTTCTCTTCTTCAGAGAACATATTAGTGAATATGCGTTCTTTCATACCTGTCGGTGGTTCCAATGATTCAGACATAAAGGGGAGATCCTCTGTTAATAGGCGCAATTCTTTTAACTCCTCCTGACAGGATTCACAACTAGCCAAATGCTCTTCAAATTCCTTTGTCTCTTTTTCAGGTAATTGCTCATTAAAATAATCTATTATTTTTTCGCATTGGCGTTCCGTCATTGTAAATCCCCCCTTTCTGCATACAATTCAGCTTTCAAGTGCTTTAATGCTAATCGGATTCGACCTTTTACTGTTCCAAGTGGTATGTCTGTTTGCTCAGCAATCTTCCTCTGTGAATACCCTTTGAAATAAAATAAGTCGATGATCACTCGCTGGTCTTTTTTCAGTGTTCTCATCGCTTGGCGTAATCGCTCACCTTTCTCTTTCCACTCGACCATTTCCTCAACTGGAGTCTGATCGTCGTGGAGTTCCGTTTCGGTATGGATTTCTTCTGTCGTTACTTTTTGTTGCTTTCGTAAATAATCAATGGCCGTGTGTCTCGTCACTGTTAACAACCAAGAAGAGAACTTTCCATAGTCCGGGGAATAAGTTCCTTTCCCTTTCCATAGCTTAATCATAACTTCCTGAACAATTTCTTCAGCTGCTTCAGGATTATTTACCATCTTATAGGAAAAAGAATAAAGAAGCCTCTCATACTTGTCGTACAATGTTTCTAAAGCTTCTTTGTCACCTAAACGCAGACGTTCATAAAGTTTTATATCGTCGGGTCTAATCATCACAATCTCCTCACTATGAATAGTCTGCTTACTTATACAACGTAAAAAAAATTAAATTAGATCATTTATTTTAACTATTTATAATTACCCTCATATGATTCAGTTCAAAAGTCACGAGACTTCCTAACACCGAATTACTAATCGTTTATATCAAATCTTCTTTAAGACCTTCGCAAAACTTGTCGAATGCTGTTATACGAACGAATGGTTCAGCTATACGACGTAACTTCAACTCTATACGACTTAACTCCGCTTGTATATAAACGAATGGAGTTTTTATATGAAGCAATTCGAGATCTATACAGCGTAACTTCTCCAGCTTCACATTTAAGTGCTACAAAACAAACGATCAAACCACTCTTTTATAGGTGGCTTGAGCGTCTTGAGCTCGATCCTATCCGAACCTCTGCATTTCAGCATAGAACCTCAGTTTTTGTGCATAGAACTCCTTTTTTCAGCAAAGTCCACGGATCACCCTTCGAAATAAGGGTTCTCGTTCATTCCTTCCCACAACTCTGATTGTTCCATCTGAAAAGCAAGTCGTAAAAGGAGATCTTCTCTTCCTTTCGAGGCCATCACCTGTATTCCAAGAGGCATTCCTTGATCAGATACATAGACGGGAACGGACATAGCTGGTTGTCCAGTTAGATTCGCTAATTGTGTGAACGGCGTATAGGTCAAGCTGGGTAAAAACATCTCATAAATAAGCTCTTGTTTGTTGCCTCTTTCAAATTCATCCAAAAGTTTTTCTTTGCTTTCTTTTGAATGAGTCAATTCGCCCACATCTGGCGCAATAAACGCGGTAGCTGGAGTGATGTAAAAATCATACGCTTTGTGAAAATCGGCCATCTTTGCTGCTGCCGTGTCCCACGCTGCCAAACTCATCGTAAACTCAGCGGCTGTGACAGATTTTCCTGCTTGATTGAGCAACCAAGTTTCAATTTCCATATCTTTTTCACTAAGCGGCCTTCCCAACGCTTTTTCCAACGTGAGAATAACTGCTGACATTTCACCACAGTTCATTAAATAATAATTCCTCATTAAATCTTTTCCATCAATTTCCGGTGTTACTTCTTCCACTTCATGGCCATTGTCTTCAAGCCATTTCGTTGTTTTCCTCACGGCTAGTCGTGCATCTTCTGAGACAGGAGTGCCAACAGGGGACTCCATCGATACAGCTACACGCAGGGGCTTGTCCCAACCTTTCCTTCTCTCATCACGATAATACCCTTGAAATAATGGCGTTTGAAAGGCCGCCTCCGGTTGAATGGTTTGAAGTAAATCGAGCATCGTAGCGCTGTCTCGCACAGACCGGCTCACAGCAAAGTCAATTGCCGCTCCTTGCCACTGCCTGCCCGTCCCTGGCCCGACTGGTGTTCTTCCTCTCGTCGGTTTCAAACCGAATAGCCCTGTGAAAGAAGCTGGAATGCGAATGGATCCTCCTCCATCACTAGCTCCTGCTATAGGCACAATGCCTGAAGCGACTGCTGCCGCTGAACCACCACTGGAACCTCCGGGGGAATACCGCTTGTTCCATGGATTTCGCGTAGGTCCATGAAGCTCCGGTTCGCTAATGTTTTTCAAGCCGAATTCAGGCGCATTCGTATGCCCCAGCATTAATATGCCCGATTCCCGAAGCCTTTTCACTAGATTGGAGTCTTGCTCAGAGACGTTCGATTGCAGCAACTTCGATCCAGCTGTCATCTTCTCTCCTTGAACGGTCTGCGATATATTTTTCAGCAGCATGGGTACTCCGCCCAAAGGTTGGTCCATCGCTTGAAACCTTTCCACTTCAGCCAGCACTCGTTCTTTCCGATGAGAAGTCACGGCATTTAGCTCCGGATTCACTCTTTCTAACTGTTGAAAACTAAGAAGCACTAGTTCTTTCGGCGTCATCTCCTTTTTCCTTATAAGTTCAGCTAAATCTGTTGCATCTAAAGATCTATAAGTTTGCAAGTTCATCCTGTCACCTCAGTGGGATTATTTGGTCAATTACCAACTATTGTACCAAATTTAACTGTTTATGTTTTGGATGGAAGGAGAGGTGGAATATCTCCACTATAGTCAATTAATAATTGAGAGGAGCGGTTTTATCATGAACCAAGATCAATTAAAAGGAAAATGGAAACAACTCACAGGAGAAACGAAAAAGAAATGGTCGAAGTTGACCGATAACGACGTGAAAGAAGTAGACGGAAATAAAGAGAAGCTTGTTGGTAAGATCCAAGAGCGCTATGGCAAGTCTAAAGAAGAAGCAGAAAAAGAAGTAAATAGCTGGGACGCATAATCGTCCGCTGAAAAGACCCGTTATGATCAGCATAACGGGTCTTTGTTATTCATCATCGCGGTGATCCCAAGATTCCACCTCTACTCCGCTTGAGGAGACAAGCAATTCAAATGTGACGATTTTTTCTTGCTCGTTCGCCCAGCTATAAAACTCATCGCGATCATTAAAATAAGATTGATATTCATCATTTCCTTCTATGACACCTATGCCAAATATAACCGGTTCGCCGTCATTAACCGCACTTGCCTCATATTCTAACCATGAAGTGAATTCCCCTTCATTTGTTAAGTCCAATTCACTTTTCAAACTACTCTCATCTATTCTTATGACATGTGTCCAATAATAGCCTTCTCCATCTTCAGCTAGTCCGTTTAATCCGCCAGCTGCAAAAGTGATGTATTCACTATTAAAAGGAAACTGCTCATCAAAGCTCAATTGTCCAAGGGAATACTGAGCAACTCGTTCCCCGTTCTCATATATGGATGCCAGTGCACTTACGCTTTCCACTTTTTCGATCTCTGTTACGCGAACCTTTGCTCTGAAATCAGCATCGAAGGCTCGATCAAACACCCCAGATTCTATCTCTTCAGTGTTCATTAAATACCCTATGTCTCCTTCAACAGTTTGATAGGTTGCTTCACTCTTGCTGATAGCCATTGACAATCCTATCCCAACGAGAAGACAAGCAATAAATACGAAAGCTGCCAACTCTTTCACATTTCCCATTTAATTCCCTCCTTGTAGACTCCCTCCCAGTTTAACTGGAGACCAATCTAATTTCAATATTATTCCATATGATAATCTGTTTCTCTTACCCTTTCATTCTTTCATTATCTGCGACAAAAAACTCATCCACGTGTTATGATTTTAATATGTTCAACCATTTTTTTAGCAAGAAGGGGGTATAATCATGTGGACCTTCATTATTATCGTTAGTGTGATTCTTGTTCTTTTCGCCATTTATTTCATGAATATTGGTCTTATTCGAGTTCAACTTGAAGAATTAGCCCATCGCCATCAAAAAGGAGACAGCCAAAGTGGTGACCTGGAGGAATGGGAGTATTATTTGGGCAAACTATTCTGGAAACCAGTCGGCACAAAAAAAGCCATCCTTACTTACGGTGCCCATTACGAAGACTACTTAACTTCCAATTATCCTAATTACGATTCCAGTCTTGTCTCAAAATATAAAAAATTGAAACATAAAGAAGAATCATAGATAAGCTATCTCAGTGTTCCTGAGATAGCTTTTTTAACCTTTCACAGAACGGTCACATCTGTTTAGTTAAAGCCGTTTACATCACGCTGAATTTAAATTAATATACCCTTATAGGTATTTATTTATGACTGATACTACTAATGGAGGTTATTCATATGACAAAGAAAATAATTATTGTTGGCGGGGTTGCTGGTGGAGCGACTGCTGCAGCAAGACTTAGAAGAATCGATGAAACATCTCATATTGTTGTTTTTGAAAAAGGTGAACACATTTCCTTTGCCAACTGCGGATTGCCTTACTATATAGGCGGTACGATCCAAGACAGACAAAAGCTTCTTGTCCAAACAGTGGAAGGCATGTCGAAGAAATTTAACTTGGACATCCGCAACTTATCTGAAGTGACTGAGATCAACCGAGCTGATAAAACCGTCACTGTAAAGAAAGTAGCTACAGGAGAAGAGTATACAGAAACGTACGATGAACTGATCTTATCACCAGGGGCGAGACCTATTGTGCCACCAATCGAAGGTCTTAACGAATCGGAGCAAGTATTCACCCTTAGGAATATTCCAGATACTGATCGAATCAAATCGTGGGTTGATGAAAAAAATCCACAAAAGGCTGTTGTTATTGGCGGAGGTTTCATCGGGCTTGAAATGGCTGAAAACCTTCATGCTCGCGGCATCGAAGTGACTGTCGTAGAAATGGCCGATCAAGTCATGGCCCCGATTGATTACGAAATGGCTTCAATTGTTCATGAGCACATCCGCAGTAAAGCTACCTTGATCCTAAATGATGGTGTGAAATCTTTTAGTGATAGAGGCAAGAAAATTGTTTTACAAAGTGGCCAAGAACTTGAAAGTGACGTAACGATTCTATCCATTGGCGTTCGTCCTGAGAACGAATTAGCTGTTAAAGCCGGCCTTCCAGTGGGGGACCGAGGTGGTATTCTTGTTGATGAGTATCTACGCACGGAAGACCCTCACGTTTATGCCATCGGAGACGCTATTGAAGTGAAAGATTATGTTCAACAAATAGCAACAATGGTTCCCCTCGCTTGGCCAGCGAATCGCCAAGGACGAATGGTCGCTGATAATATTTACGGTAAGAAATTGAAATACAAAGGAACATTGGGTACTTCCATCGCAAAAGTATTTGATCTCACCGTAGCTGCCACAGGGAACAATGAAAAAACGTTGAAAAAGCTCGGTGTCAATTATAAAGCGATTCATGTTCATCCTGCTTCTCACGCCGGTTATTATCCTGGAGGTTTCCCTGTCTCATTGAAAATGACCTTTAATCCAGAAGACGGAACCATTTATGGCGCTCAAGGTGTAGGTATGAACGGCGTAGACAAGCGAATCGATGTGCTCGCAACGGCCATCAAAGGAGGTCTCACCGTGTTTGACCTTCCAGAGTTAGAATTAGCCTACGCACCACCTTACTCATCTGCTAAAGATCCTGTGAATATGCTTGGTTACGTCGCTTCTCATGTAGCTGATGGTGAATTGGATATTGTGCATTATCATGAGATTGATGAGATCGTAGCAAATGGAGGATTTCTCGTCGACGTACGCGATCCTCGCGAAGTAGAAATGGGTTCTATTCCTGGTTCAGTTAATATTCCCCTCGATACACTGCGGGATCGTATGAACGAATTACCAGAAGGTCAGCCCATTTATATCACTTGTCAAGTTGGTTTAAGAGGATACTTGGCGACACGAATACTTGAGCAAAACGGATTCACACCGATCAACTTAAGTGGTGGATACAAAACGTATTCATGTGTGAATCACAACTGTTCTACTTCTTATCAAGATGATTTAAAGCGTAATAACATGACACCTCACACAACTTCCAGTGAAGAGGCCGATGTGACGCTTGATGCTACCGGACTCTCATGTCCAGGACCGATTATGAATTTACACAAAGCGATAAAGAAACTAGAAGACGGTCAAACCGTCAAGATCTCTGTAACCGATCAAGGATTCATCCGAGACGTGGAAGCATGGTGTGAAAGCACTGGAAATACGCTCGTTAAACGAAATATAGAGAAAGACAACATTTCGGCCATTATCGCAAAAGGGACATTAACCTCTGTAAAATAACTGAATTGCATTAGTCAGCAAGAGGGTTTCCCAAAAGTCTTACGATTGGGAAACCCTCTAAACATGAGGTCATATGCTAAAAGTTAATCGTCGCCAATCTTCCATGTTGGCGACGTTCAGCTCTGACGGTCTAGCTGAACGTCGCTAATCTCTCATGTTCGCTACGTTCAACTTGGACGTGCTATCTGTTCGTCGTCAATCTCCCATGTTCGCTACGTTCAGCTTCGATATGCTCTCTGTTCGTCGCCAACTTCTTATCAGACAGATTGTTTGACGAAAATAGGTTTGTCAGATACAATAGACTAAAATGACTGACAGTCAGTCACTCACTTTTTATATTATTTATTTGGAGGTTACGATGAAAAACGAATCAACCAAACATGAGAAGATTGTTCAGGCCGCTGTAGAGGTTATCCGAGACAAAGGGTTTGAAAAAACGTCTGTCTCTCAAATTGTTAAACATGCTGGCGTTGCACAAGGGACGTTCTATCTGTACTTCCAATCAAAAAATGAGCTTGTTCCAGCGATAGCTGAAACGATATTAAAAGAACAGCTAACAAGAATGAAAGAAACATACTCCACTAAACCTTTGATATTAGAAGAACTGCTCCAGTCTCTGGTTGATGTTTCTTATGATTTGACAAAGGAATACAAAAAATTGATCACATTTATATATTCAGGAATGGCTTTTTATCATTCGTTTGAGACATGGGATAACATTTACAAACCATACTATGAATGGCTCGAAGTTCAGTTTAAGGAACTTCGTTCGAAATCCCTCCTTACAGACAAAGGCAGTATTCCTTATTTAGCAAATTTCACTGTAGGTCTTGTGGAACACGGAGCAGAGTCATTTTATTTGTCACACGCCAGTGCCGGCGATCCTAACCGGTCAAAAAAAGAATTGGTGGAATTTTTAACGAAAGCATTATCAAACTGAGGAGTAATAAATCATGGTACAAAAATTAAATAAAGATAAAAAGGTATTAATGGCCTCTGTTTATGCCGCAATCGCTTTTTCAGTTGCGGGCATTGTCTTAGGAACATTATTTCAATCACAAATGATCTTGTTCGACGGACTGTATTCTTTAATCAGTGTTGCTTTATCGCTACTCTCACTGACTGCAGCCACGTTTATGTCAAAAAATGATTGGCGTCGCTTTCCATTTGGAAAAGACATGATTGAACCGCTCGTGATTACTTTTAAGTATGCAATCATTTTAATCTTAGTCATCGGGTCACTGATCATGGCCATCGTTTCTATTTTTCAAGGTGGTAGAGATGTAGCAGTAGGTGCCGCACTAATTTATGCTGCAACAAGTACGTTTGCATGTTTGGTCATCTACCGTTATTTAAATAAACACGCTTCACAAAGTAAAACAGGATTCATTTCAGCCGAATCGAACCAATGGCTAATGGATACGCTCGTAAGTGCAGGAGTTCTGGTCGGCTTTGTATTGGCCGCCATCCTCCAATATATCCCTTCCATGCAAGCTCTTGTTCCATATATAGATCCATTGATGGTCGTCATCGTCTCTATTTATTTTATTAAAGTTCCTCTGATAGAGATACGTCATTCCATGAGAGAAGTCTTGGAAATGACCCCTGAAGAGGAATTGACAAGAAAAATTGAAACCGTTATTTATGATGTTGAATCAAAGTATGATATGCAAGAAACGATTTTACGCATATCTAAAGTAGGCAGAACCTTATCCATTGAAGTCGACTTCATCGTGAAAAAGACGTCGAAAGTTCAATCTATATCTGACCAAGACCACATTCGTGAGGAGATCTCAACAAAGATTCACCACATCGATTACACGAAATGGCTAACTGTGTCTTTTACGAACGACCGAAAATGGGCGGTCTGAATGTAAATTGAAATTCTACTTGGTGCGAAACCTATTCACTTCGGTTCAATTCAATTGATCTGATAGCATCCATCCAAATAGAATACGAAAACGAGAGCTTGTCTCCAAAGTCTTACTTTGGGGACAAGCTCTTTTAATTGTTTGCTTATGAGTAATTTCCCCCTCTTGTTTCCTCTCATTTTCGTCTGATCCGTTGGGTCGTGCTGCGCATCTCAACCGCAAGAACCGTCCCTTTGGTTACCGAGTGGCTTTTTAACACTTTGTCTTTTAAGCTGAGAAAACATTTTTCTCAATTTGCTTCATCTCATAGAAATAACCTTTCAAATTCATCAACTGGTCATACGTACCTGTTTCCACAATGGTTCTTTCGTTCATGACGACGATTTGGTCCATCGTTTCAAGTCCAGTCAGCCGGTGACTAATTAGCAGCAATGTGTCTTTCTCAGCTTGTCTAAACACATACTTGAATATGCTTTTTTCAGTTAATACATCAATCGAAGAGGTCGGTTCATCTAACAACCACAACCGCCCTCCTTTGAGAAGAGCTCTCGCAATAGCTAAACGTTGCTTCTCCCCACCAGAAAGGTTTTCTCCTTTTTCTAACACCTTATCATCTAAAGAAAACTCGTGAAGGTTCACGTGCCCTAATGCTGTTTTCATGTCTTCATCTGTTAAATCGTCATGGGCTAATTGTAAGTTTGATCGAATCGTTCCATAAAAGAAATGGTGATCTTGCAACAGGGCGTTTGTCCCCGACCAAATACTTTCTTCTTGTAATTGGCGAATGGACCTCCCTCCCACTTTCACTTCTCCTTGATTAGGATGTAGGACATTTAAAATCAATTGAAACAACGTAGACTTTCCAGAACCACTCGGACCCACTATGGCCGTTTTTGTTCCTGGCGGTATGGTTAAATTGATGTTTTTCAAAGTGTCCCGTTGCTCTTCTGGAAAGCTGAACGTTACATCACTCATAGAAACAGACCAAGCCTCATTAGGGTCCAGTACTTCTTTGGTCTCACTGTCATTGTCAGCCTCACCCGTCCCCTCTACCACAGACGACAAGCGACCGGCCGCTCGACGACTATCTTCATAATGGTTTGGAAAAGCTGCCATTGGGACGGAATTTTCAAACACCGTCAGCGAGATCATCACCAACATGGCGAGAAAGACGCCTTCGAGTTCGCCTACCGTCACGAGATACGCCCCTGCTCCAAGAACGAACCATGAAATCATCATCGTAATCCCTTGGTTCATCGATTGACTAAATAACGCACGGTTCCCTTCTTTTTCTTGCTCAGAAATGTAAGATTGGGATGCCTGTACAAGTTCTTTTTCTTGCTGATCTAACGTTTGGTGGATTTTTAAATCACGGAAACCGTAAAGGAATTCCGCCACCTCAGTGGAAAGTTCTCCTCGTTTCTCTCTCACCTTTCGATCAATAGACCTTTGTTTTCTCGCAAACATAACAGGCACGATAAACCCTGTTATAATGAGCCCGGCAATTAAAATCACTGCCACATGTACAGAGAAAAACATTGAGAAGGCTATTGTCGCTAAAAAGACGACAACCATCACAATCGGAGGATAAAACACCCGCAAAAAGAAGTTTTGTAAACTTTCCACGTCTCCTACAATCCGTGAGAGCAAATCTCCGCTACGATATTTCTGGAAAATCCCCGGAGCTAACGGAATCAATTTGTCGAAAAAATGAACCCGCATATTACTTAAAATCGTAAATGTCGCTCGATGGGAGTAATACCGTTCCGCATACCGACTTAAAGCTCTAGTAAAACTGAATAGTTTCAACATGGCAATGCTTACCGTTAGTACATATAGAGGCGGCATAATCGCAGCTTTTGAAATAAGATAGCCGCTGTTTGCGAACAAACTGACTGCTCCCATCCCCGCAAGGAATCCAAACAGAATAGAAAGGAAAATGTCCTTTTTTTCTTTCAGCATCAATGTCACAATCATGCTCATTTCTTTCATCCTGCATCTCCTCCTTGCTGGACATGAACCATTTCTCTATAGTCACGCGAGAGCTCCAATAATTCTTGGTGTGTTCCGTTAGCCACTAATTGACCGTCTTCGAGAAATAAAATCTGGTCGGCGTTCATAATCGTATGGAGACGATGAGCCACTGTGATCACTGTGGACGATCGCGCTAATTCTTCCATTGATTTTTGTAAAATTTGTTCTGTTTTCAGATCTAGCCCTACCGTTGGTTCATCAAACAAAATAACAGTAGGTTTCTTCAGAAAGGCCCTCGCTAAAGCGACTCGCTGCTTTTCACCGCCAGACAGACCTCTTCCACCTTCCCCTATTCTCGTATCCAACCCTTCGTCTAAACCGTAAATCAATTCAGCAATCCCCGCTTTATCTGCCGCTTCCACTACCTCATCTCTTGAAACGTAATCTGACATACCAAGAACAATGTTTTCTTCGATCGTTCCTGAAAACAAATAGGGGTTTTGTGAGATGTAGCTTAACTGGTCAAACCAGCTCTTTTCTTCGTAGTCAAACAAGGGCCGGTTATTCACGTGAATATCGCCATCGGTTGGGGCAATTAAGCCTGATAACAGGTTCAACAGTGTCGTTTTACCCGCTCCACTTCTGCCAACAATGGCTACATGAGTATTGGAAAGAAGATGGGCATTCACCTGATGAATAGCGAAACGATCTGAACCGTATGAAAAATGAACATCTCTTAACTCGATAGAAGGAGGTTCAGTACGATGCTCCAACACTTCGTTCCCCCACTTTACTGGCTGTTCCTCTTCTTCTAATTCTGCAGCAATACGAGTAGCCGCTCCTGAACTGCCTCTTCCTGTATGGAAGGCACTTCCCAATTCCTTTAAAGAAGCAAAAAACTCAGGCACAAGGATGAGCACAAAGAAAGCTGTGAAAAACGTCAACTGATCGTAAATAACGAGACGAAGTCCCACCTCTAACGCTACGAGAGCGATACTAAGCATTGAAATAAACTCCAGCATTAACGAAGAAAGAAAGGCAATCTTTAGCACATCCATCGTGGCATCTCGATAGTCGAGACTACTTTGGCGAATCTCTTCCGTTTTATCCTTCGCCCGCCCAAAGAACTTTAGCGTCGATAATCCTTGTAAAATATCGAGAAAACGTCCTGAAAAGATCGTTAACTTATCCATTTGTTCTTCTGACTTTTTCTGTGTGTTTTTGCCAATGATAATCATCATAATCGGGATAAAAGGAGCTGTGACAATGAGGATCAACCCTGACACCCAGTTAAATGAAAAGACTGCCACTAAAAGCATCAGTGGAACAACTGTCGACTGAATCATTTGCGGATAATAATGCCTAAAATAGCTTTCAACTTCATCTACGGAATCAAGCATAATGCTCACTTTTTCTCCAGACTTCCCTTTTAATGAAGCTTGCAGGGGATTCCGAGAAAATTTCTCCAACAGGTTACGTCGAATATCTCCCTTCACCTCTGATGCCATCTTCACACCTGTTCGACCATTCACATAGCTAAGCAAGGCTCTTAAAAGCAAAGCAACCATAAGACCGCCCATCCAAGGATAAATGTCGCTGAACGCCCCGTTATTCAGAAAAATATGATCAACGATCGCCACAATGAAGTAAGCTTGCGCAATGATGGAAGCTCCAATGAGAAACGACGAAGTCATAAGGATCGATCGTTTTTTCTTATGTGATTGTGCCATTTGCTTTAATTGCTTCATAACGGCTCACTATCTCCTAATAAAAATATTGTCTACCCTGAAAATAAAACATGAATAAATTTATTACTTCATCTTGTTATAAGAATGGTACCCTTAGCCTATTTGCAGAATAATTTCATATCCCCAAGACAGATTTCATTCAAAAAATTTGAGAACACTTTTCACTATCTACGTAGTGCATATTATTCTATTTTAAAGCATGTCGGATGAGATCACACCTTAGACGCTCGTTTATATTATGACATTTTTGTGAACAGGTGAACGTACTCTGTTGTCTTCACATCCCTCTCAAGCATTATACATTCAATTTAACCCTGATACCTCATCGTTCATAACATGCTTAAAGAAAAATACTTATTCATGCGAGATTTAGACCCTGATTCTTTTTCCCTCTTGAAAAGAGGATCCCGAAAAATCGTGCTTCTGGTGAGCCTCTACTTAGCTGATTTCATTTCCTCTTGATTCCTCTCATTTTCGTCCTGATCCGTTGGGTGGTGCTATTTAGTATAGCTAAAAAGCACTTCCCATAAGCAAAGTAGCGATTTTCAGTGTTTTATTAACATTTATATATGCAGAATAAAAGGTGTCTCCAACTAGGTTGCTAATTTAACAACCTTTAGAGACACCTTCTTTAAATTCGAGTCTATTCAGTTCTTTAAATAATTATTAATACTAAAATACCAACTAATCTAAGTAGGAGGATGCTCCTTTACAAAATAATCCCTTTATTCGCTTCGAGGAACATGTCTTTTCTTGCTTGCTTTTTGTCAGTCAAAAAACTCCGGACGTCTTCAGGTGTCAATCCCAGCTGTCTCGCTTCTTCCATTAATCGCTCCCATTCGTTGTCTAAGTTTGAGCTGAATATGTTCTCCATCCCTTAGACCCCCTTCCCCCATTATGCCTAATAGGCAGTCCGGCGATCCTAGGAAATGCCACGTTCCCTTAGACCCGTAACTTTGCGTCCTTGCTTTTAAGCAAGTTTGCCTTTATCTAGTAGGAAGAATTTGATTTCATTCGTTATTCTCCTTCATCCAAGACCAACCACCTTCACCTACTGCATCGCTTTGCAAACCTCTTTCTCTCACTCCTTAATTATGAAAATAAGATTACCCAAATCTGTCTTTTTCGTCCTGTCAACCTGTCTGAATTTCACTATAAATCCTTAAGGTTAAAACCAAGTTAAAATTAGTTGATTTTTCTAAAAACTTTTAAATTTTACCTTTATCATTAAATTTATATCCAAATCCTCGAACAGTTTGAATGTAAGATGGTCGGGCCGGATCTTCTTCTATTTTCTTTCTTAAATTCCTTATATGAACTGAGACCGTCTTTAAATCACCAAAATGGTCTAAACCCCAAATCTGGTTGTAAATCTGTTCAGAATTAAACACTTGATTAGGATGTTTCATAAACAGCATTAACAGTTGAAGCTCTTTGGCGTAAAGAGAAATTTTCTCGTTATTCACATAGACTTCAAAACTGTTTAAATCAATTGATAATCGACCTGATCTCAAAAGTCTACTTTTCTTGTTTTTAGATGATAAGCCATTTCTTCTTAAATTGGCTTTAATTCTAGCTTCTAACTCAGCAAGATCAAAGGGCTTGGTGATATAATCGTCTCCCCCTGCATTCAATCCTTTCACTTTGTCACTCGATGATCTTTTGCAACTCATAAAAATAATGGGAGTATCCGTTTCAACTCTGATTTTCTCACAAATCTCAAACCCTCCCATACCTGGGAGAAGAATATCTAATAAAATTAATTGTGGATCCTGTTCTTGAACGAGATTCAATGCAGACAAGCCATCATCGGCCGATAAAACATCATACCCTTTCTTTTTCAAGTACAAGGAAGTCAGTTCTCGTATGTCATCGTCATCCTCAACAATAAGAATTTTCTCAGGCTCCACTTTGTCACCTCCTAATATAAACTATCAATGATTACTCTCTTATAGAATCCCTGAACACAACAGGTAACGAGAAGAAAAAAGAGGTCCCCTTTCCCCGTTTGCTCTCCACCCAAATGTTACCTTTATGGTATTCGATAATTTCTTTTGTAATCGCTAATCCTAGACCTGTGCCGCTACCTTTAAAGGTAGAAGATCGAGCTCCTTTATAAAACCGTTCAAAAATATGAGGGAGTGCGTTTTCTTCAATCCCCTCTCCATTATCTCTCACTTCAATAACCACTTTTCCATCGAATTCATCTGGAGAACTTAGCGGATCTCGCTCACATACTTGTGATGAAACAGTAATGTCACCCCCAGAAGGTGTGTGTTTAATCGCATTGTACATAAGATTATAGAAGACTTGATCCATTCTTTCCAAATCAATAAATAAGATCGTTTCTTTAAACTTATCTTTGTTTTTCACCGGCTTTGTATTGAACGACAAGTGATTTTGTTTTAATTCATATTCAAATTTCTCATAGACCTCGTTTAACCAATCTTCCAGTTCAACATTTACGATTTTTAACCCTATATTTCCTGTCTCGAATTTCACAAGATCGAATAAATCTTGAATAAGACGGTCTAGAAGCCTAACCTTATTTTGCACAATCTCTAAATATTTAGGGTCATTCGCTTCAATGAAACCTTCCTTTACGGTCTGGACATACCCTTGCAAAAATGTAATCGGTGTACCTAACTCATGTGAAATATTCGATAAAAGATGGACTCTTTCCTTCTCTAACCTCATTAACTCTTCATTATTCAATACTAACTTTTTATTTTTTTCATCTAATTCTTTCGTACGGGTTTCAACTTTTTTCTCAAGCTGCTCATTCATCAAGGCAAGCTTTTCATTCACGCTTTTTATTTCACTACCTAATTGATTTAACTGAAGCAATGTCTTCGTTCTGGAAAGGAGTTCTCGTTTATCTGTAGGTTTAGTTAAATAATCATTCGCCCCTACCTCAAAAGCTGTAATTCGATCTTCTATTTGATTTTTAGCTGTTAACATGAGTACTGGTAATTCGGTTAACGAGTGTTTCTTTCGAATCGTTTGACACACTTGATAGCCTGAAAGTCTTGGCATCATAATGTCCAGCATCACTAGATTAATCCTCTGATCAGTCTCGATCATTTCCAGTGCACCATGTCCATCATTAGCCGTTTCTACTTGATATCCTTCCAAGGACAAATAGTTTATCAGCACTTGTCGATTGACTGGATCATCATCTACTACCAATATGGTTTTAGCATTCTCATCGCGCGATCGGTTTGATTGTTCGTTAAATCGCATTGTGTCTGGCAAATCTGTTATCATTGGCTTTACGGAGGAGGATGCTGCTATTTCCTCATCTATCGTTAAACTTTCATCAAAAGTAGGGATGGTGAACGTAAATGTTGATCCCTTTTTTTCTTCGGATGTTACAGTGAGGCGCCCCCTTTGAAGTTCTACGAGACGCTTTGTCACATTCAAACCAATCCCTAACCCCTGCTCTTGTTGAGGATCTGAGTTCGTTCCCCGCTGAAATGGCAAAAAAATTGATTCGATATTTTCCGTAGGAATACCTATCCCAGTGTCTTGAACGGTGACTTTAATATGATCATTTCGCTGTATAGCCTGGATCTCCACCTTTCCTTCATTGGTATACTTAATCCCGTTGCCAATTAAATTGTAGAGGATTTGCTGTAGTCTGTTTTCATCTGCTAGAACAGGAGGAAGACGATCATCTATGTGATGGATGAGTTGTATTGGCTTGTCTTTCAAGAAGGTCTGGCAAATGGTTGCCACCACATCGACCACTTCTTTTAAATGAACTTTTTTCAGATTTAGATTCATATCATTATTTTTTAATTTCGAGAAATCGAGAATATCATTAATTAAATGGTTCAGTCTTCTTCCACTCGTAATAATCATGAATAAATTGGTTTTCATTGAATGATTCAATGTCCCCGCTGCCCCATCGTGAAGGGATTCAGCAATCCCAATCATGCCATTTAATGGCGTTCGTAATTCATGAGAAGTCATGGCGAGGAATTCATCTTTTAATTGATCGGTTCTTTTCAAGCTTTCTAACATCTCTTGCTGACTCTCTATCGCGTCACGTTCCGCTTTCTCTTTTTCTTGACGCATCGTATTGATTTTATCTGCTAAAGCAAACGACAGAAGAATTAATTCAATCGATGTCGTAATTTGCCAAGCATATTTCGTACCAAAAGTAAGAGGGATCATCCCCATGTCCGTTAATATAGATACCAACACTCCGACGATAAAAATATGCCATGCCAGAAAGAAAAAACGTGCTGGTCGAAACCCCCTTCGTAAGCTTATAAAAGCGGTAGAAATAATAAATAGTACAGAAACTCCTGTAGCGACCACTATAAAATCTAGCGCAGCCGAATATGAGAAAAACAACAAAATAATAACAAATATATTGATTCCTATAAGTGAAAATAACCATTTGGCCACGCGGGGAAACTGTTGTTTTATTCCTAAAAAGCTGCTTGTAAAGAGGAGTGCCAAGATGTTTGATACTCCCATGAAAAACACAATGGAACGATTATTCCACCAAACCGCTTCAGGCCAGAAAAATTGATAAGCCAAACCTGTGAAAGAGAGATAGGTCAATAAGTTCACAAATATAAAGCCTACATAATATAAATAACTTCGATGACGCAGAGAAAGGTATACGAATAAATTATAAATAGCCATGACTAAAGCTAATCCACACAATAAACCCAAGATGCCATAATCGATTTGCGTGGTCATCATCAACGATTCCTGAGTTCTTAGAGTCAGCGGAAGCTGCATAGCTCCTTCTGTTTCAAAACGAAGATAATAGGTTTGCACTTCATCAAGATTATTTTCTAAGCTGAAAATAAAATATCGATGATCCACTTCCCGTTCAGCAAAAGGAAAATGATCTCCGGTTTCTCGAATGGCTACAACCTCTTCATTCGAGGACAACTCATAAAGGGTTACAACATCCATCGTAGGATTTTCTAGCTCCAAAAACCAATCAACCCTGTCAGAGCTGTTCATAACTTGAAACCGAACCCAATATGCAGCGTCGGTATATCCATAACTAGGTACGCCGCCGTCATTTTTTTCAAATTGAGTTGCGGCCTCTCCCGTTGTCACCTCATGAATATCCCACTCCTTGTTCGGATCTTCGAGAATTTCTATATAGTTATTTAATTCTATCGATTCAAGAGAATCAACCAATTCAGCGGGCGAAGCGTTGATAACCATGGTTCCTGTTCCTGATGCAATAAGGACAAAGGAAATGAATACAAAACTGTAAAACATTTTACTTAAGAACACAGCCCCGCCCTCCCCTATCATTCTCTTTTTCTATATTATGCTAATTTTCAGTCTTTTTTTCAAATCTTTTTCACTATAATAAATGATTGTTCTAGCAATGATACTTTCATATAGTATTTCGGAGGGCTTGAAGAGTGGACGCTAAATTTGTCGGATATTGTTATACGAACGAACACTCAGGCTATACAGTGTAACTTCAAGTTTATACGAAGGAACTTAGATTCTATACGAACGAATTTCCAGCCTATACGATGTAGCTTTAATTCTATACGACGCAACTCCTCCTCCCACAACAAAAAAAGAATGCACCAATGTGCACTCTTGGTTGTTGTTATGACATCCACTTCGGTGGTGTGTTTTTATCCCAATAAATCTCGCCAAGGTCGTGGTGTTCTTCGTAATTATCGTCTCGGAGATGATAATGGAAATTAAACCAGTATCCCTCTTTAGGTCGCAAATCTCGTCGAACGTGGAACCTCGCCACATCTTCTTTCGATTGCTTATCATAAATATTGAAAATTTTCTCGCCGTTCACAGAGGATTTTTGTTCGTTTATTTCTATAAATGGGAATTCTTCTTCATCTATATCTTCTAAAATACTGGAGATAACCTCTTCCATTCCAGGAAAGACCTCCATCATGAAATCATCTTCTACTTTATCTGCAATACGGGGGCCTAATTTAGTAAATGTTTGCTCTCTTGCTTGATCGGTAAACAATTGGATGTAGTCTTCACTGGAATCCAGACTGGAAAAGTCTTCGTCATCAGAGAGGTTGTCCTCACCGATATCAGAAAAAACAAAATCTTTATCTTGCACATCTTCATTTGATGAAAAAATATCCTTATTACCTTCTTTTGCATCAGCATCCAAATATGTAGGTGGAATATACATTCCCAATGTCATCAACGTGATTAAAGCAACCGAAATCTTCTTAAACCAAAGTTTCATCTGAATTCCCCTTCACCTATACGACCTATTTACTTTATTTTACCACGACCCAGGAAAAAGTCTATGAGTCTATCGTTTCTGTTCAGAGTTTTCTAATATGAGACTTAAATCTTCATTCCTGAACTCTATGTTTCAACCATATCCAAAGTAGGAAATAAATAGAGTACACTCTTCAACCAATTTGATGAAAAGAGTAAAATGAAACGAAATGAGGAATGGATCATGGATCATTACTCTTCACTAAAAGATAAAGTCGCCCTTGTGACTGGAGCCGGGTCAGGTATGGGAAAAGCTTCGGCTATCCAACTAGCAAAACAAGGCGTAAAAGTCTGTCTCGTTGATTTAAAAAAAGATCATGGAAAAGAAACGAAAGAAGAAATTGAATCCAATGGTGGAGAAGCGATCATTATCGAAGCTGATGTATCTAATCCACAAGAATTAGAGCATGCATTTGAGAAAGTGATCGAGCGTTTCAGCAAGTTAGATATCGTTTTTGCAAATGCAGGCATCAACGGAACCATGGCCCCAATTGAAGATCTAAAGCCTGAGGAGTGGGATGAAACCCTCTCGACAAATTTAAAGAGCACTTTTCTTACAGTAAAATACGCCATACCTCATTTAAAACACGACGGAGGCAGTATTGTATTAACAAGCTCCATTAATGGTAGTCGAGTTTTCTCGAACTTTGGGATGTCCGCATACAGCAGTTCCAAAGCCGCGCAAGTCGCATTTAGTAAAATGGCTGCCTTAGAGTTGGCTAATTATCGCATTCGAGTGAACGTTATTTGTCCAGGTGCCATCGAAACCAATATCGGGGAGAACACCCACCCCAAAAAAGAGCAATTACAAAAAATAGAGATTCCTGTGAAGTACCCGGAAGGAAATCAACCTTTAGAACATCAACCAGGAACCCCTGAACAAGTAGCTGATCTCGTTTCTTTCCTCGCCTCTGATGCTTCAAGTCATATAACCGGTACTGAATTATTCATTGATGGAGCTGAGTCTTTACTTTAAATAGGCATGGCACTGATGAATCATAGATTCGTCAGTGCCATCAGCCCCATGCTATTTTTTCATGCTTATTCCAGTAAATCCGTAGAACACAGTAATGACCGGGCATAATAGACAGAAGAACGCAAACGGCCAATAAGATAACACCGATACTTCCAGGACACTTGCCATAAATACACCACTTACCCCATATGGAATTAACGCATTCACAACCGTACCTCCGGACTCAAGAGCACGGGATAAATGTTTCCCTTCTAAGCCTATTTCTTTAAACCGATCAATATATGCTTCACCAGTGAGTACAACAGACATATACTGTTCTCCTAAACTCACATTTAACCCCATGGCTGTTAAAACTGCTGTTAACACAGATCTTCCTCTAGTAGATACAAAACTCTGAATTGATGAAATCAAAGCATGGATGATACCTAATTGTGATAACATCCCACCCATACTCAAAGCTAGTAATAACAGTGACACAGCCCACATCATACTTTGTATTCCGCCTCGATTTAACAGACTGTCTACATTCTCATTGCCTGTTTCAATCTCGAATCCATGTTGTATAAGTACCATCCACTCTTGAGGAATAAGCTGCCCTTCCAACAAGATCGCCACGACAAAACCAACACCTATTCCTGTTAACATCGTCGGAATGGCAGGAACTTTTCTCATAGCTAAAATGACCATAATGATAGCTGGAATCATTGCCAGGAAATGAACATTCGCTGTTTCTTGCAGTGTGTTCATCCATGCATTGAGTTCACTAGAAGTAACTTCCGCATGATTGTGTCCAATGAGAAAAAACAAAATCAAACTAATAACAAAAGCTGGTACTGCTGTCCACATCATGAACCGAATGTGTTCAAATAGATCGACCTTACAAACCGAAGAGGCCAAATTGGTTGTATCTGATAACGGGCTCATTTTATCTCCTAACAAAGCACCGGATACTACCGCTCCCGCAACCATTGCCAAATCAAATCCTAAGGCGCTTCCTAAACTCATAAACGCAATCCCGATCGTCGAAGCCGTTGTGAAGGAACTGCCAATTGAGATTCCTATGATTGCTGTGACAATAAATACACTCGGCAAGAAATAGTCCACAGAAACTAAATGAAAGCTATAGCTTATAAGCGTTGGAATCGTTCCTGATTTCATCCAAACCGCAATCAACACACCAATTAATAAGAAAATGATTAATGGGACAATGCCAGATTGCACACCTTTAACAAGACCCTTTTCCAAAACGATCCATGATTGCCTTTTAATCGAATTATATAAAACAAGAAAAACGATTGAAAGAAATAATGGGACATGGGGTTCCGCCTCCAATGCAATGAGTGAAAAGCCAATGATTGAGACGATTGATGCTATAACTAACAGAGCTTCCCATCCGCCTAAGCGTTTCGCTCCTGACTGTATATGTTCATTAGACTTACTGTTCATATTCAACCCTTCTTTCCAATAAAAACTTCTACAATTTAAACCACACACTAAATAGTCAAAACTTTCACTTAACTACTTTTAAGCGTTAAAGTGCAACGGTGCTATTTTAGACTCTTATAATTGAGAAGTCAATTCTTTTATTTAAACGAAAACAGGCGACACACTCAACATTTGTTTGAGTATGACGCCTGTTTTTTTTATAGAATTTCGTCCTATCATCAATAACGAATGAGCCTTAATCTAAAGGAGCTGCCTCACGTGCTTCTGGAGGAATTTCAGGAGGAGCCGATTCTACTAAAGAAAAACGAAGATCATATGTCATCAACTCAGGGTACCGTTCAAAAATACCGATATCATCCGGTCTAACTGGCACAACCTTGAAGTACATTTCCTTTATTTTATCATCTGAAAAGGATATAGAGAGCTCGGTACTTTCTTGTTCTTGAAGCCTGTATCCCATGAAGTCAACATCATTAAGAAATTCAAAATAAACAGTATATACTTCTTCACCTTTATTACGAGTGATCTGGTCTGCTTCAATTAATATTTCCTTTGCCCAACTAAATGGGTCGTCTAAAGGCTTCATCTGCTCTATGACTGAATGAGGTTGGGTAGCCTGACTCCAATTACCGTCACTCTCTACATAAAAGTTCTCACCTTCTAAATAAATATCAAAGATAAAACTGGTGTCATCAGATACTGGACTAGAAATACTATATTTTGTAAGCTCCTCAGACCAATAGCCTTTTCCAGTAAGAGCTATCTCATTATTAAACTGATATTCTGCTTCTACCTCATAATTTGAAGAAGATGCTTCATCTAAAAGGTTTACTAACGTCTGATAAGAATGATCTTGAGCAGTAGGAAATAACGCAAACCCTATACTGAATCCCCCTATGATTGCTAGAAGTGGAACAAGCCATTTTTTTATCGGTCTAAAGGTAGCCATCAAGATCATAATCTCCCATCACTTGCCAGTAGCCTCTTCGTCTTTCAGTTGTAAATTCAAGCCGTTCAATCCATTTTACAGATTTATATCCATACATCCCTGGGTGAAATAGTCGGCAAGGATACCCTTGAGGGTTCACTAACTCTTGTCCGTCAAACTCAAAAACAAGCATGGCACCTTCGTCAATCAGCTGAGGTAATGTAAAAGAATCATAATATACTTGGTCACCAGAGTAAGCCGTAGCAAATGCCGTCCTCGGAGTAAGGTTGTGTTTTTCGAAAAGATCTTTCACCAATACCCCTTTCATTTCAACATTTCTTACGCTCCACCCTGTGACACAATGAAAATCATCGACGATTGAAATAACAGGAAGACGAAGTAAATCATTCATCGTTAACGTGAGGGATTCATCTACTTCACCGTCTACTGTGAAACTCCAAGAAGAATCTTCATACCGAGGGTAATCACTTGTCACATTATATATTCGAAAATATCCTCTTCTTTTATTCTCATCTCCTGCCACATTTAAAATCGGTTGTATCCACTTAATTCCAGACCCAATAAATAAAAACAACACACCTAATAATGTGAATCTGATAAAATCTCTTCGCTCTAGGCGGTTTTCAGATACGGTTGAAGGAAGCATAGCTTTCCCCCTCCACCATGGTGGCCAAGGAATTTTGATTTTTATCAGGTGGCCCGCGCTATGGATTAAAACCCACGGAATAAATAAAAAGGTGAACCAGCCATGGATCGTTACTGCTCCGTTACCTATAGTCGTGGGGAGGTAGCCCTGAAAATACATAATTAGTCCTGACAAGATCCAGATGACGATAAAAGATATGTTTAACCACACATTAAAAAATTTAATGTATGGTTTTTTCGCCATGTATTGAAAGACAAGCCTTAAACTGAATACAATTATAATTCCATAGAAGAGGGACACCCATAAATGAAAGGAAACGAGGGGGAATTGAAGTTCATTAAACCATGTTCTTGTTGTTGAGAAATATAGAGATAACCCGGAAATAAACAACAGGACAAATAATAAGCCGTGGAGATGGTGAATCCAGTTCAATTTAATCACAACTTCTGCCCCTTTCAGTTATTCCGAGCCCAAATACTTTCTCATTATTTTATCATTCGTTCATTTTACATCAAGTTAGAAATTCTACAACAGCCTCTAAAGCTTGTTCACAATCGTCACCGACTGCTCGAACGAAAATCGTATCACCATTCTCTAAATGCAATGTAACCAACCCCAGAAAACTTTTCACATTCACTTCTAATACGTTGCCCCGGGCAACTTTTTGCAAATAAATATCCGATTGGTACTGTTGTAATTTACCGCTTAGCTCTGTAATTGTCTGAGTTTCATCTACATGAATAATAATTTTCTTCTTACATTGATCCATGATATTCACACCTTTCTAATAAGATGGTGATGCTCTATTCCTTGATTTATAAAAATGGTGTCTAACATGCCTCCTCTTATTTAAGAGAAAACATATTAAACACCTTATCAAAGGGGGGATTACAATAGTGTCAAATGCTCATGTTATTAGTTCAACAGTCATCGCATAAAAAGATTACATTAACCGAACCACAAGCTGAAACCTAAAAACATCATCGAAATCTGAGGAATAAACACAATAACTAGCAGCGTCACCAGCATAGCAATAAAGAATGGAATGATTGCTCTTGAAATAGATTCGATAGACAATCCTGATATTCCCGACGCAACAAAGAGATTGACACCAAGAGGCGGTGTGATAAAACCAATAGCCAAATTCACGATCATGATAATACCAAAGTGCACAGGATCATATCCAATATTGACAGCAATCGGTAATAAAATCGGAGTTAAAATAATGATTGCTGCTAATGTATCCATAAAACAACCTACGATTAAAAGTAAAAGCGTAATAAGCAAGATAATAATAATCGGATTTTCTGAAATACTTAGCATCGCTTCTGCTACTTGATTTGGAATTTGTTCTACCGTTAACAAACGTCCAAAGGCAGTAGCAGTCCCTACAATAATAAGTATTGTCGCCGTAGTAAGTGCAGCATCCCCAATAACTTTCGGCAAATCTTTAATTTTTAATTCACGATATAATACTAAACCCGCAAGTAATCCGTATACGACGGCAATTACGGATGCTTCCGTTGGAGTAAAGATTCCTCCATAAATACCACCTAATATTATCACCGGTACAAGTAACGCCCACTTAGCATCCCATATTGCTATCAGTAGGGCTTTAACAGAGAATTTTTCTCCTGAGCCTTTATAGCCCATCTTTTTAGAATAGAAGTAAGCATACACCATTAACCCTAACCCTACAAAAATACCAGGAATAATACCTGCTATAAACATGTCACCAATGGTAGCTCCAGGACCTACAACCCCATAAATAACCATTGGGATACTTGGCGGGATAATTACGCCTAAAGAACCTGCTGCAGCTACCGTTGCTGTCGCAAATCGTTTATCATAACCCATTCTGACCATGGCAGGGATCATAATCCCACCTATCGCAGCCACCGTTGCCGGTGCTGAACCGGATACTGCCGCAAAAAACATACATGTTACGATTGTTGCTATGGCAAAACCGCCTGTTCTGTTCCCCACGATTTTATTCGCCACATTAAATAACCTGTCTGAGATTCCACCCTTGCTCATAATCTCCCCGGCAAGGATAAAAAATGGAACAGCCATTAAAGGAAAAGAATCGACAGAGGTGACCAAGCCTTGAGCTAGAAACTCCAATGGCAATGATCCTGAGTATAGAATGGTTACTAATGAAGCCAATCCTAAGGCAATCCCTATGGGGACACTTAGTATCAAGAAGATTGCAAAACTTGCAAATAGTACGATTGCCGTCATGTCATATTCCCTCCTATCTTAATCCATTTTATTTTTAGCTGAGTCCATTTGATCTTGAATCTCTTTATTTTCAAGAATCGCTTCTTTTTCTGTTTTTACTTGAAATTCTTCTTTCCCTAACAAAGCTTTGAATTGCTTAATCATTTGTTGAATAATTCGTATGGAAGTTAACGCCATCCCTACAGGTGTAGCCAAATAAACAAATCCCATAGGTATATGAAGAGCTGGTGATGTTTGTCCCCAACCTAACAACTGGCGAGAAATATCATACCCATATACGACAACAAAGATAGCAAAGCTCAAGAAAATGACATTTGAAATAATATTCAATATAATTTTCCCTTTATCTTTTAACAAAAGAAGCATGACATCGACTTTAATATGTCGTTGTTTTTTCACTCCATAACTAATCCCAATATAAACGAGCCAGATAAAACAATATCTCGCAAGCTCTTCTGACCAAGAAAGAGAAGAGTTCATGACATGACGCATAAATACTTGCAGAGCAATAGCTACAACCATTATTACGGAAAAAAATATTAAAAAAACCTCTTCAAAATGTTCATCTATCCAATGTATGACTTTCATGGTACCCCTCACTTTCTTTTCTTGTTCCATCTAGAAATCTATTATATACGTTTATTTACTGACGCTCTCCTTCAAAAAAGGCAAATATATAATGATTCACCTTTTTTGAAGGAGAGGCTTGTCAATGCAAGCCTCTCAGTAAATACACACTATTACTCAGCGTCTTCAATCGCTTGGTATACTTCATCTACTAAATCTTGATCAATTTGTTGAGCATATTCTTCAAGCACAGGTTCAATCGCTTCACGCATTTCTTCACGAGCTTCATCTGTGATTTCAGTAAATGTCATACCTTCTTCAATAAGATTCTCTAAATATTGATCGTTCGCTTCACGGTTTAACTCACGCTGGTACTCTCCTGCTTCAAGAGCTGCCTCATCGACAACCGTTTGATAATCTTCAGGTAAACTATCATAGAATGGTTTACTCATCATGAATACGAATGGACTGTAAATGTGATGCGTGTCTGAAACGTAATCTTGCACTTCATAGAAGCCTTCAAGATAAATGGTTGCAAACGGGTTTTCCTGTCCATCTACAGTGCCTTGCTGCAAGGCTGTGAATAACTCAGTAAATGCCATTGGTGTTGGATTTGCACCCATTGCACGGAACGCATCTAAATGCAGATCATTTTCCATTGTACGAATTGTTAATCCTTCAAAATCTTCTACGGACGCGACTTCTTGTTCGCTATTTGTTAAATCTCGAAAACCATTTTCCCAATAAGCCAACCCCTTAAGATTTTGATCATCAAGCATATCTAAGAATTTTTGCCCTACTTCACCATCAAGCACTTCATCAGCTACTTCACTGTTAGGGAATAAGAAAGGAAAATCAAAGATGGAAAATTCGTTAATGAAATTAGCGATAGGTGCTGTTGATGGAACTGTCACTTCTTGTGAGCCTAGTTGAAGCGCTTCCATCATAGACCGATCGTCGCCTAGCTGTCCACTATGATATGTTTCAACATAAATGGCACCATCTGTTTCTTCTTCAACTAGTTCTTTAAATTTCTCTAAACCTTTGTACTGAGGGTGTTCACTGTTTAAACCAATTCCAGCGCGGATTGTAAATTCTGCATCTCCAGCTGCTTCTTCATCAATTTCTACTTCTTCTTCAGCACCATTGTCTTCATTTGTTTCCACGTCATTAGCGCCATTGTTATTTAATTCATTTCCACCGTTATTATTATCTCCGCAAGCAACGACCAACAACATCATTAACATCCCAACAACCATTACCAAAAGTTTTTTATTCACGGTATATCCCCCTATTAATTTATTGATAAGGGAAAGAAGGTGTTTCTTTCCCTTAATCATTCACTTCGAGCCCCTGATTTGCCTTTATTCCCATCATGAAATGTGATGGGCATTTACTTCTTAACAACTTCATGACCACCAAATTCATTCCGAAGAGCAGCCACAACCTTTCCAGTGAAAGTATCGTCTTCTAATGAGCGATAACGCATCATCAATGATAAAGCAATGACTGGCGCCGGTGCTTGGAAATCTAATGCTGTTTCCACTGTCCACTTTCCTTCACCTGATGAATTCATAACCCCTTTAATTCCATCAAGTTCGGGATCTTTCGAAAAGGCGTTTTGTGTAAGTTCCATTAACCAAGAACGAATCACGGAACCATGGTTCCAGACCTTAGCAACTCGTTCATAATCGTAATCAAACGGACTCTTTTCTAAAATTTCAAAGCCTTCTGCAATAGATTGCATCATACCGTATTCAATGCCATTATGGATCATTTTCAAGAAATGCCCACTGCCCGCTTCACCAGCATGGAGGTAACCGTTCTCAATTGTTGTATCTTTAAAGATAGGGTCTACTCGTTGGATGACTTCTTTCGATCCTCCAACCATCATGCAAGCTCCTTCTCTTGCTCCATCAACTCCTCCACTTGTTCCTACATCGACAAAGTGAATATTCTTTTCCTTAAATAATTCTGCTCTACGAAGGGAATCTTTGTAATTAGAATTACCCCCGTCAATGACCACATCGTCTTCATCTAATAAATGATAAAGTGTTTCAACTAGTTTCTCTGTAATTTCTCCAGCAGGAACCATTAACCAAATTGTTCTCGGTTTCTCTAATTGATTGACGACTTCCTCAATAGAATAAGCCGGAGTTGCCCCATCATTCTGAAGCGCATCTACTTGTTCTCTATTTACATCATTAGCTACAACTTGATGCTTATGATCAAGAAGGTTTAACGCTAAGTTATAACCCATTTTCCCTAAACCTATCATTCCTATTTTCATTTCCGCACTCCTTTCAACATTCTTACTTGTGAACGTTTCGTGAAATTAATTTTCTTCATAGGTTCATTATAAGATAAAATATTTCTTTTACAACACCTTTTTAAGAAAAAATATTTTTTTATTAACCGTTTTCAATTATAATGGAAAAAGGATAAGTTAAATAATGTTGATTCTATCGCATCTACAGCTTTCTTATAATTCTGCAAACTTACAATAAAGGGGGATTTTACTATGCCCAATGTTGAAAATGGTCATTGTAAACACCGAATCAAAGCTTCGTATAGTTCTTTTCGTGAAAAAGAAAAGAAAATAGCCGATTATATTTTAGAGCACCCTGAAAAAATTATTCACTCCACGATTAGCCAAGTCGCTGAAAACCTTCATGTTGCAGAAGCAACAGTTTTTCGTTTTTGCAAGAGAATTGGTTTCAAAGGATATCAGGCAATGAAGATAGCCTTAGCCTCCGAATTGGTTACTGGAGTGAAGGACATTCATGAAACGATTCAAGAAGGTGACGATGAAAAACAAATAGCTGAAAAAGTTTTTAAATCTAATATTCGTACGTTAGAAGACACTTTATCTGTTATAGACAGCGAAAATTTTAAGCAAGCTGTCCAAATATTATTAAAAGCGAAACGTATAGAATTCTATGGAAATGGGGGATCTGGTGTCATTGCTATGGATGCTCATCATAAGTTTATGCGTACAGGCATCCCAACAATTGCTTATAGTGATTCTCACTTTCAAGTCATGTCGGCATCGCAGTTGACAGAAAGTGATGCAGTGATTCTCATTTCTCATTCCGGAACAAATCGAGATATTCTTCAAGCTCATGAAGTTGCCAAAGAACAAAACGTCAAAACGATTGGTATTACTACTCTAGCAAAGTCACCACTTAGTGATAGAGTAGATGTCCCCTTATATACGGTATCTCAAGAAACGGACTATCGATCCGAAGCGTTATCATCTCGACTTGCTCAATTAAGTATCATTGATGCCCTTTATGTGAACGTAAGTATTGGTCGCAAAGAACTTATGCAACAATCCGTCAAAAAGATGCGAAAAGCTATTTCTAGCAAACGAATGTAGTTCATCACTTCATAGGGAGAGGTTTTAAGTTATGCTTAAACAATATGTAATTGGACTGGATATCGGGACAACTAGTGCTAAGTCCGTGGTTTTTCTTGAAAATGGTACTGTCGTTGCGGAGGATGAACAAAGCTATCCTGTCTTTCATGCACAACCCTCTTGGGCTGAACAAGATCCGCTCATCATTGAAGAGGCAGTGATCACAGCATTCAGGCATTCTTTAGATAAAAAGGGGATTAAAGGAGAGGAGATCATTTCGGTAGGACTTTCATCGGCGATGCATTCTCTCATTTGCGTTGATGAAAAGAATAATCCCCTTTCTCCCTCTTTGACATGGGCAGACGGAAGAAGTGTGGACCAAGCATCTAAATTAAAAAATTCAGCTATAGGAACTACGATTTACTTGCAATCTGGCACCCCGATTCATCCTATGTCCCCTCTTTTAAAACTCATTTGGATGAACGAAACAAAATATCAACCTTATCAGAGAGCATCCAAGTTTCTCTCTATTAAAGAATTTATAACTTCAAGGTGGTTTGGTATAGACGCAGTAGATTATTCTATCGCCTCCGCTACTGGATTGTTTGATATTCGGAAGCGACAGTGGAACGATCAGGCACTAAAACTAGCTGGAATACAAGCGAATCAACTCTCAATACCAGTGTCACCAACCTACATCTTCCAAGGACTTTGTGAAGACGTCGCAACCAAACTTAAGGTTCCAAGAGATTTACCTTTTGCAGCAGGTGGAAGTGATGGACCCTTAGCAAACTTAGGGATTGGAGCCATCGATCCAGGGGATACCGCCATTACAATTGGAACAAGCGGAGCCATTAGACAGATGGCTAACCAACCAAAGACCGATGAACAACAGCAAGTTTTCTGTTATGCCTTTACCGATCATTTATGGATTTTAGGCGGCCCTACTAACAATGGTGGTGTCGTGCTGCAATGGTTAAAAGAAGTACTTGGTCAGAAAGAAGTAGAAGAAGCCTTCCTTTCTGGAGAAGATGCCTACTCCCTCCTTCTCCGGGCGGCTGAAGAGGTTCTTCCTGGGTCCGACGGGCTTTTATTCCTTCCTTATTTAAACGGAGAGCGCGCTCCTCATTGGGATGCAAACGCCAGAGGAGCTTATATCGGATTAGCCATGGATCATCAAAAGCAACATTTACTCCGCGCTGGTTTAGAAGGAGTGTTATTCAGTCTATTTAATGTAAGCGAAGCATTGGACCGCCTAGCAGGTAAAACCACTACCCTCTATGCAAGTGGAGGGTTCGCAAGATCTGAATTTTGGGTGAAGATGTTATCGGATATTTTCGGTCAAGAGGTTCATCTCCCTAAATCACACCAAAGTTCTGCCTGGGGGGCAGCTTGGATCAGTCTACTGGCAGTGGATAAAGTAAAAGATTATTCTTCGATTAAGCACCATATCCCGATGAAGTCGGTTGTCTACCCTACTGTCAATAACCATGAGATCTATCAGAAACTTTACCCCGTTTATCGAAATGTATATGAAGCTTTAAAACCCACGTTCAAAGATCTTGCTCTATTTAGAAGACAACATTAAAAAAGGGACGTTTTGAGTGAACATCAACGCAGCAAGGCAGATGGATTGGAAAGTAGCAGAGGAATTGTAACAAACAAAAGAAAATGGGGGCGTGCTGCGTAAGTGCTACGCAGCACGCCCCTCTAGATCAGACAATAAAAAAACCAAGATAACTAGTGGGAAAACAGTCTCTTGCTAGGTAGAGACTGATCAGTTGTACTCCATCCCACCTTTAAAATATACATGAATCGTCTTCAATTAAAGATTACGCTAGCTCATAATGCTCTTTCACTTTATCGCGGAGGCTACGCTTTAAAAATTTCCCTACGGAAGTTTTCGGTATCTCTTCCATGAAGATCACGTCGTCCGGTAGCCACCATTTGGCAAACTGGGGCTTTAAAAATTCCAAAATTTCGTCTTTCGACAAGTCTTCATGTCCTTCTTTTGTTACAACACAAGCCACTGGCCTTTCTTGCCATTCTGGATCTGGTATTGAAACAACGGACGCTTCAAAGACAGCTTCGTGTGCCATTAACGCATTTTCTAAATCCACTGAGGATATCCATTCTCCACCGCTTTTGATTAAATCTTTTGTACGGTCAACAATTTTGATTACACCTTCTTCATCGACTGTGCACACGTCTCCTGTGTGCAACCACCCATCAATAAACGTCTCTTCTCCTCGTTCATCCTTGAAATAATCATCAGCGATCCAAGGTCCTCTTAACAATAACTCGCCCATTTCCTCTCCGTCCCATTTCACTTCTCCTTGTCCGCTCATGACTTTCATATCTAATCCCGGAACAAGCAATCCTTGTTTTGCACGAATATCGAAACGGTCTTCTTCAGACAGATCTTCTTGATAACTCTTTAACCTTGAAACTGTTGCTAAAGGACTGGTTTCCGTCATGCCATATGCATGGAGGAAAGGAACATTGTATTTTTTCTCAAATGTCTTAATCATGCTTAAAGGCGCAGCAGATCCGCCACAAACGACAGCCCGCAGACTATCGGTCACGTAGTCGTTTGTCTCAAGCTCCTTAAGTAAGCCAAGCCAAATCGTCGGTACACCAGCGGTCATCGTTACTTTCTCATCTTGAATCAACTGAGCTAATACTTCAGGAGTGAACCGAGGTCCTGGCATCACTTGATTGGCACCTAGCCACGTTGCCACGTAAGGCATCCCCCAAGCATTCACATGGAACATTGGGACAACGGGCATCACTATGTCAGATTCAGATGCGGCTACCGTGTCAGCGAAGGCGAGCCCCATACTGTGAAGAACGGTGGAGCGATGGGTGTACACCACCCCTTTCGGATTACCGGTAGTAGCTGAAGTAAAGCACATTCCCGCTGCATCTGTTTCCTCAATATCCTGAGGGTACTGAAATGCCTCATCCCCGGCGGCTATCCATTCTTCATAAGAATAAACATGATTAACCTTCGTATCTGGCAGCTCGTTATCGGTCATCACCACATAAGCTTTCACCGTCTTTAATTTGTCATGAACCGCTTCAATTAAAGGAAAAACATCTTCGTCTACAAAGATCAGTTCATCTTCCGCATGATTAATAATGTAAATGATGTGCTCTGGTGAGAGTCGGATATTAATGGTGTGAAGCACTGATCCGATGCTTGGAACAGCAAAATACAGTTCTAAATGGCGATGGTGATTCCAAGCCAATGTCCCCACTCGATCTCCTCTCTCAATCCCAAATTCCTTTAATCTACTTGCCAATTGCCGGGTACGTTTGCCAATGTCTTTGTAAGTAAACCGGTGAATCCCTGAAGAGGTTCTGGAAATGACTTCTTTTTTCGGAAAAAATCGTTCAGCTCTTTCAATCATCGAGGAAATAAGCAAGTTCCCTTTCATCATCATGATCTACCACCTTTTAGATTTTTTTGAGGACATGTTTCCGGTGTACACTTAGTAAATCATCATCCTCTCATTATGGAGTTAAAATGAGCTTCCCTTTCGTCTTTCTTCCCTGAAGAAGCCTATGAACATTGGAGGCTTCGTCTAGGGGATAAACACCGCCAATAATAAGTTTCAACTGCCCTTTTTCAGTATAAGATAACAATTCAGAGAGACTAGATTTGAACAACTTCGGTTTTCTCATGATCTGCGGTAAGAAGAAGCCGATGACGGAATGGTTTTTCCCCATTAAACTTGATGGATAAAGTTTCGGTTGTTCCCCACTCGCTACTCCATAAATGACAAGTCTTCCGAATGGTGCCAAACAAGAGAGCGTTTTATTGAAGATCTCTCCTCCTGCCATTTCCAACGCCACATCGACACCTTTCCCATCGGTTGCTTTTAACACTTGATCTTCCCAACCTTCTTCTGAGTAATTGATACATTCATCTGCCCCAAGCTCTTTTGCTACCTGTAATTTTTCTTCCGTGCTTGCAGTGGCGATAACTTTTCCTGCACCAAACAGCTTGGCTAATTGGACAGCAATCGTTCCAACCCCACCGGCAGCGGCGTGAATAAGAACCGTTTCGCCTTCTTCAAGTCGTCCCATCGTTTTCAACACGTGGTAAGCGCTTAAACCTTGTAGTGGAAGAGCAACGGCATGGTTAAAATCAACACCTTCCGGAAGAGGAATTAATGATCTCGCCTCCGCAATGGTATATTCTGCATACCCTGTTGCGTTGTCTGACCCTATCAAGGTCACCACTTTATCTCCTGGTTGAATGTCGGTAACTTCGTCTCCTACTTCTGTGACAATTCCGGCTACTTCAGAGCCTGGGACATAAGGTAGAGGGGTCGGAACAACATACTCCCCCTGCCTTCTCGCCGTATCGGCGTAGTTAACACCAATCGCCTTTATTTCTATCAGCACCTCTTGCCCTTTCGGTGATGGCTTGTCCAACTCTACTTTCTCTAAAACCTCTGGTCCGCCGAATTCTCTCATTTGGATAGCTTTCATAGGAATTCCCCTTTCTTTTTTTCGAAGAATTTTGTTTACTTTATATGGTTTTCTTAACACGTATATTTTTGAGCTTCATTTAGAAAGGCAGCGATTTCACGATTTATGGCTACGCTTCCTTCTGCTTTGTATTTTCTTGTTTCTGTTGTAATTAATTGAGTAAGTTTCTCTCGTTCCGCTCCTGATAAAATGCCTGAAAGGAGTTGTCTTGCCAACATCTCTACTTCCATGTTTGCTTGATCTACAACCGTGAACGCTAGAAGCTGTTTTAATTGTTCCTTATCTTCTCCATTATTGGCTATTGCCTTGGCTGAACGATAAACAGCTGACTCTGTAGCATACAAAAGTATCGCAATCTCAGACAACTTCATGATCGTTTCTTGTTCTTGTTCTAACTGGTCGCCTAAAGTTTCGTAAGTCACACCAGCTAAAATGAGGAAAATACGTCTCATTGTAGCTACTGTTTGTTTTTCCTCTTTCAGTGGCCCTTCCACGTCATTTCCATTCTGCCCAAGACTACCTTTCGCTTCCTGAATAAGATCCTGTATCGGAATCTCTCCCAAAGCTGCTTTTTTAAACAATAGACGAGGGATGATCAGTCGATTAATTTCATTTGTCCCTTCGAATATACGGTTAATTCTGGAATCACGATACATTTGCTCAATTCGGTTCTCGCTAATAAATCCGCTTCCTCCATGCAACTGGAGAGCTTCATCAACCACGTAGTCCAACGTTTCTGAACTATACACTTTACAAATGGCACATTCGGTCACATATTCCATCATCCGTTTCCCGATGAGCTTCTGATCTTGCTCTTCATATAAATCTGCCAAGGCATCCTCTAATAATCCGGCTGTTCGATATTGAAGAGATTCAGCACTATAGATTCTTGCAGCCATGGTAGCGATTTTTTCTTTCGTTGCACCAAAATCAGCAATCCTATTGTTAAATTGTTTTCGCTCATTTGTAAATGAGAGGGCAAGTTCTAATGCATACTTTGCCGCCCCCATGCATGCAGAGCCAAGATTAAATCTTCCGAGATTGAGCACATTAAGAGCAATTACATGACCTCGTCCTACTTCACCTAGGACATTTTCTACAGGTACAAGACAATCTTCTAGAATGACAGAGCGAGTGGACGACCCTTTGATGCCCATCTTTTTCTCTTCACTACCTAACGACAGTCCTGGATAATCTCTTTCTACGATGAAGGCGGTGAATTTCTCTCTATCGACCTTGGCATAAACGATAAAAGTGTTTGAGAAGATCGCATTCGTTATATAAAGTTTCGTTCCATTTAGTACATAATGTGTTCCTGCCTCGTTAAGCTGCGCGGTTGTTTTAGCTGCTAGTGCATCAGAGCCTGCTGAAGGTTCAGTTAAGCAATAAGCTCCTATATATTCGCCAGAAGCAAGTTTAGGTAAATACTTTTTCTTTTGTTCTTCCGATCCAAAGTAGGTAATAGGCAGAGTTGCGATGCACGTATGATTAGAGTGAGCGACGCCATATCCACCGGTTTTTCCAAGTGCCTCCCCGACGATTCCTTTACTGACTTTATCAAGCCCCAGTCCGCCATGTTTACTCGATATGCTGTGACCAAGCAATCCTACGTCCCCTGCTTTATGAAGGATATCCACGACACGATCAAAGTGTTGCTCTTCAATAGCATGACGATGTGGTTCCACTTCTCTCTCCACAAATTGCTTTGCTGTCTGAGCGATCATCTTGTGTTCTTCATTAAAATCTTCTGGAGTAAAGATTTCTCTTTCACTGATTGAAGATAATAAAAAACTACCTCCGCTGATGTTCAATTTAGTTTCCTGTTTACTCATTCTTTACGCTCCTTTCAGAAAAGTGGATTTCTGGTATGCAATTCAAAGCTTGTTGAATAAGAATTTGTACAAACTGATTCAGTTTGGCAAAGCGCTCATCTGTTGTTTGGCCCTTCTTCCACCGATAGTAAATCTGCTGACAAATCACGGCTAATTTAAAGTAAGCAAATGCTAAATAAAAATGAAATTGAGAAACATCACGTCCACTTTTTTCGGCATAGGATTTTACAAACTCTTCTCTCGTCATAAAACCTGGAAGCACTGTGACCGGGGGCTTTCCCATCGCATATTTAAGGACATCCGGATCATCTTCCACAACCCAGTAACTCATTGCTGCGCCAAGATCTGCCATCGGGTCACCTACGGTCGTCATTTCCCAATCGAAAAGTCCGACGATCTGAGATAAATCTTCAGAAAACATTGTGTTGTTCAATTTGAAATCATAATGGATCACTGTAGCATCTTGAGACATGGGGATGTTTGACCTCATCCACTTTTTTAACTCTTCCACGCCTGTGACTTCATCTGTTTTAGCCCGTTCGTACCGAGTGATCCAACCATCTACTTGACGCTCCATAAATCCCTCAGGCTTGGTCATCTGAGCAAGGGCTGTTTTTTTGTAATCCACTTGATGAAGTTTGACGAGCGTATCGACCATTTGTTCAGAAATCTTTCGGCATAGTTGCTGCGAGGGCTCTATGCTTTTCGGGAACTCCGTATTCAGCACAATGCCATTTCTTCTTTCCATGATGAAAAAAGGACTGTCGATCACGCTCTCGTCATCACAATATAAAAAGGGTTGAGGAGCAGCAGGAAAAACAGGGTGAAGCTCTTTAAGAATGGTATATTCCCGCTGCATATCATGGGCTTTCGGTGCTACTGGACCGAGTGGGGGTCTTCTTAGTACCCCTTGCCAGTTCCCTATAGTTAGTTGGTACGTGAGGTTTGAGGCTCCAGATGAAAATTGTTCAATCGTTAAATCATTATCTGGTAATTCGTTAAGATGCTGTCGAAGATACTTCTCGAGTGTATAGGTATCTAGCTCTTCTCCTCGACGAACGGGAATCGTATCTTTCATAGGAACTACTCACTCCTTGGTAATCAGAATCAGATTGCGGAAGTTTCTTAACTCAACTTTGCTGTTCGTCGGCAACTTTCGCGGTTGGCGACGTTCGGACTCTAGATGCTCTTCTGTTCGTTGACGACGAACAGCCATCATGTCTATCAGTCTATTTATGCTTAAAAGTAGGTTTTCGTTTTTCTATAAATGCATGTACGCCTTCTTTTACATCTTCTGTTTGAAAGACTTCAGCAAATAAATCAGCTTCAAAATCAATCCCATCTTTTAGATTCATTTCTCCACCTACATCCACCGCTTTCTTTATTCGAGATAAGGATTGAAGAGAATAATTGCTGATGGTTTCCGCCATATTGATCGCTTTAGTCATGCCTGCTCCTGTATTGGTTACGTGATTGACTAAGCCGATTTCTTTTGCTTCTAAAGCAGAAATGGTTTCACCTGTATACATTAGTTCCTTTGCCTTCGCTTCTCCAACCAGTCTAGACAACCTCTGTGTGCCCCCGCCACCTGGGAAAATCCCTAATTTAATTTCTGGCAAACCAATTTGCACATGCTCTTCGGCAATACGTATATCAAAAGCTAAAGCCAATTCACAGCCTCCACCAAGCGTTAACCCGTCAAGAACAACAATGGTCGGTTTAGGGAAGGAATCAATGACGTTCAATACATCGTGCCCTGCCATAATAGACGTCTTTGCTTCTTTATTTCCTATCATTTCGGGAAATTCTTTAATATCTGCTCCGGCCACAAAAGCTTTGTCCCCAGCCGTCCTAAGGACTGTTACTACAACCTCCGAATCCTCTGCTAATGTTTCGAACGCTTCTTTTATCTCACGAAACACTTGTTTACTTAATACATTTAATGGAGGGCGGTCAATCGTTAATGTAGCCACTCCGTCCTTCTTTTCTAGATGCAAAAATTCATACATATCCATTCACCTCTTCAAGTATATTCTGACTGATTATTAAGCCTTTTGTGTTGAATAGTTGTACCAACCTCTACCTGTCTTTCGTCCAAGGGTGCCAGCTTGAACTTTTTCTTCAATAGATTTCGGTGGTTTATCGTTTGGATCCCCTGTTTCAGCATAGCGTTGTTCATGAACGAAGTAGGCTACATCAATTCCTGAAAGGTCCATCAATCCAAAGGGGCCGATGGGATGCTTTAATGCTTTCGTACAGATCAAGTCAATGTCTTCAAAATCTGCATATCCCTCTTCATATAGCTTGACCGCCTCCGTAGTTAAAGCCCCGAGGATTCTGTTTGCGATAAAACCGGAAATCTCTTTTTGGAGCAGTACTGCGGTTCGATTGATTTTTTCACAGATCTCCATCGTGACTTTGACCGTTTCATCAGAGGTGTGTTCACCTTTGACAACCTCTACACAGTCCATCACCAATGGTGGGAAGAAGAAGTGCATGTTACAAACCTTATCAGGTCTATTCGTTGCTTCTGCTAATAAAGAGCTGACGATGGTCGAGCTGTTCGTAGCTAAAATTGTGTGAGGAGGGGCCAATCTATCAAGCTCTGAAAAGACTTGCCGCTTTACTTCCAGCTTCTCGACAATCGCTTCAATAACAAAGTCTGTTTCTTGAGCCGCTTCTTCTAAACTAGTCGTAAACAACAGCCTTGAGAAAGCCTCAATTCGTTGTTCTGATGAGATTTTCCCTTTCGATACCCACTTGTCCATTTGAAATTCCAACGCTTCTTTCGCTTTTCCCAAAGCGTCTTCATTTACATCTTGAATCGTTGTCTCGTACCCTCCTAGGGCACATAACATGCCAATTTGATGCCCCATGGATCCTGCGCCTACTACACATATATTATTTACTTCTGCTGTTTTCAATTTTTCATCCCTCTTTCTATTTTTCTACTCGTTTCAACAAAACACGACACTAACCGACCGGTTGGTATGTTTGTGGCGCAAGGAATCTTTATCGATTCCCATTGCCATAGCAATAACTTGAACAAAGTCCTTCGCATTTAATTGTCACTTATCCCATTCAAGAAGATGTCCAAGTAAATTTCTGCTACCTTCACATCTGGAAGAGGTCCATTAGGATTAAACCATTGATAACTCCAATTACATGCACCTAATACAGCGAAGGTTATGATTTCTGGGGGAAGATCGCTCCTGAATTCTCCCTTTTCTATTCCTTCACAAATCAAACTTAGAAGTTGATTAAAAAATTGATCTCGTTGTGGAATAATTTCAGACAAGTGATCATCGCTCAAGTTTCTCATCTCTCTGAAAAAGACGCGAGCACTGGTCCCTTGTTTTTCAATACTGTTTAAAAGCATATACACGACATCAAACAATTTCGTTTTGCTGTCTTTACTGTCATCCTCAATAATTGCCTTTTGTTTCTCAACTACGGCAGTGATATATCGTAAATGAATTTCCATTAATAATTCTTCTTTGCTTTTAAAATAATAGTAGAATGTTCCTTTCGTTACACCTAAGGCATCAACAACATCTTGAATTGATGTCTCACTAAAGCCCTTCTTTTCAAATAAAACGATACTTTTCTCTAAGATTTTTTCTTTCACAGCTAGGGTCCCTCTTTCTAATCAACTATTTTCCACATAGTATAGCATAAGTCACGCAATGCCTTGGCTATATACATCAGATCGTTCAACTTTGTCCATCATATGCGGCATAGCGCCTTCCTTCATGAGAAATTTTATAGAGTTAAAGCCCCCCCATCAATCATTAACGTAGTTCCTGTAATGTAAGAAGCTTCATCAGATGCTAGAAACACAACTGCATTCGCTACCTCTTCTGGTTTTCCTAACCTTTTAAGGGCATTGGCTCTCGTAATAATTTCCCATTTCGCTTCATTCTCTTTCCATTTATCGACGATGGCCGTATCAATTACACCAGGTGCGATGGCATTCACGCGAATCTGTTTTGGACCATACTCCAATGCGGCATTCTTCGTTAACGTAATGACACCGCCTTTTGAAGCATTATAGGCTGCCATGTATTTTCTCCCTTTCACACCTAGATAACTGGATGTATTAATAATAGAACCGCTTCCCTGTTTTTCCATTATAGGCAAGGCAAACTTCATCCCTAAAAAGACGCCTTTCAAGTTAATATTCATCACACGGTCCCACTCTTCTAAAGAGAGATCTGGCAATTTCACCTCTTCATTAGGAACACCTGCATTATTAAACAAAATGTCTATCCGTTCGTATCTTTTCTCTGTTTCAGAGATGAGTTCGTTCATGTCTTGTTCTGAAGAAACATCTGCTTGAATGAATCGAGCCCTGCCACCCGCTTCTTTAATCAAATCGACTGTCTCTTCACCTGAATGTCTATGAATATCTGAAACAACAACGACAGATCCTTCAGCGGCAAAACGTATCGAGGTCGCTCGACCAATACCACTCCCACCACCCGTAATAACTGCTACTTTTTCATTGAGACGCATGTTCCTTTCACCTCACTTTAGAATGACTGCTCATAAAATATTTTGTAAAGGGAGATTCTAGTACTTTCCTAAACGAGGGCATGGGTTCCACCATCAACAACTAACACATTTCCCGTTGTGAAATCAGCGGCTCGCGAAGCTAGAAAAAGAGCTGCTCCTTTTAGATCATCTTCATTTCCGAAACGTCCTAAAGGCGTTCGTTCAAGGATAGACTCTCCTCCATGCTCTAACACACCTTTCGACATTTTTGTTGGGAAAAATCCCGGTGCAAGGGCGTTCACATTAATATTGTATTCACCCCATTTTACGGCTAAATCTTTTGTTAACGTGATCACTGCCCCTTTACTCGTATTGTATCCGATCGTGTCCATCACCTTAGGATCCGTTCCGCCAAGGCCTGCGACCGACGCTATATTAATGATTTTCCCTGACTTCTGACTCATCATGACTTTCCCTACAGCTTGAGACATTAAAAAAGTTCCTGTCACATTCACGTCTATCACTTTTTTCCAGGCTTCTAGTGGCATATCAACCGCCGGAGTCCCCCATGTGGCGCCACTATTATTCACAAGCACATCAATGCTTCCAAACCTTTCAATCGTTTTATCAACTACGTGTTGAATATCATCTGGGTCTGTGATGTCACATTTTAATGCTAATGTTTTCACTCCTAGACTTTCTAACTCTTTACTCACTGCTTGGCAGGCTTCCAGTTTTCTAGAACAAAGGACGACATTCGCACCTGCTTCGGCAAATGCTTTAGCCATTTGTTCTCCAAGGCCTCTTCCGCCCCCTGTAATAATTGCTGTTTTATTTGTTAAGTCAAATAACTCTTGTATGTGCATCTATTTCCCTCCGCCCTTAAAATATGATTAGTAATCTAGTAACTCCTGTTTAGCCACAGCCCGCCGATGGACTTCGTCAGGGCCATCGGCAATTCTCAGAGTTCTTGCTTGTGCCCAATGATTTGCCATAGGAAAATCTTCACTTACCCCTGCTCCGCCAAAAGCTTGAATCGCCCGATCAATCACACGTAAAGCCATACTAGGAGCGACTACTTTAATCATCGCAATTTCTTTTTTTGCCTCTTTGTTACCCACTGTATCCATCATGTAAGCTGCTTTTAGCGTCAGGAGACGAGCCTGTTCAATATCTATCCTGGAATCTGCAATCCATGCTTGAATCACACCTTGATCTGCCAAGGGTCTTTGAAAAGCTACGCGCTCCTTTACCCGCTTACACATTTCCTCCAAAGCACGCTCTGCTGAGCCTATCAACCTCATACAGTGGTGTATTCGTCCAGGCCCAAGACGCCCTTGAGCAATGGCGAACCCTTTACCTTCCCCCCATAAGATATTGGATACAGGAACGCGAACATGATCAAATTCAATCTCCGCATGTCCATGAGGAGCATGGGTATAGCCAAACACTGAAAGTTTTCGTTTGATCTTTACTCCTGGAGCATCCATAGGGACGATAATCATCGATTGTTGCTCATAGCGATGAGCATCTGGATCTGTTTTGCCCATGAAAATAGCGAATTTACAGCGCGGATCTCCGCCGCCTGAGGACCACCACTTCTTTCCGCTAATCACATATTCGTCGCCATCTCTTTCAATCTTTGCTTCAATGTTTGTGGCATCGGAAGAAGCAACGTCTGGTTCAGTCATAGCAAAACATGAACGAATTTCTCCATTAAGAAGGGGATCAAGCCATTGACTTTTTTGTTCTTCTGAACCGTAACGCACGAGGACTTCCATATTGCCTGTATCGGGCGCATTGCAATTGAACACTTCAGGTCCAATCACAGACCGCCCCATGATTTCACACAGAGGGGCGTACTCAACGTTTGTGAGTTTCCTCCCTTCCTCAGGTAAAAATAAATTCCAAAGTTCTGCTTGTTTCGCTTTTGTTTTCATTTCTTCCATTATTGGAGGCACTGAGGACCAAGGATCTTGCTGATTATCTACATACTCCTCATACGTTCGTTCATTCGGGTAAACGACGGATTCCATGAAGTCGGTAAGCTGCCCTTGCAATGCTTTCACTTTTTCTGAGTAATCGAACTTCACTCTGTTCTCCACCTTTCCATTTATCTGAACTTCTCACATCTTACAAACTAACCGGTCGGTATGTACATTTAGTATAATCGCAATTGTAAGATTATTCAAGTCTTTTACTATTCCGGCCATTCTATTTATTTGTTTTACAAACTGGCAGAAAGTATAATTTACAATCATACATAACGACATTAATTCACTACGTTTGAGGAAAGGAACATCATTAATGCCTGAGGGACCTGAGATTCGAAAAGCCGCAGACCAAGTAGAAAAAGCAATTAAAGACCAACCCGTGCTTGATATTTCTTTTGCGTTCGAGAGTTTACAAGGGTATGAAGATCAATTACGAGGTGCAAAGGTAGAAAGAGTGGATACGAAAGGAAAAGCGATGTTGATTCGCTTTGATCATGGATGGACTATCTATTCTCATAATCAACTTTACGGCAAGTGGATGATTCGAAATGCTTACAATTATCCAAACACAAACCGCCAGCTTCGTCTTGCCATTCATAATGAAAAAAAGTCAGCATTACTATACAGTGCATCGGACATCGACGTTCTACTTGATGAAGAAGTCCCAAACCATCTTTTTATATCGAAGATCGGCCCGGACATCTTGAGTGAAAACATTCAGGCAGATGATCTCATCCATCGGTTCTCTAGTAAACCTTTTCATAAAAGGAAATGGACTTCTTTACTTTTAGACCAATCGTTTGTCGCGGGAATTGGAAATTACTTGCGCAGTGAAATTATGTACGTAGCTCAAATCCCTCCTACTGCCCGTCCAGTCGATTGTCGCCCTGACCAGCTTGCTCAAGCCGCTAAAGCCACAATTGATCTCATGTGGCAATCTTACCTGCATAACGGGATCACTACCGATTTAAAAGTAGCAGAAAAGTTGAAATTAGCGGGGAAGACGAGAAAGCAATACCGTCACTGGGTGTTTAATCGGGAAGGAGAACCTTGTCATCAATGTTCAACCTCAATCGTTAAATTTCAAGCGGGCAGCCGGCGATGCTATTATTGTCCCACTTGTCAGGGCGAGAAGTGAAAACAATGGAGTAGTTAATCATTTGGAGCGTCATAGATTCATAGTAAACCACATTAGACGAACGTTTTCTCATGAGAGGGGATTAAATGACCATGAATATATCCATTATTGGCGGAGGTTTATCTGGAATTTTTGCCGCAAGAACGTTACGGGAATTAGGACACGACCCCACGATTATCGAAAAATCAAGAAGTGTCGGGGGACGAATGGCAACAAGGCGAATCGAAAACGGACGTGCCGACCACGGAGCACAATTCTTCACTGTAAGATCCACTGAATTACAACAACTCACGGAAGAATGGCTTGAGAACAAATGGGTTGAACGGTGGTTTGGTGAGGATTATCCTAGGTATCGAGGAACTGAGGGAATGAATTCCCTCGTGAAAAAACTAGCTGAGGGCCTCCCACTAGAACTTGAAGAAAAAGTGTTACGAATAAATCGATCCGGCTCAACCGTCTCTCTCACCACACAGAACGACAAAGAATTCAGCAGTGATGCTGTAATCGTCACCGCTCCCGTTCCACAAGCTTTGCAATTGCTTCATGATTCGTCGATCAGCCTACCAAGTCATACAAAAAGTGCATTGGAATCTTTACAGTTTAAACCATGCTTTGTTGGTCTATTAACATTAAATGAATCGATATCTATTGGAAAAGAGGGGATTATATCCAGCGGCTTACCTCATGGGGTTGATAAAATTGTCGCTAACGATCAAAAAGGCATCTCACCTACGTCCATTCTGTCTGTCTACATGACCGGAGATTGGAGTTCTGCACGATTTGAAGAAAAGGATGAAGACGTATTAGCTCAAATCGTTGATATTCTTCACGCCGAAGTGCTCTCTGTTGACCAGATTGCTCGTTCTCAACTTAAACGGTGGCGGTTTGCTGAAGCAACCCAAGTTCATAGAGAGCCATTTTTACAAGTTGACAATCTACCTATTTTCATAGCAGGAGATAGCTTCTTAACTAAAGACGACTCTAGCGGACGTACTCGGGTAGAAAGTGCCATTCTTTCGGGAATGCACGTCGGGAAAGCTGTGGCTCAACACTTTTATAACTAAATTCAAGAAGCCTCACACAAGCATGGAAAACTTGTAAAAGGCTTCTTGGATATACATAAATGGGACGTTCTTTTTTTAGCAATGAGAAAATGAGAACATCGTCAAACCTATTATTTATTCGAAGGTGTTCACGAAGTCTCCCCTCTTAAACCCATAACTTGTTTTGGTGGTAATTCAGCTCAAAAGAAAAAGAATGCCTGAAGCAGGCACTCTGTTCTCTATTAATAGCCGTAACCGCAATATGATGCTCCGATAATGACTAACAAGATAAACAACACCACTAACAGAGCAAACCCAGATTCATGAGTATAGGACATATCAAGTCACCCCCCTTGATTTATTTAACATGAAACGACTTCAGTTTGTAATCGTTTGTACTTTCTGATAAAAGTACAAAAAGACGTTCACTTCTCCTTAACAATTAACAGTGCTTCTTGAATGATGCGCCGATGATAACTAAAAGGATAAATAACACGACAATCAACGCAAAACCATTGCCAGGTTTCGTTTGAACTCCAGCAACACCGTAGTTGTATCCGCATGGATCATAGCAACCTTGATGGTACATGAACAATCCCACCTTTCCTATTTTACTTTTATCTTACACTTCAGCTTATGTTCATAAGTTCAAGCGTGTTTGGACTTTTTTGAAAGTCATGCGAAAAATTATAAAATTTTATCTTTTTTACTTTTTTTGTAGCTGGCTCTATGATCTTTCTCGGCTAGCTACTTATCCAAAACTCGATAATCTGTCGCTTCATAAAAGATAAAAAAACGAACTTCAATTGAAGTCCGTTTCTTTACTATCTATAAAAATTTTATGACCTTTTTAAAAGCTCACCGATTCTATGGACTGGCGCTTGAACTTGCTCTGTAATCTCTTTAATACTCTTTTTACTCGTAGTAACAAGTACACAAGTGGAAGGTCCAGCAGATTGCATGAAATCTATACTGGTCTCTCTATTCTGTACAAAATCCAATTCTGTGCTTTGAGATATTTGTTCAGCTTCGTATCGAACTCCCTTTGATCCTGCTGGTAAAATATCTCGAACGCGATGGTTCTTTCTTAACTTTAGCAAGTCTTTCAAAGAAACGATTTCGGGATCACCCGTATAAATGTCATGTTCGGGTCCACTCTTTGGGTTTCCAATACAGAGTACTTCATCACCCAATTGAGAAGAACCAATAGATAGATGCTGCTTATCAACCATGCCAAGTACAGTTATCCCAATTCCTGTTTGCACAGTCGGCACGTTCTCTTCTGTACTCCCGTTAAATTGCACGTCCTCAGTGATTCCTGCCTCACGGACATATCGTTTTATTTCACTGAGGATCTTTTTACCAGTAGGATCCATTTCAACCGATAGGCAGTCAATGACCATAAAAGGCTTTGCACCGCATGCAATTATTTCAAATAAAGGAACGCGGACAGCAAATTGAGCGATGGTCTCCTCAGAAACATTAACAGTGTCTTGAAGTTTATTACCAATCCCACCGTCAGAATCACATGCGATGACTAAGTACTGCTTAGGGTTCATTTCGATTAATGTAAGGTCCCGTTCTTTTCTCATGAATTTCACAGGTTCATCAATATACATGACGTAACGTTTATCCCCCCTTCACGGCGTAACCTAGACCTGATATTGGTAGGTATTTGAGTCAATATTACCTTGAAGTTATGAAAAGTTTATAAGTACTGCTAGAATGACGAAAGCAAGAGCTAGTCCAAACATAAGTAATTGAAATTTAAATATAAACCGGAACCAAGTCCCCCACTCTACTCGGGCTGCACCCAATGTGCCCATTAACGCAGCTGATGTAGGCACGATAATATTCGTTAAGCCATCACCAAGTTGGAAGCCCAACACGGCTATTTGTCTAGAAACTCCAGCAATGTCAGACAAAGGTGCGATGAGAGGCATCGTTAATGCTGCTTGTCCTGATCCTGATACAACAAAAAAGTTGATGACTGACTGAAATACTAAGATAAAGCTCGCTGAGATCACTTCAGGTAAATGATCAATTAATCCGCCTGCATGAAATAAGATTGTATTCAAGACAGATGCTTCATCTGCTGCATCTCCACCTAAAATGATCACGATTCCTTTAGCCATCCCGACTACAAGAGCCGCCGGCAAAAGTTGCTGAGCTCCTTCAGAGAAACTCTCTGCGATATCGTTTACTCTCATATCATTCAATTTAAAGATAACACCAATAATCCCGGCAACTAGTCCGATCGTAAAAAATTGAGTAGCAATTTCCGGAATAAAGTAGGCGTCTTGAACCACACCCCAAATGATCCAAACAATCCCTAATGCAAGGGTGAGAACCACAAGAGTGTCTCCTAAAGTAAACTTTTTGTTAAAATCTTGTGTTTGATTATGTTTTTTGAAAAATTCATTTGCCTTCATTGAATAAGAAGCACTTGGGTCTTTCCGTACTTTGTTTGCGTACCACATCGTATACACGATCCCTACTGCAGTAAAGACCGCCCACATTGCAATCCGAAAGGGGGCTCCTGAAAGAACCGGAACGTCAGATACCCCTTGGGCAATGGCTACACCGAACGGGTTCATCCACGACGTAGCGAAGCCTATTTGCGTAGCCACATATGTAATCATTACTCCAGTAATCGCGTCATAACCTAATGCAATCACTAATGGGATGAGGATAATCGCAAAGGCAATCGCTTCTTCACCCATACCGAATACCGCTCCACCCAGCGAGAAAAAGAAGAACATGACCGGAATAAGCAGCGCTTCTCTCCCTTTTGTTTTATCAATGATTGAGAGAATGCCTTGATCAATGGCTTTCGTGCGCATGATAATCCCGAACGCACCACCAATAATTAAGATGAACGCTACCACTCCAACCGCCGATCCCCATTTGTCTCCTGAAACCATTCCTTCAAAGGCATAGTTTAAGAAACCAACTCCTCCAAAAGGTTCAAAGAGACTAACACCGTCTCGCACAGGTTCTCCTTGATCATTCGTCACGTATTCAAATGTTTCAGGGATTAATACGGTGCGAGTTTGTTCTTGTCCTCCACTTTCATATGTAACTTCTTCTGTTTCAAAGATCCCCATTGGCACCATATACGTCAACATCCCCGCAAGCACAACGACGAAAAAGATGATAATAAACGTATGGGGCATGTTCCACTTCTTTTGTTCCATGACCGCTCCTCCTCAGTAAAATGATTGAAAATTTAATCATTTTTAGTTGAATTTCTATTCTTTTACTTTTGCGCAGAACATGAGTATAACCTAACTTAGCTTTATTTTCATTTGAAAACCCTTTTACAAGTGCTGATCTCCAAATGATCTAGCATGACTACTTATCGGCTCTTCATGCCTTGCTTTATTCAAATCATTACCGATACTCGCGGTTATCGACCTCTTTCTAGCTTCCTCATTTGATTTTCTACCGATAAATTCACTTATCGACCTCTTTTCGGCTTCCTCTATTAATTTATTACCGATAAATTCACTTATCGACCTCTTTCCAGCTTCCTCAATAAATTTATTACTGATATCTTCGTTTCTATCGATTCCTAAAATATGAAAAAACGAACCTCCTAATGTTGGAAGGTCCGCTTTTCTATTTAACTACTAATTAGAAGGCATATATAGGTCAGATGTCCCTTGCTCTACTAACCCTTGCATTTCAAGATCAATGACCCAGTAATACATTTCTTCAGGAGTCAAGGCGAAGTCGTCGTGGGTCACTTCTTCTGCTTCAATGGCTTCGATTAACTCTTGTTCTTCTTCTGTTAATTCAACCTCGTATTCGTCTTCGTACATGTATTCATCTTCGTACTGATAATTTTCCATCATGTAGTTGTCTACAGTCATTTCAATCTCATAGCCCATTTGATCAAGCTCTTCTTCCGTTATTTCTTCACGATCTTGGCCATAAAATAAGAAATCAGCTTCCTCTCCGTAGGAATATTCACTTGTAACAGTTCCTGCGACGTTCACGTTTTGCCCATCTTCTTCAAACGTGAGAGTGAAATCCATCTGGCTTTCGTGAATCGTGTTTTGCTTCACTAAAAAGCTTGCAGTAAGGGAAAGGGAAACATCCTCTAAATCATCTCTCGCTTCCTCTAAATCTGAAATCGTCGTTTCGATGTCTTCTTCGTAAGTTTCTTCAAAAGTTTTTTTCGCTTCTTCATCTTTTTCTACTTCTCTTAATGCATAAAGCAAAGAATCAAAAAACATCTCTTCTTCCAAACTTACTGTGATCCAATTATCGTCTTCCGTTACAATATCTTCTTCATTATGTTCTTTCATGTATTCAAGCATATTCTCAAGAATGAACGTTAATAAGTAACGCTCATCTTCATCCTCTCGAAAAATGTTTTCGTCTATGTCTAATGGCTCTGAATACTTCTTACCCCGGAGAGTGTCTTCAATAATTGGGACCACTAATTGATTCAACTCAGTTGAAAGAAAGTCTCCTACGTCTTCTCCTTCTGCCAAAAGCTCCAAATCTTCTTGAAGTTCAGGTATATTAGGCAAGACGTTATAAGAAATGACATCGATCGCCTCAGAAGTGAAGTCTACATATGGTTCAAGATCGAACGCCACCTCATCCCCATTTTCATCTAAATACAAGGAAAAAGGCACCTGTAAATGAATATCTTCCCCCTGGATATCTCCTGAAATACCGTAAGTAGCGTTCATTTCCACTACTTTGTTTTCATTATCCCAAACGACGGTACTTGTTCCTGAGATGTTATCTAACATACTTTGCATCATATCAAAGAAAATTTCTTCTTCCCCATACATGCCCAATTCACTGGCACTCATATCTAAATCGATACTCATATCCATTGTACTTGTTACTTGAGCTTGATCTTCTTGAGATAAACTTTCAAATGCCCTGGCCAATTTCACTTCAGGCGATGAAATAAATGAATAAAATAAAATTCCTCCAATTAACACAACTAAAAGAGCACTAATCCCAATGCCTAATTTAACTTTTTTTTCTTTCAATTCCTTATACCTCCTGTAAATAGAAAATTTAGTAATTACATACCCCATTATCACACATATTTGCTAGGTACCGAGATCTATTTTTACATTATATTGAAAGTTACACTTCACTTATACTCATGTAAATCTTGTTACTTTATACCCTTTTTATTATAATAAAAACCATATTTACAGTGACTATTGTCACAACTTATCAATAAACAGAAATAAATGTCAATTTTTAGGATGGGATGAAGTAAGGTTCGCCTGAAAGGAAAATGATTACGCTACAAAAAAAAAGAAGCCCTTCACTAGACTTTTTATCTACTGAAGGGCTTTTCATTTACTTTCTAACATTGGTTACCCACGCTTGGTCTTGATCGATCATTTTCTTCGCAGCATAGATCGTTAAGAATTGAATAACTATGATCGGCAGACCCATTAGTCCTGAAACAACTTCTAGAGGTGCTAAGCCACCAACTCTCATTAATGCCAAAGCAACTACGGCAATAATTGCAGCAATAACAATTCGTAAAACTCTCGATGGTTCCGTTTTACTCATATCTTTCGTACTTGTATAAGCAGCAATCGTATAAGTTGTGGAATCAAGCGTAGTCGTTAAGAAAACCATCGCCACAATGGAAAAGACAATAATAGCCAACGTCGATAAAGGCAATGAGGCTAAAATTTCTGGAACCAATGCCATTTGATCATTGTTCTGTACTATATCAAATACCGGAACGGCTTCAGTAAGCTGCCTGTGCACACTCAATCCACCAAGGACACCAGTGGCGATCCACGCTAAAAGAGTAGGAGCAAATAAATAAGTTAAGATCATTTCTTTAATTGTTCTTCCTTGAGAGATTTTCGCTGCAAATATACTATGAAGCATCGCCCACGTCGCATTATAAGCAAACCAGAAAATGGTGTGGCTCTGAATATGCGTGGTACCTCCAGGATCTACAGAGCCCGTATAAAGTGAAATATTAACATAGTTGGTTATGAGGTAACTGACACTTTCAGTAAAATAATCAAGAATAAAGACGCCAGGTCCTGCCACCATGACAAATAAAGCAAATCCTCCTGCGAGATACATGTTAAAGGTACTTAATCGTTTAATCCCTTTATCAATACCTAAGTAAGCACTCATAGAGAAGAGCATGACCCAAATAACGGTGACAAGTAACGTTAATCCAAAAGTCACTTCTATAGAGAATAATTTAGATAAGTTATACGTAACAATTGGCGTACCTAATCCCAATGTGACGGCGGCACCGGAAAGAATGCTCACTAGAAATATAAGATCTAGGAATTTCCCGCCTAATCCATCTGTAAATCGATCACCGAAAATACATCGGCAAGCTTCAGATATTCTCATCAATGGTCGCTTGCGCACATGCAGTATATACGCCATCGCTGGAGCTGCCATGACAAAGATAGCAAACGTTTGAAAGCTCCAAAGAAACATACTATAGGCATTCCCCATTAACAGCGCTTCTCCGGACTGGGCTTCTAATCCAAAGGGAGGATCAAGGGCAACGGAAGACCATTCTACTAATCCCGTTCGCATAATCGTCGACCCAAGCCCCATGGCTATTAATATGGAAGAGTATTCAAACAAAGTAAATCGGGGCTTCTCTGTCGGATCACCTAAAACAACCTTTCCATATTTAGAAAACGAGAAATACAGCCCTGCCCCGAGCAAAATGAGGGCATACCAAATATATCCCCAGCTGAAAACCTCAACGATCGTATCAAAAGTTCTGTTTAACACTTCTAAAGATTGTGCCTCATACATTGAGAATGGCACACTAATGCCAAGAATAACAAATAAAGAGGGCAAAAAGATCTTATAGTCTATCAATTTTCCTTTCGTTACATCTTCTCTTTCCTTGTTCACAACAATACCTCCTGTCTGTCATTTATATCACTGAAAAATTAATTAAAATGATTCGTGACGCTACCAGTTCTATTCCAAATATCCCTTTATTTAAAACATACTCTTTCTCCATTCCTTTAAAATGCTTTATAAAATCTGCGTTCCTAAGAATCCTTTTATTAGGTCACCTTCAACGGAAAGAAAAAATCCCCCAATTAAGTACTGCAACTTAATTGGGGGCTCTCCTTTTAATTATCCTTATAGACTATCAAAAGGCCCTCCACTAAGTTTCTATAACTTAATGAAAGGCCTCTATCTTTTTATTATTCGTTCATCCAAGTCACTTTTACAGATATATTAGACCTCTTTATAATCTCGAATAACATTTTACAAAAAATGATATACAGAGCTTTTAACTAGGATTGATACTTAGAACCAGTTGATCGGTTCAGGTTTAAGGTTTTGGAAGATATGCTTTGTTTCTGTATATTCTTCAATGCCTAGTTTACCTAGTTCTCGTCCAATACCAGACTGTTTAAATCCGCCCCATGGTGCATGTGGGAAGTATAGGTTGAATTCATTAATCCAAACTGTACCCATGCGCATCTTTGCTACACAACGTTCAGCTTTGGCAATATCATTTGTCCAAACGCCACCAGCTAGTCCGTAGATAGAGTCATTTGCAAGTTTTACTGCTTCCTCTTCTGCACGGAATTTCTCAACCGTGATCACAGGACCAAAAGCTTCATCTTGAACAATGCTCATGTCTGTTGTGCAGTCTGTGAAAATAGTAGGCAGGTAGAAAAATCCATCTTGTAGTTCTGGATCTTCTGGACGGCTACCACCAATTGCTAATGTGGCTCCTTCTTTCACACCTGTTTCAACATACTCTTCTACTTTCGCACGGTGTTCAGCTGAAATCAGTGGACCCATTTGTGTATCTTCGTCAAATCCGTTTCCTAGCTTGAATTTTTTCACCCGCTCAACAAGTGCGTCCACGAATTCATCGTGAATACTTTCTTCTACAATCAATCTTGTACCGGCGGAGCAGATTTGCCCTGCGTGGAAGAATACACCGTTTAATGCTTGGTCTACAGCTATCTCAAAATCAGCATCTGCAAAAATGATGTTAGGGTTTTTTCCGCCAAGTTCAAGTGCTAGCTTCTTTACATTCACGCTTGCCGCTTGCATAATTTTCTTCCCAGTCACAATGCCACCTGTAAAGGAAATAAGATCCACATCAATATTGCTAGATAACTCTGCACCAACTGTGTGACCTGGACCAAGAACTAGGTTAGCAACACCAGCTGGCACTCCCGCCTCTTCCATTAGTTCAAATACTTTCATAGTAGTAAGTGGCGTAATTTCACTCGGCTTCATGATTAAAGTATTCCCAGTCACAAGCGCTGGAGCTAGTTTCCACGACGCTTGGAGTAATGGATAATTCCACGGTGTAATTTGCCCACAAACCCCAACTGGTTCGTGAACCACTTTACTAATAGAGTTTGGCACGGGAGAATCAATCAATTCCCCGCCGTTTTTATCTGCAATTTCTGCATAATACCGGAACACTCCAGCGATATCATCCATGTCTCCACGGCTTTCTTCTACTGTTTTACCGGTGTCTAATGATTCTAATCTAGCAAGTTCCTCTTTATCTCTTTCAATTAATTCAGCAATGGTTCTTACAATAGCCCCTCGCTCTGTTGCCGGAGTAGACGACCATTCTCCACTATCAAATGCTGCTCTTGCTGCAGCGATGGCTTCTTTTGTATCTGATTCGTCACCTTCTGGAACAGTAGCAATGACTTCTTGATTAAATGGATTAATAATATCACGCGTATTTCCCGAGTTCGCTCCTACCCATTTACCATTAATGTATTGCTGTTGTTTTAGACTCAAATCTATTCACTCCAATTTTATAAATTAAGTTTATTAAAAATTTATTTAACGTTCAGCAAATCGTAACATGTCTTTTCAAAGCTGTCAAAGATATATAGATAACAAAAAAGTTTTGAAAGAATGATAATGAACTAGAAAGAGGATGATAGCTAAGTTAATAGACATTTCAACTGGTTAAAGTTACTTTTTAGATTTGACATTTAATCTAAATTCGGTAACATAAAGTTTGTAAAGAATATTTTTAAAAAATTTAACATGCATTATTTTATAAAGAAGGAGCGACTTTATGAGTGAATCTGCTGATCAATCCCGAATGAAAATTGAAGAGGCAAAAGATAAAGTCATTGGCGCTATTGCAGAGACGATGGATTTATACGGCGTAACACCGGCCGCTGGAAATTTATATGCAACGATGTACTTTAAAGATCAGATGACTCTTGATGAAATGCGTACGGAGCTTGAAATGAGTAAACCTAGTATGAGTACTAGTGTCCGTAAGCTCCAAGACATAGAGATGGTTAAAAAAACATATACACGCGGTTCTAGGAAACATACTTATGTTGCTGAGAAAAATTTCTTCCGTTCCTTTATGGTGTTCTATTGTCAGATGTGGGAAAGAGAAGTAAAAATGAACATGGAAGCCATTGAGGAAGCACAAGAAAGTTTTATCGATGTCATAGAAGATCCAAAAAGCGCACCAGAAATTGTTGCTGAGGCCAAAGGCTACTATGATCAATTAGAAGAATCTAAAACATACTATCACTGGTTAGAAGCCCTAGTTGCAAATATAAGAAATGGAAAGATATTTGAGTTTTTACCGAAAGATCAGCAAGAGTCATTTGAATAGAAGCTAATAGGTAGTTTCTTGATAGCTACGACGACCTAGCATAAGCATTTGCCACTTATCCACTCTTGGGTAAGAGAGGCATTTGCTTCAAATTATTGTTAAATATTTTTTTAACATATTTAATGTTTTAAAAATTTAAATACAAACAAAGAGGAGTTTTTCACATGAAGAAATGGAAAAAAGAACTTAGTTTGATCTTTGCAGTGCTAATGGTTGCTGTACTGACAGCGTGCGGAGGCAATAACGAGGAAACAAACGGTGAGCAAGCAGAGACAAGTGATAAGGAAATAGAGATTGCTCAAATTACTTGGGCCGAAAATATTGCAGTAACGAATATGTGGAAAGCCATTTTAGAAGATAAGGGTTATGATGTGGAGTTAAATTTATTGGACATGGGTGCTACGATGATGGCTCTAAATACTGGCGAGATCGATGTTAGTTTAGAAATTTGGTTACCTGTCCAAGATGCAAATTATCTAGAAGAATATGAAGATACTGTTCATTTCTCAGAATCTACTTGGTTTGATAATGCAAAAGTTGGACTTGTTGTGCCATCGTATTTAGAAGAAGTGAATAGTATAGAAGACTTAAATGAACACCAAGAACTATTTGAAGGAGAAATTATCGGCCTCGACCCTGGCGCAGGTACAATGGAAGTTACTGAGCAATTAATAGAAGATTATAATCTTGAGTTTGAACTATTGCCAAGCTCTGAACCAGCGATGTTAGCTGAGATCGGAAATAAAATAGAAAATGAAGAACCAATCGTTGCACCACTTTGGAGCCCACACGGAGTCTTCGCTCAACATGACTTGAAGTTCCTAGATGATCCGCAAAACACATTCGGAGATGTAGAAAAAATTCACCATGCTACAAGACTTGGATTTGAAGAAGATTTTCCAGAAGTGAGTGAGTGGTTCGATAATTGGAAGATGGACGATCAACAAATTGGCGAGCTCATCGACTATGTTGAAAGTGAAGAAGAACCTCTTGATGGGGCTAAAAAATGGATTGAAGAGAATCAAGATTTAATTGATGAATGGATAGAATAAAGACATAGGTAAAGAAGCTAGTCTCTCATTTCGGAGAGTCTAGCTTCTTTTGAGTTTAAAGCTTGATTATAATTAAATGAAATGGTCCTCTTCTGCTAATCACTTTCCTATTTAGAGCCATTTAGAGGCTCCTTAGAAGTGGTTTCATATTCAAAATGTCCTTTCGTATGTCACTTTCCTTTTTCTCTTCATAACAGCGTGAAAGCCGGTATAGGTTAAAGGATCTGGATAAACTACTTTTCAATAATATTTTTCCAACAAAAAAAGAGAAGGCACTCTTTCATATCATGTACGCTTTAATTAGCAAATACATGTTGAAAGAGGCCTTCTTATGAAAGGAACCTAACCTTTAACTGTGCCTGCGTCAGCTGGATGTACTCCATGACGGTAGAAGTCGGCATGAATAGGCTCTAGTGGTTTACGTCCTAGGATGATGTCCGCTGCCTTTTCTGCCAACATTAACACCGGCGCATGAATATTACCGTTAGTAACATAAGGCATGGCAGAGGCATCAACTACTCGTAAGTTGTCGAGGCCATGGACCTTCATCGTTTGAGGATCTACGACAGCCATCGGGTCTGAAGCTGGTCCCATTTTAGCTGTGCACGAAGGATGAAGGGCAGTCTCAGCATCTTTTGCAACCCAGTCCAAGATCTCTTCATCTGTTTGAACCTCCGGACCAGGTGAAATTTCTCCTGAATTGTAAGGAGCAATGGCTTTCTGAGACATAATTTCACGTGAAATTCGTACCGCTTCAACCCACTCACGACGGTCTTGTTCGGTCGAAAGATAATTGTAGACCATACTTGGATGCTCTTTAGGATTTTTCGAACGAATTTTTAATGACCCTCTAGCATCAGAATACATAGGTCCCACGTGTACTTGGAATCCGTGAGCTGCGTCTGCTTTTTGGCCATCGTACCGCACCGCTAACGGAAGGAAGTGGAACATTAAATTTGGATAGTCGACGTCCTCGTTGGAACGAACAAAACCTCCCCCTTCGAAATGGTTCGTTGCTGCTGGACCTTTTCGTCCCAGTAACCACTGTAAACCAATCCAAGGCATACGTGCTTTATTTAAGTTAGGCTGCTCTGACACTGGCTTTGGACAGGCGTATTGGATATAGGTTTCAAGATGATCTTGAAGGTTTTCACCAACACCAGGAAGATCAACGACCGGGTCAATACCAAGTGAACGCAAGTGCTTCGCATCACCTACACCTGACAATTGGAGTAGCTGCGGGGTATTGATTGCACCGCCAGAGAGGATGACTTCACCTGCCTCAACTTGATGAGTCTTCCCATTTCGTTGATATGTTACACCCTTAGCTCGGGTTCCCTCAAAATCGATACTTGCAACAAAAGCACGAGTTTTCACAGTAAGGTTCTTACGTTTCATAGCCGGATGGAGATAGGCACGTGAAGCTGACAAACGTCTGCCTTTGTAGACGTGCTTATCAAACGGACCAAATCCCTCCTGCCGAAAACCGTTTACATCGGGAGTTCGCGAGTAACCAGCCTCCACACCTGCGTCAAAGAAAGCTTGGAATAGAGGATTCGTAGCTGGTCCCCGTTCCAATTTAAGAGGTCCATCGTGTCCGCGAAACTCATCATCTTTTTCTGAAGCTAAAGCTGTTTCTAGGCGTTTGAAATACGGAAGACAGTGCGCATAGTTCCACGATTCCATGCCTTGATCGGCTCCCCAACGTTCATAGTCCATCGGATTACCTCGTTGGAAAATCATTCCATTGATTGAACTGGAACCTCCGAGCACCTTTCCTCTTGCATGCTTGATACGTCTTCCATTCATATAAGGCTCAGGTTCAGATGCATACTTCCAATCGTATAAGGATTTTCCTGCAGGGAACGGCAAAGCTGCCGGCATTTGGATCAATAGGTCCCATGAAAAATCTTTTCGCCCAGCCTCTAACACAAGAACATTGCGTGTCCCATCAGCACTTAAACGATTGCCCAGAACAGAACCTGCACTACCGCCACCTATAATCACTATATCGTATGTTTCTTTCATCTTTTTTACCTCCTTGGATATTGAATGCTACGATCTAGACAACTTGAATAGCATTCTTCGAAAACTCACCTTCAGTTATTCAAATCATTTAAAAGATTAGTAGTTTTTTAATAACATTTACTTAAACTGAGTAGTGAAATTCACTTTGTTAAATTTTTATTTAATATATTTAATAATTTAAATCTAACATAGTGTCTATTTTTTGTAAACCGACGTCGATGCGGAAGGAACTAAAATTTATTACTAGCTTGAAAGAAGGTTAATGCTCTGGAACGCTTAGGAGGCACAGCACCGATGACGTCTTCAAATGAGTCCTCTATCGTTATGTAATTAAAAAATTTAAAAAAGAAGCTTCTCAAAAATTTGGTGAACTAATGAGAAACTTCTTTTATATACGTACTTTTTTGGCTGTCGTAAACAACTTGGAAATGCTTATAGAAAATAAGGGGGTGAGTATCTATTACCTCATGTTTTTAGCATTCTTATCATTCAATCCGATATCTCCATCGAGTCTTGAACAGCCTGGCTAATTTCAGTGTGAGGATAGTTGATTCGTTCCGCGAATTCTACCCAATCGAGATTTGCCATCATAAGCAGATAACGTTTCCCGCTGTCCGGGTCGCTGATGATGATATGGTCACGGCCTGCCGTTTCCACGCGCCCCTGGTAAACCATTGCATTCCATCTGCTGTTCCCTTGGTAAGTAAAATAGAAAGTACCAACCTTACCTTTGTTGAAGCGAAGGATATTTTCGATAAATGATTCTTCCATTACGCCTCCCGTGAATTGCTGCCCCGCCCCTATTGGAACAACCGGGGTAGAATATGCCGGTCCAGAATGCATATTCATTGGAAAGCCACCTTGTTGTGCGGTCCCACCCTGTATATTGGGAGCGGGATAGTAACCTGGATAATAATTAGAGTTTACAAATGTCACGTGAAGATCAGCTCCTATCTTTATTTAGCGATAAAACTCTGGGCAATAGCCCGGTACACCGACATAGTAGCAATGATTTCTATGTGCAAATTCGAACTGCGTCATGGGGGATCTTGGCATCGTAGGAGTACAAGGATCTCGGAATTGTTGCCCCGGACTGGGGTTAAAAAACCACAAGCTCATTCTGGACCGAGGCTCCCTATAACCTTGCAGCAAATCCCTGGCCCTCTGGAGGTCACCTTCGTCGGGACGCTGTGTATACAAAGCTCCGTTTAATACGGGCTCGAATTGAGGGATTCCAGTACCAGGGATAGTTTGATAAATCACATGCCTGATATTGCGTAAATTTTCGAAGTCAGGAGCACAGTCTGCCTCCACCCGATTGGCTGCAACCGTCCCTACCATGCTCATTCCTAGAGCTCCTTCACCAACCGCTTCCGCCAACATGAGCTTCGCTAACCACTCTACGTCACGGGAAGTATGCTTTATTCTCCTACCCATCTTCTCACCCCCTTCAACCTATACAAATAACTTATTGCCTGAAGATCGTTTTCGCAACTTGCCAATCAGCCCAAACTGGGGGAATTCATCAAAGAAAAAATTTTGTCTTTTTCCATGCCATTTGACACCTGAATCTATATAGAGAATTCCTTTATTTTTAAATTTTTCTATAATACAAGTAAAACGTTTGTGACAGGATACGGATGATCAAATTACCAAAAGTATGTACCTCCATGTAACACAAGAAATAAAAAAAGAAGCCTCTCAAAAGTTTTAGTAAACTAATGAGAAGCTTCTTTTATATACGTTCTGTTAGCATGCTGTAAGCCATTAACTTAGAAATGCTTATAGAACAAGGGGTTGAGCAGCTATTACATCATGCCGCCCATTCCACCCATTCCACCCATGCCGCCCATGTCTGGCATTCCGCCACCTGAGCCGCCTTCTGGTTCTGGGTGATCTGCGATGACTGCTTCTGTTGTTAAGAACATAGCAGATACAGATGCTGCATTTTGAAGGGCTGAACGAGTTACTTTCGTTGGGTCAACGATTCCCGCTTCAACCATGTTGACATACTCGCCAGTGGCTGCATTGAAACCAATGCCGACTTCTTCACCTTTGAGACGCTCAACGATGATAGATCCTTCAAGACCAGCGTTTTGAGCGATTTGACGAACTGGCTCTTCGAGGGCACGAAGAACGATGTTTACGCCTGTCGCTTCATCACCTACAACATCAATGTTGCGAACGGCATTTAATACGTTGATTAATGCTGTACCACCACCTGCTACAATACCTTCTTCTACTGCTGCACGAGTGGAGTTTAGCGCATCTTCAATTCGTAATTTACGCTCTTTCATTTCTGTTTCAGTAGCCGCTCCAACTTTCACTACAGCGACACCGCCAGCTAATTTAGCAAGACGCTCTTGAAGCTTTTCTTTATCGAAATCGGAAGTTGTTTCTTCCACTTGTGCTTTGATTTGGTTTACACGGTTAGAGATTTCAGCTGCATCTCCGTTTCCATCAACGATCGTCGTGTTGTCTTTAGTCACGACTACTTTAGACGCGCGGCCTAATTGAGTGATGTTGGCTGATTTAAGATCTAGACCAAGGTCTTCCGTAATGACTTCACCGCCAGTTAATGTAGCTACGTCTTCAAGCATTGCTTTACGACGGTCACCAAATCCAGGTGCTTTTACTGCAACTGCATTAAATGTACCACGAAGTTTGTTCACAACTAGTGTTGCAAGAGCTTCACCTTCAACATCTTCTGCGATGATCAAGATTGGTCGGCTTTGCTGAACAACTTGCTCTAGAACAGGAAGAACTTCTTGAATGTTTCCAATCTTTTTATCTGTAATTAAGATATATGGATCTTCAAGAACTGCTTCCATCTTGTCAGAATCCGTTACCATGTATGGAGACGCATATCCGCGATCGAATTGCATACCTTCTACTACTTCAAGTTCCGTAGCGAAACCTTTAGATTCTTCAACAGTGATAACGCCGTCGTTTCCAACGCGCTCCATCGCTTCAGCAATCAATTGTCCTACTTCATCGTCTGCTGCAGAAATAGCTGCAACTTGTGAGATCGACTCTTTGCTTTCAATCGGATTAGAAATTTTCTTCAACTCATCGACAGCTGCGCGAGTCGCTTTTTCAATCCCTTTACGGATAACCATTGGGTTAGCCCCTGATGTCACGTTCTTTAAACCTTCAGCGATCATCGCTTGAGCTAGAACAGTTGCCGTTGTTGTTCCGTCACCAGCGATGTCATTTGTTTTGCTCGCAACTTCAGATACGAGCTGAGCACCCATGTTTTCGAAGTTATCTTCTAATTCAATTTCTTTAGCGATCGTTACACCGTCATTTGTAATTAACGGAGAACCAAATTTCTTTTCAAGAACCACGTTTCGTCCTTTAGGTCCTAGTGTTACTTTTACTGTATCAGCTAAACGATCCACACCACGCATCATTGAACGACGAGCATCTTCACTAAATTTAATATCTTTTGCCATGTTAACTTCAACCTCCTATATTTATATGTAGTTCGTTGTATTGTTGAAAAAGAATGACCGGACGTCCGGTCAGTTTTTTAATTGATTAAATCATGTGGGACTAGCCAATGACTGCTAGAACATCACTTTCACGCAAAATTAAATATTCGTTGCCTTCATACTTAACTTCTGTACCAGAATATTTAGAGAAGATAACAGAGTCTCCTTCTTTCACTTCCATTGCCACGCGTTCACCGTTATCAGTTACACGTCCAGTTCCTACGGCAATAATTTTACCTTCTTGAGGTTTCTCTTTAGCAGAGTCCGGAAGAACAATTCCACTCGCTGTTTTTTCCTCTTGCTCAACTAACTCAATCACAATGCGATCACCTAATGGTTTTAACAAAGAAAACACCCTCCTTTAATATTTGCGCACGATAAAGACGTGCATGTTTTAATTTTTTGTTTTATTAGCACTCGAACTCATTGAGTGCTAACACAATTCCTATAATAATCAACTGAGAAAAATTATGCAAGTATTTTCATCTATTTTTTTATCGCAAATTTCGATGATTTTCTTGCCCTCCCTTCCTCCTGATGCCCATTTCAACCTATTCTAAAACGTGTCGCTGAGCACCTCCACTAGCATGGTCAATCAAGTATTTGAATATACGTTTCCTAAGGGCTCTTCATTCTATTTTCCTGATTAGATATGGTACAATAACTAAGTTGAATCATGCAACTCGAACAAATATAATTATCAAGTACGAAGGAGAAATGACGTTGACTAAAAAATATTGGCTTATATTAATTACCTTCATTCTCATGCAGGTTTCTCCTCTTGCGGTTATTCTGATTCTTCTTCAAACAGGATTTTCCGGTACCGAGGCAGAGTTGCAAGGCATGGCGATTTTCATCGCATTTACGCTAGGTTTCTTGATCATCTCTTGGATCGCTCTTCGCACCAAGCCTGATCGAGAATTTATAGAAGACAGAGCAGATGTAGGAAAAACGGTACTCTGGTCTATATTAGGTATCTTCATGGCGTTCGCTGCCCAATATGCCGCTTCTATTATCGAAGTCTACTTACTTGGCATTGAACCAGGATCAGAGAATACGGAAGTGATCGTAGATATGGCCACAGCGGTTCCTTATATGATCATTGTCGTTGCTGTATTCGTGCCAATCATGGAAGAGCTTGTATTCCGAATGGTTATTTTCGGCAGCTTGTATAAACGCTTTGGCTTTTGGATTGCCGCGATTGTTAGTGGATTGATTTTCGCTATTGTCCACTGGGATTTCGAACATTTACTCGTATACCTTGCCATGGGAATTGTTTTCGCTTTTCTCTATGTGAAAACGAAACGAATTATCGTACCGATTATCGCCCATGTTGGGATTAACTCTTTTGTTATGCTTGTCCAAGTAATTTACGGCGAGCGGTTGCAAGAGTTTATTGAACAAATGGAGGAACTTGAACAAACGGTTCAAGCATTTATTGGAGGCTTGTTCTTATGATTAAATCCCCTCGAGTAGCAGGTTATTTATACTTTTTTCTAGGAACACTGTTTTTGTTTTTCGCTATTCAGTCTGCCCGACAGTCAGAAGGCTGGGATGTCTTCACGATCGTGCTAATGATTTTTGCAGCGATCGACTACTTCATCGCCTTTCGTCACTTAGGCACCGCAGCTAGAGCTAGAGCCAAGAAAAATAACAAAGATATTAAGTAAGTAAAAGAGCTGTCATCAAAAATTTTGATGACAGCTCTTTTAATTCGTATAGGCCCATTTTGGCCTCATGTATTCTCTTGATTTCTCACGTTTTCGTCCTGATCCATCGGGTCGTGCTGCGTAGGTGCTACGCCGGTAGCACCTACCTAGCATGACCCCTCATGTCCCTTTGCTTGCCCTCTTTATTGCTCTCGTTTTCGTCCTGATCCCCTCCAATCGTCGCCTCCCGTTCGTTTTGCTTTTTATATTCTCTCCCGAGTAAAATCCCCGCCGGTATCGACAAAAAGGCTAACACGGCAATAATCATAAATCCTTCCGTTATCGCCGTTAAACTAGCTTCTTCAATGGACTGACCGTTTGATGCCATTACTTGAGCCCGACGAACTTCAAAATAGATTGATACGAAGACAATTCCTAACGCCGAACTCATCTGGCGCAACACGTTATTCATGGCCGATCCTCTGGAGACAAATTTTTCTGGAATGGAATTCATGCCGGCCGTCGTTGCAGGCATGGTACTCAGCCCCATCCCAATCCCCCGAACGGCATTTAAGAGGAAGATGACCCAAATGGCTGTATCCATCCCGATAAATCCAAGCAATAGGGTCCCCACAGCCACGATCGTCAACCCCGTCGTGACAATCGCAGCTGGTCCTTGACGATCAAGAAGTTTCCCACCGATTGTCATAAATATTCCCGTTAATAAGGCGGCTGGAAGGAAAGTAAGCCCAGTCATGATTGCACCTAAGCCATAGACTTGTTGAATCAACAACGGGAGAAGAAAGATCCCGCCAAATAAAGAAATGGAGCTAATCATCGCCACCCACACACTGTAAGTATAAGCTGGAATTTTGAAAATGGATAAGTCTAATAATGGTTGCGACACCTGATTCTCGATCCTTACGAAAAGAAACAAAGAGACAAGGCCAAGAAGCAGTAAACTTATGTTCGTCCAGTCACGCAAATGATCCAGCTCCGATACACGCCCTAGAGCATATAACATGGATCCTACACCTAATGTAACCGTAAGAAATCCCCAGCGATCAAACCGGATGTTCGGCACTTTCTCCGTTTGTTTTAAATAAATTATTGAAAATACTAGGCCAAGGACACCGGTAGGAATATTAAATAAAAACAACCATTCCCAAGATCCCATCTCAATAATGACACCGCCTAGAGTCGGTCCAATCGTAGGTGCCATCATCGCTGCAATTCCCCACACACCTGTCGCAAGTCCTCGTTCTTTTTTCGGGAATGCTTCAAAAATAAGGGCTAACGAGAGCGGCATCATGACGCCACCCCCAACACCTTGTAAGCCACGGAAAAAGATCAATGACGACAAATCCCAAGAAAGCGATCCTAAGATGGATCCCAAAATAAATAATGTTAATCCAGCTATGTATAATTGCTTCTTGCCAAATTTATCACCTAAAAAACCGGTCAACGGCATGATCATCCCCATTGTTACCATGAAGATCGTAATCACCCAGCCTGTAGCGACCGCATCAGCTTCAAATACATTCATAAGATGAGGGACGGCGGGATTCAACATACTGTTATTTAATATAATTGTAAACGTCCCTAACAACACGGTAATGACGACAAGCCATTTTTGAGGGATTTTTGCCATTGGACTCACCTGCACTCTTTTCTTCGTTCTCCGAAAGATTTCTATGTATCTACTATACCACGAGTCCTGAGTGAACGACCGCAAAAAACAGCCTTTTCGATAAACGAAAAGACTGCCTCATATACTGATTGAATGTTTACAACGGATAATGTTTCAAGAAATAGATCAATGATTGAAGTTCAACAGATAAATCTATATGATGAACTCTTACATCGTCTGGCACGGATAGTCTTGCAGGGGTGAAATTCAAAATCCCTTTAATTCCCGCTTCAACCAGATCGTCCGCTATGGATTGTGCAACATGAGAGGGAACCGTTAAGATCACAACTTCTACGTTACTCTCAGTAATCATTTCTTTGAAATCATTTAAGTGATAGATAGGTACATCACCGATTTCTTTCCCTACCTTACTGTCGTCCACATCGAAAGCCATTTCAATTCGTGTGTTGTTGCTTTTACTGAAATTATAGTTTAAAAAAGCGGTTCCTAAATTCCCCACCCCAACGAGCGTCACTTTCGTCAGCTCATCTTGATCCAAGGTTTTTCTGAAAAAGGATAGTAAGTAGTTCACATTATAGCCATATCCCTTTTTGCCGAGAGCTCCAAAATACGAAAAATCTCTTCGGATGGTGGCAGAATCTACTTTCACTGCTTCACTTAATTCTGAAGAAGAAACCCGGTGTTTCCCTGAAGCCTGCAATCCTTCTAAAAAGCGGTAATATAATGGCAATCGTTTCGCTGTTGCTTGCGGGATTTTTGTTTGATCAATATCCATGAATCTTTCGCCTCCAATCTCATTCCTATCGTTATTAAACGAACGTTTATTTTATTTATCTATGCTCGGGCTACCCTCATTCTTACCTATGATAATCTCCGCTTTTTCCACCAGTCTTCTCATATAAGTACGTTTCTCCTAAAACCATGCCTTTGTCGACAGCTTTACACATATCATATATGGTTAACGCTGTTGCCGACGCAGATGTGAGCGCTTCCATTTCAACACCTGTACTTCCTTTTGTTTTGACGCTTACTTGGATGTTCAATTGATATGTATCCTCTTTCACATTCCAGTCAAAGTGAATATCCACACCTGATAATGATAGTGGGTGACACATGGGAATCCATTGTGAGGTATTTTTTGCTGCCATCACTCCAGCAACTTGGGCAACAGCTAATACATCTCCTTTTTTCATCGTTCCTTGTTGAATGCCTTCATAAATTTCTTTATTCACAAAAATACTCGATCTAGCTATTGCCGTTCTTACGGTCTCTTCCTTTTGTGAAATATCGACCATTTTCGCCCGGCCTTGTTCATTAAAATGTGTGAATGAATCCATGTACATCCCCCTCTTTTTCTCCTATCATTGTACACTATTCTTTCACAATCTGCACAATCTTGTGATTAATAATCATATTCAGCCACAGCATTATGCATTTTCACAATCGCTAAATCAACTTTTTCACAGGCTGTCTTTTTAAGTTGCCATGGTCGATCCAACTCATGTACACTTACCTTGAGAAAAAGCTCGGAATTTAATTGTGAGGATGACCAAAAATGATCTTACTACAGTGTGGACAAATATGTAAATCTTTCGGAACAGATGAAATTCTATCAAATGTAAAGTTGGAAATTAAAAGCAATGAACGGATTGCGCTAGTTGGGCGAAACGGTGCTGGGAAATCAACCCTTCTTAAAATCATCACTGGAGAACTTCCGTATGATTCTGGAAATTTAATGATTCCTAAAGATGTGAATATCGGCTATCTTGCACAGAACAGCGGCCTTGAATCAGGTCGCTCCATTTGGGAAGAAATGTTGACTGTATTTGCTGCTTTAAGAAAAATGGAACAGAACCTTCGTTCACTAGAAGAAAAAATGAGTGATCCCGACCGTGCTGATTATGAAAAAGTGATGCAGGAATATGATCAGCTTCAGCAAGACTTCAAAGACAGAGGCGGCTTCCAATATGAAGCTGATATTCGCAGTATTTTATCCGGCCTTAATTTTTCAAATTTCGATTACAATACGTCCATTCATTCTTTAAGCGGTGGACAAAAAACAAGACTGGCTTTAGGAAAACTCTTGTTATCCAAGCCTGATTTATTAGTGTTAGACGAACCGACAAACCACTTGGATATTCAAACACTCACATGGCTAGAGCAGTATTTATCAGGTTACGACGGAGCCATTCTGATTGTATCCCATGACCGGTATTTCCTTGATCGCGTTGTTGACTATGTTTATGAACTAACGTTTCACCGTACAGAAAAATTCACAGGCAACTACTCGAAATATTTAGAGGAAAAAGCTCGTCGATATGAACAAGAAATGAAACAATTCGAGAAACAGCAAGGAGAAATCAAGAAATTGGAAGAATTCGTCCAAAAAAACTTAGCTAGAGCGTCCACAAGCAATCGAGCGAAAAGCCGTAGAAAACAACTGGAACGAATGACGGTTATGGATCGCCCTAAGTCTGAAGATCAATCGGCAAATTTCCGCTTCAATATTAATCGTCAAAGCGGAAACGACGTTCTTATGATCAACGACCTATCTGTCGGATATAGCGAGAAGAAACTGTTTGAGAACATTGATCTCAAGATGACTCGAGGAGAAAGCGTCGCCCTCATTGGTCCTAATGGGATTGGTAAATCCACGTTAATCAAAGCAATTGCCGGAAAAATCAAGTTGATGGCTGGTGACATTCGATATGGTAGCAATGTTTCTATCGGTTACTATGATCAAGAGCAAACAGAGCTTACATCAAACAAAACTGTGCTTCAGGAACTATGGGATGAATATCCGCAAACAAACGAAAAAGACATTCGGACCGTTTTAGGTAACTTCCTCTTTAGTGGTGAAGATGTGTTAAAGACTGTTTATGATTTAAGCGGAGGAGAAAAAGCTCGCCTTTCGCTAGCAAAACTCATGATGCAAAAAGCGAACTTGCTCATCTTGGATGAGCCGACAAACCATTTGGATTTAGACAGCAAAGAAGTTTTAGAAAACGCGCTCATCGAATACCCAGGTACACTTCTGTTCGTTTCACATGACCGTTACTTTGTGAACAGAATGGCTACTAGAGTTGTGGAATTGTCATCGACTTCAATGACAAGTTTTCTTGGCGACTACGATTATTATGTGGCTAAGAAAGAGGAACAAGCAGAGTTCAAGCGATTAGAAGACGAGAAAGCTGCTGCTACGGGTAGCTCTTCTATTGATTCAACGGAAAAAACAACGAAATCTAATTATCAACAAAATAAAGAACAACAAAAAAAGCAACGCCAGAGACAGCGTCGCATTGATGAGTTAGAAAAGCAGGTAGAAACGGAAGAATCAGTGATTACAGAGATTGAAGAGCAATTATGTGATCCAGAAATATTTCAGGATCACGAGAAGTCTTTGGAACTGAACGAACGCTTAGAGAAGACGAAATCAAAAATGGACGCCCTAATGGAAGAGTGGGAAGAATTACAGTTAGGTGAAGAATAAACGTTATCCACAATTCACTACTGAAACTTCAATTAATAAAATGCTTTATCAAAATATGAGAGGGGCACGACGAGTCATGACAGGTAGCAGCTAACCGCCCAGCATCTGCGTAGCACGCCCCCAGGATCAGGACAAAAACGCGAGAGAACGGAAGAAAATAAGAGATCAAATTACACTTATGTAGGACAAAGGCTGTCACCAAATGAGAAACTATTGGTGACAGCCTTTTTACCTCCTACATTAATTTGTGGATAACTTCTTGCTCACCCAATAACAGATAGGCTTATTCGAATAGACCAGTTGTTATTACATACATATATCTAATTCCTTAGTATTTCCACTTCAGTTAACAATAACTATCCACATTCTTCACATAAATATGTGACTAACTAAGTTTAGGAAACGTATGCAATTAACAAAACCGTGCATATTTTCTGACATATCCACACAATCCACAGGTATATCCACAGGTAAAACCTTGCTAATCCAGTGTTTCATTTATTTATTAACAAACACTCTCACTTATCCACAAATCAATTGTTAACAATTCATTTATATATTTAACAATGTTTATAGAGGTTTTCCACATTATCCACAGGTTGTGGATAATGTGTTATTAACACGATCATACTTTCGTATTTGTTATAACGCGCACATTTTATTCTTTATTGTCGATGTCTCGTGGACTGATTACTCGATTACTTAAATAAAACACCGTCCCCTTGAACTAGAGGTACGGTGTAATATACATAAATTATTCAATCTAACATTAATCCTGCTTGACCATTCAGACGATCGTCAGCATACTTCCCGCTCCAATACAAAAATGTTCCCGCTGCGCCAATCATAGCCGCATTGTCTGTGCATAACTTCAACGGGGGAATTGTTAACTTCAACCCCTCTTTTTCGCTTGCCTCTGTGAGTGCTTGCCGCAATCCTTTGTTCGCTGCGACTCCTCCCGCTAATAAAAGCCGGTTCACTCCTTTGTCCTTTGCTGCTTTCATCGTTTTCGTTACGAGAACATCAATGACACTAGCTTGAAAACTAGCTGCAATCTCTTCATTGGTCCATTCATCACCTCGCTGTTTCGCGTTATGCAACGTGTTAATAACAGAAGATTTTAATCCGCTAAAGCTAAAGTCATAAGAGTCTGCTTCAAGCCATGCCCGTGGAAAATCGATTACCGGATCTCCTTGTTGAGCGAGAAGATCCATTCTTGGTCCTCCTGGATATGGAAGTCCTAATGTTCTCGCTACTTTATCATACGCTTCACCGACAGCATCGTCCCGCGTTTCTCCGATGACTTCAAATGAACCGTGTTCCTTCATATATATAAGTTCTGTATGACCGCCGGAAACGACGAGAGTTAATAGTGGAAACGTTAATTCATCTACAATATGATTAGCATATATATGACCCGCAATATGGTGAACACCAATTACAGGCTTATCCCATGCAAAAGCGAGGGCCTTCGCTGCGTTCACTCCGACTAACAATGCGCCAACTAGACCGGGTCCTTCCGTTACTGCAATTGCATCAATTTCTTCTTTCGTCACGTTCGCTTCGTTCATCGCTTCTTCGATAATGAATGTAATTTGTTCTACATGATGGCGGGAAGCAATTTCTGGCACGACTCCACCAAATCTTTTGTGGCTCTCAATTTGAGATGACACGATGTTACTAAGAACTTCTCTTCCATTCTTGACGACAGAGACTGACGTCTCGTCGCAACTCGTTTCAATCGCTAATATTGTTGCTAGATTTTGCTGATTCATGATAATCCCACCCACATGACCAGGGCATCTTCCTGGTTGTCTGTATAATAATTTTTTCGAATGCCACCATCTTCAAATCCATACTTTCGATAGAGGGCTTGGGCAGGCGTATTGGACACCCTCACTTCAAGACTCATCTTTACAGCCCCCAACGTTCTCGACATATCTATCGCGCCACGGAACAAGTAATCACCAATTCCTTTTCGACGCATGGAAGGAAGGATCGCGATATTCGTAATATGAGCTTCATCAACAATGACCCATAATCCACAATACCCAATGACCTTTCCTTCTAATTCAGCCACCAGGTAATAAGCAAATTGGTTTTTCGTTATTTCATTAAAGAAGACAGAGTGACTCCATGGAGAGGGGAAACATTCCTGTTCAACCTCTATGACAGAGTCCAGATCGTCCACTTCCATTAGTCGTATTTTCACAACTGCTTCTTCCATCAACATCCTTCTCCTATTAGATACTGTCTCGTCATTCGCATATGACCTATCCATTCTCTTTCCTTTTACCGTTCGCTTCAAGCCATTTCGCTTCTGCTTCAGCTAAACGTAGGTAGTTCGGAGAAAATGTATGAGTATCTCCTTGAACTGGCTTTTGCATTCCAATCAGAGCAAGTTCCGTCGGTCGAGGTAAACACTCCATGGGTGAACCGATCACCGCCAATTCACCTAACTCATCCTGAATCAGTTGCTCATGTTTTTCCATATCGGGACTTAAGAACAAGATGGGCTGACTGAATTCCTTTAAGGCCTCAATCCAATTTGTATGGATGGCCATCCGGTTCTCTTTCAATTCCCTAACTGTTCCATGCTGGTCTTCATATAAACCTGTAAACACTTGACCTCTTCTTGCATCAAAAAATGGGGAGATCAGCCCTGGAAAATGACGGCCATTTTGAGCAAGCTGTTCCATGCTCGAGACACCAACTACAGGAATCCCTAAGCCCCACGCCATTGTCTTTGCCGTTGTCACGCCTATCCGCACACCGGTGTAAGACCCTGGGCCTTCCGAAACAACGATGCGATCCAAATCTTTTGGCTCTAAATCTACTTCATTAAATAACGAACGAATACCCGCCATTAATCTCACAGAGTGATTCTTTTTTTCATGGGTGACGATCTCTCCAACAGGTACTCCCTCTTTCAAAAGAGCAACCCCCATCACATACGTAGACGTATCAATTGCTAATATATTCATGCTTCAAATAGCTCCTTACATAAACTTAGATAATGATCACCATAGGCGTGAAAGAGAAACACTCTTTCTTCCTCTCCCGTATATTGAATTGTAATGTCAAGACGGTCTTTAGGGAGCTGGTCTAAGATCATCGCCGGCCATTCTACCACCGTCACACCGCTACCTTCGAAATACTCTTCAAGTCCAAGGTCTTCCATCTCATCCTCAATCCGGTACGCATCCATATGATAAAACGGTAAAAAACCTTCGTATTCTTTCATAATCGTAAAAGTGGGACTGTTTACGTTTCTAGTCACACCAACCGATTTGGCTAGCGCTTTTGTAAATGTTGTTTTTCCTGCACCTAAATCACCTGCAAGAGTAATCACATTCCCTCGCTTAACAAGTCTTCCTAACCTTTCAGCAAGGTTAGCTGTATCGTCTGGAGAATGTGAAGTGAATGTCCATTCCTGATTCATACAAAGCCACTCCTGATTATTTAGACCTCCATACGCTCACGGAGTTCTTAGATTTTCTTTCGTTGGATTAAAAATGATGGTACCCCGACTTCTCAATAATCGATCGAGTGCCGTGCCGTTTCATAAAAACAGTGCCTTCTCCTTTTTCAACTCTCCCTATTTTATGTAAAAGGAGATGGTGCTCTTTAAATCTTAGAACGAGTTCATTCCAGTAATGAGCGGACACTGTACCTACAAGCTGAAAGTCTTCGCCTCCATACAGCATCCAATCTTCTTGTTTTTCTATAGGGTGTGTATTGAACTCTTGGGGAATGAGTAACGAGTCCCAATCAATGACGATATTAACGCCACTTGCTTCAGCAATCTCCTTAGCCTCATGGGCCAAGCCGTCGCTTACATCATTTAATGACACTCTTCCGTCCCCTTTCGCTAGCAACTGCCCTGCCTCCAGTTGAGGTTCTGGTTCTTGGTGTGCTTTTAAAAAACGAGCAAAAGAAGACTGGTCCACACGTGGAGATTCATCATTTAGTAAATGCTCTAACGCGTATGCAGACAACCCAACCTCTCCTGTGACAAACAGAACATCGCCTTCTTCAGCTTGAGACCGTAAAAGATGACGATCCCTTTTCACTTTGCCTATGACTGTTACTGTCAATACAAGGGTATCTCGTATTGACACGGTGTCTCCACCGATTAAATCCACCTGCCATTTGCACGCAAGTTGGTCCATTCCTTCGTACATCTTAGATAATTCCTCTTGTGTCCATCCCTGCTTAGGAACGGCTACAGACACTAAATAATAAAGAGGAATCGCTCCCATTGCAGCCAAATCACTTAAATTGACGGCCAGGGCTTTATAACCAATGGACTTGATTGGCATCGTCTTCCTTGTAAAGTGAATACCTTCTACCATTGTATCCACTGCAACCACTTGATCAAATTCCGAATGTACGGAATATATCGCAGCGTCATCTCCTATCCCTACTTTAACAGAGGGCTGATGAAGTTTTTTAGGAGAGACCGATTGAATCCAATCAAATTCATTGTTCATAAAGAATCACCTGCCTCCTATGATCTCATTCTTAACTTGAGTCACTTGTCTATTCTTCATTTTAACCGTTCTTCATTATATCAAACAACGTACAAAAAAAGGAGGGAAATCCCCCCTTTTTTACGTTGGCTATGTTAAAGCTTTTTCGAATACTTCAATAATATCTTCAGCGTCTTCAATTCCTACAGAAATACGGATCATTGAATCTGTTACGCCTAATTTTTCACGCATTTCTTTCGGGACCGGTCGGTGAGAGGTGCCTACTGGATAAGTAATCGATGTCTCTACTCCAGCTAATGTAGGAACGATCTTAACCCAGTCTAATTTTCGAGAAAAATCATGAACATCCATTGCTTCTGCTAAATCAATCGTGACAATGGCACCATTTCCTCCATGTGCCGCATTCTCAGGGTAAAACACTTCTTTAATAAGAGGATGTCCTTTTAAAGTTGAGGCCAATTTTTCAGCATTGGCACACTGCCGTTCCATCCTTAAGCTTAACGTTTTCAAACCACGGCATCCTAACCAGCCATCGAAAGGACCAAGGTTACTCCCTAAATTTGCAACTTTACTTTTAGCTTTCATCATCAATTCCTGGTTACCCGTTACGACTCCCGCAGATACATCACTATGACCTGCGATGTATTTGGTCGCACTGTGAACAACCATATCCGCCCCTGATTCATGAGGCCGGATTAAATAAGGCGTGGCAAAAGTATTATCTACCATTGTTTTCAAACCGTGCGTGGCAGCGATTTTGACAATACCTTCTAAGTCTTCCACACGGAGCAACGGGTTGGTAATAGATTCCGTATAGAGAAGGACCGTATTCTCTCTAACGGCATCTTCAATTTCTTCACGACTAGAGCAATCGACGAAACTAACAGATATACCGAAATCCTTTAACTCGTGCGCAAAAAGCTGGTATGTACCTCCATATAAATCTTCAGTGGCAATGATGTGATCTCCTGACTTCGCAACAGCCAACACACCTGCCAAGATGGCTGAAAGACCTGAAGCGGATGCGACCCCCATTTCAGCCCCTTCTAAATCTGCCACGCCTTTTCCTAAATCATCTGTATTGGGGTTTCCTACTCGAGTATACAAGTATGATTTCTTTCCTTCGAAAAAGCTCTCCATGTCTTCTAAATCATTAAATGAAAAAGCCGATGTTTGATAGATAGGCTTCGTTTTACTCATCTCATCTGCTTCCATCTTAGTTGTAAAATGAACATTCTTAGTTTGAAATCGCAAAGCACGTCATCACCTTTCGTTACATTTCATTTATCTATCATACCTTAAATGGTTCGTTAATTAAAATAAACCTTCTCTATTATCAGAAGACGTTTCCTATGAGAGCCCCTTCACTACAAATCTATACATATATGAACATAGTAAGTATTTTATTACATTTTAATCACCTTATTGTTCCATATGTTAATCGATATTCATATTCCTTTACATTTTATTTAACCGGACTTTATATGTACTTAATGTTTCATCAGTAATATGTGAACCGTAATCAACAATAAAATTTCAGGAGGAATAACACCATGAAAAAAGTATTCACCGGCGTCATTTTAAGTTTTACTTTATTAGCAGCTTGTGGAGAAGAAAATGAAGATGAAGCCATTCAAAGTACAAATGACGGTAACTCATCTAATACTGAGGATACTCAAGAGGCTTCCGCTGAGGAACCTGAAAATGAAGATGAGAATGATTCTGATAATCAAGAACAAGACGGTGATCGAGACGATTGGCCTGACAAGTTACGCTTTGCCGATACAGGTGTAGAAGGAATGGAAGAACTTCAAAGAGAATTTGGTCCATTTAAAGAAGCTCTGGAAGATGTGTTAGACATCGAGGTTGAATTCTTTGCTGTAACTGACCGAATTATTGGCGCAACAGCACTTGAATATGACCAAGTAGATATGATGCTTGCAGGTCCCTCTGAATATGTTCAAATAAACTCTACTGTCCCTGAATCTTATCCTTTCGTGGGAATTGAACGCGACGAATATCACGCTGCCTTTATCGTACATGAAGACAGTGAGTATGAAACACTAGATGACATTGTCGGTACGTCAATCGCCATGAAAGATGCCGGTTCTACAAGCGGCCATATTGGACCGTCTTCCATTTTAATAGAAGAAGGGTACGATTTGGACCAGGACTTTGATATTCAGCTTCTAGACAGTATCCGAATTGAAGCGTTCAAAAACGACGAAGTTGATGTTTTAGCTACAGGAATTAAAGACTACCATGAGATGGTCGAAGAAGATGGAGAAGGAAATTATAGATTGATCCATGAAGGGCCACCATTGCCAAACGATGTATTCTTAGCAAGCCCAGAACTGCCTGAGGATTTCGTTGAAGAAGTAAAAACATTAATGATTGATCATCAAGAACAAATTTTAGGTAGCATCCTGGAAACAGGTGAAAACGATAAGTATATTCAAGCTCGCTTTTTAGAAGCACAAGATTCTGATTATGATCCAATGAGAAGAGCTTATGAAACGTTAGGATTAGATTTCGATTAAACTGGAGGAACGTTGTTATGAATGCATTATCTGTGCGCGAAGTGAGTAAAGTTTTCAAAGATGGCACAGAAGCTCTTTCTGAAGTCAGTTTTGATATTAAAGCCGGCGAAGGGGTTGTCCTTCTTGGTCATAACGGTTCAGGAAAATCTACCATGTTTAAATGCATCTCAGGATTTGAAAAAACTTCTAGCGGTGAAATTTATATTGGTAAGGATGAAACCACCTTTTTGTCAGACCGTAAATATCGTCCTATTCGTAAAAAAGTAGGCATGGTGTTTCAAAATTTCCATCTTATCTATAATTTATCTGTTTTTCAAAATGTATTATTTGGAGCAATGGGGCAATCGAGAAACTTCTTAAAAGTTTCTGCCCCTTTCGCTTCAAAAAAAGACCGAGAAAAAGCGATGGACTGTTTGAAACGAGTAGGATTGGATCACCTTGCAAAGCGACGATCGGATCAACTATCTGGTGGTCAGCAACAACGAGTAGCTATTGCACGAATGCTTATGCAAGATCCTGAATTAGTTCTTGCCGATGAACCTATTGCAAGCCTTGATCCAAAAGCCGGTAGAGAAGTCATGGAGCTTCTATGGGAAATTGTTGACGAGAGAAAACTTACTGTCCTTTGCATCCTTCATCAAACGGATATTGCCATGGAGTTCGGAGAGAGATTAATTGGTTTGAACAAAGGCAAATTGGTTTTAGACGATGCGAAAAAAAACATTTCCAAAGATGATTTGAACATGCTTTATTTTAATGTCGATGAGAAACATGGTGGTATCGTATGAATAAGAAAAAACATTATGAACATATGCCTGCCAGGTTTCAAAGGCCATCAATTACAACAATTATTGGATTAACAGCCTTTGTTACCCTTTTTATATTAGGGGTTACTCATGCCCAACTCTCGTTTGATAGAATTTTCTCAGGTATTACAAATATGTTGCGATTCTTAAGTTCTGCCTTTCCACCAGATCCTAGTAGAATCACGGCTATTTCAAATGCCATGTATGAAACGTTTCAAATTGCTCTTGTAGGAACAGCCATTGGGGTTGTATTGAGTGTTCCTATCGCATTATTGGCCTCAACGAATACGTCCCCTCATTTCTCCATAAGAGTGATAACTCGAGGGATCGTATCTACATTACGGACCATTCCAGACTTAATTTGGGCGTTGATTTTCGTCATTTCAGTGGGACTCGGACCTTTAGCCGGTATTTTAACAATTATTGTTGATACGATTGGTTTCTGCGCTAGATTCTTCTCAGAGAGAATCGAAGAAATTCAAAAAGGGCCCTCTCAAGCTCTTGAATCCACTGGAGCTACTAAAATCGGTGTTATATCCGGATCTATTATTCCATTAGGGTTTCCTTCATTTGTAGCAACCAGCCTCTTTGCTGTTGAGAAATCCATTCGTTCAGCCGTCGTTCTTGGCTTAGTTGGAGCCGGTGGGATCGGAGTGGAATTATCTACCTCCTTCACGTTAAGAAGGTATGATGAAGCCTTAATGATTGTAATCCTTATCTTGGTTGTAGTTATCATAGTGGAGCAAATATCCTCTGCAATTAGAAAAAAAGTCATTTAACATATCAATTTTAACGTCATCTTAACATTCCTATTAAAGATCCTTAACATTTAAAGGGTATAGTAAAGATGTAAGCCAAGCAGGCATACTTCTTCATATGTAGTGATTATCCCCCTTTTCATTGCATACATTTGTGTACCAGACCTATAAAGGTCTGGTATTTTTATTTATGTTAAATCCTCTATTATGAGGTATTGTCTATGCATATAAAACAGATGCTCTACCCCTTACAAATCTTCTTTATATATTGGGAAGGTGATCGTTATCTTCGTTCCTTCATTAACTTTACTCTCGATTTGGTATTTACCATAATGATTCTCAATGATTCTGAAACTCATCATTAACCCTAATCCATTTCCATCTTTTTTCAACGAATAGAAGGGTTCACCTAATTTTTTTATTTCTGAACCCGCTAATCCGACTCCTTCATCTTTAATTGAAATTTGTACTTGTTCATTTTCCTTAGCTACGCAAATATCCACATATCCTCCATTAGGCATAGCCTCGATCGCATTTTTCATAATGTTTATAAAAACTTGTTTCAATTGATTCTCTTCACAATTTACGAAGACTTCTTCTGAAGAAAATAAGCGGAAAAATACATTTTTCAAGTTGGATTCTGACTCTAAAAATCTGATTACATGTTTTATGATTAGGACTATATTTTTAGGTGCATATTCAACTTCATGTGGTTTTGCTAACATCATAAACTCATTGACGATCATGTTAATTCGTTCAATTTCATCAAGCATGATTTTTTTGTAAGGGTCTGACGAAGAACTTAATTGGGTAAATCCTTTGATCGCTGTCAATGGATTACGGATTTCGTGGGCCACTCCTGCCGCTAATTCCCCTAATACAGAAAGTTGCTCTGATCTTCGCAGCAATTCTTCTGCCTCTTTTCTATACGTAATGTCTTGTTGGATCGTGGCATAAAAATCAGGGCTGCTTTTTTCTACAAATGGAATGATCGTCATATCTACCCAAAATTCCGTGCCGTCCTTTGCTTTTTGCTTCACTTCTCCTTGCCACATACTATCTTTCTTAATCGTTTCTATGATGTCTTCATAGAAGCTCTCAGGATAATAGGCATCGGGATGCAAAAGACAATGACTTTGCCCTATCAATTCATCCTTATTATATTTAGACAGATCACAAAATTTATCATTTACAAATGTGATGTTCCCCGCTTTATCCACCACGGTGACATACATGCTCTGATCTAAAGCATCTTTAATTGTCGTCAATCTTTTTTCGTAATTAGTCACATCTTTCCAAGTGACAACATAACCTTTGAGCTTTTCATCAATGATTAGTTGGTTCACAACAATATTAGCTGTATAACATCCGAACAAATTAATCTTAGATTCATAGGGAAAGGGTCCCTCAGTTAATATCCTTGCTTGTTTTTCCCCATTATTCTCATGGAACATACGCATATTTTTTCCGATGAGATCGTCCTTTGACTGAACAGGAATAAATTCGCTCAAATTTCCGATCATCTTTTCTGTATAATCATTAATCCATATAATATCGAAATTCGTATCAGCCACAAATATATTTTCGCCAATGGCATTCAGTACTGAGATCGTTTCCTTGTTCTCAAAAAAAGACATAGAACCCCTCCGGTGACATTAGTGATCAATATCTCTATCTTTCACCCTATTTCTCCTAAATATTATCATATTTAGCGTCAACTTGGTCTTATTAATTATATAAATGCATTTCCTCATTCATTTAATTGAAGATGAGTGTTCGTTCTAAGCAGTTTTTCTTGTCTTCATTTACTTAGTTTTACCATAGGGACAGGTGTGACTTCTGAAGTCGTACTCCTTTTACTAATTATCTCTCACCACCTACTTAAGGATAGAGATTTTTAATATACTTTCACCTAATAATGTAATGGACAAAGATAATAATAAAAACTAACGATAATAGGATTGGCTAAAATGAGAAGTTTAAAGTAACTTGAAAATCACGAGATGAATAGCTAGCAAAAAAGGTTTGATCCAAAGGGTTCTAATTTTTTCTTTTGAAAAACCAAGGAGCAATCACTTAGCTCCTTGGTTTTTTAATTCACATTAGTTGTCTTTGTTATCTCGCGATTTCCAGCTTTCAATATTTTTCAATCCTTTTATACTATCACGATAAAAAACCGGATCGATCCCATTTCTAACTTGATCCTGATAATCTTTCAAAGCACTAAAAGCTATTTTCGATAATAAAGCAACAGCAATTAAGTTCACTACTGCCATAGACCCCATAAACAAATCGGCCATTTCCCAAATAATATCTAGGTCACTTGTCGCTCCGACCATGATCATAATCAGAAAAGCAACTCTAAAGATGGTAAGATATATTGGATTCTCGGAGATGAATTCAACATTTGCTTGACCATAATAGTAATTTCCAAGTAATGAACTGAATGCGAAGAAGAAGATCGCAACGGTTATAAATATCGTCGCCCACTCGCCCATATGTGCAGATAGGGCTGACTGGGTTAACTGAATCCCTTCCATATCTCCTACAGTGTAAACATCAGTTAACAAGATAATAAAAGCTGTTGCACTACAAATAATTAGTGTATCAATTAATACACTCAGGGATTGTATCAATCCTTGCTTAACGGGGTGATTGACATAAACAGTAGCAGCAACGTTCGGTGCACTCCCCATCCCTGCTTCATTTGAAAAGAGTCCACGTTGAACCCCGTTCATGATCGCTGCTCCAATCCCTCCACCGACCATTTCCTGAATACCAAAAGCATTATTAAATATTAGCGCAAATACTGCTGGTACTTCTGTAATATTTATTACCATAATAATAAGTGCTACAACAATATATGTAATCGCAAAAATGGGCACGATGACTTCTGCAACGACGGCAATGCGACGAATACCCCCAAAAATAATGACTGCCATCATCGCTGCAATAATCGCTCCAACAAGCGCAGGATTTACATCATAGGCACCAACAAAAGCATCTGAAATCGTATGTGTTTGCACACCATTAAAAATCAATCCGAAACAAAGCACGATCAAAACCGCAAAGATTAGGCCCATCCAACGTTTCCCTAGACCCTTCTCCATATAGTAAGCAGGTCCACCTCTAAATCCGTCTTTATCTTTTACTTTGTATATTTGGGCAAGTGTGCTCTCAATAAAGCCAGTTGCAGCACCTATAAGTGCAACAATCCACATCCAGAAAATCGCACCTGGCCCCCCTACTGAAATGGCTAATGCCACTCCGGCAAGATTCCCCGTTCCAACTCTTGCAGCTGTACTAATAGCAAAGGCCTGAAATGGCGACGTACCTTTTCTTTCCTTAAAAGCCGTGCGATCTGTGCCACTTATAAGCTCTCTTACCATTTCTGGCAACATACGGAATTGCACAAACTTCGTTCTAAATGTTAAATAAAAACCTAATAATAGCAAAAATCCGATTAAAATATATGTCCAGAGAAGATCGTTACCTAATGCAATTATATCTCCGAACCACGTGTCTGTAGATAACCACTGATCCATTCGATCACCCTTTCTAAGATGTTTTCAACAATTTTTTCCCGATAACTCTTGTTTATAAACATATTTTCACTTTCTATTCAAAAAGTGGTCTAATTTTCAAAGAACAATTTGATTTTCTATATCTTTCTTCGTCTCGACCTGCGATTCGTGACGTTCAACTCTCTAATAGTGTGAGGAGTGTTACGATCTCATTTGTTTCATAACTCCCGACGGCGTGTCTAACTCTAGAGTGGACCGATTCTCATTTTTCCGCACACTCACTCTCATGCACCTGCAACCGTTGTTCCAATTGAATTCGAGCAGTACCATACAATCTGACTTCCCTTCTATTACAATCCGTTTTCTTTATTCAACACCAAAAAAGAGATACTCTCGAATGAGAATACCTCTTTTGATTGCCCAGCGACGTCCTACTTTCACAGGGGGAGATCCCCCAACTATCATCGGCGCTGGAGAGCTTAACTTCCGTGTTCGGCATGGGAACGGGTGTGACCTCTCCGCGATCGTCACTAGACATATGAAATTGACAGGTCGTTGACCTCTCAAAACTGGATAACGCTTGAATGAATGAATCGTATCTTAAAAGTACCATTGGTTAAGCCCTCGATCGATTAGTATCTCTCAGCTCCGCATGTCGCC
>NZ_PDOD01000003.1 GCF_003226325.1 Salipaludibacillus keqinensis | reverse complement strand
ATTAGGCACGCCGCCAGCGTTCGTCCTGAGCCAGGATCAAACTCTCCGATAAAGTACGATGACTAATCATCAAGTTTGATGTCTCTGACATCAAAAAGTTAAAAATTTGTTTCATTGACGGGATATTATAAAATATCCCACTTCGCTTGGCTTTTTGTTTAGTTTTCAAAGGTCACTTAACGAAATTAAGTAAATAAGTTATCGTTTCTAGTCGTTTTTTAGCGACTTACTTATCATAACATGGCGACTTGATGTCGTCAATAGTTATTTTCATAAGTTGTTTTTGCTACATCGCTGTTTTCTTAGCGACAAGTAATAATATATCAAAATAATAAATGTTTTGCAATACTTTTTTCAAAAAAACTATTATTATTTTTTCGCTAATCACTGCGACCTGATCAATTATATCTATCCACTACGTTCAAGTCAACACAAAATTAAAATACCGTTATAAACTATAACGGTACCCAGTGATCCCAAACAAATTTAATTAAACAGAGTATATATGAGGTAGTGGATCTACATCAAAATAGTCTGCAAAATCCCAATCATAAAACGATACTTTATGATTATCTGTATATCTTTCAAAGAGATCGTTGCCCTTAAACCCAATGATAGAAAGTGGCCCTTTTATTGAAAAGACCGTAGACTGGCGTTTTTTTCTTTTAAGGGGGGGTGTGAAATGAAAGTTGTCACCCTCTCGCTCATAAAATACAGGAATGTTTAAAAGCTCCTTTCCTTTGCGTTTAATAGTAGTCATTAATATAATGGAACGAAGTTTTTGGATAGCAACTTCTGATTTTGTCATACTCATTGCTAACCAATGATAGCTTTGACTAACAGAACTAAGCTTTTCATAAAGCTCCTCGATTACACTTTTCAATAATCCCGTCTCTGCGGAAACTTTCTCAAGTGAGTAGTCTTGTAAAAATTGCCTAAAGGCATCAAATGTTCTGTCACCCTCTGTAAGATAGTCCGGAATATATTTTTGTTCATTGATAATAAAGTTCATGTAGCCTAAAGACAACCATCCTTCTGTTCCATTTTTGATATGGTATTCAGAACAGTATCTTATATGAAGCTTTTCTTTACAGCTATTAATTACTATTATTTTCTTACGGTTGCTATACCACGTTTTTATTTTACGTCGAACAGAAGGTATATATTTTTCATCATTAATCCAAACGATCATTTCTTCAGCATCCTCTATCTCTAAACGTTTTGCTCCAGATGGATAAACCATATACATCACTTCATCAATTAATTTGTGTGATGAAGTGCCCTTAGTTGATATAGCGCCCCTATCTCTTAAACAAGTTGACTGATTATCTGATAAATTAATCGGAGAATAGCTTTTATTAATCAAAAGAATTCTCCTCCTCTCTTTTATATTATGTTCATATATTCACATGTGTAGTTTTAGTAAAATGAACTCATTAATAGAACTTCTCCAAACAAATAAACAGTTAATCTTTTTTTAGCAGTTTGGAAAGTCTTACTCATTATCTCCTCAAGGAACACAACACTAGTGTTTATATTGAGGGTAGCTTTGGATTGAAGCTAAAAGAATATATTGATTATCGTAACACGATAATCTTCATTTTCTAGCTCGGAAAATGAACGCTCTGTGAAGATTGAAAAGCCAAATTAAAAACTGGGGTTCAACATTGCGTTGACAATTGAAATAAAGGATCTTATGATAATGTTAACTTGTATTTTATTTTAGTTTACAATCAGAGGAGAGATGAACATGACTAGCAATCAATTTCGAGTGGTGGATTTAACAAAAGGAGCAATATTTATTGCCCTCATGGCAATTGGAGCAAACTTGGCTGCATTTATCTCTTTAGGTCCTGTACCATTAACTTTTCAAACAGTTATCGCTATTTTAGCAGGGATATTACTGGGTAAGAAATTAGGTACTTTTTCCATGATCGGTTACTTTTTCATTGGATTAATAGGTGTACCAGTTTTTGCTGGGTTTACTGGAGGTTTTCAAGTGATTGCCTCTCCCACTTTCGGTTTCATATTATCTTTCATCCTCATTGCCTATGCCACTGGTACTTTAATGGAAAAATCTAATCCAAATAATTTGATCACTTTTTACAAGGCCTGCTATTTAGGACTAATAGTCAATTATGTGGTAGGTGTTCCATATTTATATTTCCATAGTTCCATTATTCTCGGACTCGATGGAATTGAATTCTTTCCTATTGTAGCTGGCATGACTCCATTTTTTATCAAAGACTTCATTTTAGCTACATTTACCGCTGTTTTGGCACCTCAATTAATGAAGGCCGTCTTTAGAACCCCCCAGTATAACCAAGCGTCGTGACACAAGCGTGTTGATCAGTTTAATTTAAAAAAAGTTGCTATAACCGCCCTTACTCCTAAGAGTTGAATACTTAAAAACAATGACCCATACGAAAATAATTGAAATACAAAAAGAGTGAACGCCCATACGTTCACTCTTTTCTATCCGCTTTTATAAAATCATAGCCGCTAACCAACCGAAAATAATTAGTGGAATATTAAAATGCAAGAAGGTAGGTACACAAGTATCCCAAATATGGTTATGTTGTCCATCGGCATTTAAACCAGCTGTAGGACCTAATGTGCTATCCGATGCAGGTGAACCAGCATCCCCAAGAGCACCCGCCGTTCCTATTAACGCAATCGTAGCCATCGGTGATAAACCGATCGCAGCGGCCAACGGAACAAAGATCGCTGCAATAATAGGTATAGTAGCAAACGAAGATCCAATACCCATTGTGATAAATAATCCAATGATAAGCATGACGATGGCAGCTAAGCCATGATTATTACCGATCCAACCAGATGTAGAATCTACGAGTAAATCTACATGACCCGTTTCTCTAATGACCTCAGCAAATCCTCCGGCTGTAATCATGACAAATCCGATAAAAGCTAACATTTTCATTCCGCCGGTCATTAACTCTTCTGATTGATTTAAACTAAATTCTTTCTTTATATGAAGATAACCGAAATAAACATATAAAATAATCAAGCCTGTAAGGGCTCCAAATACCATTGAATCTGTTTGAATTTGTGCGATAAGCACAGTTAAGATCGCAATGATTCCAATAACCACGCCTGGAAGAGTGTAATGATAAGTAGCCGCCTCTTCATTCGAGGTAAATTCTCTATTTTCATAGCGCCGACTTTTCTTGTAACTGATAAAAATGGCAATTATTAACCCTACAACCATCCCGGAAACAGGAATCATTAACGCCTGCGGTACCATGTCCATGTTCACTGACATACCGTTTTCTTCCATATTTGTCACTACAATGTCATGGAAGATGAGTCCATAACCTGCAGGAATAAGAATATAGGGTGCCTTTAACCCGAATGTCAAAGCAGTAGCAGCCGCTCTTCGATCTAACGCCAACTCATTAAACACTTTTAATAAAGGAGGAATTAATATAGGTATAAAAGCAATATGCACCGGGACTAAATTTTGTGAAAATGAAGCCACAATGGCGATTACAAATAGCAATAACACTTTGGTCATCGTTTTCTTTCGATCTTCTCCTTCTCTGCCTACTACTTTAATAGCGAATTTAACTAATAGATTCGGTAACCCTGTATAGCTTATCGCCACAGCAAAGGCTCCGAGCATCGCATAGCTTAATGCCACACTAGCGTTTGCACCTAAACCACTCGTGAATATTTCCACAGTTTCAGTGATCGAAAACCCTGCGGTTATCCCGCCTATCATGGCACCACCGATTAAAGCAATCACAACGTGAACACGCATTAAACTTAAGACAATCATTACTAATACAGCTAAGATGACAGCATTCATTTTACAAACCCCTTTAATTATTATACTTTATTGTGATAAAACTCTAATGTACGAAAACAGTATTTAATCTATCATTTATTTAAACTTGTGTCAACGATATTCGTAAGCCATTAACGATTTTTAATAGGACGATTTATGATTGCTTTATCTTTAATTAAGTAAGGAAAAGAAAAACAAACAGATGCACATAATATTCATCCAACACTAATTGACGCAACAAAAAAGCCAGGAGTAATCTCCTGGCTTTGCAATAACCTCTATTAGTTACCTTGCGCTTCATCAATTTCATCTAAAAGCATATCTAAAATTCTACCTGCGTCTTCTCCATTGTTTTCACGGAAGAAGTCACGTACTGGTAAAGCTAACTCTCGGAATGCTTCACGCTCATCTTCAGAAAGTTCATAAACTTCCGTCGGGTTGTCAGTATCTTCTTCAATAACTGTTAAAAACTCTTCGTTCATCTCGTCTTGTAGATCATAGCCTACTTCACGCATTTCTTCTATTGTTTCATCGATCATTTCTTGAACATCTTCAGGAAGTTCATTATAGAAATCTGTATTTACTACAGTCATGGCAACGTAGTTGTTGTGATTTGAAATGGTCATATGATCTTGAACTTCATGAAAACCAGCGTTTTCAATAAAGAAAATAGGGTTTTCTTGACCGTCAACGACACCTTGGTCTAAACCTGTGTACAACTCTCCCCAGTCCATAGGCGTTGGATCCGCATCATACGCTTCATAAGAAGTGTTGATTAATGGTGAGTTTTGTACACGAATTTGGAATCCATTAAAGTCTTCTGGCGTGCGAAGTGGTTGGTTACCAGTCCACTGCATAGCCCCTTCTGTCCAATAAGCAAGAGGAGTCATTGAATGCTCTTCATACTTTTCTCGAAGTTCTACATTTAAAGCTTCACTTTCATTTAAAATCTGTTGAGTTAATTCAATGTCATCCGGGAACAAGAAGTGTAAGGCAAAGATTTGAGCTTCTTCAACCATTGTTCCTGTGAAACCTGGAGAAACGATACCAAATTCAGTAGAACCCATCATCAGTTGTTCTGCTTGGTCAACCCCATCACCTAAACCACCGTATTCATAGACAGTCATTTCGATGTTTCCATCTGACTTCTCTTGAAGACGCTCAGCGAATTCAGCAGCATATTCATATTGAACTTCACCTTGCATTTCCTCTGTAACGAAATCCCACTGATATTCAGGGTCTCCTCCACCATCAGCACTGTTACCGTTATTACCATTATCATCGTTATTACCGCCGCAAGCTGCTAAAACCAAACTTAAACTCACTGCTCCACTAATTAATAAGCCTTTTTTCTTCAACATATCTAATATTACCCCCAAAGATTTTTTTATTTAAAGGATGACCCTCAATCCCCTTATCTATCTAATTAAGAAAAGAGAGATATCCTCAAACAATATAACTAAAATAGCTACTATCACTAACATTACGATGTAAGGAGGCGTACCTCTAATAACGTCTAAATAAGATTTATTAAAGACCGCACTTGCGGTGAATATATCTACCCCGAATGGAGGCGTAGCCGATCCTAATGCAGCTTGGAACACAATGACGACGCCTAAATGAACAGGGTCTACACCTGCAGCAGTTGCTACTGGTGCAAAAATTGGCGTTAATATTAAAATAACCACAATTGGGTCTACAAACATACAACCGATAAAGAAAAATAGTGCAACAATAAACAATATAGTTAAAGCTGATGGATCAGGTCCTAATACAGCATCAGTTAATGTATGTGGTATTCTTGCTCGGTTAATAGCGACCGAAAAGGCTTGTCCAGCGGCCACTAGTATAAACACAGCGGAAGTTACCAGGCCGGTTGAAAGGGCGATTTTCGGTAAATGAAAGATTTTAATCGACCTAAAAACTAAAACTTCTAGAATAAGTGCATATAGTACGGATACACCAGCGGCCTCAGTAGGTGTGAAATATCCCATATAAATACCGCCAACGATAATGACAGGAAAACCAAGTGGCAATAATGCCTTTCTAGTAAATGTGAATCGTTCTGACCACGACGCCTTTTCCACACGTGGTATATTATGAACCTTGGCATGAATAACTGCATAGACGGCAAAAAATAAGAATATTAGTAGACCAGGTCCAATACCCGCTATAAACAGATCACCTACAGAAGCATCAGCCACTAAGGCATAAATAATCATACCAATACTTGGAGGAATTAATAACGCAATATCACTAGCATTAATAATAAGTGCGATGGCGCTGGAATCTTTGTAACCCATTTTTAGAAGTCGTTGTCGCATCGGAGTCCCTACAGCTACAACCGTCGCTTGAGTGGAACCGGAAATGGAACCAAATAACGTACAAGCCGCTGCAGTCGTGATGGCATATCCTCCACGCATATGACCAACAAAGGAACCTACAAAATCTACGAGGCGATTAGATGTTTTTCCTGTAGACATGATATCAGCTGCAAAAATAAATAAAGGGACAGCTAATAAGGAATACGGAACAATTCCTGTCCTCATTTGCTGAATAAGGATATAAGGGTCTATATTATCAAGGAAGAAAAAAACTAAAATCATTGCCCCTGAAATCAGAGGAATCATCATAGGAAAGCCCATGAGCAAAAGTAGCACCATGGCTACCAATATTATCCATTCCATTATGAAATCCTTTCATTACGTATTTTTATTGTTCATCATAATCTTTTTTCTCTTGTGCTAAATAAACTTCTTTATTAACAATATTGATCCACATATTCCTCAAAAACTGAACTCCGCCTAGAAAAAATCCTATAGGCATGAACATAACCATGACCCAATATGGAATTTCTAATGAAGAGGTTACTCTCGTTTGACCTGCAGTGTACACATAAGCGTAATAACATAAAACAAACAAAATGATCGCTGTTACAAGAGGATTAATGATGGATAAAGCTTTTTTCACTTTTTTAGGCGCCATATCAAAAAATGCCGACATACTAATATGTCTTCCTTTTCTTGCCGCATAACTGATCCCCATGAATGTTGCCATGATAATAGCAATCTCACTTATTTCTGCAGCAAAGCCCCAACTTCGGCCAGTTATTTGTCGAACGACAACATTACCAAATGTCATAATGGAAATAATAATAATCGCCCAACTAAGAACAAGTATCTCAAACTTAATGAGCAAGTAATCAATCCAGCCGATTATTTTTTTAAATAGACTAAGTACGTTCAACGTACATACTCCTCCTTGTTCGGAATACGAACTCTTAACACTGAGTTTCCGGTTTTTAGTAGTCGGACTTAACCCTCTGAGATAGATGAACTGAATTACACAAACCTATGAACTATCTCTTCAATTGAAGTAAAATGTAAAAATAATGAATTGCATTCAGTTTAATTGTTTTTAATCCTCCCCTCTCATGTAATTAATGATATAGTGAGATAGGCATAATAGATCAGAATGCTTTTAAAAGAAATCATAAAGACGCAACAAAACTTTTTCTGAAAAGTAAATTACCAATTTTTTCGTCTTTTGTGCTATTAAATAGCATATCGGAATCCTACTTTTATCACAAAACCGGCAAGAATACGTATCAGCGAATATATACTTATTTAATGCTTTAATATAATATCACCTAACTACAATGGCTTTATCCTTCGACCAACTCTTAGTTAAAGCATTTTTCACAGACTTCAAGTTATTTTACGATTTCCCTTATCTTTAAATACTTAAACACTCATTTTGAGGTTCATTTTGTATTTTTACATACTTGGGCTTTAATATCCTTGATTTATCCAGTTCAAATTAGCTAAGATGACGTCAACTTCCTCTTGCAATCGATAGTGATTTGGATCTTTCGATTTGTTCAATCTAGTGTAGAATACATCAATATGAAGCCACGTCATATGACCTGCTGTATCGCCTAAGCTTACCACTTCTTTTAACTGTCTTCCCACAGGGTGACCATTTCGCTTAAACGGGAGGAACCACCATTTCTGTTCGAATGAATCATTTGATTTCATACGGAGATACTCAAGTTTAGGATCGTTCGTCAATGCGATTTGATATCCCCCCCCTATTTCAAAATGTAAATCCTTCAGAAACGTTCCTAAAGTGATCACAGTATCTGCTTTTTCCTGTTTGGCAAAACTCACACAATCAGATAATTTCATCTTCAGCTGACCGACTGAGTCTTCACTTTGAATGATTTCTTCATTCATTAATCGAACCATTTCTATTGCTTCAGCAGATTTGTCGAACGTTAGAGGACATAAGATCGATAATTTAATGGGAAGTTTCTTTTTAGCAATCTGTTCGAAGATTGACAATGCAAGCAGTGCACCAACTCTGTCTGTGTAAACCCTTTGAGTTTGACCTTGATTGTTTCTAATATATTCGACTTCTTTAGTGATTCTTCCTGCTCCTATAAGAAAAAATCCGGCCCCATCTTTTTCCAACTTACCTGGATTATAATCAAGTTTCACCAGCGACGGCGAGGTGTTTGTCTTTGCCGCAGAGGCGAGAATCCCCCCCATACCTAAAGCATGCAAGTCTTCATGATCAAAAATGTCTGAGTGGACATTCTCATAAGATGATAAACGCTTAAAGACCTCTAACAGTTTCGTTTCATCCATTAATTCGTAAGGAAGTTCTAATAGCTGCTGATTTTTTTTCAACATTTCAGATAAATAACTAGTTTCAGCAAGTTGCTCTTGAAAACCTTTGCCGTCACTTTCTTCATTTAGGACAAATGAAATCTCTGTACGCCAAGATGTTTCATCTAAACAGGAGTAAGACCCTTTTAACATTACTTCAAAAAGCTCAAGCTCTACCTCTTTAGAATGATCATTTATGAACGTTGGCCAGTAAACCGCCGTATAATGTAATCGCTCATGTTTTGACAGTCGGGACAATGTTTTTCCTACATTAAAATAGGCAGTAGCTGAAGAATGTTTCTCTCTTCCCAATCCAATGACATAAATAAATTTTACGGAGCTCTCCTTTTTGTAGACAGGAAGGGAATGCCACTCTCCTTCGTTTCCCCAATGTTGGTAAGTTTGCAGCCAGTCAGATACCGGGACATCAAACGCTTCTTCCATCCACTGATAAAGATCTCGATTCTTTTTACCTCCAGCAAACTTTCCAATCACAAGTACTTTCTTTTCATTATCACTTAACAAATCTGACGTGAATTGAATCACCTTTTCACCTCTTTTACTAACGATAGATAAATGAAGCTAAATCCCTTCGTTTACATTCATACTGAGTAGGGGAATAGTATGATATAATGAGGAATACGCCTATAAACTCTCGGCTTTAAGGTCTACTATTTTCGACTGGCCGATAATATGTATATATTTGATAGTACATGATCAGATCACTCACTACAAAGTTTAATGCAGAAAGGATCTTGACCACACATGGAATTATTTATAAATTTCCCTTTGTGGGCAGCACTTTTTTCCATCGGTTTTGCCCAATTTATTAAAGTACCTTTGCAATTTGTCGCTTCAAGGAAGTTTGACTGGACTCTTCTCACAAGTACAGGTGGTATGCCTAGTTCACATTCAGCTGCCGTTACAGCCCTTTCTACAGCCATTGCGTTAGAACACGGGTTGGAGTCACCATTTTTTGCTATATCTGCTGTGTTTGGAATTATCGTCATGTTTGACGCAACAGGTGTTCGTCGTCATGCCGGCGAGCAAGCAACTGTGATTAATCGACTGGTGACTGATTTCAATAAAGCTGTATCAGAAATGAAGCATTGGCAAGAAAAAAAAGAACAAGAGAAACGAAAAGAGTTAAAAGAATTACTTGGACATCAGCCCATTGAAGTATTTTTTGGAGGGTTGTTAGGAATTATTCTAGCTCTTGCCTTGCATGCCATGTTTATGTAAAAATCACATTATTTAATAAAAATATAAAAAGTTGCTGACTATAGATGTCAGCAACTTTTTATTTTGTCCTATTACGAAGCAGAAGTATATTGATTTCTAAAACTTTGAACTTCTTCAGCTTCATTCAATTCGATGATATCTTCTTCAGTAATTTGACCATTTCCTTCTTCAACTACATAAACTTCAACATTTTTTTTACCCCATAATTCATACACTTCATCCACGGTCTCATAATATAAATCAATTTTATCCCCTTTAATAGCCGAGCCGGTGTCCGCCACAACACCATACCCGTATCCTGGGATAAAAAGAATTGTCCCTATAGGGAAAACATCAGGATCAGCAGCAATCGTAGAATAAAGATCCCGTTTTACTTTTACTCCTGAAAAAGTAATGCCATATTGAGGATGACCTTCTGATTTACCCGTTGATTCAACCCCAGCAGTATACCCTGTTGCCAAAACATTGGTTGAAGGATATTCAGACCAGTCTACAGCCTCTTCTACTGTTTCCGGTTTCGTTTCTTCGGACGAAAACAAGTTAGGTTCAATATTAAGGGCTGTTGCAGTATCATTATCAAGCTCAGCTTTCTCCTGAGAATCAGTCAGTGGAATTCCTGTCCACCATTCTTTTAATTGATCAATACTTACATTAGTTATTGTTGTGTAAGTTGTGAATACAGCTGTAGTTAATAAAAGCAACATACCTATTCGTTGTAATTGCTTCTTTAGTGAAATCATTTCTCACACCCCTCATCCACAAAGGATGTCCAAAAAGAAATCACATTATACTAATGAAGGCTCATAGATATCAAGCAATCTCCTTCTATTTACATGTAAAAAAACTCTTCCCGGAAGAAGAGTTTAAAACATTTGATATCCTCGTGATCTTAACATCCGAATAGCAATACCTGATAATATAGCGCCAACCATTCCTGCAATAAGGATAATCACATCAGCAGTCGTTAGTGCTGTAAGACTATTCCACAGGTCAGAAAACGAACTTGAAGGTTCTCTAAAGTAACTAAAGAAACCCGACTGATCCACAATAAAGAAAATAACAATTGGATATATGACTGCCATCGTCCACGTAGAACGTAGAAGCATATTTAAAATAAAACCAATACCAAAAAACAACACAAAATAAAGAAGTATGGCAATAATTAATTGCGGCAAATTTAACACGTTCTTGTTCACCCCCATAAGATCAAACTTTAGTTTACTCAATTCTGACCATAACGTCAATGACAAGAGCTTATCTTGATGTCGGGAATGTTAGCAAAACAAAAAGACTTCCAGCATGAGCAGAAGTCATAAAAAATGTTTATTTGGCTACGTTAAAGACGGTCGTTGATTCAATAAAACATGCAAGCGTCCCGGATGTATTTCCTATTACATCAAGTATGTGCCCTTGGGACGCAAGCCTGCATCATCACCATATAACAGAGCCATTTATTTTCTCACAGAGCTTTGTTTCACTCAACTATGTTTCCTACCCGAACCTTGGCACTGATAGCACGTTTCAGAGCCACCTAATAACAATTGGTAATACCCTTTTCCAGTACAGTAAGGGCAATCACTCAGTTTTAATTTTTTCTTCGAAAATGTCATGATGACTCCTCCTCCCTCTAATTAAAGATTATTCTGAAGTTTCTGATAATATATCAAATATCTTTCTTTTTGCAAAGTGTTATATTACCTCACAATCGTTCGTGTAAGCGCAAACATTAATGAAATACTCTCTATTTCTGAGGATTCAGGAGACTTTCTTCCTTTTTAATTTCATTCATTTAAAGCGGCAAATTTTTAATTAAAACGGGCAAATTCTTGGTGTTAGCAAACTCAATGAATGGATTCTGCTCCGCGTGAATTCATCCTTGTCGACGAAAAAGTAAGTCTCTTGATTAACCTATGAAGAAGGTAGGAAGAGGACAATCTTCAAAAGTTAACTCAACCTATATAAAAAAAACTAACTCAAGGAGATTACTCCGAGAGTTAGCCGGTTTATTAAAACAAGTTTAATTTACCTTTTTTAAGAACTAATGGCATTCCACCAAGTAAGAAGAGATAACGGTTATCAATTAATTTCTTGACAGCAGAAGCAGAGTTCCCGTAAAGTTTTCTGTCTCCCACAAGTCCGATAGCTTCTTTTCCACCTAGAGATGCGACGGTTCCTTTAATGTCAGGTTTGAATTCTTCAAGCTCTGTCTTACCTTCAATAAGAGCTTTGATGTTATTTGAGCAAGTATATGCTTGCTGAATAGCAATTTGTGCAGTTGGTGGATAAGGACGATTAATTTCTTCGTTAATAATTAGTGCACAGTCTCCAATAATGAACACATCGTCATGATCCGGTGCACGAAGATCCTTGTCTACTTTCACTCGGCCGCGCATTGTTTCAAATCCAGAGTTTTCAATAATAGAACTTCCTCGAATTCCTGTCGTCCAAACGATCGTTTGAGCTTTGATTTCTTCGCCGTCTGCAAGTAAGACTCGACCATCTTGTACTTCTTTAATAGGAGTGTTAATTTTAAATTCCACGCCTCGGCTTTCAAGCAGATTCATGGCATATTCAACAAGTTCTTCGTCAAATCCAGGTAAAGCGCTCGGGGCCGCTTCAACAGAATAAACTTTTACTTTTTCACGAGCAATGTCATACTCTTTGCATAATTCCGGAATCCGCTCAGAAAGTTCTCCAACAAATTCAATTCCAGTGAATCCGGCACCTGCAACGACGAAAGTTAACACGTCTTCGTGTTTTTCATCTTGCTTGTTGTAACTGGCAAACATGTACTCAATATGTTCACGAATTAAACGAACGGAGTTTACACTGCGAATGGAAAACGCGTTCTCGGTTACACCAGGGATTCCGAAAGTTTCTGGTTCTGATCCAAGTCCGATTACAAGGTAATCGTAATCCAACTCACCTTTTTCAAGAATGACTTTTTTCTCATCTTTCTTGATTTCGACAACGGAATCTTTAATAAATTGAATTTTGTTTGTGTCAATGACACTATCAATTTTCATTCGCGTCTTATCATGGTGAAGAGTTCCTGCTGCTGGCTCATGTAACCATGTGGTTTGATAATGATAATTGTGTTTATTAACTAAGGTGATGTCCGCGTCTCGGTGAGCGTTTGACTTTTGTAAACGCGAGGCCGTCATCATTCCACCGTACCCTGCGCCCAATATAACTATTTTTGGCTTTTTTTCCATTCTACTCACTCCAATTTAGTTGTTATTCTCCAGTTTTCCCGACAATCGTCCATGTCAAGCGTGTATTTTCTTACCATCTAAAACATAAGATTGTGATATAATTCACGTATAAGTGCATAAAAATATGATGATTAGATAGATTGTAACATTAACACGGAGAATATGTTTGATTTCCTCTATCATCATATGATTAATGGCATCGTTTTTCAACTGTTTTTTGACGATTTCATGAACTTTTTATCTTATTTTTGAATGAAGACATTTATATAAACTATATTTTTCCTATTATAACGTTTCATACGTTTGTAAACTTGATGAGAGTTATATTGAAAGAATCTTTCGACTTATTCGATTAATTGACGTCGAAACCTTTTCTTAACCAGAGATAATGACTATAATATTAATTGAGACAGCTGTCTAATATAAGAGTGGAGGTGTGGGGTTTGTCACAAGAAAAAGAAATATATGATATTACGATCATTGGGGGAGGACCTGTCGGGTTATTTACGGCCTTTTATGGTGGTTTAAGACAGGCTAAAGTCAAAGTCATTGAAGCAATGCCTCAGCTAGGGGGGCAACTATCAGCGCTCTATCCAGAAAAGTACATATACGATATCGCTGGTTTCCCAAAGATACGCGCTCAAGAATTAGTGGACAATTTAGAAGAACAAGCGAAACAGTTTGATCCTACCATTGTATTGGAACAAGCTGTAGAAAAGGTTGAAAAGGGAGACGACAACATTTTCACCCTGAAAACAGACAAGGAAGAACATTACACAAAAACCGTTATTATTACTGCTGGCGTCGGTGCATTTAAACCTCGTCGTCTTGAGGTTGAAGGCGCTGAACAATTTGAAGGCAAAAATCTTCATTACTTCGTCAGTGACTTGAATAAATTCGCCGGTGATCGCGTCGTATTAGCCGGAGGTGGTGATTCAGCTGTAGACTGGACGTTAATGTTAGAAGATATCGCTGAAGAAATTACTATCGTCCACCGTAGAAATAAATTCCGTGCACATGAGCACAGTGTCGAACAACTAATGAACTCTGAAAAAATCACAGTTCGCACTCCATTCGTAGTAGAAGAACTGCATCATGATGGAAATAAAATTAATGCTGTTACGCTCAAAGAAAAAAATGGAGAAGAAACACATAAAGTGGATATTGACACATTAATTGTTAACTATGGCTTTATTTCAAACCTAGGACCGATTAAAGAATGGGGCTTGGAAATTGAGAAGAATTCAATTGTTGTAAATTCCAGTATGGAAACAAATATTAAAGGGATCTATGCTTGCGGAGATATCGCTACTTATGAAGGAAAAGCAAAACTTATTGCCTCCGGTTTCGGTGAAGCACCAACTGCCATTAATAAAGCAAAAGTTTATATCGATCCAACAGCAAGTGCTACAGCTGGGCACAGCTCTAGCTTGATGTAAGGTCTCTTTCGAACATTTTTCCGAAGCTATTTTTTGGTAAAACAAGGTGAACAATTCAACTAAAAATCAATTGGATAATGATGCTCTGGAGGACAAACTGACAGTTGTTTCGAACGGGGTTAGAAAATATTCAATTCTTTTTGTTTCATAAAGGTCCTTATCATCACTGATGGTAAGGATCTTTTTGTTGACAATTAAATAACCTTTGAAACCTGCGTCAGAACCCTTCAAACCGACTACAGAACGGCTTACGGGCTACAGAACCTCTCAGACCGGACCCAGAACCATCCAAACCGAGTAAAAAAACGCCCTGAGTGCAAAACCTCTTAAACCAACTATATTTCCTCTACAAAAAAACAGCTTCTCATTGAGAAGCTGTTTAACATTTATTCACTTAGCAATCTTCCGGTGTTCCTGCATTGGTAGCTGTTCTAAATGATGATCCACATCCACACGAGGCAATTGCGTTCGGATTATCGAGAGTGAATCCGCCACCCATCATATTTTGCTTATAATCAATTTTCACGCCTTCAAGCATCGGAATGCTTTCTTTATCTACTACAATAGCAATTCCTTCTATTTCCAATGATTTATCATCATCATGGACTTCTGTTTCAAAGCCCATGCCGTAAGATAGACCGCTACATCCCCCACCTTGTACACCAACTCGAAGGTATTTCGCTCCTTCTTCTTGTGCCAGCATTTCTTTCACTTGATTAGCAGCTGCTTCAGTAATAGTTAACATGGTCGTCCCTCCTCACAATTTAGTTCTTACTCTTATTATAACGACTAATATCTTTGCCTTCAAGAATCGTCAATGATTGAACCCAGTTGTCACTTATCATCTTATGCGAAATCTGTAGAATGAGGAATCTTCTGTTTGGCACACTTACCAAAATGATGGTAAGATAAAGGGAGTTTCGAGAAGCGAAATGAGAATGCTCTTCAGTTTTCAACAGAGCTGAATAATAGAGAATATAGACTTTTAAAGGTAGGGGATTGGAATGAGTACGATTTTGCTTGACCAAGATCTACAAGGAATTAAAGACAAAGTAATGAATGGTGAAAGGTTATCTATTGAAGATGGCTTGAAGCTTTATGATACAACCGATTTACTCACAGTGGCTCAATTAGCCAATCACGTGAATGAACAAAAAAATGGGAAGAATGTTTACTTCATTCAAAACATGTACATTAATCCAACGAACGTATGTGAAGCAAGTTGTACTTTCTGTGGTTTTAAGCGTAAGCCAGGCGAAGAAGGCGCGTATACGATGGATGAACAAGAACTCCTTAAGTATGTAGAAGATCGATGGAATGATAACATTCGTGAGTTCCACATTGTTGGAGGTCACAATACAGAAGTTCCATTCGATTACTATTTAGATACGATTCGAGTATTGAAAAAACATTACCCTCAATGTACAGTCAAGGCGTATACAGGAGCTGAAATCGAATTTTTCGCCAGACTTTCTGGTCTATCCATGAAAGAAGTCCTTGAAGAATTGGTGAAAGCTGGACTTGATACATTACCTGGAGGCGGTGCAGAAATATTAACTGAACGCTACCGAGCCAAAATGAGTCCTGAAAAAGCTTCAACTGATGAATGGCTCGAAGCACACGAACTTGCTCACGGTCTTGGGTTAAAAACACATGCCACGATGCTTTACGGTTCCATAGAAAAAAAGGAAGAACGGTTAATACACATGGATCGCCTGAGAAAGCTTCAAGATAAAACAAACGGTTTTATGGTCTTTATTCCATTAGCTATGCAACCAAAAAGTGTAAATGCAGGTCTTAAGCGACGGACATCGGCTTATGACGACTTACGTACGATCGCGATTAGTCGACTAATGTTGGACAACTTCGATCACATTAAAGCTTATTGGATTAACATTGGCCCACAACTTACTCAAATGGCTTTATCATTTGGGAGTTCAGATATTCATGGCACACTCATTGAAGAAAGAATCTCCCATTCAGCTGGCGCTCTTACTTCACAAGGGTTAACACGTGAAGAGCTGATTCACTTAATTAAAGGCGCAGACAAGCAACCAGTAGAACGGGACACTTTCTACAATGTCATTCAAAGATATTAAATAGCAAAAAACGAAGCCGAGGTAACTCTCGGCTTCGTTTTTTCGTTTTACTATTATTTACTTACTGCGATTACCGTAGTCTTTCATTCGTCCAGAAATAATCCTCATCTGCTTCTAAAATCACCATTGTTTTTAGACAACAAGGCATATTAGCTCTCACTTTAAATCCTTCTTTAGCTTTCTCAAGCGACCCCTTTGTCATATGAAGAGAAATATTCTCTTCTGAACAATAAGGACAGCTAGACAAATAGATATCTCCCATTTGCTTTTCATAAGGCCATGTATGATCAAAAGGGATAGGTTTCATAGGAAAAGCCTCCAATTCATTTAATTATGTAACAAGCTATCCCCAATTATTTTCAGGTAAGCTTATAAAAAATAGCCGGCATGAAGCAGGCATGCACGGCTTATTCATTAGAACATTGGATTTTCGTCGAGAAATTTATAAATATTTTCAAGTAAATCATCATTGGTGTCCCCAGTGATCACTTCCCCATTTACTAGAGCAAATCGACTTCTCGAACATTGACCACAAAAGCTTAAGCAACCATACTCGATCACATCAAGATCAGGGTCTTTTTCCAATTCTTCTTTCACTTTCTGCGTTCCACTTGCTAAATTACTCACGCAGAATTCTATTATTGGTTTCATTTCATTTCACCTCGGTTTATTAGAACACTTACCTCGTTAATGCTACCTGCCTGTTTTTTAACTGTCAACAGTTTAACACCGTATCAATTATAGCAATAAATACAAACGCTTTCATTTCCCGTTGTAGAATTCGCCAAAAACTGATATATTTAGATTGTCATCAATTTGTCATAAATACATCGTAGTGAGAAGAGGTAAGCGTTGTAGGAAGCAGTTCGTTTACTCTCCTTTGAACGATTAAAGGGGGTTAATCCCGTGCAAAACCTTGTTATTTTAGGTGGAGGTTACGGAGGGCTAAGAGCCATTCAAAAACTTTTAAACGAGAAAGATGTCAAACAAGTATCCATTACATTAATTGAGAAGGAAGCTTATCACAGTCTAAAGACAGAATTTTACGCTCTGGCGGCTGGAACAGTAGCTGATCGCCACTTAAGAATGTCCTTTCCAAATGATGTTCGCTTGGAATTAAAGTTTGAACCAGTAAAAAGTATTCATTTAGACGACAATAAAGTAGAATTGGAATCAGGTGATTTTATCCCCTATGATGATCTTATTATTGGATTAGGCTGCGAGGATAAATATCACGGCGTACCAGGTGCTAAAGAAAATACTCTCAGTATTCAAAGTATGCGCAGAGCGAGGAAGACTTATCATGTTCTCCAAGGTGTTCGTCCAAATGGCCGAGTAGCCATTGTCGGCGGAGGACTTAGCGGAGTTGAACTTGCTAGTGAACTTAGAGAAAGTAGACCTGATTTAGAGATTCTTTTGTATGACCGAGGTGAAAATATTCTATCCATGTTCCCAGCAAGGTTATACAATTATGTAACGAATTGGTTTAATGAGAATGATGTGACCATTATTAATCGGGCTAACATTACGAAAGTTGAATGGAACGTCTTGTATAATCATGATGAACCGATAGAAACAGATGCCATTATTTGGACGGCGGGCATTCAAGCTAATAAAATTGTCCGTGAACTAGATGTTGACAAAGATCAAATGGGTCGCTTATTCACAACGAAACATCATCATTTGCCTAATTACGAAAACGTCTTCGTGGTTGGTGACTGCGCAGCCTCTACTCATGCTCCTAGTGCTCAGTTAGCTGAAGCACAATCAGAGCGTGTAGCTATGCTTCTAAACAAAAAATGGAAAGGTGAGCCCTATCCAGAGGAAATGCCTAAAATGAAACTAAAAGGAGTCCTTGGTTCATTAGGTAAAAAACACGGTTTCGGTTTGATGGGCGAGAAATCATTAACGGGAAGAGTCCCTCGCGTACTCAAATCCGGGGTCTTATGGATGTATAAGCATCATTCAGGACATTAACACTTCTTCATGTAAAACATTGAAAAAAGTAGCCTTTAACTGAGGCTACTTTTTCGCTGTCTCTTCAATTTTTCTAAAAATAACGGGTAATCGTGGGTTGCCTTCTGCAACGACTTCGCTATTGATTACAACTAGTGGATAAAAGTATTCGTCTTCAAGGATCTTTTCTGAAAAGGACTTTTCTTCTTCCGTCGTTGGTGAGTAAATATCACAATATGTAACCTCGTACTCGTCCTGTGGAAATTTCCGCTGAATTGCTGCATCGAGCCATTCTTTTGTTTCAAGGGCACTCGGCAAATGAATACAACTAGCACATTTGACTTCTGCACCATAAACAGTAATATGAATATTGGTCATCCTCGTCACCTCCTAATTAGTCTTATTTTAACATGGTTTACCGAACAAAGGAGGTTTTCACCTTTCACACATTGGTCACGGTAGCTAGAGAAAAATTAATGCAACATCATGGATTTTTTCTGTCAATGATACTATAATAGATGTAAAGAAAGGAGTGTTTCTATATGACAACAGAAACAATGGAATCACAAGTTCAAGAAGTGCTCGATAAATTACGTCCATTCTTATTAAGAGATGGAGGGGACGTTGAATTAGTTGATATCGAGGATGGCGTCGTTAAGGTACGTCTTATGGGAGCTTGCGGCTCTTGCCCGAGTTCAACAATTACCCTAAAAGCAGGTATTGAACGTGCCCTTTTAGAGGAAGTACCAGGAGTAACAGAACTAGAACAAGTATTTTAAGTTACGATTTAAATGATCAAAGGGAGTTGCAGCCAACTGCAACTCCCTTTTTTTATTTTAATATGTCTCCATTTACGATCGCTTCAGGCCTGTCCCCTTTAATGACATTTACAATATTACGACTGGCAAGAGCCGCCATAGCAAGCCTAGTCTCTATACTAGCACTGCCGATATGTGGAAGAGCGACAACATTTGATAAACTTAACAATGGATGGTCTGTTGTAATCGGTTCTTGCCGAAACACATCAAGCCCCGCTCCTGCAATCTTTTCTTCTTTCAATGCTTTTATTAAATCTTCTTCAACGACAATGCCCCCTCTTGAAGCATTGATAAAGATCGCTGATCGTTTCATCTTCTCAAACACGTCATAAGTAAACAAATCTTTTGTATCATCGGTCATTGGGGCTAAGCAAACAACATAATCGGACCGTTCAATCAATTCATCGAAAGAAACAAAAGTAGCTCCTAACTCTTTTTCTGCTTTCTCATTATGAGACCGGTTGTGATATAGAATCTCCATCTCAAAACCAGTCGCTCTTTTAGCAACAGCAGAACCAATTCTACCCATACCTAAAATTCCAATTGTTTTATGATGAATGTCCGTCCCCGCCAGAAGCAGCGGCGCCCAATTATTCCATTTTCCTTCTTTTATATATTGTGCAGCTTCGACAATCCTTCTACTTGTAGCCATTAATAGGGCAAAGGTTAAATCAGCGGTGGTGTCTGATAATACTTCCGGTGTATTGCAGACAGCAATCCCCTTCTCTGAAGCCATGTCCACATCAATATTATCAAAACCGACAGCTAAATTAGCAATGACTTTTAGATTCGCCGCTCGATTAAGTAATTCTTCATCAATGCTGTCAGTTAGCATGGTATACAATCCAACTGCCTTTTCTGCTTTTTTAAGAAGTATTTCTCTCGGTACAGGTGTTTCTTTTTCAGGCCATACTTCCACTTCTGCCATTTCTTTTAAAGCGGTCAGGCTCACTTCAGGTACTTGTCTCGTTACGAATACAAATGGCTTAGACATATTAACGTAAATTCCCCTCTCCAATGAAATGATAACGCATACACCTATAGTATACATCAGATCATCGGATCATCAATAATTTCCTTTTTAGATCTCTTTTGCTACCCACTTAGGTATAACAGGGTTAGATAAGCTTGCAGGAAAAAAGGTTGAAATGGAATGAATAAAAGTCTCATATTCTTCTGTCTGAGAATAAAGAGTTGTTAATTCATCTTCAATTCCTGCTTTTACTTCTTCATCTACGGTGCGATAATATTTTTCAATTTGATCCAAGTAATGAACTGGAAAGACCAATCTTGCCATAAGTAAATGAATATCTTTCATTTCCAGAGGCCGGACTGTTTGATAACGAGATAAAAAATTTTCAGTTCTCTTTATTTTCCGACGAAAGGAAAGGTCTCCTGCCCCAATATGTCTGACATACTCTGCAAGATCACGTGTGAAGTGATCATAATAAAAATCGGCTGGTACTTTGTATTTTGCTACTTGGTGTTCATCTAAGGTGAGCCAACACCCTTCATGGAATCGATAATGGCAGATCGTATTTCCTCTTTCATCTCGTATAGCAAAGGGATCGTTGATCAACAAATCAGTCATCATTTGAATGGCATTTTCCGTTAGACCTAAAAAGTAGGGGAAACTTAGTAAAAACAGCTCATCCATTTTCCTTTTATACCGTTCGTGCTGGATCTTCACATACCAATTTTCTAGTTGGTCCAACCGTTTTATCCAACGCTGCCTCCAAGAATACCAAGTCCCTTGTGAAAGGTGCTGCTCAAAATACTCTCCTCGTATATGAAATTGGGCTAACCTTCTAGCGATAGACTTTTCCTCTTGGAAAGAAGGTTCACGCAGTTGATCAGATGGTAATTCACAAATGATCACTTCTTGCCCATCCACAACCGAGATCGCCTTGCCCGTACTCGATAAGATAGGAATGACTACATCACGTTCTTGCTGATAGGTTAAATACTCAGCCATCCTTTTTTGTTCTAAAATCCTTTTATCATTTAAAAGGGATCCTTGACGCAATAAATATTTCTTGCCATTTCCATCAATAATAAGGTCATTTCCTAGATGCATGGTCTTTTCTAAATGAATGCGAAAATGTTCGTACAAGTGTCTCTCAAGCACCGAGCATCCCCCCTGAGTCTGTGAAATGAAATCTCCTTTACAAAATAGACTATGAGGAAGGCGCCCAAATTGTTCCACAGCAGGGAATATCTTTGATGGCTATGAATACACTAAATCAAACAAAATACAATCTGAAAGCAGGAGGAAATGATGAAAAATCATCCAGGCATCGTTGAAGAAACAGCTAAAAAGTGGCTTTCTGAACGTGGAGTAGCGTTGGAGGATATAGCAGATTTGGTTTACACACTCCAATCAGGTTATTATCCTAAATTAACAAAAGAGGAATGTTTAGACAACGTCAACCGAGTTCTTAGTAAAAGAGAAGTGCATAATGCCATATTAACAGGGATTCAAATTGACCGACTAGCTGAGGAAGGAAAGTTAGCCTCCCCTCTTCAAGAAATCATTGATCGTGATGAAGGGCTTTACGGCATTGATGAAATCATCGCCTTGTCCATCGTCAATGTTTACGGTTCAATCGGATTTACTAATTACGGATATATCGACAAAGTGAAGCCAGGTATCTTAAAAAAGTTGAACAACAAAAATTACGGTTGCCATACCTTTTTAGATGATATTGTCGGTGCGATTGCTGCCGCCGCCTCAAGCCGATTAGCGCATAAAACAGAAGAATCTTAGATCTTTGTAAAAAAACGTTGTAACAAAACCAAAATAAAAAAAGCTTAAGACGAATGGATCTATCCTTTCTCTCCAGTCGTCTTAAGCTATTTGCGATTCAGCAACACGTTATACTTCCCAGTCATCTAATGACTTAATGGACCAAGTCGGCTGGATATTTTCTTTACTCAACTGTTCTTTTGAAGTGACACCTGTATGAACAATGATTGTGTCCATATTTGCTCGTATACCCGCGAGAATATCCGTCTGATAATTATCTCCAACCATGACTGTTTCATCGCGGCTCATTCCTAATACTTCAAGAGCTTGGTCAACAATGATCGACTCCGGTTTGCCGATAAAGGTTGGTTTAACCCCCGTGGAGACTTGAACAACAGAAGTGAGAGAGCCGTTACCTGGAAGTAGCCCTCGCTCTGAAGGAATGGCTACATCCCCATTTGTCGACAAAAATGCCGCTCCCTTTCTTACCGCAAGACAAGCGGTGGTAAGCTTTTCATAATTAATTTCTCGGTCAATCCCCATAACTATCACATCTGCATGTTGGTTTACCAACTCTAGTCCTTGCTTCACTAAAGCATCTTCTAATCCTCTTTCTCCAATCATATAAACTTTTGCTTTTCCATATGTTTGATCTATGTACTGCGCTGTAGCCATACTCGTAGTGAAAACATGACCCTCAGTAGCAGGAATGTCCATTGAAATAAGCTTATCTGCCACTTCAGCTGGCGTTCTCGAAGAGTTGTTAGTGACAAATAAATAGGGTATGTTTTTATGTTCTAACTTTTTAACAAATCTCGAAGCAGCTTCGATTTTCTCTTCTCCACGGTACATCGTTCCATCTAAATCAATTAAATAGCCTTTATATTGTTTCATAATGAACATCTCCTTACATCATCTCTCTGTAATACTTGGCGGGGTCGCATTAGATAAAATTTTCCAGGGGGATCTTAGTGGAATATTCTTCAACCTGGAAAAAAGAAGCGCCACTCCTATAGAGTGACGTTTACATTGTCTCAGATTGTTTGATTTTATAACAGCAGTGACCTTCTTGTCCAGTAGCCATGCATGTTTGACAATCTACATGGGCGGTTTTTAATAGGTCTTTAAACAATTCCATTTCCGCCTTGCAAACGACGGGAAATTCTTTTGCTACTTCGGCAATTGGACAATTATATTCCTTAAAGGTATAAGTTCCATCTTCATTTTTCTCTACTTCTACCATGTAGCCTTGCTCATTTTGAATGGTTTGTAATTCATGGACACGGCTATCAAAGTCCTTTAAGAACATCCGCTTTTCATAGCGAAGTCTCATCTTTTCTTTCCGTTGATCAAATAGTTCTTGAACTTTTTCTAGTCCCTCAATTTCTTGAATATTTCTCAATAACTCTATCGTTAAGTCGCGATAATTTCTAGGGAATAACTCTTGACCTTCGGCTGATAGTTGATACACATTCGTCGGTCTTCCCATTGCCTGTCTCAACAAGCTCGTTTCAACTATATGATCTCTCTCAAGCGTGTTCAGGTGCCGCCTAACTGCCATCTCTGTGATCGCCAACTCTTTTGCCATACTTGATACTGTCATTTGTTTTTTCTTTTTCAACAAGCTTAGAATTTGGTCTCGTGTTGAGGTGGTTTTCGTGGTCATATCCTCACCTTCCTTTATTCTAGTTTATCGAAGGTTTCCATAACAGTAAATTTAATATCAACAAAGTTTCTAAAATTGACTTAATCCGTTCATAATTTGTTCACTATTTCACTTACTACACACTCAGCCTTTTCTTACTCTTTGTTGGGAAGAAAAGCCGACACTGGACCTAACTCATTTTCAACATACTTACGAATTTTACCCGGAAATTGGAGAAGTGTGCTGGACTGCTTTCTAAAAGAATGGTACAAATCAGCTGTATTTAAATCAATATAATGATGGATCAATTCTTTCCTCCATGGAATGAGTGTTTCAAGTCCTTTACCCTCATCTTTAGAAAGTACTTTTTCATCCACAAGAATATGTATTATGTCTTCGTAACTACCAGGATCTCTCATAATAAAACCATCGATCATTTGGTTACCGATGTCCATCATCACTTCAATCATCATATGACACATTCTTTCGAGAGCCAGTTCTGATTCTGAAGTTTCTGGAAGTTTCATTTTACTAAATTCTTCAATCATGCTTTCCAAATAAGAAAGTCTTTTTTCCATCAATTTACCATCTACAAAGTACATTGAAACCACTCCTATAAAAATTAAATTAGTATAACATATTGAAAGGGCTTTCTTTAAAAAAAGTGCACTAAATATCAAAATAAGATTTATTTTGTATGTATTTTTTGTTATTATGATGAAGGATTTAGAAGCTGTATGTATAGTATAACCCGAATCAAACAAATATTGGAGGAATCATTGTGGATAGAGAACTTGCAATGGAAATTGTACGAGTAACAGAGGCAGCTGCATTGGCTTCTGCCCAGTGGATGGGAAGAGGATTGAAGAACGAAGCGGATGACGCTGCAACAACGGCTATGCGCACGATGTTTGACTCCGTAAATATGAGGGGAACTGTCGTTATTGGTGAAGGCGAATTGGACGAAGCCCCAATGCTTTATATTGGAGAAGAATTAGGGTCCGGTCACGGTCCGGAAGTAGATATTGCTGTGGATCCTCTTGAAGGCACTAGTATTGTAGCCAAAGGACACCCTAACGCTATGGCTGTTATCGCTGTTGCAGACAAAGGGACCCTCCTTCATGCGCCAGACATGTACATGGAGAAACTCGTTGTTGGTCCCGAGTCAGCTGGATTAGTTCGATTAGACGATCCGATAGAAAAAACCATTGATATCGTAGCAAAAATGAATAACAAACGTGTCCGCGACATGACTGTAATCATCCAAGAAAGAGAACGCCATCAAGAATTAGTCGAACGTGTTCAAAAGAAGGGCGCTCGTGTTAAACTATTTGGAGACGGTGATGTAGGCGCATCGATTGCGACTGCTTTGCCACGCACAGGTATTGATTTATTTGTAGGTACTGGTGGAGCACCTGAAGGGGTCATTTCAGCAGCAGCGATCAAAGCTCTTGGAGGAGACATGCAAGCTCGACTCGTTCCAATGAATGATGATGAGTACAATCGTTGTAAAGAAATGGGATTGGATGATCCAACGATGCTCCTTACTTTAGATGATCTTGTGAAAAGTGATGACGCGATTTTTGCTGCAACTGGCGTTTCTTCAGGTGAACTTCTAGAAGGAGTTCGTTTTCTTGGAGGAGATTTAGTTGAAACAGATACTATTGTGATGAGAGCCAAAACAGGGACGGTTCGTTACATTAAAGCCCATCATCAGTTAAACCAGAAACCTCACTTAGTCATGCCCGAGCATACTTAATTAGACAAGGGAGCGATTTCAAATGTCCGAACGTTTTTTTCTATATGATGAAGCAGAAGATACTAAAACACGCTTTGTCAGTTTCATGGGTGAACAGCAGCGATTTGATTTAGCTATCACAACAACCACACGGTATTATGGAAAGAAGCTCGTTCTCAATATGCAATCTAGTCGTTATGCGATTATTGGCACAGATGATTTAGAAGAAGAAGGTTATTTAGAAACCGTTTTTCAGTTAGATGAAGACGACGGACGAGAGTTAAGAGAATTTCTATATGAAGTCATTTAATCGCTAACGTTAACTGAAGACATGAATACATGAAACAGCACCTCGTTATCACATACTAGTGACATGGAGGTGCTGTTTTTGTACTCAAAAGATGAAGAATATGAAGATTTTGCTGCTGTCGAGAAATACCGTCATGAAGTATTGCCTGAAATCACTCCTGAAGGGGCGTACGGTTCCCCTATTGAACCCCCTCTTGGTAAAAGTTCCCCATGGCAACCTGGACAGCGTTCGATTAGTGCTTTCACCTATGAAAATCGCGAGCTTCATGAAGGGTTACAACGTAAAGATCCAGGATCTCACCCACCACATGATGATCCGAAGAAATAAGTAAATATCATTTTATTTATTGCTTATGAATCGTCATGTCACTTTATCCCAAAACCTACCTTATTGAACTTAAAGAAGATGCCCCAAGCTTCAGGGCATCTTCTTTAAGATTTAAGAAGGCTGCTTTTGCTCTTTTACTTTCTTTACAACAAAATAGGCACAACCAAAATTACAATATTCATATAAGTATTCCGGCAAGAAGCTAATCTTCGCATCGGGAGCTGATTTACGATTATTTTCCTCGAAAAATCCTTTTAATCGTAATTGCTCATAGCCCCAATCACCAACAATATAATCGTACTTATTTAATACATCACTATATCTTTCTTTAAAGGCTTCTTCAGACCAACCATCCCGAACTTCTTCAACTACTTCATACGTTTGACCCTGAATTTGAACCATTCACAAACACCTACCTTCACTACTTCTATGTTGCCTTAATTTACGAAAAATTTCAATGTTTACTTCATTTAACTACCCACTATTTACCACAATGTGAGACTCATCAATTGTACATCCTACCATTAAGGAGGTGGATACCAATGATATTAAAAACAAAAATGGCCTTTCTGCTTGTAGTAATCTCACTAGTCTCTGTCGCCTGTGGCAATACAGGTAATACTGACGATCAAACTTTTGATTTTATGAGAGGGTATGGACGGGATGATCAAAGTCAAGCTATCAATAAAGAAGAAGTGCGTAGCAGCGATCCTTACACGCAATATGGCTTTCAACGTAATACGAAAAATTCTGTTAGACAGGAAGGAAGCATCCCAGGATATTCCGTATACGACCGCTCACTTTTAGCTGAGAGCATAAGTGAAATGGCTGCAATGATTAAAGATGTAAATGATGTTGGGGTTCTCGTTACAGATCAACATGTACTTATTGCCTATGCGAGCAATGCTCAAGGTTCGCCTGAACGTGAAAAAGTGGCCGATCAAGTAAAGAAAACAGCCATGTCTGTCGTTCCGTCATACTTCGACATCTACGTAGCCGATTCCCCTGAGTTCATGGATGAAATCGAGCGGTTTAAGGGCAGTTCTTCAAAAAACAACACCCATGCTAAAGCATTAGAACAAACCATTGAACAAATGAAAGAGTTCCCTCAAGGCCAATCAACGGATTCAGAAAATAAAAAGATGCGTAATGAAATGTCATCACACATGAATGATTAGCTATTAATTCATTTGAAAGAAATCGTCACGTATCTGTGACGATTTCTTTCACTTTATCTAGCTTCTGCTGCTGCATTCACTTGCTCATCTGCATGGTAAGAGGAGCGGACAAGAGGACCTGACTCACAGTGCTTAAACCCTTTTTCCATAGCAATTTCTTTTAGTTCAGCGAACTCTTCTGGTGTCCAGTATTTCTTGATTTTCAAATGCGATTTCGTTGGTTGTAAATATTGACCTAGCGTTAAAATATCCACATCAACTGATCGCAAGTCATCCATCGTTTCCATCACTTCTTCTTTCGTTTCTCCCAGTCCAAGCATAAGACTCGATTTAGTTGGAATATTCGGTTTGATTTGTTTAGACCGACGTAATACTTCCAACGTTCTTTCATACGTAGCTCTTGCACGGACGGTTGGAGTGAGTCTGCGAACCGTTTCTACATTATAATTAAATATATTTGGATTGGCTTCGATTAGTGTTCGCAAGTTCTCTTCTTTTCCACCCATGTCTGAAGGAAGAACTTCCACGGAAGTAAATGGACTCTTTCTACGAATTGCTCTCACAGTTTCGGCAAAAACTTTCGCACCGCCGTCTTTTAAATCATCCCTTGCTACCGCAGTGATAACCACATGTTTTAAATCCATTAATTTCACTGAATCAGCCACTCTCTCTGGCTCTTGTTCATCTAATTCTGTGGGGAGCCCTGTTTTCACTGCACAAAATCGGCAGGCTCTTGTGCAAATATCTCCTAAGATCATAAAGGTAGCTGTTTTTCTTTCTGCCCAACATTCATGAATATTTGGACACTTTGCTTCCTCGCATACTGTATGTAAGTTTTTTTCCCTCATCAGCTTTTTTAAGCCTTTATAGGAATCATTTGTATTTAATTTAATTTTTAACCATTCAGGTTTTCGGACATATTCTTCTTGCTTTCCCAATTCACCCACACTCCTTTATCCTCTTTGCATGATTTAAAACGTACGAATCTTTTGTAAGATCATGCTAGTTTTTACTTTAACACGTTATAGAATAGATCTCAAAGGTCTATTTTAGTAGTTATCTTACGTATGAAAACAGCTGTTTTATCAAAGTATAAGGAAAAAGTACTCGAGAGGAGACGATCTTCGTGCCTTTAAGATTGATCATATGTTTTCTAATTTTGATCATATGTCTACCATTTATGCCCTCATCAACCTCAGCGCAAAGTGTTGGGGACATGTCGTCAGAACAACTTGACCAAGAACGGATGGCTTTGTATTTGAAAACAGAAGCTTCCACTTCTCTACCTTGGTATTATTTTGCTGCAGTCGATAGTTATGAACGGGCGCTTCGCCAAGCAAGAAGGGATTTGCCACAAGAAGAAGGCCTAATTGCCATTCATATCTCACCTGAAAAATGGAAAGGGATCACAAATCCTTTGCAAGATGACCAAAACCCTCAGTCGATTGCCTATCATGATGGAATTGGGAAAGACGGTAACGGGGACGGAGTTGCTGACCCAACAAACGACGAAGACCTTTTGTTCACCTTTGCAGATATTCTCTCTTCTTATGGATTTAATGAAAAGGATATTAAAATAGGGCTGTGGGATTATTACCAACGAGATAAAGCTGTAGAGTTGATTCTAGGCCACGCTAAAACTTATCGCACTGCCAACACACTTGATTTAAGAAAACGTGCTTTCCCAGTGCCATTAGGAGCCAATTACAGCTACCGGAGCACGTGGGGGAATGCTCGTGGTTGGGGTGGCAAGAGAATTCATGAAGGAACAGATATATTTGCTGGGCATGGACTTTCAGTCAAAGCAACCACTTATGGCATCGTCGAGCTAAAAGGCTGGAATAAATATGGCGGATGGCGAATTGGCATACGTGACACCAATAACGTTTATCACTATTATGCTCATTTAAGCGGCTTTGAAAAAGGTGTTGAGCGAGGCACTGTTGTTCAACCTGGTGACATCATTGGTTATGTAGGGAGTTCAGGCTATGGAAAAGAAGGAACGCAAGGGAAATTCCCCCCTCATCTCCACTACGGAATGTATAAAGATAATGGGTTTTTTGAATGGTCTTTCGATCCGTACCCATCACTTAGAGCTTGGGAGAAGGCTGAGAGAAGTAGGAAGAGCTCCTGATGCAATAGGTCATTTCCCAGCCAGCACCAACATGATAAGTATTAAAAAATTTCCTATGAAAAGAAATAAGCTCAACGTCTTTAAAGACGTTGAGCTTTCTCTTTGATTTTTTATGAGAAGATATTCAAGAACAGAATCCAAGCAATACCTAATGGTGCTACGATGCGAATAAACCATAACCAAATCATACCTATAACAGAATCTGTAAGTCCTGTTTCTTTCAAGGCATCGACTTGATTCCATCCCCAACCTACGAATAAGGCGATGATCATACCACCGAGAGGTAACGTGTACTTATCTGTGATCGTATCAATCAGATCAAGGAAAGGAAGATCAAAAACGGTAAAAGTTAATGGTCCACCTTGACTGAGTGCTGATGGGACACCAAATAATGTAACAACTACCCCCGCAATGATTGTAGCTTTACGACGTTCCCAATTCATCTTACGCATTAAATAGGATACACTAACTTCCAATAGTGAAATAGCTGAAGATAAAGCTGCAATGGCTACAAGGAAGAAGAAGAAGATCGCGAATATTGTTCCACCCGTACCCATTTGATTAAATACTTCCGGCAACACAATAAAGATCAATCCCGGCCCTGCATCAGGTTCAACATTAGCAAAGGTAAATACTGCAGGGAAGATCATAATCCCGGCAATGATCGCAAACAATGTATCAAGAACAACGACGCCACCTGCTGCACTTGGGAGTCTTGTCTCTTTTGGTAAATAACTACTGTACGTAATCATGGCACCCATACCCAGTGATAAGGTAAAGAATGCTTGACCGACGGCTGCCGCATAGACACTTGGCTCTCCAAATGCACCCCAATCAGGAGTAAATAAGAAGCTTAGCCCTTCTCCCGCACCGTCTAACGTTAAACTATATCCTGCCAAGATGATTAAAATAAGAGCTAGTAAAGGCATGAAAATACGATTTGAAAATTCTATTCCTTTTTTAACACCGAAGAAAACAATGGCTATAACTAACGCCATAAAGAAGAACTGCCAGAATACTGGCCCAACGGAGCCCCCGATAAAGTTCAAGAAGAAATCTGCATAACCACCTTCTTCTACCGCTCCGGCAGAACCGGTTATATAGCTATATAAGAAGTAAACAACCCAACCGGCAATAACACCGTAAAAAGATAAAATTAAGAATGATGTTAATACTCCTAATACACCACCGATCACCCAAGGTTTGCCTGGAGCAATTTTATTAAAGGAGCCAACAACATCTGATTGTCCTCGGCGTCCGATGGAAAATTCAGCGAGTAGTACAGGAAGTCCAACAAGAAAGATACATAATACATAAATTAATAAAAAGGCCGCTCCACCACTATCTCCTGTTACATACGAAAATCGCCAAATATTCCCTAAACCAACTGCGGAACCTACGGCAGCTAATATAAAGCCCATTTTCGTAGCCCATTGTTCCCGTCCTTTATTCATCTCTTTAACCCCTTTCAGTCTCTTTTCCTAGTTACTTGTTAGTAGATCTATTTTTTTATCAATTAGGCCCCTTCTCTTCTTCCCCCCCTTGTCTGAGCCTCTAACTTATATATATTCTGCCTTTACTATCTTATTATAATTATCTGACAATTACTTGTCAAAGTTTTTTCTGAATATTCTATAAAAATTTGAATATATGCACAATAGAGAGACTTTATTCTTGGGTATGTATATTTTTTTCACCATGTCTTTCCACAGCTTAGAAATATTTTCAAGTCATAATTTATACATTCCTTTATACAAAGAAACCCACACCGATAATAGATGTGGGTTCGTAATTATGCTTCTTTATATAACCATTTCGATATAACCAGCTTCAGACCAAATACTGTTAATACAAAGACAACGAGTCCTGTAAGTAAACCGGCCCATACGCTACCAGTAAACCCTAAGACAAGGAAAGACACCGTTGATATAAGCCCTACAATGATCGCATAGGGAAGCTGAGTCAAGACGTGATCAATATGATGACTTCCTGCTCCAGTGGAAGAAAGAATCGTTGTATCAGAAATTGGGGAACAGTGATCACCGAAGATGGCCCCTGCCAAGACCGCGGCTAACACCGGCAACATTAATGTGATATCTGTCACCGCAGCTATTTCACCCGCAATAGGTAACATAATCGCAAATGTGCCCCAAGACGTTCCTGTACTAAATGCCATGAATCCTGCAACGATGAACAACAAAGCAGGCAAATAGCCTAATTGAATGTGTTCATTAACAAGAGAAGCTAAATATTCTCCTGTTCCTAATTCTCCAATGATTTCAATGATTGTCCAGGCAAACACTAAGATATAAATAGCTGGAAGCATAGATTTGATTCCAGCCCATATTCCGATTCCAACATGCTTAACTGGCAAGCTGCGTAAAAAGGAAATGACAATTGTGACGACCAAACTAATTAACCCACCATATAACAATGAAGCAGCAACATCTGTATTTTCAAAGGTAGCAAGTAAAGAGTTCGGGCCCTCTGTTGCTTGCATACCCGTAATGACCATGAACATAACCGTTGCAATAATTAGTGTTGCAATCGGCCATATTAAGTCCATAACGCTTCCTTCTGTCATAGGCTTCGCGTCATCACTTTCACCTGGAACCGGCCCTTTCTCTTTGTCCACAAGTTCTCCAGTTTCTTGAGCGCGTTTCTCGTGCATGCGCATAGGACCGAAATCCAATTTAAAGTAAGCTACAGCAAACACAAGTAAAATAGCAAACACCGCATAGAAATTCATCGGTGCCATTAATAAGAAAGCTTGAAGGGCTTCATATTGCGTAACGCCGTGCGTCACTAAAATACCACCAATGATCGTAATGATATAGGCTCCCCAGCTAGATACTGGAGACACAACACAAATTGGTGCTGCAGTTGAATCTACGACGTAAGCTAGCTTAGCCCTCGAAATACGGTGCCGGTCTGTAAAAGGCCTGCTCACGTTCCCTACTGTCAAACTGTTGAAATAGTCGTCAATAAATATAATTATTCCTAGAAATGCGGAGACAAATTGTGCCCCTACTCTGGACTTCACTTTTGTTAGAGCCCATTCACCAAAGGCGCGGGCACCACCTGTTACCGTAATTAGTGAAGCAATCATTCCAAGAATCAGTAAAAATAAAATAATGTAAAATTCCCACGTGTTCACTCCGCCATCGGTTACGAAAATCCCCGTGACTATTGAAATAATTTGAGCCAACGCTTCGTTTAAGAACAATTCTTCTGATTGATTGACCATCAGAGCTCCTACAATAATCCCAACACCAAGAGATAATAAAACCCTTTTCGTAATCAACACCATAATGAGTGCTAATACAGGTGGTAATAATGATAAAATACCATGTTCCATATGAATCCTCCTTCAAATAATAAATACAAAAAAACGGCAAGAGGAAATCCCTTGCCGCTTCAATATGAAGTCAAGATGATGATTCCCCATCAATAAATCAGTAGTCCTCCACTCAGGTTTCCCTAAAGTGACAGTGTTACACTTATTCAATGTAACCCCAGCTATTGCGTTCTGGACTGAACGCCAATGCTTCGGCAAAACATCCTTTCAAAAACGATCTTCGTCGTCCAACTCCCGTTTTCTACTCTTACGTTTTGCGCCTCTACCTCATCACAGATGAGGTATTCCACCTTTTATTTAATTTTCAAGCCGAAGATTATATTATCAAACCTTCCAGTACTTTTCAACCTTTTAATCCGAAAAATGCTCATCAAATTCTTCTGGACGCTGGATCACCGCCGGAGTCATCCCACCTTCTCCTCCAGAACCACTGTAGAACTCTGGAACTTCTCCTGGGATCCATACCATCGCTACAGGAATCGAAGTCTTTACCACTTCTGTATCTGTTGCAAATGGAATAACGACTTTTACGTCAACTTCTATTTCTACAGAGACACTCATGTACGTATTATTAATCCCTACATGCAGAACGTTTTCTTTTAATTGAGATTTTACATCCCCGATCGCTGATAATCGAACGGGTACTCGTGGACCTAAGTGGGCAAGTAACGCATTATTTGTTGCTTGACCTAGTGGAATCATGTGAATGATCCCATCTTCTGAGAAAGTCGCTCCCTCACTGTGAATATCCACTTCATTAGGAATGCGTATATCCCTTACTCGGCCGTGTTCAATATCGTTCAAGTAATTTTGCACCCGTTTTGTTGTTTCTTGCAATACCCGATTATAAATCACTGGATTGTATTGGACGAACATCACCTTTCCTTGATCATCTTTTTCCACCTCCACTAACTCCTCCATTTCTGTGTCTTCTAAAATATGGCGGGAAATGGCATCATTAATAGCTAGTGTACCGATTCGTTGTGTCTCTGTTTTAGCAATTTCAATTAACGTCGGTCTAATCCCCTTTTCAACAACAACCAGACCATAAATGGTCAAGATCGCAAATATGATTAAAGATATAGAAAAGACATACTTAAAAGGAAGAGGTCCCTTTTTCTTGCGGCGAGGCCGCTTGGTGCGGAAAGTTTTCATGGTCAATTCCCCCTCTACAACACATTCATATGCAAGAGAACAGGGAGATTGTACTAATAAAAAAAGAACTTGAGAAAAACATCTCAAGTCCAGTTCCTAAAAAAAGTTAGAAACTTCAGGATCAAACCTGAAGTGTTCACTTCTTAAATTCGTTCATAAATAATGAACGTGTGAGGATATGGATTTTTTTCGTCTACAATTCCTTTTTCTGAAGAGACAACTTTCCACTCAAGATCAGAGATGGGAGGAAAATGTGTGTCGCCTTCAAAAGTTGCCTCAATTTCTGTGATATACAATCGTTCTGCTTTTTTCATAAGCTGCTCATAGATCGTCGCCCCGCCAATGACGAAAAATTCTTTCTCATCCGCCATGAGAGGATCCACTTCAGAAAAGTCGTGAATGACTTCTATCCCTTGTGAAGTGAAATCTTTATCTCTCGTTAAAACTATGTTTTGTCTCTTCGGCAACGGTCGCCCAATCGATTCAAACGTCTTCCTCCCCATCAATACCGGATGGCCACTTGTCACATTCTTGAAATGTTTCAAGTCTGCTGGGAGATGCCAAGGCATTTCGCCGTCCTTCCCAATCACGCGTCCTTTGGAAAAAGCTGCGATCATGGAGATCATACGGAGACCTCCCCTTTAATATGAGGATGAGGATCATAGTCAATTAATTCAAAATCATCAATCGTAAAGTCCTCAATTTTTTTCTTATCTGGATTTAACTTCATTGTCGGTAAAGACCGTGGTTCTCTCGTCAATTGAAGGTTCACTTGCTCCACATGATTAAGGTAAATATGGGCGTCCCCTAATGTATGAACAAAATCCCCTACTTCCAATCCACATTCTTGAGCAATCATCATCGTTAACAAAGAGTATGATGCAATGTTAAATGGAACTCCTAGGAATACGTCTGCACTACGTTGATAGAGCTGGCAAGATAATTTACCATCCGCTACATAAAACTGAAACAAACAGTGACAAGGAGCCAAAGCCATCTTGTCTAAATCTGCAACATTCCATGCATTTACCACTAACCTTCTAGAGTCAGGGTTCGTTTTAATTTGCTCAATGATTTCTCCAAGTTGATCAATCGTCTCCCCATTACTAGCCGGCCACGAACGCCACTGTTTTCCATATATTGGACCTAAATCGCCGTTTTCATCTGCCCATTCATTCCAAATTCGAACGTTATTTTCTTTTAAATACTCAATGTTCGTCTCACCTTTAATAAACCATAATAGCTCATGAATAATCGCCCGTAACGCCAACTTTTTCGTTGTTAAAACGGGGAAACCTTTTGATAGATCAAACCTCATTTGATATCCAAATGTACTAATCGTTCCTGTTCCTGTACGATCGTCTTTCTCCGTGCCCTCTTGGAGAATATGATTGCATAAATCTAAATACGTTTTCATTTCATCACCTCGAATAATCATTCTCTTTGAACCGATTCTTTACCGAGCCGTAGTGTAGGCTCCTATCGTTGTTTCACATTCTACAATAGTAACATTTAATTCGGTAGCCAAATCCAAGTCGTACTCACATGGTAGCTGATTTTCTTCCATTAGCACTCTGATCACTGGTCTAGAGGGTAAATTCTTATTGTTTTGTGCAACCACACCTTCTCGACCATCACTTAACTTCACTTCTAAACCTACTGGATAAATCGCTACAATTTTAGAAAAAAGATCGACTGCATCTTTATCAAAAAGGGTACCAGCGCCACTGTATAAAAGCTCCATACCTTCATGTGGTAGCATCGCTCGACGATAGACACGATTTGACGTCACCGCATCAAATACATCAGCGATTCCAATGATTTTTGCATAGAAGTGAATGTCATCACCTGATATGTTTCTAGGATAACCAGAACCATCAATACGTTCATGATGCTGGAAAGCACAATGCGCCGTCAACAAGGAAAGTGTGTGCGATTTTCTTAACATTTCAAATCCAACTGTCGCATGGCTTTGAATTTGGTCAAATTCTTCATCCGATAATTTCTCTTGTTTATTCAAAATCTCTATCGGTATGCTCATCTTCCCGATATCATGGAGCATCGCTCCTAAGCCGAGCTCGTGTAGCTGAGGATCCGTTAATCCCATTTTTTGTCCTAATGCTAACGAATAGACGGTCACATTTAATGAATGATGAAACACATAGGAATCATAAGAGATCACGTCTGAGAGCATCGACACGGCTTCTTTATTGGACTGTATTTCGGATAAAATCTCTTTAACAATCGTTGAGAAGGAAGGGGAAAGTCCATCAATATCTACAGCTTTTCCTAAGGCCATTTGTTTCGAAATGGTCGTAAAGTTCTCTTGAATGTCTTTTAATGATTTGGACCGTACTTTTCCATTAATCGTATCTTCTACGTAAATATCGGTAGTTGATGAATCTTCAATATAAATATAAGAAATTCCTTTTTCCTTTAACCGATCTATCATTCGATCTGACAGAACCACACCAATGTTCAAGAGGGTTTGGCCAAGATCATTATAAATTGGCTTGGCTAAACGATCTTGGTTGGATACAGAATATATCGACTTCATTTTCATTTAAATCCCGTTCCTTCCATGACTCCTGCTTTGAATTGCCCTTTTATTTCGGAGAATGTCCTTGATTTAATTTCCATGCTAATAAATCTCTTAAGAACTCGGGCATGAAATACTCTTTCTCCCGAATGGAACTGATTGTAGGATATAAATGACCAAATGTGAACATATCTAATGTAGCTAATTTATAAAGTCGACTCTTTTCAAGAAGTTCTCCGTTTATTAACACATTTCTCTCATTCACATACCTCTGTTTACCAACCACTTCAATATTGTCAAAAATCATCTGTCCCAATACTTTTCCACGGAAGCCGTACCCTTTCAATGGGAAATGAACCATTTCATCTTGCTGTGATTGACGAATCGTTTCCAATAATCTTTCTCCTGAAATCATCACAGTTGCTGGATTAATTGGGTGGGGACAAATTTCATGCAAATCTCCAAGTGTGACCGGTCCTTTCTCTAAACTACGAAGAATAACGCCCGCATTTACCATGGCAATATCAGCATTACACCATTGTCGCAACGTTTCTGATAACAACGAAGCAAATGCACTAGGTTCATACCAATTGACTGTGAGTTCCGATGAAAGTACCGTGACTTCTTTATTAAGCAATTGCTTTCCTTCAGTCATCAGTTTTTCAAGGGAAGCTTCTGATACGGCATCACGGATCTTCTCATTCACTTTCAAAGACTGTACTTGGTCAACCTCTACAGTAAAAGAGCCTGTCTCAGTCTCCTCAAAATTTATTGTAACATCACCTACATAGGTACCTGATCTGCCAGACTGATTGATCCATGTTTGGTTTACTTTCTTACCTGATTCTAATACGTGATGAGTATGAGCCCCTAAGATAAGATCAATACTGGGAAATTCTCTGGCCATTTTTTCGTCTTCGCTCAATCCTAAATGAGACAAACATACAAGGAAGTCAACTTCTGAACGAAGGAAATTTACTGTTTCTTCAAGCGCAGAAAAGGGATCGGTTACCTTCCATCCCAATGTTTCATAGAAAAGCTTGAATGGGATTGTGACACCTGTTACCCCAACTTTCAAGCCCGAATCTAACGTATATATTTGATAAGCTGTGGCCCAAGACGGCCTTTTATCATCAATATTCTTTAAATTGCTAAGAATGATTTTGAATTCAGCTAATTCATACAAGTCATCCAAGTCTTGTTTCGAAAAGGTGATCCCTTCATTATTCCCTATCGTGACAGCATCATAATTCATCTCGTTTAGAAGTTGCACATTCCCTTTTCCTAACAACGCTTCGGTCATAGGATGAACCCTGTCACAGTGATCACCAATATCAAACAACAAGACTTCTTCTTGATTGAGGTGCGCTTCCTCTCGCAACTTGTTTATAAGAGCAGTGACTGCTGGCCATTTCTCCAGTTGACTATGTAAATCATTTGTATGGATAATTCGCAATTTCTCGATCGTCAATAGACACGACATCCTTCCATTCTTCTTCATTTCGAGAAGGTATTAAAGACCCGTTACTCCTTGGTATATCAATCTAACACCAATAATAATCAAGAAAATTCGTAGCATCAATACGACTGTATCACTCGTCATTCTTCTGTTGATCGCAGCACCCAATTGTCCTCCAACCCAAGCACCAGGAATAAGCGCCAGAGCGTAAAACCAATCCACGTTTCCTAAACTAATGTGTGAAATAGAACTGACGGTTGCAGATAAGAACACGAGAAACATGGACGTCGCTACAGCGAGATGAGGTGGAAAGGCAAAGAGCAAAATCATCGCCGGCACCATCAGGGATCCGCCACCAATTCCAAATAACCCGGAAAACATACCGACAAAGAAAGAAATGATAACTGCTACGATAGGTTGAAAACCGTAGTGCATTGTCTGCCCTGTTTCATTCACATATGACCTTTGAATTCCCTTCGCTTTAAGTTGCAAAGGCTTAATGTGTTTTCGAACCATTAATACAAATGAAACGAATACAATGAAAATTCCAAAGGCGATGAGAAAGACATCTACATTGATGTCTTTATTTAACCACACCCCAAACAAAGCCCCCGGACCGCTTCCAATAAAAAAAATAAGTCCACTTTGAATATCTACTTTTTTTTGTTTTACATAGGCAAGTGTCGAGGACAACCCCGTAAAAATCATAATTAAAAGAGAGGTACCAACAGCTATTTGAGGAGTGATCCCATTTAATATGGAGGAGTATTCACTTAATATCATTAACGCAGGAACGATGATGATGCCGCCACCTAATCCCATAATACTACCTAATATTGCTGCCACTAATCCTAATAAGGCTAATACAATCCATTCCATTTATTAATCCTGCTTCCTAAACCGGTTCTAATAATTCATCCTTGTAATAAAGTATACACTGCATATTACGGAAGTTGTCGAACCATTGCAATTATATTTATGAATGTTTTCATAATAACTCCTCTAATAAAGGTTTATTCTTCAAACAAGTTTAATTGCCGAGGAGCTAAACCTTCATACTTAATGGCTAATTTATTCATCAAGGTCTGAGCATTTCCAGCAGCATGCCCTCCTGAATTATTATTAAACACGATATATGTTTGGTTTGCTTGAAGAGACAAGTGATGAATTTCTTTACTTAACTCGTCCAATTCCTTTTCAGAATAATCATATAAATAACGAACGTCCCGCCATTCCTCACCTTTAACTGGTTTATTCCAAGCTGCTTTGTTTCTTCCGTGAAGGCGTACAAATGATTTTTGCTTATGTGTCACGATCGGCACAAACGGAACTGATCTTTCTCCAGCTTGTGGTTCATCACATATGGAATGAATCCAGTTATCCTCCGCCATAAATGCTAATGTTTTCTGTTTATATGTATCGTTATACCAAGACTGATGACGAAACTCCAAAGCTACTTCAAATTCTGCTAATTGTTCTCGAACCATTTTCAAATACTGCACATGTTTTTTTTGACAGTCAAACCACGGAGGAAATTGGCATAAAACCATCGCTAACTTTCCAGCTTTTTTCATCGGTCGGAACGCTTCAGTAAATGCTTGAAACATTTGTTCTTTCGTTTCAAACGGAATTTCTCCTCTTTGGTGACCAGTCATCCCTTGATATGCTTTCACAATAAATTGAAAGGTTTCTGGCGTCTCATGAATCCATTTTTCAATATTTCTCTTAGGAGGAATTGCATAAAAAGATGAATCAAGTTCTACGATTGGAAAATGACCTGCATAGGCATAAAGTTTATTAGACGGTGACTTTACGTCTTCATAAAGAGAATGGTGATCTCCCCAACCTGTCAAACCGATGTTTATTTTACCCATTGTTGATTAGCTCCCTCCAACAAAAAAGAAGAGCGGATCCAGATCATCTAGATCCACTATTCCCTTCTAAAAAATGAGTAGTATAAGATGAATTGTACAGTTAAAATCTTTATGTATTCATTATAATCTCTTCGTCGAGAGTGAGCAAATCGAAAAGATTTTCTTCATTTATTTAATATTACCTTCACTGACCCCTTTAAAAGGCGACTATTATGAGAGTGCAGGGATACGAGCAAAAAGCGAACCCAGTTGAAACTGGATTCGCTGACTTAAAACAATATTAACCGATAGAACCTTCCATTTCAAACTTGATTAAACGGTTCATCTCTACGGCATATTCCATAGGAAGCTCTTTCGTAAATGGCTCAATGAAGCCCATTACGATCATTTCTGTGGCTTCTTGCTCAGAGATTCCGCGACTCATCAAGTAAAAAAGTTGTTCTTCTGAAACTTTAGAGACGGTTGCTTCGTGCTCTAATGTGATGTCATTATTTAAGATCTCATTATATGGGATCGTATCGGACGTGGATTCATTATCCATAATCAGTGTATCACATTCGATATTCGCTTTAGAGCCCTCAGACTTACGACCAAAGTGACAAATACCACGATACGTTACTTTACCACCTTGCTTGGAGATGGATTTAGACACGATCGTTGACGAACAATCAGGTGCTAAGTGATGCATTTTTGCTCCTGCATCCTGATGCTGCCCTTTACCGGCGATGGCGATTGAAAGAACGTTTCCGCGAGCTCCGCGGCCTTTCATTACAACTGCTGGATATTTCATTGTCAATTTAGAGCCGATGTTTCCATCTACCCATTCCATAACGGCATTTTCTTCAGCTACCGCACGCTTTGTTACTAAGTTGAATACGTTTGGTGCCCAGTTTTGAATAGTAGTGTAGCGGCAGTAAGCGTCTTTTTTAACGATAATCTCAACAACGGCACTGTGTAAAGAATTCGTTGTATAGACTGGTGCTGTACAACCTTCCACATAGTGAACAGAGCTGTCTTCATCAGCAATAATAAGCGTACGCTCGAACTGTCCCATGTTTTCAGAGTTAATTCTGAAATATGCTTGAAGAGGTGTATCTGTCTTCACGCCTTTTGGTACATAGATGAATGATCCACCAGACCATACAGCTGAGTTCAACGCTGCGAACTTGTTGTCCGTTGGCGGAATCACTGTACCAAAGTGCTTTCTGAAAATTTCAGGCTCCTCTTTTAGAGCAGTATCTGTGTCCTTGAAAATGACACCCATATCTTCAAGTTCTTCTTGCATGTTGTGGTAGACCACTTCTGACTCGTATTGAGCCGAAACACCAGCAAGGTACTTTTGCTCTGCTTCAGGGATTCCTAATTTATCAAAAGTGTTTTTGATCTCTTCAGGAACTTCATCCCATGAGCGCTCAGATTTCTCAGATGGTTTCACGTAGTACGTGATATCATCGAAATGCAACTCAGCTAAGTTTCCACCCCACTGAGGCATAGGCATTTTATAAAACTGTTCAAGGGACTTTAAACGGAAATCGAGCATCCATTGAGGCTCATCTTTCATGCGGGAAATTTCCTCAACAATTTCACGAGTTAACCCTTTTTTTGAACGGAAAATCGATACGTCTTTATCATGAAAGCCATATTGATATTCACTGATTTCTGGCATTTTCTTAGCCATGTGAAACCCTCCTCTTTTAATTCAAAGATAGCGTAAGCCATCTTTCTCTATACAAAAACGTTTATGAACGGTAGACAACTTCTAGTTAAAAGGCCTTTAACGAAACCCGATTAAAAAACAGTCGGAAACCCTTAGCCTCCTTTGAAAAGGTGTTAACTCTATTTTACACTACATACATAGTAAAAACAAAGTATAGCCAAATCCTTTATTCTGAATCTTCTTTATCTTCTTTATTAAGACCTTGCTCCATAGCCTTCCACGCTAGCGTTGCACATTTAATTCTAGCAGGAAATTTTGCGACACCTTGTAACGCTTCAATGTCACCAAGATCAAAATCTTCTTCATCGTACTCTTTCCCCAGCATCATATCAGAAAAGATCCCAGACAATTTCAATGCATCTTCAACAGGAAGACCTTTCACTGCTTGAGTCATCATCGATGCTGAAGATAAACTAATTGAACACCCTTCGCCAACAAATTTCGCTTCAGAAACCTTTCCATCTTCCACTTTCATTTGTAGCTGAATGCGATCTCCACACGTAGGGTTATTCATATTGATTTTCAAGGAGTCGCCCTCAAGCTCTCCACGATTTCGAGGGTTTTTATAATGATCCATGATCACTTGACGATACAACGTGTCTAGTTGATTACCCAAAGACATCTCCAAAGTACTCCTTTGTTTTTATTAATGCTTTTACAAAAGCATCCACATCTTCTTCTGTATTATACACGTAGAAACTGGCTCTAGCTGTAGCTGTTACTTCAAGCCATTTCATTAATGGCTGTGCACAGTGATGTCCCGCTCTTACAGCCACACCTTCCGCATCTAACACTGTCGCCGTGTCATGAGGGTGAACGTCATCGCAATTAAACGTCAACACACCAGCTCTTTCGTCTGGCCCAGGACCAAAAATCGTGACACCCTCAATTTTCTCAAGTTGAGACATGGCATAGGCGACAAGTTTCTGTTCATGTTTTTCAATGTTGTCTAAACCAATTTCCTCTAAGAAATCAATCGCAGCACCTAATCCAATAGCACCAGCTATGATAGGAGTACCGCCTTCGAATTTCCAAGGAAGCTCTTTCCAAGTAGAGTCATATAAGCCAACGAAATCAATCATTTCTCCGCCAAATTCAATAGGCTCCATGTTCTTCAATAATTTCTTTTTCCCGTATAAAACACCGATACCCGTAGGACCACACATTTTATGACCGGAAAAAGCGTAAAAGTCAGCGTCTAAATCTTGAACATCGACTTTCATATGAGGAACAGCTTGTGCCCCATCAACGACCATAACAGCACCGTGTTTATGAGCAACGGAAGCAATCTCTTTAATCGGGTTGATTGTACCTAATACATTTGAAACTTGCATCACAGAGACAATTTTCGTGTTCTCCGTGACCGTTTCTTCTACGTCGCTAAGGGCGATCGTTCCATTTTTCTGTAATGGGATATACTTCAACGTTGCTCCTGTTGCTTTAGCCAATTGTTGCCAAGGAATAATGTTGCTGTGATGTTCCATAGGCGTGATGACAATCTCGTCTTCAGGTCCAACATTCGCTCTCCCATAACTTGATGCCACAAGATTGATCGCTGTCGTTGTTCCACGAGTAAAGACGATTTCTTCCATGCTTTTGGCGTTAATGAATTTGCGAACTTTTTCTCTTGCACCTTCATATCCATCCGTCGCCATTGAACCGAGGGTATGAACCCCGCGGTGCACATTGGAATTGTATCGCTTGTAATAGTCCTCAATCGCATCGATCACTTGTTTTGGCTTTTGTGAAGTCGCAGCACTATCAAGATACACGAGCGGATGTCCATTGACTTCTTGGTCTAGAATCGGGAACATTTGTCGGACTGATTGGACATTCATTAGTATACTTTCCTTTCGATCACATCATACAATTGTTCCTTTACAGACTCAATTGGTAATGCATTCACAACAGGCGCTAAGAAACCGTGGATGATCAGACGCTCCGCTTCTTTTTTCGTAAGACCTCTGCTCATCAAGTAAAACATTTGAAGAGGATCGATCTTACCTACTGAAGCAGCGTGACCAGCTGTTACGTCATCTTCATCGATAAGAAGAATTGGGTTCGCATCTCCTCTTGCTTTTTCACTTAACATAAGAACTCGTTCAGTCTGCTCACCATTTGCTTTAGTGGCTCCATGTTCGATCTTTGAAACACCATTGAAAATAGAAGTAGCTGAATCTTTCATGACACCGTGCTTTAATATTTGACCATCGGAATGTTTTCCAAAATGGATAATGTTTGTTGTGAAATTTTGAGATTGGTTTCCGCGACCGATAGATACCGTTTTTGTATCACCGTAAGAACCTTCTCCAACTAAATAAGTTGTGTTTTCAGAAACCGTATTGCCATCATTCATTTGACCAAGTGCCCAATAAAGCTTAGCGTCTCGTCCAGTGACTTGGCCGCGACGATTTACATACGTCGTCACTGTATCTGATAAATTGTCTACAGCACCGTAACGAACGGTTGCACCATCTCCTACATACACTTCAGCGACGATATTGGCTACCGCTTCAGAATGAGAACCTTCAGAAAGATAGTTCTCTACATATGTGACAGAGCTGTTCTCTTCGGCAACAATTACTACGTGATTAAATAATCCGAATGTTCCTTCATGGGAATAAACGGCCTGAAGCGGCACCTCTACTTCAACGTTTTTAGGTACATAAAGGAAAGTACCTCCATTTACTAACGCGGCATGAAGAGAAGTCAAACGGTTTTCATTGGCTGAGATTGCATCTTGCATGAAGTATTTCTTCACTAATTCTTCATGATTAGATAAAGCTGTAGTTAGATCAGTAAAAATAACACCTTTATTTTTCAAGTCTTCATGAAGCGCTTGAAACGTAGTGACACCGTTTTTTTGTGCGATCAAGTTTTGAATGTTTTTTTCTTCTCCTACAAGTGATTTTACACTGTCGGACAAATCAGAGAAATTTCCGCTTCCTGACGTTTTAGCGTCAAAATCAAATGATGTGAAATTCCATTTATTAATTCTTGTTTTTTCTGCCTTGGGTAATTCCAAACTAAATGCATTCTCTAAAGACGAAAGACGTAAGTCCGTGAACCACTGAGGCTCTTGTCGGTCTTTAGAGAAGTTCGTAACTTCTTGTTGATTTACTGGAAAAGTGATTTCCGTAGTCATCTTTATTCCTCCTCTTTCAACCGAATCTATTCTTGACCTACTTTTTCGTCTTCAATTCCTAATTCTTCTTTAATCCAGTCATAACCTTTTTCCTCTAGTTTTTTCGCTAATTCAGGTCCACCAGATTTCACAATTCGTCCTTGCATCATTACGTGAACGAAGTCAGGCTGAATGTAATTCAAAAGGCGCTGGTAGTGAGTAATGATGATACAGCCGAAATCATCGCCTCTCATCTCGTTAATACCTTTTGAAACGACTTTAAGTGCATCAATGTCAAGACCTGAATCGATTTCATCAAGGATGGCAATTTCAGGTTTAAGCATAAGAAGTTGAAGAATTTCGTTACGTTTCTTTTCCCCACCTGAGAAACCTTCGTTTAAATAACGGTGCTGGAAAGATTCATCGATTTCCAATGTGTTCATTTTGTCGTCCATTTGACGAATGAATTTCATAAGTGATACTTCGTCGCCTTCTTCACGTCCTGCATTCATTGCTGAACGAATAAAGTCTGCGTTCGTCACTCCTGAGATTTCGCTTGGGTACTGCATTGCAAGAAACAATCCTGCACGAGCACGTTCATCTACGTCCATATCGAAAAGGTCTTCTCCACCGATTGTTGCTTGACCTTCTGTGACCTCAAATTTTGGGTGTCCCATTAGCGCTGAAGCCAATGTAGATTTCCCTGTACCATTTGGTCCCATGATAGCGTGAATTTCTCCGCCGTTTACTTCAATTCCGAAGCCTTTCAGAATTTCTTTCTCTTCAATTGAAACATGAAGATCTTTGACTGTAAGATTTGGTTTCGTCATGATTGTACCTCCATTTATTTTTTGAAAGTTTGTTTGAAAACATGTTAATATGAGAAAAGCGAAAGCAGATCGCATTCTCACTTTATTCTCATTACAATCTTATATCATATGCAAAATCAGTTCAAGGAATATACACAATTCTTTTTATCATTCCCCCATTTTTTCTATTCATGCTCGTTTCATTCTTGAAAAACAAGGATAATTAAAGAATTACATGAGAAGATTCGTAAAAATTTAACAGAAGCTATTTGTCTTTTTTCGTTGATTATTGACTAACTGTTCCATAGGCAGTCTTGCTACCCATGAAGTTAACCACTGAATCATTCTCAATAGATCTGATTAATTCGTTTCTAATTGAGAATGAATATTAATTACAAAACGAATTGAAAAGAAAAAACAGATGGGTATGATTAATCATAGCCATCTGTTTTTTATATTGTAATGATATCATTTCCGCTGTTCATTTTCTTAAACGTGCATTTGTTTTTGGTACTCGTCTACTAATGATAAACTTTTCTGATAATCTTTTTCTCTTTCTTCTTCAACTTTAAGGCGATTGTCTAAACGACGATTGTACTCCTCATAGCCTATTCCATAAGATTGGTACATCGCTTTTTCCATCTCAGTCGTGTGTTTCGTCTGAATCTGATGGATAATAAATCACATTCCTTTCCCGTTTGTATTGATTCATTCATTTGCTAGTATCAGCTCAGCTAAGACTATGTAAATGACGATCATTATTCACAAGATTTATTGTAGCATTCAGAATGTTTCGAACCAATCGCCATTTACTGTGATATTATCTTACAAAGATTAGTGACACTATGTGAAGAAAACTCACCCACTCTTCTTCTAGAATAACCTCTGTTTTCTAGTATTTGCTCCGGATCTGAACAACTACCTCCTAATTGTTTTACAATTTCGCAAATTACCTAAAAAACGTTAATAACCTGTTATTTCATTAATAAGACGAAAAAACAGTGTCATACCTCCTCAATAGAGATATTACGAAAGAAGATCACCTGAAAAATCGTTCATACAGTCTTCCACAAGAGTGACTGCTTGACTCATCGCTGCACCACCGCCAAAGGCGCCTGTTACGGCAACTGCTTCTAAAATTTCATCTCTACTTGCCCCCTGATCTAAACATCCTTTCACATGATAAATGATGCAATATTCATCTTGAGCATTCAAGCTAACAGCTAAAGCGATTAGTTGTTTTTGTTTTTGTGAGAGGTGCCCTTCTTCGAAACAAGCTTCCGTAAAAGCATGATATTTACGGGCTATGTCTGGCATTTGCTCAGTAAATTTTCCCATTCCTTCTTTATAGTGTTGTAAAGCATCTTGAACAAAGGATCCATAGTGCTGTTCGTGTTGCTCCATAATCGTGTCACACTCCTTCATCTGGTTTAGAATTATTGTGCCTGAGCAAGAAGTATTCTATGTATAAGATTCAACATCATAAAGAAAAAGCAAGACCCCTTTAGGTCCTGCTTTAGAAAATAAATTATTCAGTAACTGGTACAACGGCGTTATCGTACGTTTCGATAATATAGTCACGAACTTCTTCAGAGCGAAGGACATCGAGCAACGTTAAAATACGTTCGTCTTCTTCGTCGCCATTATTTACCGCAATGACGTTAACATAAGGATTATCAGTATCTGCTGATTCTGTCGCAATGGCATCTTCAAGTGGATTAAGGCCAGCATCTAGTGCATAGTTTGAGTTAATTAAAACCGCATCCCCTTCACCATTCTCATAAGCAGTTGGTAGAATAGCCGCTTCTACGTTATCGGAAAACTGGAGGTCTTTTGGATTCTCTTCAATATCACTAATTGACGCTCCAATTCCTGCTCCTTCAGCTAAGGTAATTAACCCTTCTTCTTCAAGCATCATAAGGATACGACCGTGGTCAGCCACAGAACTGCTCATAATGATTTCAGCACCATCTGGAAGTTCATCCAAGCTGTCATACTCTTGAGAGTAAATGCCGATAGGTTCAATATGTACGCCACCTGCATTAACGAAATCGTAACCATGCTCTTCTATTTGATCTTCAAGATAAGGAACGTGCTGAAAATAGTTAGCATCTAATTCTCCTTCAGCTAACGCCTCATTTGGTAAGATGTAATCGTTAAAAGACTCAATTTGTAAGTCTACTCCTTCTTCTTCAAGAAGCGGTTGTGCAAACTCCAGAATTTCAGCGTGGGGTATGTTAGACGCCCCTACAACTAAAGTGCCTAGATCTTCACTTGCCTCATTGTTCCCTGACTGATCATTATTATTGTTATCGCCAGTATTCACATTCTCTTCGTTAGCATTAGAATTTTCTTCGTTGTTCCCTTCCCCACATGCGGCAAGGACCGTTAATGATAAAGTGACTGCTGTTAAACTTAGTAAAGATTTTTTCATGATGTTTGTTACCCCCTAATGTTATTATAAGCTTTTATCGCTTATCTAATTTATTTGTCAAATAATCGCCGATAAATTGCAAAATGAAGACGATTATGAGTACAACGATGGTCGCTACTAACGTAATGTCAGGATTATTCCGTTGAAACCCGTCACGGTAAGCTAAGTCACCAAGTCCTCCAGCACCAATCACTCCTGCCATGGCTGTATAGCTGACTAAAGCAATGGCTGTAACAGTAATACCGGATACTAGAGCTGGCATAGATTCTGGAATCAGAACTTTCAAGATAATTTGGCCATTTGTAGCTCCCATTGATTTTGCCGCCTCAATGACACCTTTATCAATTTCTCTTAAAGCAATTTCAACCATTCTTGCATAAAATGGTGCCGCTCCAATAATCAAAGCTGGTAAGGCTGCTGACGGCCCAAGCATCGTTCCAAGTAAAGTTCTTGTAAATGGTATTAGTAAAACAATTAAAATAATGAACGGAATGGAACGAAAGATATTCACATAGGCAGCTGTAATGGCATGAATGAATTTATTCTGCCATAGTTGGCCACGGTCTGTAAGAAACAAGATCAGACCAAGTAAAATCCCGAATAAAAACGTAAAGGCTAAAGCAATAAGAGACATATAAATGGTTTCTTCAGTCGCCTGCCACATATTCTCCCAATTAACATTAGGTAACAACCATGTATTTAAGATGAACCTATTCACCGTGAACCACCTCCACTTCTACTTGTTGCTCACGAATAAATGCAATAACCTCATCGATTAATTCTCTTTCACCATTAATACTAACGAATAATGAGCCATAAGGTCCGTTTCTCGTTTGCGAAATTTTCCCTTGAAGAATACTAATGGAAACATCAAATTTTCGAACAATATCTGTCATTAATGGCTTTTTCGCATCCCCACCAACGAAAGTCAATTGCAATATTTGACCTATTCCATCTTTTTCAAACAAATGTCTAATCGCTTCTTCTGTTTCTTCTGGTTCCGTTACTTGTTTCACGAATTCTTTCGTCATGTTTTCTTTAGGCTGTTTAAAGACATCTAAGACTGGACCTTGCTCTACGATGAGTCCATTTTCCATCACAGCCACTTGATGACAAATCTTCTGAATCACATGCATCTCATGAGTAATGAGAACAATCGTCAAATTTAACTTCTGATTAATATCAACCAATAAATCCAAAATAGAATCTGTTGTTTTCGGGTCTAGGGCGGATGTAGCTTCGTCACAAAGAAGTACTTTAGGGTCGTTAGCCAAAGCTCTCGCAATCCCCACTCGTTGCTTTTGCCCCCCACTAAGCTGTGAAGGGTAAGAGCCTCCACGCCCTTCCAATCCGACAAGCTTTATGAGTTCGTCTACTCGCTTCTTTTGTTCGGCTTTAGGCATCCCTTTTACTTCAAGGGGAAAAGCAATATTATCCGCTACTGTCCGAGACCAAAGAAGATTAAAATGTTGGAAAATCATGCCCATTTCTTGCCGAGCCTGTCGTAATTCCTTTTTTGAAAGCTGGTTCATATTCTTATCAGCGATTGTCACTTCACCAGAAGACGGAGTTTCTAACATATTAAGCAAACGAATTAATGTACTCTTTCCTGCACCGCTGTAACCGATAATACCGAAGATTTCTCCTTTATCAATCGTCAGGTCTACGTGATCTACAGCTGTCACATTCCCGTCTTTTGTTTGAAATGTTTTCGCCAGTTTAGATAAGGTAATCATGTGTATTCCTCACTCTCTTAAGCATTTACTGTTAACATGTCCCGATAGAACTTCCTTGTATTCTATATTTAAGTAAACCTATCTTCTTAGTCTATTTAACGCACGAAAGGATCTACGTAAAAAAAGAGATACGTGCATAAAAAAACCTTTCTACTCTCGAAAGAAGAGCAGAAAGGTTCGTTTCATCACTGAAAAGCCTTCCTCTCATCTTTCAAAACAGTTAACCGTTTTGTTGGATTTGGCACCTTCCAGATTCTTTTTGGAATCTGATGGTTGCCGGGCTTCATAGGGCCAGTCCCTCCGCCACTCTGGATAAGAAGATTTGTATAATTAAATTTATTAAAGTCTGATATGGATATTATCACTATCATTCTATCTTGTCAACAAAGAAGAGTTTAACTATAAAAAACTACTTATTTGCTAAATATAATAAAGATTCCACCCACAATAATTTTCTTAGCGATCCTTTCACACCTAAATCTCTCCTGCGATTCATGGCTAAAAGAAAATCTTCTCCGAGAAACAATTGCTTTAATATATCTTCATCTCCCTCTATCACCACGTCAGGCTGGTCAATGTGCAAGGAAGTTAAATATACGAGGTCTCTTTCAAAAGAAATATTCCACGATTCGTCTTCAGAAATGACACATAGGTGTAGCTGGTGTTTCTTCAATAGCTTTTCCATGTGCTTTGACTGGTTCATTTGATCGATCGTTGATATGAGCAAGGTTCGCATCCTTTTCCTCTCCTAGCTTTTGAGCATCTATTGTGTTGTAACTGGTACATTACATATAGATTCTCTAAAACGAAGCCTTTTTCCTCTATCCCGCCTGAGATTGTTTCCTTATTTTCTCATTTGAGATGGGCTTGCGGAAGACTAAGAAGAAGTAAATGGTTCCTACAATGTATAACATAGCTGTAATGGAAAACACAATGGCATAACCAGAGTAAGCTCCATACATTACCACGATGGTCGTTGATACAGGTCCCATGACGGCCCAACCCAGTTGAAACACTGCTTGCCCTACCGAGTTTGCCAGCCCTTTGATGGAATCATCCACACTTCGCATCATCAAAGACATTTGAATCGGATTACCTGCGTTCATCAACGCTTGCCTGAATAAAAAGCCAAATACAGCGAGCCATAGCGTTTCAGTGAATGCAGTGATTAATAAAAATGGAATAGATAGAAGTTGCAGAATCACCACTGCCCGAACTTCCCCTACTTTTCGAACAACGGCAGGACCAATCATCAAAGCAACAGCCGTCATCGCTTGACCAGATGATAAAATCAATCCCACAAGCGTATGAGAGATATTAAAACGATCAACAAAATACAAATTCAAATAAGGAATAACGAGTCCAGAGCCAAATCCAATTAAAATTTGAGCTACAGCAAATAATAATATGATTTTAAGTCCTGTTCGGTGGGTTTTAAATAACTTTTTGAACGAACGATCTTGAATCGTCTTGCTTCTAATCTTTCTCTTTTCGTTGATTTTCCACATAGGTACTAGGGCGGCAAAGAAGAAAACTGATCCGATGAGCAATGTAATCCTAATACTCCATAGTGAAGACATGCCTCCAAATACTTGAAAAAAGTCACTTAACGTTCCTCCGAGAGTATTGCCGATCACATTGGCTACCATAATCATAGCGAAGTTAAAACTGAATAAATGCACTCTCTGTTTTTCTGTTGAATTTTCCGCTAGTAAAGGAATTGAAGAAACTTGAATAAACGCCATGAACATCCCCGTCATAAATGCACCGGATAATAGAAAAATATCGATGGAAAGGGTCGCGCGAAGAAACAAACTGGTCGCAGCTAACACTGCTCCAACTAATATGATCTTCTTCCTGCCGACACGATCACTTAGAATCCCAGCAGGTAATAAGAACAAAGCTGTTGCTGCTGATTGCATCGCAATAACAGAACCATTCATTTGGTCATCATAACCGAGTTCTCTAATATAGTAATTATAAATAATCATGAATATGCCCATGCCTATGTGAAGCAATATGGAACTAATCATGAATAGACGAATATTTTTATTATAGTGGCGAAATTGCTCTTGCCAATCGCCTAAAATATTTTGCATCTTTCTCTCCTTCCACTCTCAATAACTCATAGACGAGTTATTGAAATTACTTCGACTCTCTAAATAATAATCGATTGTGAGTCTTTTGGAAAGAGAATATTTGAGGATCGCCTGCAAAAGTTAAAGCGGCTGCCCTGATAAACAGGAGCAGCCGCTTAAGGAAGGTTGACGTTTAACACCAACCCATGTCACAACCTTCAACATATGACTTTGGATATTCTCTTTTCTTATTTTGATCCTCTTTATAGAAAGTCTCATTATCAAACTCAAACCCTTCAGACATCTCGTACAAATATCCTCTGCCTTTTGGAAGCACCTGGCCTATTTTTTGTGACTCATAATAGAGGGAAGTCTCACCATTTGGCTCTTTTCTTTTTTCCACTTCATTCGAAATATTCAACCGGGATTTCGGTTCGTGTTTTGAAGAATCGTTTACCAAACTTTTATCAACGGTGGGGTGATCTACATCGTCCCCCATTTCATGGTAAAAATCGTCATTCGTCACCATAAAAAACACCTCCTTATGATCCATAGTATAAGGTGTTAAATGAAGAATATGCATTTTCGATGGAAACCTAGTCGAAATCTAATCAATACTTTCTTATTCCAAAAAAAATCCCCGGATGCTAAGAAGCAACCAGGGACCATGCTATATTAATCTTCTTTCGTCATTTTCTCATAAGCTTCAGCGTCCATCAAGTTATCCATTTCGGACTGATCTGACGGTTCAACAATGACCATCCACGCTTTTTCATGTGGGGATTCATTCACAAATTCAGGAGAATCTTCTAGTTCTTCGTTTACTTCTACAACTTTCCCACTGATTGGCGCATAAAGTTCCGACACTGTTTTAACTGACTCTACACTACCAAACGGCTCATCTGCTTGTAGTTCATCTCCTACTTCAGGAAGTTCAACGAAAACAATATCACCTAGTTCCGATTGTGCAAAATCTGTGATTCCGATCCGGACTTTTTCTCCTTCAACTTTTACCCATTCGTGTTCTTCTGAATACTTAAAATCTTTTGGTAAGCTCATGACTTGTCCCTCCATATTCTCTCGAATAGATTTTTAAAAACGTCATTCGGACGCTTAGATAATGAATTCTTACTTAAGGAAGCTAAAACTGCCGATCCAAACCAACCTATGTACGAAGCAGTTTCATTTCCCCTACTCTAACTATAATACATTTAAAGAAAGGTCGGCAACAAAGATGAAGAGATTTCTTTACTTCGTCCACACTTCATTAAATTGTTCTTCTTTAAATCCTACGGTGATATTTTTTCCATCCGATGTTAACGGCCGCTTGATTAACATACCGTCTGAAGAAAGAAGTTCTAGTAATTCATCTTCAGAAGAAGTTTTCATCTTATCTTTCAAACCAAGTTCGCGATATTTTTTCCCGCTCGTATTAAAAAATTTCTTTAGTTCTAATCCGCTGTTCTTATACATCGTCTGCAGCTCTTCTTTAGAAGGCGGGTCTTCTACGATATGAACGGATTCATATTCAACCCCATTCTCGTCCAACCATTTTTTTGCATTGCGACAAGTCCCACATTTAGGATAATGATAAAAAGTAACACTCATATAATGTCCTCCTCAAGATCAAATTCATACACCTATTCTAACATAAACTCTTTATGATGCATGAATCATGACAATTGCTCATCAATGATTTTCTTGTCAGCGTGAATATAATCATTTACAATATAAATCGTAACAGTTACGTTTTAAACCGAGGAGGAGAGCAGGAATGAAAGAGTGGGTCATTGTTGGCGGAGGTATTCAAGGTATAACGGTAGCCATACACCTAATTGAAAAAAACATCGCAAAAGCGACTAATATCGCCATTATAGATCCTCACGACCAACCACTTGAAAAGTGGAAACGTATGACTACTAGAATCGGAATGCCTTATTTACGATCGCCATTTGTTCATCACCTTTCTTCTTCACCATTTTCGCTAGACCAATTTGGCAAAAAATTTGGCGGTCGCAGTAAAATGTTTTTGGGCCGTTACCATCGTCCAAAGCTTTCCTTGTTTAACGAGCATTGTGAAGAATTATTGGAACATCATCGACTAAAGGAATCTTGGGTTAAAGGCCATGTGAACGGATTAAAAAAGTTACCCAAAGGTTGGTCGATTTCTTTAGAAACAGGCAGGAGTATTCACGCTAAACACGTTGTTCTAGCTATTGGCCTCAGCCACCAGCTATATATCCCAGATATTCTTCTTAACGAAAAGAAAAAAGGAGCTAGGATTTCACACATCTTCGAAGACCAATTAAATATAAATAAGCTTCACTCACAAATCACTGTCATAGGAGGTGGAATCACAGCAGCCCATACAGCTATTACTTTAAGTGAGAGATGTCCAGGACAAGTAACAATGATTAAACGACACCCCTTCAGAGTTCACTCTTTTGATAGTGATCCAGGCTGGCTCGGACCAAAATACATGACCTCTTTTTCTAAATTGACAGATTACAGTGAGAGAAGAGCTTGCATTCACCTAGCTCGCCACCGCGGTTCCATTACGAGAGAGTTACATTTGAAACTGCAAAAACTATCTAACAATCATAAATTAAAGATTAAAACGATGGATATGTCTCAAGTGTCCTCTGAGAAAGATGGAAGCACTTTATTGATAGACGAACAGAGACAAATTCGCCACAAAACTAAAAATATTATTTGCTGTACAGGTTTTAGTCCTTCCCAACCCGGTGGCCGGTGGCTTAAGGCTGTCATTCAAACCTACTCTCTTCCCTGTTCTCAATGCGGATATCCTATCGTAGATCGGTCACTCATGTGGGAAGACCATTTATATGTCAGTGGTGCTCTTGCTGAGTTAGAGATTGGCCCTACTGCAAGAAACATCTCTGGTGCGCAAAAAGCGGCTCAGAGAATCACTTCTAGCTACACAGCCACATCAAGTTAGTTTTTAACTTAAAAAGCGAAGGAGCCTTATGGTTTCATAAGGCTCCTTCGCGAGAGAGGAGAATGCCTTCTTTTAGAAAGAAGGTTTATTATTGTTATTGGGGCAGGGGAGTGCCCCAAAGTTGAAAACTTCATTATGATTCTGCGATTTTTTACAATACGTACTTTTCTTGTGCGATCACTCGTGTTGCTAATTCACGTTTTTTGGCAATCATGTTCAATGGTGTATGTCTAGTCAGTTTCTTTAGGATTGACAACATCGTACGTAAGCTGTCACCATCTTCTAATGCCACTAAAGATTCTTTTGCAATAGCCTCGATACGATCGAAAGCTTCTTGTGAATAAACTTGTGTCATTAGTAATTTTTGATCAGCTTTTTCAAGCCCATCTTTATTCATAGCTTTTTCTGTTCGCAAAATGCAAGATTCAATATTAAAGATCTCATTGACAAGATCTGCAACATTTGCAAGCATTTCTTGTTCTTTTTGCAGTTTTTCACCGTACTTTTGTGCTGCTGTTCCTGCAATCATCAAGAAAATTTTCTTCGCGTTCTCAAGAAGATACTTTTCTTGTTCTAACGGCTCATCGCCAACTTCTTGAGGCATCATCATCATTAATTCTTCCTGAAGTCCACCGGCTTTTTCTAATAGAGCCAGTTCACCTTTCATTGCTTTTCTCATGATTGTTGCAGGTACGAGCATACGATTAATCTCATTTGTCCCTTCAAAAATACGGTTGATTCTTGAGTTACGGTACATGGATTCTACTTCGTACTCAGCCATAAATCCGTATCCACCATGGATTTGAACCGCTTCATCAACGACGAAATCAAGGACTTCAGATCCGAAGAATTTGTTTAGTGAACATTCAATGGCATATTCACCAATCGCCTTACCTACTTTCGCTCCATCTTTTTGTTCTTCATCAGAAAGACTTGCAAAGGCATCTTCAATTAATCCACCTGTTCGATAAATCGTGCTTTCCGCTGCGTATGTCTTTGCAGCCATTTCAGCCAATTTCTTTTGAATCAACGTAAATTTAGAAATCGGTAATTTAAATTGTTTACGCTCATTAGCATATTTTGCTGAAATTTCAATGGCACGTTTCGAACCTCCAACACAACCTACACCTAACTTGTAGCGACCAATATTTAAAATATTGAAAGCAATCACGTGACCTTTACCAATTTCACCAAGAACATTCTCTTTAGGAACGAGAGCGTCTTCTAATATTAACGTACGTGTAGATGAGCCTTTAATACCCATTTTCTTTTCTTCCGGTCCTGTAGAAACACCTTCATAATCTTTTTCCACGATGAAAGCGGAGAACTGCTCTCCGTCAATCTTTGCGTAAACAACAAACACATCAGCAAAACCTGCATTTGTAATCCACTGTTTCTCACCATTTAACACATAATGTGTACCTGCTTCATTTAACTTGGCAGTCGTTTTAGCACTTAAAGCATCAGAACCTGAACTCGGTTCAGTTAAAGCATATGCCGCTAGTTTTTCGCCTGTAGCAAGTTCTGGTAGATACTTTTTCTTTTGCTCTTCCGTTCCAAAAAATACGATTGGAAGGGAACCAATTCCAACATGAGCTCCGTGGGACAATGAGAAAGATCCTGCTAAAGCAAACTTCTCTGTAATTAACGATGAACTGATTTTATCTAAGCCAATTCCGCCATACTCTTCTGGCACATCTGCTCCAAGAAGACCTAATTCTCCTGCCTCTTTTAATAATCTGACAGAACGGTCAAATTCGTGATTTTCAATAAATTCAAGCTCTGGTACCACTTTTTCTTTTACAAAATCTTCTGTCGTCTTTGCGATCATCACATGTTCATCGCTTAAATCCTCTGGGGTAAATACTCGCTCAGGGGAAGTCTCATCTAATAAAAAGCTACCACCTTTAATTGTTTTATCCGCTGTTTCCATCTTACATTCCTCCTCATGGAATCTTTCTCATTTATTGCATTTGCATGATAAAGGTGAAATGAGGAGCTAAATCAGCTCACCTCACCTTTGTTTATTTTCTAAAGTAGTTCGAAAACTCCTGCTGCTCCCATGCCTCCACCGATACACATCGTAACTACACCAAACTGTTCATTACGACGCTTCATCTCATGAATCAAGCTTAACGTGAGCTTTGTACCCGTACATCCTAGTGGATGTCCAATGGCTATCGCACCGCCATTTACATTCACTTTGTCATGGTCTAACCCTAAATGTCGCACCACTTGTAACGCCTGGGAAGCAAAGGCTTCATTAAGTTCATATAAACCAATGTCAGACATTTCTAATCCTGCTAGTCTCACTGCTTTCGGAATCGCTTCTACCGGTCCGATCCCCATAATTTCAGGAGCTACGCCTGCAACAGCAAATGATCTGAATTTAACAAGCGGTGTTAATCCATCTCTTTCTGCCTCTTCGCGATCCATTACAAGTACTGATGCTGCTCCATCACTCATTTGTGAAGCGTTACCTGCAGTCACCGTACCTCCATGAACACTAAAAGCTGGGCGTAACTTTGCCAATCCTTCCATCGTCGTTCCTTCTCGTACCCCTTCGTCTTGCTCCACAGTCACTTGTTTTTCAACTAGTTTGTGCTTCCCATCGACTGACCGGAACGTCACTGGAACGGGAACAATTTCATCTTTGAACTTTCCTTCAGCAATGGCTTTTGCAGCCCGCTTGTGGCTCTCAACTGCAAAGGCGTCCTGATCTTCTCGGCTTACTTCAAATCGTTTTGCTACTTCTTCTGCTGTATGACCCATCCCCATATAGTATTCTGGAGCATTTTCTACTAATGTTGGATTCGGGGCAATCACATGCCCCCCCATTGGAATTAAACTCATGGATTCCGCTCCGCCAGCTATGATAGCTTTCGAATGGCCAAGCATGATTCGTTCAGCTCCATAAGCGATACTTTGCAAACCTGAGGAACAATAACGATTAATCGTAATCGCTGGCACATGATCCGGCATGCCTGCTAAGGCCGAAATGTTTCTCGCCATGTTCATTCCTTGTTCCGCTTCGGGCATTGCACATCCAATAATCACATCTTCAATCCTGCTAGGATCAAAGTTGTTCGCTCTTTTCAACGTTTCTTTGATCGTAATAGCACCTAAATCATCAGGCCTTACGCTAGCAAAACTTCCTCTTTTTGCTTTTCCTACAGGTGTTCTAGCACCTGCAACGATAACGGCTTCTCTCAAGAAATTCCCCTCCTTTAGTCGAATTAATTACGTAATGGCTTGCCTTTCGTCAGCATATGCTGCATTCGCTGTTGCGTTTTCGGTTCTCCAACTAGACTTAAAAATGCTTCCCGCTCTAGATCCAATAAATATTGCTCATCCACTTTTGAACCTTTAGCTACACGCCCACCTGCTAGCACAAAAGCTAATTTTTCAGCAATCTTAAGATCGTGTTCTGAAATATAGCCTCCGAACTGCATTGTCTTCGCTCCTAGAAGCATTGTTCCGTATCCAGTTTCACCTACAACAGGAATTTTCTCTCGTTTAGGAGGCTGATAACCTTGATTAGCTAAATGAAGTGCTTTATGCTTCGCATCGTGCAATAAATGGTCTCCATTGATACTAATGCCATCCTCTGGTCTGATGAAGCCAAGTTGTTCAGCTTCTTGGGCGCTTGTTCCCACTTTAGCCATAGCAATTGTTTCGAAAACTTGGTTGGCAATTGCCTGGTGATCAAGTTGTGCGCCTTCTGGAAGACGTTCGATTTGACGAAGGTAAAGCTCTTTGTTTCCACCTCCACCAGGGATCAAACCTACACCAACTTCTACAAGACCCATATACGTTTCCATAGAAGCTTGAATACTAGCAGATGGCAGACAAATTTCTGTTCCTCCACCAAGTGTCATTGCAAACGGTGCTGCCACAACAGGTTTTGATGAATAGCGAATCTTCGCCATGGAATTCTGGAATTGTCGAACGACGAGGTCGATCTCAGGGAAGTTCATATCTTGCGCTTCCATTAAGATCATCATCAAGTTCGCCCCAACACAGAAGTTTTTCCCTTGGTTATTGATCACAAGTCCTTTGTAATTTTTGTCTACTTCATCTACAGACTTATTAATCATTTGCATAACATCAAGTCCGATGGAATTATTTGGAGAAGTGAACTCAAGACATGCAATATCGTCTCCTAAATCGATAAGAGATGCACCCGTATTTTTCATAATAACCTTGTCATTTTCTTTCAAGGATTTTATATGAATGACTTTAGGGTTCAGATTCGCTTTCTTATATTCACCTTGGTGATAATAGTCGTCAAAGTCTTTGTAGAAACTTGTGAAACCTTTTTCCAACATTTCTTCTACCCAAGTAGGAACGGTTTCTCCTTCTTCTTTCATTCGCTGGACAGATTTTTCAACCCCAATGGCATCCCATGTTTCAAATGGACCTAATTCCCATCCGAAGCCCCACTTCATAGCTTGGTCGATATCCCGGATAGAATCTGACACTTCATAACACTTTTCAGCAGCGTATAACAGAGTCGGTTTCAAAACATTCCATACAAGTTCTCCTGCACGATCATCAGCATATATAAGCGCTTTCAATTTTGCTGATTTTCCTTTGGCCTGTTTGCTCTGCTGAACCGATGGGGCTTTTAATTTCTTACGCTCAACATACTCCATCGTATTGAAATCTAACTCGAGAATTTCACTGCCTTTTTCGCCTTTTTTCTTATAATAGAATCCTTTGCCCGTTTTACTTCCGAGCATTTTATTTTCAGCCATCTCTTTCATGAAAGCGGGAGGATCAAATACTTGTTTCTCATCGCCTTCCACTTGATCGTAAACATTTTTAGCAACATGTAGGAACGTGTCTAACCCGACCACATCAAGAGTTCTGAAAGTAGCGCTCTTCGGTCTTCCTAATGCAGGGCCTGTGACAGAATCTACTTCACCGACGGAATATCCTCGTTCAACCATTTCACGAACAGTGACAAGTAAGCCGTAAGTACCTATTCGGTTCGCAATAAAGTTTGGCGTATCTTTCGCCTCTACAACGCCCTTACCAAGGGTATCTTCGCCAAATTGACGCATAAACTTAAATACTTCTTCTGACGTATCTTTTGTAGGGATAATCTCTAACAATTTTAAATATCTGGGTGGATTGAAAAAGTGTGTTCCAAGGAAATGTGTCCTGAAATCTTCAGATCTTCCTTCAGCCATCGCTTCAATAGAAATACCTGAAGTGTTTGAACTAACAATCGATCCAGGCTTTCTGTATTCATCTACTCGAGCAAATACTTTCTTTTTAATATCGAGGTTCTCTACAACGACCTCCACTACCCAATCTACTTCAGATAGGCGTTTCATATCGTCTTCCATATTTCCAGCTTCAATTAGATCTACATTATCCTTTTTAGCAAGAGGTGCAGGTTTTTGCTTTTTTAATTTTTGGATGGATTCTGCAGCCATTCGGTTTCTTACAGCCTTATCTTCAAGAGTAAGCCCTTTTTTCTTTTCACCCTCTGTCAGTTCTCTAGGAACAATATCCAGTAATAGTGTCGGAATACCGATATTTGCTAGATGAGCCGCAATTCCAGAACCCATAATTCCTGAGCCTAAAACAGCAACTTTACTGATTTTCTTAGTCATGAAGTACCTCCTTCTCCCTATTTGAATGAATACTCATTCATTTTTTGAGCAAAAAATTTTTGCGCGATTTTTGTCACGAAATATCTACATCTATTACTATATTAAATTTTTACCATTTTAGCAATAGTATTGACAGAAAATTTTATTTTTTTTATTATTTCACCCTCGATTTTTTTTCTAAAGCTTTAAACATTCTTCGTTCATGAATGACGCATAGATTTCGGCTAATGGCTAAAACTATTAGCGAAGGTTTTTTTGCAACAAATAATTTAAAAGGAGGGATGCTTTGTGCAACAACAACCGATGAATCAAGGTCAGCCTATGTCACAACCGCCAAATGTCATTACTAACAAGGATCATCTTTATATTAATGATATGCTTTCGTGGAATCTTTTGGCCATGAAAAAAGCCCATGCATTTGCTGAACAATGTTCGGACCAGGATATATCACAAGCTTTGGATCAGGCCGGAAAAATGCATTACGCACATTATCAGAAACTGCTTCAACATCTGCAAACTGCAGGACAACAAGGAACATCTACTCTTCAATAAATGTATGAAAGGAGAAATGCTAAATGGATCAACAAAATCAGCAGCAAAACCAATCGACCATCGCAAATCCAAAAACACAAGTGCCAGAAACACCGCAAATGTCTGACCGGGATTACCTTAACGATATGCTAGCTACGGAAAAATATATGACTAGTTCATATTCAACAGCTTTAAATGAAGCCAGCCATCAAGCCCTTTATCAAGATGTTCAAGGGATATGCAATGAATCTCAGCAATGTCAACGTGATTTGTTTAACCTGATGTTTGAAAAAGGCTGGTACAGCTTTGAAGCATGTGATGCTCAAAAAATAAATCAATCTTATCAACAATTTCAAGGTTACACGAATCAGTTTCCATACTCATAATAACTACTTAGCTGGGGTCTTCCCCAGTTTTTTCTTGTTTTTAAGTAGACTATTTCCGGCTTGTTTAGTCAAAACTAATCTCATGAACTACTCTAACTATATTGTCCTCATTGCAGGTATAAGTGTGATCATAGAATGGCTGTATTATATGAAAAGAAAAGATAATCGAAAGGAGCGTTCGAAGATAAACAAGAGGCAACAAATATTTGTTGTAATAGCATTTATTCTTTCTCTTTTCTTATGCTACTTGCTGAAAGGTCTAGATCCCACAGCGGTTAAAACAGTGGACATGGTCGGCTTGCTTTTTATCACTCATGGTACTCTGATAAGAGGGTGGACTTATCATCTAATTAAGGCTAACAGGAGAGAAGGATCCCTTTCTTCTCAAGGATTTCCTCTATTGAGCCATGGTCCTTATCGCTTCCATCGGCACCCTTTCCATGTAGGAATTTTTCTGACCGTCGTAGGGTGCGGATTCATCATTAGCCACCATTGGTTGGCCTTTCCTTTAATATTCATTTTACTAGGAAGTGCTCTACATCCAGTCATGAAAGAAGAAGAACTTCAATTACAAATAAAATACGGTGAAATATACCCGTATTGGTGCAAACGACGCTTTCGTCTCCTGCCATTTGTGTACTAGTTAAAAGCGTGCACACTCAATAGGGCGTGCTCTCTGCTTTTTGAGGCGGTACTTTCTTGATTTGTGGCATTCACTCTGCTTTTTGTAGCGCTACCTCTGATTTAATAAAAAAAGCTGACTCTCCATTTAAGTAGAGAGTCAGCTTCATTTATTATGAACTTCTTCTTAAAAATCCGGTATACTTGCGATCAATTAGTTGACTTTCAATCCGTTTCATCGTGTCTAAGGCAACACCCACAACAATGAGTAATCCTGTCCCTCCTATTTGAACACTCGGAGGCAATCCAGCAAACTGAGCGGCTATAAGCGGTAAGCATGCAACAGTGGCTAAAAATAGAGCACCCACAAACGTTAATCGATACAACACTTTCGTAATGTATTGTTCCGTTGTTTTCCCTGGGCGAATCCCCGGGATAAATCCGTTTTGCTTCCGGAGATTATCAGCCATTTGCTCTGGATTCATCTGAACAAAGGTGTAGAAATAAGCAAAGCCGATAATAAGAATGGCATAGACAGTCATTCCAAGTGGGTTTGTATAATCAAACGTCTGGACAACCCAACGCCCAACTGTACTTCCTTCACCAAAGAAATTCGCAACCGTCGGCGGAAAGATGAATAAAGACATAGCGAAGATGACTGGGATCACCCCGGCAGTATTTACTTTCAAAGGAATATGTGACGACTGTCCTCCAGCCGGTCTCCCTCCAGATGCCATTTTCTTAGCATATTGAATAGGTACTTTACGCACAGCTTGTTGCACAAAAATAACCCCTATAACAATAAGCAAAATAGCTAATAAAATCAGAATGACTGTAGCAATATTGAGAAACAACTGATCTCCAGCATCAGCCAAATACAAGCTATAAAGTTGGTTGACACCGTTTGGGATTCCTGCAGCGATCCCTGCAAAAATCATGATCGAAATCCCGTTTCCGACTCCTTTAGCGGTAATTTGTTCACCAAGCCAAAGAAGAAAAGCAGTTCCTGCCGTTAATACAAGGGCTATAGTGAAATAGGTCATAACTGATGGATTTGGAACTAACCCCGGCATGATATTATTAAATCCAAAGGACATCCCTAAGGCTTGTACGAAAGCAATACCAATCGTTCCATAGCGAGTGACTTGTGCTAACTTTTTACGGCCCGATTCTCCTTCTTTGGCCCATTCAGCAAACTTTGGGACTACATCCATCCGTAAAAGCTGAACAATGATAGAAGCGGTGATATAAGGCATAATCCCTGTGGCGAAAATGGAGAAGTTTTCTAATGCCCCTCCCCCGAAGGTGTTTAAAAATCCAAGAGCAGCCATTCCATCGAAGTTCAATGCTTCCGCGTTGACCCCTGGTGCAGGAATGTGAGCCCCAATTCTAAAAACAATTAATAATGATAGCGTAAACAAAATTTTATTGCGTAAATCTCCGACTTGAAAAATATTCTTGATAGTCCGAAACATGAAAAGCACCTCTAATCTTCCCGAATTATGTAAAAATCTATACAACTACTGCCTTTATAGAATACCACATAATTCCGTTAATGTTAGAAAATTTTTTCAATTTGACAAAAAAAGTGGTTTAAAAAAGCATTCTCCTGGTATAGGGGAATGCTTCTTCGTTTTATTATTATTGAAAAGCCTTTTTAAATGCAGCTTATGACTGAAAATCCGTCAAACTATTGGTGCCGATAAAAAATGTTAGGGACTACTTCAACCATATCATCTGTTTCTGCTACCTTTAACGGCTGTAACGATCTTCATTATCACTTATTTAAGATGCAGAAATGTTATTTACAGCCTGGATCTGATCCCAATCGGTATCCTCTCCGCAAACAGGGTAGATCCAAACAGAATCATTCAGGGCTGTCATCACTTCTTTCACATCGGTTTCTTTTCCTTTGACCAGGAGCGCTTCCCTGCCATCTCGCTTTTTAATATTTGTGAGAGAGGTGACCGTGTTTTGATTTTCCAGTTGCAAGGCTAACTGTTTGCCTGTTACAAGCCAAGCGTCCGTTTTTGATTCAATTTGAGCGCCGAAGTTGGTTCGTACATTTTGTATGTTCAACCTTGTTTGTTCAAACTCTATTCCTGACAGTGGCGTTTCCTCGCTCGTATCTGTCCAATGGTTAATTAAATCTTCTATTACTGCACTTGCTGTTGGGAACTTCCCAGCACCCGCACCTTGAAATAGAAGAGAACCTACAATGCTTCCTTTTACATGAATCCCATTATTTACTCCTTCAACGCCATAAAGCGAATGTCCGCTTAGAACTAATTTAGGACGAACAGTCGCCTCTATCTTTGTCTCATCTCTCTCTATGGAAGCAACATGTTTGATTCTCCCATTAAATTCACTAGCTAACAAAAGGTCACGAACATCAATCCCTCTGATTCCTGATGGCTTATCAGTAAGCCAGGTCGGAGAGGTACCGAATATCCAGTGACTTAAAATCACCGTTTTGAAGTAGGCATCCCATCCATCTATATCTTTATCAGGAATAGCCTCTGCATATCCTTTTTCTTGTGCTTCTTTTAATGCTCGGTTAAATGCCGCACCTTCATCCCGCATTTTCGTTAAAATAAAATTAGAGGTTCCATTAACGATCCCTTCAATTTTCTCAATGTCATTCGTTTTCAATGTGTGGCGGATACTTGTCAAAATTGGAATTCCTCCTGCGACTGCCGCTTCGAAAAACAACCGACATTGATTTTCAGCTGCCAATTGAAGCAATTCCTCTCCATGATTGGCCATCAATTCTTTATTTGCAGTCACTACAGTAGTTCCATTTTTCAATAGAGTTTTGACATAGGGATAAGCTGTATAAGAATCCGGCGATGCCTCAATTACTGCGTCTAAATCTGACCTAGAACTTAGTTGATCGAATTGGTCGATCACTTCTGTTTCCTCTGGAACGTCTCTTGTCTTATGTAAGTTTTTCACAAGAACTACGGGAACCACGAAATCCCCATTGATCAACTGGTTTATTTTCGTCCGTTTGTTCAAAAGCGTTTCATATACCCCACTGCCCACTGTTCCAAATCCAATAATTCCTACTTTTTTAATCATTTATATTCTCCTCTCGCTAATTATTTGCTAAATCTTTCATTCACTCACAGACAATGAATCACATAGATGGACGAACCTTAACTAAACCAAAAACTCCCCTGCATAGAATGCAAGGGAGCGGTAGTAGTATGAATGGTTGTGGATAGTCAATCATCTCGTCCTCATCTCCCAAAGCATCCATTGTAATGAATCCTTTGCAGGAATTAGCACCTTGCGAAAAAGAATGTTTCTCTTCTTCACGGGTTGCCGGGTTTCATAGGGCCAGTCCCTCCACCACTCATGATAAGTGAAAATTATTAAGTTTTTAGAAGTGTAGCATAAAAGTGATTTTTTTGTCAAATCACTTCCTCAATTTTAACATGAACAAAATCGTTTGTTTAGTTTGCTTTTAAAAAACTATCTATGTGTCTCTATTTCGCTTACTTTCAACCTATTCTAAACCGTCGTCAGTTACCGCACCTTTGGCTGATGATCCAACTAGCTTGGTGTATTTAGCAAGAATACCTCGCTTGTATTTCAAAGCAGGTTGCTTCCATTCCGCTTTTCTGCGAGCCAGTTCCTCCTCACTTACATGCATATTGATTTCTTGCGTACCACTATCGATTGTCACTTTATCTCCGTTTTGAAGTAAGCCGATTGGCCCTCCAACAAATGCTTCTGGAGCAACGTGGCCAATAACAAATCCATGAGATCCACCTGAGAATCGACCATCCGTCATGAGAGCCACTTTTCCATTAAGTCCTTGACCAACAATCATTGCCGTAATGGAAAGCATTTCTGGCATCCCTGGTCCACCTTTTGGACCGACATGACGAACAACCAAAACATCTCCTTCAACAATTTCTCTCGCTTCAATTGCCACCGTTGCTTCCGCTTCGCTATCGTACACTTTAGCAACGCCTTCAAAACGACTGATTTTCTGTCCAGACATTTTAGCAACGGCACCTTCTGGAGCAAGATTTCCTCGTAATACCACTAGAGGACCGTTTGGCTTGATTGGTTCATCAAATGGTTTGATGATGACTTGTCCTTCTTTTAAGGATGGCACTTCTGCTAAGTTTTCGGCAATCGTTTTACCTGTCACCGTTATGCAGTCCCCGTGCAACAATCCTTGTTCATGAAGAAGTTTCATGACAGCAGGAACGCCACCTACTTCGAATAGATCTTGCATGACATACTTCCCGCTTGGCTTTAAATCAGCTAAGTGTGGAACATCTTGACGAACTCGTTCAAAATCGTCAAGGCTTAAATCCACTTCCGCTGAATGTGCCATGGCTAATAAGTGAAGAAATGCGTTCGTAGATCCACCAAGCGCCATGACGACCGTAATCGCATTTTCAAAAGCTTCTTTTGTCATGATGTCACGAGGACGAATATCTTTTTCAAGAAGTCGAACGACTAAATCACCTGCTTGACGACATTCTTGATTTTTATAATCATCAATCGCTGGTGTTGATGAGGAACCTGGAATACTCATTCCAAGGGCTTCCACAGCAGCTGCCATCGTGTTCGCTGTGTACATTCCACCGCATGCTCCAGCTCCAGGACAAGCAGAGCACTCTACTTTATGAAGTTGCTCATCATCAATGGTTCCTTGTTGATGCTGTCCAACCGCTTCAAAGGAAGATACGATATCAATGTCTCGTCCATCTAACTTCCCTGGTTGAATCGTTCCTCCGTATACATAAACGGAAGGCACGTTTAATCGTCCCATAGAAATTAGACATCCTGGTGTTGTTTTATCACAAGCACCGATTGCAACCATTCCATCAAGGGCTTCCCCACCCATTACTGTCTCAATGGAGTCCGCAATGACTTCACGACTGGGTAACGAATAGTTCATACCTTCATGGCCCATTGCAATACCGTCTGCAACCATGATCGTATTGAAAATCATCGGGGCGCCTCCGCCGTCCGTCGCTCCACTTTTCGCTTGACGTGCTAACTCATCAATATGTACATTACATGGCGTAACCTCGCTCCATGTGCTCGCAATACCGATCATCGGTTTCTTAAAATCTTCATCAGTAAAACCAACAGCTCGAAGCATCGAGCGGTTTGGCATCCTGTTCACGCCTTCACTTATTACTTTACTGTTAATTCGCAAATCTTTTTTCTCATCCATTATGTTCATCCTTTCTCTCACAGTTACTTATTTCATTTCTCTATACATTTCCGGAAAAATAAAAGTTATAATTCCTATCATAACGATTTTAGCACATCAACGCAATGAGTTTTCTGAAAACATTATTTTTTCAGATACAGGATCGCTCCTTATATAATTACTAGACTCAAGCATCTAGCGACTAGCAAGTTTCCTGTTTTTTCATATATAATGGCCTTGAGATGAAAGGAGAATGTATATGACTGAAGCTGTATTAAAATACTTAGAAGAGAACCGTGAGTCACTGCTCGGAAAATTGGAAGAATTTTTATCGATCCCTAGTGTCAGCACAGATGGCGCTCACAAACAGGACGTCTTAAAAGCGGGCACGTTTGTCGCTAATTATTTAAAGGAGATTGGATTTCAATCTGTTGAGATAATCGAAACTGGGGGTCATCCTCTTGTTTATGGAGAATGGCTTGAAGCAAAAGACGCTCCTACTGCTTTGTTCTACGGTCACTATGACGTTCAACCGGCTGATCCATATGAACTTTGGGATAGTGAACCATTCGAGCCAACAGTCCGTAATGGCAAACTCTTTGCACGAGGAGCAAGCGACGATAAAGGTCAAGTGTTTATGCACCTTGCTGTTTGTGAAGCCTATATGAAGACTGAAGGACGCCTTCCTGTAAACGTGAAAGTCTGTATTGAAGGAGAAGAAGAAATCGGCAGTGAAAATCTCGTTCCTTTTTTAAAGAATCATAAAGATAAACTAGCAGCTGACTTCGCGCTCATTTCAGATTCTGGTATGGTCGCCAAAGGACAACCTACCATGCTTTACGGACTAAAAGGGTTTACCGGATTAGAAGTAACTGTGAAAGGACCTAATCGTGACCTTCATTCCGGCTTATACGGAGGAGCTGTGAAGAACCCGGCTATGGCTTTAAGCCACATCCTAGCCTCGTTAAAAAATGACCAGGAAGTCGTCACTGTCCCTGGATTTTATGATGATGTTGAAGCATTACCAGCCGAAGAGAGACAACTTATGAACGAAGCTCCCGGCGAAAACTATCCTGAATCAGTGGGGATTCCTCAAACGTCATCAGAACAAGGCTATACTGTAAACGAGCATATCATGGCTCGTCCTACGTTGGAGATCAATGGGATGTACAGCGGTTATCAAGGGGAAGGAACGAAAACGATCATTCCATCGACCGCTACCGCTAAAATCACTTGCCGCTTAGTACCAGGGCAAGACCCACAGACGATCCAAGACAAAATCGTTGATTACATTGAAAGTCACGTTCCCGATGGAGTCGAAGTATCAGTGAAGAGAGAAGCATTATCAGCTAAAGCATATAAAGTAGATCCCGATCATCCACTACTGCAAAAAGCTGCAGATCAGTTATCTGAAGCCTTTGGAAAAGAAACTGTTTTTGTGCGTCTTGGTGGTTCTATACCTGTCGTTGAATCGATTGATCAATTATTCAACATTCCCGTTGTGCTTCTTGGATTTGGGACCCCCGAAGACAACCTGCACTCTCCAAACGAAAGCTTTCCTCTTGATCACTTCCATAAAGGAATGGAAGTGCTCGTGAATTATTATCATGACGTCGCTCAAGTGAAATAATTAGTAAAATGCTGCCGGCCTAAGCGATATGCTTAGGCCGATTTCTATTCTTGTTTATGTAGCTAAGCCACGGCGAATCAAATTGGCTGAAACAGGCTTCTTACCCAGTTCTCTTGCCCAAATAGATAACTGACCAATATGATGAATTTCGTGGGCTATCACATGCCTCATGACTTCTCCATACGTAAATTCATAGAATTTTTTTGACTCTAGTTCCGATGTCCATGCTTCAACAAATTCATTTACGTCACAATGGCATTGCTCTGATAATTGAATGATCTCATCCAAAGTTTGATAATTTTTGTAGTCATAGTGATATTCAGGCTTTCCATTAAGTCCGTTAATCCAGCTTTGTTCTGCATCTATAATGTGGACGAGCGTATGCAAAATACTTCCTACCCCACCTGTCCGAGGCTTGGCTAATTCCTCATGAGATAATTGATTGCACCATTGAAACCATTCCTCACGAACTTGCCAATTGTATTTAAATAACATTTCCATCCTATCGACTCCTCTCGAAAAGGTTCTCCTGACTTATTCTACAGTAAGCTGGTAAAACCTTCTTCAAATATGGAACGGGGTGGATAGCCATACATATAAGAGCGAGAGGAGAGTGTTGTTAGAAGTCGAACTATCTCAACTTATCATTGCACAAACATCCTTTTTTCTCATATCTATCTGTTAGTTAAATCATGATCACCTTTTTTCATTAACGGCAACGTTATAGTGATAGTTGTCCCTTTTCCCACGTTACTCTTTACATCAAACTTTCCTTTTAAATCATCAATCATTTTAAAGCATACCATCGTGCCTAACCCGGTCCCTTGGTCTTTTGTCGTATAAAAGGGAGTTCCAAGCCTCGAGATTTCATCTTCGTTCATTCCTCTACCTGAATCACGTATATCTATTTCTACGTTTTGACCCATCTCTCTAGCACCGATCGTCACATGTCCTTTTCCTTCGATCGCTTCAATACCATTTTTAATCATGTTTAGAAACACTTGTCCAACGTCGCTTCTATTGCCATAAATATAATAAGATCGATCTAATTGGTTGGCAATAATCACATCATTTAATACAGCGTAAGGTTCAATCACTTTCACAGTGTTCGCTAAGATCTCCCTGACGTCTATTGGTTCTTGCTGTTTCGATTCGGACCTAGCCAATGTTAAGTAGTCACTGATAATTTTCTCTGCCCGTACTAGCTCTGAATCCATTAATTCAAGAGAACTTTTTTGCTTGTCCGTTAAGTTCTCGTCATTTCTAAATAATTGCGTGAATCCTTTTACTACCGTAAGTGGATTGCGAATTTCATGCGCTACAGCCGCAGCCATCTCTCCTACAAGTTTTATTTTCTCAATTTTTTGCAAGCGGATTTTATTTTCCTCTTTTTCCTTCAAGGCCTCAATAATAAACACTACGAGCAAAATCGTCACTAAATGAGTAAGTAAAAAATACGGAAACAGTTCAGGTAAGCCGTGTCTGCTATAATCTCCTATTAATAAAAACGCAGCGAGCAAGATTGTAAAATTATTGATCAGTGTAAGGAAAGCACTTATTATCAACCGTTTATTTAAGTCTCCAGCATTAAACCGTTTTAAAAAAATAAGAATAACCGCTCCGGAAAGAAAATAAGAGATGAGGACAATGAGTAAACCTTCGTCGAAGCCAATGAACATCCTATATCCAAATAAGACCACCGTTGATAACAAGCCAATTCTCACGCCACCATATAAAAAAGCCAAAAGCCAAGGGATCGTTCTCATGTCAAATATGTACCCAGGGGTTAACTCAAGGGGATAACTCATAAAAAATACGATCCCACTTATGCAAAACACGGCGATGATAGCAGAATCTTTCTTGAAATAGTCTCGCTTAAAGAAGAATGCAAAATAAATGAACACTGGAACCAATACAACTAATAAAGAAAATAAATAATTATCAAAGCTAAACATAGTACCAGTCCTCTGCATCTGATGTCTTTTTATTTTAGCATAGGATCAGCTTCTTTATGCTGTGTTGGAGGGATTTAAAGTTATGAAATTAAAATTATATCAAAAAAGAGCTGTGGCCTCTCTTTTTGTGGAATAGTTATTTGATGCACATACTAGGACTATAGAAGTCATGATAGCGACCGTTTTTTACCTTATCAATATGACTCATTAATAACGCCTATAACTGAAACATTGGCTTTAACAGTCACTTATAAAATAATTTATTCTTTACATCACTGTACGGAATATGATTAAATAAAGTTAAATCGAAATCATTACGTTTTAAACGTAAGAAGCGTGGAGGAACTTACATGAATCAACAACGTTACGAATTTGTTAGAAGCAGATGTATTAAACAGTTACCACCCCTTGAACGCCGGCTGTTTCAATTCGTAGAAAAAAAAGAACTGATTCTGGCAGACCAGGCTCATACCGAAGATCATTTTGTTAAACTTCTACAAGAACACTCCCCTATCTTTGAAGCGGCAGAGAAGTTTGTTATGGATGCTGCCGAAGTGTATGAGAAAGTGCAAGAAATTGAAAAGTGGCTGGATGATGAAATTCCTAAAAAGCTTCGACAGCTAAAGTTGATTGATTTCACAGATATGATGCAGTTACACGGGAGAAGTTCTGGAGATAGAGAAATGAAGTGCTTCTACCTTTCCGACGAATCATAAAAGAGTTATAGGTGATCCATGATTTCTAAGATCATTTTCTATATTTTGAATCCAGACGTCCCCCTCGTCTGGATTTTTTATATGTATCAGAGAGCTCGCCCCATCAAATAAATGGTTAAAAACCTTTGAGAAGGCTAAATATATGATCAAGGAGGGATAAGCATGAGTAACAAAAAAGAAGAACATTCTATTCATGAACATCATCCTCATCAGCACAATATAGCTTGTGGCCACACGAAAATTCGCCATGAAGACCACATTGATTACGTTCATAATGGTCACTTACATCACGAACATAATGGCCATTGGGATGAGTGTAAAATTCCTGTTAATGAGACTAATCCGGATCACTGTCATGAAATTAGTTGTGGCTGTAATCACGAAGAAGATTGCGGGCATGAAATGGTCCCTCATGGAGATCACATGGACTACTTAGTAAATGGACGACTCCATCATGTCCATGGGGATCATTGCGATGATCACGGGCCTGTAGAATTAGTTAACGTAAAATAGCTTGTAATATGAACGAAGTCCCCAATCAGCATATTTTTGCCGTTTGGGGACTTTTATTAAAATAAAAAAACCACCATAACAGTATGTATGGTGGAGACGGTGGGAATCGAACCCACGTCCAGGGGTAACGCATCATAAGCTTCTACGAGTGTAGTCAGTTTATTGGAATTTCGCCGTCACTTCAGCCAACAGACAGGCTTCTGTGAGGCTAACCTGATTAATCTCTTCCTATTGTCCTCAGGTGGAGAACTCCAGGCGTATCCCACTAGAGTGAGTCCCTGATCCTAACACATGGGCGATGTAGGGAGGAACCGCTAACAGGGTTGTTACGCCGCTGCTAAAGCGAAATCGTTATCTTGTTTGCCAACTATAGGCGATGGGCGTTTTATACGAGGACACCCAGCTCGACTCGCCACTTAAGCACGACCTACCCCTGTCGAATCCAGAACGTCCCCATGTAAGTGAGAACGATAAGGGATAAATCTTATCGGTGGTACATTGATATCTGTGCATAACGACATCTATTATTATAACATATGAGCTTCCCTAGTCAAATGGAAAGCTCCACCAATCTATCGACCTAAATTAGCATCCTTGAATGCCCGCTGAATTTCTCGATTAGCATCTTTACGCTTTAAATCTTCACGCTTATCATGTCTCTTTTTACCTTTACCAAGACCAATAAGTACTTTAGCGACACCATTTCGAATATAGATCTTTAATGGAACAATCGTATACCCTTTTTGTTGTGTTAGTCCGATAAGCTGGTTGATTTGTTTCTTGTGAAGCAGGAGTTTCCTCGTGCGAACGGGATCATGATTGTACCGATTTCCTTGTTCATAAGTACTAATGTGTAAATTATGCAGCCACATCTCTCCTTGCGCCACACGGGCAAAGGAGTCTTTCAAGTTCACTCTGCGATTACGAATGGATTTGATTTCGGTCCCAGTAAGAACCATCCCTGCTTCATATGTTTCTTCTACATGAAAATCGTGTCTGGCTTTTTTATTTTGTGCAATGAGCTTTCCTTCTGTTGCCATGATTCCTGCATCCTCTCTGTCTTCCTCGTGTTCCAATCATACCAAAATTTGTGTTGGTCTTCAATTTGTAAGTTGTCATTTTGTGGTTTCGCTGATAGGATGTTGTTTTTCGCTGATTGAACCCTCAGTTTCGCCGATAGAACCCCCTTTTTCGCCGATTGACCCCTCAGTTTCGCTGATAGACGTCTGATCCCACCAACACTTACCCCAAAATTCAAGAGCTCACCCCACAGGGTGAGCTCCAATCATGCTATTTGTTCTTCTTTTTACCTTTTTTACGCTTACTACTCGGGGCATTCTCATAAAAAGCTTTCTTATTACGTTTTTTCTTGCGTCCGCTGACACTAGCTGAAGTTTTATCGCCTAAGCTTAACCCTTCACCGTTCTTTTTACGCTTTTTACGAGTGCCTCCCTCAATGACACGGGGAGCTTCTTTCTTTCTCGCTTTCCGCGGCTTCATACCGACAATTTCAAAGTCAATAATTCGCTCTTCTACGTTTACTTTCGTTAAACGTACGTCAATTTCATCACCAATACGGAATACGTTACCTGTACGCTCACCGATCATGGCATAGCGCTTTTCATCATAATGGTAGTAATCGTCAGTCAAGTAGCTGACGTGAACGAGACCTTCAATCGTATTCGGTAATTCTACGAACAATCCGAAGTTCGTTACTCCACTTATGATTCCTTCATATTCCTCGCCAACTTTATCTTCCATGTACTGAACTTTTTTCAGTTCATCCGTTTCGCGAGACGCATCTTCCGCACGACGTTCCATTTCAGAAGAGTGACGAGTAATTTCTGGAAGCTTTTCATTCCAGCTCTCAATCGTTTTCTCATCCGTCTTTCCTTCAATTAAATACGTACGAATCAAGCGATGCACGATCAAATCCGGGTACCGGCGGATTGGTGACGTGAAGTGACTGTAGAAATCAGCTGACAAACCGAAGTGACCAATGTTTTCCGGGTCATATTTCGCTTGCTTCATCGAGCGAAGCATGACGGTGCTAATTACCGCTTCTTCCGGCTCACCTTTCACCTCTTCAAGGAGCTCTTGAAGGGCACGTGGATGAATCGTGTTGGACGTTCCTTTCACAACGTAACCAAAGTTCGTGATGAATTCCAAAAAGTTATTCAGTTTTTCTTCGTCTGGATCTTCATGAATACGATATACGAACGGAACTTTCATCCAATGAAAATGTTCCGCAACAGTCTCATTGGCAGCAAGCATGAACTCTTCAATTAACTTCTCCGCTACACTTCGCTCACGGAGCACAATGTCCGTTGGTGTTCCTTCCTCATCAACGACAACGCCGGCTTCTTTAAAATCAAAGTCGATCGCGCCTCGAGAGAAACGCTTCTTCCGTAATATTGCCGCTAACTCTTCCATCCCTTTGAAAAATGGGACGAGAGGCTCGTAACGCTTTGTTACTTCTTCATCTTCTTCTAACAAAATTTTTCGAACGTCCGTGTACGTCATCCGTTCATTTGTGCGAATGACACTCTCGTAAATTTCATGGTTAACAACCTCCCCTTGAGGATTGATTTCCATGTCACAAGATAATGTCAAACGATCAACTTGAGGATTCAATGAACAAATCCCATTTGATAACCGATGCGGGATCATCGGGATCACACGGTCGACTAAGTAACAGCTTGTAGCACGTTCAGCAGCTTCTAAATCAATAGGTGAACCTTCGTTAACATAATGAGTCACATCAGCAATATGAACACCTAATAAGTAGTTCCCGTTATCCAGCTTTTTCACTTGAACCGCATCATCTAAATCTTTGGCATCGGCTCCGTCAATCGTCACAATCGTCTCGTCACGTAAATCTCGTCGGCCTTTGATTTCTTCAGGATCAATCTCATCTGGAACTTGATTTGCCTGGTCTACTACTTCTTGAGCGAAGTCACCAGGTAATCCGTGCTTATGAATTACCGAGAGAATATCCACACCGGGATCATTTTTATGACCAAGAATTTTTGAAACGTGACCTTCAGCATTCATTCTGCCTTCAGGGTATTTCGTAATTTCAACAAGAACTTTATGGCCGTCTACCGCTCCTAGTTCTTGATTTTTAGGGATAAAAATATCTGTCGGAATTCGTTTATCATCTGACACTACAAATCCGTAATGCTTGTCATCTTTGTACGTACCTACCGTCTGGGTCACACCACGCTTTAAAATACGAATAATCGTACCTTCAGGACGCGCTCCACCAGAATTACTTTGCATTCGCACGAGCACTTTATCTTTGTTCATGGCATCATTCAATTCAGATGAGGAGATATAAACATCATCCATGCCTTCTTCTGTTTTCACGAAGGCAAAGCCTTTTGCGTGCATGATCACCTCACCACGAATTAAATCCATTTTCTCTGGGAGGCCGTAACGGTTGGTCCTCGTTCGGACAACATCTCCGTTTTCTTCAAGTTCATTTAATGTTTGAACAAATGCTTTAAATTGACTGGAATCCTCAAGGCCAAAAGCTGCTTCCATTTCTTTAATAGAAAGGGGCTTGTCTGCTTCATGTTTCATATAATGAAGGATTCCGTCCTTTGTCATATCTGTCATTGTTTCTTGCTCCTTTCAATCGGGTCTCACATATTGGAAGTTATTCGTTCCAATCCAATTCTTCTAAGAATTTGTAGATATCCTCATGTAACTGGTCCCGTTCTTTATCTAGTGTAATCACGTGCCCTGATTCCTCATACCATTTTAATTTTTTATGGTCACTTTCTACTTCATTATGGATCATATTGGCACTGTCAGTATTGATCATTTCATCGTGGCGGGCTTGGACGACAAATGTCGGGGTATAAATCATATCAAGGTTTTCTCGTACTTCCCGATTCAACTCTTGTAATGCTTTCAAAGTGTCCATTGGGGTTTCTTTGAACTTTTCCATTTCTTCTGCTATCTGATCCTTGTCTTTGCCTTCCCACTTCTTATATTTTTCAGCATAGGCAAGTACGCCTTTATACATTGCTTCTTCACTCTTAATATACATCGGAGCACACATGGGAATAATACCCTTCACAGGTAGTGTGTACCCAAGCTTCAAAGAAAATACACCACCTAATGATAATCCTGCTACGGCAATCTCATCATAGCCCATCTCTTTTAATTGGTGATACCCTTCTTGAACGTCTTTCCACCAATCTTCTGGCCCTGTGTGGACTAACTCTTCAGGAGGAACTCCATGACCTTTCATGTGAATGGCATGGGAGGTGTACCCTCTTTTTTCTAAATAACGCCCCAGCATACGGACGTCTGCTGAGTTTCCTGTAAATCCGTGAAGAAGGAGAATGGCGCGATTTCCTCCTTTAAATGTAAATGGTTTTGGCTGTGCAACTTTCATCATTGTCAAATCTCCCTTTCATCCTGTATCAACATTCAAATTATTAATAACCCTCGGCTTTTGCCTGGTCATTAGTAGTTGTCTTTTCGAAAAAAGCATCAATCTCTTGAAGCAAATGATCTTTTTGCTCTCCATACCAAATATAATGTTTCGCATCCGGAAAGAAAAACAGTTCTTTCTCTTCTGATTGAATATGTTCATAAATATATTCTGCACTCTTCTGAGGTACAAGGCCGTCACTTTCACCCTGCACTACTAACGTCGGGACCGTAATTTGATCTAAATGTGGTCGAAGCTTTTTAATTAACCGGGCAAATTCAATAGTGGCTGCCATCGGGGTACGCAATATTTTTTTCCGGTAAAATTGATAATACTCATCTTTGTCCAACTCTCCCCTTATTCCTTCAAGGAACCAACCAGTCACGTCTTGAACAATTTGTTTTGGATTAATGTAGTAGGCTGCAGAACTAAGAAGAACCAACTTTTCAACCGGGTACTGCGAAGCTAGAAAACTGGCAATCATCCCACCCATGGAAAAACCGATAAGATACACTTTTTCACACCGCTCCATTAATTCTTCTAACGCCACCTTCGCTTTATAAACCCAATGTTTATAAGTGACGGCCTTGAGCCCTTCTTTCGTTCCGTCATGACCGGGAAGCTCCGGACAATATACAAGCCAATTTTTCTTTTTTAAATGGACTTCAATATCTTCAACCTCTTGAGGCGTTCCTGAAAACCCATGAATAATTAAGCATCCAATCATTGTCATCACTCCTGAGGGTTACATCTAATAGCATATTAAATAAGGGGTATTATTGTCACGCACCGTGCTTTGATAACGTTCCGTCTACGTATTGTATTCCCACAAAGGGGTGAAGTTAATCTCAACGCAAAAAGCAGCAGACAAAGGGTCTGCTGCTTGTATACATTGTATTTACATGAAAAAAGCAACGGCTAAAGTTAACAAGAAAAACAACGTTCCTAACACAACCGTAGCTCTGCTGAGAACTGCTTCTAAACCTCGTGCCTTCTGCTTTCCTACTAACTGCTCAGCACCTCCGGAAATAGCTCCGGATAATCCTGCACTCTTTCCTGACTGTAACAATACTGTTGCAATTAATAAAAGCGATACAATAACAAGCAAAATGGATGCGACTGCTTCCACACTCTCCACCTCCAAACCGACATTAAACCTTCTAAAATAATATCATGAAAGCGTCTGCTACGCAAGGTGTCCAATCATTTAAAAGTAGAATTTATGCATTGTTGAAACGCTCGTATACAAATATTAAAATTCAGCTTAGAAGTAGTATATTTGTGCATAGAACCTTTTTTGTTCATAGCATATTATTTTTTGAGCATTACACCTCGATTTTTGTGCATAGAACACGGTTCACTCATAAGCTCGCACACAAATTGAAAAACCCTCGGCTCCTAACAGCCGAGGGTTCAACAATGTTCATTACTTGTTTAAGTTATAAAACGCGTTCTTACCAGCATACTGGCCGATATATTGAAGTTCATCTTCAATGCGAAGAAGTTGGTTGTACTTCGCTACACGGTCCGTACGTGATGGAGCACCCGTCTTAATTTGTCCAGCGTTTGTTGCAACGGCAATATCAGCGATCGTGCTGTCTTCTGTTTCACCAGAACGGTGAGAGATGACGTTTGTATAGCCGGCACGCTTAGCCATTTCAATCGCATCAAACGTTTCAGAAAGTGTACCAATTTGGTTTACTTTGATTAGGATCGAGTTTCCGATTCCTTCTTTAATTCCACGAGATAATTTTTCTGTGTTCGTAACAAATAGATCGTCACCAACTAATTGGACTTTATCTCCAAGACGCTCTGTGAGAAGTTTGAAACCTTCCCAGTCGTTTTCGTCAAGGCCGTCTTCAATGGATACGATTGGGTACTTATCACAAAGTTCAGCATAGAAATCAACCATTTCAGCAGATGTTTTTACAACACCTTCGCCTTTAAGGTTGTACTTGCCATCTTCGAAAATTTCAGAAGCTGCAACGTCCATAGCCAATTGGATTTGTTCTCCTGGCTTGTAACCAGCCTTTTCAATCGCTTCGATGATTGTAGAAAGAGCTTCTTCGTTTGATCCTAAGTTAGGTGCAAATCCACCTTCATCACCTACGGCAGTGTTGTAGCCTTTAGAACCAAGTACCTTCTTAAGGTTGTGGAAGATTTCCGCTCCCATTTGAAGAGCTTGAGTGAAGCTTTCTGCTCCTACAGGCATGATCATGAATTCTTGGATATCTACGTTGTTATCAGCGTGCTCTCCACCGTTTAAGATGTTCATCATTGGTGTTGGAAGAGTTTTTGCGCTGAATCCGCCAAGATAAACGTATAACGGTAAACCTAGTGCTTCAGCAGCTGCACGCGCAGTTGCCATGGAAACACCTAGGATCGCGTTAGCACCTAATTTTGCTTTGTTCGGAGTTCCGTCAAGTTCGATCATTAACTGGTCAATACCAAGTTGATCTAATGCGTCGAAACCGACAAGTTCAGGGGCAATGACTTCGTTCACATTTTCAACAGCTTTAGAAACGCCTTTACCCATCCACGCGTCGCCACCGTCACGAAGTTCTACTGCTTCATATTCACCAGTAGACGCGCCACTTGGTACGATTGCGCGACCAAATGCTCCGCTTTCTACGTGTACTTCAACCTCAACTGTCGGGTTTCCTCGTGAATCTAATACTTGACGTGCATAAACATCTGTAATTAATGTCATAATCTAAAACACTCCTTCTCATTTTTAAAAAATATGTCGTTCGCTGTAACCATACAGTTCTATTATTACTTCTTAATTAATGTTTTACCAGTCATTTCTTTCGGTTGATCCACTTTTAACAATTCAAGCATCGTTGGCGCCAAATCACCAAGAACACCATCCTCACGAAGTTGAACATCTTTATCCGTGACAATCACCGGTACTGGGTTCGTCGTATGAGCAGTCATCGGTGTGCCTTCTTCAGTGATCAATACATCCGCATTTCCGTGATCAGCAGTGATGATAGACTTTCCGCCCTTTTCTTCGATGAGGTCAACGATTTTTCCTAGACACTCATCTACTGCTTCAATCGCCTTGATCGTCGGTTCTAACATACCAGAGTGTCCAACCATATCCGGGTTAGCAAAGTTCAAGATAATCATATCATGCTTATCCGCACGGATTTCGTCTAGTAAGGCGTCCGTAACCTCATAAGCACTCATTTCTGGCTGCAAGTCATACGTTGCTACTTTCGGAGAATCAATCAGAACTCGTTCCTCACCTGGGAACTTCTCTTCTCGACCTCCACTGAAAAAGAACGTTACATGAGGATACTTCTCTGTCTCAGCAATACGCAATTGGTTAAGTCCTGCATCTGAAACCACTTCACCCAATACTTTATCCAAGCTTGTTGGTTCAAAGGCCACAAACCCTTGCACAGACTCACTAAAGTGCGTTAAGCAAACGTAATGAACATTTTTAGGAAAACGATCGCCACGTTCAAAATCATGAAAATCAGGGTTGGTAAACACTTGAGACATCTGAATCGCACGGTCCGGTCGGAAGTTAAAGAAAATGACCGCATCTTCATCTTCAATCGTGCCAACAGGTGTCTCTCCATCTTCCTTCGTCATAACAGAAGGTAACACGAATTCATCATGGACGCTGTTCTTATAAGAATCTGCTAACGCATCGGCTGCAGAGATGTATTTCAATCCCTCTCCATAAACCATGGCACGGTACGATTTCTCTACTCGATCCCATCGTTTGTCGCGGTCCATTGCATAGTAACGCCCTTGAATAGAAGCCAATTCACCGATTTCAAGCTCCTCCATTTTTTCTTCAAGGAGTTGAATATACTTGTCGGCTGATTGAGGACCTACATCTCTGCCATCTAGAAATCCATGAATATAGACTTTTTCTAAATTAACTTTCTTAGCCATTTCAAGTAGAGCAAAAAGATGCTCGATGTGACTATGAATGCCCCCATCTGATAACAGACCGTAAAGATGAAGGGCTTTGCCTTTTTCCTTCACGTGCTTCATAGCATTTAAAAATGTTTCGTTTTGGAAAAACTCTTTTTCCTTGATCGATAAGTTGACTCGAGTCAGGCTTTGGTAAACGACTCGACCAGCACCTATATTCAAGTGACCTACTTCAGAGTTTCCCATTTGACCTTCTGGAAGCCCTACAGCTAATCCACACGCTTGCAACGTAGAGTGTGGGTATTTGTTCCAGTATCGATCAAAGTTAGGGGTATTTGCCTGTGCAACGGCATTCCCTTTTGTTTCATCTCGAAGGGCAAACCCATCAAGAATAATTAATGCTTTTGGTTGCTTACTCATTTCCTGCCTCCACAAGTTGTAAAAATGATTGAGCTTCTAAGCTAGCTCCACCTACAAGGGCCCCATCAATATCTGATTGGCTAAGTAATTCCTTGATGTTAGCTGGCTTAACGCTGCCTCCGTATTGGATACGAACAGCTTCTGAAGCATCCGTTGAGAATGTTGTGCTTACGACTCCGCGGATGACTCCACACGTTTCATTGGCATCTTTAGATGAAGCTGTTTTACCTGTTCCAATTGCCCAGATTGGCTCATAAGCGATCACTGTTTCTTTTACCTGATCTTCAGTTAACCCTTTTAGGCCTTCATTGACTTGTTTCGTAACAACGTCAGCCGTTTTGTCCGCTTCACGATCTTCTAGCGTTTCTCCTACACAAACAATCGGTACTAATCCGTGCTTGAAAGCCGCATGAACTTTTTGATTAACACTTTCGTCCGTTTCACCGAACAATTCCCGACGTTCAGAATGGCCAATGACAACGTATGAAACACCAAGGTCACTTAACGCAACAGGACTTACTTCCCCTGTAAACGCACCACTTTCTTCAGCGTGCATGTTTTGAGCACCGATTTTAACATCTGTTCCTTTAGCTTCTTGGACAAGAGCGTCAAGAAATAAATGAGGTGAACAAATAACGGAATCCACAGTCTCTTTTGAAGGAATAACCCCTTTTACTTCTTGAATAAAATCTAGTGCTTCAGCCTTCGTTTTATTCATTTTCCAGTTTCCTGCAATAATTGGTTTACGCATGAAAATGCCTCCTTCAAAAATTTATTTATCGTTTAATGCTACTACACCAGGAAGATCTTTTCCTTCGATAAACTCAAGGGATGCTCCTCCACCGGTTGAAATATGATCCATCTTATCGGCAAATCCGAACTTCTCCACAGCAGCTGCAGAGTCGCCCCCACCAATAACTGTGTAAGTGTTCGTCGCTTCTGCTAATGCTTCTGCTACGCCCGTTGTTCCTTTAGCAAACTTCTCAAGTTCGAACACGCCCATTGGTCCATTCCAAATCACTAACTTGGATTCTTTAATGACGTTTGAGAATGTCTTTAACGTTTCCGGTCCGATATCAAGTGCTTCCCAATCAGCTGGAATGTCTTCGATGCTGACGACTTTTGTATTTGCGTCTTCACCAAACTTATCAGCGACGATTGCATCTACAGGCATATAGAAATTCACGCCTTTTTCTTTTGCTTTATTCATAAACTGTTTCGCAAGATCAATTTTATCTTCTTCTAACAATGATTTACCAATTTCGTGGCCTTGTGCTTTAACAAACGTATAAGCTAAGCCGCCACCAATAATTAAGTTATCCACTTTATCAAGAAGGTTGTCGATCACGCCAATTTTGTCTTTTACTTTCGCTCCACCGATAATAGCTGTAAAAGGACGATCAGGGTTAGCCATTGCTTTTCCAAGGACTTCTAATTCTTTTTCCATTAATAGACCTGCAACCGCTGGGAGATGCTTTGCAATACCTTCTGTGGAAGCATGAGCACGGTGCGCCGCTCCAAATGCGTCGTTCACATAGACATCAGCAAGTTCAGCCATATGTCCAGCTAATTCAGCTTCGTTCTTTTCTTCTCCCGCTTCAAAACGAACGTTCTCAAGTAGCAGAACGCCACCTTCTTCAAGCTCAGCAATCGCTTTTTTAGGCTCGTCTCCATAGACTTCATCCGTCTTTAATACAGGCTGGTTTAGTAAGTCGCTCAGACGCTTAGCTACAGGGTCTAAACGAAGATCTTCTACAGCTTCGCCTTTAGGTCTGCCTAAGTGGCTAGCAAGAATAACTTTCGCCCCTTTTTCAATAAGTAATTGAATAGTTGGCAACGCAGCACGAATACGCGTATCGTCCGTTACTTCTCCTTTGCTCATTGGCACGTTAAAGTCTACACGGCAAAATACACGTTGGCCTTTTACATCAATATCTCGAATCGATTTCTTATTCATTAATAAATGCCTCCTTCTGATCGTAAGGATTAAGTATAAAAGGAGGCAGGACACGGCCCCGCCTCCTCGTTAACAGACTTATAAGGATGGTACTATTCGTTCGAACTTATAGTCCTTGTTCAACAATATAATCAACTAAGTTAATAACTTGTGTAGAGTAACCTGTTTCGTTATCGTACCAAGAAATAACTTTCACCATGTTTCCTTCCATAACCATTGTGGAAAGAGCATCAATTGTAGATGCATAAGTATTTCCATTATAGTCACGAGAAACAAGTGGCTCTTCGCTGTAACCTAAAATTCCTTTTAAGTCACCTTCTGAAGCTTCTTTAAATGCTGCATTTACTTCTTCAGCAGTTACGTCTTTACCAAGCTCAGCAGTTAAATCTACAAGAGAAACGTTTGGCGTAGGTACACGCATCGCTCCACCGTTTAATTTCCCTTTAAGTTCAGGAAGTACAAGAGATACCGCTTTTGCAGCACCAGTGCTTGTAGGGATGATTGATTCCGCAGCTGCACGAGCACGACGGTAGTCTTTATGTGGTAAGTCAAGAATAGACTGATCATTTGTATAAGAGTGAACTGTTGTCATCATACCACGCTTAAGTTCGAACTTGTCATTCAATACTTTAGCAAATGGTGCAAGACAGTTTGTTGTACAAGAAGCGTTTGAAATTACATGGTGGTTAGCTGGGTCGTACTTGTCTTCATTTACACCCATTACAACTGTGATGTCTTCATCCGTTGCAGGTGCTGAGATAACAACTTTCTTCGCTCCAGCTTCCAAGTGTTTCGCAGCAGCTTCACGCTTTGTGAAGATACCAGTTGATTCAACAACAACTTCTACTCCAAATTCTCCCCACTTAAGGTTTGCAGGGTCACGCTCAGCTGTAACTTTGATTTCTTTTCCATCTACTACAAGGTTTTCGCCTTTTGCTTCTACTTTCACGTCTAGCTTTCCGTGAACAGAATCATATTGTAATAAATGTGCAAGCATGTTTGCATCTGTAAGGTCATTTACTGCTACGACTTCTACGTTTGGGTTTTGAAGAGCTTGTCTGAAAACGACACGTCCAATACGTCCAAAACCATTAATACCAATCTTTGTTGCCATGATAAAATTCCTCCTTAAGTGTGGTAAAGCATATTATATATTTTCAAAGGGAATCCCCTTGAATAAACGAGTTTATTGTTACCTATTATCTAAAAACAAACTTTTTAAACTTGTTTTCATGTTAAGATTGCTCTCGCTGCGCCTTCATCTGTCACAAGGACTTGACTGGGCCTTTGTTTCATATAAGCTTCTATCGCATCAGCTTTTGAAGAGCCGCCTGCGACTGCGATAATATCTGGGATGTCATTCAAGTCTTCCAATTGAAGTCCAATCGTTAACACTTTATGGATAATGTCCCCAGATTGATCAAAATAATAACCAAAGGCTTCGGCTACAGCTTTTTTTTCGTGAATTTTCTTCAACATTTCTTCAGAAGAATTTCGACGCTTGGCCATTGTTTCTGCTTCACCGATTCCGTGAATGACCATCGTAGCTGAATGAATTAGCTGAAGGATTTCTTTCACGGTTGGCTCATTGATCAATGATTCATATGATTCTTTACTTAATTGATCAGGAACATGAAGTAACCGATAAGACCCCATAGCTTTTCTAGCCATTGTTGCACAGATGGTATTGGCTTGATTCTCAACCTGTTCGCCTAATCCACCTCTTGCGGGGACAAACAACGTTTCCTTTAAGTCTGAATCAGGGACGAGCATTTCTGCCACGGCCGCGATCGATGTTCCTCCTGTCACCGCAATAATGTTCTCTTTGGATGACATCTTTTGTTTAATTAAGCCTACACACGCTCGGCCCATTTCTTTTTGTACCCAAGAATACTCATCACTATCACCGGGGACAATATGGACGTCTTTCACGCCTAGCTTTTTTTCTAGCTCTTCTTCCATCGTTCGTGTTTGAAACACTTCTTTCATAACGACTTCCAATTGACCAAGTAAATTATGCCCCTCATGAGTGAGTGTCATTCCACTTGTTGCAAATTCAACAAGTCCTTGTTCTTTTAGAAATGTCACTTCACTTCTAAGCACTCGTTCAGACATTTCTAGATTGTTGGCTAACGTACGTCTGCCAATCGGTTGCATTAAACGAATAAACCGCAAAATACGAAATCGCAATCCTAGGACGTCTACTAAATCCGGCAATATTTTCTTTTGCAAGTCTAAAAGCATGTTCATGCTTATTCTCCTTTTTGTCGCTCAGTATCAGAGGGACTTACCATGTCCCTTATAGACATATTATGTCCCACCCGCGGCGAAAAAAAAGACCCATTGCCTTAGGTACATTTTGGATAGCAAACTTACTTGCAACCTTATTGTACCAAGGAAGAGTCTTCTTATCAACTACCATCATGTGAACATTTTGTGTTGTAAACGTTTTACTTACCGATTAGCCTAGCTTTGAATAGTTTTGTTTTAATTTTTCATAAGATAAGATCCCCTCATCTAACACTCGATCTTTTTCGTCAGAAACAACTGGAATACGAATTTGATATTTCTCTAACCAGTCATCATTCGTGTATATGTCTCGATGTTCTATTTGAAAGTCGTGCTCTCTTTGCAATCGTTGTAACTCAACTAACCCTTTTTCACACAGCGGGCAATGATCTTTTGTATAGAAATAAAGTACCATGAACAAATCTCCTTTATGAATACCTTTTCCGTTGAGATGATGATGGAATGTGCATTTCTTCTCGGTATTTAGCTACCGTCCGTCTAGATACTGTAATTTTATATTGGTCTTTCAATACGTTTGCCAGCTTCTGGTCGGACATTGGTTTTCGCTTTTCTTCTTCGTCAATCAGACGTTTCAGATAAATTTTCACTCTTTCTGAAGAACTAGATTCTAATGAATCTCGTCCTACAGTCGAGTTAAAGAAATACTTTAATTCATATAACCCTCTTGGGGTTTGAACATATTTCTTCGTTGTAGCCCTCGAAACGGTCGACTCGTGAACCTCTACTTCTTCCGCAATCGTTTTTAACGTGAGGGGTTTTAAATGTGACGGTCCATGAACAAAGAAATCCCGTTGAAAACGTACAATAGCATTCGTTACATTTAAAATGGTTTGTTGTCTTTGCTCAATACTTTTCCTTATCCAATGAAATTGATCATATTTTTGTTTAATGTATCTTTGGGTCTCCTGATCTTTACTTTGCATCATTTGTTCGTATTTCTGATTAACATGCATTTTAGGCAGATGCTGTTCATTAAGTCGGACGATAAACTCGTCTTTGACTTTCACTACCGTGACATCCGGGATGACGTAGCGAGCGGGCTCGTTATGGAACAGAGCACCGGGTTTTGGATTCAACGTCTGAATAAAATCTGCGACAATTTGTACATCCTCAATCGAGACTTCTTCTTGTTTCGCTATTTGCTTAAATTGATTTTTAGCTAAGGAAGATAAATGGTGCTTGACAATCGCTTCCGTTAAATGATCTTTAGTTTCCATGTGCTGAAGTTGGATAAGGAGACATTCTTGTAATGAGTAAGCTCCTACTCCGTAAGGCTCGAATGTTTGTAAAAGATCGACAGCTTCTTTCACAGCCCCTAACGGCTCCTGAAGATCCGCCGATAATTCGTCCGTTGATTGTTTTAAGTATCCGTTCTCATCAACGCTTAAAGCTAAATAAGTGACAATTCTTTTTATTTGCGGTTTCAAATGCAATAGACGAATTTGGTTTAATAAATAGTCTTGTAAGCCTTCTTCCTGTTCACTAAGGTGATCCATAGGAGAATAATCGTTGTCTCCTTCATCTTTAGCCCTATATTCATAGACAGGCGTAGTATCTCCGATTTTCTGTCTTTGTACCTCTTCTTGTACTTCTTGATCTTTTAATTCAATCAGGGGGTTCTCCAATTGCTGTTCGTGTAAATATTGATTCAAGTCAAGGACTGAATATTGCAAAATGGTAATTGCTTGCCGAAGCTCATTTGTCATTACCAGTTTCATTGTCTGTTGTTGAAACAACCCGAAATCCATATTCATTCGGCAAAGCCTCCTAACCGCTCGTGATGCAAAAGGTTCTTTAGTTTATCCAACTACTTCTTCTATATTATACATGAAGTAATCGGCTTATGTTCCGGATATAGAAATCAAATGAATGAATGATTAACGTTGTGATCGACATTCATCAAACTTTTTTACCTGTAATTACCGTTTGAAAAAAAACAATAACGGTTATGATGAACAATGGAGGTTTTTTCTTCCGTTTTTTAAGTGAATAATATTTGACCTTCATTGACCTTTAAGGTTATGATGGAAGCATACTTAAAAGAAATTCCAATTAGAAATTGTTCATCTATTGGTGAGCAAATTCTAAAACACATTCTAGGATAAAGGCAAAGGAGGAACTTAACCATGAACTTAGTCCCAACGGTTATTGAACAAACAAATCGCGGTGAACGTGCTTACGACATCTATTCCCGTCTCTTGAAAGATCGTATTATCATGCTCGGATCTGGAATTGATGACAATGTGTCAAATTCCATTGTAGCTCAACTGCTTTTCCTTGCAGCAGATGATCCAGAAAAAGACATTTCACTTTATATTAACAGCCCAGGTGGATCGATCACCTCAGGAATGGCGATTTACGATACGATGCAGTTTATTAAACCTAAAGTACAGACAATTTGTATTGGGATGGCCGCTTCTATGGGAGCATTCTTATTAGCTGCTGGTGAGCCAGGTAAGCGTTTTGCACTTCCTAATAGTGAAGTAATGATTCACCAACCATTAGGTGGCACGCAAGGCCAAGCATCGGATATTGAAATCCACGCGAAGAGAATTATTGAAATGAAAGAAAAGCTAAATCAAATTTTAGCTGACCGCACAGGTCAACCGATTGAGCAAATTCGTAAAGATACAGACCGTGATAATTTCATGTCTGCTGTAGATGCTAAGAACTACGGCTTAATTGATGAAGTAATGGAGAAAAATTCCGACATTAAAGCATAATAATGATAAGAGGGTGTCCAAAGCTTTTTGGGCGCCCTTTCTTTATGAATGTTCAATCAGTTATAGCAATGAGAGGTGAGAAAGGCGTTTTTCGGCTGTATGATCTCCTCTTCGATAAAGCTACCGATATCCCTGTTTATCGACCTCGATTTTATCTTGGATTACCAAAAAAGCCGATAACATTTGTTATCGACTTCGTTAAGACCATTTCTATGCCCTTAGTCTTCTTTTTGAACAAAAGAGACGAGTGTCTCCAAAGCCACTTGTTCATCAGGGCCGTCTATTTTTAAGTGAATGTCTTTATTAGCACCAACGGCAAGACTCATGATACCCATGATACTTTTTGCGTTCACATTCTTTCCGTTTTTCTCAATAAAAATATCAGAGGCAAAACGATTTGCTTCTTGTACAAATAATGCTGCCGGCCGTGCCTGTAGTCCTGTTTTGCGTTTCACTGTTACTGTTTTTTCGATCATTTTCTTTCTCCTCCTCTTGATATTTTAATCCATCCATCCATCCATACAAACGCTTTCATATAAATTTCATGAAAAGCAGGGGGTTATACCTTTTCCCCTGCGCGAAGTTTGTTGGCAAACTCTTCAATCTTGCGTAATCTGTGATTCACACCTGATTTACTCACTTTCCCACTTTGCACCATTTCACCTAATTCTTTTAACGTCACATCTTGGTGTTCGATCCGAAGTTCGGCGATTTCCTGAATTTTATCAGGCAAAGCTTCTAAGCCTACTTCTTTTTTTATAAACCTTATGTTTTCCACTTGACGCATTGCTGCGCCAACGGTTTTATTCAAGTTAGCTGTTTCACAATTAACTAGACGATTGACGGAATTCCGCATGTCTTTCATAATTCTCACATCTTCAAAGCGAAGGAGAGCTTGGTGAGCACCAATAACATTTAGAAATTCACTGATTTTTTCTCCCTCTTTCAAATAAAGGATAAATCCTTTCTTTCTCTCAATCATTTTTGCACTGAGGCGGAAGTGGTTCATTAGTTCACATAGTGAACGATTATGTTCTTCGTAGAAAGAAAAAATCTCTAAGTGATAAGACGATGTTTCAGGGTGATTGACCGAGCCGCCAGCTAAGAAGGACCCTCGTAAATACGCTCGTTTACAACAATCTTTCTTAATTAAGTCTTTTGAAATTTCTCTTGTAAAGGCAAAACTCTCATCCACGATGTGAAGAGACTCGAGTATTTTTCTTGCGTCTTTTGATATTCTTGCCACGTACACATTGTTTTTCTTCAAACGCATTTTCTTTCTTACAAGCAATTCTACATGAACGTCATAATTTTTTTTTAGTAACGTGTAGATTCTTCTTGCGATCGCTGCATTTTCTGTTTGAATATCCAATGTAATTTTCATATTACGAATAGATATTGCTCCGTTCATTCGAATAAGTGCCGCCAATTCAGCTTTAGAACAACACTTATTCACTTCCATTTGCGTTAACTCTTTTTTCGTTATGGAAGCAAATGACATTGGTCTCACCCCAAACTTCTATATTAACCTGACAGATGATCAGACCATTATAACATGTTGTAGATTATTTTATAATAGCGATACTAATCGTTGCGACAATTTCACCGGATTATGACGAAGTAATTCATCATCAAAGTAAAGTAAATCGTCCCCAATTAACAGTACATCCATATCTTTTAACTCTTCTTCGTCAATCGCCACACCAATCGCTCCATCTTTCTTATATCGTTCTGCATAAGAAAAAGGAATTGGCTGTGTATTTAATAGCACGGCATCTACAATTTTCTCCCCTACGTGTTCATCGATCGCATGAACATGGTCAGACACCGTGTAACCGTCCGTTTCTCCCGGTTGCGTCATGACATTGCAAATATATACTTTCATAGCTGTTGCTTTCATTAAGGCTTCTTTCATCCCGAACACGAGTAAATTAGGAATCACACTCGTATACAGGCTGCCTGGCCCTAGGACAATTAAATCGGCATCTTCAATCGCATGTACCGCCTCAGGCATAGCCTTAGGATTATCAGGTTTTAAAAACACTTGTTTGATTGTTTTTCCCGGTTTAGGAATATTCGATTCGCCCTCTGCGAAACTACCATCCATATACTCTGCATGCAACGTAATATGGTCATGTGAAGCTGGCAATACTTTTCCTTTCACATTTAACACGCGGCTAATTTCCTGAACGCCTTGAGCGAAATCACCAGTAATCGATGTCATTCCAGCGAGTAATAAATTTCCTAAAGAGTGACCAGATAATCCCTCTCCGTTTTCAAAACGATGTTGGAACAACTCCTCTACAAGAGGCTCTACTTCAGATAAAGCTGCCAGCACATTACGAATATCCCCTGGCGGCGGGATATTTAATTCTTTTCTTAACCTGCCTGAACTTCCTCCATCATCTGCTACTGTGACAATAGCGGTAATATCTACCGGGAATTTCTTCAATCCTCTAAGAAGGACAGATAGTCCGGTGCCACCGCCGATCACGACAATTTTTGCTTTTTTCACTATTCTTTTCTTCCTTTTTCCACATCACGATGAGTGACAAAAGTATAGTAATCCAAGTCTTCCAATCGCTTCTTGAAATATTCCGCCAATGTCACAGAGCGATGCTTACCGCCCGTACAACCGATAGCCAAAACGAGTTGGCTCTTTCCTTCTCGCTTATAATGAGGCAGCGTATATTGAAGTAAATCATCAAATTTTTCGATAAATTGTTTTGTTTCTGTCCATTTTAATACATAATCAGACACTTCTTTATCCAACCCTGTTTTCGGTCTCATATGATCAATGTAATGGGGGTTCGGTAAAAATCTTACGTCCAAAACCAGGTCCGCATCAATAGGAATGCCATGCTTGAATCCGAACGATAAGACATGAACGTTAAATGATTCTTGGGTCTCTGATGAAAATCGCTGTAAGATTCGTTCGCGCAGTTCTAGTGGCTTCAAATCACTTGTATCAATGATCATTTGTGCTTGGCCTTTAAGGTCGTTTAATATCTCACGTTCGGCACCAATTCCCTCTAAAGGAGATGTCCCTTCAGATAATGGGTGGGACCTGCGAGTCTCTTTATAACGTCTTACAAGAGCTGAATCTTTAGCATCTAAGAAGACAATTTGTGGTGTCACTTTGCTTTCAGAAGAAATGGCATCAATGGATTCAAATAAATGATCGAAGAATTCACGACCTCGAAGATCAATGACTAAAGCAACTTTTTGCATCTTGCCGCCAGATCCTTCCACTAAATCTATGAATTTTGGAATCAATGCTGGAGGTAAATTATCCACGCAAAAATATCCCATATCTTCAAAACTCTGAACCGCTACCGTTTTACCGGCACCTGACATCCCTGTTATAATCACTAATTCTATATTATTCGATGATGAAGTTGAGTCTGTCATACGACCCTCCCCTTCCTGGTTAAACTTTGAATTGCTTGATTGGCTCGCCTTCCGCTTCTAAACGATAAGACAGAAGATCTAAATTTCCGTTATAAGTAAATGTTCCGTAAATAAGACCATTCTTGTGCAAAACATGTTCAAAAATTTGATAATCACCTACAGCCATTGGTAGCTGGGAAATTTCTTCAACCGATTTCCAAGCTAACTCCCCTTCTGGTGACTGCGGCAGCATTGTCCCTGAACCATTTGTAGCTTGAAAAGTAAACATCATCCATTCATTGATGACTTTGCCTTGGTCTTCGATCACTATTGTGAAAATCCCTCTTAATTGTGGATGATTTATTGATATCCCTGTCTCTTCTTTGAATTCTCTTGTGACACTCTCGACAATCGATTCACGTAGTTCCATTTTTCCACCTGGCGCTACCCACCAGCCACGACTAGGTTTTTTTAGCATCAATACTTGATCGTTCTTGGTTAATATACAGTTGGTAACACGTTGCAAGTTGACCACTCCTGTAAAACAACATTTATAAAATCACTAAAGTGGAAATGAAACAGTTCTACTTATTAGTATACTACATCTATTTTATTGCGAACAACAACTTGAAGTGAAAGTTCCTTTGAGTTTCACATTAGAAAAATTGATAAATCATTGGTCTTAAACAACAGCTTTGTTCATAGGGAAGTGTGATTTAAAGAATGTATGAGACTCCTTGGGGAAAAAGCAAAGGCTGAAGCGTTGCCTGCGGAATTTTTTAAATCAACAACTAACTTTATCACAGCCAAATAAAAAAAAGAGCACGAGCAAATGCTCGTGCCAAAAAGTAATATATAAAAAGGGGGTCAATTACTTAATCCCATCATAACGTTTTATTGTTGCAGCATTGTTACAGATGAGTTAAGTGCCAATGACGTTTAGTGAATTTCTTTGAAAATTATGCTCTGGCCTGGCTATAGTAAGATTTTCATTCCTTAAAACACTATTAGTACAACCCTTTATTTTCCATTGGTACAGTTGACGAAAACGTTTGCATTATTTACTCAAAAGAAACGTGCCGATCTTTATGAATCGACACGTTTCAACCTATATCATTACACCTTTTCGGTGCTTTTCAACTCTTCCATTAAGTTTTCCACATAGTGCTGAGCTGTTTGCGCTGCAATACTACCGTCTCCAGTGGCTGTGACAATTTGACGAAGCATCTTTTCGCGAATGTCACCTGCTGCATAGATCCCTGGAATTTTCGTTTCCATGTCTTCATTCGTTTCCACATAACCATCTTCGTTCGTGATCCCTAGATTTAAAAAGGGCTCATTGATAGGCAGCATACCAATATAGATGAAAGCTCCATCTGTTTTAAATTCTCGCTCGGAACCATCCTCTTTGTTCACAAGGGTGACACTACCTACTTTTCCGTTCTCTTCATTGATTTCTTTGACGACATGGCTCCATATGAAATCAATTTTTTCGTTATTAAATGCTCGATCCTGAAGAATCTTCTGAGCTCGCAATTTATCTCGGCGATGGACAACCGTCACTTTATTCGCAAATCGAGTTAAATAAACCGCTTCTTCAACGGCAGAGTCTCCTCCACCAACGACGACAATTTCTTTGTTTTTAAAGAAGGCACCGTCGCAAACTGCACAGTAAGACACACCTTTACCGCTTAACTCTTTCTCACCTGGTACTCCGAGAGCTTTGTATTTCGCACCCGTAGTAATGATGATCGAACGAGCTTTATATTCACCACTGCCTGTGACGATCCGTTTGAATTCTTTTCCGTCAATAATTTCTTTCACGTCACCATATGCGTATTCCGCACCGAATTTTTTGGCATGTTCAAACATTTTCGTTGATAAATCCGGGCCTAGAATATGGTCATATCCTGGATAGTTCTCTACATCTTCCGTGTTAGCCATTTGCCCGCCTGGCATACCGCGCTCCAGCATCACCGTAGATAGGTTGGCTCGTGACGCATATACAGCTGCTGTCATCCCAGCAGGTCCTGCTCCAATAATTACAACATCATAAATTTTTTCTTCGCTCATTATTTCACTCTCCTAGCGAATAGTTCTTGTTTGTATTGTTCACATGTTTATATTATTCAATTACGACGAAGAAGTCCAAAAACTTGCTCACGGTCCAAATATCATTTTTCCAAGTGATCTTAGTGTAAACGTTTTTCTAAACTTCATCCGCTATCTTTCTGTACTGAATCCCGACAGTAACGCCCAATCAACCAAATGAATCTAGGAATATAGATATTGGAAGAAAAACAGCCCAAAAATACCTATTTATGGTAAACTTACGCAACGAGGAGGAACGTTTATGGAGGAAATTCACCTTGTGACAGCAGCAAACAATAAATACGTGGAGCCTTTGTCAGTGATGTTGTATTCATTACTGATTAACAAAACGAGCAAAATCCCTTTGAAAATTTACATTATTGCTAGTAACTTAACACTTGAAAATAAACATAACATCATAAAGCTAATGCAAAATTTCAATAGCAGTATTGATTTCATATCCATCGGCCATTCTAAGTACAATAAGCTAAAGACCGTAGGCCATTTAACGAAAGAAACCTACTATAGGTTTTCAATCCCTGAGTTATTAGGTGAGCATATTCGCAAAGTTCTCTATTTGGATTGCGATCTAATCATTAAAGATGATATTACAAGATTGTGGAACTACGACGTCAATCACTACACATTAGCTGCAGTGGAAAACCCAGGTTTGACTCACAGGTTCAAAGATCTTTTAATACCTGAAGACTCCAGTTACTTCAATGCAGGAGTTCTATTAATAAACATGGAAAAATGGAAGCAAGAAAACACCACGAACAAACTTTTGAAGTTTATTGAAAAAAACCAATCAAAAATTAAACTATGCAGTCAAGACCCGTTGAATGCTGTTCTCCATAATAAATGGCTAAAATTAGATCCCACATGGAACTATCAAGTTTTCCGGTGTAGTCACCTTGATATTAATCCAAGTATTATTCACTTTACCACGCATAAGAAGCCTTGGAAGGGCTATAAACCTCTCTTTTATGAAGAATATTTCAACTATTTAAAAGAACTAACTTAGAAAAGAAGTATGAATCTCCTACCCTTTCTCACAATGGGTAAGAAGGCTGTCCATTAACCCTAAATTCTACCCGTAAAAATATTTAAAAGGACAAACAGCCAATCCTCTTTGTCCTTTTAAATATTATAAATTTTACAGCGAACGTATATGAGAAAGTTGTTTATATAAACCTTTTTCCAAAGAGTACGCTGGGTTATATTGCAGTTCATTTTGTGCTTTGGTGATATCTGCCCAAGTGTGTTCAGCATCCCCCGGTTGTTTAGAATTGAAAACAATTTTTGCTTTTTTACCTGTGACTCTTTCAATCATTTCGATCAAATCCAACAAGGCAATCTTTGTTCCCCCTCCGACATTATAGACTTCACCTGGTCCCCCCAGTTCCAGCGCTCTCATATTCGCATCGATCACATCACTAATATATGTGAAATCTCTCGTCTGATTTCCTTGCCCGTAGACAGTTATTGGCTTTTCTTCTATTATATTTTTAATAAACCGGTGAATGGCCATGTCAGGCCTTTGCCGTGGGCCGAACACAGTGAAATATCTTAATGATACTACGGGAATACCATAGTTTCGATAATATAATTGACATAAATGTTCTGCAGATAATTTTGTGACGCCATAAGGAGAAAAAGGTGCGGGTATTTTATCCTCTAGTGTAGGCCCGTTCATCGTTCCGTAAATAGAAGAAGAAGAAGCGTAAATCATTTTCTTTACTTCACTATCACGAACAGCTTCAAGTAATTTTTGAGTGGCGTAAATGTTAAGGTTCACATACTCAAAAAACTCATCCCCCCAGCTTTTCCTGACTCCTGGTAATGCCGCTTGGTGAAATACATAATCTTGCTTTTTGATAAGGTCTTTAAGATCGATATCTACTAAATTTTCCTCGATCCATTTAAAATTTTTATCATGTTTGAATCGACTAATATTATGCTGTTTTATCGATTGATCATAGTTATTTGTAAAGCAGTCAACTCCAGTTACGACATATCCTTGTTTTAATAAATGTTCAGTAAGTGTAGAACCAATAAACCCCGCGCATCCTGTAACGAGAGCCCTTCTCTTCTCTCTATGATCCTTTTCAGTAGCAAGAGAACTACTTGGTAAGAGGATAGAAGATTGGTCGCCTAGTATTCCTCGAAAGGTACTATCAGATTTGCCTTTTTTCTCAAGTCTTGTCTCTTCCCCAAATATACTATCCGAAATATCGAAAGGAATATTTTTTATTTTTGAGTCTTTTAATATAATGCTATTTTTAATCGAACATTTTTCTATCGTCGTATTTGAACCTATAGAGACATAAGGACCTAAGACAGCGTCTTTTATTCTACATTCGTCTCCTATTTTTACAGGAGGAATGATTAATGAATTTTGCACGTTCTCATTAAGATCAAGTTCTCCTTCCTCGCTATGCCGCTGAAGCATCCATCGGTTCGCTTCCAACCACCTTTCCACATTTCCTACATCAGAAGTCGGTTGGTCAGTTTTAATATAATTAACATGATAATCATGATCTATCAACCATTGAATTGCATCGGTAATTTCATATTCTCCTCTCGAAGATGGCGCAATAGATTGGATCGCTTTGAATATGTTAGAGTCAAATATATAAGCCCCTATCACAGCTAGATTAGACTTTGGGTTCGCTGGCTTTTCTTCAATATGAATAATCTTATTATTTATTATTTCTGCAATGCCATAATCTTTCGGCTTGTTTACTTCCGTTACTAATACCGTACTATGAACTCCTTCTTTGTTGAACTCTTCCATTAACAGGTTCAAAGGTTCACAGATTAGATTATCTCCTAACAACAAAACGAAGGAATCATTGTTAATAAATGACTCAGCTTGTTGAACCGCGTGAGAAATTCCTTTTTGTTCTTTTTGATAAATATAGGTGATGTTGATATTTTTGTCGTACTTTCGTTTCAACGTTGTTTTAAAGATCTCTTTTTGTTCTTCTTGAATGACTATTCCGATTTCGCTAATCCCTAAATGAACTAAATGGTCTATTCCATAAAGGATCACTGGTTGATTAGCAACAGGTAATAATGGTTTAGGTTTACTAAAAGAAAAAGGCCTTAACCTTTTTCCTTTTCCTGCAGCTAGAATTAAACCTTTCATTTTTTTCTCTCCTTTTATATTAAATGGGGCATATATGAGGAATGTGTCCCGTCAACAGAACCCAATCCCTTCATAATGAAATTGATATTTTTTAATGTCTTCTCCGTTTAGTGTATTTCTCCCATCAAAAATAACAGGGTTAGAAACTACATTGCGTACCTTTAACCAATCAAGGTTTTTATAATGGTTCCAATCTGTACAAATTAATATGACTTCAGCACACTTAGCCGCTTCATAAGCGTCATCGCATTGTACGACCCCCTTGTTTAACCATTGCGACGAAAGCTTCACAATTGGATCGTGGACAACGATCTCGGCTTTTTCTTCAATCAGTTGTTCCAAAATGGAATAGGAGACAGATTCTCGAATATCGTCCGTATTAGGTTTGAATGATAATCCGTATACGACGACTTTTTTCTTTTTTAATGAAGGAATACGTTTTTTAATTTTTCCAATGAAGTAATTCGCTTGGTTTTTGTTTACTTCATCAACTTTTTTCAAAATTTCTAATGGCATCTGATTTTGATCTGCAGTAACCAATAATTCTCTTACATCCTTAGGAAAGCAAGATCCCCCGTAACCTAAGCCAGCTTGTAAAAATTGTGGTCCAATTCGATCATCAAGACCCATTCCCTTGGAAACGTCTTGGATATTCACGTCTATCGTGTCGCACAACTTAGCTATTTCATTTATAAAAGAAATTTTCGTTGCTAAAAAGGAATTGGAAGCATATTTAATCATTTCAGCAGCTTTAGGAGTGGTGTGTAAAAATGGACACGACCAATTTTGATAGAGTTTATTCATTTGACTCGCTGCGTGGACATCGTTACTGCCAATCACAATTCGATCGGGGTTGAGAGCATCGTCTAACGCACTGCCTTCCCTTAAAAACTCTGGATTCATCACAGTTTTAACTAATGGTTTTTTATCCCCATTCTGATTGATCCATTCATGAACCTTTTCTGTCGTACCGATTGGAACAGTACTTTTCACAATAACAACCTTCTCAGAATTCCTATATTTTCTAATTAACTTTGCAGCCTCTTTTACATAAATCAGGTCCGCACTACCGTCATCAAGGGAAGGGGTACCAACAGTAATAAAAATAAGATCGTTCTCCTCTACCGCTTCCTTTGCATTCGTTGTGAAAAAGATCCTTTTATTGAGTTCAGTCGCCAACATTTCTTGCAAACCAGGTTCATAAAAATACACTTCGCCCTTGTTTAATGTATCGATCTTTTCTTTGTTTATATCCAATCCGGTAACGGTATGTCCTTTATTTGCTAATACAAGGCCCATCGTAGTTCCTACATAACCCATACCTATAAATAAAACATTCATTAAAATGATCACCCCACCTTCAATCAATCTGCTTATACTATATGACTCTATTAATGATTGGAAACGGCGGATAACTGTGTTGTTCTAGTTAATATTCATTAGAATGAAGAGTGAATTGAGAAATATTGATTTATATCGATTTATTTGTCCCCTATTAAAAAAGGCGTGTTCCTCCTCAAGAATAGGGGGAACACGCCTTTTTTATTTTCAAGTCATAAGCAAGGGGATATACATAAGAAAAAAGGACCTAACTCGAGAAGATTCGCTCAAGTCAGATCTCTTTAATTTCTACTAGATAAAAGGATAATCCATACAGATAAAAAGTTTTCCACATCGCACCACTCATCGGGCGGGGACAAACATTTTCTAAATCAACACTCTTTACTCATAAATCTATCGATAAAGAAACTGTTTCATGTCTGCTGAAGGGCGAGAGTCTTCCTCTAGTTCTTTCAGGCAATCACTCGCTAATTCTTTTTTATCAGGATCCTCTCTTTTAACCTTTTTCCAGCATTCTTTAGCTACTCCGCTATGTCCGCAGTGCCAAGCAAGGACTGCTTTCTGATGATAAAGTTGTGGCAATTTCGGGAAAGAAGGCCGTTTTAACAGTTTATCGTACCAAGCGAAAGCTGTACGGTATTCTCCTAGAAAGGACAAGCTCCGTGCTAGAAAATAACTGTTCCAATCATTCATTGGTCTTACATCCACTAAATTCTCAATCCATACAGAGGCTTGAGGATCCTTCGTATGATGAAGGAGAACTGTCATTTGACATTGAGCCAAAAAGTTAGGCTCATCTTTTAATAGCAGGTCTCGCAAAATAGCGCCCGCTTCATCAGATTGACCCTGATACATCAAAGCTTCCGCTAAATAAACATACACATTCCAACGTTCAGGATCTTCTGCAATGAGTTTCCTAGCTTCCTGTTCAGCTTCTGGGTAATCCCCGCTGTTCAACAAACTAATGATATGAAAATTGATTTTCTTATCAGTTGTTGCACTATTTAACTCGTCTTCAAAAGAGGCTTCTTGGTCCACCTGATTACTTACCATAGATAGAAGAGACTCTGCATCCTCGGCAAATTCTCCTTCTTCATCCATCTCTAAATATTGTTCTATATATCTTTTAGCTGCTTCTAATTCACCAAGATGAGCCATGTTATTAGCCATAAAGAAATAACATTCACTCATAGATGGGTCCACTTCATCTTTTATTTTATTGAGCCACTCATTCGACGCTTCATAGTTTCCTTCTTCAGACAGCACAATCGCCAACTGACACATAAATACAGGTTCGTCAGGTTCAAGTCGAATGGCTCTTTCGAAGTATGACGTGGCACGATCCACTTGCTTATCTTGATATGCTTCGATTCCTTTTTTATAGAAATAGCCGCCATCCTGCATAAATGGAATGACTTGGCCTTTTTTTTCTGATGTTCTTAAATTTGGCATCAATATATGCCTCCATTTCATTCACTTGATAACAAATAATTGATCTTAGCAGGTCAAAACAGTTTACACATAGAAGCAGTATAACACGCTTGGATTTCGTGAACAATGGATCGTCTAAACAAACAGGGGGTAATTCTCCTAATCATTCCACTTTTAACGGTTATCCATCCTATTTATAGGGTATAGGGAATATACCGAATTATGAATTCTGATGGACGGAGGTCAGAGAGTGGCTATTATCGATATTCTATTTATCATCATCACCATTGTTTGGCTGGGAGAATTCGTGTTTTTCAAAAACCGTCGCGTTAAAGACAAAAAATCCACGGATACATCAACATTTCCTGGAATCTTGCTTTCTGTTCTGGCCGTCATCACAGCGTCCGTCTTTTCAAGGGAACTAGCCTTTCTTACTTTCAATTCCCAATTGCTTTTATGGACAGGCATCATCTTCTACGCTGTCGGTGTCATTCTTCGTTATTGGGGAATGCTGAAATTAGGAAAGCAATTTACTAGAGACGTAAATGTGACGGGAGACGACGAAATTATCGGAACTGGTCCTTTTCGAGTGCTGAGGCATCCCCTTTACACAGGTTTATTAAGTGCCCTAGTAGGAATTAGTTTTTATACAGGAAGCATGATTGGGCTATTTCTTACATTTTTCCTTTTTATGCCTTTCCTACTAAAACGAATACGTCTTGAAGAAGAAATGCTTGTAGCTTCTTTTGGAAAAGATTATGAAAAGTGGGCAGAAACTCGTAATAAGCTCATTCCATTTATTTATTAATCATTCCCCTTATTTTAAATCATTACGTTTGGGGCAGTGATTGTCACAATAAAAGTTTTATAAATGCAAAGTGGAGGTGCAGTGTATGTTAGAGAAAAAGAAAGCTGTTGTCATTGGAGCCGGTTTAGGGGGTCTGTCTGCTGCTATTCGTTTGGCTGGAGACGGCTATGATGTGACTGTGTTGGAAAAGAACGAAAGAATCGGTGGGAAGTTAAATATCAGGTCTGGAAAAGGATATTCTTTTGATACAGGGCCATCCATCTTAACGATGCCTTGGGTCCTTGAACAGTTATTCGAAAGTGTTCATCGAAAATTAGATGACTACGTTCAAATAGAACGGATCGAACCACAATGGCGAACTTTTTTTGAAGATGGCACTTCGATGGATGTCTTGTCTGATATTCCGGATATGCTAGCTGAAATGAAAAAAGTTAAACCTAATCCCGATGCGTCGTTGATGAAGTTTCTCTCCTATTCGCAAGAAATGTATGAAGTATGTATGAAAAGCTTTTATAAATCGAGCATTTCAGGATTAAAAGAATTACGAACTCAGCATAACTTAAAAGAACTTCTGTCGATGGATCCTTTCCATACCGTAGCTGAAGGTACTAAAAAACACTTTAACAACAAGCATTTAGAACAATTATTTAACTTTTTTGTCATGTATGTAGGATCCAACCCCTACCAAGCCCCAGCCATTTTAAATCAGTTAGTTTATGTTCAACTTGGACTTGGTATTTTCTATGTTAAAGGCGGTATGTATAACATCGCTAAAGGGATGCAAGAAGTTCTCGATGAATTGAGAGCGGAGGTCTTAACAGATACCCCAGTCTCCCATGTAGTCATTGAAGAGGGCAAAGCAAAAGGTGTCGTCACTGAAAATGGTGATGTGTATGAGGCGGATGTGGTTGTCTCTAACTTAGAAGCGATCCCAGCTTATAAAGCGCTAGTTCCACAAAACTCAAAAACCAAAAAAGAAGTAAAGCAGTTATCTAAAACGTATGAGCCAACCGTGTCAGGACTTGTTCTTTTGCTTGGTGTAAATAAACAATTCAAGGACTTGAAACATCACAACTTCTTTTTCTCAGAAGATCCTGAACGCGAATTCAAACAAATTTATGATAAAGGAATTCCAGCAGACGATCCGACTGTATATATCGGGGTCTCTTCTAAATCAGATCCAGGCCAGGCTCCCGAAGGAAAAGAAAATTTATTCGTTCTCACTCATGTCCCACCTAAAACTGCCATGAAAAAAGATGGAGATTGGGATGCTTACCGAGACGTCGTGTTGAATAAATTAGAACGTATGGGCATGGAGGGATTGCGTGATTCGATCGAATTCGAATATGTGTTCACACCAGACACAATCGAAGATCTATACGGATCGAACGGTGGTTCTATTTACGGGATTGCAGCTAATAAAAGCACGAACGGTGGCTTTAAAATTCCTGCCCAAAGCTCATTGTATGAGAATCTCTATTTCACAGGAGGCTCTACTCACCCAGGCGGAGGTGTTCCGATGGTTACTTTATCCGGCCAGTTAACCGCGGATTTAATTAAAAAGCATGATGAAGAAGCAGAGTTGCAAGCGAAGAATGGATAAAATAAGGTGAAATTAAGAGGTTGTCCCAAAAGCAATATTTTTGGTGACAATCTCTTTTTATTATATTTGCTTATGAGTCATTTTTTCCTCATGATTCCTCTCGTTTTCGTCCTGATCTGTTGGGTCACGCTGCTTATATTTAAAAGACTTCACAAAAAGAGCTGCCTTTAGGTCGATTGTTTATCGACTTATTAGACAGCCCCTAATAAAGATTTACCCTTTTTTCCCTGCATGGCGATCGGCTAACCGATTTAGCACGTCATCCAATGACAGACTTTGTTCACGTAACAGCACGAGCCAGTGGTAAAGTAAATCTGCACTTTCCCACGTTAATTCTTCTTTGTCACGGTTTTTAGCAGCGATAATCACTTCAGACGCTTCTTCGCCTACTTTTTTCAAGATCTTATCGACCCCTTCTTCAAATAAGTAAGTCGTATAAGCTCCTTCAGGTCGCTCCGCTTCCCGAGTCGCAATAACTTGTTCCAGTTCTTCAATGATCGCGAATCGATTGTCGTTTCTCGCTCCATCAGAAGAAGCACCTTGTTTTGCCCATAATGTATCAGAAAAACAGCTGTAATCCCCTTTATGACAAGCGGGACCTTGTGGATCCACCAATACGACGAGAGCATCCTGATCACAGTCAAAACGGATCTCCGTTACTTTCTGGGTATTGCCTGAGGTAGCTCCTTTATGCCAAAGTTCTTGGCGGGAACGACTGTAGAACCAAGTTTCTTCCGATTCGATCGTTTTCGTTAATGATTCTTCATTCATGTAAGCAAGGGTTAATACTTGCTTTGATTGTTGATCCTGCACGATTGCTGGAATTAATCCTCGCTCGTCGAAGGATAGTTGATTGATATTCATCTGATTTCCAGCCCCTTTTCTTTTAAATACGTTTTCACTTCTGCAACGGAAGTTTCACGATAGTGAAAGATCGATGCAGCGAGGGCAGCATCGGCTTTTCCTTCCGTAAACACCTCATGAAAATGCTCTTGATTACCAGCACCTCCTGAAGCAATCACAGGTACAGAGACCGCTTCACTAATTGTTTTGGTTAAAGATATAGCAAAACCTGCTTTTTCTCCGTCTTCATCCATGCTAGTAAGAAGGATTTCACCTGCTCCTTGTTTGACGATTTCCTTCGCCCATGCCACCACTTCCCAATCCGTTGCCTTTCTTCCACCATGAGTATAAACACGCCAAGAATCAAGGGTATCATCCCATTTCGCGTCAATGGCTACAACAATGCATTGAGATCCGAAGAAATCCGCTCCTTCGCGGATGAGTTGTGGGCGGTTGACAGCTGCCGTGTTTAAAGACACTTTGTCTGCACCGGCGCGCAGGATTCGTTTCATGTCTTCTAACGTATTAATTCCTCCACCAACAGTAAAGGGAATCGCTAACGTCCCCGCCACTTCTTCAACCACATCGACCATGGTTTCCCGACCTTCATGAGAAGCCGAAATATCCAGAAACACTAATTCATCGGCACCTTGTTGATCATAAAACGTTGATAATTCTACTGGATCACCGGCATCACGTAAATTCACAAATTGAACGCCTTTCACAACGCGCCCTTCCTTTACATCGAGACAAGGAACGATCCGTTTAGTCAGCATCAGCTCTGCACCTCCCGTATCGCTTCTTCTAGTCGAATCTTCTCTGTATAAATGGCTTTGCCTATGATCGCTCCTGAAATTCCTGAATCTCTGCGCGTTTCAAGTTCCAACACATCATCCATAGAACTGACCCCACCTGATGCAATCACTTTCTTACCTGTCGCTTCAGCTAAGCTGGCAATTGCCTGGACATTCGGTCCCTGCATCATGCCATCGCGGGAAATATCAGTCATGATAAACGTTTCAGCTCCGTGCTCTGCAAGCTCTTTTCCTAGTTCTTCTGATTTTACTTTGGATGTATTTAACCAGCCATGTGTAGCCACATATCCGTCTCGAGCATCGATGCCAATTGCCACTCGTTCGCCACCATATTGCTTAAGCATATCTTTCACGAATTCAGGATCTGATATCGCGGAACTGCCTAAGATAACTCGATCAACGCCTCCGTCTAAATACGTTTTTACATCTTGGCGTGTTCGGATCCCCCCGCCAATTTGTACGTGAGCTTTTAACTCTTTAGCAGCTCTTAATACTACTTCATGATTGACTGGTTCACCTTTTTTTGCTCCATCTAAATCCACCATGTGGATCCATTTAGCACCTTTTTTTTCAAAGCTCGAAGCCATTTCAAAGGGTGAGTCTCCGTATACCGTCTCCTGGTTATAATCTCCTTGCAAAAGACGAACACATTTCCCTCCGCGAATATCTATAGCTGGGTATATGGTAAATTCACTCATGGTTCGACTCCCCTTCTTGATTTAAATAATTTTTTAAAATACTCATCCCTACAGTGCTGCTCTTCTCCGGATGAAATTGCGTGGCCCATACGGATCCTTGTGCGACAACAGCCGGGACTCGTTCTCCTCCGTAATCAGCGGTTGCTACGAGCACTTCTGGTGTTTTTTCCTTTACAAAATAAGAATGAACAAAGTAAACATGGCCTTCTGGCACATCGTTCAAAACAGGATGAGTCGGTTTCTCAAACACCAGTCGGTTCCACCCCATATGTGGGACTTTATAGTCGCCTTTCTTAAAGCGGCACACCTTACCTGGAAGTAACTCTAAACCCTTTGTTTGTCCATTCTCTTCGCTTTCATCAAATAAAAGTTGCATACCTAGGCAAATTCCTAACAACGGTTTGCCATCTTCTGCCCACTGTTTAATAAATGTATCAAGCCCACGAGAGGCCAATTCTTCCATTCCATCTTTGAATGAGCCCACTCCTGGAAGGATCAGCATCGACGCTTCAGACAGTTCTTCTGGTTTTTCCGATAAAAAGGGCGTATGTCCTAAACGCTCCAGCGCTTTTGTTACGCTATGAAGGTTACCCATTCCGTAGTCAATAATGCCTATCATGACAAGCTTCCTTTCGTAGAAGGAATTCCATCTACTCGAGGATCTACTTGCGTCGCTTCATCAAGGGCCCGACCTAATGCTTTGAAGATCGCTTCTATAATGTGGTGAGCATTCGTTCCGTAATGAACAATCACGTGTAAATTCATACGCGCTTCAAGGGCAAGCTTCCACAGAAATTCTTCTACTAATTCTGTATCGAACGTGCCTACTTTCCCTTGCGGAATCTCTCCCTTTAACTCAAAGTGAGGACGATTGCTTAAGTCGATCACCACTTGAGCCAACGCATCATCCATTGGCACGAGTGCACTTCCGTAGCGGCGAATCCCTCTCTTATCGCCGAGGGCCTCTTTCAGTGCTTCACCTAACACGATTCCCATATCCTCTGTCGTATGGTGATCATCAATCTCCGTATCGCCTTTTCCTGTTAACGTTAAGTCGAATAATCCGTGACGAGTAAATAAATCCAGCATATGCGTCATGAACGGGACGTCCGTTGTTAAATCCGCTTTTCCCTGTCCATCAATATTAAATAGTAAGTCGATATTCGTTTCATTTGTTTTCCTCGTTTTTGCCGCTTGTCGCTTATCCATTGTCAGCCTCCAATCGTTTTTCCACAGCTCGTGCATGAGCTTCTAAATCTTCAAGTCGTGCAAAGGCAGCAATTTTCTTGCCGTTTGCCTCGAGAGCTTGCTTACTGTATGAGATAATGCTGGATTTTTTCGTGAAATCTTCTACATTTAATGGACTGGAAAAACGAGCCGTTCCATTCGTTGGCAACACATGATTCGGGCCTGCGAAATAGTCACCTACCGGTTCTGAACTGTATTCACCTAAAAATATAGCCCCGGCATGGCGGATTTTCGGGAGCACGTCCCAAGGGTGAGCCGCATGAATCTCCAAATGCTCGGCAGCCAATTCGTTTATAGCATCGATTGCTTCTTCAAAGGATTCGGCCAAGTAAATTGCTCCGAAATCGTTTATCGATGCTTCCGCAATCTCTTTTTTTGGTAGAGTTTGCAGCTGCTCTGTCACTTCACGAGAAACAGCCTCCGCTAATGTCCGGTCGTCTGTAACGAGAACGGCCGACGACATAGGGTCGTGTTCCGCTTGAGAAAGCATATCGGCAGCGATATAGCTTGGATTACCCGTTTCATCCGCGAGGACCGCTACTTCACTTGGTCCGGCAATCATATCAATATCCACTGTACCGAAAACGAGTTGCTTCGCTAATGCAACAAAAATATTCCCAGGTCCTACAATCTTATCTACTGGTTTCATCGTCTCGGTTCCATAGGCAAGAGCTCCAATCGCTTGTGCTCCTCCAATCTTGTGAATTTCTTCCACCCCAAGTTCGTGAGCGGTTACGAGGACGATGTCTGACAGCTTCCCATCTTGTTGTGGAGGTGAAGTCATGACAATTCGTTTCACCCCTGCCACTTGTGCAGGGATGACGTTCATGAGAATCGATGAAGGATATGCTGCCCGACCTCCCGGAACATAGACACCGGCCGCATCAAGAGTAGTCACTTTTTGACCGAGAATTGTTCCATCTTCCTTTGTGGTCATCCATGTTTGTTGCACTTGCCGCTGGTGAAAATCTTGTATGTTCTCGATCGCTTCGCGAATAATCGCTAGCATATCCTCTGTTACGCTGGCATAGGCAGCTTCCAGTTCTGCCTCTGTGACGAGCGTATCTTGAAGATCGACGTGATCGAACTGCTTCGTATATTGGCGAACAGCTTCGTCTCCATTTGACCTAACTGACTGTAAAATTTCTGAAACTGCTTGACGTTGATCTGCCGTGCCTTGATCGATTGTTCGCTTTAATGAGAGATCCTTCGTTACAGGTATGATGTTCATTGGTTATTCTCTCCTTTAGCAATCACTTCAGCTAACCGATCCACCATGTCATCAATTTGAGCAGATTTCGTTCGATAGCTTACGGGATTGACGATAAATCTAGAAGTGATCGGCATCATGGTCTCTAATTCTACCAGCCCGTTTTCTCTAAGAGTCTGCCCTGTAGAAACAATATCTACAATTCGATCAGCAAGCCCTATAATTGGTGCTAACTCAATCGATCCGTTCAGTTTAATGATCTCCACTTGCTCCCCTTGCTGACGGAAATATTCACTCGTTAAGTTTGGATACTTCGAGGCAATTTTCGGCGCCACTTCTGATTTTGGGTTATATGACGGCAGTGAAGCTACAGCCATATAGCACGCACTAATTTTCAAATCAAGGACTTCATAAATGTCACGTTTTTCTTCGATCATTACATCTTTTCCTGCAACCCCAACGTCTGCCACACCATGCTCAACATAAGTGGGAACATCCATTGGTTTCGCCAAGATAAATCTCATACCTGCTTCAGGTACTTCAATAATCAGCTTTCTTGACTCTTCAAATTCAGGTGGAAGAGGATAGTCTGCTTTTTTTAATAATTCAACCGCTTCTTCAAAAATTCGGCCTTTAGGCATGGCAACAGTAATTAAATCTTTACTCATTGAGATGCACCTCCATTTCCGTTGGTGCCAACATAATAAATGACATCCTGAAACTGTGCAGAATAAGCATCAACATTTTGTACTCCTGTTAACTCTTGCATGACCACAGACTGGCCCGTACCGCGAAGTTCTTTTGCTTTTTCCATGGCTTCTTTCCGACGGTCATGACTGAAGATCAAGCACGTATCTTTTAACAAGGCATCTTTTTCTTTGCCTATCGCTTCTGTTAATCGGTCTAACCTCAGACCAAATCCGGTAGCCGGTTCATGATGGTCAAATTGATCCAACAGTTGGTCATATCGTCCGCCGCTACCAACGGGATAGCCTAATCCTTCGCTATATGCTTCAAAGACTGTCCCAGTGTAATAACTCATGTGCATCACTAAATTTAAATCAATCATCATTTGATCGGCCAGTTCATAGGTGTCTAATACGGAAATCAACTGTTCTAGCTGATCTAACGCGGCTTGTCCTTCTTTACTTTCCACAAGCTGACGGGCTTTTTCAATGACTTCTGGACCACCTTTTAATCGAAGCAGATCGTAAAGTCGTCTCTTATCAATGGACGATAGAGGGAGTTGTTCTACTTCTTTTCGGAATCCAACATAGTTTTTCTCGTATAAGTAACGACGAAAATGATCGGTTCGAGCATCATTTCCAAGCACTTCTTTAAGTAGAGCATTTACAAAGCCAATGTGACCAATGGCAATTTGATAGGATTGAACTCCTGATCTTTCAAGAGAAGCCATCATTAAAGAGATCACTTCAGCATCAGCACTATTCGACTGATCTCCAATCAATTCTACCCCCACTTGTTCAAATTCAGCCGGCCTTCCTCCTTCACGCTGTTGTGCTCTGAACACAGGCGCATCATATGTTAACCTCAAAGGTCGGTCTTCTTTATTTAACGTAGAGGCAGCAATTCTTGCAATAGGTGCCGTCATGTCCGGTCTAAGTACGAGCGTATTGCCTTGCTGGTCTAACAATTTAAATAACTGCTGGTCAAGAATAGCCGAGGCTGTACCTACCGTTTCATAAAATTCTAACGTCGGTGTTTCAATCGGTTCATAGCCCCATTGAGATACTTCTGTTGAGATCGCTTGTTTCACTTGTCTTTTCAATTGATATAACTCTGGCAATGTGTCTCTCATACCGAGCGGTTTTTCAAACATAAATAATTTTGTCATGACATGAACCCCTTTCCTTTTCTCTCTATTTCTTTCCCTGATCCTTATAAGATCAGTCAGTTTCTTCTTAATTTTAGCTACTGCTTGGTAAAGGTCGTCGTTCTACGTCCTTAGATGAGAACGATGGCCACAGTTTAATTGAGTCATTTTATATTGCGCCGTTAAGGCTACTATCGCCTTTGCTTTAGTCCGCTAATATGATAGAGCAATAAAGATCTTAAGTAGTAGTCTACAAGGGAATGTATAGAGAGTCAACTATAAATATCTATAAAGACAGCTCTTTCAATGGATATGAATAAAACGCTAGCCATGGCTAACGTTTTATTAGAAATCTTGTCATCATTTGATTTTCTGACACTTCTCAAGTCTTATTTTCTTGATCCATTTGCTCTTTTGTGCGAATGAGTTGCATCGGATTTCCTCCAACGAACGAACCTTCAGGAACATCTTTATGTACTAGCGTTCCAGCCGATACAATTGCCCCATTTCCGATGGTTACGCCAGGAAGGATCGTCGTATTTGCGCCGACCATCACCTCGTCACCGATGTGAACCTCCCCGAGGCGATATTCTTTGATCAAATATTCATGAGCTAAAATCGTTGTGTTATATCCAATGACGGAGTTTTTACCGATGGATATTTTTTCAGGAAACATGACATCCATCATGACCATTAGTGCGACCGCCGCTTCATCGCCTACTTTCATTCGTAAAAAAGTCCGGTATAACCAATTTTTCATCCCTAAAAAAGGGGTGTAGCGAGCAAGCTGAATGACGACAAAATTCTTCACCACTTTGAAAAAAGGGACCGTCTTATATACTTGCCACAAGGAATTCGCTTCTTCAACCGGGTAACGATCTGTGTTTCGCCCCATTCGACGCACCTGCCTCTAGCTGAAAGATTTGTGATCTATGTTGTGCTTTACACCTAAATAATCCAATAAATCTGTCATATTCTCCAACATCACATCCGGCTCATAAGAAGCAAGGTGCTCTCTGCCTTTAATGCTCCAAGAAACTCCAGCCGTTTTCGTCCCAGCGTTTTTCCCGCCAAGAATATCGTGCTCACTATCACCGACCATGACGGCTCGATCTGCTGACGACCCAAGTTTTTCTAATGCCTTATCAAGTGGCTGAGGGTCAGGCTTGTACTTGGTCACTTCATCCAAGGAAATCACAACAGTGAAGAAATGATCTAGTCCCATCAATTCCAAACCTTTCACAGCTGTTTCTCTTCTCTTTGTCGTCACTATCGCCATGTGATAACCTTCTTCGGCCAATATTTCCAACGTTTCTCTCACACCATCGTATTTTGTAACCAACTCATCATGTTGTGCATGATTAAATGTCCGATACGTTGTCGTCATGTCTTCTACTTTTGCAGGATCAAGTTTTTCAAATGTTTCTGACAACGGCGGTCCAATAAAAGAGACCACATCTTCCTTTTTATATTCCCCAGGATAATACGTTTCCATCGTGTGTAAAAACGACGCCACTATCAAATCAATCGTGTTAATTAACGTTCCATCTAAATCAAACAAAATTGTATCTATTTTTTTCGTCATGTATTTAAACCTCCGTTAGTGCTTTTCTTATGAAATTAAGATCGTTGGGAATAAGAAGCTTCGTGCGTTTCCTCTGCTTCGTAATCTTGGTTCTGTTTTTTCTCTAGCCGGTTCCAAACAATGGCCACGGCAATCGTCAGTAAAATCGCTACTCCTAATCGAACAAGCAACAAGGGCCACAAAGGAATGCCTAATGGGGCAAATATGAGCGTATCTTCGACGACAGCATGACACGCTACTAGGAAAATGAATACTAAATAAAGGTCTTTCTTACTAACCCCATCTTCTTTAACTGCTTGAATCATTACGCCCGCTCCATATGCCAGACCAAAGGTTAACCCTGCCGCCAGAGTCGTTGATGTGTTAGGGTGTATCCCTAACATTCTCGTGAATGGAGTCATCCATCGGGAGAAAATGGGCAGCCACTTTAAATCTTTCATGACCTGAATAAAGATCATAATCGGAATCACAATCGCCGCTAACTGGAGAATACCAATTACAGCGCTCTCCACTCCATAGAGAGCGATGGCACCATACCCTTCAATATTCTCCGTTCCCCCTGAAGGAACAAAGCCATAGCTAGCTTTCTCGGTACCACCTTGCCAGACCAAATTTATGACCCAAGCAGAAATAAGAGCCAAACCGATCCTTACGAGAAGGACGATCGAGATACTTAATCCTACTTGTTTAGCTACTGCTGACTCTACAAATAAATTATGGGAAAAAGAAAGCATAACAGCTAGAATGAATACCTCTTTAACCGTTAAATCCATGGTCAGCATGGCCCCGATCGCCGCGTATAAGTTTAATACATTGCCCAAGACTAGCGGGATAGCAGATTCTCCGCTTAATCCGATGAACCCCATTAAAGGTGATAACACTCTCGTCAGCCACTCCATGACCACGGTCTGGCTAAGCATCGTGACAATCAATGTTATCGGGAAAATAATTCTTCCTAGTTTCCACGTTGTTAGGAGACCGGTTTTCAAACCTTGTTTTAACGTATTCATTGTCCAGTCTCCTTCCTAGCTATTTTTTCTTTTTATTTCCATGTGATTTCTTTTTTCCTGATTTTTTCGGTGGTGTATCGTCGTCAAGGTACCGCTTGTTCGCTAATCCTTTTTTCCGTCGGTATACAATCAAGATAATCCCGCCAATAACGGTGATAATCGAAACTACTTGTGCTGTTTTTAGCACGCCAAAAATTAATAAGTAATCTGTTCGAATTCCTTCTATAAAGAACCTGCCTACAGAATACCAAATCGCGTACGTAATAAACAATTCGCCGCGACGAAGGTTGACACGTCGCAAGTATAATAGTAATGCGACTCCAAGAAGATTCCAAATCGATTCGTAGAGAAAAGTTGGCTGATGATACGCCCCGTTAATATACATTTGATCAATAATAAAATTGGGTAACATCATGTTTTCCAAAAAGCTCCGTGATACCTCGCCACCGTAAACTTCCTGATTCATGAAGTTCCCCCAGCGGCCAATCGCCTGACCTAATAAAATACTAGGTGCGGCTACGTCAGCAATCTTCCAAAAAGAAAAGCCTTTAATTTTCGCAAAAATAAGCCCCGTTACCACTGCACCAATCAGTCCGCCATGAATTGCTAAACCACCTTCCCAAATGGCAAAGATACGTGACGGATCACCAGCAAAGTCCTCCCAACGGAAGATTACATAGTATAACCTTGCTCCGATAATTGCTGCCGGTAAAGCAAACATGAGTAGATCAGCTAGCATATCTTCAGGGAATCCTCGTTTTTTCGCTTCGTGATTCGCAAGCAAGTAGCCTAAGAAAGCCCCTAACCCAATTAAAATTCCATACCAGTAAACCGATATGGGACCAATCTCAAACGCAATGGGGTTCAATGGTTCAATCGTTCCTATAATCATATGTACACCTCGTTTTGTCTTTAGTTGCGCTGCTCTAAAGCATTACTCCTTCATCACTTAGAACCTCACACCTTTAATTTTTCAAAATTTGTTGAATAAATAGAAGGGACAGCAAGTAGCTATCCCTTCATAATGTATCATAATTATGAAGATTTAATGAAAAGTTTGCCTACTTTCACAAGATGTTAAAAGTCGTCTCTGTCTCCATCTTCAATCACAGTATTTAATCGTTCTGAGAATTGTTCAGCAGCATTGATTCCCATTCGCTTTAGCCGGAAGTTCATTGCTGCCACTTCTATAATTACTGCTAAGTTACGTCCTGGACGAACCGGCAAGGTGATTTTAGGTAAATCTGTATCAAAAATTTTGATCGTCTCTTCATCTAAGCCAAGACGGTCGTACTGCTTTTTTTGGTCCCAAGTCTCTAAGTCAATTGAAAGGCCGATCCGTTTGTAGTTACGAACAGCCCCTGCTCCAAATAAGGTCATCACATTAATAATCCCTAATCCGCGGATTTCAAGTAGATGTTTAATTAATTCAGGTGCTCTCCCCACAAGAATGCCGTCGTGTTCTTGACGGATCTCAACCGAATCATCTGCAACTAACCGGTGACCACGTCGAACAAGGTCAAGGGCCGTTTCACTTTTACCGACGCCGCTTGAACCAGTAATCATGACACCGATTCCGTAAATGTCGATAAGCACACCGTGAATCGCTGTCATTGGAGCAAGACGGCTTTCTAAAAAGGTCGTCAACTGACTACTCAGTCTTGTCGTTGTCATTTGAGCGGAAAGAATCGGTACGCCAGTTTTGTTAGCCGCTTCAATCAAATTTTCAGGTGCTTCCATTCCTCTTGAAAGAATGATCGCTGGGGTATCGTATGTACATAGTCTTACCATCCGGTCATGTTTTTCATCTTCTGTTAGTTCTTCGTAGAAAGACATTTCTGTTTTCCCCAACAATTGAATTCTTTTTGCTGGATAATAAGTAAAGTACCCTGCCATTTCCATTCCTGGGCGGGAAATATCACTTGTGGGAATCGGTCGAAACGTTACAGATTCTTCATCATTTATGAGTTGAAGACTAAACTCCTCCATTAAATCTTTCGCTGTTACTTCTGACATTAATTTTGACCTCCTTTGGATGTCTTTGCATCCTAATCGTACCTATAAACCATTAGCTTTATTTTAGCATATTCCATCAGTATTCGTTATTTTTTTGTGAAAATACGGTGTCTAGGCAAACGAAAAAACTCTGAAAACCATCCTCGGACAGTTTTCAGAGTCAGCAAATTCTTGTCGCTTATTAAACATAGGTGTTGAACCGTCTCCTATCGCTTTGTAATAGGGTCAACGATGAACGAGTGGATCAGTGCACTTAAGATAGCAAAGATAATCGCAGCGAGAATCGCTAAACCAAACCCGTCGATGACGAAACTACTTCCCATAATCGCTGCAGTGAGAAGTAATGTGACGGCATTAATGACGAACATAAACAATCCTAATGTAATCACAGTCACCGGAAGAGTAAGTACGACGAGAATCGGCTTTACAATCAAGTTCACAATTGACAAAATAAAGCTGGCCAATAAAGCCGTTCCAAATCCCGCGATTTCAAACCCTTGAAAGAAGCTTGCAATGATCAGCAGTACGACTGCATGAACAATTAGTTGTATGAGCCAGCCCATTATCTTTGCACTTCCGCTTCACTAGGAATCACAAATATTCCAATAATATATGCGAGGATAATTGCTGCGTTAAATGGGATAATCAGAATCAGCATCACGATTCTAACTATTGTGGGGTCAATGTTGAAATACCTGCCTAATCCCCCACATACACCTGCTAATTTTCTGTCACCTGTTGTTCGATATAATTTGTTCATCCTATCCACTCTCCTTTACAACATCATGTGCTAGTTTTTACTGCGATTGTTCCTGTTGTCGCTTCTGCTTCTAAATAAAAATGAGCTTCTTCTTGTTTGTTCGCTAAAAATGACATTTTCTTGCTTGCGAAATCTTTTTTCTCATCGATGATCGTCAATTTTGGTAAATCGCACTGAATTCCTCCAACCGTTGTTTTCAATTCACCTTCCGTTTTCACGTTATCTGGAACACGCACATTTACGCTGCCTGTAGTGGTTTTCATATAGGCGCGAGCATTCGCTTGCTTTACTAATGTGTAGTGAATCGTTCCATTTAACGTTTCCACATCTAAATCACCTTTAGATGATTGAACAGATACGGTCCCGTTCACTGTCTTCACATCTGTCTGAGTAGACGCGAGATGCGAAACGGAAATCGTGCCATTGACCGTTTCAAGCTGAACATGATCTGCACTGATAGTTTGGAAATCAACGCGACCATTGACGGTTTTTGCTTCCATCGTCTTTACGGTCACATTTTCCCCAGTTACTTTCCCGTTAAACGCGTACAACTTAATTTTCTCTAAATATTGTTTCGGTACGTAAACGACAGTATTTACTTTCATAGACTTTTTCTTGGCTTCCATCCGTACTTTTTCGTTAGAACAAGAGAAGTGTACGTCATCTAAAAATACCCGTCTAGCTTCATCTGTATCTCGAACTTTGTAAACCTTCACCTGGCATTTAATCCGAATATCGTCTTCGTCCCACGGAAGAAACGTGACGCTGCCATTTTCCACGTGAATATCCACATCTTTCACAACGGCGCCTTTATGTTGGAAAATGTGCTCCACTTCCACGGAAGAACCGAAATTGAAATCCAAATCAAACTCTTTAATTTTATGGACAGCCTCTTCGACAAACTCAGAAAATCTTGAAGCGAATGTGGTCATTTTCTCTTCCGCTCGCCGGTACCCTCCGCCATCCCAATTGACGTTCCGAGAAAGATAGTGATCTGTTTCTTTACGCTTGGTCTGCTCCTGATCGTCGAATGATTCATTCCCATGAGGTCCTCTTTTCTCTTGATTCGGTTTCTTGTTCGAGGGTTCGTCTTTGTCATCTCTCAACGCATTCAAAAGTTGCAAGCCCTCTTCTGCTGAAATTTTTCCATCCTCGATCATCTTCAGAATCATTTTTCTCTCTTCATGCATCTTGCATTCCTCCTTTTAATTACTATAGGTTACGATTAAACAGCCCGGTTGGTTGCATCACATTGCTTCGAATAAGTGCAGTTCGTTCGTATAGCTCGGCAGTTACTTCGTATAAATCTTCAGTTCGTTCGTATAGATCGGGAGTTACTGCGTATAACAAATTTCGACAGTGACTTTTGCTTTGTATATATCAATTATAATCTATTTTTCACTTCATCACTTCCTTTTTCAAGACTTCACTTGAATATAAATCAAAGACTGTAGCATTCGTGCGTCCTGACTTTGATACCTTTAGCTCCCTCAGGATTCTCCACACGATTGAAGACTTATTTATGTTTAAGAACTTTTGCAATTCGATGCTAGTAGCATACCTCCCAAACATAAGGATAAAAGCTGCTAAAGATTTCACGTGGGCATCCCTGTCTTGTTTCCCGCACTTGGTACACTTCCAAGTTCGTTTGATTCTACTCATGGGAGCATAATTACACGCCGTACAAAATACACCTGAAGAGATTTCCTCACTTGTTAGACCTAGTTTATGAATAGACGGATAGAAAAACTCTTCTTCGATATGACTATTTTTTAATAATAATGCTGTATTTTCGAGTTGATTTAAGGAGAAGCGGTCTGTTGAGGTGGGATGGAGTTCGTTCCATAATCGCACATTTTCCAAGAGTTGATTACTTCTAATCGCTTTAGGGGAGAGGAGGTGTGCGTTGTCGATCTGTAATTTGGAATAAGAGAAGACGACTACATGCTGGGTGGGAGGTAAGGTTAGTTTGCGTATTCTAGCCCATTCACCTAACTGCCAAGTCTGGTGCTTCACTTGTTGAATCGGGTCATCGAAAACAACGTTTGACTCGCCATTTATTTTCAAGAGTTCTCCTCGAATTTGAACTTCGATGATTCCGGTCCAATGTTTTACTTCTACAATCAACGTATACGCTTGAAAAATAATCAGGGTGTCGATTGAAAAATGATTTCCAGTGCCATTTTCAAGCTTCAATCCGTGTAAAATAAAGCATTCATCGTGGGGCAAAAAGCTTAAATAATATTCAAGGGATTGTTCTCCTACATATCCCCAGCACCGTCTCTTATATTCTTGAGTCAACTGGTTCCATTTAGGGTGGTCGGGAGAAATTATAGGTAAAACAGCGGATAAAACGAGGTTTTTTACAGGAGTCGTTCGTGGCTTGATCAACATTACGGGAGACCACTTCCTTTTTTATTTAATCTCCTTTTCTATTCTACAAAAATTCTAAAATACCTCTTTTTATTTCGTGGTCAGCTAGTGCGTATAGAATCTTCATTGCGTTATATAGAATGCCAGTTAGGTCGTATAAGTCGGCGATTGCATCATAATAAATGACAACTTGCGACACATAACAATTTACGACAACGTCCTCTGCACCAGACCTTCAACGCATGATAAAAAGAGCGACAAGTAGAACTTGTCGCTCTTTACAAATTATTCTATGAAACTGAGCCAGCGCCTTCTTTTTGTTTCATCCGTTCATTCATTCTTTCCCGTTCTCGTTCCAATACTGGTTTTAGGTATTGGCCTGTGTAGGAACCGTTGACTTTGGCCACCTGTTCTGGTGTTCCTTTGGCCACTAGACGTCCACCTTTGTCACCGCCTTCAGGTCCCAAATCAATCACATAATCCATCGTTTTGATGACATCAAGATTGTGTTCAATGACCAGAACGGTGTCACCGTTCTCCACAAGACGCTGCAACACCTTCAGTAGTCGGTCAATGTCATGAACGTGCAGTCCTGTTGTCGGTTCGTCAAGAATATACATTGTTTTTCCTGTGGACCGTCTGTGTAATTGAGAGGCAAGCTTCACTCGTTGAGCTTCTCCACCGGACAGGGTAGTGGCTGGTTGTCCCAATTTCATGTAGCCCAGTCCCACATCGTGCAATGTTTGAACTTTCCGTTTGATCCTAGGGATATTTTCGAAAAATGACACCCCTTCTTCCACGGTCATGGCCAACACATCAGAGATGTTTTTCCCTTTATATTTCACTTCTAATGTTTCTCTGTTATATCTTTTCCCGTCACACTCTTCACATGGCACGTAGACGTCTGGAAGGAAGTGCATCTCAATTTTAATGATGCCGTCTCCTCGACAAGCTTCACAGCGGCCACCTTTCACGTTGAAACTGAATCGACCCTTCTTATATCCACGAACTTTTGCTTCATTCGTCATGGCAAACACATCTCGAATATCATCAAATACGCCAGTGTAAGTAGCCGGATTGGATCGAGGCGTTCGGCCAATAGGCGATTGGTCAATATCCACTACTTTTTCCAGCTGTTCGATCCCTTCAACTTTTTTCACTTTCCCTGGTTTCGCTTTAGAAGTCGTTAACTTTTGAGCTAAGGACTTATAAAGAATGTCGTTAATCAGTGTGCTTTTCCCTGAGCCTGAGACACCTGTCACAGCCAGCAGCAAACCTAATGGAATATCTACATTGGTCTTTTGCAAGTTGTTTTCTTCGGCCCCACGAATGGTCAGCTTTCGGCCGTCTGGTTTCCGTCGTTCAGCAGGAAGAGGAATGAATTTAGCTCCAGATAAATATTGCCCTGTAAGGGAATTGGGATCATTCTTTACTTCTTCCGGTGTCCCGGTAGAACAAATCTCGCCTCCGTGAACTCCCGCACCTGGACCAACGTCAATTAAATGATCGGCAGCAAGCATCGTATCTTCATCATGTTCCACAACAATGAGAGTGTTTCCTAAATCTCTCATTCGCTCTAGCGTTCGGATAAGTCGATGATTATCTCGTTGATGCAAGCCTATGGACGGCTCATCCAAAATATAGAGCACCCCCATCAACGAGGAACCGATTTGGGTGGCAAGACGAATTCGTTGAGCCTCTCCTCCAGATAACGTTCCAGCTGAACGGGACAATGTTAAATATTCTAAGCCTACATTAATTAGAAAGCCTAGACGCTCGTTGATTTCCCGTAAAATCATCCGCGCAATGGTCATCTCTTTATCTGTCAGCGTCAATTCTTCAAAGAAGACTTTTGCTTCTTTTATGGAAAGGTCGGTGATTTCTCCTATATGGCGTTCTGAAATTTTAACGGCTAATGCTTCTTGAGTGAGCCGGTTTCCTTTACATGTAGGACAAGGTTTTTGAGCCATATATCCTTCCATTTGCTCGCGAATATAGTCTGAGCCTGTCTCATGGTATCTCCTGGAAATATTTTTCATCACGCCTTCAAAGTAAATCTCTTTTTCGCGAACACGCCCGAATTCATTTTCGTATCTGAAATAAATTCTTTCATTTCCGCTACCATACAATATTTTATCTAGTTGATGCTTTGGCAGTTTTTCCACGGGCACATCCATATCAATCCCAAAATGATCACACACGCTTTCTAATAAGGAAGGATAATATTGAGAGCTCGTCGGTTTCCATGGAGCGATGGCATGATCTCGCAATGAGAGGGACTCATCTGGAATCACAAGTTCAAGATCCACTTCAAGCTTATGACCCAAACCATCACAAGATGAGCAGGCACCAAAGGGACTATTAAAGGAAAACATCCGAGGTTCTAATTCACCAATAGAAAAACCACAGTAAGGACAAGCATGCTTTTGACTAAACAGCAAGTCTTCTTCACCAATGACATCCACCATCACACGGCCATCAGCGAGGTTTAACGCGGTTTCCATAGAATCAGCCAAGCGAGATTCTATATCGTTTTTAATAATGATCCGATCAATCACTACTTCAATGCTGTGTTTTTTGTTTTTCTCTAGATGAATGTCTTCAGATGCTTCAAGCATTTCACCATCAACTCTTACACGAACGTATCCTTGTTTCTTGATATCTTCAAGCACTTTTGCATGAGTGCCTTTCCGACCAGATACAAGGGGGGCAAGAATTTGCATTTTTGTTCGTTCGGGATATTCCATCATTCGATCGACCATTTGCTGAACCGTCTGCGAGCTAATCTCAATCCCGTGATTCGGACAGATCGGCCGACCGACACGAGCATATAGGAGACGAAGATAATCGTATATTTCAGTCACCGTTCCAACCGTCGAACGGGGGTTTTTACTAGTTGTTTTCTGATCGATGGAAATAGCCGGAGATAAGCCTTCAATGGCATCCACATCCGGCTTATCCATTTGGCCTAAAAATTGTCTAGCGTATGCAGACAATGATTCTACATAGCGCCGCTGTCCTTCAGCGTAAATGGTGTCAAAGGCAATGGATGATTTACCAGAACCGGAAAGCCCCGTCATGACGACAAGTTTATTTCTTGGAATCGTGACGTCAATATCTTTTAAGTTATGGGAACGCGCTCCCTTTACAACGATGTTATCTAAAGCCATTCGTTCGTTCACCCTTCCGATTTCAATTCTAAAACGATATCCCGTAGTTCAGCGGCACGTTCGAAATCAAGTTCTTTCGCTGCTTCTTTCATTTCTTTTTCCATACGTTCAATCACTTGCTCTCGGTCTTTCTTGCTTAATTTCTGAGAAGGAGCTTTCGTAAATGCTTCATATGCTTCTTCTTCCTCAGCTGCATAAGTCGCTTGAATCAACTCTGGTATCGCTTTTTGGATCGTTTGCGGCGTAATGCCGTGTTTATCATTGTATTCTTTTTGGATTGTTCGCCGACGTTTCGTTTCTTCTATCGCAACTGACATGGAATTGGTCATGCGATCGGCATACATAATGACGTGGCCATTTGCATTTCGCGCTGCCCGTCCCATTGTTTGAATAAGAGGGCGCTCAGCTCGAAGGAAGCCTTCTTTATCGGCATCTAGGATGGTCACAAGAGACACTTCAGGGATATCCAATCCTTCTCTCAACAAGTTAATTCCAACTAAAACGTCAAATTGACCTTGACGAAGTTCTCGAAGAATTTGGATCCGCTCTAACGTTTTTATATCAGAGTGAAGATATTTAACTTGGATGCCCACTTCTTTCAAGTAATCAGTTAAATCCTCGGACATTTTCTTCGTTAACGTTGTCACTAGCACTCGTTCATTTCGCTCTTTGCGAATGCGAATTTCCTCGATCATATCATCAATCTGACCCTCGATCGGTCGAATATCAATCGATGGATCGAGTAGACCTGTAGGGCGAATAATTTGCTCGACCATTTCCGGGCAGTGTTCAAGTTCATAAGGTCCTGGTGTTGCTGAAACGAAAATCGTTTGCTTGATATGTTTTTCAAATTCGTCGAATGTCAATGGACGGTTATCTTTTGCAGAAGGAAGACGGAATCCGTGATCAACGAGAACGCCTTTTCGTGCTTGGTCTCCGTTATACATCCCTCGAACTTGTGGCAATGTGACGTGGGATTCGTCGACGACAATAAGAAAGTCATCCGGAAAGAAATCTAGTAACGTATAGGGAGTGGCTCCTGGCTCACGAAAGGTTAAGTGACGAGAGTAGTTCTCAATCCCTGAACAATATCCCATTTCCTGCATCATCTCAATATCATACCTAGTCCGTTGCTCTAAGCGTTGGGCCTCCAGCAACTTTCCTTTATCATTCATTTCTTTTAAAGTCTCTTCTAATTCTTTTTCAATGTTTACGATCGCTTTCTTTAATTTCTCTTCACGAGTAACGAAGTGAGAAGCTGGGAAAATAGCAACGTGATCTCTTTCACCGAGCACTTCACCCGTTAAAGCATCCACTTCCGTGATCCGATCAATTTCATCTCCAAAAAACTCGACACGAAGACAGTGTTCGTCTTTTGAAGCGGGGAAAATTTCAACAACATCGCCTCTTACACGAAACGTCCCCCGGGTAAAATTAATGTCATTACGCTCGTACTGAACATCTACTAACTGACGAAGAAGTCCATTTCGTTCTCGTTCCATCCCTTTTCTTAAGGAGATAACAAGATCGCGATAATCCTCAGGAGAACCGAGACCGTAGATACAAGAGACACTTGCAACAATAATGACGTCTTCTCTCTCAAATAAAGCACTCGTAGCCGAATGACGCAACTTATCAATCTCATCATTAATACTGGCATCTTTTTCAATATACGTGTCTGATTGGGGGATATAGGCCTCTGGCTGATAGTAGTCATAATAACTAACAAAATACTCCACACGATTATTCGGGAAGAATTCCTTAAACTCACTGTAAAGCTGCCCTGCTAACGTTTTATTGTGGGCTATAACCAATGTCGGTTTTTTCACTTCTGTAATGACATTAGAAACTGTAAAGGTTTTCCCTGTCCCAGTGGCACCTAATAAAGTTTGATACTTTTCACCATTATTCACACCTTCAATTAGTTTCTCAATTGCTTTTGGTTGATCTCCTGCCGGTTGATACTTTGAATGTAAATCAAATATGTGCGTTTCTTCCATTGCCACATTTATTCCTCCTCTGAAAACCATCCACTATCTTTCATTTATTGTTTTACACACTTATTGGTTAATGAATAGATTACTCTTGAGCAGTATAGACGTTCATTGCTGTCTCTAATCTTCGTACTCAACTCATTAGATTGCAAGGAAATAGCTCTAATAACTATACCTATACCCATTCTTCACATTTGTTTATCATTATACCATAAAACAAGCAAAAAACGAACATACATTCTCGTATCCTGACAAACCTGAGATTGTTCCTTATCATTCTATCCTAGATCATTTCCTGCAGTTTGTGAGTTCTCGTTCTCTCTAAAAAATCTCCATTTATAGCTTTTATAAATTCAAAAACACACCTGCGGCTGCAGGTGTGAACTTTGTTCATTCGTTTTCTTTTTTTCCTTGTGAATTTTCTTCTGAGTTTGGAGTCCATCTATTTCTGTCTATTTTCGTCTGACGAAACTCGTCATAGAAACTTGCCAATCCGGCGGCTTGTCCGTATGGTGATCCTGACTGATGCGCTTCTTTTTCCTGTTGGGCGTCCTCTACCCTGTCTGTTTCAAGTGTCGTTTCTTTGAATTCATCAGTTGATGAATCCTCTGTAGCAGCCAATTCTTTTTCAGGCTCCATGTCTTCATCGTAGCTGTCAGATTCTTCAGCACCATCGTCTAAAGAAGTCGTTTCTTCATGGAGCACTACGATCTCTCCGTCATCATGTTCTGGCGCTCCCTCATCCAACTCTGCCCGGTCTTGATGAATGACGACAGAGGAGCGGAGAGCACGGTAGGAAAGATTTCCAACTTCATCGTCCGGAACGAATAAACAGCCAATCTGATAGTGGTCCCCTTGAAAAATAGTCGATTGGGTAAAACGAAGCTCTCCGTCAAGATCAGTCACTTCCAGTTTACAGTATGCTGAGTTTTGCTGTAAGGCATTATAAAACTCTCGTTGAGAATTGACTTCACGGCCATTCGCCTTTACGATAATTTCTCCCACTTCAAGTTCCATCTTATTAGCAGTCGAATGCGGGAGGATGCCAAGGATTTTCAATCCTTTCTCCCTACCAGTGAAAAGACTGGTTCTACGTTGATCTGCAGACGTGAACAAGAAGTAAACTAATTCTCTCCCTAAAAGAATGACTGCCGCTACGAAGAAAGCAACAATTGGATAAAAATATGCTATAACCGCTAGTGTGATCACAGCAATATTTACTAGCAATAACCTTTTCCCGATTTTCTTCACACCATCCATCGGATACTCGCTATGAATTCTTGCTTGAAAACCGAGTAAGAATGGAAAAAGGGCCAATCCGAAAGTTTCACCACTGGATAGTTCAAACAATGGCCACCATTGATTTCCCGACCACTCTCCCATTGGAAATAGGAGAAAGACAGGGAGAAACCATAAACGAGACGCCTTATGTTCCCCAACCATCTTTCCTCGTTTACTCTTCACAATTGCAGGAGAAGATTGTTTCCATCCATCTGCTAAAACTAACAAGGATTCCGCAATAAATAATATTGTTAATAGCCAAGCTAGGTTAACCAAGTTCATTTGCTGCAGGTCACTTAGCCACCCGTTCAACCAAGAAAATTCTGTTCCACCTGCCGGTAAGAAAGGAGCAACAATCAGAGCGATAGAACCTGCTACGGTTATACTTAACCATCTAGCATGACGCAAGGGCAATAACAAAAGCCAAACAGCTGTGAGTAAAGCCATCATTCCTACTGGTAATTCTATTCCTAAAAGAACCGTTCCAATGGAAATTGACAAACCTACGATAATTGCGATGGATAAAGGCGATGTTACTTGTTGAATCACATCGTATACCCGCGTATGAAAATCTTTACGTTCTCTTTGCACTCTCTGAAAACCGAGCCAAAAAATTGCCAAAATGAATATATATGTAAGAGGGTGTAAAAAGAACCTACCTAATGCTCTAAAAATCTCAAATCCAATGACATCCAAACCTATTCCTCCTTAACCCGTGACTCATTAAAAATCGTTTCTCTTCCTTTCATTGTAAATGAAATATGAGAAAAGAAAAGCGATTTTTTTACAAATTAGTCAATTTACGATAGTGAACGAAAAAACTGATGTGCAATCGACTCCAGTTGCACATCAGTTTCTTCACTCATTTATTCACCTGTCAATAACTCAATGGCCTTTTTGAATTGGTTATCTGAGTCACGGTCCTGTACGGATTCAATGACTCGTTGTTGCAGAAGATCGGCCGTTTCTTCATTTATTTCTCCAGTTACTTCTAAATCCTCACGCTCTTGAAAAGCTGTTACTGCTTCTTCAGTTTGACGGTCAAAGTAACCGTCTGTTCGTCCTGGATCTTCTCCAATCCCTTTAAGCATGATCTGTGCATTTTTTACATGGTCACTGGACATATCAAACGATAACGGATCTTCTATATTCAAAGGTGATGCATAAAAATAATCAGGTTGATCCACTTCGATAGTCGGCTCAACACCTTCTTTATTAATATCATTTCCTGCGGAAGTTAACCATCTAAATAAAGTTAATTTAATTTGGCTTCCATCTTCCATTGGTATTGTTTGCTGAACGGTCCCTTTACCAAAGGTACTTTTCCCAACAACGTCATGACCTCCAGCTTCTTTCAAGGCTGCTGCTAAAATCTCCGAAGCTGAAGCACTACCTTCATCAATTAGCGTGATGATTGGGTACTCTTTTTCATCTTCTAAATTTGAGATATGCCGAGTTCTTTCGCCGTCTCGACCTTCGATTTGAACAATCGGTTCTCCACCAGGAATGATTAAATTCCCTATATCTTCAACACTCTGCAAAAATCCACCTGGATTTCCTCGGACATCAATAACTAATCCATCGATTCCTTCACTTTCCAACTTCATTAACTCTTCTTCAAAAAGTTCTGCAGTGTTTTCGGAAAATGAGCGAAGTTCGATCACCCCAATTGACTTTCCATCTTCTTCTACGATATCACTATAAACGGTTATTAAAGGAATTTCGTCTCTAACTACATCTATTTCTATTGGATCATTCACGCCCGGTCGTTCGATCGTTAGAGTAACAGTTGTCCCTTTCTCCCCACGGATTTGCAGAACAGCTTCATTTAATGACAAGCCTTCAATATCTTCACCGTCAATTTCAATGATTTGATCATTCGGTCTTAATCCAGCTTCTTCAGCGGGAGAATCTCTAAAAGGTGCAACAATGGTGACCTTGCCATTTGTCATGCTGACTTCAGCACCGATTCCTTCAAAAGATGAATCTAAAGATTCCATGAATTCTTCTGCCGTACTTGCGTCCATATAGACAGAATAAGGATCATCAAGTGTTTCTAGCATTCCTGAAATTGCCCCTTCAAGCAGCTCAGATTCGTCTACTTCATTCACATAACGGTCTGAAATCACTTGAAAAGCTTGCTCTATTTTTTCCATGCGGTCTTCATCTGTTTCAATACTACCCGAAACTTCTTCGACCTCGTTTTCATTACTTTCTATCATTTCTTTTACTTGCGATTCTTCTAATACCACCGATGAATTATCCCCATCGACAGCTGCCATCACGGCATACATTCCTCCAGCCCCTAACAGAAGGGATAAAACGATCACTAAAGGAAACAGTATTCTCATATTCTTCATCTTTCCACCCCATTCTGTTCCTTTATCTGCATTCCGAAGCATGCAATAATAAATTAGCGGTTCTCATGATATTTATCCCTATCATAACAGAGATAAGGAATGATTTAAAAGTATTCACATTAGAATTTAGCGGGAGGCGACTCGTCAAAGTTTCCTGACACCAATCAAAGGAAAGAGAATACTCGAAATTTCATTTGAATGCGCTGTTTAACTTATATTATATATAATCTTGACCAAATTATAACTAGCATACAGGAAATCTTGTTTCAATTTTTGGGATCAATTTTGATGAAACATTATAAAGGTAATCCTTGAGGAAACTGCCAAATAAATTCCCCCTTTTAGTCCTATTCCTTCGGGAGCGATGACCTTTCTTCTCATATGATGTAAAAACAAGCTAACCTACTGTTCTATTTTCAGACAGATAAAAAAAGAGGTCCAGCTTAGGATTTAACTGGACACTCTTCTTTATTCATGTATGACAACTATTAAGGTAAATAAGGTGAAGGATTTACAGCTGAAGATCGACCTGCATATCCGCCAGGGTGAACTTCAAAATGAAGATGAACTCCGGTTGATACACCCGTGGTACCCATCGTGGCAATCGTTTCACCTCTACTTACTCTATCTCCCGCCGAGACATCCATAGATGCTAAATGAGCATAGAGTGTAGAATATGTTTTTCCGTCTACTACATGAGTAATCAATATCGTATTTCCAAAGCCGTTCATCCATCCAGCCGAAGCAACTGTTCCTGACTCAGCAGCATAAATCCCTAGGCCGTTGCCACTCCCAAAATCGATTCCCACGTGGGGGCGAGTTGTTCCATAGACAGGATGAACTCGATTCCTATCGAAACCTGAAGTGACTCTTCCGTCAGATGGTCGATGGAATGTCGCTGATCCACCACCACTTGAGGCCTGACTAGAACTAGCATTTGATGAGGAACTTGATTCATTTGAGGATGAACTGTTCCCTGAAGAGGAAGAATTGTTTGATGAGTTGGATTGATTTGCTTCTTCTTCAGCTTCCTCAGCTTCTGCTTCCTGCTGTGCTTGACGCTCTGCTTCTTCCTCAGCTTCTTGCTGCGCTTGCCGTTCAGCCTCTTCTTCAGCCTCTTGCTCCGCTTGACGTTCAGCTTCTTCTTGTGCCTTCCGCTCAGCTTCACGCTGACGACGCTCTTCTTCTTCACGTTTTTTTCTTTCTTCTTCTAACCTTCGTTGTTCCTCTTCCCACGCAGCTAACTCTTGTTTTGCTGCTTCTTCTTGTGCTTGCAATAAGGACTGCTCTTCATCGATAGACATGAGGTTTTCCTCAAGAACATATCCTCTTCCTTGAAGTTCTTCCACTAACTCATCTTTTTGATCAAGTTGTTCTGCTAATTTTGCTTGAAGAGTCTCTAACTCTTGCAGTTGATCTTCTAAACTTGCTAACTCATTTTCAAGAGATTGCGTCGCATTTTCTAAAGCTTCCATATCTTCAATGTGATCTTCAAGAATGCTTCGGTCTTGATCTGCAATCGAATGCAATGCTGAAACTCTCTCAAGTAAATCACCAAAGCTCTGGGCACCCAAAATAACATCGATGTAATTAACAGATCCACCGCTTTGATACATAGATTTGACCCGCTCTTTTAATAGCTCGTCCCGTTCAGCAATTCGTTCTTCTAGCTCTTCTATATCTTCGCGTAATTGTTCAATACGGCTTGTCGTCTCTTCGATTTCAGTTTCTTTTTCATTAACTTGTTGGTTAGTGTCAGCCATATCTTCGTCTAACTGACGAATCTCAGCTTCAACCTCACTGATTTCACGTTCAATTTCTTCTAATTCTTCTTCCGTTTTATCAGCTTCTTCTTCTTTTTTCTGCTGCTCTTCCTGATAAGAATCTATTTGTTCTTCTAATTCTTCGCCTTCATTGGCAGAGACATGAGAAGTGTTAAAAAATTCTATGAAAGTGGTAGAAATCAAAAGTAAAGCTAAAAACATGAAGGTTACTCTTTGAGCCATCTAGACCCTCCTCTTTTCGACAAATACTATGATATTCCCTGGGAAATAGCTAATGAGAAATGAAAAGGAAAAGCTACTTAGACTTTCAAGAATTTCCTGACACTCATCACGCTTCCCCAAACTCCGACAATTGCTCCGATTCCTAGTAGTAATATGGCTGTTTGAATGATTAAAGGATAGGTAGGTAAAAACTCAAAGAAATCCAATCCAGTGTTTTCGCCAATCGTCTCATAAAAACGGTGATACCCATATGCCAGCACACTGACTGGAATAATAGCTCCGAATGTTCCTAGTAACAGCCCTTCAATGAAAAATGGCCAGCGAATAAAGGAGTTTGTCGCTCCTACTAGCTTCATAATTTGAATTTCTGTTCTTCTAGCATGTATTGTCAACTTAATTGTATTAGCAATTAGAAAGATCGCTGTGAACAATAATCCGGCAATAAGAACAATCCCTACAATTCTCACAAAATCAGTGGCTGAGAAAAGTTGGTCGAAAATATCTCTTCCGTATTCGACTCCTTCGACATGATCCAGTTCTTCAATTTCCACAGCAATCAGCTCTGTTTCCTGTGGATCATCTGCACGAACGACAAATGTGTCATTCAATGGATTCTCATCTCGAAGACTCTCGAAATAATCTCCTTGTTCTCCTAAACTATCAATAAATGCTTCAAGTCCCTCGTCTTTCGGTATGTAATCAACAGATTGAATATCCGGAAGATCTTGTAGGTCATTTCTTAAATCATCCTGCTCTTCTTCTGAAGCGGTTAGATCAACGAACACTCTAATCTCAACATCATCTTCAAGGGAATTTGCAAAATGGTTTAAGTTCATAATCAATAAGAGGAATGCGCCAACAACTAACAAAGTAACGGTGACAGCACTAACAGAAGCAAACGTCATCCATCCATTTCGGACAATGTTCTTGCTTCCTTCTTTCATGTGTCGCCCCATCGTTCTAGCTTTCATAACTGTATGTCCCCCTTATTTCATCTCGGGAGATTCGTCCGCCTTCAATGGCAATAAGGCGCTTTCTCATACTGTCTACAATGTCACGGTTATGAGTGGCCATGACAATCGTTGTTCCACGATCATTGATTTCCTCGAGAATATGCATAATTTCCCAAGAAGTTTCTGGATCAAGATTTCCTGTAGGTTCATCAGCAATCAAAACAGCTGGATTGTTAACAATCGCTCTGGCAATAGCCACACGTTGTTGTTCTCCTCCGGATAGTTCATGAGGCAGGAATCTTGCTTTGTTCTTCAAACGTACAATATCCAATACATTCATGACTCTCTTCCGAATGTTTGCTTTACTTTCTTCAATGACTTCCATAGCAAATGCGACATTCTCGAAAACAGATAAACTAGGTAAAAGTTTGAAATCTTGGAAGACAACACCGATCTTCCTTCGTAAAAACGGAATATGTTTTTCTTTTGTGGACGATAAACTTTTTCCATCAATTGAAATCTCACCACGGGTAGGTTTTTCTTCACGATACATCATCTTTATGAACGTGGACTTCCCAGCTCCACTTGGACCTACCACATAAACGAATTCTCCCTTTTTAATGTAAATGGAAATGCCGTTAACAGCCATGACACCATTTGGATAAGTCTTCCAGACATCCTGCATTTGAATCAACCCTATCACTTCCTCACTTATAGTCTATCTAGGTGTTTTGACATGATTATAGGCCACAAATCATTTAAATGTAGCCTCAAAATAAATAACAAATATATAAAAGCGTATGATTTTTTCCATTTTATTCAAAAAAACCACAACTAAGTTTAGTAACCAGAACACCCTTCCCCACTTAAACATTATATCATCAATAATCGACAAGAAAAGTTAAAGTTTTTTACAGTTTGATTTCAATTGATTGCAGTGACATAACAAAAAAAGAGCCTCTAAGCAGTGCTTAGAAACTCTTGATTATTTCCAATTATTGTTCTGTAATCCAAGCTGCAACGTCCTCTGCATCTTGACCAGTCGCTAGATCTGCCGGCATTCCTCCAGGACCTTCCTCAATAGCCGCAAGAATTTCATCATGCGAGTATCCTTCTAGAGCTGGTCCTGATGCTCCCTCAAGATCTCCACCGTGACAGGATGCACAATTACCAACGTAAATATCTTCGCCGTTTGCGAGATCATATGTATCATCGCCCGCAGCATTGTTTGTCTCTTCTGCATTGTTCCCGTTGTTTTCCGGAGCTGGCTCTTCATTGTTGCCATCATTCCCTCCGCATGCACCGAGAACTAATACAGCCCCCAACATTAAACCTAGAAATTTCTTCATTTTTTCCCCTCCTCAAACTGAAATTGTTTGGTAAGATTTTCATATCTCCCTGTATTACATTATAACCTATTTATTTCTTTTTGAAACCCTCACCTAAAACTTCAGACGCGTTGCTCACTATGACAAAAGCCGACGGGTCAATTGTTTGAACAATTCGCTTCAGTCTCGTCACTTCATTCCTACCGACGACACACATGAGCACAGGTCTTTCGTGGTTCGTGTAGCCCCCGTACCCTGATAATTTCGTTACGCCTCGATCCACTTTCGTTAAAAGTCCTTGCTTTACTTCTTCATCATATTGGGAAATAATAATCACCATTTTTGAGTAACCAAAACCTACTTGGACCAAATCGATGGTTTTACCTGTTGTAAATAAACCAATTAAAGCGTATAAAGCATATTCAAAACCGAAAACAGCCGCAGAGGAAGCCACGACTAATCCATCCATAATAAATACACAGACACCTAAAGATAACCCTGTGTACTTATTAATAATTTGTGCTGCTAAATCTGTCCCACCAGTTGAGGAATAAGATCTGAAAACGATCCCTAATCCAAGCCCTACACCAATCCCCCCAAATATTGCAGCAAGGAGAGGATCAAACGTAGCTGGTTCCAAGTCTCTCGTTAGAAAGACTATAAATGGAAGAAACAACGTTCCTGCTAACGTTTTCGATCCGTAAAGAACACTTCCTGATATACTTCCTCCTAACAACAGGACGCCAGCTACAAATAGCGGTATATTTAATGCCCACTGAGTGTAGGCTGGTTCCATGGCCGAAATACTGTAAACAATGGTTGAGATCCCAGCGACTCCTCCCGATGCAATTTGATTGGGCAGAAGGAAAATATTAAACGAGATCGCAACGAGTGCTGACCCAAAAAATACATGGGCGAATTCAAATAAGGTTCGCTGTACTGGAGTTAGTGGTTCTAGGTCTCTTTTGCGTTGAATTTTTTTCATCATCATCATTATCACCTGAATTTCTGCTAAGTATGTAAGAAGTATTTGTGTCTGATCTTCCTTATAAATCCTTTCGTAGTATATCACCGCTCATTCCCACTGTAAACGCACTCAGAGTAACGCTTTACTATGGTTTTGATGCACTACATTAACGTGATGTATTATTAAAATGAATAAGGAAAAAGGAGCAGTCACCAGACCGCTCCCTTCACCCTCTATATTGATTTACTGTCCCGAATTTTAACGATCATTAATCAATTTGAGATCGTAAATAAGCATCAATGAATGGAGCTAATTCTCCATCCATGACCGCCTGAGTATTTCCTGTTTCCATGTCTGTGCGATGATCCTTTACCATGTTGTAGGGATGGAACACATAAGACCTAATCTGACTTCCCCAGCCAATTTCCGCTTGTTCGCCACGGACTTCTAAAGCTTCTTGACGCTGTCGATCCATTTCTTGTTGGAACAACTTCGCTTTCAACATTTTCATGGCTTTTTCTCGGTTCTTGATTTGGGAACGTTCTGATTGACAACTTACAACGGTATTCGTTGGCAAATGCGTCATCCGAACGGCTGAATCCGTCGTGTTGACATGCTGTCCTCCTGCTCCACTCGAACGAAAAGTATCAATTCGGAGTTCATCTGGTGAAACCGTAATCTCTACTGCATCATCCAACTCAGGCATAACATCACACGAAGCGAAGGAAGTATGACGGCGACCAGACGAGTCAAACGGTGAAATGCGTACAAGACGGTGAACGCCTTTTTCTGCTTTTAAATATCCATAAGCATTATGTCCTTGGATAAACAAGGTAACACTTTTCACTCCAGCTTCGTCTCCCGGCAAATAATCCGTCGTTTCAACCTTGAAATTCTTAGATTCTGCCCAACGAGTATACATTCTTAGTAACATGGCCGCCCAGTCTTGTGACTCTGTTCCTCCCGCTCCCGGATGCAATTCCAAGATGGCATTGTTTTGATCATAAGGCTCACTTAATAACAGCTGCAATTCAAAGTCATTTAGCTTGTTTACAAGGTCTTTTATTCCAGAGTTTAATTCTTTCACTAAGTCAGCATCGTTTTCTTCTTTGACTAATTCATAAGAAACTTCCAAGTCTTCTAGCGAAGCTTCTAACTGTCGATACGTATCAGCCATAGCTTTTAAACCATTGTTTTCGGAGATGACTTTTTGTGCTTGTTCTTGATTTTCCCAAAAGGATGGATCAGACATTTCATCTTCTAATTCAGCAATCCGAGTCTCTTTTTCTTCTAAGTCAAAGAGACCCCCTGAAGTCCGCTAATTTTTTAGCCATATTTGTAAGTTCATGATTCATTTCTGACATTTCCATGACAATTCACCTCTTCGTTGATTTGGGCTACCTTAAAATAAAACGTTGAATATTTCGTTATGACATCTACTAGTTATGGGGGAGATGCCTTCTTTTTCTCTGCATATGAAAGACTTCGTTTTCCCTTCAGCTATAAAAAGGGGAAAGGTGCTTCTATTAAAAGCACCTTCCTTAAGCATTCCTTTTATTCTACGCCATGACACTGCTTATATTTCTTACCCGATCCGCAAGGACATGGATCGTTTCTACCGATCGTTTCACCTTTACGGAACGGTGTTTTCACCTTTTTTTCTTGGCTTGTGTCGTTTGCACTTCGGTGCACAGCTTTGCCTTCAGCCACTTGTTTCCGTTCTAAATTAGACTGAATCTGCGCTTTCATGATGTAACGTGACACTTCCTCTTCAATACTAGCAATCATCTCTTCAAACATTTCAAAGCCTTCAAATTTGTATTCACGTAATGGATCGTTTTGACCATACGCTCTCAAGTGGATTCCTTGTCTTAACTGATCCATCTGATCGATATGACTTGTCCATTTCGTGTCTACTGTCCGAAGCAAGATGACTCGTTCGAATTCCCTCATCGTTTCTGAAGTGAAGTTTTCTTCGCGCTGATTATACTCAGCTTCCACTTTCTCAGTAATTAACTCGGTCATTTCTTCAGGTTCAAGTCCGTTAAGTTCACTTAACGTTAATTCTTGCTCATTAAGCACCGTTGCGTTCACGTAATCAACGATCCCTTGAAGATTCCAGTCTTCAGGCACGTCCTCCGCTGGTGTATATAACGCGACGTTTCTTTCCACAGTTGATTCAAGCATCTTCTCTACAACAGGACGAAGATTTTCGGATTCAAGGACTTCCATTCGCTGTTCATAGATGACGTCACGTTGTTCTCTCATCACATCGTCATATTGGAGAAGTTGTTTACGAGCATCAAAGTTATTTCCTTCGACTCGCTTTTGTGCTTGTTCGACTGCACGAGAAACTAACTTACTTTCAATTGGCTGGTCTTCTTCCATACCCATTCTCTCCATCATTTTACTCATGTTTTCTGAGCCAAAACGACGCATCAGCGTATCTTCTAATGATAAATAAAACCGGGATCGGCCTGGGTCCCCTTGACGACCTGAACGACCTCTTAGCTGGTTATCAATCCGGCGACTTTCATGTCGTTCCGTTCCGAGTACAAACAAACCGCCTAAATCTTGTACTCCTTGTCCTAATTTAATATCTGTACCGCGACCTGCCATGTTTGTGGCAATTGTGACAGCTTTAGGTTGGCCGGCGTTCTCAATGATTTCAGCCTCACGTTCGTGGTTTTTAGCATTTAACACGTTGTGAGGAATTTTTTTCCGCTTTAACTTCGTGGCAATCAGTTCAGAAGTATCCACACTAACAGTTCCTACTAGAACAGGTTGCCCTTTTTTATAAAGTTCTTCGATCTCTTCCACGATGGCTTTATACTTTCCGTCCATCGTTTTATAAACTAGATCAGCTTTGTCATCACGGACAATCGGCTCGTTTGTCGGGACGGAGTAAACATTCATATTATAAATGTTTCGGAATTCTTCTTCCTCCGTTTTCGCTGTCCCGGTCATTCCTGCAAGCTTTTCATACATACGGAAGTAGTTCTGGAATGTAATAGAAGCAAGAGTCATGCTTTCTCGCTTGATTTCCAAGCCTTCTTTCGCTTCAATGGCTTGATGAAGACCGTCACTGTAGCGTCTACCTTTCATGAGTCGTCCCGTAAACTGATCGACAATGGCTACTTCTCCATCATCTACAACGTAATCCTCGTCACGAATCATGACTTTATGAGCTTTTAAAGCCTGGTTAATATTATGGTTAAGTTGTACGTGTTCAGAATCAAATAAGTTATCTATATTAAATGTGCGCTCTGCTTTACTTACTCCATCATCTGTTAATTGGACATTCTTAGCTTTTTCGTCATACGTGTAATCTTCCTCATCGTTTAACATACGTACAAAAGAATTGGCGGCAGAGTATAGATCCGTTGTCCTTTGAGCAGAACCAGAAATAATTAACGGCGTTCTTGCTTCATCAATTAGGATAGAGTCTACCTCATCGACAATGGCATAATGCAATGGTCGTTGAACCATTTGATCTTTATACGTCACCATGTTGTCACGCAAATAATCAAAGCCTAATTCATTATTCGTACAATATGTCACATCTGCTAAATAGGCTTCGCGCTTGGATTCTTTTGACATTCCGCTTAAATTCAACCCTACAGTCAAGCCTAAAAATGTATAGAGTTTCCCCATTTCTTCCGCGTCACGCTTAGCAAGGTATTCGTTGACCGTTACGACATGAACACCTTTTCCAGTCAAGGCGTTTAAATAAACTGCAAGGGTGGCTACTAATGTTTTACCTTCCCCCGTTTTCATTTCAGAAATATCTCCGCGGTGGAGAACAACCCCACCAAGTAGCTGAACTCGGTAATGAGTCATTCCAAGTGAACGGGTTGCCCCTTCACGCACAACAGCAAAAGCTTCCGGTAAAAGGTCTTCAAGTTTCTCTCCGTCCTGATAACGCTGTTTGAACTCTTCTGTCTTTTGTCGGAGACCATCATCACTAAGTTTTTTTATCTCTTCTCCTTGTGCTTCAATTTCATCAATCGTTTTCGTTAATTTTTTTAGGTGCCTTGCATCCGTATCTCCAATGACTTTTCTTAATAAACCTAACATCGGACATTGCTCCCTTATCGTTTTTTCTATTAACACTTGAACGTTCACATGCGTTTATCGTATCGCCCAGTGCTAGCACCAGCGATCATTCATTCGGATCTTTAATTCGAAGTGTGTGGATAGTTAGAAAGAGATCGAAGACATATCCTTCTGATTTTTCAGCACACTAACTTCACGCTACCCTTCATTTTATCAGTTTGCAAGTCGGCTTACAAGCAGAGGCGGGACAGACATTCCTCTCTGGCAGTAACACTGTCAAGATTTGACGTTTTCATGTTCTTGTTGAACTACTTTTTTTACTTGATATAATAGTTTTACTAAAGGCAGTCTGATATGATTGATGCAACAGTGACTAAGGAGTTCGGAGTGGATGCTATGCTTTCCGTAACAAAAATATTAAATAATAATGTGATTATCGCGGCCCACCCTGACTATGGAGAGGTTGTGCTCATTGGAAAAGGACTTGGCTTCGGGAAGCAGCCCGGACAAGAAGTCGCCGGCGAGCGTGCGGAGAAGTTTTTTGTTTTAAAAGATTCTCAGGAACAAGCACAATATATGAGTTTATTGGAATATGTAGATGAAGAATTTATTGGTGTTATGAATGAGTTTATCGAAAAACTCGAGACACGGTTTGGTACCAAACTTAACGAACATATCCATGTTGGTTTAACAGACCACCTCTATTTCGCTGTGAAACGAATCCGACAAGGGCATGGTATTGTTAATCCATTTCTTCAAGAGACAGAACTAGCCTATCCACAAGAATACGCTGCCGCTACGGAACTCTCTGAATGGTTAAACGAGAAACTCAGCATTAGAATCCCAGAAGGGGAAATCGGATTTATTACATTACATATTCACAGTGCTATCACAAACCGAAATTTAGCTGAAATCAACAGACATACTCAGCTCGTCAGTGAGCTCGTGGGAATTATTGAAAATTATTTAAAGACGAAAATTAATCGGCAAGATATGAACTATTTGCGTCTCGTTCGCCACCTTCACCATGCCATTGAACGAATCCAAACGGAATCTTACACGGAGAATCAAGACAGTCTAAAAAAAGTATTGCAGGCTGAATATCCGTTATGCTATACTTTGTCGTGGAAGCTGATGAAAATTATGCAACAGCGATTAAAAAAGACAGTACCTGATGCAGAAGCCGTTTATTTGACATTGCATTTACAGAGACTGGACAACTTGAAAAATAAATAGAACTTGGAAATTCGTCTTACGACTCTTTTTCCGTGTTACTGGTTATGCAGGCATGAGTGAAAAAGGAACGTAGTGAAAACCTAAGGTAAAGTATACCTTTATCTTGGTTTAACTGCATTCTTTTTCATTCATGCCTTTTTTGTTGTCATTTTTTCGTTGTTAGCTTCGTTTTCATCTACGCAATTATTATCTTATTAAAAAATGTAGGAGGAATGAAACATGTTTAACAATGCTTTTGGAACACTGCAAAAAGTCGGTCGTTCTCTCATGTTGCCCGTCGCACTGTTACCTGCTGCCGGGATCTTGTTAGCCTTCGGGGATGCTATGCAAAACCCGGATATGATTGAAAGAATGCCGTTTTTAGATTCAGCATTTTTTGCATTAACAGCGGAAATGATGCAATCTGCTGGTGATGTCGTTTTCGGTAACCTGGCGCTATTATTCGCCGTTGGTGTAGCGATCGGTTTAGCAAAAGGTGACGGCGTCGCCGGACTTGCTGCGATTATTGGTTACTTAATTATGAATATGACAATGAGTGTCATCAGTGGTGTCCAACCTGAAATGGTTGCAGACAACCCGGAGTTTGCCAATGTTCTTGGAATTCCAACCTTACAAACAGGCGTTTTCGGAGGGATTATCGCAGGTCTGCTCGGGGCCTATATGTATAATAAATATTACAATATAGAATTGCCGTCTTATTTAGGTTTCTTTGCCGGAAAACGTTTCGTGCCGATTATAACAGCAGCCTCTGCTATCCTTATCGGTGTCATTATGAACTTCTTATGGCCGTTTGCACAAGACGGTTTAAATACGTTTTCTTACTTCATGACTGAATCAAATCGTACATTAGCCACATTTATTTTTGGTGTCATTGAACGTGCTTTAATCCCATTCGGTTTACATCACATTTTCTATTCTCCGTTCTGGTTTGAATTCGGAACTTACACGAACGCTGCCGGTGATGTGATTCGCGGGGATCAGCAAATATTCTTTAACCAAATTCGTGATGGTGCAGAAGTGACAGCAGGCGCATTCATGACAGGGAAATTCCCATTCATGATGTTCGGTTTACCAGCTGCAGCTCTTGCTATTTACCACTGTGCACGTCCTGACCAGAAGAAAATCGTTGCTGGTATCATGGGTTCTGCAGCATTAACTTCTTTCTTAACAGGGATCACAGAACCTATTGAGTTCAGTTTCTTGTTTGTTGCGCCATTGTTGTTCGCAGTCCACACGATTTTTGCCGGATTGTCATTCATGACGATGCACTTGTTAGACGTTCAAATCGGGATGACCTTCTCCGGTGGTGTCATTGACTTCTTCTTATACGGTATCTTACCTGGACGAACAGAATGGTGGCTCGTCATTCCAGTCGGTCTCGTCTTTGCTGTGATTTATTACTTCGGTTTCCGTTTTGCGATTAAGAAGTTCAACCTTATGACTCCAGGTCGAGAAGAACCAAATGCCGATGATGAAAAACAAGGAACGAAAACAACTGGAAACACTGAATTACCATTTGAAGTTTTAAAAGCATTTGGCGGAAAAGAAAACTTAACGTATTTAGACGCTTGTATTACGCGTCTACGTATCAGTGTTGAAGATGTTTCTAAAGTAGATAAAGATCGTTTAAAGAAGCTTGGTGCGTCCGGTGTCATGCAAATTGACAAAAATGTTCAAGCAATTTTTGGACCACGTTCTGAAACGATCAAGGGACAAATGGAAGATATCATCAAAGGCAACACGCCAATTCCTGAAGAAGAAGGAGCTAGTGAAGCACCTGCGAAAGTGAAGAGTAATGTGGCAGTTTCCATGCCTCTAAAAGGTGAAATCAAGCCTCTTTCTGAAGTTCCAGATAACATGTTTGCTGAAAAAATGATGGGTGACGGGTTCGCTATCGAGCCTTCTGATGGAAAAGTAGTTTCCCCTGTGGACGGAAAAATTGTCAATTTATTTGCAACGAAACACGCGATTGGCATTGAAGCCGCAGATGGAACAGAAATCTTAATTCACGTGGGGATTGATACAGTGAACTTGAAAGGCGAAGGATTCGAAGCACACGTAGAACAAGGTGATGATGTAACGATTGGCCAGCCACTCTTAACATTCGATCTTGAAGGAATTCGTAAAAAAGCTCCTTCAGTCATAACACCTATTATTTTCACTAACTTAAGTGAAGGTCAATCTGTGAAGATTGAAAAAGATGGAAAGACTGATATCGGCGAAACTGATCGTATTCGCATTGTTGGATAATTAGAATTTAGTAGGGCCTCTCATCTATAGAGAAACAAGCCGGACATTGAGTCCGGCTTGTTTTTTTTCGGGCTACAACTTCTCTCAAACAGGATATAAGATCATTCAAACAGAACACAGCAGGTCTCAAGCTGGATACAGATCGGTCTACGGACTACAGAACCTCTACATTACTCTGCATTTTTTATCAACTTGTAGATATCCATTTTTTTTACTGTCTAGTCATCTACGACTCAAAATCTACAGTATCGCTAAACAAAAAATAGGTGGCCCCAATGTAATCATTGAGACCACCCGTTTTTATATTTACTCGGCTTATTCCGGTTCGATTAAGCCGTATCGTCCATCTTTACGTTTATAAACAACATTTGTAAATCCACTTACGGAGTTTGAGAATACGAAGAAGTTATGTCCTAGCATATCCATTTGAAGGACCGCTTCTTCGGCGTCCATCGGCTTCAAATCGAAGCGCTTTGTTCGAACGATATCAATCTCGTCATCCTCTGGAATTTCTTCTTGTGACACAGGTTCTAATTCATTTTTAAACATATACTTTAAGCTGTCATCTCCGCGGAATTTGCGGTTTACTTTTGTTTTATGCTTTCGAATTTGTCTTTCGAGTTTCTCAATTACAAGATCAATCGCCGCATACATGTCAGTATGTTTTTCCTCTGCACGTAATAAAAGCTTTGGCATCGGAATCGTTATCTCTACTTTTTGATCGGTGTTTAAGACACTCATCTTCACATGTACATCTGAAGATGGGATGGTGTCAAAATACTTTTCAAGTTTACCTACCTTTTTTTCTACATAATCTCTTAATGATGGAGTAATTTCTAGGTTTTCGCCACGAATATTAAAATTCATAAGCAAATTCCTCCTTTCGGTTATGTATGTAATATTCCACATACCCCTTTTATATTCCTGCTTAAACGTAAATAAACTTTGTAAATTTTTATCGAAATGAGTCGCCTGTCCATAAATCGTTCATAATCTTTACAAAAAATCCCCCTCACTCTGGGACAACAATTAAAATTTGCAAAGACGAGTAGAAGTTGGGTGAAGAATAAAACCTTTCACTTTTTTTAAAAAACATTGGTCTATGAGGATAGAACGAACATTTTTAAAGAAAAGCTCTCAACTCTTCACATGACAGGAAAATCCCGCTTTCCAAATGGAAAACGGGATGGCTATTCGCTTATTGTTCCCTAAATGCTATAAGTGACTATCCGTTTTCATGACCTTGATTCGTCAGCCATGAAACTGGTTTTTAAAATAATTGAAACTCAGGGATGCGAATTATACTTTTACGACGTTAGACGCTTGAGGTCCACGCGCACCTTCTACGATTTCAAATTCAACTTCTTGACCTTCGTCAAGTGACTTGAAACCTTCTTGTTCGATCGCTGAGAAGTGAACAAACACATCATCTCCATCTTCTCGCTCAATAAAACCAAAACCTTTTTCTGCATTAAACCATTTTACTTTTCCTTGCATATTCATAACACGATCCCTTCGTTGAAAATGTGTAGGTATATCCTACATTTTTAATATAACAAGGGAGAAACCATCCGTCAAATCATTTTTAACTGATTATTTCGACAAATTATGATATGTTGTTACGATGCTATTGATAGCGCTTTATTGAATTTCACCTTTAAACAACCGTTGTTCACATACTTGTAACAACTCTTCATCTCTTTTAGGTATATAGAACTATTGTTGCTTGTGACATTATTCATTAAAATACGACTATAGATTACAAAAAAAGTAAACTATAGAACGAGAAAAGTTCTCCATGGAGAACTCTATTCCCCAATTATTATCTAGTACGCTGGTCAAATTTCCATGCTACTCGATTTAATAATATACAACTGACCACATTCAACTTTCATTGGACTACGGTCAAAGCGTTTAACGTTTCTCTTGTCTACCAAGAGTAATCATCGAACTTATCTTCCAGAATACATCAACTACCCTTCAACATCAGCTGTGGATAAGAACTGCCAAAACGTTGAACAAAACAATCAATTTAAAGAGGGAGAACCTTAAAAATGATTTTTTACCTCGCAAGATTCCCTCTCTCCAATCAAGTGACTATATCGCAAAGGAGGAAAGACACGTAGACTTGTACCTTCCACTTTATTCAAGCCTCTAATCATACCACTAATTTTCTAAGGGAGAGAACCTCATTATGCTTAATCAATTTACCTTAATTGGCCGAATGGCTAAAAGTCCTTTGTTACAAACAACTCGTGAGGGAGTCTCATATACTCGCTTCACGTTAGCTGTGCGGAGACCATTTAAAAATCCATCGGGAACCTATGATACCGACTTCATTCAATTAGTCTCCTGGAACAAGCTTGCTGAAACTGTAGCTGATTATTGTACAAAAGGGTCATTAATTTCAGTCAGCGGGCGGCTTCAAATGAGATCTATTGAATTTGATAATCAAAAACGACTGACCATTCCAGATGTCATTGCCGAAAATGTCACCTTTCTAGCCATGAAAAAAATGAGTGAACAAGAACAACAAGTTCACATTCCGCCTAAGCCAAAAGAAGAACACCCCCCTTCGCAATCAGTTCAAACTCACGGAGACTCTCATCCTACTGAAAACTTACAGCAAAAAGTGCCATCAGCATCCTCCTCATCTTCCAATATCCAACCGCAGTCACCAGTTCTAGCTGAAACCATTCCCTCTCCATAAGTACTTCATAAAAAAAGAACAAGAGGAGATTACCTTTCGAAGAGCGCATATATTCATCAGAAAGGAGGTTATTATTAATTGAAAGAACTTGATTTGTTGAAGATTATGATGCATAAACTAGCTACCATTGAATCAAAAATGATCAAACACGATGACCTAGAAGAAATGAATGAGCAATTATACGAACAAGAGGAATCGCTCAAAAACATCCAGAACAACTTGAAGGATTTAAAACTTAACATGGAAATTAAACACATCGAAAACATGAATTCAGATGATGTGCTATTAAGATCCATATTAGATAAGTATTCGTTGCAATATAAATGAACCGGATTTGAAAAGAACGCACGCTATCCGCATAGTTTTTTTCTAAAACTACGCGATCAAAGTTTCAATTTAAAAAGGAGATTGCCCTCATAGGCAACCTCCTTTCTTTTAAAATCGCTACTATTGGTGATGTTTCGTCGTTTCTGAGACGACAAACGTGACATCTCCACTTACTTGGTAGTTTTTAAGCGTAGCAGGGACAATAAAGTGATCTCCTTTCTTTACTAAATGCATAGCGTCCTCCGTTTGAACCTGTCCTTCTCCATCAATGACACTTATAAGTTGATAAGAATTATTCGTACGGAGTAACGTACCCGCTGCTTTGTGGATCACCCATTTATAAACGGTGAAATAATCTTCTTTGATTAGACGTTCTACTTTCAATCCTTCTTCTTCCCACGTTTCACGGTTTAGAGGAGAATCTTGATGAGGGACCATTGAACACGCGATGGAGTCTTCTATATGAAGTTCTCGTAATTGACCATCTTGACCTGGACGATCGTAATCATAGAACCGATAAGTAATATCCGAACTTTGTTGAATTTCAAGAATTAACACGCCCCCGCCAATGGCATGAACCGTGCCACTTGGAACATAAACAAAATCGCCAGGCTCTACGGGAACATTTTTGAATAAACCGTCCCACTCTTGATCATTGACTAACTGTTTTAGTTCCTCTCTTGAATTCGCATGATGCCCAAGAACAAGTTCAGCACCTGGCTCACGATCAAGAATATACCAGCATTCTGTTTTTCCAAAAGCATACCCTTCGTGCTCTTTCGCATAGTGATCGTCCGGATGAACTTGAACAGATAGGTCGTCCTTTGCATCTATAATCTTAATTAGCAAAGGAAATTCCTCTCCTGATTCATGATCAAATAGTTCGCGATGCTGCTCCCAAAGTTGTCGAACCGTCTTCCCTCGCAAAGCCCCATTGGTGACTTGATTTGTGCCGTTTTCGTGCCCTGAAATACCCCAACATTCTCCCGTTTGTTCACTAGGAATCGAATAACCAAATTGGGATTTTAATTTATTTCCACCCCATACTTTCTCTTTTAATACGGGCTCTAGTAAAAGAATATCGTTCATCATGCTTGTCCCCTTCATCGTGGTAATTTTAATCATTTAATTCACGCATGTCGAATGGACACGCTTTCACGTAAATGGTATACTAATGACTAGCATTAACCTATTTTTTTATATCGTTAGCGCAAACGTTTGCACTTATTTTCCCTTATCATTTAGACTAGTCAACTATGCACTCTATTCTAGCGGTGTTTCCAGACAGATTCAATACTGTTTCACAAGCTTGACATCATAAATAACTGGGATGTCCATCCCCAAGGAGGAAGAGTCATGTTATTAGAAGCGATTTACCATCAACCAAAATCACAGTACGCCTATGCTTATGATAATGAAACCTTGCATATCCGCGTGCGTACGAAACGGAATGATATGGACCAAGTGTCCGTTGTTTGGGGAGATAAGTACGATTTCGTTCCCGAAAAAATTACCACGACGAAAATGGAAGTCTTTGCTAAGGACACGATGTTTGACTATTACCAGGTCGCAATTAAACCACCTTTCCGACGATTTGCGTATGCTTTTAAGTTTGAAAAAGATGATCGCACCGTGTTTTGGAACGAGGTTGGTTTCAATGAAGACAATTTGAGTTCGTCCGGCGTTGGCATGCTTTGGTCTCCTTCTGGAATGTTTGAATATCCATTCCTCAACAACGTTGACGTAAACTCTCCTCCTGAATGGGTCAAAAATGCGGTGTTTTATCAGATCTTCCCTGAGCGTTTTGCTAATGGAGATCCATCACTAAATCCTAAGAATGTCCAAGCTTGGACACACGATGCTGTGCCAACTCGCGACAACTTCTTTGGTGGTGACTTACAGGGAGTAATCGATAACCTTGATTATTTGAAAGAACTTGGAATTACGTGTATTTATTTCACTCCTTTTTTCGAAGCATTCTCAAACCATAAGTATGACACGATTGATTATTTGAAAGTAGATCCTCAATTTGGAGATAACGATACAGCGAAGAAATTAGTGAAAGAAGCGCACAAAAAAGGAATAAGAATCATGCTCGATGCAGTGTTCAACCACTCTGGTTACTTCTTCCCACCGTTCCAAGATGTGTTGAAAAACGGAGAGAAGTCCCGATTCAAAGACTGGTTCCACATTAAAGATTTCCCAGTTATAACCGATCCACTGAATTATGATACATTCGCATTCGTGCCTGAAATGCCAAAACTTGACACTGAACACCCTGAAGTGAAGGCCTATTTACTTGAAGTCGCTCGTTATTGGGTAGAAGATGTTGGTGTCGACGGCTGGCGTTTAGATGTAGCTAACGAAGTTGACCATCAATTCTGGCGTGATTTCAGAGCTACAGTGAAAAAAGCGAATCCAGATGCTTATATCCTAGGAGAAATTTGGCATAATTCCATGGCTTGGCTCGGTGGCGATCAATTTGACGCAGTCATGAATTATCCAGTGACAAACAGCATTATTGATTTCTTCGTTAAAGATGAGATCGATGCTGAATCCTTTATGGGACGCCTCGATGCGATAGAAATTTCCTATCCGAAGCAAGCGAACGAAGTGGCATTCAACTTGTTGGATTCCCATGATACTCCTCGGTTATTAACGATTGCTGATGGAAACAAACAACGGATGAAACTAGCGGCACTGTTCCAATTGACTTATACTGGAGCGCCTTGTATCTATTACGGAGATGAGATCGGCATGGACGGTGGCGGTGATCCAGGCTGCAGAAAACCGATGATCTGGGAAGAGGAGCACCAAGATCAAGAAATGTTCCATTTCTACAAAACATTGATCCAGCTTCGAAAAGATCACTCAGCTCTTCAAGATGGGACATTCCGCTTCTTGTCAGCTGAAAAGGACAACAAATACGTTGCCTTTGAGCGAACCGGTGATCATGAACGCTTTATCATCATCATGAATAGCAGTGAGTCCAAACTAAAAGTTGAGTTGGCTGATATTTCTCAAGGAACATTCCGAGATGTCCTTAACAATGGTCGATACGAAGTGAAAAATCGTAAAATTTCAGCAGAACTAGAGCCTTTGAGTTCAGTGATTTTAAAAGAAATGTAGACGTCTGTGAACGTATACTTTTTTCACCGTTAAGCCATACTGGAAACACAACAACTAGAATCCGCTAAATTTAACCAGTGGTCCCCTACCTGCCTTTCCCCTTTGTGCAGGTAGGGGATTTTTTTCAGCGTCAACTGTTCAATCTTTGTCTTCTAAGAAATACTGCAAAATGATGTCGTGTAATCCTGGTAAGTTTTCGTGGCCGAAATCAGGATAAAGTTCCAACTTTTTCAGAGAGTGGATCTTGTTGAACGCCGCAAACTGCGTGGAAGGTGGGCAAATTTCATCCATTAAGCCTGTGGCCATCAATGTTTCTGCCTGAATTCGGTCAGATAAATGCTGAATATCGATGTAACCTAGTTTTTCAAACACGGCTTCGTGACGTTTGTGCTGCGGATCAAACCGTCTGAAGTACCGCCTGATATCTTGATAAGCGTCTATAGCTAAGTCCATTTGCCAAACACGCTGATAGTCTGACAGAAATGGATAAACGGCCGCAATTTTTTTCATACGAGGCTCTAGGGCGGCGCAAGCAAGAGTAAGACCTCCACCTTGCGACCATCCTGTGGCAACGACCTCATTCTCGTCTATGTCTGGGAGTTCCATAACAATGCCAGCAAGCTGAGCCGTATCGAGGAACACGTTCCGATAAAACAATTCGTGCTTATCATCAGCTAATCCTCGAGTAATATGACCTTGCAACGTGTTCCCTTTCACTCCCCCTACATCTTCAGAATCCCCGCCTTGGCCGCGAACATCCATGGCAAATACGGCGTAGCCAAGAGCTGCATAGTGAAGCTTGCTGCTCCAGTCTCCTGAGTCCATGCTGTACCCGTGAAATTGCAAAATAGCAGGCAGTTTTACGTTCGCTTCTGTTTTAGGCTTCACATATTTAACGTGAATCCTCGCACCCTTTACTCCAGTAAAATACATATCGAAGCATTCGGCAAAGGGAACTTGAAAATCACTCTTAGCTAGCTCCACTTCAGCATGTGTTGCTTTCATTTCAACGAGTGCCTGCTCCCAATATTCATCAAAATCAGCAGGTTTCGGGTTCGTTCCTTGATATTTTTTTAATTCGGATAATGGTTTATCAATGGCCGGCATGTCCCAGTCGCTCCTTCTCTAATGGGTGATTAGGTACTTGTCTATAATTGCTTTCCACTTTTGCTTTCGCGGCAAAAGCGTTTCGTGAATAAAGCGCATCCTCTGCTGTTCATCTGGAAAAACCTCGTCGACATTCACTGCCCAACGAACAGCCTCTTGAAATTTTGTTAAATGATTCATTGCATCACGATCATGATGCATAATCGATTGGATCGTTAAGTTCTCCTCATTATAGGGAATCAACCCTAACATGACACTTTTCAGCAGTCTATCACCAATATCGTGATCGTCTTTAATATAACACTCGCTAACATATTGGATCGCACTTTCCACTTCTGTCAGTAAATCCTGATAGTTTTTCAAAAACGTTTGTTGTGCTTCTGTTAATTCAGTTGAAATAACACTCCACCTCCAAAGGATTAATTGATGTTTTCTATTTTAACAGAATGTAGACTGGGACGGGAGTTTCACTCATATAGCGGGTCTTAGTTCGTCATTTAGTAGTGGAGTGGCTTCCTATAGCGCGTGTCTCGTGCTATAGCGCGTGGATCCTTTCTTATAGCGCAGGCGTCGCCTCGCATAGCGCGCAAGTTCCTTCCTATAGCGCCCGAATGCACTCACATAGCGCACCCCCTGCATTTAACAAATTCTTGACAAAATCCGCACACTCTCCCCTCCATAAAAAAAGCGATCAGCGACTTTTTTCAGTCACTGATCGCTCTTATTATTTTCTAAACGTCGTATGGGCAACGCCCGCCGCTGCGGCAGCTTGCTTCGCTTTCGCATACGGGTTGTTCCCCACTGGTGCTTTCGCATATGGATTAGCAGATTTAGATGCCGCGCTCACAATAGTCGGTCGCTCTGATTCAGTAGAAGCAGGCTTTTCCACTGCTTTTTTCTCAGGCGTGATTCGTCCCACGGCTTGCCCATGAGTTGAGCCGACACTCTTTCCTGACCCATGACGCTGTTGACGGTCTAATTTGATGACTTCTTTCCAAGTGTCACGGAATTCAACAACGAAACGCTCCGCCTCTTTCAGTGCTTCTAGATCGCTTCCTGTATTTGCGTCTACCAATTTAGACATGATGAAATCATACATCTGCATCATGTTTTGACTCACAGCCACATCGGTGTTTAGGGTCACCATCAGCTCACGAATAATGTTCTGCGCTTTAATTAAATTTGTATTTTTTTCTTCTATGTTATTGTCTGTGATTGCCTTTTCGGCTCGCTTGATAAACTTCAAGCAACCATCATAAAGCATTAGCGTCAGCTCACCCGCCGACTTCGTTTCAACCGAAGACTGTTTATACGTCGCATACGGATTATTTACTGCCATGCCATCGACACCCCTTCATTTCTATACTACTCTCTACATTAAGTCAGACAGACCTAGTCGTTTTGTCATGGTCATCTATATTTATTATCGGTCAGGCGCCACCCATTTTTAACAGAAAATAAAAAAAGACTCGAGAAATTTCGAGTCTTCCTTGCCTTACACCTTCTCGTCAATAATAATCCCAGCAAACTCAAGCATCGACGAAATCATATCGAGAAATTCCTTCGGGGGAATCTCTTTCACAACCTCTTCCGTCTGCTGATCAATTACCTTGATCATCGTCCGGTTCAATACCTCATGCTGCTCGAACTGAAGAGACGTGGAACGAAACGGACTCAAATCATTCATCGCTTCCATCGCTGAATCCAAGTCCGCCTGTGACCATTCTTTCCCCTGTATCCGGGACTCATGTTCCGCCAGCCTTGACGACGTGTCCACACTTCCCTGTGCCTCACTACTTTGACGACCTTGCGTCGGGCCTCGCTCCGACTTCACTTGCTGATGCAAATCATTTACTGAAATCGAGCCCATTGATCTCACTTCCATGTGTATCAACTCCTACTCTTGGCCTATCTCTTTCGTTATATCGGCAAGCTTTATGAGTTTTTATAGCTTTTATTGAAAAATCACGGATAATGAATCGAAATGAAAGATCTCTTCCTCACACTGCCTATTTTTTCGAATCAAAAAACACTCCATCGGCGGTCGGTCCATCATAGGGATTCTCGTACTTCTTCCCTGTTGATTTTCGTTTCTTTAATTGGTTAATATCCATACGGATCTCACCTTGAACTGCCTGCATTCGCTCATTCACCCGCTCATTCATCTCAATCAGTTCGTTGGCTAACTTCGTCTCTTCTTCTCCTTCAGGCCTTTTCAATTGATTCAGTAAAGCTTGACGCTTACCTAAATAAGAATCAATCGTTTCAATATAAGCTTCTCTTCCCTCGTCTTTTGGCAACGGCTCGGCTAAATGGTCGTGCAGTTGTTTCGTTAGCTGGTGCAAGTCGTGTAATACCGACATGGTTTGCCTCCAATCTTATGTAAAAAGCAAAGCTAATGGCTTTGCTTTCAAGTTCTGTTTATTTACATGCCGCCATACATTTGGGCAAACAGTGATTCTGCTTGAGCGTTTGCTTGAGCGACAGCCTTTTCCATGGCGTTAAATTGAGACCAGTAACGTTGTTCTACTTGTTGCATCCGGCGCTCAAAATTGGAAATTCGATCTTCTAAGTTGTTCATTTGTCTACCTAATGTAAATTGGTGATTCAAATTCCTGCCGCGAAGACCACCTGCTGTTTGAGAAATTTGATTAATGAGTCCGTCAGCACTTGCTCGCACTCGTCGCGCCAAACCTTTATCAGCATTCGTCGGACCATCGGCAGCAAACAATTGGAATACTGCTTCGGCATCCGTCTCAATCGCTTTTCGCAATTTATCCTCATTGATCTCAAGCTTCCCACCATCACGGAAATTATTCGTTGTGGTGATACCAATTTGCGCGATTTGATTAAATGCAGACTCCAAGCCTGTATTTACTGGGGTATACATATCCGATCGGAACGTATTAAATCCACCTTGAAGAGTCCGGTCATTTCGAAGCAAACCGCTCATCGCTTTTTCTTCCCACCGCTCAATCTCCCGGTCCGTCATGGCATCCTTTTGATCGTCGGTTAATGGGCGATAATCGCGGTAAAATTCCTGACTCGTCTTCTCATTGGTCATCTCAACAAGTTCATTATACTCATCCACAAAACTCTTGATCGTATCCATGATTTTATCTACGTCCGTCGAGGCACCAATCGTTACCGAATTCGCCCCCTTTTCGAAGGTTTGCTGCAATGTCATGGAGACACCGTTCATTGTGAACGTATTTGATTGACGATGTGTCTCAAGACCGTTCACAGTGAAAACTGCGTTTGTTCCTGCTTTTTCCTCATTATTATCTAATTTCAAACCTTTAGAGAAGAAATCTCCAGAAAAAGTGATTTCATTCCCGCCAACTTCTGGGTTGAAGTTTCCTGTTTGTGTTCTGCTAATCGCCACCTTGTCAGAAAACTCATCGTAAAACACATTGATGCCAGAGGCTGATTTGTTCATTTCAGTCATGACCTGAGCGAGTGTCTGGTCCCCTGTAAATGTAAAGGATTCCGTCACTGCTTCACCCTTTGCATTATAGGTTGTGATTTCCGAAGAGGTAAATAAATCGTCTCCTTCGCCTTCTGTAAACGCCGTCACTTCTACCTTGGCTTTTGCTGCTATTTCTTTCCCAAAGATGAGTTGATTGTTAGAACGATCAACCATGACTTGCGTAGCGGTAAGCTCCCCGTCGAATCCTTCTTCCACGATTTGGTAGGACACGCCATTCACTTTGACCACGACCGTGTTCGGATTTCCAAGCTCTGTGTTCAAATCGATGTTTGTATGTTTCTGGTCTACCGTGATGACTTGTCGATTAACGATCCCTTGTTGCCAAAAGCTATCTGCAAAAGGTTGATCCTTCATTTTTTTCGTCGGATCGATTTTATCTCCGTCAGAAATCGCTTCTGAACTAGCATTCGTTGCCGCCGTAGCCAATGACTTTACTTCACTGACCGTAAATGTACCAGTTCCCGCGCTAGCTGTGGCCGTCGCTTTCACCAACTGTTCGTTTGAGCTTGAAGCTGATTTAGCCGTCATATTCGATCGCCGCAAAATCGTATCAAAAATATTCGTTCGAAACTGATCCAGCTTCAAATTGATCTCCCGATACTGATCCATTTTCCATTCCATTTGCTGCTGATCTTGTTTCATACGGTCCATTGGCATCCGCTCAGCTCGCATTAAATCCGTCACCATCTGATTAATATCCATACCTGTGGCAAAGCCTGAAAGACGCATCTCAACCACTCCTCATCTATTATTCTGTTGTCTATTCAGTTTTATTTATGTGCTTGACTTAAGATAGTTTTCATCTAATAGATATATCGGTCAATGGAGAAGGATTGTTTATGGTTATTTGTAATCATCTGAAAGTAGTACATCTATTGCTTATCCCTTTTTAATAGTGGTTTGTACTCCATCGACATGGATGCAGCAATTGTTTTTCTGAATTGGATAAAAAAAAGAACTAACCAAAGCTAACACTTTGATCAGTTCCTTCATAAATTAATACTTTACATTTGTTGCCCCATGCCACCCATTTGAGACATCATTTGTTCTGCTTGGGCATTGGCTTGAGCCATGGCTTGTTCCATCGCTGTGAATTGAGCCCAATGACGTTCTTCCACTTGTTGCATTCGGCGCTCGAAGTTAGAAATACGATCTTCTGCTTGGTCAATTTCGCGACCAATCGTAAATTGTTGATTCGATGCCATTTCAGATCGTCCCGCACGGTTTGAAATAAGATCAATACTTCCGCTTAAAGAATCTCGAATCCGTCTTGCGATCCCTTTATCTTCCGTTTCTTCACCATCTGAGGCGAACATTTGATACACCGCTTCGGGATCTTGTTCAATGGCTGAACGTAACTGAGCTTCATCTACTTCTAGCCGTCCACGATCTTGATAATTGCTCGTCGTTGTTATACCGATTTCAGTTACTTGAGAGAAGCTTTGATTGGGGTCATCTGGATTCACCGGTGTGTAGAAATCTTGACGCATTTGATTCAAGGCTCCCGTCAGCATGCGATCGTTACGAACCAAGCCACTATGAGCTCGTTCCTCCCACATTTCCACTTCGCTCTCTGACATTTCTCGACGCTGCTCATCGGTCAACGGCGCATAGTCACGATAATATTCTTGAGAAACTTTCCCATCGACCATCTCGATTAATTCATTATATTCATCTACAAAATCCATCACTGTATCGAAAATCTCATCAGTATTGTTTGCTACATTTAACGTGACCGGATCAGTGAATTCGTTATTGAGTGAAATGTTTACACCATTGATTTCAAAGTCATTACTCTGACGTTCCATATCTAAACCGTTGAATTGAAATGTTGCATTCTGAGCACCTGCTTCAGAACCTTGGTTTAACTGGAGAGTACCCGTTAAGAATCCACTGCCAACTAATTCTCCGTCTTCATTTGCCGTACCAAATACGATTTCTTGACCGTCTTCGTTAGGGTTAAAAACACCGGTTTCAGTTCTGGAAATAGACACTTGCTGACTGTTATTATCATAGAATGTTTGCACACCTAATTCAGAAGTGTTGATTGCACCTAGAATATCATTTAAACTATCCGATTGATCAAATGAAAATTCCACCTCAACTGGGTCACCGCTTTCATCAAATGTTGTCATTCCAAATTCAATTTCACCTTCTTCATTTAACGTAAAGTCACCCTCTAACCCATTCCGTTGCTCGTATAAACTTTGACTGGGATCAAACTCATCGTCGGTCGATATCCTATCATCACTGAAATTATACGCCGACTGAGCCCGCTCCACATTTGAGATGGTATAAGTACCATTGGCCGCTCCTGCACCAGCGGTTCCACTGACGGCTGCTTCATTTGAACTAGTTACCTGCTTTGAATCCATGCTGGAACGACGCATGACACCATCGAAGGTGTTATTACGAAATTGCATGAATTCGCGATTCACTTCGCGGTAATCAGCCATTTTTAAAATTAATTCTTGTTGATCTTGCTGCATTTTTTGAAGTGGCTGCCGTTCGGCTTTCATTAAGTCCCCAACCATTTGATTAATATCCATTCCGGAAGCAAAGCCTGAAAGTCTCATCGAATCACCCTTTTTTAGGTGGTGTCAGGCACCACCTGGTTATTGTAAAAATATAAAAAAAACAGAAAAAAACGTGAGAATCTCTCACTCTTTTTTCTGTTTTCAGTCACTCCGATTCATTCTTATTAGTCATATCGGATTGTTGAAAGGATTGTTTAGTTTTTTCGATGAATTTCTTCATAAAGTCTATTGAATCGTTTTCTTTAATGAATAGTGAAGATCATTCACTTCCATTTTTAACTGATTCATCTTCAGTTGTATCTGCGTTCGTTGGTATGTTAGATTCTCATCCGTTGCTTACTCCGCGATAAATTTCATATATCTCAGCCTATCTTCTATTTGTTGATGAAGGTCCTTTTCATACTTAATCCTCTCAAGTTCAGTTTTCAAAAACGTTCGACGTTCATCAGACATAGGCACAGCTCCTTCGTGTAATCTTAAGAATTCTTTCTTCTACCATATTATATTCTCTCTTCATCATGACTAGAGATCTGAATCAATGAAAAAATTCTTTTCAACCACCCTTATATGCGTTATAATGAACAAAATACGTTCTATTTAACGAATGGAGGTATCGGTAATGGACTTAAAAGGCCCCTCGTCAGATCAAGTGCAAGCTCGATTTTCACTCAGTTCTCCTTTTGTAGCGAATAAAATGGTGAACGAACTCATGCGTCTGTTACCTGATCCTCGCGTGCCAATTGTAGTCGTTTGTATTGGAACCGATCGCTCTACAGGCGACTCCCTCGGACCTTTGACAGGAACTTTACTGAAAGAAAGAAGACCGGGTCATTTACATGTGTACGGAACGCTTGAAGAACCGGTTCATGGGAAAAACCTTGAACAATATTTAGCTCTCATTCACGTTAATCATCCCGATGCCTTTATCGTTGCTGTTGATGCCTGTCTCGGTCGTGCCACATCTATCGGCAATATTGTGATCGGCGAAGGACCTTTGAAGCCCGGGGCAGCCATGAACAAAGACCTCCCAGCTACAGGGAACATCCACATTGCCGGCATTGTGAATGTGGGCGGGATGATGGAATTTTTAGTTTTGCAAAATACACGCTTGCATCTCGTGTTTAGCATGGCTCGAAAGCTTAGCGAGACGCTGAAAAGAGTGGATCGAGAAGTCATGAGAAGGAAAGAAGAAGCACCAGTTTACTCGGACACCGTAATTTTCCCGAAGGCATTTAACGAAAAAAAAAGCAGAGAAAATATAAGAAACTAAAAAAAGATCAGAGGAGCGTGGTGCTTCTCTGATCTTGACTTGATTATATTATTCATCTTCCGCTTCTAATTCACCATCATCAAAAAATTCAAGTTCTACTTCTAGTTCATCGTAGTCTTCTTCTAAATCAAACGCATCAATCACAGCAGAAAATACTTCTTCTTCGCTGCTATCAGCCGTTAAATCAAGTTGCGTGAGCTTGCCTTCCAGCTCATCCAACGCTTCTTGACCTTCCATTTCTGTGTCGGCACCGGCACGGGAATCTTCAATCTCCGCTTCAGGGTTACCATCGTTATATTCATATTCCACTTCATATTCACCATCAGCATATTCAACGTCTAGTTCAAACTCATGAAAGTTTAAATCTTCATACCACGCAGAAGCGTCATTATCTTCAGCGTTAGTTTCTTCGTTTGTGTTCATGTTATTTTCGTTGTTATTTCCTTCATTAGTGTTCATGTTGTTGTCGTTTGAATTGTTATCTGTGTTAGTAATATTCTCTGCAGCGTTATCCGCCTCGCCGATCGTATCGTTTGGAGCCTCATTGTTATCGTCCGTACCACAAGCAGCTAGGCCAATAGCTAACACCGCTGTACCTATAGATAATCCGTATTTTTTCATGTTCAATCCATTCCTTCCTCTGTTAAATCAGTTTGCTCGGTGACTCTACCCACGGGGGAGTTCTTATTAAACATGAAATTTCCATATGTTTTTATATTCATTCTGCCATTGTTCAAATCGTTTACAACGCATCGACATAATCTTTAAGCTAAAAGTTATCAACTCCTTTTTCCTAGCGTTACTCTCTTTTCTACCGATAAAACCCTTTATCGACCTCTTTTCACTCTCAATCCTTTCACTTCTACCGATAAACCAACTTATCGGCTCCTTTTTCCTTATGCTGCTCTCTTTGCTACCGATAAAACCTTTTATCAACCTCTTTTCAACTGCAACCCTCCCACTTCTACCGATAAATCAACTTATCGACTCCTTCCCCCCACTACTCAAAAGAAAAAGAGCAACCTGCAGAGGCTGCTCTTAAACTTCAATCTATTAAATTCTCTATTTATTCACTGCTGCTGTTTTTTCTAATCCGCTTTCTAGTCGTTCAGACAAGAAATCGACTAAATGCACGGCCCTTACGCTGTCTTCCAATCCTTCTCGCTTAATTCAAAACAGCCAAGATTTGTAGTGACGATCGTATGAGCTCTCATTCCTTATTCATAACTTTTCCCAGTACCGTACGGATATAAGACCCCTTCATCATAGTTAGGAATCGTCACTGGTAGTTGTCCTGTAGGGTTATTTTCGCCAAAAATTGTATCTGCCGTAGCTTTGAAACTAGAATCTCTAAACCCGTACTGTGCTATATAGGCATCGACATCTTGGTAACCAATAATGTCGTATGGGTTTCGGATTCCTACTCCAACCACATTCTCTTTCATCCCGAGAATCTGATTAAAGACTTGCATATTTGCATTTCCTGGTGAGCTGCCTGCTACATTGAATGTATAGGAGCCGATAATAACCTGATCAGCATTTTCTATTAGAGTTTGTTGCTCAGACGTCAATTGACTTTGACCGCTTAGAGAGAGGGTCGTAACATGATCATGATGCTGCTCGATGGCACTTGCTAATCCTCCTAAGAAGGAAGTACCCACCACAACTATTTCATCACTATCATCTAATTCAAGAGGTAATACATCTTCGTTTTTCACAAGCGTAATGGATTTCTCAGCTACTTCTTTTTCAACAGCTCGATGAGCATCAGATCCGATTGTTTCAAGAGCTTCTTGTACCTGCTCTTCGCGATCTGTTGGTTCGTATGTCTTGAAGATCCCTCTTTCTACTTTCAACGTGAGAATTCGCTTCACCGATTGATCGATTTCCTCTTGGGCTATTTCGCCTGTCTCCACGGCATCAAGCACACCTGAGACGACTTGTTCTAGACCCACTGGCATAAGAATAATATCTGCCCCTGCATTAATTGCTCGAATCGCTGCATCTACAGAGCCAAAGTGATCCGTGATCGCATTCATATTCATCGCATCTGTCATTACAACGCCATCATAGCCCATTTCATCCCTCATTAAGTCTGTTAATACTTTACGGGATAATGTAGCCGGGATGGAAATTTCAGTTCCATCTTTTTGTGAAATCGCCTTGCTTCCATCAATTTGTGGGAAGGTTACGTGGGCTGTCATAATCGCGTCAATCCCGTGATCCATCGCTTGTTGAAAAGGGTATAATTCTACTTCTAGTAATCTCTCTTTGTCATGAGGCACTTCTGGTAATCCTAAGTGAGAATCCACGGCCGTATCCCCGTGTCCAGGAAAGTGTTTCGCCGTTGCCGCTACACCGTTCTGCTGTAACCCCTCAATATAACTGACACCCATGTCTGCTACTAATTCAGGATCTTCCCCAAATGAACGTACACCAATCACCGGGTTGTCAAAGTTATTATTGACGTCCACAACTGGAGCCAAGTTGGTGTTTATGCCTAGTGCGGATAATTCTGCACCAATCACATCCCCTACTTGAGTCGCCAATTCTTGCGAGCGTGTGGCACCTAAGGCCATGTTCCCAGGCATATGAGTTCCAGTCTGGAGTCTTGTTACGATTCCTCCTTCTTGGTCAATCGTTAACAATAACCCAAACTTTTCTGCTGCTTCTTGATAATCACTTACTAAATGGCTGGTCTGTTCCGTTCCCACAACATTTTCTGCAAATAAAATGACCCCACCTAGATGATATTCTTCCACTAACTGCTCAATTTCAGGAAGCATTTCTGTTACGTTTTGCCCATTGAAGTTTCGGAAGTCAGGCATCATCATTTGCCCTACTTTTTCTTCAATCGTTAATGATTCCATGGCACGATCAATAATCTGATAGCGATCGCCTGTTTCTTTCAAGACTTCGAAACTATTTGGCGGGCTTCCTTGTCCACTTTTTTGGGAAGAATCTGGTTTCACGTGTAGACCAATTCGATCACTGAAACTACCGTCTGATAGAGTGATAAAGGTTCTTCCTCTTTGACCTGTGAATTCCACATGTCCATCCTCATCGACAGTAGCTACATTGCGGTTCGATGATTCCCAACTTAAATCTTCGGTCACTTCTGTGTAATGGCCCTCAGGTTGTAAGTAAAGTGCCTGCAAATCCAATGTTTGATCTGACACTTCAGGATCTACCTCAGGTACGTTCTGGTAGATAATCAAATCCTCAGGGTCACTTTCACTTGCCGCCCCCGTTGGCTGTACTCCTACTGCCACTTGAGAAATCATTAATACAGCTACAAGCAAGATCATTTTAAATTTCATCACATTCCATCCCCTCTCTTAAAACTCCATTGAATTACTTAGCGCAAACCATTTTTGCTCGGATGTTGGTCGATTGCATCCACCACTTGTTGAACGACCTGCTCTCGCCATGGATTAATTGAACCGGCTTCTCTCGTTGGATGCACCCTGTTTGTCAAAAAGATCACGATCGTTTCCCGGTCTGGATCAATCACAAACGACGTACCTGTGAAGCCTGTATGACCAGCAGTAAATGGAGACGACATCGCTCCCATAAACCAACTTCGATCCAGGTGCCAGCCAAGCCCTTGAGCAAGGTGGGATTCATCGGTAATTTGGTTCGTTAACATTTCAGTAACCGTCTCGTCTTTTAAAATTTGAGCTTGTCCATACGTACCACCGTTTAAGATCGCTTGTGAAAATATAGCCATATCTTCCGCTGTACTAAAAATACCAGCATGACCGGCTACCCCATTTAGCGAGAAGGCATTCTCGTCATGAACAGATCCCCATACCATGCCTCTATCTAAATATGGTTGTGGTTCTGTAGCGGCAATACGGGTTTGCAAGCTCGCATCGGGATTGAACATCGTATCCTTCATGCCCAGCGGCTGGGTGATCTGTTCAGCAATATAGTTATCTAGTGTTGTGTCAGCGACCTTTTCTATCACCTTTCCTAAAAGGATCATGTTAAGATCACTATAAACATAGACAGTTCCTGGCTCATTTACCGGATCCGTTTCGTAAATGGCTTGTAGTCGTTCTTCTAATGTCGGATAAGTATAAATGGGAATCCACGCTGGCAATCCAGATGTATGAGTCAACAACTGGCGAATCGTCATTTCGTTACTCTCATCTACTTCCGATAAGTAACTAGCCACTTGTTCATCTAAATCTATCAATCCTTTTTCTACTAACTGCAAACTAGCAACAGACGTGAAAATCTTTGTGATCGAGGCCATATCGTAAATCGTATCGGTCTCGGTGGCAATTTGCTCTTGTTCAGAGAGCAATGCGCTATCTTCGTCGTATTTCAACGCATGCCCATACGCCTCATGTTTAACGATCGTCCCATCTTTGACTACTAGGGCCACCGCACCGGGGTATTTCTCTTCCTCTATTCCTGATTCAATGACATCATCCATTTGATCGATATAAGAGGGTAACATTTGCACCGATTGAGGATTCCCTTCTCTTAATAGGCTGTTTGGTTTGCCAGCTCTTTCCCAAGCTTTCGCCCACTGGGGAGGATTAGCTTGTGTAGGGAGAAACCCTGGGGCTCTTTCTTCCATCAGTTCTTCCTCAATAGAAGGTTGAACGGTCTCATTTGCAAAAGTGAGATGAGGAGAGAATGAGAGGGAAACGAGAAGCATCACACATATAGACAACCAAGAAATTCTTCTTATTTGTAAATACATAAATTCCTCCTTTTTGAATGAAAAGGTACCTCCATCGTGGTTTTAAAAGTATGATCTTTTTCAAAAACATGGAGGCACCCGTAAGTACGAGATGTCTATTCGATTTGTCGTTGTTGCTTAATTATTTCCGGGAGGATTATTCCCTCTTCCCGGATGGTCTTTACTACCAGGAGATCTGCCTTTATTGTGCTCATCATATAAGAGATAGTCCTCTCTTAACTCTTTGAATTCATCTAGCTCAGCTTGCCATCCTTGTACGATCTCTTCTACTGGCGTACCCGCTAGAACCTGCTGACGAATGTCACCATCTCCGATCAAGTTATCAAAGAAAGCAGTCATAACAAAGTCATCTGGATATAACTCTTGTAAAGTCGATACGAGATGCAAGCCTGTTTCTACAGGTTGAAATGCATCGTAGTCATCAATGTGAATTTGCACACCATTACTAAGCCGGCCCGCATGTTTAGAAAATGCTGGAGTGAAGGAGTTCGCACGGAACGTGACGCCAGGCAAATCTAGATCATTTAATGTGGCGGCCAACTCCGTTGAATCAATAAATGGAGCACCAATCATCTCAAATGGTTTCGTCGTTCCTCTTCCCTCTGATACATTGGTTCCTTCGATCAAGGCTGCACCAGGATAAACGAATGCGGTATCTAATGTTGGCATGTTTGGAGATTGAAGAACCCAATGAAGTGGCGTATCATCATAATTCATCCAACGCTCCCAGCCGTCCATCTCCACCACTGTCAACTCTGCGTCAATGTCATATTCTTCATTGAAAAAGTAGGCCAGTTCTCCTACCGTCATCCCGTGTCGTAATGGAATCGGGTACAAGCCGACAAACGAAGAGAAGTCCGGATCTAGGACGGGTCCTTCTACTTTATCTCCTCCGATAGGATTCGGACGGTCAAGGACGACCACGGGAATATCATTTTCTTCGGCAGCTTCCATGACATAAGCCATCGTGTAAATATATGTGTAGAATCGGGTTCCTACATCTTGAATATCAAACAAGAGAACTTCTACGTCTTCCAACATGTCGGGTGTCGGTTTTCTTGTTTGTCCATACAAACTATATACGGGAAGTTCTGTGCGGTCATCGATATAAAACTCAACATATTGTCCAGCCTGAGCATCCCCGCGAACACCGTGTTCAGGGCCATACAAAGCTGTCAACTCTACTTCCGGATGATCAAAAAGGAGATCAACGATACTATTTAATTCCTGATCTACCCCTGTTGGATTTGTCACAAGACCTACATTCTTTCCACTTACTAAATCTAGTTGATCGTCTAATAATCTATCAATCCCAAGTGAAAAATCGTCACCTTGATTACCCTTTCCATTGTTTCCACCGGACTGACCGGCAAAAGCCGTTGAAAAGACAGACATTATTAAAACCAACGCAAGGATCACGGAAAACTTTTTCTTCATATTCATGTATACCTCCTTTGAATTTTCAGCGCATCATTCACAATAAAACCACCACGAATAAGCAACCTATCGACGACTTGCTAACACCACCCCGTTTCAATTATTTTTAAAATTATTAAAATTTTATTTCAGTTACAACATACCATCAGAATAACTAGTTGTATAGTCCAATAACGATAAATAGTCTGAACATACTAAAAAATGAAAAATTTACCGTTTCTCTGGACGGATAAAATGGGAATAAAAGGGATTTGATGGAGGGTCTACACTCCAGCGATCATGGTTGGTGAATAGCTCATTAAAAAAAGAAAAGACCCGGTTTTCACCGAGTCTTGAGAAATTCCATCGCTTTTGTTATTTCTTTTAGGTAATCAGAGGCTGTGTCGTATTGATCCGTTACAACACTGACGAACAAGATATCAATCATATATAACTGGGCCAGTCTCGAAGAAGTTGCTCCGCTACGAAAGGGGGCTGGCACTTCACGTGAGGCAGAAATGTACAATTTTATATCGGCATTCACAGCGACAGAAGTATTTCCATAACGAGTTAAACTAATGGTTGTGGCCCCCTTCTGTTTAGCAAGCTCCATCATTTTAATCGTTTCATACGTTTCTCCTGAGAAGGAAATTCCAAATACGACATCATTCTTATCGACATTTGCAATGCACATGGTCGCGTTATGTATATCCGTAAATGATGACACGGCCTTGTTCATACGCAAGAATTTTTGGTGCGCATCTTTAGCGATAATTCCAGAGGCTCCCACACCGAAGAAATGAATTTTATCCGCCTTTTGCAAAGCTTCTACCGCTGCAGCCAAGGAATCAAAATTAACCAGTTCTTCAGTTTCTTTGATTGCCTGTAAACTGTTATTGGTTACTTTCTCCACAATCGACTGTTGAGACTCTCCTGGTTCAATATTACTATACTGAATATTCGTCGATTTTTGTAAATCACCTGAAATCCTCAGTTTTAAATCTTGAAACCCTTTCATGCCAAGGGATTTGCACAAACGGATCACCGCTGCACTACTTGTTGAGCTTAATTCCCCCAATTTTGACGCTGTGCAATGAATCGCTTCATGAGGTTGAGCTAAAATATATTCGGCAATTTTTTTCTCAGAAGGAGGCAACTTATTCTTTATTTCATTTAGCATAATAAGTCCCCCTGAGAGAGAATTATTTGATCCTCTCAATGAACTCACCCTCTCGCTCACAATTTTTTAGCCTTTAATAGCACCTTCTGTCATGCCTTTTGAGATACGACGCTGGAAAATCGCATACAGGATAATAACAGGGATGATCGCTATAGTCAAACTTGCAAATAACGTGCCCCACGCATTCGTATACTCCGCTTCTCTACTTATAAAATCAACCGCTAAACCTAGCGTATAATTTTCTCTTGATTGTAGAAAAATCAAGGCCATGAAATACTCGTTCCAAAACTGGATCGCATTCATGATCGTTACAGTTATTATACCTGACATCGCAAGGGGAGTGATAATTTTCAGCAGGATGCCATAGGGAGACATGCCATCTATGGCTGCCGACTCCTCTAGTTCTTTCGGTATAGAGCTCAAAAACGTCGTCAAAACAAAAATACTAAACGGCAATTGAGAGACGGCATAAACAATCGTCAATCCAAAAATATTGTCGAGAAGGTTAAATCTCATCAATAGAAAAAATAAGGGAATCCAACCTAAAACCATTGGGATCATCATAGCCGATATATATAAGTTAAAAATGAGAGTACTTCCGCGAAATTTCAGCCTTTCTAACGCATAAGAAGTAGGGATCGCAAGGACTAATGTTAATAATGCCCCTAAGACTGTGACGATTAAACTATTAAATACACCGACATCAATATTATAATTCTGCCATGAATCGATAAAATTTTGGAAACTAAATGAGGCAGGCAAGCCCCAAGGATTTGAATAAATTTCAGCATTCGATTTAAATGAGCCTAAGATCATCCATGTGATCGGGTACAATACAGCAAGCGACCATAAGATGAGCGGCAACCTTATCAAGATACGCGATGTAATATGACTCTTATTTCGTTGTTCCACTGTATCCCTCCTTTTTAAAAAAAATCCCTTACTTCAGTAAAAATTGTTTATCAAAACTAATATTGTACTTTTTCTCTTCGTAAGAGTAATTGCAGCAAGAAGACGGTAAGGAGTGATAGGACTAAAATCATAACCCCAATCGTTGCCCCGTAGCCGAAGTTATATTGCACAAAGGCTTGCTGATACAAATAGGAGCCCATGACATGAGTCGAGTTGTTCGGCCCGCCTCCTGTCATGATCTGAACAATAATGAAAGACCCATTCAAAGTCGTAATAACGATATAGAGGATGGAAACTTTTATTTGTGGCCAGATCAACGGCAAAGTCACCTTCCAAAATTGCTGCCATTCGTTCGCTCCATCAAGTTCAGCTGCTTCGTAATAGCTTTTAGAAATGGTACCGATTCCCCCCATTAGCATGAGCATAAATAGCCCAATCCCAGCCCACACCGACGGTAGAACTAGCGACGGTAACGCCCACGTTTCACTACCGAGCCAAGGACGAGTCCAGCTTTCTAACCCTATAAATTCCAACGCAGAGTTTACGAGACCTAAACTAGGATTGTAAATAAACGTCCATAGAATCCCAATAACGACTACGGACATAATGTTCGGGAAGAAAAAGATGATTCGATAAAAAGGCGCTTCTTTAATCTTTAATTGCATAATGGCTACCGCAAAGAACGTGGCTAACACCATGATCCCAACGACTTTCGTCGCTACTAAAAAATAGTCATGCATGATCGTTCTCGGAATAATAGAATCATTAAATAATCTGACATAGTTTCCAAACCCGATAAATTCCATGTTGGCAGCGGAACCAGACCATCTGAAAAACGAATAATACAACCCGCTAAACATCGGATAGAGCGTGAAAATCGCAAATAAAATAAAGGTTGGAACTAAGCAAAAGGCTAAAAATAAGTATTTTTGTTTCTTCGTTTGTACCAAGTTCAATCACTCCTTTCTTATGTATCTCGTCTTGTTGTCTTCTATTCTATTTAACAATTTAAAGTAATATAGTATAAGGCCGTGAAAAAGTATGTAGAAATAAACTCTCATATGAAACAAGGTAGAAAAAATGGAATGCAAAGACGTTACTTTGCCTTTACATTCCATCTAATTTTTATCCTATGATCCTTAGCTTACTTACTCACCACGATAATCCGCTGTGGCTGCTTCAGCATCTTCAATGAACTCTTCTACCGTCTTATCCCCTAACATTAATGAGATAAGTGAATTTCCAAGGGGTGTTTCTAAATCGGCGCTCATTGGGTGTGGTCTGTGATAAATTTGTACTTGGTCAGGGTCGTTGATCATTTCATTCGCTTCTATCAAGTATGGTGGCACGTTCTCATTTTCTGATAAATCTACACCTTGCAAGTTCATAATCGCCCCTGTGTGTTCAGAGAAAGCTGTTGCATATTCTTGCGTAAAGACGAATTCTACAAAAGCCTTCGCTGCGTCTGGATTACTTGCATTCTCAGCAATAGCTAGAGGACGTAAATCTGGAACAATGGCAAACGGCTCACCAGCATCTTGCATTGGAGAAGGAGTAAACCCAAACTCAAATCCGTCAGGAACATCATTGGCCATTTCATTTGGTAACCAGAAACCTACTGGGATAAACGCATTGTCGCCAAGTAAGAAATTCATTTGGGATTGCGTATGGTTGTATGCACCGAAACCATCATCAATGTAGCCCGCTTCTTGCATCTCGGCTACTTTTTCCATCGTCGCAACAACTTCATCTCTTTCCCAAACGCCTTCTTCGCCTGTCACGATATCATGCAGTAGCTCATCTCCTCCAGCTGCTCCAAAGGCTGGTGTTAGGACACCTCTTAGGAAGTAATAAGGATGTTGTCCCGTTGTCACGAAAGGAGAAATGCCTTCGTTGTCTTGAATTTCGCCCATCGTACTCATGTAACTATCGAAATCAGTTGGAACCTCATACCCTTCTTCTTCAAAAGACGCTTTGTCATACCACGTACCCCAAGTGTCAAACACGAGTGGAATACTGTAGATTTCGCCACCGTAACTAGCTGGTTCAACAATAAGATTGTCTAGAAGAGGCGATCCATCTTCTGTTTCCACATCACTGATCCAGTCAGTTAAATTCATCAGTTGGCCGTCGTCTACCATCTGCGTTTCACTTGAACCTGCACCATCAATGTACACAACATCAGGTGGATCATCTGAAACCCAACGAGATCTCATTTCATCATTAATATTTGGACCAGCGTGTTCAATAATGGTCACGTCCGGATATTGCTCCTGGAAGTCACCAATGACTTCTTTCCACCATGAATCACCATATCCGCCAACGAAATATTGAATTTCAAGCTCCCCTGAAATGTCGCCTTCGCCATTCTCATTTGCGGCATTATCATTCGCATTATTGTTCGAATTGTTATTGTTATCAACACTGTTTTGATTGTTTCCATTGGCGTCTCCGTTAGTCCCATTAACTTCTTCGTTATCTCCTTGACAAGCGGTCATCAAACCGACGATAAGTAGAGCACTCAAACCTGATCCCTTAATTAAATTCTTCAAGAAATAATCCCCCTTTGTGTAGTGTTTTATATGAAACGCAACGAAGGCTTTCCTTCATGCGGTTTCACTAAAGTCAGTTTGGCATCTTAGCCAGTTGGATCGCTTTTCCAACGTACCCATCACTGTTCAATATCGCTTCTTTCGCTATTTGCAACGGCACCTTTGCTTCAATCATCACAATCGCTGGCTTCACTTCTTTGCCTGCTAACATCAACGCTTTTTCAGCCTCTTCGTATGTTACGTTCGTAATTTCCATGATGATGCTTTTCGCCCGCTCCATTAATTTATGGTTACTAGCATGAACATCTACCATTAAATTCTCATGAACCTTCCCCAGTTTGACCATAACCGTCGTGCTGATCATATTAAGAACCATCTTGTGAGCTGTGGCTGCTTTCATCCTTGTTGATCCCGTTAAAACTTCCGGATCGACAATTACTTCAATATTGCACTGAGCATATTCACTAATTTCTGATCGCTCGTTACAAGATAACGAAACCGTGTACGCACCAACCTCTGCAGCATGTTTCACTGCACCAATGGGATAGGGCGTTCGTCCACTGGCAGTAATCCCGACGACTACATCGTTTTTTGTTAGCTCTTTCGCTTTTAAATCTATAGCCCCCTGGATTTCGTTATCCTCAGCTCCTTCCGCAGAATTGGTGTAAGCGCCATTCCCACCAGCCATAACCGTCTGCACCATGTCAGGAGGGGTCATGAACGTCGGCGGGCATTCGGAAGCATCAATCACCCCTAATCTCCCACTCGTTCCTGCCCCAACATAGAATAATCGTCCACCTTTTTGAATCGCGTCATAGACTTGGTCAATTGCCTGCTCAATATTTGGCAGCACCTTTTCTACAGCATAGGCCACTTTTTTGTCTTCATTATTAATCGTTTGCAAAATTTCCTTCGTCGTCATTTGGCTTAAATTCATGCTGTTTACATTTCTACTCTCTGTCGTTAACTTCGATAGTTCTTTTTCCATAATCAACACCTTACTTTTTTAGACGTTTTGTCACACTTTCCTTTGCAATCATTGCAGCCCCGTAAACGGGAGAACGATTTGCCATTTGAACAATGCCAAGTTTTTTTTCATGGATCATTCTTGTAAAATGTTCCTCTACCTTTTTCGAGTAAGTAAAGATAGAACCTGTCGTCATGACCGGCGTATGTTCATTAAATCGTTTGGACTTCTTATGTAAACTTTCTACGTGTTCCAATAAATCCTCAGCGGCTTCTTGTAAAATTTCAGCAGCAACAACATCACCTTGACTAGCTGCTTTGATCACCTGCTTCGCTAATCTAGCAATCTCACTTTTCTCTGGTTGTCTGCCATACATGTAGCTAATCAATTCTTTCGGATGTTCCAAAGCTAATTCATCTAAAATCAGCTTACTCAAGATCGTATCCTGCCCTCTCAAATCGAATGATTTCGTTATTTGGTTGAGTGCTTTCAGACCGATTTGATATCCGCTTCCTTCGTCACCTAAAATATGTCCCCAGCCGCCACTTCTATAAATGTCTTCTCCATTGGCAAGGCCTATGGCATTGGAACCCGTCCCTGAAATAACTAATATTCCGTCTGTAGCATCTGGCGGAATCGCTCCCCGTAGCGCGATGTAAGAATCAGAGTGGATCGTAAATAAAGAATCTTCTGAAAAATCAAGCTTTAAAAAAATTCGCTGCAACACTTTTTCAACTTGTTGTTCTTCTTCCGGACGCCCAACTCCAGCTAAACCGCAACTGACTCCTATGATCTCACTCGGTTTGATCGCGAACGTCTCCATCCCATGGACAATGAGTTGTTGAAGCCTCGTTTTCATCACATCAAATCCAACAACATGAGGATTTGACGCCTCTCCAATGACAATCAAAGCCTCTGATTCGTTGTTTGGTAAACCCTCAATCAAAGGAGAAAATAGACAAGCCGTTTTCGTTCCCCCACCGTCAATGCCAATTACATATTCCATTTGCTACCTCCATTGGAGTTAATATGGGTTTATTATAAAACTGGTGAATTATTTTGTCAATATAAATTATTATTTTTGTAATAATATTTCAGGGAGGGTGTAGGGGGGTGGAAAGCACTCTTCATTAAAGCATTGATAAGCAAGAAAAAGGCAGCCATTTCGGCTGCCTTTTTAGTGTATATTTTGTTTACTAAAGTTGTGCTGCGCAGGTGTTACTGTAGCACCTACCTAGCATCACCCGTCATGATCCTCTCATTTATCGACCTCTTTTCATTTTCCACGCTCTCTCTTCTACCGATAAATCAACTTATCGGCTCTTTTTACCGTGAGCTACTTCCTTTTTTACCAATAAAACCTTCTAGCGACCTCTTTTCAGATACTAATCAACTGCTAGCTACCTTAAAGAAAAAAAGCAACCTATACAGGCTGCTCTCTAAACTTAATTGGACTTCTTTTTGGGCTATTTCGCCTGTCTTTACGACATCAAGACCACCTAAGACCACTTCTGGCCTCGAACCACAAGAACCGTCCCCGCGGTTACCCGCGGTTAAAACAACTGTGGAATGGAGATGAATAATGTTCGGACGCCTAACACGGCTGTGAGGATGACGACGATGCCACCGAATGCCGTTAGCCATACCGGGTGCTTGTAATTGCCGATAATTTTTTTGTTATGAGCTGCGAGCAAGACGGAACCTAATGTTAGTGGCAAGATTAATCCGTTAAACGCTCCAGCTAAGACTAACAATGCTACGGGCTGACCTACAATCGCAAACACCATGGTAGAGAAAACGATGAAGCCCACGACCCAGTAGTTTTGATTGTTTTTAATGGACTTGTGAAACGACGTAAGGAATGTCACTGAGGTATAAGCGGCACCAATGACGGAAGTAATTCCCGCTGCCCATAAAACAAGGCCGAACATCCGAAAGCCTACTTCTCCAGCGGCGATCTGGAAAACAGATGCTGTTGGGTTGTCTGGATCCAGAGCGAAACCTGCTGCTACAACACCGAGAATGGCTAAGAATAAAATACATCGCATAATTGAAGCGACAACAATGCCTGAAATGGCCGTATTCGTTACGTATCTTAAATTTTCCTGACCTTTAATGCCTGCATCAAGTAACCTGTGTCCACCTGCGAACGTTATGTATCCTCCGACGGTTCCACCAACAATTGTAATGATAGCTAGAATGTCTAATTCAAGCGGTGCCACTGTTCTAAGAGCCGCTTCCGCATAAGGCGGACTGCTGACAAACATAACATAAGCCGTTAAGAGAATCATCATGGCACCTAAATAACGAACGACTTTATCCATCGCCACATTTGCTTGCTTAGATAAGAAAATTCCTATACAAATAACCCCTGTCATAATCGCTCCGACCGTTGGACTGAAGCCTAACAGAGCATTCACTCCAAGACCGCCCCCAGCTACGTTTCCTATATTAAAAGCAAGTCCACCAAGAACGACGAAAAATGAAACGACATAGCCTAAACCGGGAACCACCGCGTTGGCAATATCTTGACCTTTCTTTTCAGAGACGGCGATGATACGCCATATATTTACTTGTGCACCCACATCTAAAATGATCGACGCTAAAATAACGAAGGCAAAACTAGCCAATAATTGTTCCGTAAAAACAGCCGTCTGTGTTAAGAAGCCTGGTCCTACAGCAGATGTTGCCATAAGGAAAGCTGCACCAAGTAATGCATTCAACCGCTCTTTTGGTGTCATAGCTGCTTTATTCAATGAATTCTTTTCCATCCTTCTCACCCTTTCAAAATTTAGTTTTCAGTCTTGTGCAATGTCTTCATATAATTGAGTACTTCCAAGTGATGCCAGCAAAAAACAAAGCCTTCACTTCTGAGCCGAAAATTAGAACGAGTCGGCAGCTGTTACAGAATAATGTCGAAATATGTAGAAGGCCGTTCTTTATTTTATCATACTCGATAAGATCAATTCATTTGTTTCATCCATTTAACATAATGTTTATTGAAATAAAATTTCACATAGTTTCTCCAGATTAGCTATTTTCTTTTTTGAACGTTTTAGTGAAAGTAATCTCTTCTATAAAAACACTTCCAGATATAGTAATGAAATTGGGCGGCGATTGAATATTTCTATTTAATAAGGCCGCCACAACAGCTGCCTTATTCATCTTCATTAAACCAAGCGACTGCGAACCGTAAGAACCCTCCTCTATGGTGTTGATTTTTATGCATTAGTTTGGTATATTTATAAACATTGTTCTTATCATTATTTATTTGGAGGTTCTTTTTCATGACTAACCAGACTCAATCACATAAAACATCAGAGACTCATTCTTCATCTATCATGAGATTTATACTGCCATCTTTATTTGGAATTCTATTGTTTCTTGTTCCTGTTCCATTCAATGGTAGTGTGACGATTGGGGTCGGGATTTTAGCAGAAACGATTCAAACAACGTTCGATGATTCAATTCCTGCATTTATGACTGGAATGATCCTTTTATCAGCCGTCGGAGCATTCATTGCGCGCACGCTCAAGCCTACGTGGATTACAAACTACGAGTCAATGAGAAACCTTTTCGATATATCCATCGGATGGTTGATCGTGCGAGTCATTGGTTCCGTTTTCGCCATTATGGTCCTGTTCGAAATCGGACCAGAAATGATTGTGGCCCCGTTTACTGGAGGTACAGTGTTATTTGAATTGATTCCCGTATTAATGGCGTGGTTCTTGTTCGCTGCTTTATTGATGCCGTTCTTGCTTTCGTTCGGATTAATGGATTTCATTGGTACACTTTTGCGTAAGTTTATGCAGCCGGTATTCAAGTTGCCGGGGCGTTCAGCCATTGATGCAACGGCGTCTTGGATGGGAGCGGGACCTGTTGGGGTGTTAATCACCACTCAGCAGTTCGAACAAGGCTATTATACGAAGCGTGAATCATCGATCATTGCAACGAACTTTTCGATTGCTTCGATTGCTTTTAGTCTCGTTATCATTGGTTTCATTGGCCTTGAAGCGTATTTCGTACCCTTTTATCTAACTGTAACGCTTGCTGTCTTTGTGGCAGCGGTAATCATGCCACGTATTCCGCCGCTGTCACGTAAGAAAGACGAATATCATGAACCAGTAGGAAAACAGATCGTGGAAGCAGCTCCGAAAAATGAATCGACGCTATCCTTTGGCTTGAAAGTGGCTGTTGAAAAAGCGAATAGTGTCAAAAGTATCGGAAGTGTCTGTCAAAAAGGAGTCATCAATGTGTTTGACATGTGGCTCGGTCTAATTCCGATCGTTATGACGCTAGGAACAATTGCGTTAATCTTGGCAGAATTCACTCAAATCTTTGTGTGGCTATCCATGCCCATAGTGCCAGTCTTGCAACTACTTCAACTCCCAGAGGCTGAGGCGGCAGCTCCCGCTATGATCGTCGGCTTCGCTGATATGTTCTTACCAGCTGTGATCGGCAGTGGGATTGAAAGTGAACTGACGCGATTTGTCATCGCCGGAGTCTCTATCAGCCAGCTCGTATACATGTCTGAAATTGGTGTATTAATTTTGCGCTCTAAGATTCCGCTCAGTTTCGGGGAGTTAGCAGTCATCTTCATTCAGCGCACAATTATCACACTCCCAATTATTGCTGGGGTTGCTCATCTCATTTTTTAATTTGATCCTTGTTTAACTGATATTATTTCGAAAATCAGGTAGTCTCTATTCAAGTTTGAAACTGAATACAACGCAAAAGCAAAAAAAAGACAGCCGCAGTGGCTGTCTTTTCTTTGTGTTCTACACACTCACGTCTACACTCCCACCGAGATGGGGCTGTAACGCATGCTCTGTTCTTTTCAATTCTGCAGAGTCCATCAACTTTTCTAACGCTTGCCCTTGATGACTAGCTTGATCCATTGATTTCTGCATCATCGCAATGGACGCCTGCTGATTCACTCCTGCTTGACTGATCGCCATCGAAAGTGAAGGAATTTCCATCGTATCAACTCCTTTTAAGTCTGACGTAAGAACATAAGCACCCACCATCCCACGCTTCACAAAGCGTAAAACGATGTATCAATCATATCGGCATAACTTAGATTAAATTTAGTAGAGCTTTTTTGCCCTGTGCCATCCATCTTACCCAAGCATAAAAACATAGCTTATTTACGAAATAAAGAGATTAACCTCTCCAATGAAAATTTAGGCTTTTTTATCGTTGCTTCCAGCTGTCTGTTAAATTGATTTTGTGCACGCCATTCTTTCTGCTGCTCTTCTCGCATATTTTGAAGTTCCTGTTGTAATAATTCGCTTTTTTGTTTTTCTTGCTGAATCAAGTTTTCATAATGATTCCTTTGTTCTTCAGCTATTTTTTCAATTTTCGTATGAGTTCTTTGCGCAGAATTTCCAATGGTCGAACTTATCACATGATGATCCTGTTGGAGTCGTCCAACCGTCGTTTTAAGCTGAGTCATATTCTCCGTCAATTGAGCATTCATTTCACGTGTTGCGGCAAGCTCTCTCGTTAGAAACATTAAGATCTCTTTTACTTGATTGGGATCTTGTGGCAGATTGTCATATGTATCGGGTATCGCTACGTCTGTGTTTTGGGGCTGTGCTAGTCTTTCTGTTTGTTCTGCTACCCTATCTTTCGCCGTATCGTCTAAAGACTTATTCGTATCGCGTAACGATATAAGCGCTTCAATGTCAGATTGAACAAAGATCCGCCGGTCGCCATCTTTAAAAAACTCATAACCATTCCGTTCTAAAATTTGTCCGTATTTCCGAACCGTAGGCGTTGCAATCCCCGCTTGTTCAGCCACTTCTTTCGTCGAAAAAGATCGTTCACTTTGTTGTATATCGTGTCGCATGTCCGGCCTCTTTTCTCTATTTAATGTGATTTCTATTCATATCGCCGGGCGATACGAACCATTTATTTTCCTTAATTATTAGTCTATCATATGTGTCGCATATCGCAATCTCTGTTTCACTATAATTTACGAGTTTCATTGTTCCAAACCATTATATCGTCCGGCGATACGTCGTAAGATTAGTTCGTATCGCCGGACGATATGAAAGTTTACGTAGCGATTTGGTTATGATAGAACGTTCATCAATCTAATAATTCTATCCTTTAATTTGGATAGGAAATCAATCGCCACTCTTAGAATCTAAAAAAACTATTTACTATAATTAATTAATCACCTGTATCGCTTCTCTCTAATCATTTAGATAAGAGATAATACTTTAGTTTTCTCGGCGGTTCAGTGACTCAGTAGCGAAGCAATGATGATTATAAATATTTCCTCGGAAATAAGTGAAACAAGTCATATTATATCGCCTAGCGATTTAGTGTGGAAGATCGTGCGATATAAGTGTTTTCCAGGCGCGCGAACACTACGACGTATCACTAAACATCTATAATTATCTCTTCTATTATTTTAATTTTTCCCTTCCTAAACTAGAAAGTAACTATTTCCCTTTGACCATTGAACAAGTAATAATAAGAAACGGTTAATTAAATTTATAAGCAGGTAAAAATCTTCAAATGATTCCACTACCAAATGTCATCTGTATCGCCTAGCGCTACGCGATATGCTTTTATCTGAAATTCGCTTACCTCTGTCTCCTATTCATGTGTTTTTCATATATGATTTGAATCACTTATTACTCATCATCAACTTCTATTTGAGTTGAGATAGATATAAGGCGCACGTTAGCATATCGCATCCATATCGTAATACTCCACTCTTCTTTGACCGTAGGAACCGTCCCAGCGGTCAGTCATCCCCTCGTCAAAAGAAGGAAAACCCCAAGTGAATTAAGCACTTGGGGTTCATCATTTTGTTATTTTTTAAGACAACTCTTCAATTTTTGCTAATGTAACAGGATCTGCAATTCCATTAACTGCAAGGTCATGAGCTTCTTGGAATTGTTTTACTACTCCAGATGTTACTGGACCATAGTTTTCTGATGGATTGGATGGGAAGTTCCCAAAGCCAAGTTCCGTTAGGTGCAGCTTCAACTCTCTGATTTCAGGAGCTGAGTTTCCATCTGTATAGACAGATGTGAATAGCTCATTCATGAAATCTAACGTTTGTTGATCTGCAACGGCTGTGTGATCAAGACCGTAGTATTCTTGGAAGCTTAAGACTACCGCTGATGTGACAGATCCGAACAGTTCAGATGGGTCTGCAGGGAAGTTTCCAAAACCAAGCAGACTCAAATGTTGCTTCATCAATTTCACTGCTTTGCCTGTGTCCCCATTTTCATAAGGGATTTCCATAGCTAGTTCAGCGATTTTTGCAAGCGTGACAGGGTCTGCGATGCCATTAACAGCTAAGTCGTGTGCACTTTGGAAGTCTGAGACGACTCTCATTGTGACAGGACCGTAATTCTGAGACGGGTTAACAGGGAAGTTTCCGAAACCAAGAGAAGTCAAATCAACTTTTAACTGTCTGATCTCTGGAGCTGTGTTACCGTCAGTGTAAACGGATGTTAAGATGTCTCTGATTAAGTTAAGTGTTTGTTGGTTTGCCTCACCAGTGACTTCAAGACCATAATACCTTTGGAATTGAGACACGACACTTGCAGTGATAAGACCATAGTTTTCTGATGGTTCCGCAGGGAAGTTTCCAAAACCAAGTTTTGTTAAATCTTGCTTCAACCACTTGATTTCCTCACCAGAATCACCATCTTTGAACGAAAGTTCTCCCACAAGTTCACTAATTTTTGCTAGTGTAACAGGATCTGCAATCCCATTTACTACTAGGTTATTAGCCTCTTGGAAGTCAGCTACAACGCCCATTGTTACTGAACCGTAGTTCTCTGATGGATTCGTTGGGAAGTTTCCGAAACCAAGTAAAGTTAAGTCTAATTTAAGCTGTTTGATTTCTGGAGCAGATTGACCATCTGTGAAAACAGAGTTCAAAATGCTATCCAGTAAATCTAGTGTTTCTTGATCTGCTTCGCCTGTTACTTCAAGGCCATAGTAATCTTGGAAGTCAGACACCACACCACTTGTCACTGAATCGTAGTTCTCTGACGGATTCGTTGGGAAGTTTCCGAAACCAAGTGCAGTTAATTTCTGCTTCATTTCACGAATTTCTTCACCAGTGTCTCCATCTTTATAAGGGACTTCTAAGTCTTCTTCAGGTGTTTCTTCGTCACCATCACCTGGCTCTTCTCCACCATCGCCGTCTCCTGGATCTTCGCCATCGCCTGGATCTGTCGGCTCTCCTGGCTCTTCGTGATCGGCATTTTCATCTTTATAGACACGAACGTAATCAACCTGCATTGACACTGGTAAATCTTCTACGTCCGGTTCTCTTCCGCCATCGAACCATCCACCTAACGCAAGGTTCATGATCACATAAAAGTCTTGATCAAAAGGAGCGTAAGGATTTTCTCTGTCCGCTGCTGAGAACCATTCTTCCTTTGATACTTTGAAGAAGAACTCTCCATTCACATACCAGCTGAGCATATCTTCTTCCCAAATTAAAGTGTAATCATGGTAATCCGTATCAATGCCTACTCCCTCTTCAAAGGTTTGTTCAGCCGCAAGATACGTATTTCCAGGCCATTCACCGCCAAAGTGAATGGCACCACTTGTCTCGTTAGGAACTCGCCCTCGTGCTTCCATGACATCAATTTCACCTGAAGATGCCCATCCTCCATACACGTCATCATTTGGCATCATCCAAAGTGCAGGCCATGCAGCAGTAACTGCAGGAAGCTTCGCACTGAAATCGATTCGTCCATATTTAAATGTGAATTTATCTTGTGTTGTGATTTTCCCTGAAGAATATGGCGCTACACGATCTGGATCCTGTGGAAAGGACGCCGGTTCTTCAAATGCTACTATATTTAATTTGCCGTCTTCTACAAAAACATTCTCTTCACTATCTGTATAGTGTTGAAGTTCGTTATTTCCCCAACCCCATGTACCTGGGTCGTCATCTAAGTAATAACCAGTGTCATAGTTCCACTTGCTTTCATCTAATTCCGTTCCTTCAAATTCATCATTCCAGACTAAGTCCCATCCTTCAATTGTTGCATCTTCAGATGTACCAATCTGGATATCATCTAACGCCACTTCGTCTGGACGATAAGCATCTGGGTTACCTGTAAATTGATACTCTACATAATTGTCTCCAATGTCCCCGTCTTTTTCACCATCTAATGGGTATCCGATACGGAGCTCCATATCTTCTTGAATAGGTTGGAACCAAAGTCCAAAGATGTAGTCAGTCCAATATCCCCACTGGTTCGCAGACGACATTCTATTGTATCCATTAGCCGCATAACTGAATCCTGTCGCAGAGGAATCTAAAATATTGACCCACTCACCATCGACCTTCACTTCATAAACGAAGTTATCAACTTCACTTAATGTAGCGTAACTACCATCAATCCGAGGGATAGGAATACCAATTGCACCGTTGTCATCCGCTTCAAACGTTGATCTGCCATCAAAGTTTGTAATCGTATGAGAATTTCTTACTGGTAGAGTAACGGTTAACGTATAGTCCACAAAAACGTCAGGATTTGTCTTTGAAGCGACTCTAACTTGCGTCGTTTCTTCTACCGGATCAAACCAATATCCACCTGGACCTTCCCACCAGTTTCCAAAGTTATTATCGTAGATCCATCCGCTATCCGCATTATTATCAATAGAGACCCACTCATCATCTTGGTTCACGAAAAGTGCAACGTCATCTTGTACGTCTCTAAAAGTAGCACCGTTATTAAAGCGTGGAAATTCAAATCCAGTACCACCAGAGGGCGATACATCAAATGAAGTTGGACCAGCAGGAGCCATTGACGTAATGACTTGAGTGTCTGCCGGAATGACGTTAAACGTATACTCCACAAAAACGTCAGGATTTGTTTTTGATGCGATTCTTAGCTGCATTGTTTCTTCTACAGGATTAAACCAGTATCCACCTGGACCTTCCCACCAGTTTCCAAAGTTGTCATCGTAGACCCATCCACTGGCAGCATTGTTAACAATGGAAATCCACTCACCATCTTGTTGCACCAAAAGATCAATGTCATGCTCTACGTCCTCGAACGAAGCACCATTATTAAAATTTGGAAATTCAAAGCCGAGTCCTCCGTCAAGCCCAGCATCAATCGTAGTAGCTCCTACCGGCTGGATTGAAGTGATCGTTTGTGAGTCAGCAGCCTCAACTTGTTTACTGAAATCCACTGCACTAAATATTACCAGATTCATCATTAAAACTAGACACAGCATGGTTATTTTATTTACTTTTAATTTGGACAATATGAACTCATCTCCTGACTGTATTTTTCTAAGGTTAAACCTTCAGGAAGATTTAATCTTAGAATTCTGAAAAAACTTCCCATTAAAAGACCTTTCTCCCCCTCCTTTTGAAAAAATCACTTTCCAATCCAAGTACTAATCCTGTTTCGAAGGTGGAGATTCCACCTCATTTCCCCCCCAGATATGTAATCAAATGACTACTAACACATATCTTTTCTTACCATTTCGTGTTTGCGCTTTCATTAAAGGGTAGAACGTATTACTAAAATTTCAAATGTCTCTCCTAATGATTTTGTCCTACGTGGGACATTTATATATACAACTATAAAAGCATTCATTACAAAAAACAACATGTTTCTACAATAATGAATGCTTTCTATGATATTCAATGAAGTTCAGGTGGCGATTTTTACCTCCATCAAGGCGCTGCACAGGAATGACGTTCAATAAGCGATGCTTTAAAAAATTGTTCCTTTGCCGGTACTCCGTGATCAACCTGACTAACTAATTGCTCCACTAAATAATCAGCCATTTCCACTCTTGGAAGATGCATCGTAGTTAGGGAGGGGTTCGTGTATTCAGTCAGCCTAATATTATCGAAACCGATTAACGAAACTTGCTTCGGAACGGAAATACCATGTTCAGCTAATGCCTTTAGAGCACCGATGGCAATCAGATCATTTGAACAAACAACCGCTGTCGGGAGGGTTCCGTTTCCAATCCAATTTAAAATAGCTTCATAGCCTGACTTCTCGACAAAGCTTCCTTTATAAACAGGTCCTTCCTCAAGTTTTGCCTGTTGAAGAGCCTCTCTGTAACCGTGGAGTCGTTCAACTGCAGCTCGGTTTGTGTCTTCGCCAGTAATGATACCGATTCGCTGATGGCCCAACTGTATCAAATACTCTGTCGCGTCAAGGGCAGACTCTTTATTTAACAGCATTGGGACAGGGAGGTCCTGCTGGTTTGGAGAAAGGTTATTCTGATCAAAAACACCAACTAAAAAGTCAGCTTCTCTAATTTCATCCACAATTTTTTGTACATTTGACCAGCTGATAATCATCCCTGCATCAATGCTTTTCTCCCTGTACAGCTTTAAAATAGATGAATTGTCATCAACGGTTGAAGTTGTTACAAGCATATTATAGCCCCGATCCCTAGATGAGCTGATCATCTGACTGATCACCGTACTGTAAAAGAGATCATCTGCATAAATATTTTCTTTTTCAGGATCTTGAATAATAAATAAACCAAGTGTCTGCGTTTTTCTTTTTGTTAAGCGCCTTGCAGAGACATTAGGGTGATAGTTATACTCAGTCATAATACTATGGATGCGTTCACGTGTTTCTTTTTTTACCTGGGGAGAATCATTTAATACCCGCTGAACCGTTTTCCTCGAAACACCTGCGAGTTTTGCAATATCATAAGTGTCCATCTTTTCCTCCTGAATCATGCTTATACAGTTTATTATAGCTGATCAAAAAAAACCTGAAATCAGCAGATAGGTCTTCATTACTACAATATAGCTCCTATCTGGAGATAAGATGGAAGGTTTAAAGCCTAGTCATCACGACCTTAATAAACTAGAAGAACCGTTTCCAAATATCTCACACCACAAAAAATGTAACATTTTACCTTTTCAAGTATACATTATGTAACGTTTGCTTGCTAGAGGGTAGACAAAGTAAAAAATAACATTCCCTGCTACTTCAATACTCGCAACAGAACAACAGCTAAATATCCAAACGGAATGGCTGGAACAAGTACCAAATAAGTATGTATAATATACCCACTGTTCTCCTAAAAAAGCGGCTGGCCAAGGGATTCAAACCTTTATATTTAGAAGAAGCCGCCTAGTCCGCTGGAAATACCTCATCAGGTGCTGCTAAAATGACCAATCCTAATTCACCAGCACGCATATAATTACCTCCACATATCCCATTTCACATCTGTAAAGATATCTATACCTTTTAGTAGAGGTTTTATAACTTAGTTTTTGACGCGTATTGGAATGACCGTGAAAAGGAGGGTCTCTTGGACTGTGTCATAGGAATGATCTTCAAGGGATGTTACTACTCTCTTGAAGTGATACATTTGATCGATGATGTCGTTGGTGGATTTGCATCGATCGAGAATTCAGTAGGTCCTGTTTCTGCGGTCTCGATTGATAAGTAGTTAGTAGAAGCGCACAGCGGCAAGATTCGGGAAAGTTTAGAAATTGATTTCATTTAGATGCTTCTGAACATGTGTTAATCCTTCTAATACAGTCTCTCACAGCTGTAAACTCTGCTTTATGACATTAAGATGCTTCTCCATTTGATCACTATTTTCTATGTATCTTGCTTTATATATTATGTAATCACTTTAATACTCCACCGCACCAAGGGTCAGGAACTTTCATTCAATCTCCCCCAACCTTCATTGTTCACTTAATACTTACTAAAAGCTCCTTTTCACACAGTCACCTGTCCTTTTCGTATCTCGTATCCCTCGCTCTGGTTCTTCAATAGTTTGTGCTGATTATGCAAAATGCTCCTTTCGAAGCGATTGGAATGAAGGTGCATTACCAGAGATTACTACAGAAATTACTTTAGAGAATACATACAGATAATTTAAGAACTCCGCCTCTTCTTTTCCTTCAAGAAAATTCTCCAAATGATTTTTCGAAAATCTCTCCCCCTTTTTTTCCTATCAGGTGTACTTATTCATCGAGAAAAGAAAATGAATAGAAAGTGTGAATAAGAATGGAATAATTATTACACTCAAGCACAGCGTCGAAATCAATTGTTTTTCGACCGTAAGAACCGTCCCTCCGGTCACATCAAAATTAAAAGACCCCAGCCTTAGCTGGAGCCTAGTAACTCACCTTTTTAAATGGATCTCACATTATAAAATTGAGTATAGTGCTGTGTTAGCTAACATGATCATCGTCATTAAAATGGAATTTAAGAACGCTGCTAAAAATACATTTCCCGTTAGCTTAAAGAAATATCTGTTGAATATCGCTGCAATGAATAATACTGGTACCAATCCAATCATCACGATCGATGATAAAGATTCTCCTGGGTAACCTGCCACCCCTGTCACAAACAACAAACCATAGTGATATGCAAGATAGAAAAACAAACCACCAATAAACATAAATATCGCCATCAAGTAACCCTTGATCCCATCAAATCTCTCGGAAGCTGTATTCATATTCACCGATAGACCTACCACGAAATAATAAACAAAGAAAAGTGGCGAGTATTTCAATAATGCTATTAGGTGATGAATTTCAAAAGTTTTAACAGCAAAAGTCCAAAGACGGAAATCAGTTTTGAATATTATATCGATTAAATACAACACCGCATATCCAATAGATATTGCCATGACAGCGATTACAAATGCTGCTAATATCGATTTAACATTAACTTTTATACCGTAGTTATTGATTGAACCGCCCTTTGGCAATTTAGATACAAAATGATTTACGACCATGACCATTAATGTAATTAGCGCAACATTTATTGCCCAATATACTATCGGATTGCCTGTTGGTGCCCCTAATAATTCATTAACATCTATTAATGGACTCTGATTTTGGAGAACGAAGAATTGAATGAAACTTAATATAAACAAGAACAACGATGCATTCCTTAAATTTTTATTCATACTTCTTAACACTGAATAAATTAGTGAAATGAGAGTCACTGCCATAAGGATGATATTTACTTGTGTGATTATTCTCATCCCGGTTTCATCTGCGCTATAAAAAGATGTGAATAGCAATGCAGGGAAAAAGGCCCCAAAGAGAACTAAAATAAGATTTGCAACTTTTTCACCATCTGTTTTTGGAGTGGGTAATGCTTTTGGTTGCTCCACTATGACATTGGACAAAAATGGCACCCTCGTTAGGAGTTTTATTACAGGGACAAACAACATAAAGAAACCGATTAACGCAACAAAGGAAAACCATTCTTTATACATCCATGATTGTCCAGATTCTCCTATGGTAACTAAGTCACCGTATTCCGAAAATGCTTCATCGTAAAAGTCTATTACATGTTCAGTCGTTGCCATTGAAAAGTGATTCCAAGGGTGAATTTCTTCTGGTTGATAAATGGTTCTACTCCCACCATCAACTTCATAAAATTCTCCAGCCGTTGGGCTTTCAGGATTCCCGAGAAAAACTTGGGCCTCTTCAGTTGATATATAATCTTTTTTAACTACCGACTGACCTGCTGCAGCTGCTTCAGGATTGAAGAAAAATTCATCATAAATTCCCGCTATCTTTCCTGCTGTTCTAGGTCCATATGAATTTGCGATATCATCTAATTCATATTCCAATGCATAGATCCATTGGTAATCAGACCCCATCGTTAGATAACTATCAATCTTTCTAAATCCACTTTCTTCATAAAACATTTCATCCATGATGACTGCATGTGTAGAGGAGAATCCTCCCATTGAATGACCGGATACAGCTATCAAACCATTACCCTCTTCATCTTTTAAAACATAATCCTGTTCATACATGAAATTAACAGCATCATAAATTGAGTTGGGCCAAAAAGAAAAGAATGGTATTGGTTTCTCCATCGTTCCAATGGAATGACCATGATCGTATTGATCTAAAGCTAAAACTACATACCCTCTTTTAGACATTTCAATGGCTTGCGGCGCCTGCATTTCACCCGAGTTTAAATATCCATGTGTGGTTACAATGGTTGGTCTTGGATTATCATCTGAACCATCCGGTTTATACAGTAATCCCGATAATGTACCCCTTTCCGTCTCAAAATCTACTCTTGAGACATCTACATCCCCACCTGAACTGTTCGATTGATAAGCAATAAAGCTCCCTACAAATATCAGAAACAATGAAACAACTAGTAAAATGACTGTTTTATTTTGTTTTATCACAGCTCTTCCCCCTTATTCACTTTTTTTTATCTATAAAAAAACGCACACTAGTATATTTGATAGATATTCCACTCAATAGCGGATATACCTCTCAAACAACCAGTGCGCGTCTCCGAATCTCAGCACCCATCAAATATTAACTTAAAATTAACAGTAGCATTTTATGGAAACGCTGTCAATTTTAAATTATAAAGGATAAATTTTCTTAATTATTCCAATATCATTTTCATTAGCCTTTTTATGCTCAATTCACAACTACTCTTAATCAACTTTGCAAACATTCTCCGGTTCTTTTCGAACACCGAGTCCGTCCCTCTGGTCTATCACCTGTTTGTTCCCACTATTCAAAATGTCCCCTTGGATCCGTTTGGAATGAAGGAGCAATACCAGAGATTACTACAGAAATTACTTCAGAGAATACATACAGAGAATTTAAGAAACCCGCCTCTTATTTTCCTCCAAGGAAATTCACTAATTGACTTTTCAAAACACCTCCCCCTTATTTACCTTTCAAGTGTACTTATTCTTCGAGAGGTGAAAATGAAAAGAGCTTGGAGAGAGTAAGTGTATAAAAACGGATAGATACACACCTAAATTAAGACCTTCCAGCATATTCTTAGTACATGATTATTTATGGAGGGGACGCTATGGCTGTAGACAGAATTAGAAGAGTATTTTCTGAACGAGAAATGGAAAGTGTCACAGATGATTATGTCACAATGGGTTACGAAGTTCTTGCTCGAGGCGAAACATCGATTAAATTGAGGGAAAATGCAGGATTTGGCTCAGCAGGTGGGCACATCCTCATCTTCCTCTTGTCAATTTGGTGGACATTTGGTTTGGGCAACTTGCTCTATGCTTTATACAAACGATACAGTGGGGAAAAAATAGTTATCAAACTGCAAAATGAAATGGAGGCTAATCAAAAGTAAGATAGAATGTAATAAATATATTTTTATCGCCCATCTGCTCCTGCAAGTGAGCGTTTATGTATTCAATGAAGACTTTACAAGTTATCCTGATTAAAATTGAGGAAGGGACAAAGCGCAGCAACAAAGTCCATAGTAGTTTTCTTACTCACATTTAGAGCTGTCTCAATTAGCTTTATGAGACAGCTCCACTATATATTATTTTATTTAATAACCAACGAAGAATGTTGTGTGTCTACATACCATTTTTCCTGTTCATATGCCATGGTCCAGAACTGATGCTCCAACTGGGAGCTGATTAGAAAGTATTCCATCATGTTTTCTCGTTCTTGTTTTCCCGCATTCTCTGCGCATGCGTCGATCTTATCCATGAAATTCCTTGTAATTTCCGATACTTCGTCATTTGCGTAAAAAGTAATCCAGTCATAAAAAGGATGATCTGGCCCCGGAGAGAATTCCTGCATTAACCGCCGACCAATTTCCCAGTATGACCATGGACACGGAGCAAGTGCAGTCAAAGTTTCTCCAAGCGTTCCGTTTGCTGCTACCTCTAGCATATGTCGCGTGTAATGATGGGCCGATGGGGCAAGAGGTGCCTTCTGAAGGTCGTTATATTTCACTCCTGCTACTTCACAGAAATTATTGTGTGGGTGCACTTCCTCATTCAGAACAAAACCAATCTGCTGCTGAAAAAACGTCATATCCTCCCGCGACTGGCACTTTGAAATCGCCATTCCATAAATCCGGCAGAACGTGGTTAAGTATTCATAGTCTTGTTTCACATAATGAATCAGCGCTTCTTTCGGTACATTTCCTTCCCCAATTCCTCTGACAAATGAGTGATTAAAAATCGCCTCATAAATCGGATCTGCTTCCTGCCGCAATTTTTCTGAAAATCTCATCATATCTTCCTCCTTCAATAGAATAGGAAGAACATCCACTCACTGAAACAGAAAAAAGCTTCTCTGTCTCAGGAGAAAGAGAAGCTTACGTCCACGTATCATAAAGGACATAGCCGCCACTTTCCTACGCTGGTACTGACCAGATCAGGTTCAAAGGGTCCAAGCATCACGCTTCGTCTCAGCCATCCGGCTCCCCTAGTGGATATTCTATGATTCTACCTTACAGCAACCACTTGTAAATTTCAACCAAAAATGAATCTTCTTTCCTACCCCCCCGATATAACCTTTTACGAACCCTCCCAATTGCTAATTAATTCCGTAGAAATTCTATTTGACAAATTTTCTGACATTTTTATTGCTTTTCTATTGAAAAGCGTTAAAGCACAAGTTACAATGGCGAAATACATTTAATAATCAGAAAAGTTGCAAAGGAGTATGTTTAAAAATGCAGTTGTTGGGAAAAGTCAGTCAGTTATTTAGTAAGTATTTTGCACTTATTGTCATTATCGTATCGGTTATCGCGTTTCTTACACCAAATACGTTCGCATGGATCGGTGCCTACATTACCATATTATTGGGAGTGGTCATGTTTGGTATGGGAACGACCATGAAATTGTCAGATTTTAAAGTGGTGGCCCAAAAACCTGCACCTGTGTTGATTGGGCTACTTGCACAATTTCTTATCATGCCTTTAGTCGCTTTTGTTATAGCCTATGCGTTAAACTTGCCACCGGAGCTGGCTGCGGGTCTTGTTCTCGTTGGTGCATGCCCGGGAGGAACAGCGTCAAACGTCATGGTTTACTTATCTCGAGGCGACGTGCCGGTGTCAGTAGCTATGACCTCTGTGTCTACAATGCTGGCCCCGCTTTTGACTCCACTTATTGTGCTGCTCCTCGCAGGTCAGTGGCTTCCTGTAGGAGTCGGTGATATGTTTATGTCTATTTTAGAAATGATTATTATTCCGATCGCTTTAGGGATTTTAGTTCGGAAACTATTACCGGGCACTGTAGAAAAAAGTCAAGTTGCCCTCCCGCTCGTTTCAGTCATAGCGATCATGCTCATCGTGACAGCAGTTGTCGCAGCTAATACTGAAAATATCGTCACATCAGGTGTCGCAGTATTTGCAGCAGTTGTTTTGCACAACGGAATGGGGCTCGCGCTAGGGTACTTAGCAGCAAAATGGGCGCAACTGGATGAAACAAAACGTCGAGCGATCTCAATTGAAGTAGGTATGCAGAATTCCGGACTCGGTGCCGCATTGGCAACTGCTCACTTTAGCCCACTCGCAGCGCTTCCCAGTGCCTTATTTTCAGTATGGCATAATATTTCAGGGCCGTTACTTGTGTCATTTTGGAACCGGAAGTCGAAGTCATAAAAATTATGCTGAAGTTAGAAAGATATGTTATCGGAGGATGAACAAGGCTTCATCCTCCTTTTAAAAGTATAGATACCTGTTTAGCAAAGGACAATTCTTTCAAAACAAAAGCAACCACTTGGCTACTCTATCTCGTGCTATTCCACATTCACTTCATCTACTCTTATCCCCGCAACCAAACACGATACTTTAGTGAATTGAATATCTTTTCAATTCCTCTAAAGAAAGAGACTCTAGCATATTTACTAGACTCTCTACGTTGTTCATAAATATTAACCAAGCAATTGTAGTACTGATTATAGTTGTTGATTGGCTTACACTAGCTCAATGTCTTTTGAATCATTGTTTAGACTATTTGTTCACCATATTCTTTCATAGGGGCTAGGCACTTCAATTAGCGTTTATAAAATTATATGCGAGTAAAAGTTTACGCTTACATGTAATTCTGAGATAATTGAATTTACATATATTAACTGAGGTGGAGTAGAGTGATCAAGAACAAAAAAGATATTAATCATCTAGATAAGGAAATACAAACAATAAATAGCAGATTCAATGGTTTTTCAGAAGAGTTTTATGATACCTTCGTTGAGTTATCATGGAAAGAATTAAAACATGAGTATGTAAATGAGAAGCTGCAAAAACTCCCTATAGACACAATAACTTCTCTTGCTAATAAGCTAAATTTATATGGGCTATACAATCAAGATATGAAAACTCTTGCTGATGTTAGCCATTTATCTATAGATGATTTATTAAGAATTCCTGGTATCGGTGAGAAAAGTGCTGAGGCGATTTATTATTCCACAAAGCAAATTGAAGAGTCTATTTACAAAAATTCATACCCTAAAATCAACCTAGAGAATTTATCAGATGAAGAACTACGCTTACTAAAAAGTATTTATATAAAGCAATATGTCTTAGATCATGTTGACGAGGCCAAGAAAGACTTCCTCGCATTTCAAAAATTAATAGATAAAGATCTTCAAATTGCAAAAATGAAACTTCCTTACATCTTTTCAATTTTTCAATCTAAAGAAAAAAGAGAAAAGATCAGTTTTGCCATAAATCAAATAAATGTGAAGTTCGATAGAGATAAACTCAATGAATTTAAAGAGACGATTAATTATCTAGATTCATACACCCCCAAAGATGAAGAAGTGATTAATGACTTTTTAGTTAATAATGCTACCTACTATGCTCTATTAGAAAAAATTGATGGTCCATTTAATCAGAATGATGTTTACGGATTAACGGCTGAAATTGTAGAAAAAGTGAATTCTTTTGAACTGAACACAGACGGATTAAACGTAACATTAAGAAATTATCAAGAGTTCGGAGCAAAATATGGATTAACCTATAAACGAACTTTATTAGGAGATGAGATGGGATTAGGTAAAACCATTCAAGCGATTGCCATCATAAATCATCTTCATCACGAGGAGAAAAAATATGCCATAGTTGTATGCCCATTAAGTGTCTTAGCAAACTGGAAACGGGAAATCCAAAAATTTTCGAACTTGAAAATCTTTATTTTTCACGGAAAGCAACGTGAGGATTTTTACAATCTATGGATGAAAAATGGTGGTATTATGATTACCACGTATGAACATACAAAATTTTTACAGGCTCTAGTGAGTGAAAAGCTAGATATTCTTATAGTTGATGAAGCCCATTATATTAAAAATCCCGACGCTAGACGTTCCAAAAATGTTTATCGGTTAGCAGAAATTGCTTCATACGACTTATTTATGTCGGGGACACCTCTTGAAAATAGACTAGGCGAACTGAGTCAACTAATTGAGGTGTTACAACCTGAAATCACGAACGAGATTTTTGAAAATATGCAACTACTTGAGCCTCAGCGTTTTAAAGAGGTGATTGGGCCCGTATATTTGAGACGAAATCGTTCAGATGTTCTTAAAGAGTTACCGGAGCTGAATATCATTCCCGTCTGGACTGAATTTGGTGAAAGTGAATTAACTAACTATATTGAAGCGGTAAAGTCCGAGGCCATTCACGATATGCGTAGGGCCGGATGGTCTGGTAAATCACCTAAAGATTCACCGAAATTGAAAATGCTAATGGATCTATGTGATCAAGCGAAAGAGAGCGGTCACAAAATTTTAATTTTTTCATTCTACAAATCCATTTTACAGAAAGTATATTCCCATCTAAAAGATCGAGCATTTGAACCAATTACCGGTAGTCTTTCTAATAACAGGCGTCAAGAGATTATTGACGAATTCACTAAAGCAACAGAAGGTAGTGTGTTAATTAATCAAATTGAAGCTGGCGGTGTCGGGCTTAATATTCAAGCGGCAAGCATTATCATTATTTGTGAACCTCAGTGGAAACCTTCAACAGAAGAACAAGCGATTAGTCGCGCTTATCGAATGGGGCAGGCTAAAAACGTAACCGTTTATCGATTGTTAACAGAGGATAGTATCGATGGGCGTATTTTAGAATTACTTAATCAAAAATCTGATCTATTTAATTTATATGCCAGAGACTCTGGAGTCGGAGATTTATCACAAAATATCCATGAGTCAAAATTAGCAGCTCAAGCAATCCAAAAGGAACAGGAACGATTACAAATCACAAGTTAAACAAATCTCATGTTATAGTCTTTAATGGTTGTTTCACGAAAAGTCTCATTTCAGGAAATTTTAATTGTAGATCTTTAGACAATGCTTTAGCTTTATTAGCTTAAAGCGCTTCTCCCCTATACTCATTTATTTTTGCGTAAATATCGACCTTATATTTATTTCATTTTATTTAACTTCGCACATATTCAACGATGGAGGTACACACTAAATTTCTATCATTACTTGTCCCGAGCAATACACAAGAAACATTGGAATTATTTAAGTCCAATTTATGAATATGAGCTTATATCAGCGTATGTATTAATATTGCTGTTTAATTAGAAGAATAGTGATAGGTTTCTTGAATAAAGAAGATAAATTCTTCCTTAAATCTAATCAGAATTAAATTAATTGTATTTCACTTGAGTTTAGAACTTAGATATAATTAATACAAAGAAAAGGGGGAACAAGGATGACTAAACTTATGGAAGTTCACGTAACTAAAAGAATCTAATATCTATGTATTAGAATTGTTTCACTTAAAATATTCATTAAACTACCCAATACTTTGTGACGAATTTTTAACTTTAGAAGAAATTATAAATAGGATAAATGGATATTTTAATGGAATAAGTAATTAAAATTGAAGTTGAAGATATTTGAGGATTGAAGTCAATACTATCCCGAGCTTCTATTTACTCCTTGCAAGCCCTCTAACTTTTTCCATCATTGAAACAAAAGCCTGTTTTATAATTCTGCTTGACTAATCGGCATCAACAGTGATGCAATATCCATCTCTTAACTCCTATCAATTAAAGGTGTTAAGAGATGAGATATAGTCCGACAACCTTTCCATTTCAAATCTCATTTTATTTACGTTTGAAATGAGTGTAAACTGAAGGATCTCTTGGAAAGTGCCGTAGGAATGACTTTTAAGGGATGTTATCAATCTCTCTAAACTTTCACGTACATTATTAGTATATACTTTTACTGATTCTGTAGCGTCCATGTCCTCAAAAACAGGACCGACTGAATTCTCAATCGATGCCACCCCCCTTCTACATAAGGCATCAACTGCATTGCATCAGGGTACTTTGTTTCATTAAGTTGCTTCTGTACATGTGTTAATACTTCTAATACCGTCACTGACAGTTTCAAACTCTGCTTCATGACATCAAGATGCTTCTTCATATGATTACTGCATTCTATGTATGCATCAAAACTGTGTACTTGAATGCTTTCGATATAATATTACAAAAATTAGGTAGTGATCACCAGGCACCTCAACTCTAAATAAAAATTTAAATTAGAATTACTCATCTCTGAATAATTTCTGAAATGGCTTAATGAAATAATCACAAGCTTTATTTGTACATTTGTATAATCCAGCAATAATTGCTGTTTGCTTTACTAGTTCCGCTTTTTGACCACACTTGATACATTTAGTAAACCCAGGTATCCCCATCAACTCACCCCCTTTTTCTATTATGAAAAGAAAGAGACTCTAGCATAATAACTAGAGCCTCTAAGTTGTTCGTAAATATTAACCAAGTAGTTGTAGAACTGCTTGTGGTTGTTGGTTGGCTTGCACTGCCTCAATGTCTTTCGAATCATTGGTTAGACTATATCTTCACCCTATTCATTCATAGGGGCTGGGCACTTCGAACAGCGTTTGCTGTCCTACGGATTTCATCACCATAGCTTTTGCTTTAGGTGGTCTATCCTAGTCGTTGAACCTTCTCCACTCTTTCGAGAAAGGAGCTTGGCTGCTGATTATCCATGTATCCTTGTCATTTTCAAACCATGACGTTTGTCGTTTCCAACTCCGCTGTGGTTGACAAAGCTTTAGGAAGTTCCAGCAATTCACCCAGTGGTCCTCTTACTCGTTACCAAGTAAGACGCCCTGTTAAATCATTATCCTAGTAGTTGTAAAACTGACTGAGGAGCCTGATTTGCCTGAGCTAGCATAGACTGAGAAGCTTGAGAAAGGATGTTTGCACGAGTCATTTCCATCATTTCCGAAGCCATATCAACGTCACGGATACGAGATTCCGCAGCAGAAAGATTCTCAGAAGCGTTATCTAAGTTAGAGATTGTGTGCTCAAGACGATTTTGCCAAGCACCCATTTCAGACCTTTCAGCAGAGACAGCTTTAATAGCATCATCAAGTGAAGCTATCGCCGTATCAGCACCTTCTTGATCACTGATATCTAAATCGGCAATATTTAATCCCTCTGCTCCTGTTGACATGTCATTAAAAGCTATAGTTAATGTTTGTCCATCATTTGCACCAATATGAATTTCTTTATCTTCAAAAGTTCCATCTAATAGAGATTGAGTATTAAACTCAGTATTAGCGGAAATACGATCAATTTCAGAAACAAGTTGAGCTACTTCTTTCTGAAGTTCTTCACGGTCATCATTAGTGTTAGTATCATTTGCAGACTGCACTGAAAGTTCACGCATACGTTGAAGGATACTATGAGTTTCGTCCAATGCACCCTCTGCAGTTTGAATTAAAGAAATACCATCTTGTGCGTTACGGCTAGCTTGGTCTAAACCGTTGATCTGTGCACGCATTTTTTCGGAGATTGCTAAACCAGCTGCATCGTCTCCAGCACGGTTAATACGCATACCTGAAGATAGCTTTTCCATTGAAGACTGCATTGCATTTTGGTTGATTCCCATTTGACGGTGTGTGTTCATTGCTGGAATATTGTTGTTGATAATCATAATAAAATTCCTCCTTGAGTTTGCTTCCTGTTCACATCCTTGTGAGTGGAAGTTCTTGTTTTGGTGGCTAAGAAAAGCGTCGGCCGCCGCTTCCTTTATCACCGTACAATTCTATTATCGGTCAATGTCGTAAATTGTTTAACACTTTTTTTAAAAAAGTTTCGCTAGTACCTGCATCACTCATCCAAGTACTAGCTTGTCTTCACAGTTTAAAGATTAATACAACAATATGAAAACGATAATTTATGATACAACCTCGACAACAAAGACAGCAGCACCTACGAGAAGGGTTCTGCTGTCTTTGTTATTCTACCTAACTGCCTCAACCCAGCCTCTACGAATAGCCGTAACGGTAGCATCAGTTCGGTCTCGAACTTGCAACTTCTTCAATAGATGACTAATAGTTGTACTTACTGAGGAAGTTGAAAAATACAATTCATCTGCTATCTTTTGATTGTTGTAGCCATCTAATAGGAGTTGGAGGACGTTTTGTTCACTTTCTTTTAAAATTTCTTCGACTTTATCCTTTTCCAGTACTAATTTTTTTATTGGGCGTTTATTCGTTTTCTTTCTCTCAATCTCAAGAATTAAGCTTCGATGAAGCATAGGATCTAAAACAATCTTATTGGAACGAATCGTATCTATCACAAAAGGTAGATTTTTTCTAAGAAAAGATAGTGATATTAACCCATCTATCGGCAAATGTAAAAATGACAGAAAGGATGGAGAAATGTCTTCGTTATTTACGAGGAGTACTTTGCAGTCTTTCTTTTCTTTGATTTTAATAATGTCATCTATAGAATGGATGTTTTCATCAACTGCAACAAAAAATAATATATCACTGTCATCTACTGTCCCAAATATATATTCCTGCTTTGTGACATGAACGATATTTTCATCTTTAGAAAACTGATGTAGGAAGTCATTTTCAATGACTTTCCCATTATCATAAACCACAATCCTACCAACTGATACTTTATTACCGAGCATTAAAACACCGCCTGATTTTCCATGTTAAATAATAGTAATATAGTGAAATTTAACATAGACTTAGTTATATGACAATGTTCACAGGAACCATTCAATATTTGTATATTATTGTCGAATTATAGGTTTATTTATCGATTAATAGGATGGTACTTGTTCTTATTTGGGTTTTGTAGGTGACGGAAATAGACTTTTGATCTAGAAATATTTTTAACTTTAAATTTTATAGATCAGGAAAGAAATTAACGTAGACAAAACAAAACACCCACGCTAAAAACGTAGGTGCTGCAATTGTTCTATACAGGGATCAAATATCCCTACCTCACCGCATCAACCCAACCCCGTCGTATAATTTGCACCATAGCGTCGGTGCGGTCGTTGGCGCCGAGTTTTTTTAGGAGGTGGCTGATGACGGTGCTGATGGTGGAGGGGGCCAGGAACATGATTTCGGCGATTTTTCGGTTGTTGTGGCCGTCCAAGATGTTTTGCAGAACTTTCTTTTCGTTTTCCGTGAGTATGTATTGTACGTCTTCTGTTCTTAGGACTAGACGTTTGATTGGCCGGTCTTTTAATTTTTTGCGATGGAGCTCGGTGACCAGGTCGCAGTGGAGCGACTGTTCGAGAAAGACGCCGTATTCGTCTAGCGTTTCCAAGACGCGGTCGCTTTGCTGAAGGAAATAGTCTAGGGAAACGATTCCACTTAATTCCTGAGCAAAGAATTGAAACAATGATCGCGTAGGTGCCGCCTTTGTCATGATCATTCTGTATGTATTTCGGTCCTTTACTTCCGCTAGCATGGATTCGAGCCAGTTGAACGAATCGATGTGGAAGTCGTCGATCAAAAAGAAGACGTATCGGATCTTATCCAGGTCTGTTGGGAAACTCTTTTCGATGATGACTTCCTTGTCACTGGAAATGGATGTAAGTGTTTCGACGTTTTCATCCGACAGGCATTGATCATAATCGATAAAGAGGACCTTTTCGGTAATCGCTGTATCTTGTGGAGAGTACATTGAGTGCATGATGGATCCCCTTTCATTAATCTCTACCCTTAAGAATAACTAGTATTATATAAAACGACAAGATTCGATTGTCGTAATATCTATGAGACTATTGTTGTTCAATATGGCCAAACGAGAGAATCTTTTCCTGTATAAGGAATTCAACACAAGAATGGAACTATATGAGTATAATTCATACAGTTGAAAAGCCTCATAAAGATGGAAACTTCATGCTGGGGACTTATGATTTTTTTATCGATTTTGTGAACTGCTTCAGCACATCAATGGACGTTCCCGCCGCTTCCGAGTTCTCTTCTTGAATGGCTAGGTAGATTTCTTTTCGGTGGATATCGATGTTTCGGGGCGCATCGATCCCTAACTTCACTTGGTCGCCTTCTACGCCAATGACGGTAATTTCAATATCATCGCCAATTTTAATCGATTCATTAAGCTTTCGAGTTAGTACGAGCATCGGCTAGTCCTCCTTCTTTCCAGAAGCTGTGACAGGTTCAAGGGAATGCTTTGTATGGTAACTAGATTCATTTAAAACGATCTGCTTGCCTTTTTTCTTCGCCCTGTTCATGACGATCGGCCCGCGGAGGTTCGCTGTGGATTCCTCTAGCGCATCTTTCAACGTCAAGACGACAAATAACGCCACCTCTTGCTCATCTTCAATGTCCAGCGCTTCCACCGTTTGGTCAGATAGTTTCGCTTGATAGTCCGGGAAAAAGGTGAACGGGGTCATCACCACCAAGGCAAGTCCCGGTGTATTCGTTGATTGAAGGATGAAGAAGGGGCTAGGTTCTTCGCTGAAGGGAAGAAGGACAAAGGACGTTTCTTCTTCAAAACTAGGAAGGCCCTGTTCAAACTGAATGATATTGCTTTCGTTGATATCTGTTTCACCACTGTATTTCGTTTCGATGTTCAAACTGATCACTCCATTTTTTTCTGTTTGTTTTATTGTAACGAATATATTCTTTCAAATGTTGGCCACAGCCAGATTAATATAAAAAAGCATAATGAAAACATCCGGCTAAACGACGGATGTTACAGTTGGCGGTTGATCGACCCTCCACTTACGGAGAAGTCGATATGATTTTTCTGTTGCAAGTACACGTTAGACTCCCACCGGGGAATATGGATCTGCGGGTCGTTCTTATGAACACGAATGGTAGGCTCGCTGCGATCAGCTTGAATGGAAATGTCCGACGGGCGATAGTCAATCGACACTTTCCCCATATGTTCAGGGACGGTGCCATAATTGATCTGTTTCGTGGGACGTTCTCCGTTTTGTTTCGCAATCGAGGCGATCGCATTCGTGCCGTGTTCAATTTTTTTCATTTGGTCGCCTTGCTGGGTCGTCTTGGCGATATACTGCATCACATTTTGCATCGAACGGGCAGCGAATTCGTCACTTCGACGCAACGGCCCCTTAAGATCAGCGTCAGCAAAGGCTTCCGTCTGGTCAATAAACAGTTGTGACGCAGTTGTGCTAATCCGTATACTGCCAAATTCCTGATCAATATGCATGTCGGCCTGTGGTTGGTGAATACTCATGGGAGGCCGCTGACTTTGGATCCCGGTTTGAGCTTGGGTGGTCGAGATGTTTATTCGAGCTAAATCCATCACATGGCCTCCTTATAGTGCTAATTGTTTATCTTAAGAAATCCATCAAGGTCGGTTGAATGATCCGCGAGCTCGATGAAAGTGCTGCCCGGTGAACGTTTTCTTGAGACATAAGAGCCGTAATTACTTTCTCCATGTCCGCATCTTCATTGTCAGACATGATTCGCTTCGAAATCACTTCTTGTTCCTGAATGCGATCATCGATCATTTCCACGCGGTTCATACGCGCCCCAAGTTCAGCCCGCTCGTCGACGGAGTTGTTAATATGAACATCTAATGTATCGAGCATGCCTGACAATTCTTGAGCGGTTGTGTTCGGGTCTTTCAACATGTCTTCAAGGGCTTGAACATCAGCGAATAACCCTTCAGAAAAAACGTTATTAGGCGTGATGTTCACCGGAACTTTCACGCCTTTTAACAATTCAATTTCCACGTTTTGTCCGTTCGTGGAAAACTGTCCCGCTTCCAAATCAATCGGTTTGTTCGTTGTATTCGTTCCATTAAAGATGTATTTATTGTTTGCCTGAGTATTCCCTAAAGATTCCAAATGCTCTTTCAGCTGCTGGACTTCTTTTGCGATGTTGGCCCGTTGTGTTGATTCATAAGTATCATTGGACGCTTGCACAGTCAGTTCACGAAGTCGATGCAACGTGCTCGTTGTCTTATCTAGCGCTGAGTCAGCTGTGTCCATCCAGTTGTACACTTCCGAAATGTTTCGTTTGAACTGAGACGTTTCCGCCACTTGTGTCCGGTAGCGCATTCCGTTCATGGCAATAACCGGGTCTTGAGAAGCGCGGGAAATTTTCTTTCCAGTAGAAAGCTGATCTTGATAGTTTTTGAGCTGACCATAGCTGTTACTTAAATGTTGCAAGGAGCTGTTAGCGATCATTGATTGCGTCACTCTCATGTAAATCCACCTACTTTGTTTTTATGTTAAGGTCATCCGTAAAAAATTACCGTCCTACGAGTCCCATATTATTAATGATGCGATCGAGCATTTCGTCTACCGCCGTTAAGTTACGGGCGGCAGCATTGTAGGCGTGCTGGAACTGAATCATGTTGCTCATTTCTTCGTCCAATGACACACTGCTGACAGACTGACGGTTTTGATCGACGGAGTCTCTTAACGATCCGGTGTTCCGCTCCATCCGCGCTGCTTCATTCGTATCGACGGCCATTTGTCCAATGACCCCTTGGTAAAAACTTTGCACGTTCGTCGTGTCCCCGTCAAAATCTAATCGATTGTCCTTCACGTCGGCCAGCGCCAACGCATTGGAACCGTCACCGGCAAAAGCTTCTCCTAAAGGTCCGTTTAAAGCACCGCCTGTTCGTCCAGGATCACCAGACGCAGCGATGTTATCAAGGCTGTCCATGATCGTTTGCGACACTCGGAGTTGTTTTGCTGCTCCTTTTCCATCGTCATCTAGATCTTGGCGATAGCTGAAGAAAGCAATTTCGCTATGAGCTTCATTTTCTATTTCTGATAAACTCCAACCCGCTTCGTGCACAGCGTTGAATTCACTAGCAAATGTGTTAGCCATCACGTCTAAGTTTCTCATCATATCGGGGTAGAGACCTCGTTCTTCTCCACCTTCCATATATCCGTAAGCTTCAATGGCGCCTCGAAGGGAACCAGGTGATTGAAAGTCTTCAAACCCAACCGTATTGCCGCCAAAGGAAATACCGGTAACTAAACCGTCCAAGCGGTCATTTTCACTTTTCGGTTCAACGGACATTTGGTTAATCGTCAAGTTCTCCCCGTTGACTAACTGCACATCGTTCAACCGTTGGCCGTTGTTATCGAGCAAATAGATCGAATATTTGCCTTCAGCCATATCCTTTGATTGACCGCCGCTGTTGACCCGCTCCACTTCAATATTCACAAACTGGGATAGCTCATCTACGAGCATATCGCGCTGATCGTAAAGGTCGTTGGGCAGCATGCCATGTGGCTCGACGGAACTAATTTGCGAGTTTAATTTGTTAATCTGATTAAGTAGCGAATTCACTTGGTTTTCTTGAACACCAATTTGTTGTTGGTAATCCCGCTGAATTGCTTCTAACGAGTTATACGTATAGTTAAACGTCTCTGCTACAGCAATTCCTCGCTGTCTTACGACGGAACGAGCCCCTGAATCTTCAGGGTTGACGGAAAGATCTTGCAACGATTCCCAGAAGCGATCCAAGGTGTTTGCTAATCCGTCCTCCGTAGGTTCGTTCATGATGTCTTCCATTTTCTCTAAAGACGTATGGCGAGAATCCCAATAGCCGTTCTTGTTGTTCTCCGCACGATATTGCATATCAAGAAAGGCTTCCCGAACGCGCTGGATTTCTCCTGCTTTCACCCCTGTACCTAGTTGCCCTGGAATACCAGGCTTGTTGAATCCCGGGTTTGGAAAGGCTTCCGTTTGCGTGAAGTTGACCCGCTGACGGGAATACCCTTTTGTATTGGCGTTGGCGATATTATGTCCCGTTGTATGTAAAGCAGCCTGCTGCGTGCTCAACGCACGTCGGCTCGTTTCTAATCCATGAAAAGTTGAAAGCATCGTTGTCTCCCCTTTGGTTGTCTATCTAAATTTCACGCCGGAAAATTGTTTTTTTTCAAAAAAAAATGATCCGTTCCTCATCACACCTTTGAATCAAACAGCGAACGACCGCCCGGGTCAAACCCGTCGTCATCGTCCTTCTCCCCACCACCAGAATAACTACTAAACTGGTTCTGCGGAGACATGGCATCAAGGGACAAGTTCACAAATCGCAACGAGTCTTGTAACATTTGCTCATTGAGACGGTTCTGCTCTTTCAACTGATGAATTTCCGTCATGAGCCTCTGTTGCCAATACTGCAACTCTTCCCGCTCTTCTTCCGGAAATAATGGCGTCAACTGAGCCATCGTTACGTTCTCTTTCACTAGCCCCTTTTCATCCATCCACTGCTGAACGAGGTGGTGGCGCGTATTTTCCAGCTTTCGGAGCTGCTGAATCAATGGAGACTCGTCCTTCATTACTTGCTCCAGACCTTCCATGTCCCCTTTTTTAATCACTTCTTCTTTTCGGACTGCCTGCTCATTAAATCGCTCATGAACCACAGTCATCGCTTGAAAAATTTGAATCAGCTCCTGCACCACGCACCACACCTCGCTTTTATTGATTCCAGAAATCGTAAAACTTCTTGGCCACTTCCTGGTGATTGACCTTGTACGTGCCCTGTTCAATCTGTTCCTTCACCTCATTGACACGCTCTTGCCTCTCAGGTGAAACCCCCTGCGACTTAGCCATTTCCTTCGCCTCAGACGAAATCTCTACTTGATCAGACTTCTTTATCTGCTCTTGATTTTGCTTTTGTTGCGCCTCTTGCAGCTTTCGGTACGCCTGCACCGACTGCATCGGATTAATCTTCATACCTTCCACCTCCTGGAATAATTCCTTCCATCTATATGAGTGATCGACCTGAATTCTGTATCATCTATTAACTATATCGGACGTTTCACGCCAAACTTTAGTTCTCTTAGGAAAAATCCTGCTGAATTACCGTTATTCTTCCCTTTTCTCTATTTAGATTAACATCCTTGCACGTGGTTAGGAGCTCTGCTTCGAATTGTGGGCGCTATAATCTTAGATTGCGCGCTATAATATCGGGTGGGCGCGCTATACTTTGGATGGCGCGCTTTAACCTTGATTTATCGCGCTATAATTATGCGTCGTTGCGCTATAAATTTGATTTACGCGCTATATTCTTGAGTTGGCGCGCTATAATATCAGGTTGTTGCGCTATAAACTTGGATTGTGCGCTATAATCGTGAGTTCATGCGCTTTAATCACTATTTGTTGCGTTCACTCCAAGATTTGTGGCGTTCCTCTCAAGATATGTTGCGCTACACTCATTATTTGTTGCGCTCCATACAAGATTTGTTGCACTCCATCCAAAATTTATGGCGCTCCACTCATCTTCAAAGCTACTACTTTCTCTTCACCCGTTCATCCAACGTAGAATAAGTCTTATATCGGGCACTTTCTCGCTCTTTCTTTCGTCCTTCAAATGCTTGCTGGCGATCGCCCGCCTGGAGATCCGATTGTATCTCCCCTCGGCATCCCGCACAAATGCGGCCTTCTCGGATCTGGTTTCCGCACTTCTCACATGGATACGTTAAATTTGGAAACTGTGAAAGATGCAACCGGCCCTCACGAATAAACCGAATGATCAAATCCTTCTCTACACCCGTACCTTCATGAACTTCATCCATCGTCGCCTGCCGATTCCCTCGTTTTCGAATAAAGGTGTAGACTTGCTGATACTTCTCTTCCACCTCACGAGCACATCCATCACACACAGAACGCAACGCCTTCACAAACAACTTGTCGCAATTCGGACAGTTTGCTAAATCAGCCATGATCCCCACTCCTTCAATTGAATCTCTATATAAACTATATCGACCACATTCAACAAACCTTAACCTTTACTTTTTCAACTTGCCCGTAGCCCTCGCAACGGTCACCGCCAGCACTTCAACCGCCCCCGCTTCATACATCACCGATGCTGCTGACCGCAACGTGGAACCCGTCGTGTAAATGTCGTCTACTATCAACACACGTTTTCCGCTCAACTCCAATCGCTCCCCCTCTTCAGACATACGAAATGCCCCTTCAAGTGCTGCCATCCGTCCGCGTCGGTCCCTTTTACTCTGCTTCTCAGTCGAAACCGTTCGCACTAATAAATGCCGAACCCGAAACGCCCCGGCCAGTAATTCCGCCTGATTAAAGCCCCGCTCCCACAACCGATCATCAGCTAGCGGAATCACCGTCACCACATCTATTCGCCCCGCTGATTTCGCCAATTTCTTTAATTTCCCGGAAAATAATGTCGCAATTTCTGCATCACCTCGGTACTTAAACGTCGCCATCACTTCTTGAAGAAAGTCATTATAGCTATACAGTGCCCGGTGCTTTAAAGAATGATTTTTCCAACGATCTTCCTCTCCCCACCGGGAACAATCACGGCACAGAAACTGGGGCTTTGAAACAAATGAGGCTGACCGTTTTACCGTTGAATCGACAAACTCGTGTCCTTCTTGTTCCACTGGCCGGCCACACATGTCACAACCAGTTTCCTTAATTTCTTCTAATTTCCCTTCACAAGCGGGGCAAAGAAGCTTTTCCTCTGATAATCCCAAGGCCCACGTCCAGTTGACCTCTCCAGAAAACACTTCATGACAATACAAACAGCGATTCGTCTCGGACAAATGGTCTCTCCAACTTGTCATCGAATCCCCTCCTTATTCATCAATTTAATATGTCGCACTGCTTTGATCATTTCTTTTGTTTTCCCGTGATGAAAGAAGATCACGTCTCCGTCAGGTTGATCAGGACTTCTGCCTACTCTGCCAGCAATTTGCACGAGAGCAGATTCCGTAAATATTCGGTCTTCCGCTCCAAATACGGCCACTTGCACGCCTTTGACCGTAACTCCTCGTTCTAAAATGGTCGTCGTCACTAAAACTCTCGTTGCCCCTTCTCTGAATTTGCTCACCTTTTCCCGCCGATCCGGGTCGTTGGCATGAACAGCTTCGACAGTGACTTGTTGGCATGAAGCCTTGATCCCATTGACTACTTTCGGCATTAACTGAATATGAGGAACGAATAGAAAGACTTGATTGCTCTTTTCGATCTGTTCACGAAACCAAAAGATAAGGGCGAATGGTAACCGATCTTTCTCTAGCCTCTTTTTCCAATTTCCTGCCCACGTTAGTTTTGGTACGGGAAGATCATGGCCGTGGTATCTTCTTGGCACTCTCACATGGGGAAGCTTTCCTATCTTCGCCTGGCGAATTAATAAATTTGGTGGTGTGGCGGTGACATAGACGGTTAAACTGGCGCGAGTGCGAGCGTTCTTGACAGCATATTGAAGTTTGGCATCATACGTATAAGGAAAGGCATCGACTTCATCGATAATTACGAGAGAGAAATGATGATAGAAACGGAGGAGCTGGTGGGTCGTGGCAATAACAAGTTCGGCTTCGCTGTAACGTTCAGAGGGTTCCAGTCCGCCATAATAAGCACGAACCTTGGTGTTCGGAAAAGCGGCCGTCATTCTTGGCAACAATTCTAGTACTACATCGGTCCGAGGCGTGGCAACAAGGACCGGATCGCCTTGATTTAGGGCTTTGTGAATAGCTGGATAAAGCATTTCTGTTTTTCCTGATCCGCACACCGCCCAGACTAGGAATTCCTGATGGCCTTCATAAAGATCAGATACTTGCTCTTTCAAGGCTTCGGCAGCTTTGTTCTGCGCTGGGGACAACGTTCCTTCCCAGCCAAGGATGTGCTCTTTTTTAGATGGTCGACGATCTCCATGCCACGTCAATAGTGGACTGCACTGGGACACTCTTCCCATCATGAGACAAGCTCGGCAATATCGACACGATTGCCTGCAGCGGGCACACTGGATTTTTCCAAACAAAAAAGGGTCCTGATTGCCACAACGTTTGCACGTGAGTTTCGGTTGAGTCATCATGGCAGACTCATATTGAATAAAGCCTTGATTGACGTGTTCTTGAATAAGCTGTAGTGGAATTAGCGCGGTGATTTCGTCTAACAAAAGGCGACGGCCTGTCATCATTTTTCTTAATTCATCTGTTTCTTGAAACGTGCCATTCACTTGCGGAAAGGTGTTTTGATTGTGAGGGAGGTCTGTTAGTCGTACGAGAAGATTCATGGCATGGGGATGGTCTATTGGAACAAATGGTTCCGGGATTAGCCTGGCCATTTTACTATTTGGCCTTTCTTCCTTGGGGATAGAATAAAAACGCATAAGGATGCGCCTCCTTTATTAGTCATGTGGGTAGAAAGAGGGGGAGTTGAGAGGGTGGTTCAAATCGATCGGAACGGATGCAACGGGATCCATTAGACACAGGTCCAACGGCCGTCGCAAAGATTCCTTCTATAATGATATCTAACTAAACGTAGAATCAACCCAACCGATGCCAAGACTACCTTCACCGAGGTGCGTCCCGATCACTGGCCCGAAGTAACTAATATAAACCGTCGCGTTTGGATATTTCGTGCGAAGCTTTTCGGCGATTTCTTCTGCCTTCTCAGGTCTGTTGGCATGAATGACAGCAATGTCCAGCGGGGCACCGTCTTTCGCATCTTGATCTAATAAGGAACAAATTTTCGCTAAGGCCTTTTTTTCTGTCCGGACCTTTTCATATGGAACAATCACTTTGTTGTCGAAATGAAGCACGGGTTTGATTTGCAAGAGACTTCCAACGAATAGCTGAGCGCCATTTAATCGGCCGCCACGGTGGAGGTGGTTTAAGTCATCTGCCATGAAATAAGCACGGATGTGATTTTTCATCTCGTATAGGTGATCAAGGATGGCTCTCGCTTTGTAGCCTTGTTTGGCCATTTTTGCCGCAGAGAGGACGTAGAATCCTTGAATCATGCAGCTCACTTCTGAATCAAAGACGTGAACTTCCACATCTCCGGTCATGTTTCCAGCCGCAAGCGCCGTTTGATGCGTGCCACTAATTCCGCTTGATAAGGTGATCACGATAATTTGATCATGGTCATCCGCCAGTTTCTGAAACGTCTCCTCGAACAGGCCAATCGCAGGTTGAGAAGTGGTTGGCAGTTGTTCTGTTTCTTTCATTTTCGCGTAGAACGCTTCTGTCGTAATTTCCTTTTCTTCCTGAAAGGCTTCATCTCCAAAAATGACGTTCAGAGGAACCATCGTGATGTTATGTTGTTTTCTTAAATCTTTCGGTATGTAAGCCGTACTGTCAGTCACTATGGCGATTTTACTCATGACGATTTCTCACTTCTTTCATTTTTGTTTTCATTTCTTGCCGGAGACCTAAGTTTGTTTAAACAATACCCTAATAGTACCAATTGATTGAACCGGCTGTCTACACAAAGATGCACCTGCTTGTCGAAAGCAGGTGCTTAGCTTGTCCTATCCTTCCCTTCGTCATTCCTTTACAGAACAAAGTGATTCGACAGAACGAAGCTCACTTAATTTACTTTAACCCAGCCGTTTTTAATGCCATCTACAACTGCTTGTGTGCGGTCGTTCATGCCCATTTTTTGTAAAATATTACTGACGTGGTTTTTCACCGTTTTCTCACTAATATAGAGGGCTTCTCCAATGGCACGGTTACTCTTACCATCAGTCATCAATTGCAATACTTCACACTCACGTCGAGTAAGAAGATGAAGAGGACGTCGGTATTCCACTTCACGGAAGCCGATTTCCGTTTCCGGTCCGTTATCGTTAGCTAATCGACGGTATTCATTTACTAAATTGTGTGTGACTTTCGGATGAATGTACGCTCCGCCATCTCCAACCACTTTCACCGCTTCAATTAAAGCTTCTGTATCCATTTCTTTTAATAAATAACCTGAAGCGCCTGTTTTCAAGACATGAGTGACATACGTTTCATCATCATGAATCGATAGAATCAATACTTTCACTTTCGGGAAAGTTTCGACCAAGTTCTTCGTTGCTTCCATTCCATTCACGTTCGGCATATTAATGTCCATAAGGACCACGTCGGGCTGGTTTTGACGAACAAGGTCGATCACATCTTCCCCATCGCTGCCTTCTGCAACCACTTCAAAATGATCTTCCATCGACAGAATACGTTTTACACCTTCACGAAACAGTTGGTGGTCATCAATGAGTACAATCTTTAAGTTATTTTCCATGGTATTCTCCTCCTAATTATTTAAGTAGTTCTCCTAGTATGTTCATGTGAAATGTCGTCTTCATTAAGCATCGTGCACTATAAATCGTTTGTATATCGGTCAATGAACGGAACTTCTTAGTTCTTTTGTATTGTTTTATTTTTACTAGTTAATTATTCGGACTCTCCGTGGGGACTCACCGGAATTTGGACCATAATTAATGTTCCTTTGCCTGGCTTAGAGTCGATACTTAACTTGCCATCCAGCATGTTGATCCGTTCTTTCATCCCTACAAGACCAAAACTGCCTTCTTTTTTCAGCAATGGGTCGAATCCTTTTCCGTTGTCTTTAATAATTGCGGTGACTCGTTTATCCGTCAATTCCATCTTCACTTGAATCTCTGAAGGGGCGGCATGCTTGCACGCATTTTGGATCGCCTCTTGGACAAACCGGAAAATAGCTACTTCCATATTTGCTGGAAAACGTCGTTCTCTCCCGATATTCTTAAAGGAAATAGAAATACCGGTATGCTCTTCGGCGTTTCGTATATACTTAGCAAGCGTAGGTACCAAACCTAGATCATCCAACGTCATCGGCCGTAAATCATAAATAATACGTCGGACCTCGCCTAATGAATCCTTAACCATCTTTCGTAAATCACGAATTTCGATCCGGGCTTTCTCTACACCTTGCTGATCAAGGATTTTCTCCACTAATTCTGATCGCAACATGACATTCGCCATCGTCTGTGCCGGTCCATCATGGATTTCCCGGGAAAGTTTTTTCCGCTCTTCTTCTTGGGCATGAATGATTTTCAAGCCGAATTGCTGCATTTGTTCCGCATCCGCTACCATATCTGAGACGAGTTGCAAGTCTCCTGTTAAATAATTTATGACAACATTGATTTGGTTAATGAGATGATCTGCTCGCTCCATCGTTTCGCCTAATTTCATCAATCTTCGTTCAATATGATTGCGGCGATCGCGAAGCTGCTTTTCTTCTTGGTGCAACAGCGCCAGTTTCACTTGATAATCGTTCGCTTGTTCATACGCCTCACGAACTTCTGTATCGCTGTAATGGGAAAAATGCTTGCTCACTTCAGCCAATCGGTTTCGGGCAAAACGAGAATGAAGTTCTGTTCGTTCCGATTGTTCAATCATTTTAATGACTTTCTTCTGAATATCTGACAACTCTCTTTTCAAGTTGTCGTATTCATTTCTTGACTCTTCGCCAATTTCGAAAATTTCTTCCTTACTTTTTCCGACCATATCCATCATTTTGTCTAATATAAATTCAATTGATTGAACGGAGCCCATCAAACCCCTCTCTTTCTGCTTCGAAAAATAGTAGTGTAATTGAAAGAGTAAATGATCTCAAATTTGTCCCTTTATTAAAGACTCTGATCTAGTCATGAAAAGTAGCTGGTGATTGAATGGGCAGCCTGCGACTGCGTTCGCACAGTGTTGATCCAGTGTCTATATGATGAACAGAGTGATTTTAATACTTACTCTTCGGAACAGATGTTGCATCCAAATAAGAGATTCTAATCTCGTTGTCAAATCGGAACAACTCTTGTTCTAAAAATCGTAACCAACTTTAGATTTATGGGGGTCATCAGTCATTCGATTCATTTTTATACAGTTTTAACAATTTTTCTTTCATTTACATGTTCATTTTCTATCATATTAGCAATCAATATTCTTGTCGAAAATGATTCGTGTGGTAATATTATCCTAACTATAATTTCCGTAATATTCCATTCACGTCGGCGGATAGTCAAGGTTTTATTCTTCGATGTCTTCTCAATAGCAGTAGACTTGACACGCCCTATTATCCATCATACCCTAATTTTATAAACATTCATCACAATATGTGTACTTTTCTATATTTTTTTACAATTACTTGCCATAGACGAACGATACGTTAGGAGAGGTTATTTATGCTTCCATCTTATTATACCGTGAAAGAGTCCGGAGAACACGAAATAACCATCCAAAAGTCACGGTTTATTGCTCATGTGAAACGTGTGACTTCAGAGGAAGACGCTCAAGAATTCATTCAGTCCATAAAAAAACAGCATTGGAATGCGTCACACAATTGTTCTTGTTATATGATCGGGGAAAACGATCTAATCCAAAAAGCCAACGATGACGGAGAACCATCTGGAACCGCTGGCGTGCCTATGCTAGAAGTATTAAAAAAGCGACAGTTGAAAGATACCGTGGTCGTCGTCACACGCTACTTTGGCGGAATCAAACTAGGTGCAGGGGGATTAATTCGCGCGTACGGGAGTGCTGTAAGTGAAGGCTTGAATGGTACGGGAGTTGTGGAGAGGAAATTAATGAACATCTACGCTGCTATCTTTGACTACACGTTGTTAGGCAAAGTGGAAAACGAGATTCGTTCATCTTCCTACATATTAAAAGAAATACACTACTTAGAAAAGGTGAAACTGGAAGCGTACGTGTCCCATGGAGAGGAAGCATCTTTTGAAGAATGGATCGCCAATCTAACGAGTGGCCAAGCACTGGTGGAACACACCGGGCAAGCCTACTTAGAGCAGGACGTTCAAGCTCCTGGGAAATAAAGAACAAAGACCGTCAAGGCAATCCTTGGCGGTCTTGTCGTTCGTGTCATATGTCTTCCTTGACTTCTATGTAACTTTGTAAGCTTTGAAGTTTCTTCTCTCCAATGCCGGTAACACGAAGAAGATCGGCTTCGCTTTTGAAAAGGCCGTTTTCTTCTCTTTCAGCAATGATTTTACTTGCTAAATCATCTCCAACACCAGTAATACTCTTTAATTCTTCTAAGTTCGCTTTGTTTACATCTACTAGACTTTCGGCATGATCAGAATCTGATTGCTCATTCTCATCTAATTCTTCGTCGTCGCTACCAGTTTCCTCTTCAAGGTCTAGCTCGTTTTCAAACTGGGGAGAGACTTGTTCGTTACCAGCGACCTCAACCTCGTGTTCAACGACAATTTTTTTACTTAAAAAAGGGAAAACAACTTTCCATAGAACCAATATAGAACCTAGGAGTGCTAATCCTTTTTTTATCATCTCATCCGCCTCCATTATGCTACGTTAACTGTATTATATCAGTAGAACTGGCGGTTGTCGCTATCCTATTTCACCTATCTACGAATAGTGATACAGTTTGATGCCGTTTTTACCCTCGTTTTTTATATTATACATGGCGGCATCGGCTTGAGAAATCAATGTATCCAGGTCTTCGTCAACCGAGGTGAATTTGCTAATCCCGATACTCGGTGTGATGGATATAGATTCCCCATCCACTATAAAGGGGGAGCATAACGCTCCTTGCAGTCGTTCTGCAACTTGAATAGCTTCGTCGATCGTTAATCCGTTAATAAACGCCACGAACTCGTCCCCACCAATTCGTGAGACCATGTCCTTTTTCTTCAATGACCTGGTCAACCGTTCTGCTGCAAGCGACAAGAGTTGATCCCCTGTTTGGTGACCGTACGTATCATTGATTTGTTTGAATGAATCTAAATCCAGAAAAATGATGAACGCTTTTTCATAGTCGAACGTTCGATTCCGTTGCTGGTCGTGAACATATTGATACAGTTGCGAGCGGTTCGGTAGCTTCGTTAACGGATCGTGATAGGCTAGAAATTCAATTTTCTCTTCTGCCTTTTTTCGATCGGTAATATCTACTAACGCCCCTTCAATTCTCTCAAGCATTGGCTCCTGCTCAGACATGACCGGGAAAAATTTAGCCGCCACCCACATAATATTCGTCTTGGAAAACTGAATTCTGTACTCTACTGCCATCGTTTTTCCTTGATAAATTTCCTGCTCAACCTTACTAATAAAGGGCAAGTCGTCAGGGTGAATCAATGATTTCCACAGGACTGGACTAGACGATTTCTCTGTTTTCGAAAAGTTCTCAAGTGCTTTCATCCCTGACGAAACCGTGTGTATCCCACTAATAGGATTGTAAGAATACGTAATGATGTTAGCACTCTCTAATATGTATTTCAGTTTTTCCTGACTTTCGTTCAAGCCATGCCACACTTGTTCCGTGAAATTGCTTTGAAAAATCAGGAAGACGGAAACAAAAAGGGTAAATAGCAAAATATAGGCAATATCAGCTGGTTGATTATTTGAGAAAAATTGATCTTGATACGTAGTAAAGGTAATGAACGTTAATAAAAGAGTGTATGCTGCAGCCATCAAGATCACTTTGGTCCTATTATACAAAGAACTAATCACTAAGCCTAACCAAACAAATATGTAAGATGAAAACCCAGGGGAATCCATAATGACATAAAATAAATAGACAAAATACACGGAAAGGATTAAATACATCGTCCTTTTAGCAGCCACTTGTTTCCAAACGATATAACAGAGCCCGGCAATTAAGATCAAGCCTATCCATGGATAACTACTTATATTTCCTTGAAGGATGTACCCAAGCAAAAGGCTAAGAAAATAAAAGCAAATAAGCAACTGCAAAACCAACCGATTCCGTTTATGGATAAAATTCCGCTCATGTTTCAATGATTTTCTTAACCTCCTCTAACAATAGTTAGTCTAATTAATAGGGAAAAGTCATGAGTCTATTATACTCGGTTTCAGAGTGTTTGTCTCCTATTTTTTTCCAACTTATTCCTCTAACCGAAAGGAACTAGCCTAGAATCATTAAAATGAGCGTAATCGTAAATATACTTAGCAACGTCGTGATCAGCGTTATGCTGGAGACCAACTTCGGTTTCGCATCAAACTCTACGGCGTACATGACAATCGTCGCGGCAGACGGCATGGCAGCGGCCACAATAAGCACCTTCGCCAGTAACGGATCTAACGGCATTAGAAGGGTAATTCCCCAAGCAATCATAGGTGATACGACGAGACGAACCACTACAGCGAATGAAACTTTACTCCACTCAAAACGAGCCCACTTAATTTGAGCTAACTGCATACCAAGAATTAACATCACTGTCGGGATCGCCGCTTGTGAAATCAGTTCCACTGGTTGCATGAAATTATCAGGTATTTGTATTTGAAACGATTTTAATAGGATCGCTAACAAGACGGCATAAGTTACCGGCATTAATAAAAGGACTCTCAATGCTGTTTTCACACCGGAAACTCCCCGTGCCGCATAATACACGCCGAAAAAATTCATGATAACAGCCTGCAACACCATAAACGAGACGGCATACGCAAATCCTTCTTGTCCATAGGCAAACAAAATGATCGGAGCCCCGTAATTCCCTGAATTCATAAATGCAGTGGACAGGATGAGTCCACTTTCCATGCTGGACGAGTACTTTCGTTGCCAAGCATAAACTTTGTTAATGATGATTAACGCGAATAACAACGCAAGGGCAAAGACAATCATGTAAGCGTACTGGATGTTCATCTCTGCCTGGTAAAAAGTCTCGAACACTAGAGCTGGAGTCAAAATATAAATAGCTAGTGTGGAAATGGGCTTGATATCTACCTTGCGCCACTTCTGCACAACATAACCTATCAAGAACACAAACATCACTGGCAAAACAACGGATATAAAAATAGTCATAAACAGATCGCTTCCTCACTGAACATTTGCACAAGGCGTTCGGATTCTAAGTAAGATTTTAACACTTTATTTCGGTGCCTGTACAAAGTTTTTTAAGTCGAGAGATTTATAGTTAAACCTTATCTATTTTTATTTACACAGATCTAGTTAATATGTGGGTTTGAATGATTTTGCCTTCCCCCTTTCAAAGCGACTACAGGACGACCTTCGGGCTACAGAATCCCTCAAACCAGCTACAGAACCTTTCAAACTGGATACAACGGGTCCCGAAACGACTACAAAACATTTGCTGCCCAATACATAGAAAAAAAGCCGCACCTCTCTAACTACGAGAAGTGCGACTCTGCTGTTTTTATGCTCTTGTGTTCTCGTCACTCTGCGAAGAATCTTCTTGTTCGTTCTGATCGGAATTTTTCGAGGATAATTCTTCCGTAAGATCATCCACGCTGCGTTTCACGTTTCCTTTTCCTGAGAAGTTTTCTAACAGCTCGTTCACATCTAAACCAGAAGCTGCCTTCAAGTTTTCTGGAAGAGTAGCCATTAAGTCTGTCACGTAACCGGACATCTTTCCTGCTCCGCCAGAGTTTCCATCTTTGCCGCTACCGCCAGTGTCGACGACAGTCACTTTGTCTATGGCGCTAAGTGGTGCGGCGATTTCTTTCGCATAAGCTGGAAGCATTTCGAGGATCATGCTGAGTTTTGCAGCTTCACCGTAGTGATCGTATGCTTCAGCCAATTTCTTCTTCGCTTCTGCTTCTGCTTCACCCTTTTTAAGGATAACTTTTGCTTCCGCTTCACCTTTTTTAAATGTAACAGTTGCTTCTGCTTCCCCGCGGAAACGTTCTGCGTCTGCGTTCGCTTTTGCTTCAGCTTCAATTTGGTATTGAGACGCTTCTGCTGCGCGCATTTGTTGAACTTTCGATGCTTCTGCTCGCTGTTCTTGTTCATAACGGTCGGCGTCCGCTTTCTTACGTACTTCGGCGTCGTATTGCTTTTCACGACGAACAATTTCACGCTCTTCCAGTTCAATTTGTTTGTCTCGCTCAATGATCTGGATTTGCATTTGTTCTTGAGTCACTTGTTGCTTCGATTTCGCCGTCTGTAGGTCGTATGCCTGATCGGCTTCCGCACGAGCCTGATCTTGCTCACGGTTGTATTGGGCAATTTTCAGTTGCTTTTCTTTTTCGGAGTTGGCGATTTCTGTATCGCGAACCAGTTCTTGCGCCTTTGCTTCTTGTTCAGCACGGGCGTTTTCAATCCGTGCTTCTTTCTTACGCTCAGCTTCGGCGACCGCTGCGTTTCGCTTCACTTCGGCGATACGGGGCTTACCGAGGGAATCGAGGTATCCTTGAGCATCTGTGACTTCTTGAAGAGTAAACGATTTGATCTCAAGTCCCATCTTGTTAAAATCACGAGAGGCAACCGATTGGACTTCTTGGTTGAATCTCTCACGGTTATTGTTAATGTCCTCAACGCTCATAGACCCTAAGATCGAACGTAAGTGACCTCGAAGAACATCTTGCACTTCTTCTTCAAATTCGGCTGTTGCTTTTCCTAAGTATTGTTCTGCGGCTGTAGCGATCTCTTCCATCGTTGATCCAACCTTGATAATCGCCACACCATCGACGGATACAGGTACACCTTGCTCTGTGTAAGCTCCGCTCGTCCGTACATCCAGACTATAGTTAGATAAGCTAAATTTCGCGTACTGTTGGAACACCGGTACAACAAATGCCCCGCCCCCGCGGATAATCTTCATCTTTTTCCCATCTGAGTCCTCTGAGATGTTCTTCCCTTTTCCTAAATAACTACCTGTAACGATCAACGCTTCGTTCGGCCCTGATGTTTGGTAGCGAGTGAAGTAAACGCCTAGTAAAACAAGAAATACAAAGGCCACCACAATTGGTACAATAAAAATCGTTTCCATCCTGCCAACTCCTCTTTTCATTTCTAGTGGAAAACACCTGTCCCCACACTTTTATAACAAAAAAATCTTGAAACTCCTCTGAACGACTGAAATCACTCGTAATGCTTTGACACGAGGAAGACTCCTTCATCATCGATGTCGATGACGAGAATCTTCGTCCCTTCAGGTAATACTTCATGATCAAAACTCTTAGCCGCTTTGCTGACCGTGCCGTGCGTCCGTGAAATAATAATTTCGCCGAAGCCATTTTCAGGAATGGTTGTGAACACTTCCCCGACAGCTCCTTTTAATTCATTAATAGAATAGGACGTATTTTTCTCGGATCGCTTTACCGGAAGAATAATGAAGTAGTTCACTAAAACGATCACAATCGCTGAGACGACAAGGTTGATCAAAAGAATGATCCCACTTCCTATGAAAAATGCCATCGTTTCTAAGACGTATCCCAGTCCGCCAAGTAAGGTGATATAACCAATCACCGTTATCGGATTTAAGATGGCGTCTCCACCTATGTCCATTAACCCTTCAATCAATTCCCCTACAAATATGTACAAAACCGTCAAGACCACACCTGCAATGAGTAAGAACAAGTAAATGGATTCAATATCATACCCGAACAGCTCCATGTCGCTCACCTACTTTCTTTTCTTTAGTGATTGCTTCAGTTCAGCCAACTTCTCATCTACCGTTGATTTCAGCGACTGGCCTTTATCAAAACGGACTTCTTCAAGATCGTTCTGAGGAAGAACATGATCCTTTGCTATCTCCATTTCATGTACGGAGGAAGAAGGGTGCAGGTTTCGTTTTGATTGTAATTCGCTTTTTTTCTTTTGTAGTCTTTTGTAATCAAGCCTATGTTCATCAATGTGACGAAGTAATTCTTGCTTGTGTACTTGAGCCGACTCATATAATGAAACCATTTCCTCTATCCCTCTGTCAGCTTCTTCTTTTTTCAGCAGAGCCCGTCTCGCCGATTGATCATCATTCATTTCGAGAAACTGAATGGCATCCTGTTCGCGCTGGAGAGAATCTTTTTGCATCAACTCGATCCTTCTCTTTAAACGCTTCTCTGAGGCGATTTGCTTGTTCAGTGAGCCTTGCATATCCGCCAACTCACTATCCATGTCCCGTAGTAATTCATCAACCATCTCAACAAGATCACCAGAAGACTCGCTTTCTCCCTTCGACTCATCATCCGTAAAAAATCGTTTGAGCCTGCGAAACCATAAGATCATCCTTCTTCCTCCTTTCCTATCATGAAATAAGTACTCCTCTAAGTATACAGAAAACGGTGTACGAAATGGAAGAATGATGTAAAATCATTTAAAATATTCTTTGAAGGTAACATTACATTTAAAAACCTAACCCGCAGGCTAGGTTTCCCCAAAAAATTTATGAATCTAACGCTTGCTTTAAATCGCTGATTAAATCTTCTGCGTCTTCTATGCCAACCGAAATTCGTACGAGTCCATCGGTAATTCCTAGCTCAAGCCTGCGCTCACGAGGGATAGACGCGTGAGTCATTTCAGGCGGGAGACTAATTAAGCTTTCCACCGCTCCAAGACTTTCTGCGAGAGTGAAGTATTTCGTTTTCTGGAGTACGGCTTTCGCTCGTTCACCGCTTCCTACATCAAACGAGATCATCCCGCCAAATCCGCCAGCTTGGCTGCGATGCGTTTCGTGTCCTGGATGTTCTGTATCTCCGGGATAGTAGACCGTCAAAACATCTTTTCGCTCTTTTAAGAATTCAAAGATCGCTTGAGTCGTTTTTTCCGTTTGTTCCATCCGTAAGCCGAGTGTTTTCATTCCTCGAATCAATAACCAAGAGTCTTGTGGTCCAAGAATGCCACCGGTAGAGTTTTGAACGAAGTGAACTTCTTCCGCTAGTTTCTGATCGTTGACCACGACCAATCCCGCCACGACGTCACTATGACCTCCGAGATACTTCGTCGCGCTATGAATGACGATGTCGGCACCTAGTTCGATAGGATTTTGCCAATATGGTGTGCTAAATGTATTATCGACTATCAGCATGAGCTCGTTCGCCTCTGCCCATTGAGCCACTTGTTTAATATCCGTCACTTTAAGCAGTGGATTCGTTGGGGTTTCTACAAAAATAGCGACTGTATTTTCGAGAATTTCTTGTTCGATCTTTGTTTTATCACTCGTATCTACAAACGTCACGTCAATATTAAAGCGATTGAGTACTTTCGTGGCCAACCTGTAAGAACCGCCATAGACGTCATCGGTAAAAATAATGTGGTCTCCGCTTTTAAATAAACTGAATATCGCGGTCATAGCAGCCATGCCAGAACCGAATGCAAATCCTGCCTCGCCTCCTTCTAAATCACGTATAAGAGCTTCAAGTGCTTCGCGAGTAGGATTGCCTGTGCGGGAGTATTCATATTTGAAGTTGCCTACACCTTCTTGTTTATACGTACTTACTTGATAGATAGGTGTGGAAACCGCTCCTGTGTAAGGATCTCCAACCACGCCACCATGAATCAACTGTGTTTTTTTCTTCATCTATTGTTCCACTCCCTCATAAATTCCTTTACTTAAATAACGCTCACTACTGTCAGGAAAAACGGTGACGATATGAGCGCCTTTCCTGGCTGTCTCTGCTTCTCTCATCGCCGCAGCAAAGGCCGCTCCCGATGAACTTCCAACGAGTAGTCCTTCTTGTTTCGTTAATTGATCTACATAAGAAAAGGCCTCACCATCTGAAATGGTGTGAATCTCATCGAAATAGGCTGGGTCCATGTAAGAAGGTAAGAATTCCATCCCAATTCCCTCTGTGCGATGAGGACCTGGGTCGCCTCCATTTAATATGGACCCTTCTGGCTCGCAAATGACCGTTTTCACATCAGGAAGCTTCTCTTTCAAATAACGAGCGGCCCCCATGAATGTGCCTCCTGTGCCTGCACCAGCTACGAAGATGTCGATCCTTCCTTGTAAATCTCGTTCGATTTCAGGCCCTAACGTATGATAATACGTATCTGGATTGGCTTGATTTGCAAATTGACCTGGAGACCAACAATCTGACTTCCGATTCATGAGCTCTTTCATTTTCGCAATCGCACCCGTCATCCCGTCTTCCGTAGGAGTATTAACCACTTCGGCCCCGAGCGCTCGCATTAAGATTTGTTTCTCTTGGCTGAATTTCTTTGGAACGACGCATATGACATGAATGTCCGTCCCTACAGCTGCAAGAGCGAGCCCGATCCCAGTGTTTCCAGCTGTGGCCTCGATCACAGTTCCAGAAGAACTGATTTTTCCGTCACGAATCGCTTCACGAATAAGCGATTGCCCTAAGCGGTCTTTCACACTGCCGCCAGGATTGAAATATTCAAGTTTAGCAAAAATCCTCACCTTGTTCGGAATAGGTATATGCGTCAATTCAACTAATGGGGTATTTCCAATCAATGAATGAATTCCTTTATAGATCGTCATGGATCGTCTCCGTTTAACATTATTTAGCGAACATTTCTGTCCACTCAGTTTTTCTTCGCTAACATTCCTTTTTTCCTCGCATATTGAATGTGAAGCTGCTTTCTAAGTTCATCGTTTTAACCATTCTTATTACTCCATTACTATAGTTTAATGGCTTCAAGTATCCAAACGTATTGATTCAAGGACGAAAAGTTCACTTCAAACCCTTCATTTTCAAACATTCTTTTAAGCTTCGGAATGGTGGTGTAATATTCCGTTTGTAAATCTTCAGCTAAATGGACATAATGATTTTCTTCCGCTTTTCGAATCATTTGTTGATGGTGATGCTCGTCAACAAACATCGTGTCGGCAAAAACGACTTTTCCATCTTTTTCTAACAAACTGGCATATAACTGAACAGCTTTTCTTTTCTCATCATCTGTTAAATGATGAAAAGCGTAACTAGATACGAAGGCATCAATCGATTCACGATCGTCAGGGAATTGAAAAAAATCACCTGCTACGATCTTTGCTTCGGGCCATTTCTTTGCGGCTTGCCTTCTCATTTCTCTTGAAGGTTCTACTCCCGTCACGTCAGTCGTTCTTGCTAGGAGTAACGCCGTCAGATTTCCCGTCCCACTACCAAATTCAATGACTTTCCCGCTAACTTTATCAGCAACGCTCTTGAGAATGTCTGAATAGTTACGAAAAACTTCCCTATACTCGTCATTTTGCCCTTCAACAGTCGCGTCGTAAGAGTCAGCCCACTGGTCAAATAAATCTATAAATTCCGTTCCCAATTTCTTCACCTCTATGATTCATATAAAACACATTAGAATACTCGGTTTTATAATCGTTTAATCTCAGCATATTCACATCAGTGAGGGAATGGCACATTTTTTTTATTTCATTGGAGGAGTTTAAAAAATCGAATAGGGATAGTCATTACTGACTACCCCTCTCCTAGAACCACACAGGCGAGACTACGCTTGGGACTCCTTAAGTATCACTTCAGCCGCTTTTTTACCTGAGATAACCGCCCCTTCAGTTGTGGTGTGGTAAGGCTGCTTAGTATATTCTCCAGCTAGTGTTAACCCTTTGACAGGTGTTTTTTGTTCTGGCCTCATCCATTGGTGACCGGCACCGATATGGTAGCGTTCGTTTTCGTGTCTAAGGACTCTGTAGTCAGTCACAATCGGGTTCAAGTTCATTCCTAGTTTTTTTGCGTCCGCGATAACAGAATTATAAATCTCCTCATCATTCAGCCTTAACATTTTTTCAGCTTGATCCAGCACAACGGAAAGACGTCCGGGTAGGTGTTTAAAAGCGGTTCTTGACTGTTCAGCGAAAACAGGAAGAGTCGTCTGTGGACCAAACTTTATAAAATCGTCGGATAAAGCCGGTTTGGTTAACTCCAGCTGGACAGATACCGCTGATGAGGCGGGCATCTTTAGCATAGAAGAAAACCATTCATGGTCGCCTAAATGTTTTTTTAACAGACACTGAGCAGGGGTTATAGAAGTTGCAAGAATAATGTTGGAGGCTGTCAGTGTTCCCCCGCCCTTTACTCTGACGCCTTTCATTACCCCGTCTTCATAAATTAAGTTGTCCACACTTGTAGAAAGCCTGATCTCCCCGCCCCTTAATTTAACACCGTCTGCCAGTGGGTTGGCGATAATTTCCCCCATTGGAGCAGTATAAAATCCAACTTTTTTTGTCAGCGCGGGCATAATAATATCCAAGTATACTTTCATAGAATACTCTTCAGGAGACATGTAGAAAACGCCGGTAGTTGACGGAACAATTAAATAAGCATAAGCCCTGTCGGTCACTTTCAATTTCCTTGCGTAACTATGAACACTTATACGATCCAGTTCCTGCTTGTTAAAGAAATAATCTTTCATCGCTGAAAAAATAAAGGAAATAATAGAACGTTTATCTTTGCTGGTTAACTGATTCTTGTTACCTGCAACGCCTTTAAGAAAAATATGAGGAGCCTGCAAAGGTGCTGTTCCGAAAAGGGCTGTGCCTTTATTGTCAGGCAGGAGAACCTCCATATCCTTCTGCCACATAAAATGGTCCTCTATATTGACTCCGACCCGGCTTAAGATGTCTTTCATGTTTGTGAAAAAGCTGAAATGCTTATGCAAACCTGATTCCACTGTCATGCCATTCTCGTCCCATGAGGAACACCGTCCGCCTATATGATCTCTTTTTTCAATAACTAACGTCCGTTTACCTTTTTCGGATAGTTCAAGAGCAGCTGTCAAACCTGCTAACCCACCACCGATGACGATAACATCATAATCCACGGGAGTCCCTCCTTTCTGTGAAGAATAAAACAATCTATCTTTAGACTGCCACAGAATGAGTCGCTTCATGTGAAGATTGTTATGAAAATTAAAATCAAAAGGTGCAGAAGCATTAATTATGGGAACCTTACTTTTAGTATAGATAAGATGGATGCTTGTTTTCCCCTTTTCAGTAAGGTAAATTTGACTTACTTTTGAATGTTCCCCCCCTTCATCTTATCCCTTCCTTCTCACCCTTTATAAGAAAAAAAAAAAGAGAGGCTGAGCCTCTCTGATTCATTTACTTCTGTTTCACCAACACCATACTTCCTAAACGAGGAATCATTAGCTCACCTGAATAGGAATTACCAGTCGAATTTTCTGACCATTCTCCTTCTGGCAAAGAAATTTTATGGCTTTCTTCCACATCATGATTGAGCACGGCCAAATAGGTCTGATCTGACGATTCTCTCCATACAAGTTCGACTTTTTCAGGCGTCTCGCTAGAACGAACACCTGCCTCTTGAAAAATCGAAGTATAAAGCTTTCGAATCATAGCAGATTCTACGCCCGAGCCAATATAATAAACGGTGCCTTGTCCATAGTTGTTTTTGGTGATGGCAGCTTTATCTTGGAACCATGAATCTTCATAGGTAGCCAAGACGTCAGCCGTAGTTGTTTCAATATAATCGGACCATACTTCTCCATCTGAAGAGAGTCCTTCAAGTACACCCGCTTGACCGTTAACGTGGCTTGATTTATCCGCTCGTAACGATTCGTATTCAGGCACTTCGATCCCGCACATTTCAGCTAAATCCCCAGGTAGTGTTTCCTCCGTCACAACATTATCCTCATCTTTCACGCCTGTGCGATAGCTAAAAACAACCGTTCCCCCGTTTTTAACATAGTCTTTCAATTGATCATTGAATCGCTTTTTTGTTAAAAAGTAAATGGGAACGACGACGACTTTATACCGACTTAGATCCTCATCATCGCGAATGATGTTTGCTTGCGTATTGAGTGAATGAGCTGGCTCATAGAAGCGCAAGTACTCCTTCACATATTCAAATTGATCCGAGTGAGGCTGAATTTGCCACGCCCATTCGTTCTCAGGATCATGATAAAAAGCCACATCTGCTTTGTAGTCAGACGCAATCCACTCATCGGCAAACCCTGATAACGAGTCAATGACCTCTTTTACTTCGTCGTACTTCCTGCGAGGCTTTCCGTCATGATCGAGAATACCGTGGCAGAATTGCTCTGTACCATAGCGGGCTGCTCGCCAACGGAAGTAAACAATCGCTTCTGCTCCGCGAGAAATCGCTTGGTAAGTCCATAATTTTAAATGGCCCGGTCTTGGATTGTAGCCAATTTGACTCCACCCTTGAGCGCCTGACAGTTCTTCCATCACCCAGTATCCTTTTCCGTTCTTCGTACCGCGGCAAAGGTCATGCTGCCGGGCAATCGCTGCGGGAGAAATAGGGTCGGCCAATCCTCCCCAGACGGGATAATTATCAAATGAAATAAAATCCAGGTCTTTAGCCATTTCCTTTTGATCTTGCGCGAGACCTGTATAAACGAAATTATGCGTAATAAACTGACGCTCAGGAATGAATGTCCTCAACACTTCTACTTGCATTCGGTTATACCGATTATACATTTCGGCGCAAAAACGGTCGAAATCAAGTAAAAGACTGGGATTGTGCTCTTGATAAACCTTTCGTGGGACTGGAATTTGACTCCAACGCGTATACGTTTGGCTCCAAAAGACCGTTCCCCATCGCTCGTTTAGAGCATCAAGGCTATCGTATTTTTCTTTGAGCCAGCTTTGAAAGGCCGTTTGATCTATGTCACCATAGCTCCGGTCCGATTTTTCATGACCATACTCGTTATCTACTTGCCATCCGATCACAGCAGGGTGCTGGCCATACCGTTTCGCCATTTCCGTCACAATCCGTTTGGAAAGCAGTTGGTAGACTTCACTATTCACCGTGTAATGTCGGCGAGCTCCGAAACTAATGACATGGCCATGGTCGTCGACAGGCAGAACTTCTGGGTATTTTTCAATGAGCCATGCTGGTGGTGTTGCCGTTGGCGTGCCTAATACGACGTCGAATCCGTATGAATGCATTCGCTTAATGGCTTCGTCGTAAAGAGTGAAATCAAATGTCCCTTCTTCTGGTTCCATGAGACTCCACCCGAATTCAGCGATTCGTATGACATTTATTCCTAATTCCTTCATCATTTGAAGGTCCGTTTCCCATCTCTCCCGAGGCCATTGCTCCGGGTAATAATCTACTCCAATATACATAGACGATCGCTCCTTTTTAATGTGCTGAAATTATTGACTGATCATTGTACCCCATATTTATCGGTAATCTTTCTTCATTAAGTATACTTGTTATTACAGCACTTTGTAAAATTAATTTATTAAGTTTTTGCAAATAGAAAAGTGAGTCAATCATTGGGGGAATGATTGACCCACTTACTACTAATTTATCGGAATGAGTCATGGTTAATTAACTTTTCTGCTCTACCAATAATTCATTGATCGTAACCATTTTCCTTTTTCGATTTTCAAAGGTTGCAAGCTCCGTGACACCTACTTGTTTTAATTCATGCAGAGCCTCATGCCATCCGAAACAAAGTTCGTCTGGCGTGTGAGCATCTGATCCGAACGTAAAGGGTACCCCTCTAACATGAAGCATCTTAATAAATTCTGGAGAAGGAAAAATGACGCCACATTTTCTGATCCCTGATGTATTTAATTCCACCGCTATGTCATTCTTTGCAATGACGTCTGCTGTTTCTTCCATGAGTTTTGTCATGTTAGATGAAGGGGTGTGTCCTAATCCTTTTACGGCATCAATATGACCTAACACATCAAACATTCGGCTATTTGCTGCTTTTTGAACTAATTTGAAGTACTCACGGAAAATTTCTTCCGCTTTGGCTTGGGGCGATCTCCATCGTTCAGGGTTAAAGACATGGTATCCTCCGAAATAATGGACAGAACCTATGATGTAGTCGAATGAATATTGATCATATAATTCCTTGTAAAAGGTCTCCCATCCTTCGAAGTAATCTGATTCAACGCCTAAACGGATATCAATGATTCCTTCATATTCTTTTTTTAGATCAAACATTTCCTTGAAATAATGAGGAAACTCTGATTTCGCCATCGTCATTCCTGGATTAAAATGATCTTCTTCATACGTATACAAAGGGCTATGATCTGAGATTCCTAACTGATCGATATTTTTTTCAATCGCTTTCTCAATCACATCTCTGATGGAACCGGTTGCATGACCACATCTATCATGGTGGGTGTGATAATCAATTATCATAAAATCATCCTTTTAACTTGCTTTTGAATTTTTTGTTTCTTCTTTAGAAGCTGCCAACTCTTCAATTACATTACCGAGTCTCGCCATACCAATAGCAATCAAGACTGTGGCAATCACTACGGTATAAAATCCTGCGGCAATCCCAATTCCTACTCCGCCTACGAACAGGACCATTGCAGCTGAAGTTAATCCTTTCACATTTAACCCGTCTTTTAAAATCACACCTGCTCCAAGAAAGCCTAATCCGCTTACAAGCTGAGCAGCTAGTCGCATAGGATCCATCATCACATTGTTAGATCCTGTGGAATAGACCTCTACACTGTAAATCGATATCAACGTAATAAGGCAACAAGAAATACAAACATACATGTGCGTTTTAATTCCTGCTGGCTTGCTTTTTGAAGAGCGATCCCACCCAATCATAAATCCTAGGAACGCACTGAGTCCTACCTTGAATATCATCATGATAAAGGGAGCGATATGATAGAGATAAAGTGATTCTAATGCCTCCATATCAAACTCCCTCCTTTTTACACACTGTTAATTTAACGCTTGAGCTGAAGCGGCATTCGCTCGTTTTTTCATATATTCTGAAAGAACTTCTGCACTCATTACCATCCCGAAGATGACAATTGTAACCATGAGTGCTTCATCGTATCGACTCATTTGAGCGGCTTTCATTAGTTCCCAACCGATTCCACCGGCCCCAACGACTCCTAAGATGGCCGAGTAACGGATATTCACATCTAATCTGAATAAAGACCAAGCCGTAAATGCCTTCATAACTGATGGGAAGACACCTTGGAGAATCACCTGCACTTTGGAAGCTCCAGCAGATTCAAGGGCTTCAACAATTCCCATATCAATTTCCTCTAACGCTTCACCGTAAACTTTCACCAGCATTCCGATACTATTAATTGCTAAGGCTAAGATCCCCGGTGTTGGCCCTAATCCAACGGCTACGATAAAGAGAAGTGCCCAGATCAGTGCAGGTACTGCTCTGACAAATCCAGCAAACCCTTTAATGGCATAACCTAAATAGGGAGAAATAGTTAAGTTTTTCGCTGCAAGAACAGCTAAAAATAATGAAATAATGACTCCTAAAATGGTACCTAAGATCGCTACTTGAATCGACTCAATCGCCGCCGTAAACAAACTCACAGGTTCATTCGTTACAGGAGGAAACATGTTCCCGAAAATGTAGCCCAGCCTTTCAATGCTTCGGACAATCCTTTCAGGGACAATATTTAGTTGAAGCATGCTGAAGATAAAGAAAGCGAATGCCAAAAATGTAAAAATCGAATTTTGGACTTTCTTTTGCTGCCGATAAGTTTCTTTGTTCTTAATCATATAATTCGCTCCCTTATCTTAGCCGTCATATATTCTACCATTAAAATTAGGGCGAAAATCATTAATATTGCCGTAGCTGCTTCCTTATATTGAAATAAATTGATGGACCCTTGTAAGTAATACCCAAGTCCACCTGCACCTACCAGCCCTAAAATAGCCGCTTCACGAATATTCATATCAAGTTTATATAATGACCAGGAAACAAACCCTGCTTTGAATTGAGGCCAGACGGCTTGCCCGATGACTTGAAACCAGTTCGCTCCAGTTGCACGCACTCCTTCTAATTGAGCACCATCAATACTTTCTAACACTTCAGCGTAGGCTTTCCCTAAAATCCCAATTCCAGATAGACCGATGGCGATTGTCCCTGTTAATGGACCAAGACCAATACCTGAAACTAAAATAATCGCCCAAACGACCGCAGGAACTGAACGAAGAAATGCTGTGACCGCCCTGCTAACTCTGGCAATCGTCCAGTGAGGAGTTAAATTATCTGCAGCTAACACGCCTAAAACCAACGATACAACCACAGATATCACCATTCCAACGTAACTCATATATAACGTATCAAGAGCTGGGCCAATCAATTGACCAATCACGGTTAAGTCCGGCGGGAACATATCTGTAAAGATGAAAACGAGAATTTCATATGTGCCGAAAAAGAGACTTAACAAATTAAATCCTGTACCCCAAATGGACCATATAGCTAAAAGTAATATAATGGCAGTGATAAATCCTTGGCTTTTTAGCATAATTTTACGTCTTCGTTTGTACTCACTGTACTTTGAAGGTTTCGTAGCCGAAAGTCCTTTTTCTCCTTGGTTCGAGATATTTAGTGCTTCTTGCTTCATACTGGCATCGCCTCTTTGCCTTTGGCGTAAATTGATTGAATGACGTCATCACTCAGTTCTTTTACCGGCCCGTCAAAATAGATTTCTCCGTTTTTAATTCCAACGATCCGATCGGCATATTCTTTTGCGAAATCTACTTGGTGAAGGTTGACGATCGTCGTAAATCCTTCTTCTTGGCAAGCTTTTTGCAAATAATCCATGACGACACGTGAGGAGTTAGGATCAAGACTGGCGATAGGTTCATCAGCTAAAATAATACTTGGAGATTGATTGATCGCCCTAGCAATCGCTACTCGTTGCTGTTGTCCTCCACTTAATTCATCAGCCCGCTTAAACGCCTGATCTTCAAGTCCTACTCTTTCGAGGATGGATAACGCTTCTTCTACTTCTTCTTGATTAAAAAGTCCGAGCGCGCCTTTCCAAGTCGACATATATCCTAGCTTTCCATGAAGAACATTTCGAACTGTGGGAAGTCGTTTCACTAAATTAAACCCTTGAAAAATCATCCCGATGTTTCGGCGCATTTTTCTCAATTTTGCCCGGTTCGCTTTGACGATGTCCTCTCCGTGGAAAATAATCTCTCCACTCGTCGGTTCACTCAGGCGGTTGATAGAGCGGAGGAAAGTACTTTTCCCCGCTCCACTAGGCCCAATTATGACAATAAACTCTCCTCGTTTAATAGAAAGGTTAATATTCTTCAATGCTTCTGTTCCGTCTGGATAGGTCTTCTTCAATTGTCTAATCTCAAGAATCGTTTCCATCATAGTCAAGCCTTCCTTTCGCCCTGCTGATTAATTTAGTAGTTCTTCAGGTGACATGCCTAGTGCTTCAGCTGTTTCTCTCATAATGTCAAAATCACTGTCATCGACTTCAATCCAGCCAGCTTGGAAGTTTGCTGCCTCTAAAAATTCTTGTAACTCTTCCTGTTCCGCCATATCAGCAAAAGCCTGTTGCAATTCTTCTTTCAAGCTTTCCGGCAAATCCGCAAGGTAAGCATCTGGTCCCCTTGGAATATCTCCCGTAGTTGAAACAATCTTAATGTTGTCATACTCGGGATGGTCTCCATGCGTGTCTTCAAGGTTACCAATAATAAAGTCTGCTACTCCCGCTGCATCGACGTCGCCGTTTAATACAGAGATGAAAGCTGAGTCATGCCCACCTGCAAATACAACGTTCCCAAACATTTCATCAACTTCATCATTTGTAATTCCTAATTCATTGATTAAGTGAGCTTTAGGAAAAAGATGTCCTGATGCGGATGTCGGATCCACCCATGCAAAATCTTTTCCTTCTAGATCTTCTAAAGTTTCAATTCCCGAGTCTTCTAACGTAATAATAATGGAATTATAAGCGGCATCTTCCAAGTCATTAATCCCCATAGCGAAAGCTTCTGCCCCTGCCCTTTCATGAGCTAGCGTGTATGCAAACGGACCAAAGTGAGCTTGATGAACGTGTCCTCCTCGCATAGCTTCAATCATGGCCGTGTAGTCTGTTCCATGGAAGAATTCAACCGGAATGCCAAGTCGTTCTTCTAGAAATTCTCTCATTGGATCCCATCTGCTTTCTAAAACGGATGGGTCTTCACCAGGCACCAAACCGTAAACAAATTCATCTGGCCAATCCTCTCTATCATCTGTGGCTTCTTCTTCCTCTTCTGACGCCCCATTATTATTATTCCCATCGTCTGCATTTGCTGTGTCACTTTCATCATTTTCCCCACAAGCTGCTAGTACCACTGTAAGTGCAACTGCCGTTGTAACCCCTGTCAATAACTTCTTTAATCTCTTCATGATAAGCCTCCTTTAATTTTAAAAACAAATCATTGTAACCCCTTACATTTACTTGGAAAAAATTTTGAATAGTGCGATTTCTTAACAACATCATAATACAGTTTTGTAATTATGTCTAGACAATATTTAAATTTCTTTGGAATTTTTATGCGTTTACATTTATAATGGAATTAAGACTAAAGAAGGATCGGGTGAACTGTATGATAAATAAATCCTCTTCCATACCTTTGTACGTGCAAGTGAAAAGTATACTTAAAAAAGAAATTATCGGCGGCCTATATGAGCCTGGAGATAAATTACCTACAGAGAAAGAATTAACTTCCCGCTTTGATATCAGCCGCATGACTTTAAGGCAAGCAACCAACGCCCTTGTGGACGAAGGCTACCTCAAACGTTTAAAAGGCGTAGGTACCATTGTCCAAGAAAGAAAACTTGAGCAAAGTTTAACAACGTTAAAAAGTTTCACCGAAGATATTATTGAGCGCGGAATGATCCCCTCTTCGAAAGTTCTCTCTTTCCAAAAACAAAAAGGGACCCTCCAGTCTATAGAAAAAATGGGGATCCAAATGAAGGACGATATGTGGGTGACAAAAAGAATCCGATTTGCAGATGAACATCCAATCGCTTTGGAAACAAACATCGTTTCGGCTGATTTATTGCCGGACTTAAACGAAACAGTCATGAATGAATCCTTGCATGATTTTATTAAAAAGAATGGATACACAATGAGCAGGGCAACCACATCCATAGAAGCTTCCATGCCTTCTGAACTTGAAAAAGAGTATTTAGATATCCAAGACATTTCTCCAGTGTTAACCGTTGAACGAGTCACATACTTAGAAGACGGGAAACCAATAGAGTGGTCTATTTCTGTCAATCGATCAGACAGATACCGGTTTTCTGCAGAACTACTAGCTCAACCAAGAACTTCAGCAACGATGGCTATGATCCAAAGGGAGAAAGAATAATTCTCTAAATGGAAATTAGCCTAACTTTATTTTTGTGGCAGAGTCGCACTCTCAGCTTTTTTCATTTATGATATAAAAAGAATATAAATCATACGACATTTTCATTATTATCGCTTATTCACCTACTTGCTATTGTTCTAAAAGGAGAGTTACCATGGCCACTATTCGCGACATCGCTAAAAAAACGGGGTTTTCTATCGCAACGGTCTCACGAGTATTGAACCACGATGAAAACCTATCCGTAGCTGATTCAACTAAAGAGCAGATCTTTAAAGCGTCAGAAGAATTGAACTATCGCACATTAAAACAACGAGCGGCTAAAAGTAAAAAAACGAAATATCGGCTTGGAATTGTCCTTTTCAATACTGAACAGGAAGAAATCAATGACCCCTATTTTTTAGCGATACGCCTTGGGATTGAAAAAGCATGTACAACCAAAAAAATTGATTTGATCAAAATATATCGGCAAAATAAAAACTTAGATCTTTCCCATGTTGATCAAGTAGATGGAATAATTATCGTTGGTAGGCTTTCTCCAGAAGAAATCGATGAGGTTAAAAAAATTACCAACTATATTACTTTTGTCGATTTCTCCCCTCTAGAAGCAACTCATGACTCTGTCGTTATCGACTTTCAAAAATCAATGATAAACGTATTGGACCACTTACTATCATTAAATCATCGCAACATCGGTTTCATTGGTGGCAAACAACTTATTCGCCCTGAAATAACGGTCATGGATTATCGAGAAAAAGCGTTTAGAGATTACTTGTCCTCTATCAACCTTTTTGATGAAAAATTTGTCTTTACAGGACTCTTTTCAACGGAAGAAGGATACGAATTAATGAAACTTGCTCTTCAACAGCCAAAACTTCCAACTGCTTTTTTTATAGCTAGTGATTCCATGGCAATTGGCGCACTTAGGGCGCTTCACGAAAATAACATCCATGTCCCTCAACAAGTATCGATTATCGGTTTCAATGACATCTCAGCATCCAGCTATTTGCAACCATCCCTTTCTACAGTGAAAGTGTATACCGAATTCATGGGAGAGACGGCGGTTGATTTGATGATCGAACGGTTAGCAACAAAACGAAAAATCCCGAAAAAGGTTGTTATCCCGACGGAATTAATGATTAGAGAAAGCACAGCGCCACAAAACTAAAGGAAAGAAGTGGCTACATCAAAAGCTATTTTAAATTAAGAAAAACTACTCAGGATGTTGAGAAAGCGCAACATCCTTTTTCTTTGTAATAATAAAGAGAGTTCAAAACACAGTTTCGGTTTAATCTTCCACTCTCGCTCGTCGTTAAAGATAACCATTTTCATTCATCATGGTGCGAAACATTCGTATGGGAGCCTAAGCCTATTTATATTTCAACTTCATTCCCAATATAAAACTAGCGAGGGCAAAGGTAACCAAATTTGCTGCAATAATAGGAACATCCTTGATCATAAGTCCGTACACAAGCCATAAAAAAACTCCTGTCGTAAACAAAGTGTACATCCCCAGTGAGATGCTTTCGGTGTTTTTTTCTTTGATTGTTTTTATCGCTTGTGGTAAAAAAGAAACCGTTGTTAACACTGCTGCCAGTAATCCGATGATGGCTATTATTCTCACATCCTTTCGTATTTCAAGAAAAAGCCCCTACCCTATTTTAACGGATAGAGGCTATTATCAATTAATTGACAGCCGTCAGCTTGTATAGAGAAGACTTGAAATCTCCAATGTTGTCGTCTTGAGGAGGAACAGAACCTGAATATTCATTTTCGATCATCAAACCTGGTCCCATTAATTCATCACCATAAAAGCTTCCGGCTTTCCCTTCAATCCTATACTCTTTTTTCTCGTCCAATCCTTTTAGGATCATTCGTTTAAACCCTGGGTTTGGCTCAGCAAGTATTTTGTAATAACCAGCTAATGCTACTTGTTTGTCTTTAGAAACAACCATCCAACCTACTCGATTTCCACCATCCTCAAATGGACTGATTAACCGGTAGAATGTTCCGTTTTGAATAAGTTGTCGATGCTCTTTGTAAAATTCGACCTGTTTTTTGACAGCCTCTTTTTCGTCTTGGGACATATTTGTGATGTCCAATTCGTAACCGAACATTCCGAAGAAAGACACGTCTCCTCTCATTTTCAAGCTCGTATGTCTGTGTACTTGATGATTCGGCACATCTGATACGTGAGCACCAAGAGAGCTTAACGGATAGGCCATCGTTGTTCCATATTGAATTTTCAATCGTTCAACTGCATCAGTATCATCACTCGTCCACGTTTGCGGAGCATAATAAAGCATCCCTGGATCAAAGCGACAACCACCACTAGCACATGATTCAAACAATACGTCTGGAAATGCTCTTGTTAGACGCTCATATAATTCATACACACCTAAAATATAACGATGGGCAATCTCACTTTGACGTTCAGGTGGCAGTTTCGCAGAACCAATTTCTGTCATGTATCGATTCATATCCCACTTCACATACGTGATAGGTGCTTTCTTCAACACTTCAGCCATTTGATCAAATAAATGACTGACGACTTCTTGTCGAGAAAAGTCCAACACGAATTGATGCCTTCCGTGAGAAGCTCTTCTTCCTTCAACTTGAATAATCCATTCGGGATGTTTTTTATACAATTCACTTTCTTTGTTCACCATTTCTGGTTCAAACCAAAGACCAAATGCCATCCCGAGATCGGTAATTTTTTCAGCGATTCCTTCGACTCCATTTGGAAGTTTCGCTTCGTCTGTGAACCAGTCTCCTAATGACGTTGTATCATCATCTCGTTTACCAAACCAACCATCATCCAACACAAACAGCTCGATACCAAGATCTTTTGATTCTTTTGCAATCGACAATAACTTTTCTTCATTGAAATCAAAGTACGTGGCTTCCCAATTGTTAACTAAAACAGGACGCTCCTTATTTTTCCAAGGACCACGCACGAGACGCTCACGGTAAAGGTCATGATATGTCTGACTCATACCATTCAACCCTGTGTCAGAATAAACCATGACTACTTCTGGTGCTTGAAACATTTCGCCCGGCTCTAGTAACCAATGAAAATCAAACGGGTTAATCCCCATCGTCACGCGGGCAACGTCGTAATGATCTACTTCTACTTGAGCAAGGAAATTTCCACTATAAACAAAGTTGAATCCATAGGCTTCCCCCTGATGTTCATTCGTGTCTGGGCGTTTCAATGCAAGGAATGGATTTTGCTGCGAACTACTCGTTCCACGAGTGCTAGAAATACTTTGGATCCCTGATTGAAGTTCTCTCGTTTTCACGTGACGCTCCCTAGACCAAGAACCTGAAAGTTGAACCATCTCATAATCCGCATCAAACATATCAACACTCGTGCTAAGCGCTCGATTTAAGACGAGTTTCTGATCCCCTTTATTGATAAACTTCGCACTTCTTGTGATAACATTTCTCTTTTCATAGATGGTATAGGACAACTCGATTTTTGCATCAATCAAAGAATCTACTAATGTAATAATAAGCGTTGTTGCTTCTTCTTCTTGTTCGGTGTATGTGGCTGGCAATCCTTCTAATAACGGTTTGCCAGAAAAAATACTGTGAGAATCGTATTCAAACATTGTCGTACGGCTTCCATTCTCTTGAAGAATCTGATATGCAGGTTCCCGGTAATCTGTAGAACCATAAGCAGGATATTCTTGTCTTAGAATGTCTAATGAAAATGATAAATCTCCTTCAAACACACAGGACATTCCTGCTCGAGGTTGTTCTCGGTAAAGATGTTGGAAAGACTCTCGGTTGCGAATTCTCTTCCCATAATATAGGTGACCTAACTGATTGTTTTTCATGATCGTAAAAATATAGCTTAATCCATTGTTTTGTAAATGAAATTCTTTCGTTTTTTCATTGAAATATATCGGCATGTCTTTTCCTCCATTACAACAATTTCGCCTTTCAAGTCACCTTTATTATCCTTTTACTGCACCTGATGAAAGACCAGCAATAAAGTATTTTTGCAAGAATAGGAACAAGATCGCCATTGGAATCATTGCCATAAACGCTGCAGCAGCCACGAGTCCAAGATTATTCTGATTTGCTCCAACGAAGCTATCCATCGCGACAGTCAACGTGTGTACGTCGCTACTTTGCAAGAAGAAGATTGCAAATTGGTAGTCGTTCCAAATAAATACACAAGCAATAATTAATACGGAAGCCGTCACTGGTTTCAACAGTGGGAAAACAATTTTAAAGAAAATCCCAAATGTGCTACATCCATCAATTTTCGCTGCTTCTTCTAATTCCTTTGGAATCGTGGAGCGAATGAAACCGGAATATAAGAAAATCGTCAATGGCATAAATGCGGCTACATTGTTTAAAATCGCTACCGTTCTTGTGTTTAACATACCAATTTCGACTACCATTTGATACAAAGGTACAAGTGCCGTTAATGGTGGCACAACCATAATTGCAACAAAAAGAACGAGTATTGCTTTGTTTAGTTTTGTCGCTCGTCTTGCAAGAGGGTAAGCTGCCATAGAACCGAAGAAAATTAATAAGATAGCTGCCCCAATTGTGATGATAAAGGAATTCATAAACGCATTTCCTAGGTTGGCACTTTGCCAAGCTGTCGTAAAGTTTTCTAACGTAAAGTAATCTGGAAACGTCCACCTAGAGCTGAAATCACCTCTTACTTTTAAGGACGTCGTAATCAAAATATAAAAGGGAATGATATGGAAAACAGTAATGAAAAACGCAACTAAAGTTAAAATCATTTTTTTTGTCGTACTCATTAGGCTTCAATCTCCTTCCGTTTGAAATACCACAGTGCTAGAAGGCTGATAATCAAAATCATAAACGCAACCAATATCCCTTGAGTTGCAGCATAACCAGCATCTTGTCTGCTGAAATACAAAGAATACATAAATGTTGAACTGGATTGCGAAGCATTCCCTGGTCCACCACCTGTTAAGGCAATGATCACATCGAACAACTTCAAACCACCGATGATATTCAACACAACATTGATTGTTATGGAAGGGGCTAATAGTGGCAAAGTAATCGATTTAAACTGCTGAAACGCAGAAGCTCCATCAATATCTGCCGCTTCATAATAATCTTTCGAAATGCTTTGCAGTCCAGCCAAATAAATAATCATCGCAATACCAACAAATTGATACGTATTAACAAGTACAATAATTAATGGATTAACGCTTGGATTCCCTAACGCATTGATTGGATTAAATCCAAAGAATGTAATCGCATCGTTTAATGCACCGTTTTGGAATGCAAAAATAAGGTAGAAAATGTACCCCATAATTAATGGGCTTATAATAACTGGAAGATAAACGACCGTTCTCGTCAGCGTTCTCATTTTGATTTTGCTATTTAACAGAAGAGCGTAACCAAGTCCGATAACGTTTTGCAAAATAGTACTACCAATACCGTAAAGTAATGTGTTTCGCACTACCGTCCAAGTTGTTGGATCAGAAAACATTCTTCTATATTGATCTAAGCCGATGAAATTACTTTCTTGTGAAAATCCATTCCAGTCCGTAAATGAAATACGAAACCCGTTGATGAAAGGATAAACGATAAATGTGGTAACAAAAAGAAGTGCTGGAAGATACATCCACCATAGAGACGAATGTTTCTCAACCTTGTAGTTTTTAGGTTTTTTTGGGTTCACAGTGTTACTAACTTTCCCTGCAAGTTCACTCATGTCGTTCCATCTCCTTACTCTTTTGCCTTAAGGGTCCATCGAAATGAAAAGGAGCAGAACACGCCTGCCCCTTTTAATCCAATTGCTGTTTATTGATCTCTTAAGCGATGGTACTCTGATTCCATTTCATTGGCAGCTTGCTCTGGCGTGCCACCTGCTAACAATTCAGCAGTTGTATTTGCCATCACATCCCACATTCCACTTGGTAAATAAACACGGTCGAAGTAAGGCTCGATTTCTAAATCAGAATACCTATCATAGTACTCTGCATAGTACGTATCCGCTTCAACATTCACTAATGCAGAAGATAGGTTTGTTGCCTCTGCCATTTTTTGCGCATTTTCTTCTTGAGCTAAGAATTCAATGAATTGTTTTGCTTCGTCTTTTACTTCTGAATTTTCAGCAACAGAGAATGTAAATCTTTCTCCACCAATCCAAGATGGGTCATCCCCTTCATGGACAGCTGGCGTTGGTAATAAACCAACTTGTGTATCTGGGTTCATTTCCGTTGCATCAGGTCCGATCGAACCTACGATGAACATAAACGCGGCTTGGTTATTGGCCATGATTTCCGTTGCTTGAGCAAACTGAGCTGTTAATACATCTTGATTTAGCAAATCATTTTCTTTTAAAGCGAGAATTTCTTCAGCTAACCACTCATAGTTGCTCCAATCAAACGATCCATCTAATAGTTCTTCACTATAATCATTGTTGTCATCTGTAATAAATGCAGGTGTAAGCATTTGGTCAACCATTTGCGCAAGTGTCCAGTTATCTCCTCCACCTATCCAAAGTGGTGTAACCGTTCCGTCACCTTCGTCTCTAATTGTTTCTAATGCTGCGACAAAATCATCCCACGTTGTTGGCGGCTCAATACCGTGTTCCTCCAGAATGGCTACATTATAAGTAATACCATCTTGCGCTTGATTCAATGGGTAAGTATAAACCTTCCCTTCATCATCCATGATAATTTGTTCCATCGCAGGATCAAGATTTTCAACCCAGTCCATGTCCGCTAAGTCTTCTGTATAATCACCATATCGAAGCTGTGACCAACCATGTGTATCAAATAAATCAGGTAAATCATCAGCGGCCATCATCACTCGAAGTTGATCTTCATAACTTCCACCTGGGAAATTTGCCTCTATTGTAATGCCCGGATTTTCACTTTCGAAATCAGCAACGATTTCTTCAAACGCACCTCTTTCACCATCTGATTGCATTGTAGAATATAAAACAACGTTTGCGTCTCCATCCCCAGAAGATGTTTCTCCATTATTATTGTTTCCGTTATTTACATCATTTCCGTTATCATTATTTCCTCCACACGCCGCCAACATAGCCACCGCACCAAAACCAACAGTCAACTTTGCTAATACTTTTTTCATTGTGTACCCCCTTGTTTAATTAGGCTTAACGCCTTTTAAATCTAAAAGAATAAAAACCACCTTACCTAAAATAGATAAATAGTAAAAATCGTTCACCTAGCGTTTGTTTTTTACTAAAATTTTATCTTTCTGTAATTAGAATATAACAGATTCAGTAACCGCTTTCAAGTAAAAAATTAAAATTTCTAATAATTTATTTAACAACTGTATAACAGGTAATAACCGTTATATACAAGTATTAATTTCCTTTTTTAGTCATCAGACTTTTTTGCATATTGAACTAAAATTAAAACTATGATAAATTGTTGTTAAGTAAAATTTTACTTGAATTGATTGGAGGTGTATCATGTCAAATTTAAAAGACGTCGCTCGAGATGCGAATGTTTCAATTGCTACGGTATCCCGTGTGTTGAACCGGGATCCTAATTTGTCTGTTGCTGATACAACTAGAGAACGAGTATTCCAGTCAGCAAAAAAGTTAAACTATCTTCCTTCATCTAAAAGAAAGCAAACGATGTCAGAAGCTTCCCCTAAATTATCTATCGGGTTAATCATCTTTTGTTCGAAAGATCATGAATATGAAGACGAGTACTTTATGAGTATCCGTAGGGGAATAGAATCAGCAAGTGTGAAATTAGGTTTTACTATTTCTTCCGTTATAAGGCTTGGACAAGATTCAATAGAAGAAACGAACTTCACTGATTTGGAAGGACTCATCGTTGTTGGGAATATTTCAGGTAGTATTGTTGAACAAATCTATGCGCAACATGACAGAGTCGTATTCGTAGACGAATCACCAAGAACAGACTTATTTGATAGTGTCACATCAGATTTTTTCGGTGCTGCAACTCAATTAATGGAGTATATGTTCTCTATGGGCCATAAAAATATTGGCTATTTAGGTGGAAATGAAATTACTCACACCCCCTCCCATGAGTCAGATTTAGGAATCATTGAAAATATTGAAAAAATGAGGTTCATTCCATATAAAAGAGTAATGGAAAAACGGGGCCTTTATAATCCTCAGCACGTTTATATTGGAGATTGGTCTACGGATGCTGGCTACCAACTGATGAAACAAGCGATAAAAAAAGGCAACTTTCCTTCTGCTTTTCTGATTGCAAGTGATCCGATTGCCATTGGAGCGATTCGCGCTCTGCATGAAGAAGGACTAAATGTACCTAATGACGTGTCTATTACTAGCTTTAATGACATTGAAATTGCTAAATACGTCAATCCTCCGTTGACCACTGCAAAGATTTACTCAGAGCAAATGGGGAAATCAGCAGTAAAACTATTAAGTGAACGGATCGAGGGTAGAGAGGTTCCAGCAAAAATCATCCATCCCTGTCGAATTGAATATCGGGAGTCATGCGTTCCAATTAAAGAACATAGAGGTGATTCGGTCGAAGTTTAATTCTATGTTTGTTTAGTGTTTTTTTAAAGCGCTTTCAGTATCACTATCTTCATAACCGAATGCCAATATGAAAAATAATAGAAGGAGTGGAATAAGTATGATCAAAAAAATTACATTCATCGGGGCAGGTAGCACGATTTTCGCGAAAAATATTCTCGGAGACTGTATGTTTGTCCCTGTACTAAATGGATTTGAATTCGCACTGCATGACATTGATGAAAAAAGATTGCAAGAGTCTGAACAAATGCTGAAAAACCTATCTCAAAAGTACAACCAGTCAATTAAGATCGTTTCTTATTTAGATAGAAAAGAAGCTTTGAAAGGCGCCAAATATGTGATTAACGCCATTCAAGTAGGTGGCTATGAACCTAGTACCGTGATTGATTTTGAGATTCCGAAAAAATACGGTTTGAAGCAAACCATCGGAGATACCATTGGAATCGGCGGCCTGTTCCGCACGTTACGAACCATTCCCGTCATGTTAGACATCGCCAAGGATATGGAAGAAGTTTGTCCTGACGCACTGTTATTAAACTATACGAACCCAATGGCCTCATTAACTGGTTTTATGCTTCGCTACACGAATGTGAAAACAATCGGCCTCTGTCACAGCGTACAAGTTTGTACAAAAGAGCTCTTTGAGACACTAGACATGGATGTTGAGGGGGTCGAAGAACGAATCGCAGGAATTAATCATATGGCTTGGTTGTTAGAAGTGAAGAAAGACGGAAAAGACTTGTATCCTGAAATTAAAAAAAGGGCGAAAGAAAAACAAAAAGAAAAGCATGGGGACATGGTTCGCTTTGAATTGATGGATAAGTTCGGCTACTACATTACGGAATCATCCGAGCACAATGCTGAATATCACCCTTATTTTATCAAGAGCCAATATCCTGAACTCATCGATCGGTTCAATATTCCGCTAGATGAATACCCGCGCCGCTGTGTGAATCAAATCAAGGAATGGGAAGATATGCGAGAGGAAATTGTTCATAATGCTCAGTTATCTCACGAACGTTCGAAAGAATACGGTTCACATATCATTGAAGCGATGGAAACAAACGTACCGTTCAAATTCGGGGGAAATGTCATGAACACAGGTGGACTTATTTCAAACCTTCCTGAAAACGCTTGTGTTGAAGTCCCTTGTGTCGTCGATCGCAATGGCATATTACCTACTTACATCGGACATCTTCCCGAACAACTTGCCGCTTTGAATCGAACAAACATCAATACACAATTATTAACGATCGAAGCCATTGTAACAGGTAAAAAAGAGCACATTTATCAAGCTGCCATGCTCGATCCCCATACAAGTGCCGAGCTTTCTATGGACGACATCGTTGCTATGTGCGATGAATTAATTGAGGCACACGGCGACTGGCTTCCAAACTTTAAGTAACTTTATACCCTTCGGACAAAAAGCTGACCACTGTGGTCAGCTTTTTGTTAGCCATTCCAAGCCCGGAAGGTAATCGTTACACTCTGACTATGAGAACAGGGTTGAGCGTGACGCAAAAGTTCTTGACTGAAGTCAGAAGATCAAAGAATCTTCCCCCGCTATCTTTGAGTTTTACTACTACAATCAAAACCGCAACTTCAATGTATGGAAGTTGCGGTTTTTCTTAATATTTAAACTTACTCAAATTCAGTTGCATTTCCTCCGCTAATTTCGCTAATGTCTCGCTGGAACTTGCGATCTCTTCCATTGAGGCTGTCTGCTCTTCAATGGCGACGGACATTTCCTCTGTGCTAGCCGCATTTTCATCTGAAATAGCAGAGAGATTTTCGATGACTCGAATAATTCCTTCTTTCTTATGAGTCATCACTTGTCCAATGTACGGTTTCATGAAGGTTGCATAGTGAGGTTGATGAAATTATTTGTATTGAATGTTGCCATATGATCTAAGCTGGATTTTCAGGGTATCACTTATGATATTTCTAAAGTCTTTTAACATGCGGTAAATAAGATGCACCTACGACACCAGCTTTTGTGCTCAACAGGGCCGGGCGAATATCAATGGAGTCTGCTAAGCTTGCGTACACTCTCTCTTTGACCGCCGGGACTAATGCAGGAAGAATCACATCTTTTCCTTGCATCACTCCTCCCCCTAGTACAATGACAGCAGGGTTGACAACATGAATCAGGTTAGCGATTCCAGCAGCTAAATATCCGATCCATTCTTGAAAAAGTTCGATAGCCTCTATTTCTCCCTTATTCACACGCATGAGCAATTCTTGCGCGCCCCCATCAGAATGGTATAGTTCCTGAATTCGCTTCTTGATGGCTGTTCCAGAAGCTAACGACTCCCACGAGCCTGTATTTAATCCTTCTTGTGTAGGGCCTTCACCTGAAATAATCATATTCCCTACTTCCCCAGCACTGAATTGTGCTCCCGTTAGTAGCTGCCCATTCAGTACAATTCCAGCACCAATACCTGTACTGATCGTAATATAAGCCATGCTTTGAGCGTCTTTCCCAGCTCCCGCAAAGTACTCCCCCACGGCGGCTGCGTTCGCATCATTTTCAAATAAGCATGCCTTTCCGATCTTTTTTTCAAACTGGTCAACGAAACAGTATCCATGCCACCCTTTTAAATTAGGCGGGTCTAAGAATGTGCCATGAGCCAAATCCATTGGTCCAGGGGCCGCCACACCAATAGTAGTTTCACTATTAGATAGCCATTCGCCGATTAACCCTTTAATTTGATCCATTCCTTGATGAGGGTTTAACGGAGTAGCCGTTTCTCTATGGGCAAGCATATGACCATTAGGAGCTATAACCCCCGCTTTGATCGACGTTCCTCCAATATCAATGCCAATTCTGTTTTTTTCCATAGTCACGCATCATTCATCCTTTCTTTGCTGAACAAGAAAGCCGATCTCAAACGTTCGTTTCCAAGGTAAATGCACATCAGAAATAAGAAATTGGTTCATATCATTCGTCATAAGCCATTCTTGCGATCTTTCTAAAAATATCCTTGATACTCTACCTTCGAGGTCAACGGATTTTTCTCCTTCTGGTGCAGTTTCTCTTACAATTTTTCTTATTACCGTCTGATATAAATAATCTTCGAGCATGCGAAGGACGAGAACTTCTTCATTTTTCTTTTGAAAGTTCTTTTTCTCTTTTTTCGCTAAATAGACTAATGCACTTTGAGCGACTACCGTTCCGATTGTATTTCCAGCTGTATTCCAGCCAGCGTATGATAATAATTCTTTCCAGTTAATTTTATTTAATAAGCGGGGGATAACCGCTGGATCAGCTCCATTTGCATAAGCCACATCCGCTACCGCTACTTCTTTTCCTTTATTAATATAACGATCCATCCTATGTAACCATTCTCCTAAGTTACGATCAGCCGTATGAACCCCATTCAAATCAAGTTGCAAAGCTAGGTCTCCCTGTTTTTTACCTGGTACGTTAACGGCTAATACGATATCCGCCTCTTTAATCTCATCTTCACAGGAAGCTCCTAAAGCATGCACTTGACCTTTTACTGATTCGGCTATCGGTCTGTCTTCATACATGGCATTAAGGAGAGAACCTTTCTCTCCGCTGTATATCGGATAAAATGAGGGGAGTGGCTCATGAGCTAGTTCAAATACCATTCGTGTTGCCATAACACTTGCCACTTCATCTGCACCAGGATATATAAGAACTTGGTCGAATAACTTTTTTTCATCCGCAAGCTGAGACAACTGTTGCTGTTCTGATATATTGAAACCATACTCTGAAGTATCGTCTTGAGGAAATACTAGTAAATCAATCACTTCATTTTCCACTTCGTCTAATAAATATTGATTCAAAAGGAAATTGCGTTTTCTCGTTTCTGTATAGTCTTTTATAATATGTGAAGGAATTGCTCGAGTTACCTCTTCTATCACTCTCTGTGAATCTGGCTCTCCTGTTTGCTCTAGTCGATGAGAATGAAAAGACAGTTTCCAAAGCTCTTTTCCAAATTCGCTCCAGTAGTCCTTCTCCTCTTCATTCACATAAGAGTTCGACAATCTCATCGTTGTGCTATAGGCAAAAATTAAACAATCAGGGTTTTCCAATTTCAATTCTTTAAGTAGATTCAATCTTTTTTTTGCTTCTGAGAGATCAATAGGACTTACTCTCGAAGGAACGAGCCCACCATAAATCAACATATCAATAGAAAGAACAAAACCTTTAACTTGATGTACTTGCTGGCGTAACCACTCATGCAGAGCGGCGACATCTCCGGGTTCCTTTAAAAAACCAAGTATCTCTTTATCAGGAAGACGAACGGACCTACCTGCTACATTTATTAATTGAGCTGGAAGTAATCTTGTCACCGGGCGTGCATCCACTGGCAATAATGCAATATCAGACGTCATCTTTATAACCTCCTCATAAATCTAACGAACCTTCCTAGTCATGAAAGGATCTATGTAAAAAAGGGAGGCAACATGATCTCCCCCGTAAAGTTTATAAATCAGGATGTTGTCTCTTCAATAGATATGTCACTATTTCATGAGAAGCAACTGTGTCTTCCCATACCCCATTTCGTATGTCAATCTCCTTTAACTTCTCTCCGTTTAAAGACCACTTTTCTACGTTTCGAGCGGTCGATTCGGCAAAGAACACGATCTCTTTGTTTGTAGGGTTCCACAACCTGCATTCAATCCCTTGATCAACTGGACGAACGGCGCTCCATTGCAAATCTGGATCGTCAATTGTCAACAAGCCCTTTCCTTCTTGTGATTCAGCATGGCCGGAGAGGACAAGGGGAGGAACACGAAACTCTTTGACGGTTCTCAACCATTGGGATTCAGATTTCGTCTCATTAAACGGTGCAACAATGAGATCAAATGAATAATCTCCTATACACTGAGCTTCCGGAGTCTCTAAGCGAGGCCCTGCTCCTCCTCCTCTTGTACGGAGGTCATCTCGAGATAACCATCCAACACTTCGAAGTAAAGTTAAATGAATTTCATCCTCTTGCTCTTTCTCGATCACTTGATATTCTTGCAGACCGCGCTGACCGAGTGCAATGCCTTGAGAACGTTGATCGTTATAACCAATAATGGCGGAGTGCGACGGTTCTACAACGACAGGAACTTCTGTCCCTTTTCTTGCATCTACTAATTCTTCCTTTTTAGCAGGGCGTGTGACCCATTCGAAACTAGAATCGCTTTTAGATTCAAGGATACTAGTTCCAATAGGAAAAATCGCTCGTAAACGTTGATCACTAGCATGATTACTTATATGAATATTCACGTTCATATGCGTGGCTTCTGTTAATTGGAGAGAGATCGTTACAACTGATTGAATTGTTTCATTGGAAGGACCTGTTCGATCATTATTTAACTGTTTCGGTAGATTCAATAAAAGGCGGTACTTCATGGTAGAGTAGCCCTCACCTTCAAAAACTACTGGATCCTCTGCTAGCTCAGCGAACGTCACTGGATCATTGGTTGGTGGTGAATAATTATATTCGTCCCCCGCATCCATGGATGAATATATGTTCATAAGTCCAGATATTTTATTACCTGATTTTTTATCTAGCATTGTGAGCGTTCCCTCTTTTTCAAGTTCTATGGACAACGAAGCATTCTCCATCTTCCAGCGATCTTTTTGTTTAAGCTGATCATGTTCACCATATTTGACTTCAAAGGGTGTCATCGACAGTCCCTTTAAATCGGCGCAATGAAACCCAAACGTATATTTTGTCATTGTCTTGAAATCAGGGGCCGCATCTCTTGGTGAAGCGAAAAACTCTCCTCTCTCTGATTTGATCACAATGGGAGAGATCCTCTCACCTTTGCTGTTATTGAGATAAAACCCTTTTGCGAATTCTTCTTCTTCATTTAGCCATAGCTCCCCTTTAATGAAACCCGTGTAGTTCCAAGGGTGAGGATTAAAAACTGAAAAATACAAATCATCGTCAAATGGAGATCGAGAAGCCTGACCACTAACGAGCCCTGTTCTCATCCCGAGAATTTCTTGCGCCTCTGTTATAGAAACGTCCAACCGCTGCTCCAACTTCATTGTCCTCGTTTCCATCTCTCTATGTACGTTATCCACACTGCACCCACAAATGCTGTCGTGAGGGTGATTTTCTAATAGCAGCTTCCACGAATTTTCTAAGTAGGTTTTTCTGAAACAATGGTTGTTCATAAAAGAAGCGTAAGCAATCAAAGGCTCCACATGTCCTGTAAGTTTGTCTTCCATCCGCTGATTTTGTTCTTTTAAATACGTTCTTGTAGACAAGACATTCGGCAAAATATAAAAGTGATTATTAGACCTCATTTCTCCTTGATGTTCTGGCAGAGCGTCAGTACCTACTAAACTTTTTCTTACATCTCGAAGATAGTCTTCCAATGTGCTTTGTTTCCAATGAACACTGCCAACGCTTTGAATGGAATCAATGACTTCCTTCATTCCTTGTAATGAAGGCATAAGATGATCTCCGCCGTTCGGTAACAGGAGTTGATCTGAATCTGTCCATGGCTGCACTTTTTCAATGAAAGACTGGACAGCTTTTTCAGGATTTATCTCATTAAGCAGTGGTTGATAGTACCCATCAGGCAAGAAAATCGCTAACACCGATGATCCATCTGGTGCTTTCCAAACAAATTCAGACTTCTCGGGTAAAACTCCCCTCCATAAAAATGAATTATTAATCTGAAATTGGTTCAGTAATTGTGGCATTTGACCGATATGACCGAACGTATCAGGCAAATAACCAACTTTTTGAACGCCACCCAGTTGCTCTGCTTTCTTCATGCCGATCTCTAAATTACGAATCAATGCTTCACCTGTAACTAAAAATTCGTCTGCTAATACGTACCAAGGGCCAATGACTAAACGCCCTTTTTCAATATAATCAATGACTTTATTATTTAATTCATCGTCGTTCTCGATTAAATAATCTTCAAGGGCAGCTACTTGACCATCTAAGACGAATGTGTCAATCTCCTTTGAATCAATCCCATCTAGAATCCGATCCATCACTTGCATAAACCGATGCCGGAATGTTTCAAATGGTAAATACCACTCTCTATCCCAGTGGGTATGAAACACAATATGTCCTGTTTTCATGTCACTTCCACCCTTTCTACATAATCCGGTTTAACGATATGACCATGTTCGTGTAAGTATTTTTGCAAACTGGATAAATCAACTTCTCTCACAGATATCTTCTGCTCTGAAGCGATGCCTGCTGCGGTACCTACTGCTTCACCCATAGCTGCACACGTTGCTTGGATTCTCGCAGAGGAATGAGCTGAATGCGTCGCAGACAAACATCTCCCCGCCACCAGAACGTTATCAAAATCTACGGGAACAAGAGAACGGTATGGAATATCATAGTACTCGTTTTCTTTAATATCTGTTAACTCTCCGCCCTCCCCCTTAGGATTATGAATATCAATAGGGTACGCTCCATGAGTGATCGCATCATGAAATTTCCTCGCATATAAAACGTCATCTCTCGTTAACACATAATCGCCAACAATTCGCCGAGTTTCCCGGATGCCGATGTGTGAACCCGTTGTTGAAATATACGCTCTTTCCATTCCTGGCACTTCGTTCTTTAGGACATTCATGACTGCGTGCGCTTGGTTTAAACTTTCTAATTCAGCTGCTGTAATATCTGATCCTGAAATACCGCTCTTTAGGACCACTCTCGTTGTGTTTACTAAGACTTCATCTCGACGATTCGTCGATACAAAGAATATATAATCTTGAGGTAAAGGGAACTCACCTTTATTTTTGTATTCTTTTACTAAATCTTTAAATCCAGCAATGGAGACGAGCTCCTCGTCTTCTATAAACATGAAATGTTCGCTGTTCGATTGACAATACTGAATAACTTCATCCATATTGACATTAGCAATTTTAAACATTTTTGTCATCGCCTGTGTTAATCCGTCTTCTTTACGACCAACGACGTATTGTCCTCCTGCTAAATGAACCAAATCTGCATCACCTGACGTATCGATAAAATAGTCGGCCGTTACGAGTTGTAACCCACTCTTATTATGAATTAGTGCTCCTTTAACCGTTCGTCCTTCTTTCACCACATCGATCAAGGCTGTATGAAGAAGGAGTTCAACATCATACTTTTCCACCGTTTCATTTAAAACTTGTTTTAAAATCTCGACATCAAATCCGCGGCTTTCTCCAGAGGCGCCTTCCCGCAGAACCACATCATCACGAATATCTTGAAAGATCCCCTTCACTAATGGCTTGTCTTTGACCGAAAAAGGCATGAATGGGCCAACCAGTGCTTGTGTAGCATTTCCGCCTAGGCAATTACTTTTTTCTATAAGCAGTGTTTTAGCACCTTTCCTGGCAGAAGCACAGGCAGCTGTCACACCGGCCCATCCTCCACCGATCACTATCGTCTCATAATGAGCTGTGACAGGAATAGTCGTTTCATATTGAAAATCAGATTCAATTGTCATCCTTTCACAGCTCCTTTCATTACGCCGCCAATAAAGTATTTTTGCATAAAGATAAAGAATATGATAATTGGTAAAATTGAGATGATCGAACCAGCTGCAATTAGTCTCCAATCTGAAGAGAAACTACCCGCTAAAGCATTTACACCAAGAGGTAAGGTATACATACTAGTATCGTCCAAAATAATTAACGGCCATAAAAAATCTCCCCAAGACATCATAAATGTGAAAATAGCTAGTGTGACTAATGACGGTTTCACAAGTGGCATAAGAATTTTCAACCAAATTTGAAAACTGTTACATCCATCTATTCGCGCCGATTCTTCTAATTCGTACGGGATCGTCATGAACGCCTGTCGAATTAAAAAGATACCGAAAGCTGTGGTCGCATGTGGGAGAATCACTCCTGCGTAAGTGTTATTCAACCCAAGATCCAAAGCTAATAAATAAATAGGAATCATCAATAATTGGAATGGAATCATCATCGTACTTAATATTAAGATAAAAATGATATTCTTGCCTTTAAACTTCATTCGAGCTAATGGATAAGCTGCCAACGAGCATAAGACGAGATTTAATATAACCGTTACGAATGAAACAAGCGAACTATTAAATAAATATCGCCAGAAGGGGAATGCATCCATTACTCTAGCAAAATTTGATAAAGTAGGTTGTTCAGGAATGAATTTAGGAGGATAAGCAAAGATGTTTTCTGCTCCAGATTTTAAAGCCGTAGACAATAACCATAAAAATGGTCCTATCGTTACAATAGTCATCAAAATTAACAGTGAGTAAATAAACACGTTATAAAGAAATTTTGTGAATGGCGTTTTCTTTTTTATTTTCTTCGGCTTTTCTTCTTTCTGAGAATGTTGAGTAACCGATTGATTTTTCATTTCTTCTTCCTCGTTTTTAAGTACACGGAGTCCCATGTTTCTTCCTCCTTTCTATTAAGCTACTTTTTCTTTTTTACTCATAACTTTCAAGTTTATAATGGAAATAATCAAAGTAATTCCGAATAATACAACACCGATTGCACTAGCATATCCCATGTTTAAACGACTAAACGCTTGTTCGTAAATAAGAAATACAATCGTCTTCGAACTATTAAGTGGTCCCCCACCTGTCATAACATAAATCTCCTCAAACACTTTCATAGCTGAAATCGAAGACATAATGCTTACAATTAGGATAGAAGGAGCCAATAATGGAATTGTGACATGAATGATTTGCTTGAATTTACTTGCTCCATCAATCTCCGCTGCTTCATATAGGTCAGATGGAATTGATTGCAATCCAGCTAAATAAATAAGCATGTAATAGCCTAACCCCTTCCAGATGGTTACAGCCATGACCGCAAAAATCGCCGTAGATGTGGACGTCAGCCAGTTAACGGAACTTAGTCCCATCAGATCTAATATGTAATTAAGTACTCCTTGTTCTGCATACACCCATTTCCATGTAATCCCAACAACAACCATTGAAGTTACAACCGGCACGAAATAAGCTGATCTAAAAAAGCCAATCCCTTTTACTTTCTGGTTCACTAATATCGCTAGGAAAATAGGTAAAATTACCAAAGCAGGAACAACTACAATTAAATATAAAAACGTTTGACCGAGCGCTTTCCAAAACAAGTCGCTCTCAATCATCGTTTGATAATTCTCCATCCCAACAAAATTAGGATCTTGTATAATATTATAATCTGTAAAACTTAACCAAACTGCTTGAACGAGTGGATAAAAGATAATTAATCCTAAAACAAGACAGCCTGGAAGGAGAAACAAATACGGGGCAATCTTACTTTGTTTCATTTATTAAAACTCCTTTCCTTCAACTTTCTTTATGATTGTAGAAGCCGCTCCATAGATGCCAGCACGGTTTCCAAGACTAGCCGAACGAACCAATGGAGAAGGTTGAGGATTCTGTTTCAAACATTTTTGGAAGTCTTCCCACCAAATTTCTTTCGCATGAATGACTCCGCCCCCAATTAAAAACATTTCGGGATTCAATCCTTCAGCTAGAGAATCTATAAATAAAGCTAATTCTTGTATATACGATTGAACGACAGGAACAACATCAGCAACACGATGTTGATAATCATTAAAAACATCTGCACCATGCCGATAGCATCTTCCAGTTTGTTCACATGCTCTCTCTACAAAAGCTGTTCCTGATAAATAAGCTTCTACACACCCTTTTCGTCCGCAATTACACAACCTACCGCCTGGAACGAAATTCGAATGACCCCAGTTTCCACCTTTAAATGAAGCTCCTCTAGATAACTTCCCATCAAACATATTCGCTCCACCTACACCGGTTCCTAACGTAACCATTACAACGGATTGGGTATGTGGATGGCTACCACACCACATTTCTCCTAGTAACGCCATGTTCGCATCGTTATCTACAACTACTGGAAGTTTATAAGTTTCCTCTATAACGGATTGCAAGCATACCCCTGACCAGCCAGGTAAATTTTCTGAAGCGAAGTCTACTATTCCATTTAAATGATCAATGTTTCCTGCAGAGCCAATTCCAATTCCAACGATATTGAATTTTTTATTGAGTAATTCTGAAATCACTCTCATTAATCCAGATAAGATCTCATTTTTCCCATTCTTTGCTCTTGTAGGAACGTTTATTTCCTCCCACCAATCACCGTTGCTTGAAATAATCGCTCCTTTAATCGCTGTTCCTCCAATATCTACACCAATGACTTCCATTATATTCACATCCGCTTAGTACAATTTTCCTGTCACAGACTTTGCTGTTTTTTCTTTCATTCGTATAGAAGAGTCAAAATCTTCTAGAGCGAGACCCGTACATAATAAATCAATAACTACAAGCTGGCCTATTTTTGCTGTCATCGAGCCACCCTCAAGAGGTGATTCTTTCCCACCGCTTAGCAAGACTATGTCAGCGAGCTTGGTTATAGGTGACCTAGCATGATGTGTAATAGCAATAACTTTAGCGCCATTTTTCTTAGCAATTTGCAATGAGTCGATCGTATCTTTCGTGGAACCTGATACAGAAAGACCTATAACCACATCTTCCGACCGAACCGTTGCAGCTGTCATCGCTTGAAAATGTGAGTCCGTTATTGCTTCAACACTATGGCCCGTTCGTAAAAAACGACTTTTTGCATCTAATGCCGTTATACCTGAAGTCCCGACACCAAATATGTGAATAGATCTCGCTTTTAGAAGCATGGAAAGGCCTTCATTTAGAGAATTTTCGTCCACCATTGCTTTTGTTTCCTGAACAGCTTGGATGATGTGAGAGGTGATACTGTCTATAAAACTTTCTTCCTTCGTTTCATTTTTTGTTTCATGAGATTGAGCAGAAATATCCTTCGCTAAAGAAAATTTAAATTCCTGGTATCCTTTAAAACCTATTTTTCTACAGAAACGAAGAACCGTAGTTTCTCCCACCTCAGCTTTGTCAGCCAAATCCGTTACTGATAAGTACATCACCTCATCCAAATGGTTCAGCACAAAGTCTGCAACTTTCTGCTCTGACTTGGTTAAAGCTTTTAAATGACTATCAATTCTAATTGCTACCGGTGTATTTTTATCTAAAGGATGAATCAATGTACTTCCCCCTTTACTTTTAGATTTAATTTCATCTCCTCGGCGAAATCTTTCGTAATAATTTGCGGCCGCGTAATCGCTGAACCGACGACCACTGCATACGCGCCTAAACTTAGAGCTTGCTTCGCATGATCTGGTGTCTTGATTCTTCCCTCAGCTATTACAGGAACAGAGCAACAATTCACCAAGTTTTCGATAAGCTTGAAATCTGGTCCAGAATGACTTGGAGAATACTCTGTGTAACCTGAAAGAGTAGAAGAAATGCAATCCACACCTAACTTTTCAGCCGCGATTCCTTCCTCAACCGTTGAGACATCAGCCATGATAGGGATGCCTAAAGGTTTAATATACTTGATCAATGATTGTAGCGTCTCTTGATTCGGGCGAGATCTATTTGTCGCATCAACCGCTATCATAGACACCCCTGCCTCTATCAACTCATCTACCTCTTCTTTTGTAGCTGTAATATACACTGGGCTACCAGGATAATCTTTTTTAACTAATCCTATAATAGGAAGCTCAACTTCTTTCTTTATAGCAAGAATATCTTCTTTACCGTTTGCTCGTATTGCCACTGCCCCACCTTGCTTAGCAGCTTTTGCCATTAATGCCATGATTTCAGATCCATGTAACGGTTCATCATCCAGAGCTTGACAGGAAACAATTAGCGAGCCTTTTATTTTTTCAATAACATGTTTAGTCATAGACGTCATCACCAGCTTTTTCAAAATATAAAGATGGAAAGAGGGAGATCGCCTCCCCCTCTTTCATTATTATTGGGCTAAAATTTGATTCCATTGTTCTTCCGCTTGATCGAGCGCTTCTTGTGGACTTTGTTGTTCAAACATAGCAGATTCCAATGCTTCTACCATTGCAACTCTCAAGTCTTCATAATTTTCCATAGGTGGGATCAGTACTTCACTGTCGGGAAGTTGAGAGGCTGATACTACTCTCGCTTCTTCCTCAGGTGTAGGATTTTCCTCCATCTCTTGGAAAAACGGTTCATCTAATGCTGTTTCAATAGATGGCAAGATCGCTGTTTCTTTTGAAAAATCCGTCTGGTTTTCTGCATTTGTCATAAATACTGCGAAATCAAGTGCCTCATCCGTATACTCCGTCCCTTCAGGAATGACAAGATTCATTGCGGCTATGTTCATCAGTCCTGTTTCGCCCGTAATTTGTGGTGCGGGACGTGTAACTTCAAAAATATCAGGAGCATTCGTTTCAATCTGGCTTAAGAACTGAGGTCCTGATGCCATGATCGCCAACTGTCCTCCTTGGTACATATCAATCATCGCAGCATGTCCTTCTGTTAATACCTCACGTGGAATTAATTCATTTTGATATAAGTTTGTAAAGTATTCAAACGCCTCTAGACCTTCTGGAGTATTAAACGCAGCTTCGGTTATTTCTTCGTTTGTTAAATCAACGCCCATCATAACGAGTGCTTCTAACACATGACTTCCATCAAATGGAGGGAAATATCCATATTTTCCTGTTTCTTCTTTGATTTGTTCAGCGACATCATATAGTTCTTCAAATGTAGACGGAGGGTCTTCAGGGTCTAATCCAGCTTGTTCAAAAATATCCGCATTGTACATGGTTACTTGGCTAGATAAGTACCATGGAACACCAAATGTTTTTCCGTCAAAAGAGTTTGAAATCCATGCACCTTCAAAGTATTGATCTTTCACTTCAGGATCAATCAATTCCTCCACATTAACCAAACCGTCTAGCTCTGCTAATTGAGCGGCGAATTGAGGATTTAAATTGGCAACGTCAGGGGCGGTTCCCCCTGCAACGGCTGATAAGATACGAGTCTCCATGTCACCCCATGGCACATCCACCCAGTTTACAGTAACATTCTCATGCTCATCTTCAAACTTCTCAATGACTCCGTTAATATAATCATCAAAATCAGGTGATAATTGCATCGTCCAAAATTCTATTTCGACCGCCTCTCCTGAGTCAGCTGCATTGCTGTTACCATCATTATTATTACTGTCATTATTATTAGACTCTTCAGCGGTCGCTTCTTCGTTCCCTGATGCCGCGTCATTATTGTTTCCACCACAAGCAGCTAAAACGAGAACAAGAAACATACACATAAAGAAAAACCATTTCATAGAATTACTCTTCAAAGTCATACACCCCTTTTAATCTTTTAATTATTCTTCCTCAACTTAAGTAAGCGTTTTCTTGTTAATTAAAAAATTTAGCTTAAATTACCTGCTAATCAATGAAACTGGTACTCTTGCAAATTAACGAAGCATCACCTTTGTTCTCTGTTGACGATCCCCCTTCTGCTGTTTTCAGAAAACTTTATAAATTGACTATAGCATATAAAAATATAAAAGTGAATATTTTCTCCAGAATTATTTAAATTCGTGAATAAATCCTCCAAAAAAAAGATCGCCTGTAATGAATAGGATGACCATCCTTGTTTCATTACAGACGAGAGCGTGCCTATTCTTTGAACTTAGCGAACTGAATCAACTGGTTGATTTGCTGCATATCTCTTTGCAAGTAGTCTTTCACAGTTTCTTCTATATGATGACTTCTATTCTCTAGAAATATCGAGACTTTTGCGACCCGTTTTTCAGCTTGGACTAGATCACCTTTGTCTAAGCTTTTATGAATTTGTTGGATATGATTTGTTAAAGGGTTAGTAAGCGAGTGCCTTATGCCATCGCTATAAATTTCGTCCATTCTTCGAAGAGCATCTTCTACAACTATTTCAGCTGCATAAACGGGATCACGATGTGGAAGAACGGCTTCTTTTCGCTGAGGTCCTTCCTTAAGAGCTTTAAAATGCTCGTCATTCAAGGAATGCAAAGCAAATTGCACTTGTCCTAAAGCTTGCGTTTCGTTCATCGCATCTACTTGACTTACTAGAAGTTCATCAGAAAAGCCAATAAATGGGGCTAATCCGATGTAGGCTAACACAGGCTGTTCAAATTTATCCATGAATTCTTCTGTTGTTCGCTGAACATAATTGGTATCTACAGAATAAATCATGGGCGTAATGAAATCCATGTAGCCTTTGCTAACCCATTCAATCCAGTTTTGAAACTTTTGGTCTACTGCATCTGACACTTCTGGAAATACAGCAGTAGAGATATCAATTGTCTCATCAATTTCTTTTATTTCTTGGTGAATTCTTTCCACAAACGTCGTAATTTGTTTTTGCCGCCATTCATTCCATTGTGTCCATAGTTCTTCATCAACAGGAGTGATCTCCAATGGATCAGTACCATACTCCTTTTTAAATTGAGCTCGGCTGTATTCGTCATAACTGTAGCCTACTTCAATCGGTAAACTTACAGGATAGCGAATATAATCCAGGTGTAACCCGTCAAGATCTTCGTACTTAGTCATCATCTCTTCAAAAACTGTGGATAAAAAGTCGCGCACGTCAGGAAGAGCTGGATTTAAGTAATAGTAACCTTCTTCTCTAACAGAAGGAATTCGTCCTTCACGATCTACCGCTGCCCACTCTGGATTCTCAGATAAAATAGGGCCCGGAGGATTTAACGATTCATGTCCTACGAAAAAGGTGTGTACCCAAGAGTGAACTTCAATTCCTCTCTTTTTCCCTTCTTCAATGAAAACTTCTAAAGGATCCCATCCTTCAAAGTTTGGATTTTGTTCGACATGATCACCAGGATAGATCGTATATCCGTGAAAAAAGGTCTCTAAAAATAATATATTAAAGTTAGCATCTGCAAGCTTATCTAACGTTCGAATTACTTCTTCCTTATTGTTCTCCGTAGGTCGATGCCAAACGCCTCTAGCATCGACCACACGTGATTCGACAGTTTGGAAGGTGGCTTGGTTAGCATATCCTTCTGCTACCTCTGAATAGTCGATCGTCTCCATCCAATTCTCTTCTTCAAAAGCTTTGTTCGCTTTTTGTAAATAAATTTGTGCGTTCGATACTGACTCAATAGCTTCTTCTATCGGGACATCCTTGAAGTTTTTTTCTGCTAGTGTAATGTTATTTTCTGCTTCAATTAGCTTCAATTCCGCAGCCCTAATATAAGCCTTCGCATCTATAGTAGATTTAACAGTCATTTGGTCTGCATCAAATGATAATTCTGCCCCAACTTGAGTATTCTGTAAAATCCATTGCTGAGCGGTTCCGTGGCCAGATAAAACAAATCCATTTTCTGGAATAGACGAATTACTTCCTGACATTTCAACAACGATTCCATCTTCAATAATTACTTCAGCTCCATATTGATTAGTACCAGTTGTTTCATATTCATAATTTGAATCATAGTATATAAGTTCATTTGTACCACGTCCACCCGGAAATTCATGCGGTAGTTCCGGATTTACTTTGTTCACATTGTACATTGACGTTCTCACAGGATCTTCAATAACATCATAAAGAATGTCAACGCTTTCATTTTCATGTAAGTGTTCCAGTATCCACTCTCTAGCGGAACCATGTCCAGAAATAACGTACCCATTCTCAGGAATTGGAGCTCTTTCGGTTGCATCCACAGGGCCATCTCTAACTTCCAAGATTACATCATTCTCGACTACTACTTCTGCTCCCCAACGATTATTTGGAGTGTTACTACCGTAATCAGGCGTATAAACTACAATTTGATCCTGTCCACGCAGCACATTAAAATTGGCAATTACGTGGGTTTCTCCTTCTGCTGACTGAATGTAATCTTGCGCTAAAGCAGCCTGTACAGTTTCTTTAGCTTGAAAAGGGGTGATCAACAGAGCTAAAGAAAGTATACTTACTATCGCTATTTTGAATAATTTTGAAATAATCATGCATCTCCCTCCTAGTTTTAATCTTCTGAATATAAAAAACATGCTACTCGTCTTAGACCCCCTTTTACATTACCTTAATGCTAGTTAATCCATGGTGAATAGAAGAGTTCATTAAGTATGAATCTCGTCATCGTCTTAAACCATCGTAGCATAAGCTTAGTTAAAGGTGGATATTTTCTTTTTAATTTTTATAAAAAAAGGATAAATGCACCATTTAATGTTTTTTGGCTTTAGGAGTTTTCTATTTAGCTTCCGTTCATTTATAGTCCCTTTGTTATTCATTGACACTCACTCGTCCTATAACAATCCTGCTATAAAATTACATCATTTCTAAAGAAAATTGTGCTCTTATTACTTGCTTATTGAATGAACTTATGTTTAAATCGTAATAGTTACGTTTTGTAATATTTACAGTATTGAAGGAGGCATTCACAGATGGCAAAGAAATCAAAAGTAGCAAAAGAGAGAAAACGACAAAAACTTGTCGCTCAATATGCTGAACTTCGGAAAGAATTAAAAGAAAAAGGTGACTACGAGGCATTGAGGAAGCTTCCCCGTGACTCTTCCCCTACCAGGTTGACCAATCGTTGTGAATTAACAGGGAGACCTAGAGGAGTATTACGTAAGTTTAAACTTTCAAGAATTGCTTTCCGTGAACTTGCTCATAAAGGCCAAGTTCCTGGAGTGAAAAAAGCCAGCTGGTAATCTAGAGATCGTTTGTAAGACCCAGCGAATTCACGTGTCACTTAATAACACTTCTAATCTCAAACGATTAGAAGTGTTATTTTTTTAGGCCCCTTAGCATGAAAAAGAACGTGGAGAGATTTTATTCTCTCCACGTTCTTTTATCATTCCAGACGGTTGCGGTTTTCGTAGTCTAGCTGCACGCGGCTGGCTGTGGCATCTTTCTGATCAAGGTACTTTCCTTCATAAGGATGAGCTTCTTGATCTACTTCGGCAAGAACAAGCTGACAGATTCTTCTGTTCACATCAAGTTCAATCGGTAAACGGTTGGCGTTAAAAAGTTCTAATGTAATGTGTCCTCGAAAGCCAGGATCTACCCACCCAGCGTTTTGAATAAATAACCCTAGCCGACCGATCGAACTTCTTCCTTCAACAAAGGCTGTCAACGAAGGGGGGATTTCAATATATTCTTTCGTCGTCGCAAGTAAAAATGATTGAGGAGGAATGACGATAGAGCCGCGAGCACCTACATCTATTTCTCTATAGGCCGCTTCGGATTTCAAAGAAAGCTTCGTACTCAGGTGGTCATCGATCACAAGAAAGTGATGGCCTAGTCGAAGGTCTACCGATGCTGGTTGAATTTGTTCTGAAGTCATTGGTTTAATCACAATTTGTTCGTTTGATATTTTTTCTGATATAGTTTTACCGCTTAAAATCATCCCATTCACTCTCCTTGAATTTGATATGACTATGACATTCATTATACCGTTATTTTATCACGAATCCTAAAAGGGACAATAAGTATTATTCATTGGATGAACGATCGCGCGTCATCTTCTTATTTCCGCGCATAAAGACCCTCGCATAGCGCAGATTCGAGCTATATAGCGCGTGACTTCGTTCATATAGCGCGTGCGTTGCTTCGCATAGCGCGTAGATTGCTTATTATAGCGCGCAACTCTCGATATATAGCGCACACCAAACAGTCTATGTTCAAATAAAAAAGCCCGCTCCGTGTCACGAGCAGGCTGTCATCATTATATTAGTGTAATTTAATGCAATCCCCGTTCTCACAAAAATCAAGAGTCATTCCCTCAAACATCCATAAATCATCTTCTTTAATGAAGAATCTCACGCCATCGACGACGGCCGTCCAATCATCTGATTCAGACCGATCCTTTTCTACGCCTAAAAAGAATCCTTCAGCGCCTCGAACGAATAAACGAATTTCGTCCTCTCCTGTAAGCTCCATCTCATTCTTGTAAATTCCTGCTGCACGATCGGTAATTTGTAACATATCAAATTCCTCCTTGGTTTTTAATGTGAAATTATTCACATTTGTCTTCAAAAAATATATTTAGTGTTTTTTCACGGGTTAACAACATCGACATAGTGTTATGTGAATCATTTCACTAACTTGATAGTTATAATATAAATTAATCTCACTTGAATTACAAGACAGTTCACAAAAGCGTCAATAAACAATTTTTCTCAAACTTTTTCCTAAGACGTTAATATATGAAAGAGACTTGTCCCCCCATCAGATGGTTGGCAAGTCTCTTTCAATTAGGCTTTCGCGATATTTTTCAATAAGTGTGCAATAAGTGCTGTTCGTTTAGGGAGATCTTCCAAGACGATGTGTTCGTGTTTGGCGTGAGCTCCGTCTCCGTAGCAACCTAATCCATCAATCGTCGGGATGCCGAGACCAGCGGTGAAGTTGCCGTCACTTCCTCCACCAATATGCGCTTCTTCTAAGTCAAAGCCTATTTCTTTGGCTGCCTCTTTAGCATAGCCAAACAGTTTCGCCGTTGCTTCTGTTCGTTCCATCGGCGGGCGGTTCAAACTTCCGCGTATTTCTATTTCCGCCCCTTCAGTTAACGGTTCAAGACTCTCGACCACTTTCACCATTCGCTCGCCTTCTTCTTTTGTTTTGACACGGAAATCAATCGTTGCTCGAGCACGATCGGGGACCACATTTAACCTTGTTCCCCCTTCAACGATGCCAATATTCACCGTTGTACCCAGCTCGTAATCCGTCATTCCTTCAAGCTTTATGATTTGATGAGCCATCTCTTTAATCGCACTGACCCCATCACCATGATGACTGCCTGCATGAGAACTTACTCCTTTCGTAATGATCTCGTAAATGCCTACGCCGTTCCGAGAAGTTTTCAACGCCCCGTTTCCATGAACAGGTGCCTCTGTAACAAGAACTGCGTCTGCTTTTTTCGCTTCTGTCTCAATCAGTTCTCTTGAGCTGACACTGCCAATTTCTTCATCAGAAGTACATAAGAAAACAATTTCCAGACCCTCAAGTCCACCCTCTACTTCTGTTAAACCCTTCACCGCCCAAAGGGCCTGAATAATTCCACTCTTCATATCAAACACACCGGGGCCATGTAGCTTGCCATCTTTCTCAACGATCGGAATTCTCCCTACATCCCATACCGTATCGAAATGAACGAGAATTAATACCCGTTTCTCACCGTTACCGATTTTAAATTTCAAGTGGTCCCCTTGGATATCCTGCTTGAATACTTCTGGCTCCACACCGAAGTAGTTCTGAAACAACTTGCTTAACTCCATCCCGCATGCATCAACCAACCTTTTATCCTGCGTTGGTGACTCCGCCCTTGTTAATGTTAGTAAATCTTCTTTGATTGCCTCTTTATTCTTGTAAAAATGCTCCCTAAGTTTTGTCACGAATGGTCTCCTCCTATATTTAGGCTTTGGATGCCTTGAACAATTAAATACTTTCTATATTACAGTAAAACTGCAATTCCTAATGTGACCATATACTACTTCGGTTTTAGATAATTTGCAACAATCTATTTTTTCATGAAAAAATATGTCGAATTTCCTTACATCTCTATACCCTTTGTAGGACACGGGATCCGGTGCCTTTATCAGTTTAAGACAACCGTTTTCATAAAATTCGATTATTATAAATAGTCTTGCAATTCTAAATAATCATGGTAAGCTTGGTCATATCAAATTAAAGTCCTACTTCACTTTTTCACGGAAAGTGAACCAAGACTGTAAAATGGAGGGAATTTAGGATGAAAATGACTTTAAAAAGAAGCGTTGGGGGTTTTTCTGCTTTAAGTTTGGCTTTTCTCGTCGCCTGTGGGGGCAATGAAGAGAACAACAATACTACAAATGTCGCTGATCCAGAAGACACGAACGACAATGCTGCTGAAGAGACAAACAATAATGCGGCAGGTAACGAAGATAACACTGAAGCAGAGGCTGAAGAGTTGCTAGAAGACAGTACTTTGGTTCTTGCCATGGGTACAGATATGGTGTCATGGGATATTCATGATCACGGTAACACATCGACAGAAGCTGTTCACGTTAACGTGTTCGACTATTTGTTTAAAAGAGATTCTGAAACAATGGAAGTTGAGCCTCATCTTGTAGCAGATTATGAGAATATTGAAGATGATGTATGGGAATTCACGCTTCATGATGATATTTATTTCCATAATGGAGATCAAATGACTGCAGAAGATGTGAAATTTACATTTGACCGTGTCATTGAAGATGACACATTATCAGAGCATTCTAGATTTGTCCAATTAGGAGAAATTGAAGTGGTGGACGACTTGACAGTCAGAATGAATACGGACGGACCACAGCCTTCCCTATTAAACAGACTAGCTGGAACGGGAGCGAGCATCCTGCCGAAAGAGTATATTGAAGAAAACGGGATGGATCATTTCTTAAGCGAACCAATCGGATCAGGCCCTTATGAATTTGATGAGTGGGCTCGTGATGACAGAGTCGTCCTTACGAAATTCGATGATTACTTCCTTGGTGATGATTTCACGGAGTGGGAAGAAGTTGTATTCCGTGCAATCCCTGAAACGTCTACTCGCGTAGGAGAATTGTTAACAGGAAATGCCCATGTCGTCACAGACATTCCACCTAATGAATGGTCTCGTATCGATGATAATGATGGAACTAGACATATTAACGCGGATTCAAACCGTGAGATGTTAATTATCACAAGACAAACAGAAGGTGTAGCCACATCAGATCCCCGTGTTGTTGAAGCGATCGATTTAGCGATCGACAATGAAGCCATTACAGAACAAGTGATGCAAGGGTCTGGAACACCTACTCGTACACGTGTAACACCAGGTAACGTCGGTGCGAATGAAGATTTATACGACACATTCGTTTATGACCAAGATCGTGCGAGAGAATTATTAGCTGAAGCAGGTTATGAAGACGGTCTTGAAATTACGATGCAATCGCCACAAGGACGTTATTTAATGGACTCTGATATTGCAGAAGTCATTGTCGGCATGCTTAGTGAAGTTGGTATTACCGTTGACCTTCAGTTCTTGGAGTGGAGTCAATTTATTGAACATTACCAAAACAATACGAACGAAGAATTAATGCTTCTTGGTCTTGCTAGTTCGTTATTCGACGCAGCGCAAAACCTGGATCACTATACAACGACCTCTCCTTTAAATGAAGGAAGAATGGATTACTCAAATGAAGAAGTTGATGAATTGTTTGAAGCAGCGCTAGTCAACATGGATCCAGACGAGCGTGAGCAGCAGTATCAACGCATTCAAGAAATTCTTGCTGAGGAACGACCGCACATTTACTTGCACTCTATTAACATGAACTACGGTGTCAGTGATCTAGTAGATTACGAACCACGTCAAGATGAACTATACTATGCAAATGAAATCACTAGAAGATAATGAAATGTTCAGCAGTACCTGTATTCAATCGGGTACTGCTGACCCATTATTACCTATCCTATCTATTCCCTGCCCCCTCTCTATATATTGAGAGGTTTCGCAGGTCTAGTGATTACAGTATTACTTCAATTATGAACCAATAAAATAAACTCCTTAGAGAAGTTGATTGATTCATTTGCAAAAGGATTTTCAATCTCTATACATATCCCACCTTTGGAGGTGAACAAACGTGAAACGATTTTTAATTCAACGGTTTTTACAGCTCATTCCTGTTTTAATTATCATGACATTTATCGTTTTCAGTCTAGTGTATGTTGCTGGGGACCCGGTAGCTTTAATGTTGCCTGAAGAAGCGACAGCTGAAGATGTAGCCAGAGTGCAGGAATCATTAGGTCTGAACGAACCTTTTCATGTCCAATACGGGATTTTCCTTATGAATGCCGTTCAAGGCGATTTCGGTCAATCGTATCGGTATAACCAAGATGCCATGTCCATAGTTTTGGAACGACTCCCTGCCACCTTTGAGTTAGCTGCGGCGTCCATGATCTTTGCCACTCTTATTGCTATACCAATGGGAATCTGGTCAGCCACACGCCGTAATACGTTTATTGATCTATTTATCACTGGATCCTCTGTGTTAGGAAAAGCGATGCCGAACTTTTGGCTTGGGATCATGTTTATTTTAATCTTAGCCGTCAATACGCAGCTCTTCCCCGTTTCTGGTCGAGGAACGTTCATGCATGTCGTGTTACCGGCGATTACGCTAGGTACAGCCGTTGCTGCAGAAATGACACGATTAACTCGCTCCAATATGATAGAAATTCTTCAACAAGATTTCGTCCGTACCGCTAAAGCTAAAGGAGTAAGCAACGGAATCGTAACGTACAAGCACTCGTTTAGAAATGCCCTTATTCCTGTCGTGACGATCATGGCGTTACAAACGTCTACTCTAGTTGGAGGTGCAATTGTTACTGAGCAAGTTTTCGCTTGGCCAGGAATTGGTCAGTTACTTGTTCAGGCCGTTAATGCAAGAGACATGGCTATCGTTCAAGCCGCCGTGTTTTTAATTGCGATCTTAGTTATTGTCATCAACTTATTCGCTGATATCTTATACAGACTTCTTGATCCAAGGATTAAATACTAGAAAGGAGGTCTTGAGCGTGAGTCAACAAGTTACTCCAGAACCGGTACCGGAGCCACAAGGTCCAGCTGCTCCCGATTCCATGAAAAAACACCAAAAAAAGTCATCGTTTGTTCGTTGGATGAAACTACTTTTAAAAAGTAAAACAGGAACTGTTGGATTTTTAATCGTGATGGTTGTGTTTATCGTCGGGATATTCTCTGATCAAATTGCTCCTTTTGGCGTAAACGAACAGAATTATGCCAACATGCTCGTTCCTCCTGCTTGGCAAGAAGGAGGATCATCGGAACACTTTCTCGGCACAGATAATCTCGGTCGCGATATATTAAGCAGAATCATCTACGGGACGACCATCTCATTACTTGTAGGAATCTTTTCAGTAGTTGTAGCCGGGATTCTCGGCATGGCTGCAGGACTATTTGCTGGTTATTATGGCGGTTGGATTGATACCGTCACGATGAGAATGGTCGATGCTTTCTTATCTATTCCAAATATCTTGTTTATTCTTGTTATTCTTACCGTTCTTAATCCGGGAATTATGACATTGATTTTTGCTATTGGTGTCACAAACTGGGTGATTTATGCCCGTCTGATTCGTGGAGAAGTGTTATCCGTGAAAGAACGAGAATATGTGAAAGCAGCCAGATCAATCGGTACGAAGAACTTAACGATTATTCGAAGACACGTGTTACCAAATGTCTTCTCAACATTTATAGTTATTTCCACTTTGAGTGTAGCCACGACGATTATTTTAGAAGCATCGTTAAGTTTCTTAGGAATGGGTGTCCAACCTCCCGATGTATCTTGGGGGTATATGCTCGCTGATGGACGGGATTATTTAGCAACAAACTGGTGGTTAGCCACTTTCCCAGGGTTAGCTATTACGATTACAGTACTGGGAATTATCTTCCTTGGAGACTGGTTACGTGATGTTCTCGATCCACGTTCACAAGGGCGTTAAAGGAGGGGTACCATGTCGAATGGAAAAGAATTATTGAACGTTAATCAACTACAGACACACTTCTTCACAGAAAATGGAGCCATCCCTTCTGTGAATGGGGTGTCCTTTCAAGTCAATAAAGGAGAACTCGTCGCCATTGTGGGAGAATCGGGTTCCGGAAAGAGTGTCACTTCTCTGTCCATCATGGGACTTGTGGAGGAGCCAGGTAAAATCGTTGGTGGAGAAATCATGTTCGAGGATAAAGATTTAGCAAAATACACGAACAAGCAAATGCGCAAGATTCGTGGTAACGACATTGCCATGATCTTCCAAGAGCCTTTAACGTCTTTGAATCCAGTATTTACGATTGGAAATCAACTCCGAGAAGCGATTTTACAGCACCAGAATGTCGATAAAGCTACAGCCAAAAAAATGAGCATTGATATGCTTACACAGGTAGGGATTCCTCGTGCTGATAAAGTTTACAGCTCCTTTCCTCACTCGCTAAGTGGTGGGATGAGACAGCGTGTTATGATCGCGATGGCGTTATCTTGCAATCCTAAGCTATTAATCGCTGATGAACCGACGACCGCCTTGGATGTGACCATTCAAGCACAAATTCTTGAGTTGATGAAAGATCTCGTCAAAAAAATGGACACAGCCATCATCCTCATTACTCACGATCTTGGCGTTGTCGCTGAACTCGTTGACCGTGTCATTGTTATGTACGCTGGTCAAGTCGTCGAACAATCTGATGTGTTCTCATTGTTTAAAGACCCTAAACATCCATATACGAAGGGGTTATTAGATAGCACCCCGAAAATTCAAGATTTAAATGAAGAATTGATTTCTATTAAAGGGACCGTGCCTACTCCAGCAAACATGCCGGATGGATGTAAGTTTCATCCAAGATGCCCACATGCGATGGATCATTGCATATCGAATGAACCGAAATTAGACACGCTTGAAAATGGCCGGGAAGTACGCTGCTGGTTATATGACGAGGAGGTGATGGCAGATGAACAAAGTAAAAACGGAAACGAACAATCCCCGTAAAGCAGAAGTAGAACAACCCCTTTTGGAAATCAGAGGATTAAAAAAACACTTTGATGTCACAGGTGGTTGGTTCAAAAAGAACAAGGAATACTTAAGAGCAGTCGATGGCATTGACCTGAAGGTGAAACGTGGAGAAACGTTAGGTATCGTCGGTGAGTCTGGTTGTGGAAAATCCACGACTGGAAACTTAATAGTCCGTTTACTTGAGCCTACAGAAGGGGAAATCATATTCGAAGGAGAAAATTTAGCCGAACTAACTGGCGAAGAGCTCAGGCAGAAACGAAAAGATATTCAAATGATTTTCCAAGATCCTTTCTCTTCCCTTAATCCACGAATGCGGGTATTCGAGCTAATTGCAGAACCTTTACGCACGCATCAGACCCATAAGGGAGATGAACTAAAGAAGCGTGTGTTTGAACTAATGGATGTTGTCGGTTTGAGCCCGGAATTTGCTCAACGTTTTCCTCACGAGTTCAGTGGTGGTCAAAGACAGCGTATCGGAATTGCTCGTGCATTAGCATTAAATCCTAAACTTCTAGTATGTGATGAGCCTGTGTCCGCCTTGGACGTGTCAATTCAGTCCCAAATTTTAAACTTGCTGAAACGCCTTCAGGAACAGTTCAATCTTACCCTTGTGTTTATTGCCCATGGATTGCCGGCAGTAAAGCATATCAGCGACCGAATTGCCGTCATGTATTTAGGAAAGGTGGTCGAACTTACCACCCGGGAGAAACTCTTCGCCCATCCTATGCACCCTTACACAGAAGGGCTGCTTACTGCCGTTCCTGTCCCTGATCCTGAAGTTCGTGACACGAGAGAGCGAGTTGTATTAAAAGGAGATATTCCAAGCCCTGTGAATCCTCCCTCCGGATGCAGTTTTCATACCCGTTGTCCTTTTGCAGATGAGAAATGTAAACAGGACACCCCTGAATTCAAAGAGTTGAAACCGGATCATTTTGTCGCATGCCATTATCCGTTAGAAGGCGGGAAAGGAACGATCCAAAACCCTTCATGATCTCGGTAAAAGGAAGTGAATCGTACTTATGTCAGAATCAGAACTAGCCAAACAAATCAGACTTACAAGAAATCATCAAGGGTTGACGTTGAAAGAGTTAAGCTGTCGAACAGGACTGTCAGTCAGCTTCTTATCGCAAGTAGAGCGAGGATCCTCATCACCTGCGATCAGTTCATTGAAGAAGATTGCTGACGGACTTGAAGTTCCTATTACGAGCTTTTTCTCTCCTGAACAAAACACGAATTATAAGACGTTGAAAAACGAGCGAAGATCTTTCCGAATTGAAGGATCCCCTGCCAAGTATGTTCGTTTAAGCGGCAATTTTTCTACCCGCTCCATGGAGCCTTTACTTGTTACATTGGATCCTGGGGCGACAGACAAAATTTTTCAACATACTGGTGAAGAAGTGCACTATATATTAGAAGGCGAAGTGGAATATATGATTGATAACGAAGAGCACCGCCTCTCTGTCGGGGACTCCATTCATTTTCCATCAGACCGCCCTCATACATGGCGAAACCCTCTGAAAGATCAATGCTCTACGATTATGTGCGTGGTGACGCCGAAAATATTTTAACCCATGCCTACCCTGAAAATTTAATAGGGTAGGCATACGTGTTTTTTAAGACTGTTAGCTACTTTCAGCGGTAGCGCTCTCTCTGTTCGTTGCCAATCTCTCTTGTTAACGACGTTCATTCGACGCTCTCTCTTCTATTCGTCGCCAATTTCTCATGTTGACGACGTTCACTCGACGGAAACCTTTTGTTCGTCGCCAATCCTTAAAACTATGTGAGCGGACAACCTTCTCAAGACTTGCTTTGCTATTTTTCAACAAAGTTATTAAAAAAGAACTGCCTCTAAATCGATCATTCATCGATTTAGAAACAGTCCAGCTTCATAAAATATTATTCATCAACCTTCTGCCAAAATTCATTAGCAAGATCCACAACATAACCGCTGCCACCTCGGTCTTCTGCATTCTGAACCATGATAGTCGTCAACAAATCTGCGTTATCATAATCGTAACTGACGTACCAGCCCACTTGTTCTCCATCTTCCTCTGTCTGGTCTTGTTTCAATTCGGCCGTGCCTGTTTTTCCTGCCAATAAACGGGTGTGACCAGGATCAGAACGATAAGCTGTGCCATCTGAATCTTCAACTACCGCAATGAGAGTTTCTTCTACTAATGCAGCTGTTTCGGAAGAGGTGACTTCACGTTCCTCTCTCTCACTGTCGTTTCCAACAATCAACGTTGGCCCGACCATTTGCCCCTCATTCAAGAAGGTGGAATACAATGCGTTCATATGAACAGGCGTGACTTGAACCTCTCCTTGACCGTATCCCGTATCTGCTAGTAAAATCTCACTCTTAAGCCCGTCATTTGCAATAGAAGAGGTACCTAACGGAATTTCATATGGGATCGATTCACCAAAGCCCATCTTAGACATCCACTCTTCCATGCTGTCTTCACCTAATTCCAGTGCTTGCTGAGCAAAATAAATATTATCAGACAGCTTCATCGCTGTTTCTAGATCAATCTCTGTTTCACTATCATTTACTCTCGTGACCAGGTAGCCTCCCCAGCTATCGTCTGGTTGCCACTGTTCTCCTTCGATCACTATTATTTCCTCAGGATCTAAGGTTCCTTCTTCTATCCCAGCGATTGCAGTAAAAGGTTTGAAGATTGATCCAGGGGAATATGCTCTTCGAAAACGTTGCTCAAATAAAACTTCTACCGTATCTAATTCTTCTGCCCGCGGATCAGACAATTGTAAATATCTCAAATTAGAATCAAACGCCGGTTCACTTACTAACGCTAACGTTTCACCTGATAATGGATCTGTCACGACCCCTGAACCGGAATCTTCTTGCAAAACATCTGCCAATTTTTGTTGCATCGAAATATCAATAGTAAGGGGAATATTTTCACCATCTTCAGGTTCTGTGTGCGTGATGACGTCGCGAACTTCCCCATCTTCCGTTTTTATCGATACTGTTAGCCCTTCTGTTCCCCGAAGCTCTTCTTCATAAAAATATTCAATACCATACTTGCCGATTTCTGATTGAGCAGTGTACCCACGATCTTCCAGTCCCTCTAACTCCTCACCGGTGATGTCTCCGATATGACCGACAAGGTGTCCGGTAATATCACCGTAAGGATATTCTCGACCAGGTATTGTGTCTAATAACACCCCTTCAATTTCCAACAGCTCATCCTTTCGTTCATCAATTAATGAGATATTTTGAATCTGCGCTGCCCAGCTTGGTTCATCTGGAAAGGCATTGGCAAGGTCCCCCACACGTTCCTCGTCCAACCCTGTAACCTCAGCGAATTGAGAAACCGTGTCTTCTAAATCTTCTGTTCTTTCTGGCACAATACTAACTTGATAGATTTCGCCATTTTTCGCTAAAGCTTCCCCGTTACGGTCGAAAATTTCACCTCGATTGGGCTGTTCCCTCTCAATGGCAATCTCATCATGAGGATCTTGCATAGCCATCATTAAATGAGTCGGATCCCATTCCACGGACCATTCTTCTCTTTCTTCGTTATCTTCATCTGTAACGACTTGTTTCACTAAGTTTACCTCTGTCTCATAGTTGATCGCTCCAACGACTGAGTCCATCTGAACGGATATAGGATAAGAAATTTCTTCCAATTCGTCCAAATCTACTTCTTCTTCTTCAAAATCACGAGAGTCATAAAAAATGTGGATATCTTCAATAGCTAATCTTCCATACTCTTGCTCATACCTTTCTTCAAAATCCCATTCGAAATTACCGATCTCACTTTGAGACTCCTCTGAAGTTTGCTCAAGCATAGATGAAATAGACTGACTGCTCCAAGAATCAACATACGCTTCCAACGTATCCTCCGGATTAGCCGGTTCTTCATTTGAACATGCTGCTAAACTAACTGAAATGAGTAAAACGATATAGAAATGCTTCACCGTAAAATTCCCCCTCTTTATAAATTACTAGACGATAAAGGATGTAAAGTCCTATATAAAAAGATAATAAACTAGTCTTTTATATAAAATATGTTTAAAGCCTTTCCATTTTTCGACGAATTCTTCTATAGTATACGTAATGACTTTTTTGTTGGTGGTGATTGATTGTTTTGGAAGACGGCAAGACAAAAAAGAATTTTAGAATCTTCTTATGTAGAATGTCCTAGTTGTGAATCTGTTGGACGAGTATCAAAATGGAATCAATTGGCCCGTGAGACTTATGGAAATCATTCTCCTGACATTAGGAAATCCGCTATTAATAAAGCGAACACCTTTCCTTATCAGTGCCCTCAGTGTTTCAAAGGCTACTCAGCTACTAATTTGACTTATTTAGCTGAAAAAGATCCAACGGCTTCTCTGAAAACACCTGAGACAACATAAGATCAACTACAGGCGGCACCAATTGGTGTCGTCTGTTTACCATTATGGTTTTAACAGTTGTCCTATTTCAGTTTCTTATAATTGCGCCTAAAACAAAGAACCCAAGTTATCTGATCACGGCAACCTGGGTTCTTTTTTTAGTTTACAAACTTTGATAATACACTGTCACTCCATAGCTCGTGTCCACTTTGCAGTGGCATTCTATGATCATCTTCATCTACATAATCTGTCAGTTCCTCATCTGTAATTTCTGGCCATTCATTCCAATGATCAATATACAAATAGTCATTGTCGTTTGCGAAATTCCGAAGGCCTTCAATTTGAATCGGATAATTAATCGTGTTGTAAGCGGGTTGCGAAGGGTTCAAAATAACGACAGCTTCCGGGTTAGCGGCGGTTATAGCATCAATAAGCATCGAAATATGATCCGTCGAATGATCCATGCTAACCTGTCCATTATCATTCCATAAAAGAGGTTCTAGAATATAAATATCTGCGTCCATTTCTGCTACTTCTTGATGAACGTCTTGTCTAATCATTTCTAAAGACGTCATTTCCCCCACAGACATAGTTTCCACTTCAAATGCATCGGTCTCATAAGCTTCGTTCAATTTATCTTCTAATAATTTAGGCCACGGATTCAAGCCTTCATCTTGTGAATCTGTTAGCGAACGAGAACCAAAGGCTAAAATGGAAATACTCTCACCCTCTGTCAAACTAGAGGAAATTTTATTAGCTATCGTAGGATCAACGTTCTCCATTAACTCGTCCATCTCATCTTCTAGTTCAGTCTCTTCGTTGTTTGCTCCACTCTCTATTTCACTGTTCTCTTCGTCAACTTCTTGATTTCCCTCTACTGATTCCTCATTAGAACCTTCATTGGTTTCTGAAAGTAGCTGCTGAGCAGATGTTGAAATATTCGACAGCTTTTGATCATATTGATATCTTCCAATCACTATCACTAGAATGGATAGGACCACTACAATAGATACTACGTATTTATTCATTCGTTATCTCCTTTATTTAGGTATTAAGTTATAAAAAGTAAGGATGTACATGGAAAAGTATACAGGAAAAAAACGACACTTTCACTATAATTATACGATTTTTTGTCAATAATCACCGTTTAAAGTCAGAAGTGATACTCAATTAGTTCGGTAGATCACTAGATGGATCAAACGTTCACCTGTTATCCGAACAGGATCAGGTTCACAGCAGCAACGGCTACGACAACACCGGCTAATTTTTTGATATTTTGCTGAGAAATATAAGCAAAACAAAGAATACCAATTCTCGAACCAATAAGGACACTCACTACTCCAATTAGAAAATAGATTAGAAAGTCTCCACTGAAATCACCATTTATGCCGTGAAGAAACACGGTGATGAAGTTGGTAAACACAAAAGTAATTTGCAGATTTGCGCTGTAGGCGTATTTATTATCGCTGAAGATTAACATGAGGTAAAAAACGAAAAATGGACCTCCGACGGCAAATATCCCACCAACGAATCCGCCCAAGAACCCCATGACTACGGGAAGCCACGTTCGATTCGTTTGGTGGTTGACACTTGGCGTTTTACTATTAAATAAGTAGATTACGACACCGATCAAAAATACCCCTAATAACACCTTCATGATGTCCAATTCTCCGTAGATATCCAAAATAAAAAAAGCTCCTATGCGCCCAACAAAAGCCGCTCCTAACAAAACAATCAGTGATCTCCACCTGATGTGACGAAACAATTGTATTGCTATGCTTATGGACAATACCAGTGCTAATGAGACAACGAGAAGAGTGCTTTCTTTAATAGTAAATAAGAGCGGAATAAAGCTCATAGCAATGAGTCCAAACCCAAATCCGCTAACTCCCTGAATAAAACTTCCAATAAGTAAAATGAGAAAAATAATAGCTATTTCAATAAACATAACGATACCTTGCTTTCTTTCGTTTATTTTTGGTTTTGTATGCTGATCTATTAACCATGAACAAACCCGGTTACCAGTTCAATGAGACTCAATCTATTATTTTACACCTAATCTATCTAAAATGTTCTTTATGCCATCATTATTCATTAAAATTTTCTTTAGCTTTGTTGAGAGACCTTGTTAAATTGATGGGCGTGGATCACGCAGGAAACCTATTCTGATTTCTTTAATTACGACTTTTTTTTGAACTTTCTTATAGCGATATTTAGCTAAAGTTAATCCGTATTATGATTATCGGTTTTTATTTTAAGTGACTTAGCAACCACAAATGAATGATTTTTTTTACAATTAAAGGGATTAATTGTCCATAGACAGTCTTCCAGTTATTTCTTATAGTGTATGTACGTCATAACTGAGAAGTCAGACCTATTCCCCTCACTCTATTCTCTTATGCTTTGACAGTTCATCTAAAAGTCGGGCGTCAGATGACTCATTAAAAAAGAGCCTATTTTTCGTATAATGTAATCGCTTGCATATTTTACTATTCGAAAGGGGTTGTTTTTTTGAAGAAAGGATTATTATCCGTCATGTCAACAGTACTGTTTGCGTCTCTCGTTATGGTACAACCAGTGGATGCAGGAAATTCCAAACACGTGACCAAAGGAGACTTTCTGAAAGAGCTTTTAGACAATATGAACGTGGATGTTGCTCCTTATGAGGGAACAGACGAAGTTCTAGGTGTGTCCGAGGATTTAGCTCCATACATAGAGGCGGGTGTGCGACTGGATTTAGTTGATGCTCAAGAAGAGAATAGCGACTCATTTAATAAAAATATTAAGCGAGAAGAAGCTTACGCAATGTTAGCTCAATCATTGAACTTGCTCGATGATTATGATGAAGAAGGCCTTCATCAATTTAGAGATTATCGAGCAGTCAGTGATGAATTTGTGGATGAGTTATCCGCCGCTGCTGCATTAGACTTAGTCGAAGGATTTGGTCAAACGCTCCGACCGAAAGCACCATTAACTGCTGATTACTTAGAAGGAATGTTTGAGCGATATGATAACAACATCGATCGCATTTCCGTTACGGCAGCAAACGATTTCCACGGCCGTATTCTTCATAATGCCGACAACGGTGAGCTTGGCATGGCTAAAGTTGCTACCATTGCCAATCAACTGCGTGAAGAAAACGAGTACTCCTTCCTTTTCGATATAGGGGATACGTTCCACGGAACAAATTACGTGAACTTTAGTGAAGGTGAAGCGGCAGTCGATCTCATGAACGAAATGGAATTTGATGCGATGGTCCTTGGAAACCATGATTTTAACTTTGGTCAAGAGCGCTTGCACGAACTTATGGACATGGCTGATTTTCCAGTCATGAGTGGAAATGTCCGCTATGAGGACACCGATGAATTATTAACTGAAGATGGCTATCAAATTGTCGAAGCGATGGGCAAAGAAATCGCCCTTCTTTCTATTACTGCCTATGACACGTATGAAAAAACAGCTCCTGCTAATCTCGAAGGTTTATATATTGAAAGAGAAGTAGAAGCTCTTCAAGGGTTGGTAGATGAAGTGAAAGATGATGTGGATCATATTTTTGTCTTATCTCATTCAGGCTATAATATAGAAGTAGAAATGGCTGAACAAGTGGACGGTGTGGACTTTATTATGGGTGGCCATAGTCATGATACACTCGAGTATCCAGAGATTCACAACAATACGTACATTACACAAGCGTGGGAATTTGGTAAAGCGCTTAGTGTGAATAACGTTCTGTTTCATGACGGAGAGTTCATTGGTATAAACGGTCATCTTGCTCGAGATCATGATGGATTAGAGCCAGAACCGAATGTCCAAGCCATGCTTGATGATATTGAAGCAGAAGTTGGCGAAACATTAAATGAAGTGATTGCCACGATCGATGTTGATTTAGATGGTGCTCGTGCAAATGTACGAACAAAAGAAACGAACTTAGGAAATTTGATCACAGATGCAATGAGAGATTTAACCGGATCTGATATTGCCTTTACAAACGGCGGTGGCATTCGAGAAAGCATTTCTGCTGGCGACGTGACAAAAGGAGATGTTATTACAGCCTTCCCATTCTTGAATTTCGTTATTGAAATTGAAGTAACAGGTGAAGATCTCCTTCGCAGTGCTGAACATGGCGTCCGACTCGCTCCTGAAGAGAACGGTGGTTTCTTCCATGTATCAGGAATGAGTTATACGTATGATCCCTCTCAATCTGCTGGCGAGAGAATCGTTGATATGTATGTAGGCGGTGAAGAAGTCGATCCTGAGGCTACTTATACAGTTGCAACGAACGATTTCATGGCTGGCGGCGGTGATGGATATACGTGGTTAGGCGATGCTGAAATGATCACCGACACAGGCGAACTTCTGAATGAAGTTCTTATTGATTACCTTCAAGCAGGAAAAGAGATTCCTCAAGTTGAAGGTCGAATTCAAAGAGTAGATTAATAGAAGATGATTGTTGAAGTCGTTTCGTGGCATTTGCGGGATCGTTAATGTCTCGAGACGGCTTTTTTATCGTTGTGGGAAGTTTCGGGGGTGGCGGATTGTGTCGAAACTTGTTATGTGATGGAACTGCTCTGCTATACGCACTAACTCATCCGCTATACGACCGAACTCCTCTTTTATCCGATCCAACTCACTTCTTATACGCATGAACTTCTCTTCTATACGACCGAACTTGCCCGCTATATGCATTAACTTCCTTGCTACTCACCCAAACTTACTCCCACTGTAAACGCTCAATCAAACTATCTTCTCTGACTTCGATGTCCAGTTTTCAAAAACGAAAAAAGACCGGAACCTACACTATAGGTTCCGGTCCTCCATCATTTACGTATTAATCTGCTACATTCACTTCTACACCATCAATAAATAAGTTGTCTTCTGAGGTGTTTCGAACAGAGAAGATGATTTCCGCTTCTCCGTTTCCTGGTGCTTCATATTCCCACGTGACTTGCTGCCACTCTTCTCCTCTTACCTCTGTATACGGAGAATAATTACTGTAGTTGTTGCCGTGGTATCCCGGTGCGTACATGGCGTTTCGAATATCGCCATTTCCTTTCACCCAGAAACTCACTTCATACGTCACGCCTTCTTCAATTGCGTAGGAATCAGTAGTAAAACGATTATGAGTCGTTCCTGTATTGATCAATTGTGCAGAGGAGTCTCCTTCATATGCATCATCAGATTGCACAACTCTCGACATAGCGATGTTGGAAGACTCACCGAACCAGTTTTCAGGAAGCTCATTACTCCAGTTTTCGAATGAGCCGTTCAATAGTTCGTCCAAAGGCTCCATTGGAGATTGAACGATCACGTTTAAAACTTTTACCGCTGTGTTGCCAGCTTCATCTGTTACGGTATAACGAACTTCATACGTACCTGAAATAGAAGTATCAACATTATTAGTCACTTCAACTTCATCGGTTACATCACCGTCCACGTTGTCTTCAGCTGTTACTGATGGAACCTCAAATTCATCTCCTACATTCAAGTATATCGTAGGCTCTTCATTTAATTCTTCATCCACAAACGTAATAACTGGCGCTAAAACGTCACCCATATCATAATCGGGATCAATATTAGGAATTTCTAGTTGAACCATCATTGGGTCGTGGTCACTTGCTCGACCATGCTCCCACATAAACTCAGAGTTGATGCCCATTGCGTCTACTTCGAGACCGTCTTTCAAGTGTTCAGAAACTAAGATAGAGTCAAGGGACTGAGTACTACCATTGTAGCTGTACGTATACTGTTCACTTCTATCTAATTCGAATAATGAATTATATAAGTTGCCTGTCTCTGTAAGTGCCGTTACTGGAGGAGACCACGGATAGTCATTGAAGTCACCAAGAACGACGACGTTTGGATCACCTTCAGTTTTTTCATTAAGTTCTGCAATAAAATCTCCTATGATAGATGCAATTTCCATTCGTTGTTCTCTACTACCTTGCATTGCAGGTTGAACCATTCCGAATGGTGCTTCGTCACCTAATTTGGAATTCCAATGGTTTCCAATCACATAGACGGGCTCCCCTTTGAAAATGAATTCTGTAAGAAGAGGCTTACGTGATCTTTCAAACGCTTCATTTGTTGGATCAATCAAACCCGTTCCATAGCTTAGATTGCCTTCTTCATCAATCGTGATACCTTCGTCATTTGGTCCCACAGTATCATTTGCAAGTTCGACTCGGTCAACCCGGTAGATATGACCAACACGGATGTTTCCACCTGGTATTCCTCCGTCGTTCCCTTGGATAGGAGCTACTTCTGTAAAGGCATACTGTACACCTGTTTTTTCTTTAATCGCATCAATTAATGTTTGATAACTTGCACTTGCGTCCGTGTCTGGCCCTACACTCTCACCGTAATTATCCATTACCTCAACGAGAGTGAGAATATCAGGAGAATTTAGCTCATTCGCCATGGAGTCAGCCAGCCTACGGGTTCTTTCGGAATTTGCATTAGGATGAAAGTTTTCTACGTTGTAGGTAGCGACTGTAAGCTTATCTTCCTCAAACTCAATCGTCGTCTCATCTCTACGTTCCAATTCGCCGTCTTGCAGTTCTGGAAGTCCACCCTCAATAGGTTCAATTTTAAAGTTACTAAAATTGTATCCAACGACACCGACGATAGATTCTTCAAAGTAATCACCTGTTTTAGCAATCGTTCCTCTCGGAGCATTTACGAACATCACTTCGGTATTTAATTCAGCGTAATTTTCATCGTGCTCATTTTCTTGAAGATAGACAGAGCCTGATTCCGTGCGATTTTCAAGGCCCCACTCTTCTGAAATAACCGTAAGCTCATCATATTTTTGGGGACCCGTAATGGTGACTTGACCTGGGATCTCAACGAGCATTCCTTCTAAGCTTTCATAAAAATCCAGGGCATTCACTTCTGCATCAAATTGTGCTGGATCATAGATATCATAGTTTTCGGGATCAGCCAGAAGATCTCCTGGAATTTCACGGTCAATGCCTATCACAACAGGTGCAGGCAAATCATTACCGGAAGATTGAACGTCTAACTGACTTGCTTCAATTTGTGTTGTTCTTAGGTCATCGTTGTCGTTTGAACTAAAATCATGGAAGCCTGATTCCTCATACTCCACCACTTTCCCATCAACAAGAACCTCGTCACCTACATCGACCCCATGGTTCCGTTTATAAACATAGATCCCTTCCGAAGTATTTACATCACCATCTGATTCTGCCGTTTGGAAGTAGAATCCATTGTTTTCTGTGTGCGTTACAATACCTTGGACTTCGCGAACCACTTGTCCTTCATATGGTGAGATGTGCGATGCTCCTTGGATATCATAAATTTCTAGTTCACCAGCTTCAGCAAGTAATGTGTAGTTGAATTCTCGAACAACACTATTTTCTAGGCCATCTTTGACAGCAACAGCCTTCACGGTCGTTTCTTCCGTGATCGTGATTGGGCTGTCATAGAGTGTATCACTGTCTGTAGGATCTTCCCCATTTAATGTGTAATATATTTCAGCATCTTCTGTACTCGTCGAAAGAACAATTTCAGTTCCTGAGGCTACAGCACCTGAAGCTTGATTAGCTCTGGGTGGCTGAACTACGGAGGCGTCTTCAACGAGATCATCGTCGTTCCGAGGCATTAATTTGTTTTCATAAAAATGATAATTAACGACTCCTGTGATCGAATCATACTGTGTATCCTCTTCTACATCAGCATACGCACCATAAATCATGAAGTCCCCTGCAGAGTCTTCTGCGTTAAAATCGTCAAACTCTGGATTATCATTCACATGGACATCTTTAATTTCAATTAGCTGTGCTTGGAGGTCATGAACATTGTTTTCAAAAAAGGTAGAGTCAACAACTTGTGGGGTGATTTCCCCGTGATTTCTTTCAACTAATTCAGAATCAGACACCATTAGTTGAACCATATCTCGAAACTCATCACTTTCACCTGTGAATTGCACCTTATCTCCAGTGTTGTACTGGCTTCCTAATCCTGAGCCGCGAACTAATACGGCCGCAGTTTCATCCTGGATGTACATATTTGTTTGTCCACCCGATTCAAAATAAGCAGTGACTACTCCCCGAATAGTATGCGATGTCCCAAGCTCTGCTTCTCGCATTTCCATAATTGAAGAGCCTTCGAATTCATCTTCTCCATTTTCTTCCTCTTCAACGATTTGAATTCGCCCTTCACCGTCTTCATAATCGACTGCTCCTTCTGATTCCATTAATTCTTCCATCAGTTGGAACATACCAGTTGTCACATATCCAGCAGCTTCTTGGATCACAGTTGCGGAGGAGAAATCATAACCGTCGCCACCTTCAGCCATGAAATTATTTGTCACCAGGGTGTATGTTGCATTGTCATCAATAGGCTCACCGTCAACAAATAAATCAGCATCTACAAATTGATCATTCTCATCCACATAAATCGTGAACGTCAGTCCCGAAGTTTGCAAGTCATTTTGAGTACGATAAGAGTAGGAATATTCAATAACCTCTCTCAAGTCTTCACCTGTAATTTCAAGTTCACTAAGTTCATTGCCGAAAGGTTCAACTGTATAGATATCTCCCGCTGTAATATCGCCTTCTTCAATGTTGGCACGGATGCCGCCATTATTTGTGATGGCCATATCCGCATTCAGAGCCTCTTTCATTGAATCGGTCCAGAAATTACCTAGAGACGTGTCTCTTGCCCATCGAGCATCTCGGCTTAATCCTGTATTTGTAAAACCTACTACTTCCTTAAGAAGTTCTTCTGCCTCAGCGTTGTATGCATCAACCATATCTTGCACGTCTTGATTAACCTCAGTAAGTTCGTCCACATCTTGCAAGTAGTAGTCATTAAACGTCACATCTGTTCCGTCAAATTCAAGATTGAAGTGACCTACAAATAAAGCATCGCTTCCTGCTTGGACCACAGGCGTTCCATTAACTACGTCTGCTTCAAAAATTCTACTGTGGGAGTGTCCTCCGATAATAACATCGAAGAAATCGATATTCTCAGCTAGGTTTTTATCCGCGCTATTCCCAATATGTGTCAACGCAATAAGAATATCTGTTTCATCTTGTAAGTATGCGTAATGTTCAGCTGTTTCAACATAATCATGAAAGTCAATTCCAGCAATTCCAGATAACCGTGTAGCTGGAGGGTTCTGTGTTAATGAGAAAATGCCAACGTTTACTCCATCAATTTCATAAATTTCATAAGGTTCAGGTTGTTTAATTGGTATTTCAGGGTCAACGACTTCCATGTTCGCGCTAAGCCAGTCAAAATTAGCTTGCTCTTCTCTTGCTGCGAAGGCTTCTTGACCATAGTCGAATTCATGGTTCCCAATGGCCATGGCATCCAAGCCCATTTCATTTAATAGTTCTACAATCGGCTCACCTTCTTGCAAGTCCACCACTGCATTTCCACTGAATATATCTCCAGCATCTAAGTAGAGATGGTTTGAAGCCTCTTCACCCTGTTCATTGATAAAAGCAGAGATCTTTCCGAAATGATCTATTTTTGAATGGATATCATTAGTATGGAAGATGTCTAATGAAAAGTATCTTTCAGCTTCATCTCTATAATCAAACTCGACTTCAAAGTCATTAATAGATAATTTACCCGCTAATCCATCAAGGTCATCGTTAACGTGTTCAACTGTTACTTGGGAACGGTCTTCAGAAGAAACCTTGTAATCGGTCAACTCCGGTTCTATAATTGTATCGTCATCCAAGTCTACTTTTACATCTATCATTCTATTAATATCTATTCCTTTTGGATAAGTCTTATCAAAATCGATAATAAAACTAGTAGAATCAATTAATTCAATCGCTTCAATTGATCTCTTCGGTCCAGCATTTTCACTGTTCCCCCCTTGGTTTGCGCTGGCTGGAACAGCCGGAGCCATAGTAGCTACGATAAGAATAACAGCCATGATTGTCGCAAAAAATTTCCGATACTTCCTAGAACGATACTCCATAATGATGTCCTCCTTTAAAATATGTACCTGATCTCTTACAATTTTACATCTCCGTAAGTGATGCTCTATATAGTCTGACTATTAAAGTATAGGGTTAACTGGTAAAGGATGTAAACCTTTTCAGATTAAACAGCTGACGAATACTAGCACAACCTCACAGGACCTAAGAACTGAATAGACATGTAAATCTATCAAGAATACCGTTCTAATCATTCCTTATTTTTTAGTTCTATTAAATATTCTGTTGGGTGATCACCATGTTTTTAGATCCCTATGTGAAATCCTTTCGTTCTGAAGGAGTGGGACAAAATCCCTTACATATCTTCTGAGACACAGTCGAAAAGCACCACTATCGCTAATAACAGTGAGGTTACCCTGTTCGCCTTAGGAGAGGAAGATAAACATTATAAAATGAATCCTTATAGACAAGAGCCTTCATATCAACCACACGTTCCACTAAACTATTTACTAATTAAATATTAATTTCAATCCTCACTCTATAGATCAAGACTATATTTAAAAAATCAAATCTAGTATAAAGACGTTATTTTATGGGAAATTAAGGTACACTATCTTATCCCGTTCGATTCGTTAACATGAATAATAAAACAAGGTCTTATTCCCTTTTCTGTAAGGCTTCCCGCACTCCTTCTCCTGTTGATTAATCAATGAAAATCAGTTCATTCACACACCATTTGTTTCTTTTCTTTGTAGATAAGTACATTATGAAAAAAAAAATGATGAGAATAGACTTATTATTTGCCTTTTTAAAGGGAGAAATTGAATAGTCACATAATTTTACCTAGTTTATGTAATAAGTGAAAATAACTGAAAGAGAGTACCCAACGATTTTGCATTGAGAGATAAATCTTATACATCTACTTTTTAACTATTCTTCTCTATCATTTCACCTGTCACTTAAATTGTTAAAACCGTTAGTACTATTAAATAATACAGTTGAATTTCCCAGCACATTCCCCCATTGTTTTAAATGTAGTTAGTATTGTGAAGGTGCAGGCTGAGGAGAGTGAAGCAGATGTCGCACTTGTGCCTTTAGTGAAATTGAGCAGTGAGCTTCCTCCTATCAAGATGTCATAACAAACAATCAAATTTTATTTCCAGGGTAAACAATCAATAAAATAAATATAAATAAGCATGAGTTCAGTCTCATGCTTATTTATATTTGATTGAAGAAAACAGTAGAAAGTGTGGAAATCTGTTCTATGTAGCAACTATCTCACTATATGCACGAATTTTAGCTCTATACGCTCTAATTCTCCTGGTATATTATAGACAAACTTCCCCCTCACCTCGTTCATTGTCCCTCAGAGAAGGGGAGCTCAAGGAGAAAGCACGTACCACTTTCAGAAGATGAAAGCAACTCCAGTTTACCCTCATGATTGTTGAGGATTCGTTGGGCAATCGTTAACCCTAAGCCGGTACCACTATCTTTTGATGTTAAGAATGGATCGAATATCTCTCTTTTTATATTCTCGGGAATTCCAGGTCCGGTATCTTGAAGAAAGATTTGATACTTGTTGTCAAGGATTTCAGAAGTAATTGAAATTTCCCCGCTTCCGTCCATAGCTTCTACGCTATTTCGAACTAAGTTGTGCAGCACTTGTTTCATTTGAGCTGGGTCTATATAGAGAGGGGAGGGTTGCAATTGAATATGAAACTGGATCTCTTCGTTCCCCGCCGACTGTTTTATTAAAGGTAAGATGTCCTGAAGAATATCTTCTAGGTAGACTTTCTTCATATTTGGTGCACTCGGTTTTGTCAGCATCAACATTTCCTCTATAATTGAATTGATTCGCTCCAGTTCCTTTAACAGAAGAGGGACACGGTATTGTTCTCGTTCCCCGGATGATAATGATTGATTCATCAAGGAAAGAAATCCGTCAATGACCGCTAAAGGATTACGTATTTCATGAGCTGCTCCAGCAGATAATTCGCCCACATAGGCCAACTTCTCATTTTGTTGCATTTTCTTTTCTAGTTCTTCTGTTTCAGTTATATCTATGTAGTAAAAGACTTTTCCGATGATTTCTCTGTTTCGATTAACTAATTGAGATTGAGAGACGAGCAAAAACCTTTGTCCTTCTGATGATTGATACGACAGTTTCACATTTTGAAAGATCTCTTTTGATGAGAAAGCCAACCAAAAATCTTTATTGATTGGATAATTCTTTCTTCCCACGAGCGACCATATATGTTCTGGCTGACTCCCTAACAATTGCTTCGCTGCATCATTTAAGACGAGATCTCCTGTTTTCTCATCAGAGGTGACAATGCCTATAGGTAAGGAATTTAATATTTGTTCGCGGTACACTTTATCATCCATAATCGTCTCGAACGACTCTTTCAATCTTACAGACATGGCGTTAATCGACTTCGTTAACGACTTTAATTCTACTTGATTTGCCTCCTCTAGGGTCAGCCCATATTGACCTTTAGCAATTTTCCCTAACTTCCTCTCGATTTTTTCCACGGGGCGAGTTAAGTCTTTGCTAATGATGTAGGCAGCAAGAATGGATAGGATAATCGCTAAAGAGGTTAACAGTAACAAGAGCCATAACGAATCTTCAATAATGTAAGAAAAGCGGTCTGAGTGACCTTTTAACGACGTTAAGACGGCGTCCTTCTCCGCATGTACATCCTGATGTAATTCGCTCATCTGGGTAAGATATTGTTCTTGTATGACACTCGCAGCTGCGTCTTCACTGCCAAATGAAATCAATCCGCTTACTTCATTGATGATGAGAAAATCCAGTAAATCCATCTCCCGTTTAAGGTGCTCCAATGCTCGGGGAACCTGTCCATACTCTTCGATTAACTCTTCATCTGCATCTCTTTGATAGACCTCATACCTATCAATAAAATCACAACAAAACTCAGATATGAGCGCTGTTTCCACCATGTGTTCCTTCACATGTAACGTCTCCTCCCAATGAGACAGCCAGACGAACTCCGGTATATTTCTGTTCGTTAAATCATCACTCACTTGGTTCATTTCATTCATCGATTGGATGAATACAAATGAAAAACTGCTAAGAAGCGCAGTCGTTAATAGGAGGACAGATAAAATTTTGCTTCTAAAAGTCATATTTCTTAACATTTTTTTCATCTGCCTCCTCCTTTCTCTCGTTGTAGTTAAAATGACAGCTCTCCGAGACGATACTTTTCCATTTCAGATTCAATAAATTCTTTCTCTTCTTCTGTAAACATGGGACCTAAAGGAGCAAGAAGATATACTTCGTCACTCTCCGTCAACACATGTTTTCCAGAGCTGATGCCATCCTCACTAAAATAGTCTTTTAAAATCATGACGTATAGTTGAGGAATATCATTAACGACACTTGTGAGCACATGTTCAGACGCCATATACGATTGATCATCCATAAAGCCGATCACATAGATATCTTCTTTTTTGGCATGTTCAATAACGTTCTGATTATAAGCATTGCCTTTAGTGTAAATGACGTCTACACCTTGCTCAATCATTTCTTTCGCCATATGAGCAGCTTCAGACCCATCATCTCGACTTTGTGCAGTTTTTCGATAGATCGTAGCTTGCGAGTTATAATAGTTTATTCCTTTAAAGAATTCCGCATAGCCATCGTCGCTTATTGGCTCTATCACACCAATTTTTTCAGTATCAGACTTTAATGATGCAGCGAGAGCCGCAAAGAATTCCATCGCACTATGATCAAACGTATACACGGCCTGATTTTCGTGAGTCGATTCACCGTGGATTGTGACAAACATCACAGATGAATATTCTTCTGCCAGGTTCGTAAACGAGTCGGAAAACTCCCGTCCATGGCCTATGAGTAACTCAGCACCTTCGTCTATAACATCGATGGCCGTTTCTGTGATTGAGGCTTCGGAAGTTAATTCACTATGCAACGAAGTATGCACGGGGTAATGCTCCTCGATTTTCATTTGACCTCTGTATGCAAAGCTTCCCCAACTTTGATCGGATATTTTATCAGAAGTAAGAATAGAGACATAGGTCTCCGACTCTTCATTTATTGAAGTTTCTACCCCTAATATCATATGACGGGATTGATATAACAGAGTAAGGATTAACAGAATCGCTATAAGTAGCGCAAATATTAATATCTCTCTCGGTTGCCGTTCTGAATACTCCATACATGGATCCTCCAGTAAATAAGTCATTCTCTGTTGTTATATCTAATATAAGAAAATATGATAGCAAATGTAAGAATATCACAAATGTGCTTATAGATTGTTGATCACCTACATTTAAGAGACGAATGAAGGCGGTGAAGCTCTAAACAGCTATCAGTAACCAAGTTTAAGAGAGTTATGATTAGACATCTGTTTCTTCATACAGGTGAGGAGATGCACAAATTCTATCAAACCACCGCTCAATCCCCCTTCAAATAAAGGTAAATCATGGGTTTATTGCTATTATTATCTTACAGAAAAAAAGGCTTCAGGTCTATACAACTATGTATTTCTCTTTGTCATTCCACATTCCCCTCGCATAAAAGGCTATGTTTCTGAACTCTAATAAACACATTCAACTACAATGGAAAGAGACCCTACCCACGAAAGGCACGGCCTCTTGATTCAACTAATCACATTCTATTTGTGAGATACCTTATACTTCCCCTCGGTCCATCGCACGTGCTTTGTCAAAGTCAGCTTCCATTTCTTTCGTTGGAGGTGCACCAAGATAACTGAATAGGACAATCATGATCGACGATACGATGAAACCTACAACTAGTTCATATAAGGAAAAGAATCCTGTATCTGTTTTTATGAAAATCCATAGGATGACCGTCAACCCCCCCGAGAGCATCCCAGCAAGGGCACCGTTTCTCGTCATCCGTTTCCAGAACAAGGAGAATAGAACGAGTGGACCAAATGTCGCGCCTAAACCAGCCCAGGCATAACTAACAAGTTCAAGTACGGTACTATCAGGGTTTTGCGCCAATAGTAAAGCAATCACTGCAATGAATAATACTCCAAAACGTCCAACCATGACTAACTCTTTCTGTTGAGCGTTTTTTCGAATCATTCCTTTGTAAAAGTCTTCCGCCAGAGCTGAAGAGGAAACGAGAAGTTGAGAATCAATGGTACTCATAATCGCAGCTAGTACAGCGGCCAATAATACACCCGCTACCACAGGATGAAACAACACTTGTGTAAAAGCTAAGAAAACCGTTTCTGGATTATCAAGAGGCTGGTCAGCAAAGTAAGCGATCCCGACTAAACCGGTCATGACAGCACCAAACATGGATAACACGACCCACGAAATCCCGATCGCCTTCGCTTTCGGTAACTCCTTCATAGACCGCACGGCCATAAATCGGACGATAATATGAGGTTGACCGAAATACCCGAGGCCCCAACCTAATAATGAGATGATTCCAATGAAGCCTACTCCACCCATAAGGTTGAGATTTCCAGGATCAATCGTTCGAATTTGATCAAACGCAGGCCCGATTCCTCCGAGATCCATAAGCGCTACCACTGGAATAATGACTAGAGCTAAAAACATCAGAATTCCTTGAACAAAATCCGTCCAGCTAACAGCTAGGAATCCGCCTAAAAATGTATAACCAATAATGACAATAGCTCCTACCCACAGAGCCGTTTGTTGGTCTAACCCAAACGTACTTTCAAATAAAACGGCTCCACCGACAAGTCCAGCCGATGTGTAAAAAGTGAAAAAACATAAAATTAAAAGTGCAGATACAACACGTAAAGACTTTGATTTGTCATGGAATCGATTTTCAAAGAAATCAGGTAACGTTATCGAATCATTAGCTATTTCTGTGTATGAACGCAACCGTCCTGCCACAAACTGCCAGTTAATGATGGCCCCGATGGCCAATCCGATTGCAATCCATGCTTCCACCAGTCCACTGGCATACAAGGCACCTGGTAAGCCCAACAACAACCAACTGCTCATATCAGACGCACCAGCTGATAACGCTGCAACCCCTGCCCCTAGTCTTCTGCCTCCTAAAACATAATCAGATAGATTCGTCGTCATTTTGTAGGCGATGACACCTAAAGCCATCATCCCGATTAAATAAACAACAAACGTAACAATGATCGGTGTTAAGTTTTCAACCATACGATTGCCCCCCTTTAATCTATTTTTATTTGTTACGGTTCTGTTAATCGTACACGTTGTATAAGGTATGCCTGTGACTGCGTCTTATTGGTCCATTCATAGATCCCACATCAACGTTTTACAGAGCACTCGTACCACCTCCTTGAGACGGTCCTCCTTTTCCGCAAACGTAGCTTCTTTCTCATTCTGTAACAAGGCTACGTTTAGCTGAACTGAAAAACTGAATCTTCTTAATACTATGATTATATTCCTTTATTAACTACTTTGAAAGCAAAAGATTTACAATTAAAACGGAAAAAATAGTGCTTACATCCCATTATATGGACATAAACACTAAATTCTCGTTATGAAAGAATCAAGCACCTCTTTATTCAGGAAATAATTCTCTTATATTGCCGCTAATGATCTCAACGTACTCTCTGTTTTCCATGACTTCAAAGATTAATAAAGACTTATTCAAATGAACCTTAGAGCGTTTGAAGTGTCTCAAGTAAAAACAATTCATCCCCGCTTGAAAATGTAGATCCCCTAGTAAGTAGAGCGTTTCTATTTTAATACACAGATCAATTCCTTTTCTAGCAAATACGAGTGATTGTCGGTGATTGTTTAGCCTTGACAAGGATTTAGAAAGGCCATAGTAAACTCTAATTTTCGTTAAATCCATATTCTTTTGAATTTTATGCATTTCTTCCAATGCAAGTTCATAATATTGAACAGACAGCTTGAACTCGCCTTCTTCATTATAAACAATACCTATACTATTCATAATCTCTATTTCTGTACAAGAGTATCGAGCTTTAGAGGTATCCCCTTGGTTCATGTGGAGAGCCTTCATTAATAAATCAATGGAATGCTGGAATCCTTGATTCAAGTAATAGCTGGCGATTCCTTCATGCCATATTAGGAATTGTTGATGCTCACGCGAGGAAAATATAGCATTCTTTTGTTCGCACTTTACCATGTCATAAACAGATTGATAGTCTTTATTTCGAATCGCTTTTCGAATTTCCGTTTTCACTGTGACAATATAATCAAATCTCTGATCATGAGCCATATTGAAGAATTCATCCATATCTATTTCTAGTTTTCTAGATATTTCGTACAATGTACTACTTAATGGAATCACTTCCCCTTTTTCAATTCGACTTATTTGAGCCTGGGTACAGATTCCCTCTGCTAACTCGGCTTGAGACATGTGGGCTTGTTCTCTTAACATCTTGATATTTTCACCAATTAGCCAATGTTTCATCTCTTCTCCCCCTCAAAAGTTCAAGATGGAAACGGCTGAATATAGATCGTTGCCTACGAACAAACAAAAGAATTTACATAAACAAAAAGGAGGTGTTAAAAATGAAGAAATACCTCATTGTACTTGGTATCGTAGCTGTTCTTATAGGTGGAGCAACCTCTGTCAGCGCAGAACAATTTGCCCTCAGAGACTTGCCAAATCAACATTAGAAGTTGACGAGCAAATTGATAGACCGACTGGCCCAAACTCTATTTATAGGGAGATTGGGCCAATCTATTTGTTAGTGTATATTTTACCATAGAATGGATATTTTATTTCGATTGATTCCTTGTGTGAACACTCCCCCAACTTGTATACATCATTCTTATAATTAAAAAGAGAATGATGACCCCAACAATACTTAGATCTTTTAATAGATAGATTAAAATTTGATCGAACCCAGGTAAAGACGGATCTGAATGATAGTTAGAATAAGGTTGAGCCTGCTGGCTAGAGGCTAATAACTTGGAAGGGGCAGGCCCTTTTCCATTCCCAAAAAAATAAGCATATTCATCGGAGTATCGGGTAATTGATTCTGTTGAGGATGACATCACGACTTTTTCTTCTCTCTCTATATTTGAAACCGACATGAATGCAGTGACTGAATTACCTGCCATAACACGTGAAGGATTACTCATTTCCTGCAGAGGATTGCCTTGGCTTTGAGCGACGGAACTGAACACGAAAAGTGACACAAGCAAGATTCCCATGAATACTGACAGCCTTTTGACCATAAGTCATACCCCCTTTTTGAATTGTCTTCATCATATAACAACTATAAAAAGATTGAATTTTCTGCCAATTAATGAGACAAGCGTTCGAAGAGGATGTCCGTTAATATCCTTAGATAACACTACTTTCATATACTTTTAGGCATATCGACTTAAAAATAGAAAAGTCCTATAACACTTTTATACATTTTTCAGTGTAACCTAACTAAAAGGCCCGCCTCTCCTAAATTAGAAGAAACGAGCCTTTCCGTTATTGTGCTGTATAATTTTTATCAACCTGTGTTAACAAGACCTGCCGCAACACCGCTGATTGTTAATAATACTTCTGTTAATAATTCTTCAGATTTTTTGTCATTGGATTGACGCATTTTCTGAATAAGATCTACTTGCAAGTAGTTGAGTGGATCTACGTAAGGATTGCGACGGTGAACGGATTCTTGAATATTCGGCGTATGCTCCAACAATTCATCACTTTTGGAAATTTGCAGCAACACTTTTTTCGTTCGCTCGTACTCTTCAGAAATATCACCAAAAATTCTTTCCCCGATTTCTTTATTCTTCACCAAATCCACATACTCTTTTGCTGTTTGAAGGTCAGCTTTCATTAATGCCATTTGCAGATTATTGATCGTTGACTCAAAGAAAGGCCACACTTCATACATTTCCTGCAAGACTTCTAGATGCTCTTCCCCTTTAGAGGCATATGCTGCAAGACCTGTTCCCGCTGCATACCACGCAGGAAGATTTTGCCGACATTGGGTCCAAGCAAACACCCAAGGAATCGCACGTAAGTCTTCAAATGCTTCACTGTTTTTACGACTCATCGGACGAGAGCCAATGTTCAATTCTCGAAGTTCATTTAGTGGTGTCGTCTCTTTAAAGTAAGTTAAGAAATCGTCATCACCAAATACGAGAGATTGATACTTTTTCAATGAATGCTCTGAAATTTCTTCCATTGCATCTTCCCATTTATCTTTAAGCCCGGTTACTTTTACCGACTTACTGTGGACTTTGGATGAAGCAGCGAGTAAGGCTGAAGCTGCTTGCTCCAAGTTACGGAAAGCAATATCACCTAATAAGTATCTTGAAGATAATACTTCTCCTTGCTCCGTGATTTTCACTCCATCACCTAATGTTTCAGCTGGCTGTGAGAGAATACTGCGATTCAACGGACCGCCACCGCGACCAAGGGAACCTCCACGGCCATGGAAGAATTTCAAACCGATATCAAACTCTCGAGCCATATCATGAATTTCCTGCTGTGCTTTAAATAGCTTCCAGTTCGCTGTTAATGTCCCGCCATCTTTACTGCCGTCAGAATATCCGAGCATAATTTCTTGATGGTTGCCTCGCTCACGAATATGGTGACGATAAATGTCCATGTCAAATAATGTTTTCATAATTTCAGGACCGGCGATTAAATCATCGACCGTCTCCAATAATGGAGCAACATGAAGACCGCTCTCCACTTTCCCGTCAGCGTGGAGACGATAAATTCCTGCTTCCTTTGCTAAAACGAGAACTTCAAGTAAATCACTGGAAGATTGCGTCATACTTACCAAGTAAACTTCAATAGATCGCGCGCCAAACTCATCATGAGCCTGTTTGATCATCTTAAATACATTGAAAATCTCTTGTGTTTCTTTGGAATAATCTTCATTTAACAACATTAACGGTCGTGGATCCTTTAATACCTGATTCAACACGTCTAGCTTTTCCTTTTCGGATAAAGAACTATAATCTTCTGCAATGTTCACAACCTTAAGAATCTCTGCTATAGCAGTCTCATGCTCACCACTATGGTTACGAACATCTAGGGTAGCTAAATGGAAACCAAACAATTCTACTTGGCGTATCATCTTGGCTAATTTTTTTAATTTCTGACCTTCTTGTTGGTGCTTTTCTGAGCTGCGTTTGATCATAAGTAAGTCATCTAACAATTCTTGTGAATCTTGGTAGCCCGTTTTAGATTTCCCAACTTGTCTTAAACGTTTAAGAATGACTGCAAACTTTCGTCGATAAGCTTCCGATTTAATCGGCCACATATCGGCTTTTTTCAAATATGCTTTTTCATCTTCCTCTACAGAGTTCACAAGTTCTTCATCAATATGAACTCGGTCGGTAGATTGACTGAATCGACGCATGAGGTCAACGAGAGATTCATCGTATTTCTTCAGGGCCAATTGGCGTTGTAATTTCAAGGTTTCCCATGTCACATCGGTCGTTACAAACGGGTTCCCATCACGGTCGCCCCCGATCCAAGAACCAAAAAAGAGAAAGTTCGGTACTTTCCACTGATGACCTGGATAATAGTCATCTAACTGTTCTTCTAACTCTTGGTGAATTGCTGGTAAGACGTCAAATAATGTTTGATCAAAGTAATAGAGACCATTTTTCACTTCGTCAATAACCGTTGGTTTTCGATGACGTAGCTCATTCGTCTGCCAAAGAGCGGTGACTTCATTCACTAAGCTCTCTTCCATATTTTTTCGTTCTTTTTTCGTTAAAACAGGGCTGTCTAAGTCTTGCAGGATTTGAGAGATCCGTTTTTGAATTTCAAGAACGGTTCGCTTCGTAGCTTCTGTCGGATGGGCAGTCATAATGAGTTCAATCGACAAATCGTCCAAAATCTGCTGAACGGTTTCATCAGAATGCTGATCCTCTTTCACAGATTTCACAGCACTTTCAATTGATATAGGCTGTATTTCTCCGTCATCTTTCAGACGGTATTGACGAGACCTGCGAATTCGGTGATTTTGTTCCGCAATATTTACTAGATGGAAGTAAGTCGAGAAGGCCCGGATCACGTCTTGTCGCTGGGGCGATTCTAACTGACTTATCTTTTCTTTTAATTCCTTGTAGGAGTCCTCTTGAAAATCAAAGCGTAATCCTTTCGTTTTCTCACGAATTTCTTCCACCTTGTTAAATAGATCCTCTCCACCGTGGTGAATTAGGACTTCCCCTAAAATATTTCCTAGTTTTTTTACATCGTTTCGTAATTGTGCATTTGGATCTTTTGTTTCAATCATTCCATCAACCTCCTAATTAAGAAACTTCTTGGCCTTGTCCACCTAAAGAATATGATGGAGATCATAAGTGGGACAACTTGTGTCCATGTCGACATAACCTGTCCCACTCATAATATACATAAGCCAATATTAACATTGTACTTTATCATACCAAAAAAGATCAGTGATAATCAATTTTTTCAAACTATTTTGTCAACGGTGAAGGATTTATAAGTTATTCCTCGTCCATTGTCGATATCGCTGGGTGACCTGGAAAAAAGGAGCGTTCATTGCTCAAAATGATTAAATGATCGGATCACCAAAGGTCCTCACTTTATCTTACCCTTCCTCCCTCACACGTGGTTTCATTCCCTTGAAATATGGAATGTCAAACCCGTTATAAAATAGACAGAATGTAGTGGAGTTAAGTGCCACTTATCATGTCCTTGGTACAATGCTGAGTCCCTCATGTCAGGATCGAGGGACAACAAATCTCGTGCTGAGTGCCACAAACCCGAGGGCAAGCGTAACAATTACAGTACTGTGCACAACTAATACAACGCTGAGACCACACGTCTGATTCCGAGCGTCAATAATCAAGGATTAAATACCTAAAAACAATTTCAATTAAATATAAAAGACCTAGATAATATATACTTAATTATTAGTAATTATCACCTTTTTAAAGTAGTATAGTAGGTGATACATCCAAAAATTTAACTTTGAAAGGTATTTAGACCTATTCTCTTGAATGAAACCTAAGGAGGCTATGATTATGAGCGGGCTCATGCGTCATTATTTGAAAAATATTGCTAAAGTTCCATCGTTCCACTACATATATCTTAGTTCTTACCCTGTGACGAAGGTAGATGAAATGAAAGAGATGAACATCCTTCCCTTAATTCAATCTCCTGTCATTTTTGTCATGAGAGGTCCCATTTGCTTAAAAGGACTAACAGAACTTCTATCTCAAGGGACTGGGGTCGTATTTGATTACGAAAAAACAAAGTATGAGGAAGCTATTCGATTAGCTGTCTTGCAGCAGAATTCTTATGTATCCCCAGGGGTCAAGAGGTTTATTCAACCTGAATTAGACTTGTATATTAAGAACGAACAAACTTTATTTTATAAAATGGATAAAAGCATCACCACTTCCCCTACTACCAAATCTACTAATAAAACAATTTTAAACTTAATAGTGGATAAGTATACTAAGAAGCAAAGATCATTTGGATGCATTGGACCCGTGAAACGGTGTTAAAAGAACTTTGTCGAACTCAGCAGTTAAATGATTATTCCCCACAGCGCAAGAGTTAGGCATATCGATTTTGGCAGAAGGCGTCGAGACAAAAGAGCAGCTAGAATTTTTAAAAGAAAAAGGTTGTCCACTTATTCAGGGATATTTATTTAGCAAACCTGTGTCAGCTAATGAGTTTATAAAATTGGTGAATGCAGGAATGATAAAAAGGTAGTTTATATTTAGATACCAAGACCTGAAAGGGACCCACCTATTGCATATTGGGCCCCTTTCTCATTCTTATCCCTCCGTAAGGTTTAATACGAGCCCTCACTAGGGAATCTTGTTGAATATGCAACTTAACTTGCTCACTAAACCTTAATGGAGGGAAACACAATGACAAAAGATTATGCTAAACAATATATTAATGGAAAATGGATCGAAGGCCATAGCGAAAAATCACTTACAAACAAGGATCCATTCAATGAAGATATTATTTTTGAAATGAAATCCGCTTCAGAGCAAGATTTAAATGAAGCTTATACATCAGCCCAGCAAGCTCAGAAGAAATGGTCCACCACGGCTCCTGGAGAAAAGCAACAGCTATTGGAGTCGGTAGCACAAGTCATGGTAAAGAGAAAAGATGAAATTATCGACTGGCTCGTGAAGGAAGCTGGTAGTACAATGACAAAGGCCAACTTGGAATTCTCTGTCGCTCACAGAATCGTCAAAGAATCGGCATCATTCCCTTACCGAGTTAAAGGAAAAATCATGGATTCAGATATCCCCGGCAAAGAGAATCGCGTGTACATGAACCCTAAAGGGGTCGTAGGCGTCATTGGACCTTGGAATTTCCCGTTTCATTTATCCATGCGTTCCGTCGCTCCAGCCATTGCTACGGGAAACACGGTCGTTTTAAAGCCGGCTTCTGAGACGATTGTCACGTCTGGCACACTGATCGCAGATATTTTTGCAGAAGCCGGTGCCCCTGATGGTGTATTAAATGTGATCGCTGGCAGAGGTTCGGAAATCGGTGATGCCTTCGTTCAACACTCTGTCGCCAAAGTCATTTCATTTACAGGTTCGACCGAAGTGGGCCGTCATATTGCTAAGCAAGCAGGAGAGCAGATCAAAGAAACAGCCTTAGAGCTTGGAGGAAACAATGTGCTGATTGTTCTAGAGGATGCAGATCTTGAGGCGGCAGCGGAATCAGCCGCTTTCGGGAAATTCATGCATCAAGGACAAATTTGTATGAGTATTAACAGAATTCTCGTCCATAATCAGATTCACGATGAATTCGTCGACCTTTTCAAAAAGAAAGTTGAGTCTCTTCAAACAGGAGACCCATCAGATGAGAAAACAGCGATTGGACCTCTTATTAACCGCTCCCAGGTGGATAGAATTCAAAAAGATTTGGATGACTCTGTCAATCAAGGCGCGGAAGAAGTGCTAGGAGGAAAAGTCGAAGGAAACTTGCTTCATCCTGTGATTTTAACTCACGTTACCAATGACATGCCCATTGCTAAAAACGAAATTTTTGGACCGGTAGCACCGATTATCTCTTTCGAAAGCGAAGAAGAGGCCATTAAATTAGCCAATCAACTCCCTTATGGCTTAAGTGGCGCCATCCACACGAAAGATCTGCATCACGGAGTGGAAACAGCTCAAAAGATTGAAACAGGCATGATTCATATCAATGACCAGCCGGTAAATGACGAAGCACATATGGCTTTCGGAGGCGAAAAAGATTCCGGTCTCGGTCGATTTGGCGGAGAATGGGTATTGAATAAATTCACGACTGAAAAATGGGTTTCTGTGCAAAAAGAAAGAAGAGCGTATCCGTTTTTTGAGTGATTTAGGAATAGACTAGGTACGGTAGCTAGAGAAGAGTGACTGCCCCTCTTCTTTTCTCCCGCTTATAGATTCTAGAAGCTTAAAAGAGTCTTCTCCATAAGCACAACTTATGGAGAAGACTCTTTTTATCTCGTTAAACTAAATCAGCTTGAATATAATACCACAGTAATTTCGTTGTTTCTTCGATCGAATCTTTGTGAGTCCGTTCATAAGCGTGAGATGAATCGATCCCAGGTCCAACGAGTCCATGAACAATATCGTTACCGGCACGTATAGCGGCCGAAGCATCTGAACCGTAATACGGATAAATATCTAATTTATAACCGATGTTATTCTCTTCTGCTAGTCTTACTAAATTTTTTCTGAGACCATAATGATAGGGGCCACTAGCATCCTTAACGCAAATTGAGGCTGTATATTCATCCGTCGTTTGCCCGTCTCCCATGGCGCCCATGTCGACAGCGAGATACTCGACCGTTTCAGGCGTAATGTTGGAGTTTCCCCCGTAACCGATTTCCTCGTTATTGGAGATAAGAAAGTGAGTGGTGTAAGGTAATGCCACTTGACCCTTTTTCACACTTCGGATTAATTGAAGTAAAATCCCTACGCTTGCTTTGTCATCCAAATGTCGGGACTTAATGAAACCATTGTCCAATACTTGGACACGTGGGTCTAAAGAAACGAAGTCCCCCACTTCAATGCCTAGTTCTCTCACTTGTTCTGGGGATGAGACTTTCTCATCAACCCTCACTTCCATATTTGCTTGGTTTCGCTCAGCTTTCCCTGCATCTTTATAAACATGAACGGACGTTTGATGCATAAGGATTGTTCCGCTAAATTTCTTACCGGAAGCAGTCTCGATCTCACAATACTCTCCTTCTATGGCATTGTATTTATAGCCACCAATCAAATCCAGTTTTAAGCGTCCGCTAGGTTTGATCTCTTTAACCATGGCTCCTAATGTGTCTACATGGGCGGTAAGCATGCGATGATTGGATTGATCTTCCCCTGGGAGTGTGGCAATCAGTCCCCCTTTGCGATTTCGCTTCGTTTCCACTTCTAAATCAGTTAAATATCCCTCAACAAAAGAAATCACTTCATTCGTATTTCCTGAAGGACTTGGAATCTCCACTAGCTTCTTGATTAGTTCAATCGTTTCGTCTACTTTAGGCAAACTCATCTGATCGTCTCCTTTGATGGTAAGTTTTTTAGCATTGAAGATATAAAACTGGCTGTTTTCGTGGCTTTTTATCCTAACCATACATTATGTACTTCGTTCAATTATAACAGAAGTCAAATCCCATTGAACTGAATCGTAACCATTTACTTCCTATAATTGCACCACTATACTATGCAGAAAGGACGATATAAGTAGGGGGACAATATGAGTATTCTTAAAAAAAGAAAAGGTCCATTCATCGTCATCATTCTAATGACAATCACGATCACTACTTTTCTTCTATGGTGGAACACGAACGGTACGCTGGATGAATCTAGCAGTACATCACAAACATCCAGTTCAGAGGAAGATATCGAGCCTAAGAGTCAAGGAATCTTGGAAACGAATCTGGACTTTACGGTCGAAGAGTTTGTTGAGGAAGCTGTGAGTTTGGAAGGGGCAGACTATCAACTTGGGGGCAAGGATCCTGAAGATGGCTTTAACTCGTCTGGATTTGTGCAATACGTCTATGAAGAGGCAACGGGAATTCGCATGCCGCGAATTGCCGGTCATCAGTACGAAATAGGGGAAGAGGTGGGGAAATCCTATCTCCAAGAAGGCGACGTCGTTTTTTTCGAAAGCGATACAATCATGTCAGGGATTTATATCGGCGATAGTCAGTTTATGACAGCTACGCAAAGTGGCGGAATCGAAACTCTTCACCTTGAAAACGACGACTTTTGGGCGAGCAACTATATTGGTGCCAAAAGATTAACTGAAGATGAAATGGAGTCGTTACATCCAAGTACTTATAAAGATCATGATCATCCAGTTGTGAGAGAATCGATGAATTACTTAGGGACACCATATGAATTTGGCGGTAACTCTCTAGAAGCTTTTGATTGCTCGTTTTTTATTCAAGAGGCTTTTAGAGAACATCAAGATGTTTATTTACCAAGAGTGACGACTGATCAATTTAATCTAGGTGAAGAAATTAATGAAGAAAATCTCCAGCCAGGGGACGTTCTTTATTTCTCCGATGTGGATGTTGAGGTGAGTGACAGAGAAGAAGGTGAGGTAACCCATGCCGGAATTTATGTCGGGAACAACTTCATGATCCACGCCAGTCGCACAGAAGAAATGACGCAAATCTCTTATTTAAATGATTATTGGAATGATGCTTTCACCGGTGCGAAGCGATTTGATGAGATGAGCTTGAACGGAGAGTATCCGATTGTGCAAGAGGCTGCAAAGCACTTAAATGTACCTTTTGAGTCAGGGGGATCTAATCCTGAGGAAGGATTTAATACGTCTGGATTTGTTACACATGTATTTGAACAAAATGAAGGCCTTCAGTTAACGGGCACAGCTAGAGAATTGTGGAACAAAGGAGAACCTGTAGACACCAGTTCCTTACTACCAGGAGACGTCCTCTTTTTCCAAGGATCTAATAGTTTACTACCCGCCTTATATATTGGTCACGACCAATTCATGATGGCTAGCGCCTCTTCCGGTGTGACGACCAGACACCTTGAATACAACCTTTTTGACTCGGAACCATACGAGGCAAGTTACGAAGGAGCACGGAGGTATTAGTCAAATAACAAGCCGTTCTTCCAAGGAAGAACGGCTTGTTTATACGTTGATACGTTGATGACTAAATAGAATGATGTTGATCTGTTGTTTCTCCATGGATCTTTCTTTTCAACGCTTCTTGAAACTGTTCCTCTTGCTCAGGCGAGAGAAGAATTGTTTCGAAGTTAGCATGGATGAGTGTACCTTCATCAATGGTTGTGGAATAAATGAGGATTGTCGGGTATTCGTTACACGTACCTGATCCCATTCCTGGCGTGACGAAATACTTTCTGCCAAATAACTGCACTTGTTTTAATTTCGTTAATGGCGTTTCCAATGATCCGACGCTTTTCATGTGGTCATAAGGAACGTGTCTTAACTGCTTTTTATGAAAGTAAATCGTTAATCCGTCCTCTTCCAACACATACCGCATCCTGCCATCCAATCGTTGGTTCCACCCTAAATGGAAGCTCCAGTTCCACGAAGCAGTAAATCCGATCAGCAGTATGATCCAACTAATCACCACAGGAAAATCAAGTAACGAGTAGTTTGGATGAATCACTAAAAATAAAAACGTAGGTACGATGAGTAATAGCATAACTATTTCAAGAATCCGGGCAGTTTTTTCAAGTTTGCGATAAGGTTTCGGTAAGGGCTTTCCCGTTACAGCAATAAACTCTTCATATCGATTGTTCACTGGAAAGCCTCCCTCTCTTCAAATTAAACAACAATTCCCATAATTATACCATATTTTGTTTTCACTTACCTATGTGTCTACCAGTAAACACAACTATAGTCTGATTATTATGAACAAGAATAGTACTATCTTTTTTCCTTCGCTGAATCTTTGTCTGTTTTTGTTCGACATAAACCACAATAGCCCCTTATAATTATACATAAAGGAAAATGAAATCTTTTCCAGTCAGGAGGCCCATCCGTGAGTTCTAAACAACCTACTAAACCTTCCTTGCTTATTCTTAAAAACGGTGAGTCTATAGAATCTGTTGCGACGAAAAAATCCACCACTTCTTTAATGAGTTCTTATGATGGTACTGAAATTATTCATCATGAATTAAAAACTGGCGCTAGATGGGGAATGAGTCCTGATGAAGATACAACCGATACTTTAGAAGCAGTCTACATTTTGTCCGGTAAATTAACCATGCATACGACCAAAGGAGATCATCAACTTGAGCCAGGTGACCATGTTGCTGCCCAACCCGTTAGTGAGCATCTTGTATTCACAGCACTAAGTGATTCAACTTTTTTGTATGTCTCATCTAAGCCTATCTTTCACCATTATTTTAACGAAACAAGAGAATTGGAATTACTTGCTGTTAATATTGAGAAAAAAGACGGTTACACCGCTGATCATTGCGAAAGAATTAAAGATCTTTCCATGCTTGTCGGAGAAAAAATGGGACTCAACTCAGAAGCATTACAAAAGCTTCACTTTGGGGCTCTTCTCCATGATATCGGTAAAACAAAAGTGCCTGAATCCATTTTACTTAAACCAGGAAAGCTCACCAGTGACGAATGGACGGTGATGAAAGATCACACTCGTTTCGGGGCTGACATATTAAAGAAAACGAACATCCCTCATTTAATTTTAGCTGCAGAAATCGTTGAACAACATCACGAGCGCTATGATGGCAGTGGATATCCAAAAGGCCTCGAGAAAGAACAAATGAGCCTCGAATCCGCCATTGTCGGGTTGGTTGATTCTTTCGATGCTATTACGAGTGATCGTGTTTACCAGAAAGGGCGCTCTAAGGAAAGCGCCCTAGCAGAAATTAAACAACTCCGCGGTATAAAATATCATCCAGACGTAGTCGATACTTTTTTATCTATCATAGAAAATGACTAACTAAGGGAGGTGAATTCGTATGAAAAAATTACTTACTGCTTTAGTCTTTGTAGCTATGTTAACTGCAGGAACAGGAGTCGTTGGAGCATCTGACACGACTCAAAAAGACACACAATTAACCGTACAAGATTCTTCATTCAGCACAATGAACAAAAAGCCAATCGTTATGGATTAATATTAAGATCAGCAGAGAAGGATCCGTTCTCTGCTGTTTTCATTTTCACCCCTTCACCTGCCCCCCTCATCCCTAAAAAGTCATATTTCCTCTGGACAACCTCATAGACTATGATGAGATTACAATTATGAGAGGGGCAAGACGTATGAGTTTCTTTCAAGGTTTCAAAGAATTTGCTATTAGAGGTACCGTCGTTGACTTAGGAATCGGACTGATTATCGGTGCTGCGTTCGGAAGCATTGTGACTTCTTTCGTTTCAGATGTCCTCATGCCTCCCCTCGGTCTTTTATTAGGCCACGTCGACTTTGCCAATCTATACATTAATCTATCAGGTGGCCATTACCAGACGCTGGCTGAAGCGGAAGCTGCCGGTGCCCTGACGATTAATTACGGGAGCTTTATTGAGACAATCATTCATTTTGTTATTATTGCTTTTGCTTCTTATTTGGTTATCATCCAGATGGTGAAGTTAAGAAAAGCCTCTATTGAATCGACGAAAATTAAAACGTGTCCTTTTTGTTTCTCCGATATTCCTTCGCGTGCAAAGCGTTGTCCGAAGTGCACGTCTTCTATTGAAAACATGAAGACCAGCGACGAACAGACGGTTGTACGGATCCGCGCTTCGAAATAGAGAACGGTTAGATTTCCGTTGGGCTCCATTTTTTCTCTTATCCATAGGTTTATACGGTACGTCATTCCATGATTTACTTCACACCCCCTCCCTTTTTGAAAAATTCCCCACCTTCCCCGTTGACATTGACCACAAAATAAGTAAAATAAAAATTGAATTAGCACTCTCCTGTACCGAGTGCTAAAAGGACAAATAAATCTTTACATAAAGGGGTAGTGAACGATGGCTAAAAAGGAATTTAAAGCAGAATCGAAGCGTCTCTTGGAAATGATGGTGAACTCCATCTATTCACAAAAGGAAATCTTTCTCCGCGAGTTGATTTCCAATGCTAGTGATGCGATTGACAAAATGTATTATAAAGCTCTGACGGATGATTCCGTGAATTTCGATCAAGACAACTTTTTCATTAAAGTTAGTACGGACAAAGAACAACGAACGCTAACCATTGAAGACACCGGGATCGGTATGACCCAGGATGAATTAGAGAAAAATTTAGGGACGATTGCTGAAAGTGGCTCACTCGCTTTCAAGAAAGAAAATGACGTCAAAGATGGTCACGATATTATCGGCCAATTCGGTGTAGGGTTTTATTCAGCATTCATGGTAGCTGATTCGGTTACTGTTTTCAGTAAAGCTTTCGGTTCTGACGAAGCATACAAGTGGGAGTCCAACGGAACAGATGGGTACACGATCGAGCCTGCAGAAAAAGACTCTACAGGAACGAAGATTATCATTCAGTTGAAAGAAAACTCTGAAGATGAAAATTACGATGACTTTTTACAAGAGTACGAGTTGAAATCAATTGTGAAGAAATACTCCGACTTCATCCGTTACCCAATCAAAATGGATGTCACAGTTCATAAGCCAAAAGAAGACGGCGAAGATAACGAAACGGAAGAAGTACTAGAAGAACAAACAGTCAACAGCATGGTCCCAATTTGGCGAAAAAATAAATCGGAATTGACGGACGAAGACTACGAGAACTTCTACAACGAGAAACGCTATGGCTTCGATAAGCCGTTAAAACATGTTCATATTAACGTTGACGGCACGATTCGTTATAACGCAATCTTGTTTATCCCGGAAACGATGCCATTTGATTACTATTCGAAGGAATTCGAAAAGGGTCTTGAGCTTTATTCCAGCGGCGTATTAATCATGGATAAGTGCGCTGACTTGCTCCCTGACTACTTTAGTTTTGTCAAAGGGATGGTTGATTCTGAGGACTTATCATTAAATATTTCAAGAGAAATTCTTCAACATGATCGTCAGCTGAAGATGATTGCTAAAAATATTAAGTCTAAGATTAAATCACAGCTTCAATCTCTATTAAAAGAAGATCGCGAAAAGTACGTGAAGTTCTATGAATCGTTCGGGCGACAGCTAAAGTACGGCGTCTACACAGACTTCGGCAGCAATAAGGACGACCTCCAAGACTTACTCATGTTCTACTCTTCTAAAGAGAAAAAGTTGGTTACGCTTGATGAATATGTATCGAGAATGCCAGAAGATCAAAAGTACGTCTACTATGCAACTGGAGAATCATATGATCGGATCGAAAAGCTCCCACAAACGGAGATGGTGTCAGATAAAGGCTATGAAATCCTCTACTTTACTGAAGATGTGGATGAATTCGCTATTAAGATGCTTCGTGAATACAAAGAAAAAGAATTCAAAAATGTTTCCAGCGGTGACCTGGGCTTGGATACAGATGATGACAAGAACGAAGAAGATGAGAAAGCGGCGGACGAAAACAAAGAACTATTTGAGGAAATGAAATCCATCCTCGGTGATAAAATCAAAGACGTTCGCATGTCTAAACGATTGAAATCTCACCCAGTTTGCTTAACCACTGAAGGTGAAGTGACGATTGAGATGGAGAAAATTCTTCAGTCCATGCCTGAAAACCAAGGCGTAAAAGCAGATAAAGTATTGGAAATCAACCAGAACCACGATGTTTTCCAATCATTAAAGCAAGCTTATGATGGCGACAAAGACAAGCTTCACTTATACACAAACTTATTGTATAATCAGGCGTTGTTAATTGAAGGTCTTCCGTTAGAAGATCCCGTTGAATTTACCAATAATGTGTGCAAAATTATGTAGTACGTGGAGGTAGAGAGCCCCAGTTGGATTAATTTCCAGCTGGGGTTTTTGTCTGTTTAATTTGGAGGTTGTGGCATTCTTTTTGTTGCCTATAGCGCATCAAATAGTCAATATTCGACAATAAAAAAAAGAATTTTCTGTAATGAAATCCATTTTTATAGTATAATCAGGGGAACTAATTACCTAGTTAGGTACTGAATATTTCGTAGGATGTTCACTAAAAAGAAAACAGAGTGCTTGTACCCTATAATTTTTCAGATTGGAGGAAACTGGTTTTAGAAATTACCGAATCGATGACGATTGATGTGGAGTACGCTCAAGAAATTATTCAACAGTTTCGTCAGATGAATGTAAATATAAGCATCGATGATTTCGGAACTGGATACAGCTCTCTTTATTATTTGAAAAAATTTGCCCTCACCCAGCTTAAAATTGATCAATCCTTTGTTAGAGATATCTTCATCGACAAAAGCACACAAGATATCGTTATCACAATCATTTCGATGGCTCACCATTTAGATATCGAGGTGATTGCAGAAGGTGTGGAAACAAAGGAGCAACTAGACTTTTTAAAAAGGCATGGCTGTGACGAAGCACAGGGGTATTACTTTTACAAACCCATGCCGGCAGAAGAACTGAATGAGATATTAAAAGCGCCCATCCATAAATAACATGAAGCCCAGAAGATGATCTCTTCTGGGCTAATACATGTCTATTGTCGAATCATCCAAGCAATTACGTGATTTCCTCTGCGATCTCCGATACACTCATGCTGCTGTCTAGCATGTATCTTCCTGCTTTAATAGCCATGACTAAATCGTTATCTTCAATATACTGGCGGAAATCAGCTCCATCCTCGATGATTTGTGCGTCTTCAAGAAGGATCGCAATCTCACCGCTGCTCATCCCCGAACCTATAACTAAATAAAGTTGGTAAATCCTGTCCTCTTCGGAACTCTCTTCTTCCTCCGAATCTTCACTCGGCTCCGATTCTTCAGCTTCCTCTGCTTCTTCTCTAAAAGCCATCAGCTCATCCTCATGTGCCTCAAGCCTGTTAAGGTTTCGCTGAAGTTCCTCATACTCTTCAGATTCTATCATCGTATATCCTCTTTCTTCTATAAAAGCATCCACTTCTTCGTCAGTCAGTTCACTTGATTCAGATGACTGTGGAGATTGACTTACCGCTTCACCATCCTCCTCAATAAAGAGAAGAATAGGGGCTAACGCGAATGTAGCAAGGAGAATTCCCGCTGCCATACTTCGTAAACTTGATTTCGTCATCAGGACAGAACCTCTCTTTCTGCCATTTCGAGGGTAATAATTGCTTCGATATCGTCTTCAGGTTCATTTGTTTCTCTAGCAATCTGATCATTACTATAGCCTTTTTCAAACAAATTCATGATTTTCTTCTTCTTTTCACGCTCTCTGAAAAGAGCTTCTGCAAAGGCTCTTTCTTTTTCATTTAAGAAGACTTCGCCCTCTAACATATCTACTTTCTTATTTATTTGATTCATTTCTGTCATTAATGTGATTGAAAAGTTCTCAATTTTCTTGTCTACTTCCTTGCTTTTATCTTTCTTGAAAAAAGATATGATAAGTAATAGAATGGCAAACGAGATTAAACTACCGATGACTACAGTTTCCATGATGTCCCTCCCGGAAAAATTAAATATTTCTCCTCTTTTTATACCATAATAATGGCCTTGGAAGAACACCTTCTGCAAAAATAAGCGGTTCCTCCCCCACCATTCGTCACAAGCATATGATTACTATTTATAAACTTTAACTCTTCTAAGATAGATTATTTCGGTAAGCCGCAGTAGAAATTCCATCAATAAGTTTGATAGATTCCATCTCTATTCTAGAAGGAATCATAGAGACATTACCATTGGAAAATGGACGATAAATGGACACTGCTATCTAGAATAGAACATTTTAAAAAAGAAACAGTTGCTTAACCTGTTTCTTGATTTGAATATCATTTTATGTCATTTCATTCTATACTTCCCCGGCAATCATGTCATCAATGAGAGATTTAACTTTATAAAGGGGAATACTATAACCAATGGAAGGATCATTTAAATTCCTCGCTGCATTAATTGCAATGAATTTTTCATGATTTTTTGCGAGGAGCGGTCCTCCGCTGTTTCCTTCACTAATTTTAGCTGAAATTTCATATAAATCTTCGTATTCGTAATGACCTATCCATAAATCCCGATTTGTATTTGTGATGTGTCCAATGGTAGCAGTGTTATGAACCCCACCGGGACTTCCAAGTGCCACCACTTCTTCACCTGTTCTGAAAGGTTCGTCTACTTCCATTGGAAAAGGCTCTCTTCCTTCGAATTCCTCCACATGCAAAACAGCAATATCTAAACGGTTGGACGATCCTTGTAAAGTTCCTTCGTATTCGTTCCCGTTCTTAGTAATAATTGTGGCAGTTTCGGCTCCTTGAACCACGTGTGCATTCGTTACGACCATTCCATGTTCATTATAAAGAAAACCAGATCCCTGCTCTCCCCAAGTGACGATCGTGTATACACAATGCTGTGCATCAGCAATCACTTCAGTCAAATCTCTAGGAGCCTCTCTCACTTCAATGAAATAGGGTGTTTGAAACAAAGTGGATCTTTTATACGTTTCTTTTAAATGAGTCACTTCCATGCCAACGACTGGCGTCTTTTCCGTTGCTGATTGATAAGTAGTTATGGAGGTTATACCTACCCCTATGCCTACAATTAACATCAGGAATACCGATACAACAAATTTTTTCCATGAAGGAGGTTGCTTTGATTGACACTGAGGACAAGTTTCATCCGTTTCTTTCATCTGAGTTCCGCAATGCTGACAAAACATCCTCTTCCCCCTACACGTAAATGGTTTCTTTCCTATAATTATACATGAATCACTATACTTAGAAATAGTTCCATTCTATCCGTATATGAGAGGGGCAAAGATTGCGTCGGACACAAAGCGGAATTTTCACCAGTCTCTTTGTACTTGTTGTCAAAGGGAGTGGTCATTTAAGTTTTGTAAGTGTCGAATCATTTAGTTTTTTATTCAAACTTTTCTGCTCATACATTTTTGCATCTGCCTGTTTAACGACCTCTTGAACATTGGATTCGTCAGACCATTGAACAGCTCCACCGATGGATATAGAGAAAGGTCCCTCCATCTTTGGAATCTTAATAAGTGAAAATTTTTTATTTAGTTTCTCCTTTAATTTATCTACCTCTTGCGCATCCTCACAAGAGCCGACCACTAGAAATTCGTCCCCTCCCCATCGGGCTGCAGCGAAAACATTCTCTTCTTTTTGTTGGAGTATTTTAGCTACCTCAATTAATATATTATCTCCCGCGGCATGTCCCCATCTGTCGTTAATTCTCTTGAACTTATCGCAATCTAACAAAAGGACAAATAATCTTTCCCCATTTCGTTTTGCCTTTTGGGAATAATTTTGAAACTGATGCTCTATGAAACGCCGATTATATAAGTGAGTCAAACTGTCTTTTTCCGAGAAAAATTTCGCTTTATCAAATTGATACCCTGTCCAATATCCAATGGGGAGTAAAAGTGGATAGCCAAGCCATCCCCCTAAACTGATATATCCATCTCTTTGAAAATAATAGAAAATATATGCACTCTGAATGATGAAGACTAATATGACTGAAAAAATTCTACCTTTTACATACATTAGCAAACTCCCCAAAGGTGACGTAATTAAATTCTTAATACTGATTAAAATTCAGTCCAACATGTGATGCAATCACGATCGATGATGATAGTGTTTCTCACTACTCCGAGATAGCTATTCGGTTTGATAAGTAATCTATCAGTTTAAGATGATATCATTAGTTAAATTATACCATAAAATGGTTTTTTAATTGATTGATATTTTTTGAAGAACAACATAAAAAAGAGAGCTAACTTTCACTTTCTCTTATTAACAATGTTTACTCCCTTTCTATAAAGTAGGACTATTTAACTTGATTCACTTTAAAAATAATGATACTTACAGATTAAACAAGCTCTTTGTATACAGGACTAAAGAATTATACTATACTTAACCATCATAAAGAATATTGATGGGAGTTGGTGATGAAGATGGATGCAGAAGAAGCCATAGAACGGGCAAAAGAAAATAGAAGTAAAAAATCTAGCAATAATAAGAAGAACAGCAAACGACGAGGAAAATCTCTCTTGATCGTTGGTAGCCTTTCAGTGTTTTTATTTTTTCTCATAGCCGTCGTTTTTTTAGTTATTCCAAACGACACTATCTTATCGGCCTATGAAGACTTGACAGGTGAGGAAGAATGGGAAAGGGTGTATCACCTTGAGGAAGATGGTTATATGCTCGATAATGGTCAATTTGTTCGACTTTCTATTTCTATTGTTGTGGAAGATGGGTCAAATGTAGAGACATTGTCTCGAGGTCAATCTTTTTTAAAACATACGATCACAAAAGTCATCTCAGGATCTGACCGCTCTGCCCTCAATGGACAAGAAGGCCTCCTCTGGTTTGAATCTCAAATAAAAAAAGACCTGAATGAATCGTATGCTGATTTAAAGATTGAACGGGTTTATGTACGAGGGATCGTCATTTCTTAAAGACATTAATGAAGCCTCACCATAGTGGCCATGGGCGACCTTGGTGAGGCTTATTTTCTATCGAATATTTCCAGTAACCTCAGCTACGAGCTCAAAGGAACGGAGGCGGGCTTCATGATCGTAAATTTGCGAATGAATCATCATTTCACTTGCACCCGTTTCTTCTAAAAATTGCTGGAGCTTTTCTCGTACAACTTCTTTCGTTCCAACGATGGAAGATCCGAATTGTTTTTTAAGGATCATCTTTTCATAATCACTGGACAACTCTCCAATATTTTTGACGGGTGGTTGCAGTTTCGATGGTGTATTGCGAATTAAGTTCAAGAATTGCTGTTCCATCGATGACGCCAAGTATTCCGCTTCCTCTTGTGTATCGGCCGCTACGACGTTCGCTACGACCATTGCGTAAGGCTCCTTCGTATCTTCGGACGGCTGGAATTGATCATAATAAAGTTCCAAAGCTGGGATCGTATTTTCCGGCGAAAAATGGCTGGCAAAAGCAAATGGCAGTCCTTCACGGGCAGCGAGACGAGCACTAAATCCACTTGAACCTAACAGCCAAATCGGAACGTTCAGTCCTTCTCCTGGCACGGCATGAACCGGTAAAACTCCTTTTGCTAAATCTGGATTGAAGTAGGTTCTCAATTCTTGAAGCTGATCTGGAAAATCATCGCCCGTGCTTCCATGCCCTCTTCGTAAAGCGGCAGCTGTTCGTTGATCCGTTCCGGGAGCACGTCCTAATCCGAGATCGATACGGTCCGGATACAAGGATTCCAACGTACCAAATTGCTCGGCAATGACTAATGGAGCGTGGTTTGGCAACATAATACCACCAGATCCAACTCGAATCGTCGACGTGGCTTGTGCCACATGACCGATCAAGACAGATGTTGCTGCACTGGCAATGCCCGGCATATTATGGTGTTCTGCAAGCCAATAACGATGATAACCCCACTTTTCGGAATGCTGAGCTAAGTGGACCGTGTTTTTGAATGCATCTTGAGCCGTCTTCCCCTCAATAACAGGTGATAAGTCTAGGACAGATACAGGTATGTCATCTATGTGTTTGTTGGGTTGTTTATCTAACATATTATTCACTCCTCTTTCTTGCTCAAACGTATAAAGACATTCTAACAATAACAGGGAGCAGTGTATAATTATTTGTTTCGACGGACGAAAAGAATTGGGGAGGTGGTGGGTGAGTCATGCTACAGGTGCTGCACTGGTAGCACCTACCTAGCACCATCCGGCCTGTCCCCCTCCCGCTCCACTAATCTAAAAATGCCTGCCAAGGGGTCTTTTCCTTGGCAGGCATAGGTATTCCATTTACATACAACATTTTTTATACTTTTTTCCGCTTCCGCAAGGACAAGGATCATTTCGTCCGACTTTCACTTGTTTTCTCCGCGTCTGGGATTGTTCCCCTGCTCTGTATAGTCTTTCAACAGCTGCCTTGATCTCTTCATAAGAAACGGGTGTCTGTTCAGGTTGAGTTGCAGGTTTCGGTTTCTTTTCATCAGACGGGGTGACCGTCTCCAAGGATGACGCCGTTTCCGACTGGTCTAACTCTCCATGTTCGGCGCTTTCCCACTCAGTAGTTAGCGGTGGAATTGAGTCGTCGGTTGAAATTGAGTCTTGCTTTTCCTCTTGCTCATCTCCCTTCTTTTCTACCCAAATCTGATCATTACTTGATTTACTTTCGATCTCTTCTTTCTTGTTTAAAGGGGCATCTTCAGCTACTGGATCCAAATTCTGTTGAGTAGCTTCTGATAGGGTGATTCCTTCATCTCTCAACTCTAATTCAGAATTTGAGTCCTCAGTTGATACCTCAGTTTCCGACTTTTCATCTTCTAGATCTTCGTCTTTTTCTTCCAATATCGGATCATTTTCTAACTGACTCTCCATCTCGTCTTCAGGATTGTCTCCCATTGTAGGTTCTTGGACTTCCTCCTGATGAGCAGTTTGTGTATGGATGACTTCTTCATCCTTCGTTTCTACTTCGTCGCTTTGGATTCCAGTTGATTCTTCATCTTCCATGTCATCAGGACGAACTTCACTTTCTAACTGGATGTCTAATGGTTCCTCTTCTTCAGCGGAAGAAGGTTCAATCTCTAACTCGACCTCTGATGGCTGCTCTTCTTCATCAGAAGATGCTTCAATCTCTAACTCAACCTCTTGTAGCTGTTCTTCTTCATCAGAAGATGCTTCACTCTCGAACTCAATCTCTTGTGGCTGTTCTTCTTCATCGGAAGAAGCTTCACTCTCTAAATCAACCTCTTGTGGCTGTTCTTCTTCATCAAAAGATGCTTCACTCCCGAACTCGACCTCTTCTGCCTGAGCTTCTTCCTCTGAAGCCAACTCTTTAACGAGTTCAGACTGGACGTCAGTGTCTGCTTGATCTTCTAAATCTTGAGGTTCAAGTTCTATTGAATATGATTCTTCTTGTACTTTTGGTTCTTCTTCAAAAGCAAGTCTAGATGTAGATTTAGACTCCGCTTCTAGAAGTAGCTCAAGGTATGATTTCTTCTTTTTCTCTGGTTTTTTCTGGTCAGGAGCTTCTTTGGTTTCAATCTTCTCTTCTTGTATATCGGACTGAGAAGGTTCGCTCGCTACCTCTATGGCCACATCTTCTTCGTTGCTAGGGAGGTCGACCGAGTCTAAGTCGGCTTCAGGTTCTGGTTCTGATGAATACCCTTCGTGACCGGCGATTTCTTTCCATTGCTGTAGCTTCGGATGATTGATTCCGTTAATCAAACAATTGCAATACAAAGGTCCCTCTAAGGTTAGCAGTCGTTTTTCGTACCCTTCTTCGATAAAGGACTCGATCATAGGTATCGCTTGGGCTGATAGTTGTTCACATAAACAGGCGGCGATCAGCGTTTTAGAATCCACTCTTGTTTCTCTGCTGAATTCTTCTAATAACACTCGTTGGGCATAATCCGTCTTGATTTTTCCGATGATATCGATAGCATGAAACCGGACTTCGTTGTCATCTAAAAGAGGTAGGACGGCGTCCACCACTCGGTTTGTGCCTATTTTCACCATGGCATCGGCGAATTCCTCCAAGAATTGTTCGTTTGATTTGTGAATAGGAACTAAAGCGACCATATCTGGAACGACCACTTCCGTCTCCATCTGCCCTGCTAAAACAAGGTAGTATAAGTCTTGGAAACTGAGAGTAGGTTTCTTCCGCATTTTCCTTATGCTGTTCAACAACTCATTTGGACCGTGAAAGCCTCGTCTTGCGATCATTTCCATGATTTGTTTCCCTAGTAAATAAACATCTTTTTTAAAGGATTTAGACGTTTCAAGGTTTTTAATCACGTATTGTAGTTTTTGCGAAATAACATCATTTGGGTCTGAACAAAGGTCGGTGTAGAACGACATATTCTTTACGTTCAACCCTTTTTCTTTTAAAACGGCCGAAAGATCCTCTTTCAATTTTTGAGCCAGACATGGATCCGCATGGTTTAATAACCTTATGTACCCGTCCGCCTGATCTGATGGAAGATTTTCCTGGCGTAAGGCTAGCAACAAGTGCCTCATTCCTTCTTCTGGCATGGGCAAGTGCTTAAGATACGTTAAATGTTCGCTGGAATCTCGATCCCTGCGATTCTTTTCATTGGCTTCAAGACCAAGCATAAATGTATTTTCCGTCCCGATAAAACTTGAGTCAAGAATATCCAGAACAAATTGTCTAACCATATAATCATCTGACACAAGATGTGTCTCTATTTTTCCTAAAAAGGATTGTCCAAACATTGGCCGATCACCTCTATTTCTCAGTTTATTAGATTCTAGTAGCACCCTCTATTATACAGGGTAAAGCTAAATCATTCTTGAAATCAAAAGATAAATGACCTATTTTTCACAGATTATCGGTTTAAGCAGCTATTTTTTTGATAAATGGTCGATGATTTGGGCGAAGACTGGACTAAAAGGTAACTGGACGGCACTGTGGTAAAATGTCACTAGAGGTGAACATGATGGTGAACTGCCTAAAGTCTAAGTACATACCTATTTTCTCATGCCCAGTGCCGCTTCCGCTTACCATCTTTGGATTAACGGGGTAGAGAATAGGAAAGAGGATAGCGATTCATTTTTTAGTAGTTTTGAAGAAGGTGTGAGGAATATGAATTTAGAAAATATAAAAGAAGAATTAAACAAAATCGAAGACCAACTGATTGACATTCGCAGAGAACTCCACGAAAACCCGGAACTCAGTCATGAAGAATTCGAAACGTCCAAACGAATCCAGAACCTGCTGTCAAAAGAACAGATTCCTTTTACGACGGGGTATGCAACCACTGGTGTGTTAGGCGTCATTAAAGGGAACCATCCTGGAAAGACGGTGGCCTTAAGAGCAGATATTGACGCCCTACCCATTCTCGAAAAAAATGATCATTCTTTCGTGTCCAAAACCGACAATAAAATGCACGCTTGTGGTCACGATGCGCATACAGCTATGCTCATTGGGACAGGAATCCTATTAAATAAATACAAACATGAACTTGAAGGAACTGTTTTACTAGTATTTCAACCAGCTGAGGAAGATGCGCCCAGGGGTGGATCGTCGAAAATGATGGAAGACGGCGTCTTTGATAAGTACAAACCAGACGCGATTTATGCCCAGCATGTTTGGCCTGATTTACCTGTGGGTCAAATCGGTGTACGTCCAGGCGCGATGATGGGGAACTCAGACCGATTTACGATTACCATTAAAGGGTCTTCCGGCCATGCCAGTATGCCCCATCAAACAAATGATGCCATCATAGCCGCTAACCAAGTTATTACAGGGCTACAAACGCTCGTCAGTCGTAATACCGATCCCCTAGAGTCAGCCGTCGTTACCATCGGCAAAATTCAGGGAGGCACCCGTTACAATGTGATCGCTGAGGAAGTGACTCTTGAAGGTACCGTTCGTACGTACAAAAATGACGTGAAAACAATGATTAAACAGAAAATGTCTGAAATCGCTGAAGGGATCGCCACCTCCATGGGGGCCACCGCTGAGGTCAAATATTTAGATGGCTATCCAGCCACGATGAATAGTGAACGGTGGGCTTCACTAGTGAAAAGCACAGCCCAACAAACACTAGGGGAAGAGGCCACTCCCGATATTCAGCCAAGTATGGGTGGAGAGGATTTCGGAAAGTTCTTATTGAAATACCCCGGTGCCTACTACTGGCTCGGAACAGCTATTCCATCTCGGACCGTCCAGCGACCTCTTCATGATCCTGAGTTTGATATCGATGAACGAGCCTTGAAAATAGGGGTAGAATGCATGACTCATGTGACCATTAATACCCTTCAATCGTTAAAAGAAAAGGGAGATTGAAGCTACGGTGCAGTGGATGGGGTTCCGGTGACGTTGGTTCCGGTGACGTTGGTTCCGGTGACGTTGGTTCCGGTGACGTTGGTTCCGTGAACTTCAGTTCCTGGAACCTCGGTTCGCGGAACCAACTACCTCATCCCTCTGTTTTCAGCTCATCAATTAAATCTTCAATTTTGTAAAGGGGAACACTGTAGCCAATGGTGGGATCATCTAAACTTTTCGCGGCATTTATGGCTATAAAACAGTGATGTTCTATGGAAAACAGTGGACCCCCGCTGTTCCCTTCAACGATACCTGCTGAAATTTCATATAAATCTTCGTACTCATACTCATCAATGGTTAAATTTAAACGAGTGTTTGTGATATTCCCCTCTGTGACAGTGTTTTGCACACCTTTAGGGCTTCCCAAGGCTGCAACCTCTTCACCAGAATCAAATTCTTGACTGGTATCTAATTCAAATGGCTCTGTTCCTTTGAATTCTTCTACCTCTAGAACAGCAATATCCATGTAATCGGAGGAGCCGAGCAACCTTCCTTCATAAATATCTCCTGATTGATCTACAACGGTGATCAGATCATGTCCCCTGACCACGTGGGCACTTGTGAGGACGATGCCATCTTCACTATAGAGAAAACCTGAACCCTGTTCATTTGGAGTAGCAATTGTATATACCGTTTCTTGCGCTTCCTCGATCGCCTCTTCTGTGCGAGCAGCAATCTCTTCTTCTCTCATTACTTCTCTCACTTCAATAAAAACAGGCACTTCAAATGATCCTATCTCTTTTTTTCCTTCTGACCGTTCAGCTAAAAAGGAAGCGGTCTGTTGGTCGGTAGTAGCTGTATTCCCAGGAATACTTTGATATAGGTAGGCTCCACTAAGAATGACCAGTAAAAATAAGGCGCTCGCAAGAATGATTCCTTTTCGAAATAATGATCGATCCGTACCACAATTCGAGCATTGTTCATCTGATTTATGTATATTGACTAAACATTTGCGACAAAACATATTCAGCCTCCCTCTTTGTATCTGATAATTATACATCGTATGAAGGAAGATTTAAACAGACATATACAACTGCGAATAGTAGCTTTCAAATACTATTGATCCTCTTTGATTTAGATATAAATCAAGTTTTTTCAGGATAAAAACTACCACCCTAAGAAACAATACTTAATACCTATATTTATATTATTTTTGGAAAATAATGTTCATTATTTATTTTTTATAGTATAATTATCATGAATTTCGATAGAATATAAGGAGTGGTCAAGCATGCACGTAAGACTAAAGAATGACGCTGGAGTTTTAAAAGAAATTAAGATAGGATTTAGTTGGACAACGCTATTTTTTGGCTTTTTTCCAGCCCTTTTTAGAGGAGACTTGAAATGGGCTGCCATTATGTTTATTACAGCAGTTGCTGTTTCAGTATTCACATTTGGGTTTGGAGCATGGGTTCCTGGAATCATATTTTCTTTCGTTTATAACAAAATTAATATCAAGGAACTATTAGACAAAGGTTACCGTCCCGCTGATGAGAGTTCAAAACAAATTCTACAAACTAGAGGCATTATATCATCTGATGCAACCGGCACTGTAGCCTAAAAAATGTCCCCTGCTATCGTATGCAGGGGACATTTTTTCATGTTAACGTTTAGGAATCACCGGTAGCACAATCGCCGATGGATGCTGTTCATTATGATAGATCGTCTGATTAGCCGTTTTCATTTCAGATGTGACACCTAGTTCGTCACCGGTATTTAGATTCCGGTCATACTTTGGGAAGGCACTTGATGCCACTTCTATTCTAATCTTATGACCCTTTTTAAAGACATGGGACGTGTTCCAGCAGTCTACATGAAACGGATAGATTTCTCCAGGTTCGAGAAGCTTCGGAGTCTCCATTCCCTCTCGAAAACGCCCCCTCACCATTCCATCAGTTAATCGCTGTGCATAGCCACTTGGCCAAACATCCAACAGTTTTACCATGAAATCTGTGTCCCGTCCATCGGTTGATGCATATATTTCCGCTGTGACAGGCCCTGTAACCTCCAAGTCCTCTGTCAGTTTTTCTGTGGTATAAACGAGAACATCATCACGCCGTTCGATGGCTGAATAATCGTCAGCCCCGCCAATTTGACTGGAAATCATCTCAGTAATAAATGGCACAGGGTTACTCGGATCATAACGGTAATGGTCCTCTTCCGGCTCTCCTATTTTTGGTTTCTCTGCTGACAGCGTCCCGTCACCAAATAAACTGTTGGCATTTCCGTCACTGTGCAAATAATATTTCGTCCAGGCCGTTCTAGCAAGCGGCCATTCTTGTTCCTGTCGCCATTTGTTTTCACCCATTACAAAAATCTGCACTGGGGCCTCTTCCATGAGCTGATTGTCAATCCCTTTTAGCCAGTAGTCAAACCACCGAAGCTGGTATTGATGCATATCAATGATTGACGTGGGACCAAATTCAAGCTCGCCAAACGTGGTTGATTTGTTCACTTGATGAGGCCACGGTCCCATGAGCAATCGTTGATGATGCTTAGATTTTTTAGATTCATCGGTATGAGTCATCCCAATGAAGTTCAGCGGTGTCCCGATTTGTTCATCATCGTACCACCCTGAAATATGTAAGACAGGCAAGTCGATTTGATCAAATTTGTCTTGGTAGCAAAGGTGCTTCCAATAGTCATCCAAATAAGAATGACGGACTTCTTCTTTCCATTGTTCTGATCGTCGTCCGGTTTTTTCATCCATCTCGATCATCGGTAAGTGGTCGTAAACCTCCGCCCAGTTCACTACGTTAAGGTTTTGCTGAACACGTCCACTGGTCCGGTAAACCCAGCAAATATGCTGTGGATTGGGCAGTCCCGTCGGCCATTCAACGAAAGGATCGGACGGGGTTACGAGCGGAATCATCGTTTTCAAGGAAGGTGGTTTGTGTAACGCAGTGAGCCACTGCACCCTGCCTAAATAAGAACCACCGAGAGTTCCCACTTTTCCCATGCACCATGGCTGTGCTGCGATCCACTCGATAGAGTCATAGCCATCAATGCCCTCGTTTCGATACGGAATGAATTCCCCATCAGAATCCTCTCGTCCTCTTACATCCATATACATGATGGCATATCCATTTTCAGCAAAAAAACAGCCGGTTTGATGAGACTGATCGGTCGTCTTTCCATATGGTGTTCGCACGACAATGGCCGGAAACTCCCCTTCAGCCTTCGGTTGATAAATGTCTGCAGACAACAGGACACCATCCCTCATCGGTACCTTTACGTCTCTCGTTATTTGAATGTCATGAGATGTTTGCACAGTTCGTTCACTCCTTAAATGTAAAATCTCCTATCACTACACCTTCGTCATGGGGGTAGGATTACCTTTAATTTTCTAGTTATACGCTATAGCACTGTACAGTAAAATCTTCTATACTATCTCTTTGAATGATTTGTTTATTGGAATTGGGATTTTCAAGTCTAGAAGGACAACTTGCGTGGTTTGAACTGGACAACTACATTTTTTGGGCCTCTCATACATTAATTTTTTCTAGTAGGAATTATCTTACAGTACTCTCATCGTAATTTATTTATTAACCAAATTAATAACGGTAGGGTTACAAAGATACTGATCACTCTGATGATCTGAAGACTGGCAACTAATGTAGGTTCAAGCTCCAGTGCGAAAGCTGTGGCTGACATTTCTGCTGCTCCAGCTGGAACCACACTTAATAAACCTACGATATATGTTACGTCACTTAATTTCCAAAAGACGTACCCGGAAATAAAACTGATTCCTAAATAGATACTTAAAATACTTATACTTACCGTTCCAATTCGCTTTAGCCGCACCAGGGTTTCTCTGTCAAACCTCACACCGACCATAACACCAATTAATCCTTGACCGATACCGCCGATATAGTTTGGAACTCTCTCGATTTGAAAGACAAATTCTCCAAAAATAAAGCCCATAGCGATCGCGTACAGCAAGGCCCCTGCAGGCACTTTAAATAAACGGTTCAAAACGGTAGCAAGGGTCATAACTACTATAAAAGTCAAGATAAGTTCATACGAAAGTGAATAAGAAGCCACTTCCGTTAGTTCATTTCCATTCGTATTGTTCCAAATTCCAGCTACAAACGGTATGCATAAAACAAACAGTGTAATTCTAGCAGTATGAAAAGCCGCAACTATTCTCTCATCAGCACCATATTCGCTGCTTACACTAATGATTTCGGAAGCACCGCCTGGAATACAACAGAAAAAAGCGGTTCGTTTATCTAATATTTTTGACCAATGAAATAGCAGCCAGCCTAGAAAAAAACCACTTATTAGTGTCAAGAGTAGGGTGATTAACAAGGGACCTAAGTATAATCCTATTATCCCGAACAACTCTTTATTCATGAGAAGACCAATATTCGCTCCAACGAGAGAAAGAGCCAATTTAAAGGGCCAGCCATCGTAGTTTACATTAGAGCGGGTAAGACCTACGAATAATCCCGTCAGCAATGCCCCAAGAAGCCACCCTGCCGGTACTTGAAGTAAATTGAATATCCAACCTACTGCAAGGGCAATAATTACAATGGTCCCCGCTCTAATCACAGCACTCAACTCCATTCCAGTCCAACAATAACGTTTGGTTCAGTAATAATTATTTATAACCTTACTATCACGCTTTCTTTCTGTTAATAAATTTAATAACACGGATGACTAATGGAATAAGAAGCGAAAGGGCAGCCATAATTAATAAAGTTAGCGAAATAGGCTTATCTACAAAAATCATCCAATCGCCTGACGAAATTTGTAAAGCTCTCCGCATATTTTCTTCCATAATCGCACCTAAAATCATCGCTAAAATCAACGGAGCTGCTGGGAAATTATACATTCGCATAGCAAATCCAATTAATCCGAAAATGAGAACAAGCATAAGATCAAACGGATTGAAGCTTAAACCATAGACACCAATCATACAAAACACGATGATTAAAGAAAGCAACATCGCCCGTGGAACATTCAAAATTTTAGAAATAAGAGGAATTAACGGTAAATTTAAAATTAATAGAAAAATGTTCCCGATATACATGCTTGCAATGACTCCCCAAAATACATCCGGCCGGTCTTCAAGCATTAACGGACCTGGAGTAATCCCCATAACGAGAAGAGCTCCAAGTAAGACTGCAGTCGTTCCTGATCCCGGGACACCTAAAGTTAATAATGGTACAAAAGATCCGCCACTAGCTGCGTTATTAGCTGCTTCCGGGGCAGCTACCCCTTTTATGTTTCCTTTTCCAAATGTATTCCCATCTTTTGCAATGTTTTTTTCCATTGTATATCCAAGAAAAGATCCAATAGTAGCACCTGCTCCAGGAAGAACTCCTGTAAAGAACCCTAGAATCGAACTTCTTCCGATCGGTGGAGCGATCTCCCGCACTTCTTGCTTTGTTAATTTCAAAGAACCTAAGGAATTTTGTTTCGCTGCTCCTGATCGCTTTTTCAACAAGACAAAAACTTCCCCTAATGCAAAAACACCTAGTGCGACAATTAGAAAATCGATCCCATCAAGCAAATTAATATTTCCAAATGTATACCGGGCTGTGCCTGTTTGAAGATCCATTCCCATCAGTGATACCATCACACCAAAAACAGCAGCAATTAATCCCTTTATTAACGATTTTTCAGACAAACTAACTACAGCTGTCAAACCAAACACCATTAAAGCGAAATACTCTGACGGACCGAAGCTTACTGCGACCCTTCCTAGCAATGGGGCGATAAACATAAGCCCAACAATACTGACTGTTCCACCAATAAATGAAGAGTAGGCTGCAATGGCCAATGCCTTTCCGGCCTTTCCTTGCTTTGCTAATGGATAGCCATCAAAGGAAGTAGCTACAGTACCAGCAACCCCAGGTGCGTTCAATAGAATGGAAGAGGTAGACCCGCCAAAAATAGCCCCATAATAAACTCCTGCCATCAATATTATTCCGATCGCTGGATCCATCCCATAAGTTATTGGGATCATTAAAGCGAGCGCACTTATCGGTCCCAATCCTGGAAGCATTCCGATGACTGTTCCTGCCACTACACCGATTAACACAAATAGTAATGCTTCAGGTTGAAGGGCAATTTCAAAACCATATAATAAATTCTCAAACGCATCCATCGCTTAAACACCTCTCTTTAAAACGGTAGTAACCCAGGGGGTAAATAAACACCTAGTCCTCTAGTTAATAAAAAATAAAATCCAAAACCAATGATCGAGGCAACAATGATATTTGCCAAATGGCCTTTATATCCGTAAAACCATGTCATGCCGTAAACAAATACCAATGTCGTTAAGACAAAACCGGCTCGTTCAAGCAAGAATATATAAGCCGCTATGGCAACCGCAGTGACCACAATCTGCGTCTCTGCCTTTTCCCAAAAAGTTTCTCGCCTCTTCTCTTCTTTCTCCTCTGTTTCGTGAGACAGATGATCTTCGGTTTCAGATTCAGATTCTTTATCAACGGGACGATCCCGTTCAAAAAACAGAGCAATAGAGAGAATTACCATAGAAAAACCTAGAACTTTAGGAAATAAATCAGCATCTACCGGCCGCGGTAAAGCATATCCAGGTATTTGATAGGCAAGGACGATATAAAATATGGAAAAGAGAAATAAGATAACGGATATGATTTGATTTGGTCTGAACCTCTTTAATGTATCCACAAATAAGGTCTCCTTTCTAACAAATGTGTTTCGTATATAAAAGAACAAGGAGGAAGCAGGGCCGCTATCCTCCTTAATTTATCTATTACTCGACTAATCCAATTTCTGTTAGGACATCTTCAAATAACTCAAATTGCTCATCAAGGAACTCACTGAACTCTTCACTGTTCTGGTAGTTATTAATCCAGCCAAGGTTTTCCACTTGTCCTTCCCAAGTCGATGTTTCCATCATATCTGCGTACATGTTTTCGTAATATTGCACAGCTTCCTGCGGCATATCAGGTGGGCCCATAATGCCTCTCCAAATATCGAAGGTATAATCGATTCCTTGCTCGATAAATGTTTCTGCTCCAGCGTCAGCTAACACTTCGATTGGCTCTTCAGAAGAATACGCAATAGGCCGGAGTTCACCTGATTCTACTTGTCCAGTCGATTCCCCTACTCCTGTAATGACCACATCCACGTGTCCACCGAGAAGATTTGTCATTGCTTCTCCTCCACCAGAAAACGGTACATAGTTCACATCTGCTGCATTCACACCAAATTCTGCAGCTGCCCCAGCCATAGAAATATGATCCATACTTCCCGCAGCTGAGCCTCCTCCAACAGAGACAGATTGTGGATCTTCTTCGATTGCTTCAAAAACATCAACAACTGATTCGAATTCTGAGTCAGGCTGAACGAGAACAATTGAATAATCTGTAATTAAATTGGCTACCGGCGTGAAATCCGTGTGATCATATTGCGAAGTTTCCGTTAATGGGACAAGGATAATAGGCGGACTCGCTGCGAATAAAGGTTGAGGTTCACCAGCATGTCCAGCTACTTCAGCCCATCCAATTGCACCACCACTCCCAGGAATATTCTGGGGAGCGAAATTGACAGGGGCTAAATCCTCTTCGTCAATCACCTGAGCAGTTGTTCGAATGAGTGTATCCCATCCTCCCCCAGCATCTGCAGGGGCAATATAATCTACGTCATTTTCAGGTTCCCAATCGGAAGCAACCTCATTTGTATCATTGGATTGATTTCCATCAGCATTACTCTCAGCTTCTGCCTCATTATTATTTTCTTCTGTAGGGTCATCCGGTGGTTCACCACATGCCGTTAAGAGTGCAAATGACATTCCGGAAACTCCTGCGGCATAAATAAAACGCTTACATAAATGTCTCAATAAAAAAACCTCCTGTAGTAATCAGATTTATGAAGAACTAGTTTCATAGTATCTGAATATACAGAAGATTAAATATTCTGATCATAAGTTGTATTTTGTTCATTTTGTTTACGAGTTGAAAACGGTAAAATACACAAATAAATTCGTTTGAACATATCCACGTTTTGTAAATGGGAATTCTATTTTAGATGAAATACCTTCTTTCCGGACGGCCAACATCACCGTAAATCATTTGCACGCGGACTTCGTTAACGGAAATTAAATACTCTAAGTAACGGCGCGAAGTAGATCGGCTCGTTCCAGTCGACTTAGCAGCTACACTCGCTGTCAGTCCTTGATCCCCTGATTCCTGTAATGCCTGACAAATGTTTTTTAACGTAAACGGGTCTATCCCTTTAGGTAAATCCTCATCATTTGTGATAACCGTCTCATATTGGACTTTCTTCCCAAACCTTAATTCGTCTAATTCCTCTTGAGACAAGGCTTCCTGATCTAAAAGTAATTGAGTTTCTTCTCTTAACCGCTGAAAAGTATTTTCTACACGTTCCTTTTTTACTGGCTTCATAATGTAATCAAATATCCCAGCCTGCAAAGCTTCTTGAATGGTGGCAGTTTCGTTTGCTGCTGTTATCATAATCACCTGAATTTCAGGATAGTTGCTGCGAATATACCAAAGGAGTTCCAAACCAGTTACATCAGGTATATAAATATCTAGCAAGATCACATCAGGCACACGTTGGTTAGACTGCAAGAAAGCCTTTGTTTCTGCCCCAGTTTTCACAACAGACATTACGGAAAAGTTTTCGATCACTTCTACGAAAGCTTGATTTATCTGAGCGACTCTGAAATCATCTTCTACAATTAAAACATGAAACGTGATTTTTGAAGACATCACATCACCCCCTTTTTGTAAACAGACTGTTTTGGCAAAGCAATCACAAAACACGTTCCGTTTGAATTACTTTCTTCAATGAAAATAGAACCATTAAGATCTTTTACTGCTGTAGCTGCTAAAGCTAAGCCAACTCCACGATGTTTCGAATTGGATTTTGTCGAAAAACCTCTTTGAAAGATTTGTTCTCGTTTTTCTGGAACGATTCCTGGTCCGTTATCCTCAATTTCGAATATAAATTCAGTGCCAATATCGGTGAAAGTAAGATGAACATGAGGTTGTTCTGATTTATTTAAACTTGCAGCTTCGACGGCATTTTCAATTACATTTCCTAGAATGGTTACGATGTTTTCCTTTTGTCTTTTTAACAGAGGCTCTAATAGGCTACTATGTTTATCAAATGTCATGTTCACACCGATTTCCATGGCTCGGTTCAATTTCCCTAACAAGACCCCGCTTACGATTTTGTCAGAGACATTTTCTACTAGAAAGCGCATCCATTCCTGCTGTACTCTAGACTCATTATCAATGAATTCAATGACTTCATCAATTCTTTTAAGTTGAAGCAATCCGGAAATTGTATACAGTTTATTTGAGAATTCATGGGTTTGCGCTCTTAATCCTTCAGCATATTCTTTCACGTGGGAAAGCTCTTGCGATAATTCACGAATTTCTGTCCGATTACGAAAGGTTGCTACAGCACCGGTAATTTCATTATCACTAAAAATTGGCACCCTATTAACAACAAAGTGTTCCTCTCCAATCCACATCTCACTATTAAAATCCGGGTTTCCTGTACTTACAACGTTTAATAAACCAGTATTCGGTAAAATATCGGTCAATGGGTCACCTATCAGTTTTGCATTGGTTGACTCTACTTGAAGATATTCTCTAGCTTTTTGATTAATCATAGATATGTTACCTTGTTCATCTATAGCAATCATCCCTTCATGAATCGATTGCATAATGGCCTCTTTTTCGTTAAATAACTTTCCTATTTCTTCAGGCTCCAAACCATGGATCGATTCTTTTACATGAAAAGAGATTAGAAATGACCCAATAAATCCGATTCCTAATACACCGGCAATAATTACCCAAGTATCGGATAAGAAATTACCAGCTGTTAATTCAATATCTTCCTGAAGAAAACCGACGGATACTACACCAATAATTTCCCCGTCATCATCATAAACTGGAGTTTTCCCGCGAATGGAAGGTCCTAATGAACCAACTGCTCGTGAAACATATGATTCACCCTCAAGCAACGCACGGTCGTTATCCTCACCAACCATTCGATGGCCAATTCTGTCTTCTAAAGGGTGCGAATACCTTATCTCTTGATCATTTCCGACTACAATAAACTCCGCTCCAGTTTCAACCCTAATATCTTCAGCAATAGGCTGAATCGTTTCTTCAGGATGTTCGTCTTCAAAAGCGTGACGAACAGCTGGGATCGACGCCACACTTAATGCGACACTTAACGCTCGTTCTCCCGACTGTTCCCATACCTGATCAGAATATTGTTGATTGTAATAAAACCCTAGAGCAAGAATCATCGTTGTGACCAATATACTCATCAAGCCAACCATTTTTGTTAATAAACTGACGCGGAGCAGTTTCCTAACTTTATTAATGATATTTGTTTTAGAAGAATTTACACGGTTAGGCAATCGGATCACCCTCTTTTTAATACTTGCTTCTTGTAACATTATGTCACAATATTCTGTATAAATGTAATTGGGAAAATTTGAAAATGTACAGTACATTTTAGTGGTTTGGCTGGATAAGCGCTTGGGGGAAGGTTGTCTTTCATTTTCTACACAGTCGCTATAACACCTAACAAAAAAACACTAATCAGATTAGTGTTTTTTTGCCATTTATTTAAGCCCTGACATGGTAAAACCTTCGATAATGTATTTTTGAAAAAAGGCGAAGATAATGACGATCGGAACGACCATAAATGCTGCCCCTGCCATTTGTAAAGCAAAATTACTGGAATGTTGCCCTTCTAAGAGCGCTAGTCCAACAGATAATGTATACAACCTTTGGTCACTTGCAATAATCAGCGGCCACAAGAAACTGTTCCATGCTGCGATAAATGTTAGGATGGCTTGAACAGCAAACACTGGTTTAGCTATTGGAATAATAAGCTTAAAGAATATATAGTATTCTCCAGCACCATCTAATCTTGCAGCTTCTATTAAATCATCGGGTATGGTTTGCATAAACTGCCTGAATAGAAAAATACTAAAGGCCACCGCCAAACCAGGTAGCACAATCCCTGTCATTGTATTCGTTAATCCCATTTGGTTGAGAATTAAGTACACGGGAATCATCGTCACTTGTCCTGGAATCATCATTGTAGCAAGAATGGTATAGAAAATGACTTTTCTTCCTTTAAATTGGTACTTTGCAAAGGCGTATCCCGCCATACCATTGAAAATCAGACCAATAAAAGAAAAGAAAACAATGATGAGTGTATTCCTTAAATAGATCCCGAAGTTCAGGTTTGTAAAGAGATTGATATAGTTTTCAAATGTCGGGTTTTGCGGTAAAAAAGTCGGCGGCATCTGTACGGCCTCGTTCAATGGTTTAAAAGAACTCAATATCATCCACATAAATGGAATAGATATGATGATCCCACCAACGACCAACAACACAATCATAAAATTCTTTTCCAATTTCTTTATTGTTGCTGATGACATTTGTTTTCACCTCCACATGATCTACGACCGTTTTTTTATTAATTAATACTCCACATCTGCTTTTCGGAATTTAAACTGAATTAATGTCACAATAATAATCATGAAGAACAGTACAAACGAACCTGCCGCTGCATAACCAAACTCGCTTAACTGAAATCCGCTTCTGTATATAAATAATGCCATAGACAGCGTGCCATCTAACGGTCCACCATTGGTCATGACATAAGGTTCTTCGAAAAATTGAAGCCAGCCAATTAGGGTCGTTACAGTGACAAAGAAAGTAGCAAATCCAAGTAGAGGGATAGTCACATGCCATAAAGTTTGTAAGCGATTAGCCCCATCAACTTTAGCTGCTTCATAGTATTCTTTTGGAATACCTTGTAAGGCAGCTAAGAAAATGATCATGTTAATTCCAAGACCTTTCCAAACTGCTAAGAGGATTAAGGAAATTTTTGCCAGTGTAGGCTGTTCAAGCCAAGGAACCCTGCCAATTTCAACTAAGGAAAGGAAATAGTTAAACAGACCATAATGGGTGTTATATAAGAATCCCCAAATCACAGCAACTGCTACGATATTCGTGATAGACGGCATATAGTAAACAGCGCGAAAGAAATGAAAAATCTTATCTTTCCCATAATTTAGGATTAAGGCAACGCTAAGCGAACAGATAATCACTAATGGTACCCCAATAACGACGTAAAACAATGTATTGAAAATGGATGTAATAAACACACTGTCATTAAACAACTTAATATAATTTTCTAATCCAATAAAACTAATTTGTGACCAGTCTGCTAATCCTCTAAGGTTTATGTCTGTGAAACTGATAAAGAAAGCAACAACAATAGGAATAAGACTAAACATCATTAACAATAAAAATGCTGGAGCTATGAATATGTATGGATGCCGGTCTCTATACAAAGTTTTTAATAGATTTCCCAAAGTTCTCCCCCCTCACTATTTTGGTTAGAATCATCTAATAAATTATGTAAGAGCTGACGATTAACAAGGTATTAACTTATTGCTAATCGACAGCCGTTCGATCAAGCTTTTAGTCAGCCAAAATATCTTCTTCCACTTTTTCTCTGAAATCTTCCATTTCTTCTTGCAAGTCGGCACCACCGACATTCACTCTTTCCATTGATCTAATCATTTCCTGAGCGATCGCTTCCCATTCTGGGAGTTGAGGGGATGCTCTTGTCTCCTCCAATTGTTCACCGAATACGGAAAGCATTTCATTACCATCTAATCTTGAATCATCCCACGCATCGACTCTAGAAGGTAAAGTATTGGAGATTTCAAACCATTCTAACTGTGTCTCTTCATCAACAAGGAAGTCGATAAACTGCAAAGACTCCTCTACGTGATCCGTGTTATTAAACACACTTAAATTTGATCCGCCAATATAAGAAGTATTCGTCTCTTTCTCAGGTAATGGCGCTACAGCCCAGTCTCCTTCAATGTCAGGAGCGTCATTATTCAAAATATTCACCATCCAAGGTCCGCTTTGGAACATTGGCTGTTGACCGTTGCTAAACGACTGAATAATGTCCAACTGTCCTGATGTTGGTGTGATTCCTTCTGCGAAGAAACTATGATAGAATTCCATCGCTTCCATGAATTCTGGGCTTTCAAAGTCCGTATTTCCTTCTTCATCAATAAAGTCGCTACCGTTTTGCCAAGCGAACATAAATGGCACAAACTGATCATTCTGATCGATATCATAACCGTAGTAGTCGTCACCGCGATCCGCTAACTGTGTGGACGCATCCTTTAACTCATCCCACGTAGCCGGAGCGTCGTCATATCCGACTTCTGCTAACAGATCCGTACGATAATACAAGACACGCGTATCAACATACCATGGAATCCCTACAATTTGATCTTCATATTCCATTGACTCGGCCGCTCCATCAAAATAATTCTCTTTGTTAAAAGCTGGGTAATCATCAAGATAAGGGGTTAAATCAAGCATCATATTCACATCTGCGAATTCCGGTACCCAAGATGTGCCCATTTGAAGGACGTCTGGACCTTCGCCTGATGCCACCGCTGTTAACAAGTTATCATGAGCAGTGTCCCATGGAATGGCTTGAACATTAATTGAAATCTCGGGATTTTCTTCTTCAAACTTTTCGGCTAATTCAGGTAATAATGTCCCTTCTTCCCCCATTGCCCAAACGCTGAGTTCTGTTTCATCTTCACTGCCTCCGCCACCGCATGCAGTGATCATCAAGGCACTACTAACCATTAACGCAATAGACAGATAAAACTTTTTAGTCATAAATTCCCTCTCCTTTAAATGATTAATTAAGAATGCCATTTCTCTTCCCTATCCCATGTGAAACGTTTCGTTTAAAATTAAAAAAATATAGGTATTATTTACAAAAATCTTGTTCTTACATACTAGACATATGTAATTAAAAAACTTTTTTCAGTGAGTAACTCTTAATATTCTCCTTTTACTCATCATTTTAGTAATTAAAAGTAGATAGCAAGTTTACTCCACTGAATCTATCGAAACGTTTCAATAAATTCATTGTAATCCATCTTGTATCCGTTTTCAATGAATTTTTTGATATTTTACCTAATAGACACAAATTGTTTTTATTAAATTGACTGTTTACATAAGAAAATCAGCCGAAATAGCAAGATTGGTTTCACTAAGTGACCAATGTAAAAGAACTACTTCGACTGAATTATGAATCTATTTGCTGTTCATTTGTTAAAAAGATCGTTGAACTGAGTCTCTTATAATCATTTCGGTTTCAAGAGAGTAAAAATTTTGAACGTCTTCCCCTTCTAAAACTTGAAATATTAAATGAGAAGATAGTTTTCCCATTTCATATTTAGGCTGTTTAACCGTTGTCAAAGGGGGTTGGATATAAGGGGCTAGCTGAATATCGTCAAAGCCGATCACGGACACTTGATTCGGTATATCAATATGATTTTCTTTCAAGGCTTCTATTCCGCCAATCGCCATTTCATCATTCGCATAAAACACGGCATCTGGCAATTGCCCTTGATGAATAAGCATTTTCGTTGCCTGATAGCCGCCGTCCTTCGTGAATTTACCGTTAATGTTCCATTTAGAATAATAGGGAAGGTTGTGCTCTTTTAGTGCTCGTTTGAATCCTTCCAACCTAAGCTGACTATCTATTGATTTTTTCGGTCCGCTAACGAAAGCAATATTTTTGCTCCCTTGATCAATGAGATATTTAGCAGCAATATAGCTTCCGTGTTCATTATTCACATTCACACTAATAATATCCTCGTAATCAGATAGATCACGATCTAATACAACGATTGGAAAACCTTTTCTCACCGAGTCTTGAATAAGTTGCGTTTCTATATTATGAGCAAATAAGATGACGCCATCTGCTCTTTTCTCTCGCAGAAACTTAGCAGCTGTCGAACTTTCATCACCATATGAACTACAGACAATCAAGTCATAACCGTGTTCCATGACTACCTCTTGAACCCCTTGAATCAGTTCAGAATAAAAGGGTCCGATAAGGTCACTTAAAATAAGCGCAATTATTTTGGTTTTATTCATTTTCAAATCCATGGCATAACCATTTTTTTGATAGTTCAACTCTTTTGCCGCTGTGATTACTTTCTGTTTGGTACTATCACTTATTTTCTTTGTGCCATTTAGGGCATAAGAAGCTGTAGAGACAGCTACTCCAGCCAATTTAGCAACATCTTTAATTGTAGCCATGTCTTTTCTCCTTCCAGCACTTCAAGAGTGAAACGTTTCAAATACTTCTTTTAGTTTATGTGAAAATCTATAGATTTGTCAATGGAGGTAGTCGTGGTGACTACCCCATTAATTGATATGCTCCACTCTTGATCCTGTCCAGAATAAACTACTTCAAAAACACTTCCATGATGTTCTCACTGTTTTTCTTGAAGTCTACCTCATTATTCACTTTGAATCCCCCATCACGATAACGGTTTTTAAGTGACTCAAACGGTATATTTTCCCCGTTTAAAACGAGCCTCTTTTCATTCTCTTCTAAGTGGAAAACAAACGTGATTTTATAGTCATGAAATCGGAATTTAAAGGAAACTCCGTTTAAAGAGTTCGGTAACATTGGGTCAATGATCAAGTCTCCGCCTTCTTCACGAATGCCCAGACATTGAGAAATAAGCTGGTTCATATAGATTCCTGGACCACTGGAATAAATTCTCCATCCACCTTTTACTGCTACTTTCCCTTCTTTTAACTTATGAAATTGATCAGCCGCTTCGTATCGGGTGTTGAATTTACCATCTGAACTACTAAAATACGCATTACTCTGACGGTGTTCAGCATTAGGAACTACATCTTGAATTCGGATAGGGTTAATCGTTTGTAAGCCGTGCCACACTTCATCTTCTTTCCCCAGTTTGGCCATAGCTTCTACATAACGAATATGAGCATGCACATACTGTAACCCAATTTCTCGTCCGAAATTCGCCGCTTGCTCCGCTCGTTTGAAATGTGTGCTTACCCCACCTGTATATTTCGCAGGTTGATTCATGAGCCGAACCCCATCAGGACAAGCTAATTGATCTTTAATAATGGTGTAGTGATGCTCCGCTTGTTCTGGTGATAATAATTCACTAATCATACTGCGAGTCATGGGTAGGAGCCGATAGTCTATCCCTGTTTTTGTATCTTCTGGATGCAACATTTTTTCAGGATTTTCTGGGTCTTCCATATAAAGAAAACCTGGGATCACATCAGTATCAAGCATATGAGTGGTGAAATCAGCTTGAATGCCCGTACTCATTTCTTTAAGAACGGCCGCTTCTGACGGATCCACTTCTTCCAAGACTTCACTTAACTGATTGATGACCTGATACGTTAACGAAACTGTCCAACTGCTGACCATGTATTGTTTTAAATCTTGGTTTGCCGGTTGTAACGTGTCATCCCAATCTCCATCCCCATAAGAAGAAAGGTACGTATCATGTAAGAAATGACTCTGTATATAGGATAATTGCTTTTTAATATGATCAAGAAGAGTTTCTTTCTTTTCTGTAAAAGCGAATGTCTCTGATGAAGTATAAGGAAGTTCTTCATCAAGAATTGCAAAATCTTTTGTAGACTTCAAATAGTCACTGATTACTTTCAACGGCCAAATGATAATATCCCCATGACTGTCAGTCTGCTGAATCTTGTAATAGTCATCAATCATAAACCACTGTGGCCAATTACCTTCCACATCATACTGGTGAGCATATACTTTCCTTATAATATCTTTGACTTGCTCGTACTTATGTGTAGCAAAGAAATATTCTACAGGACCTTGGCATACATCTCTCGTACCCCATGCTGCGCCTCCGTACTGCTCTAATCCATGAGGAACAGAGTAGTGGACGAGCATATTATGCGTGTACCACCACGTCAATGCATTCATCTTTTCAAGATCTTCAGAATACTCTTCTTTAAATGACAACTGGAAGTCATTCATCATTGTCTCGTAATATTCCCGATATCTTTTTACTTCTGTTGAGAAATCCCGGTCAATGATTTGTGGTTTTTCGCCATGAAGAGCCCCGTACATCGTTAGCGCCCATTCATCTGTTTCGTCAAGCTTAAACACAACCAGCGAGGCAGCTCCTTCTCCTACATTTTCCGTCAGCTCCGATTCATTTCCAACGTCCACTCCGTCTGCATCAAAGCTAAATGAATATTCCAGGTTCGGATAAACTCCCTTACTATCAGACGCTTCATCTGCTGAAAAAATAAATTCTCCATCTTTCTCCGACAAGTTAAAGGGCACCTCATACTCGTTATTATTCATACTGACTTGATTCGTCACCATAAACCGATACTTCTTTCCTTTGACAGAACGGACATGTAAATGAAGTTCTGGCGAATCAACGATCGTATAGTTCGTAATAATCAGCAAATCATCATTCGTTTTATAATACCAGCGATTATAATTAAAGCCGATTTCATAAACAGAAGGCATCGTGAGTAATTGGTAAGAGCCGTTTGCTTCGATATAGATACGTTGCCCCGATGTTTTCATCACATTCAAGTGATTTCTTGCGTTCGTTAGCATCTTATTAAACGAAGTATTCCCTACCACAAGCTGAGAGTTAAAGATCCCGTACATATACGATGTGGTGGTTAATACATCGGTTTCGAGTTTATGATTGTTTCCAGTCATAAGGATATGTCCATGGGGGCGCTCTACCAACATCTCTTTTTTCTTTAGTACGACGTGCTCGTATGTATCAGTAAAAAAGGCCAAGAGTTCCCCGTTGTCTTTCTCTTCAAGCTGACGCCTTGGAAAGTAGTGAGCGATCTCCTCTTCCGTCAACTCTTCTGTTTTCAGTGGTTGGCCAATTTTTGTTACCACTTTCTCCATTGGTTGTTTTTTCTCGAGGCTTCCTTCTTTTCCTCGTATTTCATTCGATGCCTCACGTAAGTCATTTTGAAACTCAAGTTCATCCACGCTTAAGGCATGATCGGACTTAAATAGACCATAAAAAGTCGCCACTGCATTTCCATTTACATTCATTACATTAGTAACAAGTCCTGTATAGGCAAACTCGTATTGATAGATTAGGTTAGGAAAATCTCTGTTTGCCAATATTTCAGGTGTATTCGATTCTTTGAATGATTGTCCGAAAAACTGAAATCCATCTGTACAATATCCCGTTGCTTTAGTGAGACAGCCTTGCTGCAAATAGGGAAAGTCCCCTTCTTGAGACTGGTTTTGCCGACTGCAAACAATATACCCTAAGTTTTCATCATTTAAGACCTTATGATCGATGTATTGAGAGGTATAAGCTTCGTTCGTTCTGACCATTGCTGCCTTGCCTAAACCTAGATCTTGACCATAAACAACATCACATGTTACATCTTTGCCATGTAACTGTATATCCCAGAACCAAACTCCCTTTTCTGTTAATGTGAACGTAACTTCGTAAGAAAGTTGATCGATTTCTCCATACCACAGCACTTCTGATTCACCAAAAGTGACTTGACTGTTCGATTTCACTCCAAGTAATGGTTTCACTTGATCGATAGAACCGTCCTTGTAAATCCGCAAATAAATGTTATTTAATGACCCGTCAATCGGGTTAGAGAACCATTGATTAATCATCGTATCCTGATGAAAGGCATGGTATAAATCTCCGCTATTTAAAAAAGTAAACGTGTATTCTCCAGCTTTTATTTCATGTTTTGATTGACTTGTTTTCACTTCTGTCATTGCTCTCCCTCACTCTTCATATGTAAATATATTTATGTATGAACCTGACTCTTCCTTGATTAGCAAGAGTCAGGTTCAATTTTTACTTTATTATTCTATAGAGAATTCTTCTCTTTCAATGAGATGTTCAGGAGTTTCGCCGATCTCATTTTGATGGAAATAGTCGCGAATCAAACCATCATGTAAATAGTTAGCAATGGATACCATAATCATCCCTTGATCCAGGGCTAAATAGGCTTCTGTGACCTCTTCAGTGTGGACATTTACAGTATCATAGAAACCATACGGTCCATAAGTATCTAAGTCTCTCAATCCACGAATATTCTCAAACACTTCCATCGGTGCATAATCCAACGCTAAGAAAGAAGCATGAGGAGTCACTGTACCGTCTTCAGGATACCCTTCAGTCCCTGCCTCTGGCACCCCAAATTCTGAATAATCTCCCGGAATAGCTGCCGGAGAGAATCCCCACACAGGGTAGTCTTGGTTTTCAGCATATTGAATTTGTACATCTACATGACGCTGATTATTCAGTCCAAGTCCTGAGGTTCCCAGTTCGATTTCATTTAAGACCAAGCCAGGCATGAGCGCTTCAAACATACTTCCTCCCCAGCTTGGCACATACTTAATATCTTCGTATTGATAGTGTCCTTGGAAAAATTCAACGCCATCGTACTCAACCTCATATCCTTGAGGAGTTTGTTGCTGCCAATCCCATTCAACTGGAAGTGTCCGGTACATATTCCACCAATGCTCCGACGGAACATCCCCTTTACCAATCGCTAAATAGCTAGTCACTCTCGGCTCCGTGTAAAACATACCATAATGGTGGTCTGTTAAACTTCCTTCTTCAACATCATATCCTCCATGGAATAAGTTCTCCTCGAAATCATAAAGAGTAGAATAATCCATGTCGTGAGCAATAGCCAGTGCATCTTCTGCTAGCTCGTCATACGCTTCAGCAGCGACAATCAGCCCTGCAGTTAACCAGCCATTATCGACTTGAGAAATAAATTCTCCCCAGTCAGACATTAAGCTTCCGTCTTCAGTGAAGTACCAATTGTAGTAGAGTCCGTTCCAAGTCTCCATGTCTTCTAAACTTGAAATGGTCGTTTTCACTCTTTCAACTGCCTCTTCTCGTGAGATAATTCCCATTTCCTCGGCACCAATAGTACTCATCATGTAGATTCCGATATTCGTAGGCGATGTATGCTTTCCTTCTCCATCTTCCTCATCAAATCGCATAATATCAGACGTGAGACCCGTTTCTGTATCAGTAAAATCTTCAAAATACTTGTACGTTTTCTTCGCTATGGATTCTAATTGTTTCTCCAACGCAACTTCATGTCCTGGAGGTGTACCCCCTTGCACTGGAGCGCCTCCCCCTTGTGCGAACGACAGTTGCGGAATTCCGACTAGCATGACAGTTAAAAGAATTAATAAAAAGTTTTTCTTCAAATTCTTTCATCCTTTCCGTATGTTTTTTGATAGATTTCACGCGATTTATTTATGAACGACAACTGTGATTTTCTTGTTTTCTATTAAAATCACATTTATCGGTTTTTGAGACTGAAAGAATAACCTTTCACATCACGACTATTCGGGCCTACGTAAGCGATAAACTCTCCTTCATCACTCCGATGAATCAAATCGCTATGATGATATCTTAAATCTTTTTCTTCAATGGAAAACTCAACTGTCCGTGCTTCTCCAGGTTCAAGGGCAATTTTTTCAAACCCTTTAAGCTCTTTTAAAGGCCGGACCACTTCTCCAGCAACGTCTCTAATATACATTTGCACTACTTCTTCACCAGTCACATCCCCGGTATTCTCCACTTTGACAGAGAGAGTGATAGAGCCCTCACTTGTTAACGACTGACTAGATAGAATCGCCTCATGATATTGGAAAGAGGTGTAGCTAAGGCCATATCCAAACGGATAAAGGGGTTCGTTCGGAATATCTAAGTATTGAGAGACGTATCTTTCTTGAGCATTTGGCGCACCTTTTGGCCTACCTGTATTGAATGAATTATAATAAACGGGTATTTGTCCGACCGAATAAGGGAAGGACATGGTAAGACGCCCGGATGGCCTTCTCTTACCAACTAATAATTCAGCAATCGCAGCCCCTCCTTCCGTCCCCGGATACCACGCTTCCAATATCGCATCTACTTCATCAATCATTCCGTCTAAATCGAGTGGTCTCCCGTTAAAGAGAACGACGACGATCTTTTTATTTACTTCTTTAATTCTCTTAACTAACTGACGCTGGACATCTGGCAACCGAATATCCGCTAAGGAGCCTGCTTCACCGCTCATATCAGAAGATTCTCCTAATGCAAGAACGACAATGTCACTTTCTTTCGCAACTGCGACCGCTTCGTTCATTTCTTCATCCGTGCCTGCTTCAATCCCACAACCTTCAGCTACGTTTAAGTTCTCTGTTGAAAAATAATTCTTCATGCCTTCTATAAGAGAAACGGCATTCTCAACTTTCCCTTTCCATGACCATGGACCGAGAATGTCTTTACTGTTCGCAAAAGGACCAATGACTGCCAGTTTTTCTGTCTTTTTTAGCGGAAGGATGTTTTCGTTTTTCAATAATACACATGATTTAGCCGCCTGTTCGCGAGCTAGTTCACGATGTCGTTCAGAGAAAACCGTTTCTGTCTCTCTTTCCTTCGTCGCACTTCGATATGGATCTTCAAATAATCCTAATTTATTCTTTAATGTTAAGATCCGTAAAACGGACTGATCGAGAATTTCTTCCGAAACATCGTCGTTTTCGATCAATTCTTTTAAATGATTGACGTAACATGACGTCATCATTTCTATATCTACGCCTGCTTCAATCGCTTTTAACGCAGCTTCTTTGTCATCAGCAGCTACACCATGAGGAATCATTTCTTTCACTGCCCCCCAATCGGAAATCAGCACGCCCTCAAAGTTCCACTCTTCTCTTAATAAAGAGCGCATGAGCTTTCGGTTTCCAGTAGCTGGAATCCCATCCACCGTGTTAAAGGCGGTCATGACCATCTCACAACCTTCGTTTAAAGCGGCTTTATAAGCGGGTAAATAATATTCTCTGAGCTGCCTTTCCGACATGTCCACGGTGTTATAGTCACGCCCACCTTCAGGCGCTCCATAAGCAGCGAAATGTTTTACACAAGCAGCGACGTGGTCATGGTTATTCGGATAATCTTCTCCTTGGAAGCCTTTGACAAAAGCCTTCGCAAATTCACTGTTAAGATAAGGATCTTCCCCCGTCGATTCCATGACCCGCCCCCATCTTGGGTCTCTAACTAAATCTACCATCGGTGCAAACGTGACATGGATACCTGACGCTGATGCTTCTTTTGCTGCTACTTCAGCACTTTTTTGGGCAAGAGGGATATCCCACGAACACCCAATCGCTAATGGAACAGGAAAAATCGTTTCATATCCATGAACCACATCAGCCATCACGAGCAAAGGAATGTTGAGGCGGCTTTTCTCAAGGTAAGCTTTTTGAATCGCTTGAACCTCCTCCGTTCCAGAAGCCCCTAATACGGAACCGGCATATTGAACATCTTTTCGATCAACACCCATTTGAGCAAGTGGTCCGGTAATTTCTCCCTCACTTTTTGCCCCTTCGAAAAATGGCGTCGCCAACTGAAGCAACTGGCCAATCTTTTCTTCCAACGTCATTTTATTTAAAAGTACGATGATCTCTTCTTTTTTCAAAATGGTTCCTCCTCAATTGCTATTGTTCTTTTATGTATACATGATTTTTTAAAATTAGAAGAAACGTTTCTATAAAGTGAAAATATAATATTAGATTCATTTGTTTAGGTCGTAATTTAATTTAGTGAAACGTTTCAATTACGTACAGTATAAATTAAATGGAAAGCGATTTCAATAAGTAAATCATTTGTTCGGTCCTTCGTCGTATTTAAAAGCGTGTTTTTAATAGAATGTTAGAGTGGAATTCCGAATTTTGGCTGGACAAGGCGCGGTTTGGCTGAACAAGAACAGGTTTCGGCTGAACACCAGCACCTTTTGGCTGAACAACAACAAGTTTTGGCCGAACACCCTATAAATTTTACTGTAACTGGTTTGACCAGTTAGACATACAGCACTTAAACATAAAAACTGATGTATAATTAACAGTTCCTGGTTAATACTAGATTACTAGAGGAGGGATTGTCGATGAGGTATATCTTACTGTTAGTCATTTTCATTTCAAGTACAACGATCGTTCTATCGATTTTGGCGCAAACGGGGGGCGCAGTGGATATGGCTTCTATTCGCGGCATATACAAAGAAGATGCATCGCCTCTATTTATGTTCGATCCGAACAGTTCGTTTTACTATTTTTACTCTTTTGCCGAGACACCGGATTTAATTTCGCGGAAGTTCGGGCACTTCATCGTGTTTGGTTTACTTGCATCATCCTTTTTCCTTATCGTTCCCTTGAGGCACCTTCCACTTAGAGGAGTTATTGCGATTATATGTGCAACTTCCATTGGCATCATTGATGAGTTTCACCAGTATTTTTTAGTGGCAAGGAGCGGTTTAGTTCTCGATATCGTCATCAATTTCATAGGAAGCACGGTGTTTGTGAGCACCCTTGTGATCTTTTTACAACCTGAGAAAATCGACAAAACTCCAACCTCCACATTTAACCTACATAAACAAAATAGCGAGAAGCTGCATTAAATTAAAGGTAAAAAAAACGACGGGTCCACGTAGAGGACCCATCGCTCGTTATGTTGATTTGATTAACTTGAACCCGATCCAGCTTAACGCTTGTTTTAAACTACTCTTCATTATTAATTGAGAAATTTCGGATCCCGTTTTATGGAAGTGCATCGCCTGGTCTGGTCTCATACCTGTTAAGATCGGTATGGCACCTAATAACTGCAGAGACTGGGTGAGTTTCAAAATATTATTACTCACAGATGAATCACTGATCACAAGCCCTGACACGTCGATGATAAAGTATTCGATGGACGCTTGATAACTCTTCGAAAGCACTTGTTCCAAAATCACTTCTGAGCGAACCTCATCCATTTCGCCCACCAATGGAAAAATGACGACGCCGTCAGCAATAGGAACAATCGGTGTCGATAACGACTGAATCCGACTTTTCGCTTCATCCAAGTCAATTACGTAGCCAAGCAAGTTTGCCATCGTTTGAAACAATTCAATTTCTTCTTCCTTGAACTTTCGGGCTTTATTATCGAGGCCACAGAGTGTTCCATAGTTTTGGCCATTGCCAAATGTAATGGGCACACCCAGTAATGTCCCCCCGCCTAACTCTTTCGTAACAGACATATTTTTCGTTAAGGGATGGCCACTTAAATCTTCAATAAGCAATGACTCACGGTCATTGTCGACGATAAACTGTCAGTAAGAGTCCCCATAGTCAATCTGAAATCCCTCTTCAATTAATATGTAATCTCTATTAAAAGAATGGCTGATTTCTACTTGCTTTTTATCATTTCGTGCTACGAACACGGTGTTTATATCTATGAACTGGCTTAACCTACGTAAAACTTCGATAGCTGTTTGTTCCAATTCTTTATAGTGACCTTTCGATAAATACTGCAAACTGTATCCTCCTTTAAAACCTTCGAAAATCTAATCTGAACTTATTGGAAATTATAACATAAACGTACATTAATAGATTCTTTGAAAAATAATGAAATATTTTCTAACCATTAAAATCGGTCCAAATTGTGCTCTTTACAATATACCCAATGGGGTATATAATAAATGAGAAATCAATGGAATGGGAGAGATGATCATGATTCAAAAAAGCGCGAATCAAATAGAAGAAAAGTTACTAGCAAACGAGGAACTAAATGTGATTGACGTCCGGGAAACAGAGGAAGTGGCTACAGGAAAAATACCTGGTGCCGTGAATATCCCTTTAAGCCTGATTGAATTTCGCATGCATGAATTAGACAAGTCAAAAGAGTACACGATGGTGTGCCGGTCAGGTTCTCGTAGCGGATTAGCGACTCAGTTTTTACAAAGCCACGGTTTTCAAGTCGTCAATATGACCGGGGGTATGATGGAATGGGATGGTGCCGTTGAACGAGCGAAGCAATCTCAGCGGTAAGAAAACAAGCATCTATACGATGCTTGTTTTTTTGTGACGTTTTTTCTTGTTGGAAGATCTTACAAGGATGTGGAGAGAAAAGAAAAACCGTGCCATAATGGCGCTAATAAGAATTCCAGAGGTTTTATCTAGAGAAAAATGGGAATTATACTACTAAATCCTTTCCCCACATTCTTTTAAAAACCGTCTAACTGGAGGACCCCTCAATGGAAATTTTGAAACCATCCGTCGAATCAAGTTGCACAAGCGAATTTAATAAGTTAAAACGGGTGATCTTATGCGAGCCGACATACATGAGCATTGAAGGAAAGATAAATGAAACCCAAAAAAAGTTCAAAGACGACGAGTTTCATTTAGATACCGCGATAAAGCAGCACGAAAACTTAGTGAATACCCTGCAGAAACAAGGAATCGAAGTGATTTCACTCCCCCCTGAAAAGAACTTTACCGAACAAGTTTTCACGAGGGACATTGGATTTACGTTAGGGGAGATGGTGTTTGTTGCGGAAATGGCTCAAGGTGCGCGCAAGGGAGAAGAAAACGTCCTTATTGACTGGTTAAAAAGAGAAGGAGTTCCTTACTACAACCTGACAGGGAATGTCATTGAAGGCGGAGACGTCATGATTCATGGCAAGAAAATCTTTGTCGGTTTGAGTTCTCGTACCAATCAGCAAGCGATTGATAATCTGCAGTCACGGTTACAAGAATATAAGGTATATACCGTTCCAATAGATGAAAAGTACCTTCATTTAGATTGCGTATTTAATATCATATCGGAGACGGAGGCGCTCTATTTTCCAAAAGCCTTCACCGAAAAAGAAATACAGTTGTTAGCCGAACACTTCACGTTGATCGAGGTGAATGAAAGAGAACAATTTACGATGGGCACAAATGTCCTCTCTCTAGGTGACAAAAAAGTCCTCAGTCTACCTGTCAACAAAGAACTAAACGACCAGCTTCGTAAACGGGACTTCGACGTCATCGAAGTCGATATTTCTGAAATCATTAAATCCGGCGGATCATTCCGCTGCTGTACGCTTCCTATTTTAAGGGAGAGTTGATAAGAACCGTCCTGTTCTGAACAGGACGGTTTTTGCTTGTACCGGTAATTAAAATGAATGATTAACAGGATTTCGATCTGTTCATTTTGTTTTTGAAGACGAAATGATTCGATTGGCTGGACAACAGCTGGTTTTGGCTGAACACCTCCTCAATTCGGCTGGACACATACCTTGTTTGGCCGAACAACTAAAGTTTTCCTCTGGACGGAGGATATTTATTTCCAATCACTGATTAATTAATAACAAATGTGACAAAGAATAGATTATAATAGACATATTAATGTTCAGGAGGAATGACATGTCAGAGTCTAACGAAACAAACCAGCCGACAAAAAAGGTTAGTTTACAAGAAGCGATAAAGCAGCAGCTTGCCAATAAGAAGAAGACCCAAAAGGATAATAACACTAAAAATAACCATTTAGACAACAGCAAGAAAATGAAGAGTCAGCAAGCGAAACAGACTTCCACCACTCGACGAAAAATGGGTGGATGATGAGCGCGAATGTAAAAGAGGACCTCGTAAACCGTTAGCTGGTTTGCGAGATCCTCTTTTCTTATTATATGAGTAACTCAGCTCTATTTCTGGCGACCATCTTGCTCATTTAGGGAGCTCCATATTACCTCAACCCTGTAGTGATCTGAGATAACTGGATGTCCGTACCGTAGAAAACGATACGAGATGTCTGAACCTCAGCGGGTCCTGCCGAGAATCACCCTCGGCAGGCACAAGTATTAAGCTTCCTTTGCTAGCTCTTCTTTATCTTTTAACTTTTTCCCTCGAATAAATTGGGTCGTAAATAGGATGGCGACGATGCCGATCCCGATTAAGTCACTAATCCAATGGTGATTAATTAGCACGAGTGCAGCAATTAATGCGGCGAGCCGTTCAAACCAATAATATTCTAAAACAAACCATTTTTGAATAACCGAAGCAAAAGCAATAATCCCAACCAGAGCCGTGAATATATTGACTCCTACAACCATCCATGAGGCATCGGTAAGAAGCAAGATCGTTGGATTCGTTGCAAAGGCAAATGGAAGAAGGAGCGCCCCTGAATCATACTTAAAACCTTGAACCCCGGTCCTAACCGGTTCGGCGTTAGCAATCCCGGCAGTGGCATAGGCTGGCAAATTAATCGGCGGTGTATCATCTGCTAACACCCCATAGTATAAAACGAATAAGTGAGCTGCTAACACGGGAATGCCTAGTTGCACGAGTGCTGGCGCGACCATGGCAGCCAAGATGACATAAGTGGCCGTCGTCGGTAGCCCTAAACCGAGAATTAAACAAGCAAAGACTGTTAAGATTAACGCAAAATACAGCTGTGTATTTTCAAACGTTAGAAACGCTGGCAACACGTCTGCTAGAGTGCTTGAAGAGGAGATAATCAAGTTCGACAGTTTTAAAGATAGGCCAGTTAAATTGACGACACCGATTAAGATCCCCGCAGTTGCCGTGGCCACAATGACAGACAATGAATTTCGTGCCGCAAGCTCTAATCCACGAATTAACTGAGCAAATCCGTATTTTACCGGAGCCGATTGGACCTTCAACCCTTTTTGAGCCACGGCAAACAGGGCCGCAATGACCAAACTGATGACAACTAAATACGGGATTTCAGCTCTCCACTGAATATCTCTAGCCGTAAATTGATTAACGAATGTGATGATATACTGCAAACTAAAGGCAAAGGCCATCAGTGCCCCTGCATAGAGCAGGCTTCGGGCCATTTTTTCCTTGAACCCATGAGCAAATACCGCCAGAATTAGAATGACCACGATAGCGAAGAACGCAGCATTTGGTACAGTGAATCGTTGGACAAGAAAATAAATGAGCACGAACACAGGCAGAATGAGATAGCCTTGTTGAAGCAATAATTTTCTCGCAGACACTAGTTCACTTTTTTTCAAGCCTTGAATGTTATGTCTAGAGGCTTCAAAATGTACCATGAGTAAAATGGCCACATAGCTTAGAATAGCTGGAATCATCGCACTTCTGATGATTTCCACATATGAGATTCCTGTATATTCGATCATCAAAAACGCAGCAGCGCCCATAACGGGAGGTAAAAACTGTCCACTGGACGAAGCGGCAACTTCAATTCCACCTGCGACATGAGGCCTGAACCCCACTCTTTTCATTAGGGGAATCGTGAATGTGCCTGTCGTTACAGCGTTCGCTGTTGAACTCCCAGAAATACTACCAAGCATTCCACTTGCCACAACAGCTGCCTTAGCAGGTCCCCCTTTGAAACGACCGAACGCTCGTAAAGCTAAATCAATAAACATTTTACCCGCGCCAGTTGATTCAAGAATCGCTCCGAAAAGGATAAAGATAAAGACGTACGTAGCAGATACGCTTAGAGGGGTTCCAAAAATCCCTGCTGTCGTATAACCCATTTCATAAAAAAACCGGTCGAAATCGGTTCGAGTATGTCTTAGGATTCCAGGCATGGATTCCCCTAAGAAATAATAAGCGATGAAACAAGCAGCAATGATCACCAGGGGTTTCCCGACGACCCTCCTTGTTGCTTCCAGAACTAATGCGATAAGGGTGACAGCGACCACTTTATCCATGAATTCTGGTCTCGCGCTTAATATGGAGGCAGACTGCTGATTTTGAGCAATATAGATTCCGACGGTGACTGCAATCGCGGCCAACACCAAATCATACCAAGGAACTTTCGTTTGACCCAATCCTTTCTTCAACGGGTAAAGGATGAACACCAAGGTGAGCCCCATCGTCAAGTGAATAATCAAGTGGGATCTTGTCCCAACTTGAAGGCCAAATCCAGCTGTATAGAAGTGATAAACTGACAATAATATACTTAGAACTAAAAATAAAAGCGCCCAATTCCCTCTAAGAATCCGGTCACTAGAATGTAGTTCTTGAGCTTTTACATTCTCTGATGTTTGTTTATCTGATGTATCCTTCTTCATCATGTTCGCTCCTTTCCTGAAAAGTAGATTGAACTTTACTGATCGGCTGTAAGTCTCTCAAACATAGTTAGAGGGCTTGTTTTAATCGTGATGAGATTTCTCCGAAAAGGCTCTTCTGATAAGATCACTTCCTCCTCTTGGAAATGAAAGGTATGTAATTGAAGATGGGACGGAAGCATCGTTAATTCATCTAAAGGGTCTTGAATATTTCTGATCACGTAGTAGCCGTCAACTCTCTCTACTTCGCCTTTATGTTCGAAGGGAAGACCCGCTCCAAAGGATCTAGTCCAACTCTCCATCGCCAACATCTGACCATCTGGACCAAGTTTGAATTTTTCAATCACTTTTGATTTTTCAACGGAATGTATGTACTCATGTCGAAACCACTCGTCTTCATTAATTGGCTTCTGCCAGAGAGTATTTCCTGAATTTCTTTCTTCAATAATAAGCATGTGTGAAGGACTGGATTGAACAAGAAAATACATCCAAAGCCCTGTGAAAAATAAAATTCCTATGCTTGTGGGCACAATAATTTTTTTCATAGTACATTCTCCATAACGATTTCACTCTCGTTTGATAGAAAAGGGCATTGCTTGCCAGCAATGCCCTTCTTGAAATGATTCAAGGCTATTTATTGTTCATCGAAATAACGCTCTGCGCCTGGATGCAAGTCGATCGGCATACCATCTTGTGCCGTGTCTAATGTAATATTGCTACCAGTAGCATGAGTTCCTTCAATGACATCAAGGTTCTCAAACATCGCTTTCGTCATTTCATATACTTGATCCTCAGAAAGGTCGTTGCTGGCAATCAACATCGCTTGCACAGCTACCGTCGTTGCGTCATTCTCTGTGCCATAGACATCACTAGTAATCTCGTATTCCGTATAGTACGGGTATTCGCCAGTTATGTCACCAATGACATCTTCGTTAATGCTGACAATGACCACGTCACGGTTCGCTTGCAATGACTCAATGGCACCTGTTGGCGTTCCTGCAGTGATAAAGGCTGCATCAATATTTCCATCTTGAATCCCTCCGGATGCATCCCCGAAGTCCATGTATTCAGGGTTGATATCATCGTAAGTGATCCCATGTGCTTCTAATATTTGGCTCGCGTTCGCTTCAGTACCAGAACCTTGGTCACCTACAGCCACACGCTGACCCTCTAAATCTTCAACGGTTTCGATCCCACTGTCTTCAGTAGCGACGATGTGCACGACTTCTGGATAAAGCGTAGCAATACCAGAGAAGTTGTCCAATGATTCTTCAAACATCACCGTTCCTTCTTGTGCATAGTAAGCAATGTCATTTTGTACGAGAGCAAACTCTCCCATTCCGTCTTGGATATCATTAATATTTACAACGGATGCTCCCGTTGATACCCCAGTAGCCTGGACGTCATCTACTTCGTCGTTAAAGATCTGTGCCATGGCACCGCCTAGAGGGAAATAAACCCCTTGCTCCCCACCGGTCAATACAGTCACATCAGACATCCATTCCCCTGAAGCTTCCTCATTACCCTCTTCATTATTTCCATTATTCTCTTCCGTTTCGTTTTCATTTGCCGGCTCATTATTTCCTGTGGTTTCTTCTGCATTGTCTCCACAGGCTGCTAGTATCAACATCATTGACGACATTCCTAACAACGTTTTGAACTTCTTCATGTTTACATGACCCCCTAATGAATTTTTTGTTCTCTTTAATATCAGGCTCTGTTATCGGTGTGGATATAAAACTCTCAAGGAGCTCTCTAATATCAACAACAGCCTTTAACCTAGCCTATTTAAGACCCGACTGAAAAAACTTACAGTTTTCTCTTTCTTTTAAATTATATCTATATTCTGAATTTTCAACAACCATTTATTTATAAAAATGGTCGAATAGTGAAATAAATGTTAAATTTAGCTAAGATATTGTCGCTGCCGATTCTGTTCTTGCGCCTGCAGGAGCAAATGGATTTCTAGGTAGAGGAATGTCTGCCATTGTCACTAATCCTTCAATATGATTTTTCCCAACTAATTTAGCCATATTGATCGCCATAGCGGCTGTGGCTGTATCACCGAAAATACCACCAGGGATCACCAACTCTAGCTTTTCTTCACCTTCAAGGATGATTCGGTCTTCTTGAGTGACCCCGGCTGACATGATTAATTCGAGCGTGATCGTTCTGCCGTCTGTGGCATGCCCTTTAACAATTTGATGCTGACCGCTCACATCACCTTTCTTGAAATCTCCTAAAGCTAAGTGTAAATCTTCAACAGCGATCGTTGGCTTGATGTTGTTCGTTACTTTATCCAACTCGATCTCCAATCCATAAGCAATCAGCCTAGCAGACTCTTCTAAGCCAACATGACCAATTTGGTTTTTACTAGCAAGCACTTCAAATTCCGCTGTTGTCATTCCTACACCCACTTTTTTCTGAAGGGGCACTCGTCTTTTAGATACATCTACGTTGCGCTGGACTTTGATGTCACTAACGGAATTTGTCACTGCGGTTAAACAGAGTGTCATCGTATCCATGATAAAACCTGGGTTCACCCCTGTACCTAACACAGCCAACCCTTTTTCCTTTGCATAGGCATCGATCTCTTTCGATAGTTCCGGGTACCGGTGCCATGGATAAGATAGCTCTTCACAAGTAGACACCACAGAGAATCCATGATCTAATAATTCTTTGATTTGTGGCCACATCTTTTCTAAATTAGAGCCAGTGCAGTGAATCGCCACCTTGTTTCCTTCCTCTTTGGCTGAAGTGGGAAGGTCATTTAAGCTAGAGACGACTTCTTCCCCCATGTTTCCAGATCCGATTAATTCACCAAGATCTTTTTCAACTTTATCAGGGTCAATATCAACACCCCCGATGACATTCAACTGATGAATCTCTTTCATTTTCTTCACAACTTCCAGCCCAATTGGCCCTAGACCGAATTGCAGCACGCGTACTTCATTGACAGATTTCATAGATTCAATCCCCTTTCACTATTGACAGCTTATAGGAAAACTTTAACATCGGCGCTCAATGAAAGAGAAATAGTTATTGGTTATATATTTATAACTTACTATTATAAATATATTTCCTGACTATCGCGCACGCTCTAGCATACTAGGATAAATATAAAATTGACCCAGGCACTCCACCACTTGTACGATGTATTTATAACTTTTTATAATAAACCATATTCATAAAGAAGGAGACTTGACCACTATGAATCTTCATGCCCTTCGCTACTTCCTTGAGGTGGCCGACAGTTTGAATTTCAGTAAAGCAGCCAAGAAATTACACATTTCTCAGCCAGGATTAAGTCAACAAATTGCAATGTTGGAAGATCATTTTAACTTTAAGCTCCTTGTTCGAACCACTAGAAACGTTCGACTGACAAAGGAAGGGAAATTTTTGTATGAACATTTACTCCCTTCTTTTGAAAATATCGAAAAAACGCTGCAAGAAATAGAGCACTCTGGCAACATTCCACAAACAAAAATAAACATTGCCGCAGTCCCATCAGCCGCCAGTAATTGGATTCCTCATCTCCTGAATCAGCTGAAACAGTCCTTTGGCGAGATGGAATTTTATATTCAAGAAACGTCCTCGGCCCATGTGATTGATCTTGTTAAAAACCGCGAATACGATATTGGCTTATTTCGCACACCTACCAGTATTCGCCAGACACAAGAAGACAACTTGAAAATTTTAGAATTCTCTAGGCACAAGGTTCAACTTGTGCTTTCATCTAACCACCCTCTAGCCAGCTGTGATTCAGTGAATTTATATGATTTAAAAGATGAAACGTTTCTTCACTATGACCCTGAAAAGTCTCCTTCTTTGCATTCAACGTTGGAGCATGCCTGTCTGACCGCTGGTTTTATTCCGAAAACGCTGGGCATCGGACCTGAATTATTAACCATCGCCAATTTAATCTCTCATGATATTGGCGTCACCTTGATGCCGACAGACATGATTGACCTTTTACCCTCTCACCAAATCCAAGGGGTAGATATAAAAAACCAAAACCTGCACAGCTCCATTTCCGTTGTGTGGAACAACAACAGTTACATCCCGCCTTTAACCTTGTTTGCTTTAGAAACTTTCAAGAAAATCGCTGACGAAGCAGGGATAAACAAGGAACAGCTGTTTGAAGAATAAGAGGAATAGTTTTGAGGTGAAGGATGATGAGTGTTGTGGCTGGTTTGAGGGGGTTTGTAGTCGGTTTGAGCTCTCTTGTATTCCGTTTGACCGACCTTGTAGTCCGCAACCGAATCTCCCGAGTAACCTTTCACAAAAAAACCAGAGCCGCATGAATGCATCCGGCTCTGGTTTTTCTCACTTATGATTACTTTCCTTGGCCTTTCCCTTTTCCTGAGCTATTCCCTGGTCTGTTAATACCAATGGCTGCCCCTTCTCTTCGTTCATCTGCAACCCCAACAAATTCTCCTGTTGCTTCATCTATCAATATGGTTTGCACATTCCCTACAAGATTCGGGTTGGCCTGAAGGCGGTGGCCTAAGTCGGTCATTTGTGCGCGAACATCCGCGGGCACTCCTTCTTCCCACCACGTTTCAGTTGTGTGAGTATTGTAGATCCGAGGCTCTTTCACTGCTTCTTCAAGATCCATATCGTATTCTGCAATATTCAGGAACACTTGAAGAACAGCTGTAATGATTCTAGGTCCTCCCGGTGAGCCAAGTGTCAGGACTGGCTTCCCGTCCTCAAGAACCATCGTTGGTGTCATGCTACTCAACGGTCGTTTATGAGGCTCAACTTGGTTCGCACCGCCTGGCGTAGCATCGAAATCCGTTAATTCGTTATTAAGCATGAAGCCATAGCCTGGTACCATGATTCCTGATCCGAAAACCTGTTCAATCGTACTCGTATAAGATACGACGTTACCTTCACGGTCAGCCACGGTGAAATGGGTGGTTTCCCCTGGTTTACTATCGGCGTCATGAACGGTCGCTTCCACTTCATAGTCGGCTGCTCCACCTTCATAACTCCACGGGTCGCCAGGTTCAATATCGGTCATGACAGAATCAAGTGAAATCAAAGCTCTTCTTTCATCAATATAATCAGGGTGAAGAAGTCCGTCTACCGGTACATCCACGAATTCCGGATCGCCGGCGTAAGCCGATCTGTCAGCGTATGCCAGTCTCATTGTTTCAGAGAGTAGATGATATTTTTCAAATGAGCGAACGTCATATTGTCCCAAATCAAAGTCTTCTAAAATCTTCAGCATTTGAATAAGAAACGTTCCACCTGAACTCGGCGGTGGCATACTAGCAATCGTGAAATCTTTGTAATCACCATAAACTGGCTCATCTATCGTTAAGTTATAGTTAGCCAAGTCTTCAGGGGTCATGCTTCCACCAAAATCCTGCACGGTAGCGGCAATAGCTTCGGCCACTTCTCCGTGATAGAAAGCATCCGCGCCATGAGAGCGAATGGATTTCAGCGTGTTGGCTAAATCAGATTGAACGAGCACATCTCCTTCGCTAACGGGCTCTCCTCCAGGCAAAAATACATCAGCTGCTGCTGATAACGATAGTTTTTCCTCATTACTTTGTATTGCTTGAGCAAGCTGATTATCTACCTCAAAACCTTTTTGAGCGAGCTGAATTGCAGGCGTTATTAATTGTTGGCGCGGTCTAGAACCCCAACGGTCAAGAGCTTCCTCTAAACCTTGTAATGTTCCCGGCACTCCTACCGCATTTCCGTGTCTCACTCTTTGTTGGAAAGGAATAATGCTTCCGTCTTCATTAAGGAACATATCTGGCGTCGCTCCTGCCGGGGCCCTTTCTCTACTGTTGACGATGGATACTTCATCTGTATCAGCATCGTACACCATCATAAATCCGCCGCCACCGATTCCTGACATCATCGGTTCCACGACGTTAAGCGCATACTGAATGGCCACCGCAGCATCGACGGCATTCCCTCCCTTATTCAATACATCTGCTCCTACTTGAGAGGCGATCGGATGTGACGTGGAAACCATCCCATCCGTTCCCATCGCTACAGATTCTGCAAAAAAATCATCATTTTTTGCACTAGCGTAGAACGGGTTCATCGTGAATAGTAAACAGAAAACAGTTAACAAAGAAATCACTTTTACTAAATTTTTATGTCTCATACATCCGCCTCCTTAATTAATAATATTTGCTTCACTTAACGAAAAATCGAGCCGCTCCCCTCCTAAAACTAAAATATATTAACTATTCATAATATTACCATTATTGGTAGAGGGTCATTGATAGCTATATCTTATAACTGCATAATTTAAGCTTATATTTTGAACATAAGTACTAAAAGATGTCATCACTCTTCTGGAAAAACGAACAAATGAGGATTTTTCACAAGAAAATGACTAGAAAACTAGACTCCTCCAACTCTATTAAGCTAAAAAATTGAGTATATAGATCTAATAATAGAGAGAGGGGCTAGCATTTGCAGTGGATATGTAGCTGGTTTGAGCTCAGCTTGGCTGGTTTGTTCCTGCTCGTAGTCGGTTTTAATTTCTATGAAGCCCTCAGCCCTTAGTGAGAACAACAATTAGTAGATCACTCCTCAAAAAAAGTAACCTCGAATTATTTTACGAGATTACTTTTTTTAAACTTTTCAATGGCATGGGTGAGTCTCACTCTTAATGAGTGGCTGAGAGGTCGTTTGTTATTTTCTACTCTATATATGTAATTCTTCGACATGCCCGCGTGTTCACCGAGCTGTTTCTGTGTCATTCCTGCTTCTTTTCTTGCTTTTTTCAAATCCATGTATGTTCTCCTCCAACAAATTCTCCTAAGCTAGTAGTTATATCGGATACTTTGAAGGTTTTTTCACGTGGTATTTGTTTTTTCTGAAGACGGTTCCGGTGACGTCGGTTCCGGTGACGTCGGTTCCGGTGACGTCGGTTCCGGTGACGTCGGTTCCGGTGACGTCGGTTCCGGTGACGTCGGTTCCGGTGACGTCGGTTCCAAGAACGAGTGTTCTTGGAACCGACTTCTCTCCTGCTTTTAGAAAAGTTACTATTTTTGTTGGAAATTACTCTTGTTTTTCTAAAACCATAAGTATTTAATAAAGGTAGATTACATTTAAAAGGAGTGATGAATTTGGGAAGACCGAAAAGAGAGTGGCATCCGAGCAAGTACTATCATGTCATAGGAAAAGCGACGAGGAAGGACGCTCTTTTCCGAAATGCTGAAGACAAGACATTCTTTCTACAATTAGTTAACGAAGCCCATCAAAAATCCCCGATAGAACTTCTTTCTTACTGCTTCATGAAGACCCACTACCACCTTCAACTTCGCACACAATACCAAAGCTTGACTAAACTTATGGGACCTATAAACCGCTCCTATGCTAAATATTACAATAAGAAATACGAATTAAGAGGCCCTCTGTTTGTCGATCGTTTCAAATCAATTGAGAACGGAGGAGTCGACGGTATTTTAAGAGTGAGTCGATACATACACGATAATCCCAGAAAATTTACTTCTAAGGTTGAAAACTACAAATGGAGCTCCATTCAATATTACCTTCCAAACCCCACTAATCACCATGTAAGTCCTCCCGATTTCATAGATATTCAGACCATTTTAAATCACTTCTCCGGAACTCTAAATGAGCAGAAAAAAGCTTATCTATTTTGGTGCCGATTCAAGGGATTATGACGTTGGTTTTAACCGGTGTGCTGGTTCCAGGGACGTTTGTTCCTGGAACCGTGGTTCCGGTGACCAGAGTTCCGGGAATAACGGTTCCAGGAACCCGGCATCGTCACCACCCTCACCAAAACAAAGAAAACCCCAAGTGAATTAATCACTTGGGGTTTTCTTTGTGTTTTTTTTTAAGACAACTCTTCAATTTTTGCTAATGTAACAGGATCTGCAATTCCATTAACTGCTAAGTCATAAGCTTCTTGGAATTGTTTTACTACTCCAGATGTTACTGGACCATAGTTTTCTGATGGATTGGATGGGAAGTTTCCAAAGCCAAGTTCCGTTAGGTGCAATTTCAACTCTCTGATTTCAGGAGCTGAGTTTCCATCTGTATAGACAGATGTGAATAGCTCATTCATGAAATCTAACGTTTGTTGATCTGCAACGGCTGTGTGATCAAGACCGTAGTATTCTTGGAAGCTTAAGACTACCGCTGATGTAACAGGTCCGAACAGTTCAGATGGCTCTGCAGGGAAGTTTCCAAAACCAAGCAGACTCAAATGTTGCTTCATCAATTTCACTGCTTTGCCTGTGTCCCCATTTTCATAAGGGATTTCCATAGCTAGTTCAGCGATTTTTGCAAGCGTGACAGGGTCTGCGATGCCATTAACAGCCAAGTCTTGTGCACTTTGGAAGTCTGAGACGACTCTCATTGTGACAGGACCGTAATTCTGTGACGGGTTAACAGGGAAGTTTCCGAAACCAAGAGAAGTCAAATTAACTTTTAACTGTCTGATTTCAGGAGCTGTGTTACCGTCAGTGTAAACAGATGTTAAGATGTCTCTGATTAAGTTAAGTGTCTGTTGGTTTGCCTCACCAGTGACTTCAAGTCCATAATATTCTTGGAATTGAGACACGACACTTTCTGTAATCGGACCATAGTTTTCTGATGGGTCAGCAGGGAAGTTTCCAAAACCAAGTTTAGTTAAATCCTGCTTCATCCACTTGATTTCCTCACTAGAATCGCCATCTTTAAACGATAGTTCTCCCACAAGTTCACTAATTTTTGCTAGTGTAACAGGATCTGCAATCCCATTTACTACTAGGTTATTAGCCTCTTGGAAGTCAGCTACAACGCCCATTGTCACTGGACCGTAATTTTCTGACGGATTCGTTGGGAAGTTTCCGAAACCAAGTAAGGTTAAATCTAATTTAAGCTGTTTGATTTCTGGAGCAGATTGACCATCTGTGTAAACAGAGTTCAAAATGCTATCCAGTAAATCTAACGTTTCCTGATCTGCTTCGCCTGTTACTTCAAGGCCATAGTACTCTTGGAATTGTGTCACAACTCTTTCTGTGACAGGACCGTAATTTTCTGATGGATTAGAAGGGAAGTTTCCGAAACCAAGTGAAGTTAATTTCAGTTTCATTTCACGGATTTCTTCACCAACGTCACCATCTTTGTATGGGACTTCTAAGCCTTCTCCAGGTGTTTCTTCTTCTTCAACAACTTCTACTAATCTCACATTGTCGATAAAGAGGTCATAAGGAACAGATAGTTCAGGATCATTTTCTCCTCTTCCTAATCCAAACATCAACCTATAATCTCCTTCAGATCCTACATTGATGTATGCCTCATATGTTTCCATTGAGCTTCCTACATCAAATTCCATAATGCCTGAATTAGAATCTACTAGCTCTACTCTCACTTTACGATCGAGCTCAGATCTCATGTCAAATTCAACTTTGTAAATGCCGCTTGGGACGGTCACATCTTGCATGAATTGCATGTGCCACCATGCCCAGCCTACTTGTTGAATCGTTGCTTTTAATTCTTCATCTACGATAGAGAAATCTGCTAGTCCAGCATTTGGATCGTAGTTACCCATATTGAAGACATTCCATACGATCGAATTGTTTTCATCACCAAATTCAGTTGTTTCTTCAAATTTGCCATCAATGATTAAGTTGTCTCCAACTTCTTGCCAATTTTTCGTTTCATCGACTGGTGGCGTTTCTTCGTCTCCGTCTCCTGGCTCGTCACCATCGCCTGGATCAATCCATTCTCCTGGTGGTGGATGTTCTGCATCGGCATCTTCATAGACACGTACATATTCCACTTCCATTTGACCTGGGAATTCTGTTGTTTCATCAGGTTCTCCACCATACCAGCCACCAACGGCTAGATTTAAAATCAAGAAGAATTCTTGATCAAACGGTGCAGGGTATTCTCCATACTTCGTGCCCCACTCTGTTTTCGTAGAATACAATTCATCGTTGACATACCAGCGAATTTCACCTGGCTCCCATTCAATGCTATACTCATTGAATTCAGTCGTAGATTGTCCTTCAGGGAAGTCATATTCTGCTGCAGAATAAGTGTTAAGAGGCCAAAGATCACCGTAATGGATCGCCGCTCCCACTTTATCTGTTTCAGATCCTCTGTTTTCCATGATGTCAATCTCACCAGATGCTGCCCAGCCTCCGTAAACGTCATCTTGAGGCATCATCCAGAATGCAGGCCAGTAGCCTTGTCCTTCAGGAAGTTTAATGCTTGCTTCAAATCTTCCATAAGCTTGACTGAATAGTTCATCCGTCAATATTTTTCCAGACGTGTAGTCGTATTCGCCATGCTCGTCACTTACTGTTTCTTCACGAGCTTCAAGAATAAGGCGTCCGTCTTCTACTCGAACGTTGTCTTCTTGATACGATTGGGACTCATTATTTCCCCATCCGTCTACCCATTCGTCGCCACTATAAAAACCATTTCCGATATCGATGCGCCATTTGGAAGTGTCGAGTTCATTGCCTTCAAATTCATCGCTCCAAGTCAATTCCCAATTAATATCGCTTGGGTCTGTTGGTTCTGACGGTTCACCGTCACCTTCGACAACTTCTACTAATCTTACATTGTCGATAAAGAGGTCGTAAGGAACGTCTAGTTCAGGATCGTCTTCTCCTCTTCCTAATCCGAACATCAACCTATACTCTCCGTCAGCGCCTACATTGATGTATCCTTCATAGGTTTCCATGGAGCTTCCTACATTGAATTCCATAATGCCTGACTCGGATCCTGCAAGCTCTACACTTACATTGCGGTCGCGTTCAGATCGCATATCGAATTCAACTTTGTACGTACCTGCTGGCACAGTCACATCTTGCATGAACTGAATATGCCACCATTCCCAACCAACTTGTTGGATCGTTGCTTTTAATTCTTCATCTACGATAGAGAATTCAGCTAAACCAGCCCAACCTTCATAGTCTCCTAGATTAAATACGTTCCATACGATTGAATTCTGCTCATCACCGAATTCAGTTGTTTCTTCAAATGTGCCATCAATGATTAAGTTGTCGCCAACTTCTTGCCAGTCTTTTGATTCATCAACTGGTGGCGTTTCTTCGTCACCGTCTCCTGGATCTTCGCCGTCACCATCACCTGGATCTGTCGGTTGTCCTGGCTCGGGATGATCTGCGTTCGCATCTTCATAGACACGTACGTAATCAACTTCCACTTGACCTGGGAACTCTGTTGTTTCATCAGGGTCGCCACCATACCAGCCGCCAACGGCTAGATTTAAAATCAAGAAGAATTCTTGATCAAATGGAGCTGGATATTCACCATTTGCTGTTCCCCACTCAGTTTTCGTAGAATACAATTCATCATTGACATACCAGCGAATTTCACCTGGCTCCCACTCAATGCTATATTCATTGAATTCAGTCGTAGATTGTCCTTCTGGGAAGGTGTAAGATTGTTCTGAATAAGTGTTACGTGGCCAAACATCACCGTAATGAATCGCCGCTCCCACTTTATTTGTTTCAGAACCTCTGTTTTCCATAATATCAATCTCACCAGAGGATGCCCATCCACCGTAAACGTCATCTTGTGGCATCATCCAGAACGCAGGCCAGTAGCCTTGTCCTTCAGGAAGTTTCATACTTGCTTCAAATCTTCCGTAAGTTTGACTGAATAGTTCATCTGTCAAAACCTTACCAGATGTGTAGTCATATTCGCCATGCTCATCACTTATTGTTTCTTCACGAGCTTCAAGAATAAGGCGTCCGTCTTCTACTCGAACGTTGTCTTCTTGGTAGGATTGTTTCTCATTATTTCCCCACCCGTCAATCCATTCGTCGCCATCGTAGAAACCATTTCCGATGTCAATTTTCCATTTTGAAGTGTCTAATTCAGTTCCTTCAAATTCATCACTCCATGTTAACTGCCAATCTGGTTCTGTTGGATCTGTTGGTTCGTCTCCATCACCTGGATACGATGGTTCAGAACCATCAAAAGACAAACTATATGGAAGTTCGATTCGTGAAGCTTCATTAGGTGCATTGACCTTAAGCTCACCGTCACTACCACCAATTGCTAGTGAAACTTCCACTCGAATACTCCCATTTGTAAACTCACTATAAGAATCTCCTGTTACATTTTGATTGAATTCACGCGTGAATTCTTCATATGCTCCTGACTGTGTATTTCCATCTGTTGCTATCCACGATGTTTCTTCTGTTCGATCCCAATTACCATCTCCATTAAAATCGTAGGAAGCTTTTGCTACAAAGTCTAATGCGATATCTAAACCGTTCAAGTATAAATTAGCCAATGTATTTCCGGATCCATTATATACTCCGGTCACATTATCAATCTCATAAACCATTGCTTCTCTAGATTGAGGCAATATATCTGCTTCTGCAGAAGTTCCAGGTTCAACAGATAATGCTCTTGATTCTCCTCCGCCAATAAGGAATAACGTGTTGTCATTCTCTCCTGGTTCACTCACATCTCCATTTGATGGAGGACCTGCTTGTCCAAAGAATTTTAATTCATCAAAGTAATACGTATCCCCTGTTCCATCATTTCCAAAATCGAAAAAGATTGAAATCATGTTAAACGTATAGTCATAAATTAAGTACTCTGTCCCTGGAGACTGATTTGAAAAATCAAATTCTAACGTTTCCCACTCGTTTGAAGTCGTTGTCACTGCTCCAGTTTCAACGGAACGTGTAGGGTCTCCCTGTTCTTCAGCTTTAAGTCTAACTTCAATTCCTTCTTTAGGTGAAAACACTTTTACTGACATTTTTGTATTGTCTTCAGTAAACGGTATTGCCTGAATTGTATTTCCTGGTGCTTCGCCAAAGGTCGTTCCAGCCCATGTGGCAGCACCTTCAGTTTTTACTACTTCAACTACTTCATTTGACGCATCTGTTGGATCTTCAGCGAAGCTAGATGCCGCACCACCAAAATCCTCAAGGACGTATTCAACACCACTTTCACCAAAGTTTACTAATACCGTTTCGTCCTCTCCATCGCTATGCTCATTCGCTTGAACAAGCATACTGAAATTCGGAAGCATTAGTAAAAAGATCATAAACCAGCTAAAAACTTTAACTTTCATAAACAAGCCCCTCTCATTTTTTCAAATAAAAAATTAAGTAAAAAATAGGTAACGGACAACAGGTCAGACGGTAGTCACCTCCTAGAATTAATAAAAATTACCGAAAACGCTTTCGATTTGTCAGATAATTTAAAGTAGACATGGCGTATATCTACTTTTTACTGAAATATCTTCTATTGTTTCATGAGCGAAAGCGCTTTCGAAATTATGAAAAAGGTTAAGCTACTAATAAATTATTTGATAGCTTTAGTAGTTTCCCTTTTAATCAACTCAACTGGAACAATGGATATGGTTGGATCTGTTTTATGATTGATTTGTTGTAATAACAATTCTGCCGCTTGTTCGCCAATCTTGTCCATGTCTTGTTTAATGGTTGTTAGCGACGGCGAGATTTGACCGGACAATTCAATATCATCAAACCCGATGATGCTGAAATCGTCTGGGACGTTCAACCCTGCATCTTTAATTGCTTTCATGGCACCTATCGCCAAATTATCTCCTGCTGCGAAAATAGCGGTTGGTCTGTTCTCAAGTTGGAGCAAAGTTTTCATGGCTTGATAACCACCATCTACAGAGAAAAGTCCACCCTCTGCTATAGACGAATTGTGAAGCTGATATTTTTCGACTGCACTCTTGAACCCTCTTAGTCTTTCTAAACCTACAAATGTTTTTGAGTGACCTGAAATGTGGGCGATGTTTCGGTGTCCTAATGAATAAAGGTAATCTACCGCCAGCTCACTGCCACGCATGTTATCACTATAAACGACATTTGACTTTGAAGTATGGGAATCAATAATGACATTTGGTAACGAGGATCCGATGATCTTCTCCACTTCCACATCATCATAGTTGGAACTAACGACGGCAATGCCATCTACGCCCCGGTGAAGAGCGTGATCAAGATAAGTCATTTTTTCACCACCGACATATCGGTTTAAGAAAATTAAATCGTACCCTTTTTGTTCAACACTCTTTTTAAAACCTTCGATCACCGAATTAAAGAATGGATGCTTCATCCCGATGCCAAGGTCTTCGACAAATATAATGCCAAGCGCCCAAGATTTTTTCGTTGACAATGTACGAGCCACTGAATTTGGATAATAATGCATATCCTCTACTGCTTCTAGGATAAGCTTTTTCGTTTTTGGACTTACATCCGTATAATTATTAAGTGCTCTGGAAACGGTTGTAATGGAGAAACCTGTTTTTTTGGCAATGTCATATATTGTTGTCATTTTATTCTCCCTCGCGATTTACGGAAGCGCTTTCGTTAAATATAAATATACTGTCTTTATTTGGTGAAGTCAAGATAATTTCTGAATAATAGAACAATATTTCCCACTATATTGGTGATTTTTCCCTTTATGGATCCTTTGTAGTTAAAAGGTGGTTTGAGGTCGTCTCAGGTTCCGTGAACGATGGTCCCTGGAACCCTTGTTCCCGGAACCGACGTTCCGGGAACCAACATCTATCTGTTTAAAAAGAAGTAGATTTTATTGATAGATAATCTATACGCTAAATAAGAACCGTCCTTGGTTGGCAATTTGAAATGCACGGTATGACGGATCATTCGAACCCAGACATGCTTCTCGGTCAAAAAAGTAACGGTTAGCCAATATTTTCCGCTGAACGTCTCCCTTTGTTGGCCAAACAACCTTGATTTTTCAACTCGACAAATATCGAGGATTGACAGTCATTACCCGTGAAATTTGTTGTAATATTTTTCAAACTATCCCGCTATTTTGAAAGGGTTTTCACAGACATGCTTTGAAATATATATAGAATACTTTTGAGATATTAAATGAAAGGAGGAACCATAGTGTTTTTTTATAATTTGAACTTAAAAGGAGAGAAAACATTTGAAAAAGAAAATTTCATTACTTACTCTGGCTTTAGCTCTACTTGTTACTTTCGCCATTCAAGAAATAGGTCTCGCTAATGGGAATTTTGAGGAAACAATTGGAACCCCCTTTGAGCCAGGAACGATTCATATTGGTATCCTGCCAGATGAACGGGATGCTGAAAAGCCAGTCATCGTGTTTGTCCAAGGATTAACAAATAACTCCAGCACATGGTACCAAGGTAATAATATGTACAGTTTAGCCCAACAAGAAGGGTATGAAACAGCTTTTGTTGAATTGTACGATTCTGGTGGTACCCCGAAAAGCTACTGGGATAATGGAGAATTGCTTGCCCATCAATTAGAAGAGATATCTGAGTATTTCGACGGAAAAAAGCTTGTCGTTGTAGGCTACAGCAAGGGTGGCGTCGATGCGCAAGTGGCTTTGATTCATGAAGGAAAACACCATTTAGTATCAGATGTGATCACAATCGGTTCCCCTCATAAGGGCAGTGAATTGGCTGATTTAGCCAACAGTTCTTCGCTGGGGTGGTTAGCGGCATTAATAGGTCAAAACAGTGAAGGAACTGCAAGCTTACAAACCGGCGTGATGAACCATTTCAGATCGATTACAGACAGCCGTTGGGAAACTCAGCAAAATCGCTACTACACGATTGCCGGGAATCGAAGCGGCCCTTTGTTCAGCAACTATTGGTTTGGCGGGGGCTTCATTCCTGGTCCAAGTGACGGCGTGGTGTCTGTAGAAAGTGCTTATCTTCCTTATGGCAACATGCTTGCGATTGGAAACTGGAATCATGGACAAGTCCACCAAGGATCGAACGCTCTGCCCGTGTTCAAAAACTATTTAACGACATCAAAACCTATGGAAGAAATCGCCTATGATCGCTTGATTAGTCAGTCAGATGGAGATTATTTAGATTATATCGTTCGAGGGGGCAAACAATCAGGCATAGCTGAAGAAATATTCGCTGTGGAAAAGGATGTGAAGAAGCTTACGATCAACTGGATGAGTGCCACTGAGCTTGATACTGTTGAACTCATCGCACCTGGAAGTAACGAGAAAAAGGTTTATGATGTTGAAAGTAAGCAAGATGAGACAGGTTACTTTGAGGGAGCTTGGCATCACTATCTTGAAATTGAAAACCCTAAAAAAGGCGATTGGACTATCCGGACCCATACTAATGAAAATTCAGCCTACGCTTTCTTTGTGAAATTCGATTCAAAGTTAAATAAGCAATTGAAACTTGTTGAAGATCGCAATAAGAAAAACTGGAAATTCGAAACGGAATTTACACCTGGAAACAACAGGGGGCAAGTACCCTTCGAGATGTTCTACGAAATAAACTTTGTCCCAGAAAAAGGAAAAGCAAATAAGAAAATCGGCCATAAGATCCGCGACTACAAGCAAAGCCAAAGACAAAATGAGAATAATCAAGTAACCATTCCAGACCGAGGGGAAGGAGCGTATAACGCGACAATTGATATTGAAGGTGTCACTCCTGAAGGTGATAAATTTCAGCGGACTGTCATTAAATCGATTTACATTGACGACAATGGAAATGCCTATTAATTTCAATGTTTAAGTCGTAGTTATTAAGTTAGCCAACCATAATTAAAAAATTTCTTTCTCTAATCTGAACGTTCTGCTGTATAAACATATAGTTTGGAAGGAGAGCAACTATACTTTTTGCGACATAAGATGATCCGTCAGATGAAGTTCATACTTCCCTGGCGGATCTTTTTAATATGCACATATTAACTTGCATCATCCTATAGGTCCTGTTCATTTTTAGGTTCATCCTGATGATTTTTTGTCGTGCTACGTAGCATGCCCCTACGGATCTGAACGAAAACATGAGTAACTTCGAGTAATCACAAGGTAAAATTCGAACTCTCGCCAAATAGAGGCTGCCCGCTTTAGGCAGCCTCTTAAATTACATGCTTTATATTCAAGCCTCATGAATAGATCAAAATCGTTTATTTTGCATAAAAATGAATAGTAGAGGTTATTTTCCGGTCACCACGACGATACTGTATTTACTTAGTGCAGAATGATGTGAAGTTTAGGAGGGAATTTGCATGAGAGAACATGACTTTGTCGTTGGGTTAGCTTGGGGTATTTTATTTAGTATTCCGTTGTGGGTTTCGATCTTTGGATGGGTGAAACTGGTCTCAAGGTTGATTTAATAGGTTAGTGCTCTTTTTTAAGCAAAAAAAATCTCAGTTCTTTGACTGAGTAAAAGATCCTAATTCTATTCTTCTCCGTCTTTCATCATCATGACTTCTCTTAAACGCGTTTCGATATACGACATCATTTCACCAGTTTCCTCGGAAGCCTGCTCAGTGCCTCGTCCTTTGATGTCTTCCATTAATTGTGTCAATTGATCAATTCTCACTCTACTAATCCCCCTTTTTATAGTAAATTCGTAGATATGCCTAGTACTTTATCACGAGAAAAATAAAAATGTTGTCGAAATTTGTAGATAACTCCATTTTTATACAAAAAACTTAAAACTACTGGTGGTTTTTAAAGAGACAGTTCTTTCATAAAAGACAAAAGCAGCCGCCCTAGTTTAAAGGTGTGGCTGCTTTTGTCAATCTAATCGTAAGAGATATCCACGTGTTTACACGTTAGTTCAGTCATTACAACGTAATACGAAAGGTCGTGCCCACACCTTTTTCACTGTCTACATCAATCTTGCCGCCCATTTTATCTATCGTACTAAACACCATAAGCATGCCGAGGCCTGTCCCCGCTTCTTTGGTAGAGTAGTAAGGATTCCCCATTCTTAACACTTCTTCTTTAGACATTCCGACGCCAGTGTCTTTGATCGTGATGACAATGTGCTTTCCGTCATCTGAAATACCCACAGTTAACGTACCGCCGTGTTCTTTCATGGCTTCGATGCCGTTTTTGTATAAGTTAATCAAGCACTGCTGGATTTGGTTTTGATCAAACTTTTTAGTTAACGTATTGGAAAAGTGAAAATCCAAACTGACTTGGTGTAAGTTTGAATAAGCAACCATGATGTTATTTACGTATTCTACTTCAGTTTTCAAATCGGAAGAGACCATGTTTTCCGCTTGCGGCTTGGCAAGGGATAGAAAGTCCGACACAATCCGTTCGGCCCGATTTAATTCTTGTAAAGAGAGATCAATATAGCCTTTTTCCTTCTCATCTATGTTCGTCGATCGATTTAAAAGCTGCAAAAACCCATTCGTTACCGTTAATGGATTTCGTATTTCATGAGACACGCTCGCTGACAATTCACTCATGACGTGAAGTCTTTCTGATAGGAACAGTCTTTCTCGAGTGGTCACATTGTCGATGATTTTCTCAATCACTATCATGATAATGACGCTGCTGACCACGTGGATGGTTAGTACATTCCCTGCGATGAGCCAAAACTCTCTTTCCGTAGGAGGATAAAAAGGAGCGATCGTAGCAAGATATAAAACCATCGTTATAAACGAGACAATCCCCGCGATGACAATACGCTTTCGAGATTTTTGCTGAATGAATGTTTTACTTAAAAGAGGGACGAGTAGAAAAATCACCGTTGAGAAATAAAACGAGAAAAGAACTCCTTCTCCTCCGAGAAAAAACCGGTAGATGTTCAACACCACATAGAGAGGCAAGGCGACGATATATCCGCCAAACAAGGACGCAACCGTAAATGGAACATACCGCAGATCAAAAATCGAGCCAATATCCAATTGAATCGGGAACGTCATACAAAGAACCATGGAAATGGCTGAGAGGAGAACCACATACGTCTTATGCTTGGTGAAAACGAATTTATTCTCAAAAAATATTAGATAAGTGACGACGGGAAAAAGTAAAAATAAAAAATTAATCAGTAATGTTTCGGTCAAAATGGAACGTCCTTTCTATAGCTGGAAAACTATTTTCGAACTGATGCCAACGGACTCTTTCTTTTTTTCAGACAAGTGAACAAGGCGCGGACAAAAAAATACAGACCTATCCCTGTACCGGCGCCGGCGCTATCAATAACAACATCCCTCACTTCACCACTTCTACCTGGGATAAATAATTGATGGACTTCATCTGAGATTGCATAGGCGACACAGATCACGAAGGTTGTCACCACACTTTTGGCACCATACACACCGCTTTGTCGTAACGCATGAATCGTCAATACGCCGAGGACGAGATAAGCTACAAAATGGGCACTCTTTCTGATGAAAAAGTTAAAACTGTTTATATCTATCGTTGCAAACGGAACGAGCGTTTCCACTGCCTGCAAAATCATTTGCGTAATGCCTGTACTCAACTCATTGGACTCTGTTGCCGGTTGGTGGGACAAGTAGAAGATCAGACCCATCCACAGAAGAACACTCGTCCATGAGAAAATTTTTGAAACTTTCATATCATTTATTTCCTTTTCTTCTAGCGTATGTTTCAAGTCTCGCTCCATCGTATCACGTTTCAAGTGTTCTTACATGATCTATTTTTGAAACTTTGCGAATGGAAATCAGCTCACTTCAGCGTTAAAAAAAGAGGAAGATCTCGCTCCTTTCTAGCGCATGAATGAGCCAATCAAGACCATGGCGGCCGTTGATTCAGTTCATTAGCAAAATGGGAGCTGAAATCTTCCTCGTTATTTAGATGAAATTGGAGCTCGTTAGGTTATTTTTCTCTTTCATTGAAATGCGCAATGTTAATCTACATTCTCAACGAACGTAATCAATGATTGAAGGAGCCGGTAAAAAGGTTCGTTGTTATGCCTTGCTTGGCGGTAATCCATGTTGATTTCCAGTTGCATGGCTTCTGTGTCATAATGGCTCCACGTGTGCTGGGTCACCGTTCCTTCATGAGTGGCTGGGAAACTATCATTCTCGTAAACACGAAGGATCTCGTGATGAGTAAGAATCGCCGTCAATTCTGCCACCCATTCATCCCTGACCGTCTCCCCGTAGTTCGTACCGATATCTACATCGAATGAACGGTTTCTAGAGGCTCCATGTAAATCGATCACTAATTCAATTTCGTGCTGATCAATGATGTCACCGATTTTTTCTTTATAAGGTCCGCCTAAGACGTGATTAGCGTCTTCCCCTTCATATGTATTATAGATAATATGAGCACCTGTATATTCTTGGATCAATAGAGCCATGGCCCCCGTATAAATCTCCGCCGGTCTCACTTCCTGTTCCCGAATGTGCGTCGTTGTGTGGGGAGTTGAGATTAACACGTTGACCTCGCCTGTCCCTTCCAAGAATTCATACGGGAAATCTGCTTCTAAATCTCCACTATTGCCGTTTTGAAAAAAGCGTTCCTCTAAGTGAATACTCTTCTCTCTTAACTCTCCCGCTTCAAATGTTTCCGTTAGTTGATCCGCACCTTCATTACTGAAGTTCTCTACGATAATGTCTTGTTCCGTTTCTTCGTTATGATCTTCCACTTCTTGCTCTTCCTCCTCCGTTTCTACTACTACTTCTTCCGTCTCTCCCGCGCACCCAGCGACTAGGATCATCGTCAAAAAGATGAACAATATATGTTTAATCTTGAATCACTCCTTTTAATTTAACAATTCTCATACCGACTTGCATCTCCTCTTAGCACAAATGGATATGATTTCTTCTCCTAAAAAAGCATTGCCTCTACTCTACCATTTTTATCAATTTTTATGATGTTTTTCTAACAATCATTCGTTTTTTCTCACGATACGAAATAAAACGTAAACATCTTTCGACAAAATTTTCAACTTCATCTTTATCATGACGCATGCTAAAAGGCTCAGTTATAACAGTCTTTCGCAAGTTATTTGTAAGTGTATGGAATTACAAATTTCGACACACCATAGATGAATCTTTAGTCATGATACTATTGTAATGATAGTGAAGATATAGAATAATAATAAAGGCCTAAAGACTTAATATTTTAACTAAATAAACCAAAGGAGAGATTTTAATGGTTTTTTGTACCAGTTGTGGAGAGAAATTAGATCCGCATTCTTCCTTCTGCCAAGCATGTGGGACGAAACACGAAAGTTCCCCTTCAAAAAATAACCAGGATTTATCCAGTGAATTATCAGCTTCTGAGCGTCCGACACCACCAAGTGCGCCTCCTTCGCAAGTTACCTTTACGAAGAAGCAAAAGAAAATAGCCGCAGGAGTTGCTAGCGTATTCATTTTAGGATTTGGCCTTTTTAAAGTTGGTGAATCTCTAACTGATGGTGAGAAAGTGGCCTCTGGTTTCCAGGATGCTGTGATAGAGCAAGATACCGAAGCTGTCTTAGACTATTTAACAGTAGAGAACTGGGATGGAGAATTGACCAAAGACCATGCGAATGAACTCATTAAGTACTTTCATACAGACACCTCCACCCTTGGCACATTTGAAAATTATATTGACGAGCAGATCTTCCGTCTGAATTCACATGATAATGCTGCATCCGCTGAATATGGATCTGGGTATTCCGGGTTGGAATCACTCTCTTTCCAACAAACAGGGAAATCCCTGTTTGTTTACGATAAGTACGAATTTACACTAGATACCTTTCCCCTCCTTGTTTATACGAACCACCAGGACACGGAATTTTTAGTAAATGGTGATGAGGTCGAGAAACGCGCTACGCAGGAAGGCTATTATTCTTTAGGGAAGTTTCCACCTGGCACATATGATATTTCAGGATTATTAGAAACAGAGTTTGTGGAGTTGGATACGGAAACATCTGTCTATCATTTTTACCAAGACAGTCCCATTGATGTCACATTTAATCTTCATGAAGTATACATAGATTCAAATGTGGAAGGTGCAACATTATTTGTCAATGATAGCGAAACCGATGTCATAACTTCTCCAGATGGTGAACTTTTTGGCCCTGTCGTACTAGATGGATCTCTACATGTTCATCTTGAAAAAGAGACACCATTCGGCTCTTTATCTACGGAAGCTGTTCCTCTTGAAGGTGATTATTACGAGTATTCCTTGGACTTCTCTTTCCCTTCATCCATTCTTGAGGAAGCTATCGAAGATCTTTCCAGTGAGTTAACAGATAGCTATGAGCTGTTAAAAACGGGGAACTCTGATGTAGAGGTTTTAGAGTCTATAAAGTTATATACCGACGGTCATTACCTGTTAAACCACCATGACACTTGGCGTTTGTTCATCGATTCAGAAGAACAATGGCAACGAGAAGTTTCCACATGGTTTAGTAATTCGACCACCATTCAAGAAGAAACTGATTATAAAAGTTACACGCTGATTTTTTCAGAAGAAGAAGGCACTTGGGGACTAGAGGAATATTTCAGTCTGAGCAATCTGTCTACTGAAGGTGAATCTTATTCAAAATTAACGATTAGTGATGATGAAATGGTTTCGGAAATGATGGAAGAGGATACTTTAGCCGCTTACCGTGAGGATATCGACGAAGAGTTGCATTCGTTATTTCATAACTTCTTAGATGAATATAGCAAAGCAACGAGAAGTGAAGACACGTATGAAGTTTTAACTTACATTGACGAAGATTCCTCTTCTTATGAGGAAAAGGTTCGTAATCAAATTCATGAATTCATAGAAGAAGATACCCAAAGGTCCTATTTAGATGTTAGTTTGATTGACTATTCTTCTGATGACGATCTCGTCTATGACGTTTCCATTCAAGAAACTTTTAATCTCAATGAAAACGACACGAAATTCTCTAAAGAAAAAGAGTACACTTTCGAAGTAAAACTAACGAATGAAGGTTTCAAGATCATCGACCTTCTTGAAAGCGAAATACTAAACAAAGAAGAAATTTAATTTATTAGGAGGCTATTTATGATGCATTGTCCAAGTTGCGGAAAAGAAAATACAAGTGAAGCTAAATTTTGTGGGGGATGTGGCTATTCTCTAAGTTCAGCTGCGCCTCAAAACGAACCACAAGTCCAGGCAGCTAGTGAAACAGCTGCTACAGTAAGTACCCAACCTTTATCAGAAAATCACTACGTGAAACAAGGAAAAGTAGTCGGTAAAATGTTCGGTGGGTTTTTTGTAGCATCGTTAAAAGCACCGTTTAAACACGCCAAAACCATTCAGGAAGCCACGATGACAAATGGTCTTATCGCTTTCTTTCTATTTTCTTTGTTATTTCCATTAATCTCGTACATTGAAGCTCGACGTATTGCGATTACCGGAAGTGTACCCTTTGGTTCAATCGTGGTTTCACCAACGATCGTGATGTTCCTTGCCCTTTTAACAATGGCAGGCGTGATCCTCATTTCTCTCAAATTAATGCAGGTGAACGCAAGTTATAAGGTTTTAGTGAATCGTCTCGGAAGCCTTCTTTCATTACCGATTGCCCTCTTAGGCGTTTCATTTTTGTTTAGTTTGATGTCGATGACGTTATTATCGATGTTGTTCATGATCCCAGTATTTATCATCGTACCTATTTCCATTTACGGAGTCATCTTCTCTTATGATAATACGTTATCGACAGGGCTCGATCCCTTTTACGGGGTCCTTACAACGATGATTGGATTCACTATCATTTCCGTTGTTGTTTTCATGGTCGCTATTGATTCCATGATCAATCGAGTTCTTGATTCTGTCCCATTCTTATTTTAATCAATACGCCTAACATTTTGTAATGAAACCGCACATGAATGGAGCTCTTATTTATTAGTTCTTTTAATAGATAACAGTCAATCATGAGCGGTATTTTATTTGTTTTTTTGCGGACTGAGTTTGCTTTAATCGATCTTAAAAGAGACGTCCCATTTCGCTAGGCGAAACTTTACATTTGATGGGAGGAATTATTTTAAAGAGGGGGTTGCCAAGGGGACGGTTCTTTCGGTCGAACCAGAAGAACCGTCCCCTCGGTCCACTTGTTTCCATTTTTTTGTTTCAATCAGTCTAGTAATTGGGTATTATAAGAGGAGATGACTTTTTATAGAGGAGTTTCATATGTTTAAAGAAATGATGGATTTATTTGAAGAGAGTATTATTATTACGAACAAAAATTTACACATTTTATATGCGAACCAATCTTACTTAACATTATTCGATATGACCTTTGAAGAATTAAAGGGGAAACATCTCCATGAAATTTTTCCTGACACTTCTGATGAGAGTCGTGTGACTTCTCAAGCGATGAAAGCAAAAGAAAACATGAATTTCAGGAAAGTGCATATGGAATGGAGAGGCCGGAAAATGGTGTTAAGAGTTCAGACAAAAATTCATTATGATGAGCAAAATGAAATTGAATTTGTCATGACTCAGATTGAAGACGTCACCGATGACGTGAAAAAACAAGAAGAACGAGAAGCAACGATCAAGGAGATGACCGTCAACATCATCCCAATGACAAAAGAAGTGGGAATCTTACCGCTTCAATCCATTAATACAGAAGACCAAAAAGATATTATCATTGATCATACATTAGAACAATGCCGTGATTTAAACATTCAATACCTAGCCATTGACTTGTCTTCGTTGCATGCCATTGACGAACAGCTCGCCTATATTATTGAACAGCTGTTAAGTACGTTAAAGTTACTTGGCGTCGAAGTATTTCTTTCAGGCATTCATCCGAAAATCGTCCCGTCCATTCATAGCAGATACACATATTTATCCAAGTATTCAACCCACCAGACACTTCACCAGGCGATCAACGAGTTGCTTCGGAACACAAACGTAGCAGTGGATCACACACCTGGTAGAACCAGAAACCTATTTCAGCCATCATATAAATAAATGAATGCTTTGATCATTCTTATATAGCCAGCTACATCCATCTCAATGAAGCCGAAACCTTATACCGGCCTTCGTTGAGATTTTTTTTGACCAAGGGTTAACCAAGGGGGACGGTTCTTTCGGTCAACGATCGTCTTTTCGGTTAAATTTCATCATATGTAAACCCCTATCCTTTTTAGTTTAAGTCAGAGATTGTCCACACCAATGAGTTTAATTTATTTACCACAAGAACCGTCCCCGCGGTTTGTCGAAACTTCTCGTACGATTAGCAAATTTCGATAAATTACCTATTATATAATCAAGATAACTATATTTTTAGTCCTTTAGAGGGGGGTCTATTAATTATGCCTTACTTGAATTTCAAACGAATGTGGACACCACTGGAGTTTTTTGGTGTGAAATTTTACAGAGAGCAAGAAAGTAAGAAGCTTTATCGAAAGACGAAGGATGGTCGATTCAAAAAATTCGGTAGGAACTAGATCGTTCCACTAACGAGAATTCAGAACTCTGTCTGAATTCTTTTTCTTTATTTTCTTCTTAACCTCTACAGCTTTTGCAAGATCCTTCTCGTCGAATAATGACGAAATTTCAGTAAAATTTAGCATTTTATCAATAAAATACCTATGGTACAATTATATATGTAAATTTTTTAGTCCATTGGGGGGAGGTCTATTACATATGCCTTACATGAATCTTAAACGAATCTGGACTCCAATGGAATTTATTGGGGTAAAGCTTTATAGGGATCAAGAAAGCAAGAAGTTCTATCGGAAGACGAAGAAAAGTCGATTCAAAAAAATGTGGTAGGATCTAGATCGATCCACTAAAGAGACTTCAGACTTCGCCTGAATTCTCTTTTCTGTCTTCCTCATATTTTTATGGAAACGATTGGACTTTCCATAAATATCATACTTAAAAACTGCCTAAGGCTTTTTCTATCAAAGCATTTTTTCTTTTGCTTTTATCTTCATCGAACTGCTCCTTTACAACGATGGCATGATCATGACTATACCCATGACTGCGTAATTCGGTCGTTAAAGACTGATAGAGTTGACCAAATGCTTGATCTACTTGTTCCTCTAACTCCTTAGCTTCTTGATAATATGTTGAGTAAAAATAGATGATCGATATCGTTTCTCCGTTGTCCCTTTTCTGTTGGTAGTCTTTATAGGCTTGGCTCACTAGTTCATCTAATTGATCATCTGCATCTTTTTTCAGCTGCAGAATGGATTCTTCATACTGTTCTAAGATTTCTGTTTCACTGGCCGATCGCCGGTCACTGTATTTTTCTCCTTTCGCAGAGACGACGCCCCATTCTCCATCCGCATCTCCAACTGGCATCATCCCTTCAAGCTCCTGCCTAAAAATATGATTATTTTCCTCTGTCACCTCGGTAACCTCTTTTAAATCAAGTAGGCCCTCGCCTTGGACAATTTCCTCTACAGTGTCATTTGCACGATGATCCTCAAACAAAGCATACACAGAAAAAGCACCACTTATAATAACTGCAAATAAACCAAACAATAGACCGTATCTCTTTTCCATCTGATCATCACCTATGTAATATTTGGCACTATTATGACCTTCTTACTCCGCTTGCATACTGATCCGTACTTAGATGGAAGGAGTTCCTTTCCCATACACCCTACTTTTAACACTCCACCGCACTGAGATCAGTCTCCTCTAATAAATTTCTTTCAACAATTCACTACAAAATTAGACGTCTCTATGAACCTTGTTCATCGACTAAACCGTTATGAATAGCGCAAATTTGATTTACTTTAACGGTTCCCTCTCACGTAAAACGTAGAAAAAGTCGACATATGTAAAACGATTTAAAAAGGGAGTTTGTTTCTTTTGTAGAAATGATATAGCAATAGGAAAATAAGCGAAGGAAAATCGCTACTATCAAAAAAGGGAGTGAGTGGGATGTTTAAGTGGGTTCCTCATAAAGAGCAATATTCTTGCGAAAGAAAGCTGATGAAGGTCATGAAACGGTTGAAGATCAAGGATTATATTTACAATTGGGACCGCACCAGTTGCTTTATTGAATTTGGCTACCTGGACAACTCTTACAGGTTAGAACACTCGCTGCAAAAAGCTAAGGAAAAAGGAATGGTCATGTTAAAAAACGGTTTGGACTGCATGAATCACTTAATCCAATCGTTAGAAGATTTGAGTAATATCATTGAAAGAGGGACGTACAAACTGGAAATGTGGCTATCGAGCATGAAGAAGACATCTTTGGAAGAAGAAACGGACGCGTTTTTAGAAGAAGTCCATATCAGATATTCATCTTCAGGGAAACAAAATCTTCCCAACTACTATCGAAATGAAGAATTTACACAAGCCTCTCAAGAGTCATCTTTAGATGATTACGATCCAGACCAGTTTATTTTGCGCGGGAAGCGTAAGGTTTAGGGGATTAACCGGGGGGGCGGTTCTTAAAAGGATCAGTCTGAAATTTTGTCACAAAAAAACGACCTAAACGTGATAATTAATCACGTTTAGGTCGTTTTTATCTTGCCCAAAATTCCGATTAATCCTTTCCCCTAGCCATTCTTAACCACGAGAACCGTCCCCTCGGTAACTGCAACCACGAGAACCGTCCCTCCGGTCACCCGCGAACGATCTGTTGGATGAGATGCTCGGTTAACGGATTGGTTTTCAACGTTTGTAAGAGTTTCCACGTTGTTACATAGACTGTACCGGTGCCTACTTTTTGGCGGATGAAGGTGCCGCCCATTTGACCGAGCCATCCTTCGAAATAAATTCCGAGGAGATCGCTATTTTCGGCGTATTGACTATTCCCGAACATGTAAACGGTTCGGCCGCCTGCCTTACTGTAGTTGGAAAATGGCACAACGTAATCAGGATAAATGCCTTCCATTTCCCAGCCCATTTCTTTTCTTAGTGGTAGATCGCCAAAAAAGGTTGTGTCTACTGATTGCATCGAGGAGGTTCGTTGCCAGCTTTCCGCTGGAGGAAGCTCCTTGAAAGAGAAAAATCCTTTTTCGTCGATGTCGTCGCCCGCTTCTGCAAAAAACAAAACGGTCTTCCCATCCCTAGCCCCTTGTTCCACTTCTGCTGACCACTCTGACGTAAACACGATGTCCGCTTCATCGATCGATTCAACAGCTGTGGCCCCACGTCGTTCAAGTGCATCAACAATTTCTATAGATAAAGATACTGGCCAGAATCGATAGTTGAACTGGCTAACCGCCGGGGCGAACATCAACTCCTCATACACACCCCATTTAGTCCCGTCACTTTCTGAGAACTGAATATGAATCTCTTTTAATTCAGGACGATCCATATGCGGAACGGTAAATTGAATCGGTTGCTCTATTCGAATCACCGGATCGCCATTCACATCTACTGGAAGAGTCCCTTGGAGAGAAGTGCCGGGAATTTCCCACGTTACGTCTCCCTTCAAAGGTCGATTACTGTGATTAGAAAGGATGAGGTCGACTGTAATGTTCTCTCCTGACCATGCATTTCTTTTAGATATGTCAGCGATCACAGCTACTTCCCCGTTAAAGGATTGCATCTCTTCGGCTAGAAATTTCGGTTGGCGCAAATAGTCTAACCAGCCGTTGGTTTCCCACTCTACATCTGTAAATTCCGTGACAACATACCCCGTTAACCCTTCACGTTTTCTCATTTCTTGAATTAATGATTTGACCCCTCGGAACATTCTTTTTCTCGAGGTTTCAGCGAGATCCTCGAAATCTTTGAAAATCTTGTTCAATCCAAATTTATCAAAATGGCTATCGGCTGTTTTCGGAGATTTATAATCTTCGCTATGGGTTTCATCCCCTTGGTTCAAAAACCACCACGGTTCTCCGCCATAATGTTCTTTCATTCTTTTGACGCTAGGGAGTCCCCACATCCCGAATTCCGACACGATGACCGGCTCGTTTCTTGATTGATACCCGGTGACGAAGTTTGCTTCATTGTGGCCGATAATAAACGAATCGAGATCGTGCTCCCATTCGTTTTTTTGCTCAGGTAATGTGAAATATCGATGATAGTCATTCACATCTGTTTTCACATGGATCCAGCCAGAATTATCACAAATTAAGCGAGAGGAATCGATTCGTTTTGTCCTTTCATACAAATCATAGACGTGCGTTTGTTTCTCATTGTCCTTTGAGAGCGTCCATTCCAGGCCCCACTCTTCGTTATATAAAGACCAAATAATAATCGAAGGATGATTGTAATCTCTTTCGATCATCGCTTCCAAATCTTGCTCGAATCTTTTCGTCGCTTGCTTCGTCCATTTAATATAGTTCGGTGGTTCAGCCCAAATCAACATGCCCATCCGATCTGCCCAATACAGATATCTAGGAATTTCAATTTTGATGTGTTTTCTAAGCATGTTTAGGCCCATGTTTTTTGCTTCATTGATTTCATTAATAATATACTCATCAGACGGGGCCGAATAGATCGTATCCGGATAGTAGGCCTGATCAAGTGCCCCGCGGATGTACAGTGGCTGGTGATTCAAATAAAGCGTCCCGTCTTGAAACGATACTTGGCGCATACCGAACACCGCGGAGTTCATATCTCCTCCTCGGATCTTCGCTACCAGTTGATAGAGCGCAGGATGGTCAGGGGACCACAAGTCCGCCCCTTTCATTGGGAAAACACACGTGGTTTGTTTATTGGATAAAGTTACTTGAATAGAAGAACCCATCGGTACATTATCCGGGTATGTTGCACACGTGATGTCAACCAACATTGGCTCTGATGGAATGTTTGACAACGTGACTGTTACTTCCGCTTCTTCCTTATCGATACTCGGCGTGACATGAATGTTTTCAATAAATAGCTCTGGTTTCTCCTCTAGCCAAACATCTTGCCAAATACCGCTAACTCTCGTGTACCAACTTCCTTGTTTACCGATAGGAATTTCTGCATTATCTTGAGGGTCGAATACTCTTAAGACCACCCGTTGCTCCCCTGTTTGATTCAGCTTATCCGTAATATCAAAGGAAAAAGGAGTGAATCCGCCTTCGTGTCGACCTACATAGCGTCCATTTATCCAGATGATCGCTTCGTAATCGACTGCTCCAAAATGAATAAATAGCTTTTTATCAGGATCTGGTTTATCTATCGAAATCACTTTTTCGTACCAAGCTGCGCCTGTGTAATGAACAAGTTCTCCACCTTCACGCTGCCAAATATGCGGCACGTTTACTTCTAATCCGGGTGGAAGTCCTTGATGCCAGGAGTCCATTTCCCCAGACTTCGTCGGATCCATTTTGAATGCCCATGTCCCATTAAGGTCAATTGTTTTTCTCATAAGTGTCCCCTCCGTCATTACTTGATGCCTGTCATGGCAATCCCTTTAATGATTTGTTTTTGGAAAATTAGAAAGAAGATTAAAGCTGGAATACTGGCTAGCACATTGGCTGCCATCGGCACGGTCAAATCAACTGTAAAGCTGCTTTGAAAAGTTGGAATGGCAACCGGTAACGTCATCATACTTTGGTCATTGGCGACGAGTAACGGCCAAAGGAAGTTGTTCCAAGATTGAACAAACACAAAGATTGCGAGTGCCGCCATCGAAGTTCTAGAAAGAGGTAAAAAGATACTCCACCAAATTCTCAAAAGATTGGCGCCATCGATTTTAGCCGCTTCCATAAGATCATTTGGAATCGCGTCATAGAATTGCTTTAATATTAATACGCCTAAAGGTAACGCAATACCTGGAAGAATGAGCGCAGGGTAACTGTTTACCCAGCCAAACCTGACAATCAGTTCATATAACGGAACGATGGTTGCTTCGACCGGTACCATCAATCCGGCTAATATAAGTAAAAAGATGAACGTTTTCCCCTTAAAAGCGATACGAGAAATGGCAAATGCCGCAAGAGAACTTAACAAAAGTGTACTGGCTGTTTGAACGATCCCGACAATGACACTGTTCAGCGTCCATCTCCAGATCATCGAAGATTCCTGCACCCTTATATAACTTTCCACTCCATAAGGTGGAGTAAGTAACTCACTAATCACAGTGACGACGGAATTAATCGGCTTAAATGAAACCCAAAACATCCATATGATTGGGATCAGCATGAAAGCTACCAGCCCGTAAGCGACGATGTAAACAGTTAAACGGCCTGCACTGAATCTATTTTTCATTCAGACTCCCCCCTTAATCTTCCTTCTTGATGAGTAGTTTATATTGGATAAATGCAAAGATCATCATGACTAAAAACAGGACGTAGGATACAGCCGACGCATAGCCAGGGTTCCAATTTCTGAAGCCCAGTTCGTAAATATACTGCACGAGTGGCCGTGTTGACGTACCTGGACCCCCGCCTGTCATCAGCCACGGTTGACCAAATAATTTAAATGATGCGACTGATTGCAAAATCACGACTAAAGTTAACACACCGCGTAAGGAGGGGAGGGTAATATGCCAAAATTTTTGCCAAGCGTTGGCCCCATCCATATCAGCTGCTTCATACCATTCTTCAGAAATATCTTGAAGACCAGCCAAGAATAACACCATGTTAAAACCAACGGTCCACCAAAGTGTCGCTACTAAAATGGATAACCAGGCAAGCCCCGTTTCTCCTAACCAAAAAATTTCTCCGTCGATCAATCCCACCGATCGTAAAATTTCATTTAATAGCCCTGTATACGGTTGGAAAATAAAGACGAAAATGCTTGTCATGACAGAGATGGAAAGCATGTATGGAACGAAGAAAGCCGCCCGTATAAAGGTCGTCCCCTTCAAACCTTGGTTGACTAGCAAGGCCATTAAAAGACCTAATACAACAATGGACGGGGTAGAAATCAGCACGAAAATGATCGTATTCCACAGAGCTTCCCAGAAGAAAGCATCCGATAGCATGGTCGTGTAATTACTTAATCCGATAAATTCTCTATCCATTCCGAATCCGCCACGGGTCAAGCTAATAATAAACCCTTCAATGATCGGATAAACCATAAATAAAAGATATAAAGACACAAATGGAAAGAGAAACAGCCAAGCAGTCAAGTTTGATTTCCACATCTCTCGCTTTTTCACTTTGGACATTGGCACTTTTTCCTTCGCTTCAACCTCTGCTAATTTAGACAACGTTTAGGCACCTCCTACTAATAAAGATGAGGGGAGCAAGTAGTTTTGCTTCCCCTCATTTAATTAATTTTGGTCAATCGCGTTTTGAGCGTTTGTTTCCGCTGCTTCCAATCCTTCTTCAGGAGTCATATCACTATTGAGCACTTGAGAAAACTGCTGAATCATCACATCATTGACCGCTCCTAAGGATGGATGGTTTGGCATATATTCCACATCGGCCAAAACTTCTGCGTAACCAGGTCGGTACTCTAGTTCTAGATATTCTTCAGATTCCAAGATGGACGGTTTCGATGGAACGTGTCCTGCCTGAGCCCAGTATGCTCCATGATCTGCCAACCAGTCTGCGAACATCAACGCTGCTTGTTTCTGTTCTTCATCGTCTTGCGACGGGAGAATCAACGTATGAGAGTCGCCCCAAGTCTTTGCGTCATCAAACAGCTGAGGAATGGGACTAGCTCCAAACTCCAGTCCTTCTTCTTGCTCGTAATTCCCTGTCGCCCATACACCTGCAAAGTTAAATGCGGCTCTTCCTGAACGGAACAAATCATAAGCGTTATTCACATTTTTAGGCCATAACTCCTCGTTGACCATGTCTTCCATCGCTGTTAGCGCTTCCAAACCTTCTTGACTATTCATCACGGCTTGATCGTCTTCGATATACGTACCACCTAGCTGACTATTCAATGTATACCAAATCCAGAACGGGTAAACTTCGTTTGTATTTGATACAAATGGGAATTCACCATCAGAAACGTTTTCGTTGATCGTTCTTAAATCTTCAATAAATTGATCCATGCCACCATCAAGCTCATACTCCCCGTCTTCATTTAGAAGCCCGGCTTCTTCAAGATATTCTTTGTTATAATACATAATCAATGCATGGGCATCTAAAGGAATGGCATAATGTTGATCATCAAAAATGGTTGCATTGACTTGATTTTCACTGAACTCTGACCAATCGACTTCAGCTGCCTCTACTAAATCATCGAGAGGTTCCACATTGCCACTAGGAATTAATTCGATTAGTCGCGACGCATGGGAAATCGCTACGTCTGGACCACTTTGTGAATTCATCGCTGTTCGGAGCTTCGTATAATACTCATCCCACTCAACGTTCAGCATACTAACATTCACATTTTCGTGTTCGTCGTTAAACTGTTGAACCATGCTCTCCATGAACTCACCGTCACCACCGCTGAAAGGTACCCAATAATCAAGTTCCACATTTGAAGCGCTTTCATTATTTGCCGCACTTAAATTCTCTTCCTCTTCTGCTCCTCCACACGCAACAAGACTGATAACCATGACCGACAAAAACATTGTCAAAAATAAGTTCTTCACTTTTGTTTCCCCCTTAAAGTAAATTGTCGAACTATTGTGAATTCATTGTAACACCTTTAATTGTTTTATTCAACTTTTTTCGGTAATAAAAATGAAAAAAATCTGCCTTTTTAGAAAAGACAGATAATTAAGCGACATATGGTTAGGATGGGTTATTCTGGCTGTACCGTAGGGTCATTAGCAAATCTTGGTCGTAATTCCCAAACTTGGAACCGAATAAATTAAGTCCACCTTTATTTAGTGCATCTTCTTTTATTCCAATTTTTACAGAAATAAAAGGAGTGTCTTGAATGTTCAAATCTTCAATAGTGGATGGCAAATCCAATTTCAACCCGTCTAAAAAACAACCATCTTGCGTGATTTTAAACTGTTTTAGCATGCCGTATTGTGTGTAATTTTTAAGCCACCAGTGCGGTGTCAAGAAACCTCGCTCGCCACCGAAGTCACTGGGCGAGGTCCAGGTGCCAATTTCAATGCCATTGACCCAAACGGTAATATCCGAAGGCCAGTCCATTTTATGGTAAGGTGCTTCAGAGCACAATTCTGCAATAAATTCGAGTTCTGTCGCGCTAGCACCATGAGGCAATCGGTTCGGGAAACGGTACTCCACAAACCCATCTCTGAAAAACAACAGTTGTGCCTGTTTTTTCTCTGGTTCATAAAAAGAACGGGGATCATCCTGCATGCCAATGTAATCATGCTCACCTACGATTCCACAATTCGGTTTAATCTGGCAATCAACAAACTCACCGATGGGCATTTCCATCACCGTCTCATTTTTTCTTTCTCCATTCTCTGTCTGATAGAACTCAATCATGATTCTGTCATAATTGATTGTATTGACTTTTTGCGTCCCTCGCCCCGGGACCAATTCTGTTGAAATTAACTTGACGTCCTCTAGTTTTTTCACATTTGCCGCGGTGGTAGAGAAAGGGAGATTTAATTTCTCCGCAAGCTCATTCACATTGTGAGGTTTTTCACTAAGTATTTTAAGAATTTTCATTCTATGCTGGTTCGCAATCGCTTTACTTATCTCCAACGCATTATCGAAATTCAAGGTCAATGTTTTCATATCTACTCATCCCTTTTTATAACAGCTTTTCTTATTATAATTATACAACGACGAGCATATTCTGACCAGTGGGGTGACCGCAGGGACGGTTCTTCTGGTCAGTCGGAAGTTTTGCTGCATAAAAACGACCTGAACGTGATGATTGATGACGTTCAGGTCGTTTTTCATATGGTGGATAAGCACGCAAGATTTGCGATCGTCGTGCTAGCGATTTGGGTCTTCATTGGTCTGAGAAATCATGGGTGAACCAAGAGAACCGTCCCCCCGGCCATCGCCGGCTATTCTTCCAGAAGACGCTTTTTTAGTTCAACTAACAAGTGGTCAAAGAGAACGATATACTCCTCTTTCACATGCTTATAAATCTCTAAAGCAATCTCTTCATCGTACGTATGAGAGGTGCGATTTCTGTCCTCTAACATTTTTAGCCACTTTTCGCCTTCCTGAATGATTCCGTCTTTAAACGCTTGCCTCATCACCTTTCTTGGGCTAGTCACTTCAAGATGACCATCATATTCTAGGTAGGCTTTCATCAGCTTCCAAGAGAGTTCATAAGTAAATTCAAAACGCTGAATTGTCGCATCAATCACTATATCATCCAGTTTAGGATCCCTCTCTAGACTTTCATGAAGTTTTTTATTAGCCTTTTCTAAATCTCCATATTTGGTTTTAAGTTTATTCATGTGATCAATCACCTTCCCTTCAGGACTAGTTGAAAAGATCGTTTCGCTTTCTGTATCAATGTCATGTTTTAACTTATCGTTACTTATTGCATTATAATCAAGCACATCTATGCAATAAATAATACGTTCTTGAGAGAGCCGATCCTGAATTTGATATAATTGTTCGCTATTTTTTCGAAAAACAATGGCTAAATCTATATCCGAAGTTCGTTTGTAATCTCCCCTTGCCCGGGAACCAAATATCATAACCTTTTCAACGATATCTGCAAAACTTTGAAAAACATCAATGATCTTATAAAAATCATTTCTACTTAAACCATACCAATTGTTAGTAGTCATCGACGTTTCTCACCACACTTCTCATCTGATTTAATTAAGTTACTTCTATTCTATACCTATATCCACTTAAGTTAAACCAAAACCGGGGAAACCAGGGGGACGGTTCTCCCGACCAGTTCAGTCAGTTAGTAATCGGGCTTACGAATCAACCGCTCCCCTTTGCTAATCTCTCTTGATTCAAAATGTGTAATAAGTACTGTTTAATCTTGCTTAATACGTTCTCCTTCATTAAACTGTTACCATATCTCGAATCTTATCTTTTTAAAGCAAAATCACTCGAGCCAATCGAATCTTTAACTTTCAAACCACAAGAACCGTCCCTCTGGAAGGAGTGTGCTTATGCTGGAAGCTATTATTGACGCGGATAAACGTCTTTTTGAGAGATTGAATCAGGAATATTACATAGATTGGTTGGATCCAATCGTCGTATTTCTAACAGCCATAAGTGATGTAGGGCTATTTTGGTGGGTGATCGCGGCAATTCTCTTTTTATTTCATAAGCGTGTGGGGGGCTTTGTTGCGGGGCGGACCCTTGCTCTTAGCGTTGGAATTGTGTTTATTTTACAATCAATCATCAACCAATTCGTTCCACGTCCAAGGCCACCTTTATCCGAAGAAGGTGTGCGACTGTTGATCGAACCACCTCTGTCCAGTTCTTTCCCTTCGGCGCATGCAGCGACTTCCTTTGCGGCGATGACGACACTTGTATACTTTTTTCCAAGCGCAAAGTTCTGGGCAGTCCCTTTAGGCATCGTCTTTGCCTATTCGCGACTTTATGTAGGAGTTCATTTCCCGATCGACACGGTGGCTGGTTCACTGCTTGGAATCTTGACTGCTGCCATCATAATTAAGATAAGTCAACCGAGGGGACGGTTCTCCCGGTCAGTCAGCTAACTCTCTATCTAAGTCGGTAATCGTCCAAGTGATACGAATGTTCGGCCATGAGAACCGTCGCTCCGGTAATGTTTATACCTTTAAAATGACGTGGCGACTCATACCTGTCAGCCTAGATATTTGTCTTATTGACAACCCTTTTCCTTTTAACTTTTTTAAAAAGTGGTCTCGGGTTTCTTTGTCTAGTTTTTGCATATCAGTGCAATGATCGATATGACAGGTGCATTTAATAACCGCGATGGCTTCACTGTCTTTCATTCGGTGGTTTTCATGTGACCGCGGGGACGGTTCTTCCGGTTAGTAAACGGTGAATTTAAGCCCCTCTACTGCTAAATCCCCATCAATAATGTTTATTGAATTGAGTTTTATTTCTTTAGTATAAATTATGAGGACGGTTCTCTTTTGGCCACAAGAACCGTCCCTCCGGTCACCTCCGGTCATACTCGATTTATTGATTCTGTTATAAAAGAGGATTTAAAGGGCTAAACACGTCCAATAACTCTTTCGGGTGAGAAACGATTTTATCAGGTTGAATAGATTCATCCGATTGGTGTCGATTGCGATGATTCATCCAAATGGCATGCCATCCTACTTGTTTTGCACCGATGATATCATTCTCAAACGAATCGCCGATATAGACCGTTTTTGATTTATCTAATGAAAGTTTCTCTTCTATAAACTGAAACACCTGTTTCTTTGGTTTCGCATGTCCAATACTTCCCGAAATAAAGAAACGGTCTTCAGGAATCCATTTTGCTAGATTTAATTGCTCGATTTTCATCCTTTGATGATCTTCTCCCCCATTCGTAAGGACAGCCATCTGTTTGTTTCTACTCAATAACAGTTCTAGTAGTTTCTCTACGTCATCAAATAACGTTATTTTTTGTTGCTCCTCCAAATAAACTTCTTGGAATTCTATCGCCTTTTGATCACTCAACGATAAATCTATTTCCTGACAAGCAGCCGTCATACGGTAAATATGCATGTCTAATAAGGGCAGCTCCCCTCTTTGGCTTTTCTCAAATAAGACATCGCTATATTTTCGACTAGCGATATAGACCTTTTCTATTTCTTCCTCGGTAAAAGGTCCCTCAATCACCTTTCGAAATGCTTTTTTGAAAGGAATTGTTTGATCGTATAACGTGTCATCCACGTCAAAAATAATCGTATCCACTTTCATCAACCCTCTCTATCAATTTCATTTACATCATATCATTTCTTGTTGGAAAACTGCTGAGCTAACGTATTTTCAATTCCATGCAAATCCTCTTTAAAAAAACGGATGTGGATGAGATCTCAATCATTCGTATACTACCTCTTCCCTTTAATTGGAAGTAGTTTTTCTTAACGTCGGCATTTCTGTCCCAGCACGAGAGGCATCCGCTCGATTCACAATCATTACCTAATTCATGCAACAATCATTTATTAATTCGTGTCTCAATCTACATAGACTGCCACTTCATTTTTCCTCATAAATATTCAATGGACAATTCAAATCCGACCACGAGAACCGTCCCTACGGTCCAACCCATGAATGAAATGTAGGTTGAATGCTAAATATATAGAAATAGGAACTGAGTTTGTGGATGGCAGAAAGTCCTTCCTTCTGTAAATCAACAGTTGAATTTATCGTCACTTTTCGACATATATGGTTTTTTTATGAAAAAAAGGGGTCAATTCCATTCCGGCCACAAGAACCGTCCCCCTGGCAACGTTCATTTAAGTTCAAACTATTCTGAATAGATCCGTAATGTAAGCGCATTCATTATTCGACAAGAATCGAGTATACTTTATTTAACGAGAAGGGAGGTGAGTGTAATGAACAGCAGAAGACGGCAATTAGTTCAAATAATTTTGGATGGTAGATCTCAAATAAATATTAAAGACTTTGAAGATATGTTTGATGTTGGTGAACGAACCATTAGATACGACGTGGAAAAAATTTCGGTTTGGTTGAAGGAATTTGATGTTTTATTAGAGCATCAATCGGGACGAGGCCAATGGCATTTGCAGGAGCATCCAGATCCTGAGAAATTGAAACAGATTTATGACTCTCTTAATTTCTTCGGCAGATCCATTTCAATCAAAGATCGTTTATTACTCATTGTTCATGAACTGATCATTAGTCAAAGTTGGCAGCCATTGAGGCAACTTGCAGAAGAGTTAGATGTGAGCAAGGGCACGGTGTTACAGCAAATGGAAGACGTGGAGAGTTGGCTAGAGCCTTTTCAGTTAACTCTAGAAAGAGGCAGAAAAGGTTTTAGAGTAAATGGAGAGGAACGAAAAAAGCGTTTTGCACTGTTAACTCTCATGGCAAAATTAGAGAACTCATGGGATACGATCAATCCTATTCCTCAATTAAATTGGTCTCATTTGTCGATGAAGGATATGGATCAGATTTTCAAAACAAGTTCTACGTTAATGGAATCGAAAGAGAGTGTTCCGGCTTTCTTTAGAGTGTGGGCTCTTCACTTAGAAAGATATCATTCAGGAGAATTTCTTAATACAACGAACCATAGTGAAGTAGAACCGGACACCTTGTTTTGCGAATTATGGAAAGAGTTAACGATCCAGTTTGATATTCCTATTTTAGAAGAAGAAATAGCGTTTGCCTATATGTATTTGAAGGCCATTGGAGGCATTTCTCATTATGAGAATGAGAACTATAACCAAGATTTAACTTTTAAAGGCTTTATCAAAGAAGTCGTTAATCGGATCGGACTAAAGGATTTGTACGCAAGTCAAATGAATGAGATGTACAGAGAATGGTGCCAGTTTCAATGGGCCTGCAAGCACAACATCGTTTATTTTCATCCATTAAAAGAAGATATGGAAAACAAATATCCATTTATTGTTAATCATATTTGGGAAACATTGGTGGACCATAAAATGAACAAAACAAATCAAAGAGACTTATTAATTGATGATGTGATCTCGATGTCGATCAGTATGGCATCGATTTATGAAGAGTCCTCTTTTGAGAATCAACGTTACCAAGTATGGGTTGTATGTCCGAGGGGCCTTGCAACGAGTCGATTATTAACCTCTACCTTAGTCAAGCATTTTCCAGAAATAGAGGTGAAGAAAACATTATCCATTTCTGAACTGAACCAACAGGATGATTGGGGAAAGCCAGACTTCATTATTTCTTCCGTTTTATTACATGATAGCCCTTATCCTTATGTCACCGTTAAACCAATCATCACAAAAGACGAATTAAAGAAAATCAAGTCTTTTATCACTCATTTAGAAGGTCAGCAAGGTTTTGAAGTGAAAAGCGGAATAGAACCTTCGATCCAAGCGTTAATCCCAAAAAACAGAATCACCAACTACGAAGAAGAACCCTTTAGGTTGGCAGGCGTGATTGATGTAGGGGTGGACATGTTGGAAAAGGAGGGTTTCGTGAGTAGTGGGTTCAACGAAGACATGAAAAAAACGGTGTTTTCTGATAAGTATCTCTATGAAGTGGTACCAGGACTATTATTTTTACACACAGACTCTGAGCATGTATTGAAACCGGGTTTTAGTTTAGTTCAATTAAAGAAACCTTATGTTGTCGAGGGGAAATTGCATTCTTTGGCGGTCCTGTTTATGGCGACACCTGATAAAGAGGCCCACCTTCCCCAATTACAATATTTGCATCAAGTCCTAATGAATGAAAACCCACTGAAAGACATTTTAAACGAAATTGAGAACGATTACATGAACGAGGTGAAAACATGGAAGAAATAAAACTAGACAAACAATTTATTCAATGGGAAAAACAAGCTGATAACTGGATGGATGCGATTAGAATAAGTGCTCGACCTCTTTTACAAGAAAAGAAAATAACGACGGATTATGTTGAAGCGATGATCACAAACATCAAAGAATTAGGTCCTTATATTTTGATTGCACCGCTCGTAGCGCTCCCCCATGCTCGTCCAGAACAAGGAGTCAACGAGATCGGTTTATCGGTCACAGTGTTTCAAGAACCGGTATTCTTTGATAAGCCTGAAACAGGAGATTCTTCGGAGGCAAACATCTTTATTTGTTTAGCGGCAAAAGACTCTGAATCACATCTGGATTTACTAAAGAAGATCTCCTCATTGATTGAAAATGAAGAGATGATCACGAAGATGAGAAATACCCAATCTGAAGAAGAATTACATCAAATTTTTGCATAACGTAAATACTAAAATGACTATATAAGAGGAGGAAATAAAAATGAAAATATTAGCAGTGTGTGGAATGGGATTTGGGTCTAGTTTAATGCTGAAAATGACAGCAGATCGAGTCATTCAGAAGAAAGGGATTCAAGCAGAAGTGGAAGCGACAGATATCGGAACAGCAGAAAGTGTTCAGGCAGATCTTATATTAACGAATAACGAATTTGCCTCTCAATTAGAAGGTGGAAGATCAGCTGTCAAAGCGATCATGAATATGGCCAGTGAAGACGAAGTAGCGAAAGCCATCGATGAATTTTTAGAAGAAACAAATAAATAATAAGGGGACTGAGTAATCATGGGATTTTTTGAATTTCTAATGAATGAGATTCTAAGTTTACCCGAAGTACTTGTCGGTTTAATCGTTATGATTGGGTTAATTTTACAAAGAGCAAAGTTTGCTAAGATTTTCTCTGGAACAGCGAAAAGTATTATCGGGTTTATCATTCTTGGCGCAGGTGCAGGCGTCATTATCGGCTCTCTCGATTCCTTAGGAGGAATTATCCAAGATCGATTTGAGATTCAAGGGGTTATTCCGAATAATGAAGCCATTGTTGCTTTAGCTCAACAAACCCTCGGAACAGAGACAGCCTTAATTATGGGTTTTGGTTTTATCGCTAATATATTAATTGCAAGGTTTACGCCATTGAAATATATCTTTTTAACTGGGCACCATACCTTTTTCATGGCTGCTTTACTATCAGCGGTTCTTGGATCGGCTGGTATAGTAGGGTTCCCATTAGTTATTATTGGTTCTCTTATTCTTGGTTTTGTCATGGTACTTATGCCGGCACTAGCTCAACCATTTATGAGAAAAGTAACAGGTGGAAATGATATTGCCATTGGGCACTTCGGAACAGTTGGCTACATTACAGCCGGCTTAGTCGGAAAAGCTGTCGGTAATGAAAAGAAAAGCGCAGAGGACATTAAAGTTCCTGAGCATTTGTCATTCCTCAGAGACTCTTTGCTTTCTACGGCTCTTACGATGGTGACAATGTTCTTAATTCTTGTATTAGTAGCTGGACCAGATGTGGTTTCCACTTATGCTGGTGATCAAAACTTCATCATGTTCGGGATCATGCAAGGGATCACTTTTGCTGCTGGTTTTAGTATCATTATGGCTGGTGTTCGAATGATCCTTACAGAAATTGTTCCTGCTTTTAGAGGGATCGCTGAGAAATTGGTTCCAGGTGCAAAACCTGCCCTTGATGTTCCAATTATTTTCCCTTATGCCCCTACCGCTGTTATTATTGGATTTTTGAGTAGTTTTGTTGGAGGATTAATCAGCATGTTTTTCTTAGGGATGTTCTCTTTAGCACTCATTATCCCTGGACTCGTCCCTCACTTTTTCACAGGAGCTGGAGCTGGAGTATTTGGTAATGCAACGGGAGGAAGGATAGGAGCAGCAGCAGGAGGATTTGCAAACGGTGTCCTCATCAGTTTTCTTCCAGCGTTATTACTCCCAGTATTAGGAGGTCTAGGATTCCAAAATACAACCTTTGGCGACTCCGACTTTGGAGTGGTCGGGATCTTGATCGGTCTGTTAGCTAACTTATTTAGTTAGTAACCGGAGGGACGGTTCTTGCGGTCGGCCAGGAGAACCGTCCCTCCGGCCAAGGAGGAGCATTCATGAAGGACCTTCAAACAAAGGCTACTGAAATTAGAAAAGGAATTATCAGCACTGTCTATAAGCAGAAACAGGGACATATCGGCGGGCCACTTTCGGCCGCCGATATGCTCGCTGTTCTCTATTTCCATACGATGAACGTGAAACCAGATCAACCCGACTGGGAAAATCGAGATCGATTTGTGTTATCAAAAGGTCATTCCGGTATCGCGCTTTATGTCGCCTTAGCCTTGAAAGGGTACTTCCCTTATGAGGAGTTATTAACCTTTGACAACCTGCATTCTCGTCTCCAAGCACATCCTGACATGACGAAGTTACCTGGAATCGATATGTCGACAGGATCTTTAGGCCAAGGGATCTCCGCTGGGGTCGGGATGGCATTGGCTGCGAAACTGCAAGAGAAAGATTATACTACCTATGTCATGATTGGGGATGGTGAATCCCAAGAAGGACAAGTCTGGGAAGCAGCCGCTGTTGCCGCTCGGTACAAATTAAATAACCTTGTGGTGATGATTGATAATAATCGGTTACAACAATACGGATGGAAAAAAGAGGACATGGCTGATCGACAAGCCCCGGAGCAATCCCATGCAGAAAAGTGGGAAGCTTTTGGCTGGAAAGTCGTGACAATAGACGGCCATAACTTGGAAGAAATAGCCACTGGGCTTAAACAAGTGAAAAACGCTGAAAATAAGCAGCCCATCGCGATCATTGCCAATACGATCAAAGGAAAAGGTGTTAGCTTTATGGAAGGAAACTTTCAATGGCATTCTAAAGTACCAACGGAATCAGAGTATCACCTTGCCATCAGCGAACTGGAGGAGGTTTTGTCATGACTGTTTCTACCAAAAGTATGCGCGATGTGTTTGGTGAAGAGCTCGCGAAACTGTCACTTGAAGACAAACGAGTTGTGGCTTTAGATGGAGATTTAGGTAATTCTACCAGACTTTCTTTTGTTGAAAAAGCGAACCCCTCATCTTTTTTACAAATGGGGATCGCAGAACAAAATCTTGTCGGTGTAGCTGCGGGATTAGCCACATGTGGGATGATTCCATGGGCATGTAGTTTTACGGCCTTTATTACAAGAAGAGCCTTCGATCAATTGGTGGTCAGTGTGGATCAACCTAAATTAAATGTTAAGCTTGTAGGATCCTATAGTGGACTACTCACAAGTAACACGGGGAAAACGCATCATTCATTTGAAGACATCGCACTCATGACTTCTCTACCTAATATGATCGTCCTCTCACCAGGGGATGCAAAAGAAGTTCAACGGATAATGAGAGCGATGAACAACTATCATGGCCCCGCGTACTTAAGGTTATCTAGAGATGAGGGCCTCGACTTTCTAGATGACACAGATGAAGAGTTCATAATCGGAAAAGCTAAATGGTTGAAAAGAGGAAAGAACGACGTTGCCTGTTTATCTACGGGGGCAATGAGTCCAAGAGTTAAAATAGCATTGGCGCGTTTGGAAGCAGAGGGGATTTCCATTACTCATGTGCACTTCCCGACGTTGAAACCATTAGATGAAAAAGCGATAATAGAATTAGCAAGTAGTTATAAGCATCTGATTACGGTAGAGGAACATTATGTAAGACATGGATTTGGAAGTTTAATTAACGAAGTGACGTCCTCCGTTCAGCCAGTTAAAACAACTCGAATAGGCATTCAAAATGAGTATAGCGAATGTGGAGGAAATGAAGAATTATTAGCTAAGCACGGTTTAAGTCCGGAAAAGTTAGAGATAAAAATTAGAGAGATTGTTGAAGGTGATTGATGATGGTAAAAGCAATTGCTCTAGATATGGACGGCACACTGTTAAATGCTAGTCATGAAATTAGTCATGAATTAGTAAAATTGTTAGCGGAATGTCGTCAGAAGGATATCCTTATTTTTTTAGCAACGGGGAGAACGTTGAAAGAGGTGAAAGATGTTCTTCCTGATGAAGTGAAAGTGGATGGCATTGTTGGCGGAAATGGTATGATCGTTGAAGCAGATGGGAACAACCTTGATGAAAATGAAGTAAATAAGGACCTGGTAGATGAAGTGATCAAGCGATCAAGAGATCATGGGCTTTATTATGAAATTCATCCTTTCGAAGGCAGTCGCTTTGTGTTTCAAGAAGACAAAGCTAGCTTAGTGAATGAAGTAACCTATACCGAAGGATTAACGGTTGAAGAACATGAGTGGAAATCCAGAACTGCCGCAGTAAAATCAGAAATCAATTGGATTCAGCAATACCCCAAGTCTAACATCACGAAAGTCTATTTTTTTAGTAAAGATCATGAAAGAATGAAAGATTGGATCAGTGAGCTTCATCATTTAAAAGAGAAATACCCATTCTCAACCTCTTCTTCATCGCATCATAATGTCGAGGTCATGGCTGAGGGTATTAATAAAGCTACTGGTGTTGAAAAACTATTAAACTATTATTCTCTAGACGCATCACAGTTATTGGCTGTCGGTGACGCAAATAACGATCTACCTCTGCTTAAACTTGCCGGCAAATCTGCGGTTATGAAAAATGGTAGCGATGAAGTGAAAAAGGAAATTCAAGAAGTGACGGAGTATACAAATGACGAAAATGGGCTTTATCACTATTTGAGAAAGCATGTTTAATTAGTGTTTCTGTGGGTGGTGAATTGAATATCCATAGTAATATAAGGACAGCAACTAACTAAGAAGCATTAGTTGCCGTCCTTTTTTCGCCCAAAATCAAGACGACAATTCTTTTCTACCACAAGAACCGTCCCTTTGGTCTGAAACGCTCATTCTTATTCTTGTAATTCTAGTAACCTATCCATCTCTTCCCTCGGCAATCGTTCGATTTGATCATCATAATTATTAACGAGTGCTTCCCCACTATCTTGAAGCCAAATGTCTGCTTTAGAACTCATACTGCTGTTTTCTTGATTTTGGATAGTGAGAGTATGAGTAGGATCTAGTTCGGGTGGATCTTCATCGATTTCTTCTAGCTGATCAAATATCATATTTACTTCCTCCATGATTTCCTCGTCCTCGGTTTCCAGAACCTTTTCATATTCTCCTTCTCCACCTTCATTAGATTTTTCGTAAAGGGTTAAAACATCAACTTCATTTTTACAGGCACTTAATAATCCGAGAAAAATAACAAAGAAAATAATCTTCATGCTATCCAGCTCCTTCCTATCCCAGGACGGCTTCTTCGGTCAGCTAACTATTGAGCATTCGAATCGTCCGCTTCCATGTCTTTCCCCTGTGATCCACTCCTCAAAACTGATAAAATAATTCTTGAAAAGGTTTACAATCATTATTTAGAACATTCTAAAATAAATACCCCTTAGCCCTAAATTTCCACAATACCCAACAAGGAGGTGATGGTCGGGTGAACTACCCACTAATGTTGAAATGGTTGAACAAGCCAGAAGAATCGTCCCTCTGGTCGTTCCTCTGCTTCGTGTTTTTATTTGTATTATTGGTGATACCAGTTCAAGCAGAGGATCATGGGGACGTTGTTTCATCTGTTCGAAATTCTCCAGAGCTTCGTGTGGCTTATGATCCTGACCTCGTTCCTCTACATCATTCAGAAGATGAGGAAGCTCCTGGTTTTGTGATTGAATTAATGAATCGCATTTCTGAAACGGCTAATATGGAAGTGATCTATCTGCCTATGACGAAATCTGAGGCCATCGAGAGGATCGACAACGAGGACATTGATATCATTTTAAGTATTCCCTTCTCTGAAAAGCATTCAAATATGATGGAATTTACTGATACCATTTTTTCCACATCGATTGGCATTCTGACACGGGCTGGCGATGAGGACATTGATGTCATGACTGACCTTTCTGAATCGCTTGTCGCCATCCAAAATGAAACCGTTGAGTACGAGTTTCTGAAAAATATTCGCCGGATTCAATATCAAGTAGCTAGTAGTCAAAAGCGTGCGTTGACTATTTTTCTAGAAGGTCGCGCAGACGCGTTCGTCGGAAATATTGTCACCGCCAATACATTGCTGCGAGAGTATGATTTAGAAGAAGACTATTCCTTTGCAGACTCCCATTTGCTTCATGTGGATTACTCCTTAGCAGTACAGGATGAGAATTATTCATTATTAAATCAACTGAACTCTGAAATTCGCCGTATGAAAGCTTCTGGAGAGTATAGTGAGCTTTACGATGCCTATTTCCAGAATGAGGTCGACCCCTTTCCCCGTTGGTTGATCATTTCTGCGCAAGTTGCCGCAGGCCTTTTCATTATTTTACTGCTCTTATTCTTTATTAGTATTCGATGGAATCGGCAGTTGCAAAAGAAAGTGGATAAGAAAACAGCCGATTTAAATCAATTGAATCAATCTTTGATCCAACAAGTAGAGATGAAACGTAACAACAACGAATTTCTAAATCAAATATTAGACAGCAGCCCCAGAGGGATCGTGACGCTCGATCAAGACGGCAAAATAACGAAGTTTAACCCGCAAGCGATGGAAATTTCCGGGATAACTGAACCCCCAGTGCGAAAACATTACGAATCAGTAGAGCTCATTCAGCAGTTTCTTAAAGAAAAAGCCGGTCTCGTCCTTAGTGGGCAAAAAATTCGTTTTTTAGGTGAGCACATGAAGTGGACAAGAAGCGATGGACATTTATTTCAATTCAGGTATTTCGTTTATCCTCTTTATAACTTTGACCAAGAGATCACCGGGCTGATCCTTACGTTCGAAGACGTGACGGAAGAGTTCACCTTACGAAAAAAGGTGTTTGAACAAGAGAAGAATCAAGCGTTGAGTCGAGTTGTTGCTGGCATCGCTCATGAAATAAGGAACCCTCTCAGTTCAATTAAAACATTTGTAGAACTTATTCCAACAAAAATGGGGAACGAAAAATTCCAAAAGGAAATCTCTACTTATGTTCCAAAAGAAATTGTTCGAGTAAGTGAGCTGATTGAAGGACTGATCAATTATGCTCGTCCACGACATCAAAGTTTTGAAATCATTGATGTAAAGAAATTGCTCCATGAATGTTTTATTCTATTTGAGCGAACGGCTATAAACAAAGGATTCTCCTTTCATTTTGATGTTCCAGAGAACTTATACATGACAGCTGATTCCCACCAGCTTAAACAAATTGTCATTAATTTGATCATTAATTCGCTCGATGCCCTTGAAGAAAAGCAGGAAGCCGAGGCCCCGACCAAACCGTTACATTTAACCCTTGCGGCCAGGCAAGATCATCACAAGATCTATATTGACGTGATTGACGAAGGTGTCGGGATGGATGCAGATGAACGAAAGAAAATACTAGAACCATTTTATACGACAAAAGCTAAAGGCACCGGGTTAGGTCTTGCGATTGCGGGACAAATGATTGAAGAAAATGAAGGTGAATTGAAAATAACCAGTCACAAAAATCAAGGAACAAAGATGACGCTCATCTTTAACGCTACTTCCATGTCATAAAAAGCGAAGGGAATGATCCAGTATGGTCCACATGTTAATTCTCGACGATGAACAATCCATCTGTTCCTCTTTAACGTTTGCTCTAGAAGACAATTATAAAGTGACAGCGACGACAGATCCACAAGAAGCAGTAGATCTTGTTGAACACAACACCTACCAGCTTTGTTTGCTTGATTTAAAAATAGGAAATGTTGATGGCGTCTCGGTGTTAAAGCAATTCAAACAGCTTCAACCATCGATGGAAGTGATTATGATTACCGCTTACGGAACGATTGAGTCTTCCGTAGCAGCATTGCAAAATGGGGCTTTTTCTTATATTACTAAACCCGTGAACATGGATGAACTTCATGCCAATATAAAAAAAGCATTGAAATACAAAGAGTTGAATCAGCAAGTTGAATACTTATCAAGACAGTTGGAAAAGAAATACCGGTACGAAGAAATGGTCGGACAAAGTGAAAAAATGCAGAAAGTTTTCCAACTGATTGATAAAGTCAAAGAAGTAGACACGAATATTTTGATTACTGGCGAGAGCGGGACAGGAAAAGAGCTCGTCGCAAGAGCAATCCATTATTCCGGTAAAAGAAACAAAGGCCCCTTGGAAATAGTCAATTGTGCCGCTATCCCTGAGCAGCTTTTAGAGAGCGAACTGTTCGGATATGAAAAAGGAGCGTTCACCGGCGCGGTTAGTTCGAAACCGGGTAAATTTGAATTAGCTAATAAAGGCACCATCTTTCTTGATGAAATTGGGGACATGCCCCAGCCGTTGCAAGCCAAACTGCTGAGAATATTGCAGACAAGAGAAGTGACTCGCTTAGGATCAAATGAAAAGAAACAGTTAGACGTCCGGGTGATCGCAGCAACTAACCTGGAATTGGAAAAGGAAATGAACGAGGGGACGTTTAGAGAAGATCTCTATTTCAGGCTTAATGTCATTGAAATTCATACCCCCCCTCTTCGGGAACGAAAAAGTGATTTGCCCTTCTTAATCAATTACTTCATTGACAAAAACCATCGGGAACTGGGTGTGCCGAAAAAAACATTTACGAAAGAAGCCCAATCAAGAATGCTCTCCTATGACTTCCCTGGTAATATTCGTGAACTTGCTAATATCATTGAAGCGTCCATGGTGTTTGCTGAAGGGGATGAAATAGGGGTGACAGATTTACCTGCCTCAATGAAACGTCCTGGAAAACAGAGAGTATCTACTAACCCGTCTGCTTCCCTCCAACCGTTTATTGGATTCACCGTTAAGGAACTGGAAAAGCAATTTATTTTAACTACGCTAGAACACCAAGATGGACACAAACAAAATACCGCACGAACATTAGGCATCAGTGAGCGGAGTCTTCGAGACAAACTAAAACTATATGAAGATAAATAATTAAGTAAACCGGCATTTCTTTCAACACCGGCATTTTTTGCCGGTGTTTTCCGACCTTAAAATGTATGCGTTTTCATAAAACCCCGTCATGACAATGTTTCTGAAAATTGGCATGATTATTGCAATTAATAATGTTAACAACATTCTAAGGAGGCATTTCATATGAAAAAATCATTATTAGTCTTATTCGGCGGGATCTTATCCTTTGGTCTAATCGCTTGCGGGGACGAAGACACTGAAAGTAATAACACTAACGGTAACGAGGAAGCAGCAGCCACTGAGAACAATAACGATGCTGGAGAAGAATCAGCTAACGTAGACGAGGACTTATTTGTAACCGTTGCCACAGGTGGAACATCAGGGGTTTATTATCCGATTGGTGGGGCGATCGCTAATATTTTAGAAGGTGATTTAGGCCTTGATACTTCTGTTCAATCTACTGGAGCATCCGTGGAAAACATTAATTTGCTTGACACGAACCGCGCCGAACTTGCGATCACAATGGCCGATGCAGTCGCCCAAGCATACGAAGGATCTGGTGCATTTGACGGCGATGAGCCGAAAGAAAATTTAACAGGATTAGCGTCCTTGTATCCAAACTTCGTGCAAGTTGTTACAACAGAAGATACTGGGATTGAAACGATTGAAGATTTAGCAGGTCGAAGTGTCGGTGTTGGGGCGCCTGGCTCGGGTGTAGAGCTAAATGCACGAATGATCTTGGAAGCTCACGACATGAGCTATGATGATATTGATGAAGATTTCCTGTCATACAGCGAAGCGATTGACCAAATCAAAAATGGCATGGTCGACGCTGCCTTTGTAACGAGTGGTGTTCCCAATGCTACAGTAATTGACTTAAGCACGACACACGATGCGAAAGTCATTCCAATTGAAGGAGAAGGCATGGACAATTTAATGGAAGAATTCCCATTTTTCTCAACTGGTGTCATTGAAGGCGGAACGTACGATCAAGAGGAGGATGTCAACACAGCTACGATTACAAATCTACTCCTTGTAAATAGTGAACTATCAGAAGACACAGTATATGAAATGACGAAATCTCTATTTGAAAATATAGACGATATCCATAGTTCTCATAATGCTGCACAAGATATCACACTAGAAACGATTCAAGAAGGAATGCCCGTTCCATTACATCCTGGTGCCGAACGGTACTTTGAAGAAGTTGACGCATTGGATTAAGTGAGGAGGAAAGCAGAGGAAGCTTTCGCTTCCTCTGCACATAACTATGAGCGGACGAACTTTATTAGCTACGATCATTGTGATTGCAGGAACGATAACCACCTCTTTTTTCCAGAGTAGTCAAGAAGTTTATCTAGTCGTTGCAGATGCCAGGACGGGTGAAACTCTGCTTGAGTCTCCTATGAAAACAGGTGAGGAGCTGACAATCTCATGGATTCACTCTGTGGAGAAAACGCCATGGAATGAAACGTATCAGATTCAAGAAGACAACCTCCTGTTAAAAAGCACAAGCTTTCAATCTTACGGTGCTGGCGTTCCCCATCAATCTGGCGATGCCAAAACTGAAAATGGCATGATTATCTATGAGAATATCGATGAACATTTTGATGAACTATCGTGGATTCATTCTCATGATGCGAAGCATGAAATAACTGTGAATGACGAGACCCTTGTGGCCGTCGAAGACCTTCCACATCATGAATCAATCAGACTTTTTGTTGAAAAGAGGTGACCCTTATGAGTACTGAAAACTCGCAAAGTGAAAAAGAAAAAGAAATTCTCGAAAAATATGATACCGAATCACGGGTTCGTGACTTTCACTTCAAACCCGTCGCTTTGATTGTTTCAGGTATGGCAATCGCTTTATCTTTGTACCATCTTTACACTTCTTATTTCGGTACACCTGTCACTTTACAACATCGTTCTATTCACGTAGCCGTTGTCCTTGCATTGATTTTCCTGATCTATCCGGCATTTAAGAAACTCGACCGGACAAAGCTTCACTGGTACGACATAGTATTCGCAATGCTTGCCCTGTCAACGACGGTGTATATTTATTTCGATTATGACGGGATTGTGATGCGGGGAGGTATTCCAAATGACATGGACCTTGTGTTCGGGGCCATCCTCGTTATCTTGACGCTGGAAGCAGCGCGAAGAGTCGCCGGCTGGGCCTTACCCTCATTAGCGGTGTTGTTCTTACTCTACGGACTATACGGTAATTCATTATCAGGAATCTTCCGGCACCGAGGGTATGAATGGGATGAAATTGTCAATTTTATGTACGTCACGACTGAAGGCGTTTATGGTACGGCCATCAGCGTATCTGCCACGTACATCTTCCTGTTTATCTTGTTTGGAGCATTCTTAGCTAAATCCGGCATGGGTCAATTTTTCAATGATCTGGCCATGGCCATCGCCGGCCAGACAAAAGGCGGACCTGCAAAAGTTTCCGTGATTGCCAGTGGATTTCTAGGAAGTATTAACGGGGCTGCTGTAGCTAACGTCGTTACAACAGGCTCATTTACGATCCCTTTGATGAAAAAAATTGGGTACAAACGAGACTTTGCCGGTGCTGTTGAAGCATCTGCAAGTGTAGGTGGCCAAATTCTGCCTCCCATTATGGGGGCCGCTGCGTTTATTATGGCTGAAATTCTAGGTATTCCGTATCGAGATATTGCTTTAGCTGCCTTGCTCCCTGCCCTGCTCTTTTACCTGGGAGTGATCGTGCAAATCCACTTACGGGCAACAAAAGAAGGACTAAAAGGCATTTCGAGGGACAATCTTCCTCGGGTTATGGATGTCATGAAAGAGCGCGGTCATCTCATGATCCCTTTACTATTCTTGATGTACATGCTGTTTTTCAGCGGACGAACGATTATTTATTCTGCATTTTTAACCATACTCATCACAGTTGCTATTGCAATGATCCGTAAAACAACGCGGATGAATTTCAAAGATATTATTGAAGCATTGGAAAACGGCGCCCGAACGGCACTAACCGTTGCGATTGCCTGTGCTTCCGTCGGCCTGATTGTAGGGATTGCTACACTGACCGGATTCGGTCTTAAACTAGCTAATAGTATCGTCATGTTAGGCGGCGAATCTCTTTTGCTCACGCTGATGTTTACGATGGTGGCCTGTATTGTCTTAGGCATGGGACTACCTAGTATTCCAACGTACATCATTACTGCGACGATGGCCGCTCCTGCCCTTGTACAATTAGGCATCGAGCCACTCGTTGCTCACTTGTTTGTATTTTATTTCGGCATTTTTGCCAACATTACCCCTCCCGTAGCTCTTGCCTCCTTTGCCGCAGCAGGGATATCAGGCGGAGGTCAGATGAGGACAGGGTTTATCTCGATGAAACTTGCCATCGCAGGCTTTATCGTTCCTTACATTTTCGTTTATAACAATAATTTATTATTGATTAATACGACGTTTTTAGAAGGAGTCCTTGTTGTTGTCACATCGATCACGGGAGTCGTGATGCTAGGGATCGCAGCAGAAGGCTACTTCTTAACGAAAGTGAATCCAATTGTGCGAATTCTCTTGTTTGGCGGAGCTTTATTATTCATGAGCCCAAACTGGCTGCAAGATATCATCGCAATTTCAATCATTTTCATTGTTATTTTTGTCCAATGGAAAAGAGCAAAGAAAGAAGGCGGAATCAACCTGCCGATCACAGCCTGACCGGGGGGACGGTTCTTGTGGTCGTACAGGGGTGTGGCCACGGGGACGGTTCTCGCGGCTCACCATCTTCCCTGTTTTCGATAGGAATGATCCAACAACAACTAAGGAGTGAGCAATTTGTCTTTACACTTACAAGGAAAAAATGTGCTCGTACTGGCTTCAAGTAAAGGACTTGGCAGAGCAACGGCAGAGGCGTATGCCAATGCAGGCGCAAATGTCATGATTACAAGCCGTTCTGAGGAAAATTTACAGAAAACAGCCGGGGAAATGTCAGCTACTGCTGACGGAGTCGTTGCTTATCACCGATGCGACGTCTCAAAAACAGAGGATTTAAAGCAGCTTATGGAGGCAACGATCGCGAAATTCGGATCGCTTGACGTCTTAGTTAACAACGCAGGTGGCCCGCCGCCTGGAGGGTTTGAAGATCTAACAGACGATGATTGGGAATACGCGTTTCAGCTCACGTTAATGAGCATCGTCCGAACAATTCGTTATGCTCTCCCTTATTTAAAGGAATCAAAGGGACGGATTGTGAACATTACCTCTTCTTCCATTAAAGAACCGATTGACGGGCTGATGCTCTCCAACGTGTACCGAATGGGAATCGTCGGATTAGCAAAAACGTTATCTAACGAGTTGGCATCTGAGGGTGTTCTGATCAATACCGTCGGACCCGGTCGAATTGATACGGAACGACTAAGAACACTGGAAGGGAAAAGAGCCGAAGCCCTTCAAACCACTCCTGAACAAGTTCGTAAAAATACAGAAGCAAACATTCCTCTTGGGCGATACGGCACCCCTGAAGAATTTGCAAATACGGTCCTTTTTCTCGGATCTGGTCTCAACACGTACGTCACAGGCCAAATGTTTGTCGCAGATGGCGGCATGACCAGTTCGTATTAAGAACGGCCATGGGGACGGTTCTTATGGCCAAGCAAAAGTTTCCTGTGCTTAATCTACAGATGAAAAAACGACCTAAACGTGATCAATCATCACGTTCAGGTCGTTTTTATGTGTCCCGCCATGAGCGCCCATGGGGACGGTTCTTGTGGTCGCCGCCGGTTCCTTTCCGGCCAAGAGAACCGTCCCTATAATCACGTTTATTCCACTTCTTCTATCGTGATTCTTCCTTCACCGTCTTCATAATCAACTGCTCCTTCGGTTTCCATCAAGTAATCCATAAACTGAAACATGGCGTTCGTAATGTAGCCACCTTCCATTTGAATAATCTCTGCAGATGAGAAGTCGTAGTCACTTCCGCCCTCAGCCATATAGTTGTTTGTTACAAGTGTATATGTTTCTGATTCGTCAATTGGTTCACCGTCTACATACAAATCAGCATCTACGTAATTGCCGTCTTCATCCACGTAAACTGTATACGTCATCCCGGACGTCTGAAGGCCGATGCCGTCGTTTCTTTCAAAAGAGTGTTCAATGATATCGTACAAATCTTCCCCGGCAATCTCCATCTCGCTCAGTTCGTTACCAAACGGCTCAACCGTATAAATATCTCCAGCTGTGATGTCACCTTCGTCGATACTTGCACGAATACCACCATTATTTGTTATCGCAATATCGGCATTCAGAGCATCTGCCATGGCGTCAGTAATAAAGTTCCCAAGAGAGGTATCTCTTTCATAACGGTTGTCACGGGATAAGCCGGTATTTGTGACACCTACTACTTCCTCAAGCAACTCTTCCGCTTCATCGTTGTAAGCATCCACCATATCTTGAACGTCCTGGTTCACCTCAGTCAGTTCGTCAACATCCTGCAAGTAATAATCGTTAAACGTTACCTCTTCACCGTCGAACTGAAGATTGAAGTGTCCCACATACAAGCCATCGCTTCCTGCCTGAACGACTGGCGTACCATTGACCATTTCCTCTTCATATAACCTATTATGTGTATGACCACCGATAATCACATCAAAAAACTCAACATTTTCCGCTAAATGACGGTCTGAGCCAAGTCCAATATGAGTCAATGCGATCAGCACATCCGTTTCGTCCTCTAAATACGCATACTGTTCGGCTGTCTCCACATAATCATGAAACTCTAGTCCCACAATTCCAGAAGGGCTTGTAGCCGGTGGTGCCTGTGTTAATGAGAAAACACCAACATCCAAACCATCAATCTCATAAGTCTCATACGGTTTAGGCTGCTCAATCGGAATCTCCGAATCTACCACTTCTGTATTGGCACTTAACCAATCGAAGTCTGCCTGCTCTTCTCTCGCAGCAAAGGCTTCCTGACCGTAATCAAACTCATGGTTCCCGATAGCCATTGCGTCTAGACCCATTTCATTAAGAAGGGCCACGATCGGCTCCCCGTCCTGAAGATCCACAACTGCATTTCCGCTAAAAATATCGCCGGCATCTAAGTAAAGGTGGTGATCTGCTTCCTCACCTTTTTCGTTAATGAACGCTGAAATCAATCCGAAATTATCAATTTTTGAATGAATATCATTTGTGTGGAAAATATCCAACTCAACAGGTTCATCCAATTCACCACTATAATCGAATTCAATCTCGTAGCCATTGACAGTTACTGTTCCTGCCAAGCCATCCAGACTATCATTCTCATGCTCTACCGTAACGTGTGAACGGTCATCAGACGACACCTCATAATCTGTCAGCTCCGGTTCCAAAACCGTCCCATCATCAAGCTCCACTTCCACATCAATCATTCTTTTAATATTCAGCCCTGCAGGATAAGTCTTATCAAAATCTATCACAAAGCTCTCAGAATCTACTAATTCCACGCCCTCTATATCCCTCTCAGGACCGTGTGGCGCTCCATTACCGTTGCCTTGTTGTGCGTTTGCTTGTCCATTCCCCTTATTTTGCGGACTATCAGCCATAGACACAGGCGCAAACGCACCAGTCGTCAACACACCAGCCAGTGCCACAGCCGATACTTTACGATTCATTCTCACACTACTTTTCATCATTTAACATCCTCTCTAAATGCAAGTGTTGGATCATGATACACCTAACACTCTAGAACGCTTATCCCTCAATGTAAAATCACTCACAACCCACTTAAGGCCATCTGCACAGGAGTTCAGAATGAGAAATCTCCCTCCATACACCAAATAATCTTCCAATCTTGCAAAACCTAAGTAAATTATCTGACAATTCATTTCTTTAAATCAATGAAGATTTACTAAACCTTTTCATTTTTCTGGAAAATCAAAGCGTGCCTTCGCATGTGAAGTCGTTTCTCTAGACCTTGAACCCAATCAACCTGGTTGCACTTATGAACATAGTCGTGTTTTAGCAATAAATAGTAGAAATTCAAATGCAAAGACCTAGTTTCAAAAGTGACCATGGGGAGGGTTCTTGTGGTCAGGGCCGGTCCCTTTTCGGCCACGAGCACCGTCCCTGCCGTCAAATTAAATTTTTACAAATTTACGCAATAGTACCATATTAACGTAGATATTTAGTAATCATAATAGCTACACCATTCGACACACTGTAGATAAATCGTTTCAATTTTCGGAATATTATGGAATAAAGTATTTCGTTATACTAAACTAAAATGGAATTCAAAATTAAAAAGGAGGTAGATTTTTTGAAGAAATTTGTTTTTTATTCTTTGATTATGACGTTATTCCTATCAACTGCATTGCCTGGGTTTGTAGGTGCAGAACCTCAGTCGAAACCAAACGGACCATGGATTCAGCCAGAGCAACAGACAATGTTGGAGCGTTTCATGGATCCTGAAGAATTACACGAAAAGCTGGAGCAAATCCATGATCGTGCACGTGATGGACGAATGGATCTAGAAGTTGTAGGACATTCTGCCAAGTATGACCACCCTATTTATGTGGCTAAGTTTGGGGATGCTGACACGGATAATCCTAAAGTATTTCTTCAAACTGCCATTCATGGAGATGAACAAGCTGGAACAGAAGCTTCGCTTAATCTGATTCAAAACCTTGCAATGAGCAATAATAAAGATGTTCGCGAAATATTAGATAACGTCACTGTTTGGATCGTGCCAATGCTAAACCCTGATGGAGCAGAAATTATTGAACTAGAAGAGGGACAAGCAAAACAACGAAGAAACTTCCAAGACTGGACTCCTGAAGAGTGGGGCCTTTCTGAAGACACGCCTGCACCTTGGTATCACGGTACTGACTGGGCAAGCCAAGAACTTGGTTATGATGTTAATCGTGACTTTCACCCGGATCTTTCATTTGAACTGAATGAAGATAAAGGACATCTCCTACCTGGTGTCGGTACAGAGCCTGGCTTCTATGTAACTCCTGAAGCAAGAGCGTCACGAGATGTATTCCAAGAGCTAGAGCCCGACCTCTTTATTGATCACCACCATCGTTACAGTAACACCGTTTCAGAAGATGATGACCGGCTAAATACGTTACAAATAATTGCTCAGGTGGTTGATGAAGATAATGTCGTCAGTCATGATGGAATAGACTACCAACTGAGTGAAGAGTCATTGAAGCTTTCCAAACAAGTTAATAGCCATGTTTATCAAGTTTTGCAAAAAGGTAACTCACCATACGGAGCAGTATCACGCTACCAAGAAGTGGACCTTCCTGGCACAGCACTAGGCAGTTATTCGCTTAACGATGCAGCGATTATGCTTTATGAGACGCGTGGCCAACAGCATCCAAATGGCCATACTGGTCAAAAGTCGAGTGGAATGCTTATAAAACAAAGTTATATAGGCCTTTTCGAAACCTTGTCAGGTTTAGCAACAGGTGAAATATTTGAAATTGATCCTGAATTTTATGACACAGAAATTCCAACATATAGCCCGCGTATCGGAAGACCGAATTAATAAGTAATACAAGCCCTCGTCATTCAATTTACGAGGGCTTCTCCTCTGTTTTGAAGAAGTCATAACGAGTCCATAAACAAACTCAAAACGATGATTCTTTTCGACTATTGAAATCGTTCCAATTGTCCATTAATCTTTTGGCCTATTAATACTTGTCCGATCTCTCCTTCTATAATGCTTCCCCATCTTTACAGTGCGTCTGATAAACCCTTAGATACTTCAGCCTGTCTCCCTCATCTTCCCCTTTGATCCACTCGTCCAGCTTGCCAATCTCTTCCGCCAAATTCACCAAATGCATGCGTCACTGCATCTCCCTATTAACCTTCACTGGCACATCATTTTCATTTTTAAAACTTTCTTCTACTTCAATCATTATGTAACCCTTCCTCATTTTCTACTTACACCTAATAAGTAAAGCTAAAGTGGAAAAAAGGAGAAATTTTAAACATTTAATAACCGTTCCTGTAGCTTGAGCATTCAATTCGACCACAAGAACCGTCCCCTTGGTTACCGTCCCCCTCGTTATATGTTTTACCTGACTCTTATAAGGTAATGGGAAAAATGAATATTTTAGAAAAGTAATTGGAGGAATGTAATATGGAATTAACTCCCGAAGTTGTCGGGTTCAGTTTGATTATATTAGGGGTACTACTTTTAATCGGGAAATGGCTCAGAGTGTTTACGCCTTTCTTTCAATCCTTTTTTATTCCGAGTTCTATGATTGCGGGCTTAATTGCACTATTTCTCGGACCGGAAGTTTTAGGACTCACAGGTGTTAACCTTTTTGATGAGGGTGGTCTTTTTCCCCAAGCGATGGTAGAAGTTTGGTCTACACTTCCAGGTCTATTAATAAACGTCATCTTTGCTTCGTTGTTTCTCGGAATGACCTTCCCCTCTGTTAAAAAAATGTGGGAAATATCAGGTCCGCAAATAACGTTTGCTCACTTTTTGTCATGGGGACTCTATGTTGTAGGACTTCTCTTAGCCATACTCGTTCTAACACCAGTATTTGATATGAGCCCGGCTGCAGGGGCCCTTTTGGAGATAAGCTTTGTGGGAGGACATGGAACAGCAGCTGGTTTAACAGGTACATTTGAAGGAGTAGGATTTGAAGAAGGTCGAGATATAGCGATTGGTCTAGCCACAGTAGGGGTTCTGAGTACTGTGTTTATTGGTATGACCCTTATCAATTGGGGAGCTCGCAAAGGAAAAACGGAAATTATGAAAGATCCAAGTGAGCTATCTGAAGAAAAGAAGAGAGGGATTATTTCCAAAGAAAATCAAGAGGATTTTCCAGCTGGGAAACAGACCACTCATTCTGAATTTATTGAAACATTAACAGTTCATTTAGGGTATATAGGTCTGGCCATAGGATTAGGTTGGTTGATGCTTGAAGGTTTAATCCTTGTAGAAGAGGCATTATGGGTGGAAGAGATTGAAATATTTACTCATTTACCCTTATTTCCATTAGCGATGATTGGTGCCGTTATCGTTCAATTACTTTTAGGGAAATTTGTAAAGTATAATATTGTGGATCGAGGTGTTATCAGTAGAATACAGGGACTTGCCCTTGACCTTTTAATCGTCTCAGCTATAGGGACATTATCATTGGCTGTAATTGGTGAGTACTTCCTTCCATTTATGATCATGTCTATTGCTGCGATAACGTGGAATCTATTAGCATTTTTATTTATAGCCCCAAGAATTATGCCAGATTACTGGTTTGAACGTGCTATTGGTGATTTTGGACAAGCCATGGGCATGAGCGCTGCAGGGTTGTTACTTATTAAATTAGCTGATCCTGAATCGAAATCTCCAGCCAAAGAAGGCTTTAGCTACAAACAGCTTCTTCTTGATATTTTTGTAGGCGGAGGTTTTGTCACAGCCGCTTCTGTCCCTCTCGTAGTCGCGTTTGGCCCAGTTATAACACTTATTACCGCAGCAGTTATTATGACAGGTTGGCTTCTTCTCGGACTCTTTTACTTCGGTAAGAAAGAGAGGCCTTCCGAATAAAAATATCGTCTGGTTAGAAAGAAATGGGAGATATTTTCCAGGCAACCAGTGGGACGGTTCTTCTGGTTAGCAACCACAAGAACCGTCCCTTCGGTCACCTTCTGTCACCCCATGCTTATTTTGTCCTCATCGTGGGTAAAGAATAAAAGCATACAAATCGGCTCGCTAAGCCTTGAGCCTTAAGAAGCTGTTCAGAGGAGGATGACATGTAATGAGTTCAAATAAAAACAAATGGGTTGCCTATCAGCAGTGGGAGGATATATTATTTCTGCACTGGCCGGTCGATGTAGAAACGCTGCGCCCACATGTTCCAGAGGAGTTGGAATTGGATACTCACGATGGAAACTCGTGGATTTCTATACTCGCCTATGTAAGCACTGATAATAAGGCCAAAAAATTCGGAAGGACCCTGACATCCAGTTCGATTCATCAGGTAAACGTGCGCACGTATGTAAAATACGGAGAGGAAAGCGGCGTCTATTTCTTTTCAATGGAAGCCGATCATAAAGCCGCAGTAAAAGCTTCCCGAAGCCTTGCCGGTCTTCCTTTTTATCAGGCCGACCTAAAACATTCCAAGAAAGATGAAGGATTCCGCATTCAAAGCACCCGCACACACAGCGGGGAAAAAGGGCTACAGTTTAAATGCTCTTATAAACCCTCTGGGGAAGCTCACAGTCCTGAACCCGGTTCGCTGGAGCACTGGCTCACAGAACGAAACCAGCTGCTCCGTGTAAAAGGAAAGAAAGTATCCAAGTCAACTATTGACTACAAGCCGTGGAAAATACGTCCGGCTGACGTGAAAATCACTAAAAACCAGCTGCTGGATTTTCTTCCGGTGGATCTCACTAACAAAGAGCCGATTGTTTATTATGGCAAAAAGAAAGGCGTTTATTTTTACGATTTCAATAAAATAGGGTAACACCGAGGCTGATCCTGAAATGAGGGGTCAGCTTTTTCATTTCTGGGTAAATGATCCGAGGACCTCTGCTTCGGCAGACAGCTTTTCTGTGTTCTTACTCTCTCCAGCCTTCAAAGAGAGACTTGAGCCAGTTCTCACTTTTGTTTTCCAGAGGCGCAATGTATTCCTGCCCCCTTCCTGGAGACTGGACGTAATACATTCCCGGATTTTCTGAACTCTTCAGCCATTTCTTTTTCTCCTTTTCCTTTTCCTCTAAATAAGTCGGCTGGTAGTGGGAATCATGAAAAAAAGCAGGCAGCTGCCATACACTCGGTTTGTTTTTATGAAGCGGTGAAGAAAGCAGAAGCCGGTCATTAAGACGCGGGAAATAGCCGCTACCCGGAATATCCCGGTCATGAAAAAGATGATCGGAAGCGAGATAAAGTGTATTGTTGTTATTCCTGATAAAGTTGTCCTCCGCTCCATGAGGATGCTGCTCCCTCATTTCTTTCGGAAGCTCCTCCCGGTTGTCATTCGTAATGATTTTCCCTACCTTCAGCCATCCATAAAGATAGTACACCCCGTCATTCCACCCTCCATTGGGATCCAGTGGATGCACCCGGTCTTTCACCGGTTTGAATCGGCTGAAGAACAAAAAAACGCTTCCTTCATTTACATCATTATTGTGCAGGTGACCGGCAGCACCCCCGGTTTGGCCGAAAGCACCAAAATCCGGGCCGTTTCTGAGCCAGGCAGGCTTTCTCAGAATAGGATCATAGTGTGCATAGGAATTTTTTATAATCTCCCGTGTTTTTTTACTGGATCCAAGCATTGGGTCTTCAATTAATTCCTGTAAATTTTCAGCCTGTATTCCTTCCAGATAGCCGGGGTGTAGTTTTAACTCTTCATATGTGTGTGGATTGTGGGCTTTTTTTCCTTCTGGAATCGGCAGAAGGATGTATTTTCCTGTCGCAGGATCATAGGGAGAATAACCAAATCCCGAAGAAGAATCAAAGCCTTTTCTGCTAAAAATAAGTTTTCTCATTTTTTCCTCCTTTTAAGATTGTAATAAGCTCAGCTTATAGACAAAATATTTGTTCCCGTGATTCCCTAGGATGCAGTTCCCTTTCACCAGTGGGGGGCAACTGTTAGTACAAAGCTGATTCTAGAATTGAATGTACGCGGTGCAGTCCTGTTACCGGTCTTCCCTACTCATATGCCCGCATGGAACACCAAAAAAACAAAGACCGACCAGAGGGACGGTTCTTCCGGTCAGTGACAGCAAGAACCGTCCCCTTGGGGTCACCCCTGGTCACGTTTTAGCCGAACTCATTCGGGAATAGGAAAGAAAGTTATTTTCGCCGGAAGGAGTCGTTTTATGCCATTTTTCCAGTCCGGAGAAGGCGCCCTTTATTATGAGGAAACAGGAACAGGTCCTTCTCTATTGTTTATTCCACCTCCAGCTCTTGGAACCGAATCTTTCCGCCAACAGAAGGAAGTGCTGAGTGAAAGGTTTCGCGTAGTTTCTTTTGATCCAATCGGAACCGGACGCAGTCCAGACCATGGCCGCCGGGAATATACCATTGAGGAATGGACGAATGACATTCTTTCCCTTGCCGATCATCTCGACTTGGAGAAGGTTCTGCTGTGCGGCTACTCTCTTGGGGGAAGCCCTTGCCAGGAATTCGCTCTTTCTTATCCTGAGAGAATAAAAGGAATCATTCTTCTCTGCTCGTTTCCTGAAGTAAGCACCGTTTTTCTTTCTGCCAAAATTCGGATCGGAGAGTGGTTAGCCCTTAAAGATTTCCGTACCGTGATGGGGGAAGGAATCGCCATTTCCCATACGAAAAGAAAGGACAAGCTTGGATCGGGATTGTTCCGTTCATTGGTACCCATAACGAAGCCCGCTGGATGGGTCGGATATTATCAATCCCCCCATTTCTAGAATTGAATGTACGCACCTATGTTAAGTATAAAGGGCAGCAGGGAGTCTTTTTTATTACAGAAGACGGCTACCGACCAGAAGAACCGTCACTCTGGTCTGATTTCAAAAGCTTTTCATAAATTAAAATGGCGGTCACGAGATCGTAGACGGCCATGCCTACAGACTTAAACACCGTTAACTCATTCTTTTTCGACTTAAACTGTTCATGGTTTAAGATTAAATCTTCAAGTGTCACCACATTCTCTTGCTTTAAACCTCGCTCTTGAGCGCGAATGAGATCTCCTGATTCTTTCAAAGCTGTCATCGTATCCACATACATCTCGTCTATGGATTCAAAAATATAATCCGATATTTCTTGCATGAAGGGACGAAAGGAACCGCACCCTACGATATGTTTTCCAGCTAAATCAGGGACTTCTGGTAAAACAGGTGTTTTCGAACTTGTTGCCGTTATGATAATATCAGCCCGTTCAATCACTTCTATAGGAGTTGCATAATTTATCTTCAACTCTGGAAAAATACGATTCACTTTTTCTATGTATCGCTTCACATTCTCTTCGCTCCGACTGTAGACATACACATGTTTAATCGGACGAACGGCACACGCCGCTTGCAAATGGCTGAATGCTTGGACACCTGTTCCAATAATCCCGACAATGGACGATTCTTCATTTGATAAGTACTTCATACTGATACCCCCAAGAGCACCTGTCCGAAGAGCGGTCAATTCTTGAGCTTCCATCATTGCTAACGGTTCCATCGTTTGGCGATTACTTAATAACATAAGCGCATGAATAGTCGATTTATGTAAGGATGGATTGCCTGGTGCTACACCTACAAGCTTCGTCCCATAGTAATCTTCAAAAAATGAAGGCATAAGCAATATTGTATTGTCTCCGTCTTCTTCATGCATCCGCTCCGGGACACTGACACTGGCTTGATCACCCTTCACATAAAAATCTTCAATAGTCTCGATCACATCACTTATGGAAATTAACTCGTTAATCTGATCGTTGTTTAAATACTGCATCGCTTTCCCTCCAAGCACTGGAACGGTTCTAGTGCTTTCTAATTAACAGAAACGCCCGTTTTTTTCTGAATTATAACATACTAGAAGAGAAGATATTCTATCCTTTATTCTAAAATTCTAAAAATGTTAAATTTTCTTTATTTTCAAAAGATATATTGACGACTCGACTTTCTATAACTATACTAAAATCTGAAACATTGATCATTAAATACATAGTTATCACTAATTACCCCGGTTCTTTATTTTGATTTAATTAAAAATAATTCAGGAGGTGAACCCATTGACGTTTCAAATCTTCTTCGCCTTAGTTCTCATTCCGTTATCTATCCTTGGACTAGGTTTAGTCTGTTATGCCATTACCGCAAAACAAGATCGAGAAACTTAAAGGAGGAATTTCAGAATGGACATTACGGCACATCCACTTACAGTCACTGTATTAATTTTATATCTTATTTTATTAGTTGTTATTGGGATAGATAGTTCCCGTAAAAGTTCAAAAGGATTAACAGAATTTTTCCTAGCAGGAAGAAGTTTAAACAAATGGACAGTCGCATTTTCCGCAGTTAGCTCTGGTCGAAGTTCATGGCTCGTATTAGGGGTTTCTGGAACCGCTTACTTAACTGGACTCAATGCTGTTTGGGCTGTTGCCGGTTACATAACAATTGAAGTTTTTATGTTCTTCTTCGTTGCTCGAAGGCTCCGCCGTTTTAGTGAATCAACAGGTAGTATCACCATTCCTGATATTTTAGAAAACCGTTTAGGGGATCCGAAGAAAATATTACGTCTCGTTAGTTCATTAATTATTCTTTTCTTCATGGTTGCTTATGTAGGCAGTCAACTAGTCGGAGGAGCTACAGCCTTTTCAGGAAGTTTAGGTATCACTTCCACACAAGGAATGCTTTTAACCGCGGCAATTATTTTAACTTATACTATGCTTGGAGGTTTTCACGCAGTTAGTAAAACCGACGTATTACAAATCATGTTCATGTTTTTCTCTCTAGTCCTCCTACCAACCATTGCCATATTTCAGCTAGGAGGATTTGAACCTATTCTTGCATCGATGCAAACTGAAGGCGGCGGATTTACAAGCCCGTTTGCATTTGCCTTTGGTGCCATTATCGGTTTATTGGGTATAGGGTTCGGTAGTCCTGGTAACCCACACATCATCGTACGCTATATGAGTTTGAAAAATGTAAAAGAAATGCGCCAAGCTGCGCTAATAGCTACTTTCTGGAATGTTATTATGGGTTGGGGCGCGATCATGGTCGGACTTATCGGGCGAGCTTACTTCCCTAACGTGGACATGTTACCAAATGAAAGTCATGAACAAATCTTCACTTCACTTGGTGCAGAAGTGATGAACCCGTTCTTTACAGGAATTCTTCTAGTAGCTGTACTCGCAGCTATTATGAGTAGTGCTGACAGCCAATTACTAGTTGGAGCTAGTGCCGTTGTTCGTGACATTTATGAGCGAATTTTTGCAAGAGACAAAGAACTATCACAGCGAAAACTGATTTTATACAGTCGTATCGTTATCGTCATTATCATGGGATTATCCATCTGGTTAGCATTCGCAGCCCAAGAATTCGTCTTTTGGATGGTACTGTTTGCATTCGGTGGCTTAGGGGCATGTTTTGGCCCACCATTAATTCTCTCTTTCTACTGGAAGGGACTATCGAGAGCCGGGGTTCTAACTGGGATGATCACAGGATTATTCACCGTCATCATGGTGAAGCAACAGCCTGAATGGACCTATCAATTTATAGATGTACATGAATTTCTTAACAATTACTTCTTCGGTATCACTTATGAAGCTGTTCCTGGTTTCATTGTCGCTACCTTTTTCACGGTAGTCGTTAGCTTATTTACTGAAAAGCCCGCTAATGCGAACCGAATGGTTGATGAAATTAAAAAAGTAGGGTAATCCTAAATTACTCTAATTACTATTAATATTATTTTATGTAAATAAAAAACCAACCGTCATGCTTTCTTCCGCATGGCGGTTGTCTGTTTATTACTATATTTATAACCGTTGAATAACTAAAATTTTCGGAAGTGACAGCACGTGTCATCGACGTCAAAAATAATCGTTTCCATTGTCACCCACCCCCCCTTTCTTTTCCACTCCTATCATATCAAGTTATTTACCTTTTATTAAAATGGTATTACAGAGTTGTTTTGGTGAAGATAAATACGAAGACGTTTCCAGAAAATTATGCAGAGAGATTTTCTACATAGCCAGTTCATGAACAATATCAAAACGACGATTCTTTTTGACCAAAAGAACCGTCCCCCTGGTTCTGTGCAAAACTTAAACTATTGTTATACAATTGATTTAACAAATATTGGGGGGATTAAATGATGACTCGGACGAAGACGATTAAGACGTCGCGTATCAAGAATTATTTTGATTTTAGGAGAGATCCGTTGTCGTTTTTTGTGAGGATGCTGGAAAAAGGGGATATGGTTTCTTTGAATACGGGGCTTGTTCCTTCTTATATCGTGAATTCTCCTTCTTTCGTTCAAGAGATATTAGTTACGAAGGATGCTTCTTTTCGGAAGGGGCGTACGACGAAAGTGTTGACGAGAACGATTGGGGATGGGTTACTTACAACAGAAAAAACGCATCACAAGAAGCAAAAAAAGTACTTCCAACCAGTTTTTTATAAAGAGCGTCTCATGCGCTACGCCGAGACGATGGTGTCGGATTCAAAAAGTTTGGTGGCAGAACTGGAGCAAAAGGATTCCTGCCTGTTAGATGAAGAGATGATGGAGCTGACGCTATCGATTATTTCGAAAGTCATGTTTGCTACAAATGTTGATGAAAAGAAAAAAGAATTGGCCGCTGCTGTCAGCGCAACGATTAAACAGACTGCAAATAGCTTGTTTTCTCCCTTTCTCTTACCTTTGGCTGTTCCTACAAAAGGAAATCGAAGACATCGAGACGCCATCAGTAAGCTGGAAAATGTGATCTATCCCATTATCGACGAGGCGAAGCAAAACCCAACAGCGTACGAAGATACGATGGTGGGATTGTTGTTGGATTCAGCCAAACAGCCTGACGCTCCTCCCATATTTGATAAGGAACTACGGGATCAAATGATGACGATGCTTCTCGCTGGCCATGAAACGTCGGCTAATTTGTTAACGTGGATATTCTATGCTTTGTCGAAAAATCCAGAGGCCGAAGCGAAATTCCATGAAGAAATTGACCAACTGGACTCGTTAACGGAAACCCCTTTTGAAACCTATCGAAAACTGACGTATACGAATCAGATTATCAAGGAAACGTTGCGATTATATCCGCCAGCTTGGCTTATTTACCGAGAAGCCGACGAAGACGTGGAGCTATTAGGTGAATCATTCAAAGCTGGTAGCACATTTATGATCGCTCCTTACTCAATTCATCGAAATCCGGACATCTTTCCAGATCCAGAACAATTTAAACCAGAACGTTTCGCGGAGGAGAATCAAGAATCGATCCCAACCTTTGCCTATTTCCCCTTTGGCGCTGGCTCAAGGAGTTGTATTGGCTATCGTTTTGCGATGATGGAAACAGCTCTCATCCTCGCCGTCATAGGCAGGAGTTTAAAATTCCAGCGAGTTGATGAGACACCCGTTGAACCTGAACCGTTAGTGTCCCTTCGAGTTAAAGATGGTCTGAACATGAAGGTGGTTTCGCGAGGATAACCAGAGGGACGGTTCCTGAGGTCAGTAACCGCGAGAACCGTCCCCGCGGTTCACACGTTTCCGCTTTCATCCACTCCTCCACCACGTCAACCTCTTTCGCCAGATACCGCCTGAACCACAAGAACCGTCCCTGTTGTCTTACCTGCAGTGATGACGATGAGAAGCATAAAATGGCTCTTATTCTCGTGAAACTAGCAAAAAAGAAGGCAATTATAATGAGAGGTCAATCTTTAAAACGAGGCTCGATGATAAAGAAACCTGCGCTATAGGGTACATTTTTCCGGTAAAAATAAAGATCAAGAGACCACTCATTATGCTTAAATGAACGTTTATTTTAAAAAAGAAACGTTTATATAATAGGAAAAGACACTTTTTTCCTGCCGCTGTTTTTCCCTGTACAGCTAGGTCATAAGAGAAAATTTATTCTAGGTATTTAACAAGGGGGTTATCATACAGTCTCATGCCCGGAGGTTTTGCAAAGGAGGATTATGCTTTATGGACTATACTCACGAGGAGCTTACTGCTAGATTAAAAGAAAATGTAACGTATTCAAAAAAAGGGAGAGTAATCATTACTAATAAGAAAATTCCTTTTCAAGAAGAAAGCCGCGGTCTAGATCCGAGAGTGAAAAGATTTCTTACACACGAGGCCGATCCTAATGTAAGACGTCCGCTCGAAATTGATGACCTTGAGACTACCCGAAACAGAGTAGAAGTTAATAATAAAGATTTAAGCAAAGGGATTCGTTCAGAAGAAAAGCAAATATTTTCTGAAGACCACGAGATTACGTTAGGCATTTATAACCAGACAAAAGAAAAAAAGCCGGTCCTAGTTTATCTTCATGGTGGTGGCTTTTTTGAGCGAGATATAGATGTCATGGAAAATTTGTGCAAGTTCTTAGCGCAAGAGGCCAATGCAGTAGTAGTGGGCGTTGAATATCGTCTTGCCCCGGAGTACCCTTATCAGGATGGGTTGAACGATTGTCTGGAAACCGTACAGTATATTTACAAAAATGCAAGAAAGTTTAATGTTGATGCTGATAAAATCGGTCTTGTTGGAGACAGTGTCGGGGGGAATCTTGCACTTGGGGTGCATCACTTAAGTAAAGAGAAACCATGGAATATATGCTATATAGGAATGCTCTGTCCATTGGTGGATTTATCTGACATATCAAGGGATAATTGGAACATAAAACACTACGACATGTCAAAGGATTCTGACTTAATTCGTCAGGAGCTTGTAACAATGAAAGACTCTCTTATTTTCATACAGACCTTATACCTTACAGATTTAGAAGATGTGCTTCTGCCACTTGTATCTCCTTTACTGCGCAGAGATAAAACCGACCTCCCACCTATCACGCTCACCACGGCAGAGTTCGATTTTCTACGAATTCAAGGAGAAGAGTTTTCCGCCCAGGCGATCGACGCAGGAATCCCGGTCCGTCATATTAAATATAAAGGAATGGATCATGCATTTGTCAGAAAGCTCGGCTACTACCCTCAAGCAGCTGATGCAATAAAAGAAGTTTCCAACCATTTTTTACAGGTGGTGCGAAAGTAAGTCTATTACTCCCCACAAACCAAAATTCTGGTCTTAATTAGATGGAGAGGATGGAAGGAGAAGAGAGAAAAATCAGTTCTTTAACCAACATTTCAGTTCTCATTCATGGGGGTAAATGGATGGCCAGGAAGGAATGACCCTTTTTTTCCTTCCTCTTCTTTTTAAAAAGAAGGTATATAAATTGTTTATAATAGTCCTCTTTTAATTGTTGATCCCGTTTATTCGTAATGTCTAACTTTATAACTTCCAGGTCCACGCCTGCTTTTTTCGCTTCTTCCCGTTAACTCGTCACTTGAGATAATCTCAACATATGCAATGACTTTATGACCTTTTTTGGCAAGGCCAATAGCTGTTCCTTTTCCAAAACCGCTTCTTGAACCCGTTATAAAAATAGTTTTACTCATGATTGATCGTTGTGGCTCCAAGACTATGGACCGAAGAGATCCATTCTATTCTATAGGTGTTTAAACACATTTATTTAGATGTTAAGTTAACTTTGAAAGTGGACTCTATAGATAACTTGATGCAAAATTAAATATCCAACCTGAGCTCGTCACAATATTGAACTCAGGTCGAATTTTCCCTGACTTCTCGAAGAAGGAGATCTGTTGGCCTCTCCTCTTCGCTCTATCAATTATTTTGATTGGTGCTGTTGCTTTGCTGGCCACCTTTTTGACCAATTTCTTCGTAGAATTTTTTATCTTGATTCTTGCTTGTTTGTTCTCCGCCTTTTCTACCAGCTTCCTCGTGACTCATATTCCCTTGGTTGTTACTGTTGTTTTGACTATTATTTTGATTGGTGCTGTTGCTTTGACTATTATTTTGATTGGTGCTGTTGCTTTGCTGGCCGCCTTTTTGACCAATTTCTTCGTAGAATTGTTTATCATGATTCTTGCTTGTCTGTTCTCCGCCTTTTCTGCCAGCTTCCTCGCGACTCATAGTCCCTTGATTGTTACTGTTGTTTTGGTTATTATTTGCCATCTTAAATTCCTCCTTTAGAAAGTATGTTGTATGTATTCCACATAGAGAGAACTTAAAACAGAAAAAGGATTAAAAGGTAATTTTGCCCTATTTTTAATGTTGATTTCCGAAAAAAATTGTTCTATTGTGAAAAAAGGTTGATAAAAACCACCATATTTAAATTATTATTTTTGGGCAGGATTACTGTCATTTTTATTCCTGAACCAATTTTTTAAAGCTATTTTGACTATTCACTTTCAGAATAAAGGAGCTAACTTTTCTAAATTGTGGCCTTTCCTAACAGCCTTCAGCTAGTATTAGACTTAGCTTATTACACAAGATTAGGAGAGCCGCCCTTTTGGACGGCTTTTTTTCATTTAATGCTAATTCCCTATGCTTTCCTTGTTCTCTACTCTTTTTTTAGCTTGCGACGGTTCGATTAGTTAAATTAGTCCATTTCATCCCGCTTTCACTTCCTTGAAACATCCTCTTACTAAAGCTAGGCGTCCATGTGAGTCAAAAGCTATGAATTTCTTTTTAATATTATGCTATGTTTATTTTTGACAAATGAGGGGAGTCCCGGAGATATCGCAGAGGACGTAAATCCGGCGATCGTCGGAAGGGCCCAGCAGGATATTATAAAAGGCGAGGCCACTAGTTAAAGGCAACGCCTAAAGCAGTCAGCCGACGTTAATCTGTCGACTGACTTTGCTGTACAGGTTCAAATGGGTGAAAAGCAGTCCGTTGGGATTTGGCGAGGTGAACGATCGGTTCGCTCGGCTCAAATCCAGAGATGAAGTCAAATAAAGAATTGTTAAAGATTTCAATCTCTGCATCCATCACCTCCCATCCCGCATGCTCAATTGGACCTCTATAAATATCGCCTTTAATCGTCGTAAACAGCGCATACCGTTCCATTAAAAATTCTGTTATTGGGTCTTGTACGGCAGGATAGGATTCACTTTGGCTTGAAGTGCTCCCGGTAAATACAGCACGATCTTTCTTTTTGCCCTTACGAATTGAAGTGAAGTCACACCCCTCTTTATGCGTACGGATGTTCATATAGGATTCATAATAGGGGAGTGAAGTCAGCCAGCGAGCACCTTTTATAGCGGTAAGGGAATTGGCATCCATCGTCAAAAAGATCATCCCCCTTTCTCCTTTGTACTTTACATACGTACGTACATCCAGTTCCAAAAAAGATGGCAGCACCGACAGTCCGCTTGCCAGACGAAGGACATTATCATTAGCTTCAAAGGCGACGATACTGATCCAGGCACTCCCGTCAAACTCTTCAATTGTTAGCTCGTCTGGAACGTGCAGATGGAGTAACTCTGTCGGAATCCTGTAATGAACAAAAAACGTGTGATCCCAGTCTTGTCGACCAATCCAAAATCGTTTCATATCTCGATCTCCTTTCTTGTATCATGTCATTTCTTCTATCTAAAGCAAGTGCTTTTTAGTTGGCATCGGCATTATAGCGATTGTCCCAAGCTTTTCCCACGCAGTCTGGAGAGGAAACGTACAATTTAAAATCTTTAGAATTTAAATACACCTTCTCTGACGAAAGCATTTGTTACAGAATATATTTCTGAGTATAATGATGTTAGCTTATTTTCAACTCTCAGTAGAAGGAACGCAAAAAGTATAAGAACCCCACAGTGGCAATTGTGGGGTTCTTATACTTTAAAAGGCATCAAAGGTACAATTCGGACTTTATCACTCGGCGGGATCTGGCACACACTAGTTTAGCTAATTCTGCCTCTATCTTTTGTACAGAAGTACTGGACCGCGAGAACCGTCCCCCGGGTCACTATTCAGAGTGCTCCCTCAACCATGTCTCGATCATCGGATAGGTATTCTTAGCGGCACCTTTTCCTACAGTCACAGATACATGGCCAGCCGATACTAGTTCAAATGTTTTATCTTCACTTGAAATCTTATCCATGAGTCGTTCTGTCTGTTCGGGAATGGCTATATGATCACGATCTGCGGCAATGTTTAAGACGTTTGCTTTAATATTGCTTAATTTCACTTGTTGTCCTCTAATATATAGCTCATTTTTTATTAGCTTGTTTTTTTGGTAAAATTCTCCGATCCATTGTCTGTATGCTTCACCAGGGAATGGGACGCCGTCAGCTACCCACTTCTGAAGAAGGGTCCAATTTTTAACAAATTCTTCGTTATCTGCTCGATCGGCGAGAGACACATAAGGGCCGATATAATTGGTGATTGGTTTTAATAATTTATTCCCGAAGTCAATCGTTTCTGGAGGAATGTTCCCATACGTATCGACCATGAGATCTAAATTAAAGTATTTTTCGTCGACCCATTTCGTAAATAACCCTGCATTAGAAAAGTCAAACGGACTCGTCAAAAAGACAAGGTTGCGGATCGGCAAGTGTGGATGTAGGGCCGAAAATATGGCTGTCAACGTCCCACCAATACAATAACCGAGTATGCTCAGTTCATCAGCTTCAGATTTTCGAAGGACTTTTTTCACTGCGCGAGGGATATAATCTAACACATAGTCATCGAATTTCATATGTCTATCTTCGTAACCAGGTGTACCCCAATCAAGTAAGTAAACATCGTGGCCTTTATCTGTTAAATACTCAATTAAACTGCTCCCAGGGGACAAATCTAAAATATATGGTTTATTAATCAAAGCATAAATGATTAATATGGGTACTTTGTTTGTCTTCACTTTCGCTGGTTGATATCGGTAAAGCTTTGCCTTGTTCTTTGTCCAGACAACTTCCTTTGGAGTTTGCCCGACTTGTGGTTCAGGTTCTTTAGTGAGAACATCCATGGCTCGTTTAAAGCGTTTATATTCCTTCTGATAGTCTTCAGGCAAAGAATCTACCATTGCGTCTAGTGATCTAGTTGTAGAGAAATCCATCAACCATCCTCCTCATTATTATCTTCCTATAGATCGTTACATGTATACTCCACCATTTATATTTAGGCATTGGCCTGTCATATAACTGTTATTTGCTAAAAATAGGACAGCATCGGCTATTTCAGAAGTTGTTCCTAACCGTTGCATAGGTATTGTAGCAATGATTTGCTCTTTAGCATCTTCAGGAATGGCTGCAACCATTTCAGTCTCAATATAGCCAGGACAAACGGCATTGACTGTGATTCCACGTCTTGCTGTTTCTAAAGCAAGCGACTTTGTAAATCCAATCATGCCAGCTTTGGCAGCAGAATAGTTTGTTTGGCCAAAACCACCTTTTTGACCGATAAATGAACTAATATTGATAATACGACCAAATTTTTGTTCAAGCATTGGATTGATGACTGCTGAGGTTGTGTGATAAACACTGTTTAAGTTCGTGTCTATGACCTCTTTCCATTCATTTTCACTCAATTTTTTGAAGGTACGATCTCTTGTTATTCCTGCATTATTAATAAGAATGTCTATTTTTCCAAATTGATCGATGGTCTGTTCCACCAAAGAACGAGATTGCTCATAATTAGAAACATCTGCTTGAAAGGAAACGGCTGTTCCACCAAATTGTTCAATTTCATTAATGACTTCATCGGCAGCCTCTTTGTTTGAATTATAGTTAATCACAACTTCTGCCCCACGTTTAGCTACTTCTTTTGCAATACTTGCACCAATTCCGCGAGACCCACCCGTGATAAGAGCTACTTTCCCTACTAAGCTTTGAGACTCAACCATAACTGATGCCACTTCATTTGAAATCATTCCCATTGAACATTCCTCCAAATATATTTTTTTATTAAAATAGTAGTCTAGGCATAGCTCTTTTAAAAAAATTGATTATTTTTTATCATTAGTCGGTGACGAAGTCGTTTTAGCAGGTGGCTCTTCTTTATTACTTGTCAATACCTCTAAAATTTGATTCATATTTTTATCTAGCTGATCACTTTTCTCTAAGACTTGATTCATTTTTTTATCTAGCTTAGAGACGCTTACTTTTAGTTTCGTTACTTCTAAGGAAACTTCCTTACTAGAGAGCTCGTCCTCAATTTTCTCGTCCATGCTCTCTATTTTTTCCTCTAAATTGACAATAAGGGAAGCAACGCTTGAAATTTCTTCATTTGTAGGGACATTGATTTGCTTTAAATACATATCAGTCGTACTCCGGATTAATTGTTGATATTGAAGGAAACTATTTTGGATCTGCCCTAACATCTCAGCATATTCATCTGTTTTTAATGTTTCATGAATGGCCTCGCTAAACTGTGACTCTGTTTGGTTATACATACTTTTCCATAGCGCCAATGGATCTAATGTGTTCTGCTTTGTCATCATATTAACCCCTAACCTTTAGATTTTAAAAACTGTCTTATAACAATTTTAAAGGATATTGGATAAAATTGGACAAAGGAATATCGTAAAATTAACTGAAATTTCAACAAAAACAGACCGTTTAAACGGGCATTTTAGAGAAGTATGTTGGTTTTTGGTGATTTATGTAAATCAAATGGTGTTGACATTTTTTACTCATAGGTGTAAATTACACATATAGATATTATTACTTGATTAGAAGGTGATAGGATGGATCCTAAAAACAGTAAAGATAAACCAAAAACAGAACCCATAGCGAAAGCACAAAAAAATTTCATCATTCCCGTACTCCTGTTGCTACTAAAAGATTGGAACGCACATGGATATGAATTAATGCAAAAACTGACCATGTTTGGCTTTGAATATGTTGATCAAGGAAACTTCTATAGAATTCTCCGTCAACTTGAAAAGGATGAATTAGTCGTGTCTGAGTGGGATACTTCCACATCAGGGCCAGCTAAACGAATTTATTCGATTACTTCAGCTGGAGAACAATATTTAGATCTATGGGCCAATTCCCTTGGACAATATCAGAAGATGCTTGACCAATTTTTCAATATGTATAGTAATTTTTTCGTCCCGCCTAGCTTCACATCGAAGAAAGACGATAACGTGGATGACTAGTTGAACACCGAAACACTTGAACACCATAAACAGCGGTTTGAACGATTGTTGTTTATGTTACTAATAAAAGGTCAGAATTTGACTTAAAAAAATATTAACCTTATGGAGGGATTTAGATGGTAGTTAAGAAAGAGATGAACAAGACAGAAAATGAGAATGTGATCGACTTTTTTGGAGTAGGTATGTGGAAGGATGTTATGGAAGAAATGGAGCAACAATCCATGCAAGCTCTAAAAACTCAAAAAGAATGGATCGACGGAACACGAGAACAAATTTCTCAGTTTGAAGAGAACTCCAAAAAATTAACGACTGCGTGGAAAACGAATGCTCAAACGGTCGTTGGAAATGTTAATCCGGAACTTGAGGGTGATCCAAAGTATCATGAAGTGTTAAATAAACTTGAAGAAATTGGACATAAGTCTCAAACAATTGCTACGCTTCCTGGAAAGGCGACTCTTGATATTATGGCTAGATCAAATGGTCATATCGCAGCGACTGTTGGGAATACCTTCGTCCAAAATAAAAAAATAGCTGAAAAAACAACGGATACACTGATAAATGCATTTGACCAAATGAGACAAACACAAATGCAAATGTTTAATATGATCCAATCGAATTCAGTCATGTCGAAATAACTTGCTACCAAAGGGAGCGAAGCCTATTCATACAAAAGAGGATTTGTCGTCTGGTGATCAACTATGACCTGAATAAATCCTACTTGTTCCTATGAATGGGCTATCGCTCCCTTTTCTTGTTTTATTAACAAGGATAAACTATGTTTTTTTAATGGTTTTTACGAATCATGCAAGTCCTGCTGCCCTAGCGTTTCATAGGCAGATAATCCGACTACCAATGCACCTCACATTAGCCATTAATCATTGCTTCCTCATTGAACCAATACCTCCTCCTTTCTCCGAAAATATTTTAACTGAAACGTTCACTCACTATACATTCGCCACTGATGTAAGCGCTTAACAAAAACACTGGATTTTTGTGTAAAAACAGGAAAGCTGAACACCCAGAAAGCACGAAAAGGAAGGGGAAATGACGATGAAATTAAAAGAGAAGGTGGCAATGATCACAGGGGCCTCTCGTGGCATAGGTGAAGCCACTGCAATGAAATTTGCATCAGAAGGGGCAAAACTTATTTTAGTGGACTTGAAAAAGAACGAGGTTGACGAGACTTCTGACGTGATAAAAAAACTAGGTGGCGAATGCCTCGGCTTAGAAGCTGATGTCACCGATCGTGACCAAGTAGAACAACTAATCAAGGCCTCGATGGCTTATTATGGGCGAATTGATATTGTCATTAATAATGCGGGGATTACACAGGATGCAACGTTAGTGAAAATGACCGAACAGCAGTGGGATCGTGTGATTGACGTGAATCTTAAAGGAGTCTTCAATGTCTCCCAGGCTGCTGCAAAAGTGATGATTGAACAAAAAAGTGGTGTGATTTTAAATGCGTCTTCTATTGTCGGCCTCTACGGAAATTACGGTCAAACGAATTACTCTGCATCTAAAGGTGGAGTCATTATGATGACGAAATCATGGGCCAAGGAATTGGGTAAGCACGGGATCCGCGTGAATGCGATTGCTCCAGGCTATATTTCTACTGCGATGGTAGATAAAGTACCTGAAAAAGTGAAAGAAATGATCAAGAGTAAATCCGTATTAAATCGACTGGGGGATCCAGAAGATATAGCCAATGGCTATGCCTTTCTCGCTTCTGATGAGGCGCAATACATTACAGGGACGGTATTAAATATCGATGGCGGGACGGTTATTTAAGTTGACCGGGGGGACGGTTCTTGCGGCCGGGGTGACCGGGGGGACGGTTCCTCCGGTTCGCGTGACCGCGAGAACCGTCCCTGCGGTTGCATTATCTTCATTACCTTTAGTAACTTCCTGTCGCGTAATTAATGGAAATATTTAAATTGGAGTTTCTTTCTCTGATGGCATCCATGACGTCTTTATCTTTGACGCCGCTTTTCATCACCACATCATACTCCAGTTGAATCATCGTACCTAGGTTCGTTGTTTGGACTCTTGTTAATGAGCGATGCTCCATGTACTCGTCAAAGATATCATCGAACACTCCTTCAAACTGTAAATTTTCAGGAATCGTAATTCTCATGGAGCGATTTTCACTTTCAGCTTTACCGTAATCAAATACGTATAAGAGGTAAACTAGTACACATAAGGACAAAGTAAAAATGATTGCCAATAAGTAAAAGCCAAGTCCACAGGCGATGCCTGATGCCATACCGAAGAAAATAAAAGCAATATCTTTCGGATCACTCATGGCACTTCGGAAACGGATAATTGAAAATGCCCCGACTAGACCAAAGGCCACGGCAATATTATTACCAATGACGATCATAATAATCGAAACGACCACCGACATCATTATTACAGTATGGACGAAAGACTGTGAATACCTGGCTCCTTTATACGTTCGTTTATACACTTGGGTGATGATTAAAGCTAAAACAAAACTTAGAAATACAGCTAAAAATCCATCTATTAATGTTACTCTTGTTGTAAGATCTTGATGTCTAACAACGTCTAAAATACTATCCATCATCTCGCTCCTTTATACCTAAAACCCATCACATGGCGAAGTAGTCTTTTTCTTGCTGTTCATCCAATAAATCTGCACTAGTGCAAAACTTTGAAACACTCTTTTTCTCACAGCCAAATTCACTTAGCATTCTCGCAAGCCATAATGGCACACTGTGGTCCACCTTCACTTCCATCACCACAAGATCCGGATCTACGAAATGTTTACCATATGGGCCATTTTCTATTCTCAGATCATTCTTTCTACACTTAAGATTGTAGTCAAAAGTAACCCTCAAGTCAGGGTCATCAACACCCACAAATGCCTGGCGGTCGTAACTGACAATATTCTCCGGTCTTAAATGATAGAGTTTTCGAAAATAGTCAATCTCACTGAAAATCTGCTCATTTGATACGTCTATTGTGTCACCCTTTTTCAATTGATTGTTAATATATTGATAGGCCCCACCTAAGTTGATGCTCGTTCTACGTTTATTCACTCTTTTTTTATACTTCTTTTTAACCTCAAAGAAAGCACTATCTTCCAATGTAGCACTGTTATAGATCCTCAATCGAAGTTTTTGGCGAAAAGGAGCTTTGTTCCTTGTTTCATAATAAATCTTCTTATCTGATGAATCAAAATAGAGACTAATAATATTATATTTTCCTTGGCTATCTCCATATTTATCAAGAGTCATACGTTTCTTTAATTCATAGGCGAACTCTTCATACATTTGAAAAGGAATGAGATATTTCACCTCATATCGACTAAATATTTCTCCTGCCATCATGACACCAGCTTTCTCTATTCAATTCTCAATGACTGATTTGTGGTATAGGAAAAAAATGAAAATCAGCACGATCGATCATGTTACAAATATGTAAATGATAATAACAAAATATGAAGATTATGTTACTATTGTAAAGGTTAAACATCAACGCTGTACATTATAAAGGATAAAATCAGAAAATGTAATGTCCTTTTATAAATATGAATATTCTTTTTTACGGAGGGACACATGCTCAAAAATAAACGACCGTTCATCATTTCTATCATTTTACTCTCTATCCTTATGATAGCCTGGGGGCTTTCATATGTTGTAGCCTCTGGACCTATTATTCAAGACGAGGCCTTTGAAGAAGCCATTCGGGCAGAGATTGATTACGAGATTGGCGAAATTCGGCCCGATCAACTGACACAAATCGAGCACCTTCAAATCCGTGATGCCAATATAACCAATATTGATGGGATTGAACATTTCACATCCCTCACATCTCTTGATTTAAGGGATAATCAGATTCAAGATATTTCTTCGTTATCCGAACTAGATTCGTTAACAGACTTAAACCTACGCGGGAACAGGTTGAACAACATAGAGGCGCTAGCCGCTCTCTCAAATTTAGAAGAATTAAACCTCCGGGAGAATGCCATTCAAGATATTTCTTCATTGGAGAATCTTACTGAACTTGCTGATGTGAACCTACGCTATAACAACATCACCAATCTTGAGCCGTTACAAGACCTGAACAATTTAAGGGATCGCCTTTATTTAGAAGGAAATCCAATCACAGATTTTTCTCCGGTCATCGATTATTATGGTGAGATTAATGAAACAGATATTGACCCTGAGGAGTACTCTGAAAATCAAGACCTTGCTCCTGTCTTTTCCCACCCCGGTGGTTTTTATGAGGAAAACGTTGAATTGGAGTTGACTTCGCCAGAAGAAGAAGGCACGATTTTTTACACGTTGGATGGGTCTGTTCCGGATCCAGTTGATAACGCTGATCAAACGTATGAATACTCGGGAAAAATATTCATTGATGAGAACAATGATGAAGAACCTACTCTTTCAATGATTCCTACGAACTTCATTGATGATCGTCGGGGTTGGAATAAACCGGGCACGCCACAAGATCAAGGGACTGTTGTAAGAGCCGTAATTGTAGACGAAAATGATAACGTGAGTAGTGTCACGACTCAAACGTATTTTGTGAATATCCAGTCATCTCTTCCTGTCTTTTCATTATCAACAGACGCTGAGAATTTTTTCGATGATGAGATGGGTATTTATGTTCCAGGAATCCATCATGAAGACTCGGATTGGACTGGAAATTATTATCAAAGAGGACGTGAGTGGGAACGTCCTATTCATGTGGAATACTACGAATCAAATGGAAATCTAGCTTTTTCTCAAGATGCTGGTGTGAGAATTCACGGAGGCTTTTCAAGAAGATTCGCTCAAAAGACTCTCCGTTTATATTCAAGAAGTGATTATGGTGAGAGTCGATTTTCTTATCAGTTTTTTGAAGACAAAGAAATGGATGACTTTAACCGCATTTTGCTAAGAAATTCAGGAAATGACTGGGGCATGACGATGTTCCGTGACGCTGCCATGCAGCGGTTAATTGGTCACCTTGACTTAGATCACCAATCGGCTCAACCTTCTCTTGTTTTCTTGAACGGGGAGTTCTGGGGAATTCACAATATCCGTGACCGCTTAGACAAGCACTTTCTTGAGACTCATCACGGTGCTGACAGAGATCATTTTACAATCCTAGATGGAGAGGGAACGATTTCTGACGGATTGGAGACAGGTGTTGAGGACTATGCTGAGTTGATTGATTATGTTCAAGATAACGATCTCTCGCACGAGGAACACTATGAGTACGTTCAGAACAACATGGACATCGAGAATTATACACAATACTATGCAACGCAAATTTATAACGCTAATTCTGATTGGCCTCATAACAATATTAGTTTTTGGCGATATGAAAATTTAAATAATGAGGCAGTTACCACTGATGAATTGGATGGCAGGTGGCGCTGGTTCCTTTATGACGTGGATCGTTCTCTAGGATATGAGGACTATGATCATAATACGATCGAGATGACGACCTCCTCTGTGAACCCAGGACGGGACGAGGAATGGCCGAATGTCTTACTCAGATCCTTGCTGGAGAATGAGGACTATAAACATAAGTTTATTAATGAAATGGCCGACCACTTAAATACTACATTTAATACTGATCGAGTCATTCAAACCATAGATGAAATGGAAGCTATGATTGAACCAGAAGTTGAACGACATATTCACCGATGGGGAATCCCAGAAAGCGTCGCAGATTGGGAAGAGGAAGTAGAAATAATGAGAGAATTCGCCGTAAACCGTCCGAATATTGTTCGTCAACACCTTTCTGAAAACTTTGAGGTAGATGGGACAGCGAACGTTGAAATAAATTTCGACTCTGACCAAGGAAGGATCCAGATCAATTCTATTGATTTACGTGAGGGTACCCCAGGCGTCACAGATCCAGAAAACTGGTCAGGGGAATATTTCACAGGAATACCAATAACTCTAACCGTCACGCCAAATGAAGGATACACCTTCACAGGTTGGGGTGATGAGATCGACTCTGACTCCGAGACGATTGAAATTACTTTAGAGGATGACATAACCCTTGAACCTCAATTTAATTAGGTTCACAAAAACTTCATTTCATATCAAAGCCCCAGATTATTAAAGATCTGGGGCTTTGGATACTTAAGGGAGAAGAAATATGAAAATACGTTATCACGCCCTTTTAAGCTAGCGAATGCCATAATAACTCCGTTCAATATTTTAGTAGAATCACAAGGCTATCCTACATACCTACTTCCTTTAAAATCGCGATTATTAATAAAATAATTATTCTAAACTTAAATGAAATATACTTGCGGTAAACAGAGACTACTTTCAGAGCAAATAACAGTGATTTTAAGAACTACGCATCGAACATTCTTCTAAAAAAATTTATCTCGGCCATACCATCCCTCTAGTCCTAATTTTCTAACAATTCTAAAAAAAGACTTGAAAGCGCTTTTATAACGTGTAATAATACTAAAAGAAGATAAAACTTGGCGGTTTATTTTTTTTGAACCTAAAGGTACCTATCTTTAAAAATTTATCATAATCTTTAAGGGGGAAAAATCATGAAGTTTAATGTAGGATCTAGCCTCGGTTTATTAACTGGTGTTGTGTTATTACTTACAGCTTGCGCAGGAAATCAAGAAAGTGGCGGTTCTTCTAGCAATGGCGATAACGAAGATCAGACTCAAATTAGTTTTATTCATTGGCGCGGTGAAGACGCTGAGGTATTCAATGAAATTATTGAAGAATTCGAAGAAGAAAACCCTAATATTACTGTAGAAATGAATATTTATCCATCGGAACAATACCAATCCAATGCTCAACAGATGTTAAGAGATGGCTCAGTTGGTGATGTCTTTACTTCTTTCCCCGGATCGCAGTTCGAAGTTATTCAAAATGCTGGTTTCTTTGAAGATTTAACGGGTGAATCGTTTGTTGATAACTTTAATGCAGAAGCCATTGAAATTGGTCAGAAGGATGGTCAACAGCTAGCTTTACCGTATCAAATGGTATTTAATATGCCCGTTTATAACGTAGGAATGTTTGAAGACCTAGGTTTAGAACCTCCCAATAGTTGGAGTGAGTTTAAAGAAATGGCTGACACTCTTCTAGAAAATGATATAACACCAATAGCTTTTCCTGGGGCAGATATTGGGCCAAACCAGTTCATGAACAGCATGATGATGAATAATGCCCCCGATGAAGATATATTTGAGAAATTGGAAAATGGTGAAGAGTCCCTAACCAATGAATGGTGGGTAAGCACATTAGAAAACTTTCATGAGCTCCTTGATCACGGCTATATTAGTGAAGATTCCTTAGGTACTCAGCAAGATGCAGCTATCTCTCAAGTAGCTCAAGGAGAAGCAGCAATGCTAGCAACTGGTTCCTACCATATGGCGTCACTACTAGAGCAAAATGAAGACTTAGAACTGGATTTCCTTGCTCCAATTACCGTTGAAGAAGATGAAGCTATCTATGAGGGAATCCACACCGCGACATTTATGCTAGGAGTCAATGCAAACTCTGAAAAACAAGAAGAGGCGAAACAATTCATTGAATTTCTAAGTCGTGATGACATAGCCTCCAAATACGCTAATGAAACTGGTCAGCACTTAACGATTGAGGATGTAGACTATACTTCAGATGCGTTACAAAATACTGCTTATTGGCTTACAGATAAAGAAACTCGTTTCCAACCTAGATTCTTTATAACAAACTCTTCAGTTGAGAATGCTGTATTAAGTTCAATTGAAAGGGTTTTGGGCGGTGATGACCCAATGGAAGCCGCTGAAACCTCACAACAAGTAGTAGAGGAAAATATTGACTAGTATGTTTACTCTTTAAATTTCTTTTTTGGAGAATGGGAGCTATCGAACGCTCCCCTCTCTAAATCCTTTTACATAACGAAAGAAAGTCTTAAGAAATTCAACATAAAGGGATGATCTAACAATGAAAACGTCCAAGAGTATTTACTTATTTGTTATTCCCGGGCTCATTCTCTATAGTATTTTTTTCCTGTACCCTACAATTAGCGCCTTCTTCTACTCTTTCACGAATTGGGATGGAATTTCAGCTGAATTTCAATTTATCGGAGTCGACAACTATATAAGAGCAGCAACTAACGATAGTATTTTCGCTCAATCGATAGGCAATAACCTTAAATTTATGCTATTCGTTGTTATATTCCAGACTCTTTTTTCTCTGATTTTTGCCATTTTCCTTGTAAAAAATACAAAGTTTAATGTTTTCTTAAGGGCCTTATTTTTCTTCCCTACTGTTCTATCATCCGTTTCAGTAGCATTTATCTGGTCTTTCATTTACGACCCATCTATGGGCTTATTTAACACATTACTAGGTCAGATCGGCTTAGACGGATTCAGGCAAAACTGGTTAGGTAATCAAAATATTGCTATTTACTCTTTAGCATTTGCTCAAGTCTGGTTTCATACAGGTCAAATGCTCATCATCTTTGTCGCTGGACTTCATGCCATTCCAAAGGACTTATATGAAGTGGCCAAAATCGAAGGAGCAACGAAATTTCAAATATTTAAAAAGGTTACGTGGCCTCTTCTTGCACCATCTGCGACAATCGTCGTTGCTTATACAACCATTCAATCGTTTAAAGCTTTCGATTTAGTCTTTGCCACCACAAGAGGTGGACCGAACCATTCTACTGAAATCATCGCTACCTATATTTATGAAGTGGCGTTCAGAAACTACAATTTCGGCTATGCATCAGCTATCTCGGTTATCTTTATGGTCGTCATTGCATTGATTACGTATTTGCAGTTTAAAGTATTACGCTCGAATAAAGTTTCCTATTAGGGAGGAATCAGAATGTTTACAAGAAGATTCTCAATACTCATATTCGCCCTGCTCATTATTGTTCCGTTAATTATGGTTGTTCTAACTTCAATGAAAACGATGAGGGAAACATTCGAGAATCCTTTGGGGTTACCATCGGAAGGGTTGAATATTGACAATTATATTAACATTTTTCAGACTCAAACAATGGCAGGGTACTTTGTTAACAGTGTGATTGTAACAATCTTTTCCGTTTCACTGACTTTACTGCTTTCATGCATGGTTGCCTTCGCTTTAACCAGATTGTCAAATTGGATTAGTGTTGTGCTGTTTGTTTTATTTACGTTAGGAATGATGGTGCCAGCTCAAGTTAACATGGTCCCCCTTTATAACCTTGTTCTTCAATTGGGACTTACCAATAGTTTATTGGGGTTAATCCTAGTTAATATTTCTGTAACAATGCCGGTCGCTGTATTTATTTTAACTGGGTTTATGAAGACACTACCGAAAGAACTATTTGAAGCCTCAACAATTGATGGTGCTGGAGAATGGAAAATATTCACGAAGGTTGTCATTCCTTTATCATTGCCTTCGATCTCAGCAACCGCTATCTTTTTATTCGTCATGCATTGGAATGACTTATTGTATCCACTACTTTTCATTACTGATAATGCATATAAAACTTTACCTTTAGCTCTTTTAGAGTTCCAAGGACAGTACTCAACGAATTACCCGATGTTATTTACAGGCGTAATGATTGCTTCTGCTCCAATGATTATTGCTTATGTCCTTCTGCAACGCTACTTTGTATCCGGGATGACTGCCGGTGCAGTAAAAGGATAATCTAATAGTTTATCTTCAAACTTTAAATACTGTTATTCAAGATGAAGTGACCTTGAATAACAGTATTTTTTTATATAACGAATTAATTTCATAATTCAAAAAACTTTTAGCTATGCGATTTGAATATAGGAATATAATTGATTAGAACTACAGTCGCATGCTCCGTGAGCCTCCCCCTCCGCTCCTGCGGGCGACTCACTTGGACACGCTCTTCCCGCCTGAGTCCTCGCTTTTCGTTTTAATCAATAGAAAGCCCTTGATTCGGATATTTTTCAGAAATAAGTACTTATGAAATGGGTTCAACTGACTTTAATTTTAACTAAAAATATCTGTACATAGCTTAACTATAGGAACATTATCCACATTACTACTGGAAGAGTTGCTAATGAAAGAACAGTAGTGATCAACGTTGCCGTTGAAACGAATTCTGGCTCCGTATCAAATTGTAAAGCATACAGAGTAATATTCGCCGAAGTTGGGGTTGCTGCCATCAATATCATGATTTCCTTCCAAGTTTCATCAATTGGCATTGCTTTCACGATTAGAAATGCTATGACAGGTGAGGCAACAAGTCTTATTAAAACTGTCATCACTGTAGGTTCAATCTTTACTGTTTTGATTTTTGTTTTGGCTAATTGCATGCCTAAGATGATCATAATTGTGGGAATAGCAGCGTCTGCGACAAAATCGACTGTCTGAAAGATCAATGAACTCAAAGAAATGTTCATTACTTGCAGGGCAAGACCTAATAAAGCAGCGTAAAGGATTGGCATACGGAACACACTTTTTAGGGCCATACTGCTCCCCGCTCCTACATCTTGATCTTTATTTCCACTTGCCGCTATAAATATTCCCACAGTACACATTAATAATTGTTGTAAAACCATTAAAATAATAGCAATGTCCAATCCCACAGCCCCAAATACAAACAAAGCCAGCGGCGCACCATAATTTCCATTATTCATAAATGAACTGGCAAGCATGACTCCTGATCGTTTTGCAGCATCCCATTTTTTCACTTTACCAACTACCCACGCTGTAAAAAGTAACGCCGTAGACAGTCCTAGAGTATATAAAATAAGGTATACATAATCGATCGAGATCGTGTTCACATAAAAGGTTCGAAAAACCAAAAAAGGTGACATGAGATATAGTGCCATCGTTGAAAGTTGTTTTGTATCAAATCCTATTCGTTTTTGACCTATATACCCAATTAAAAAGACTGAAAAAATCGGTAGTAATATTAAAAGAAACTCCATAATATCCCCTGCTTTCTAACACAAAAGGCCTAACCCTAGAAAGGTCAGACCTTTGATGTAAATAGCCTAATAATTAATGACTATCAAGAAACAATTACAAGTTCATCACTATAATTCGTTCATTGGTCATTTCTTCAATCGCATATTTTGGCCCTTCTTTTCCATTTCCACTACCTTTGACGCCTCCATAAGGCATGTGATCAACTCGGTAGCCTGAAGTGTCATTAATAATAAGACCGCCTACCTCTATTTTTTCTGCTGCTTTCATAGCGAACGATAAATCGTTTGTGAACAAACCTGCCTGAAGACCGTAGGCAGAATCATTTACTTCATTGATGACATCATCCTCACCTTCATAGGAAAGAATCGACACTACTGGACCAAAAATTTCATCTTTACATACTTTCATAAATCGCTTAACGTTGGTTAAAACCGTTGGCATGAACACCGTTCCTTGTTTTGTGTTTCCTGTGACTACTTCCGCCCCTTGCGAAACAGCTTCGTTTACCCATTCTTCTACTCGTTTCAATTGATCTGGATGAATCATCGGACCTACATGTGTTTTATCATCAGATGGATCCCCAACTTTTAATGCTTCTGTTTTAATTCTTAACTTATCAAGAAAAGACTCTTTCACAGATTCATGGACATATACCCTTTGGACGGATATACATACTTGACCAGCATTATTAAAGCTCTTTAACGCCACTTGCTCAGCAGCAGTATCTAAATCTGCATCGTGGTGAATGATGGTTGCAGAATTATTCCCTAATTCTAAGGCCACCTTTCTAGTTCCCGCTCTCTCTCTTAACCATCTTCCTACACGGGGACTGCCCGTAAAGCTAAACATAGATATATCTTCCTCGTCTATCAACCACTGTCCTATTTCAGGTCCATTCCCAGTTAATACATTTAATCTTCCAGATGGTAAACCAGCTTCGTTGAATAGTTCAGCTAACTTCAACGCACAGAGTGGCGTGACTTCAGCCGGCTTCAATACAACACTATTCCCTGCTGCAAGTGCTGGCCCCACTTTATGACACACAAGATTAAGTGGAACATTAAACGGAGTGATCGCAGCAACAACACCGACAGGCACTCGGATAGTAAAAGCCTTCCTCCTTTCTGAGCCTGGCGCTGCTTCTACCGGTACGGCATGGCCGGAAATACGTTTTGCTTCCTCAGCAGAAATTTCTAAAGTCATTGCTGCTCTTGCAACTTCACCTCGTGACTCTGTTATTGGTTTTCCAACTTCCTCACAAATGATTTGTGCCAATTCCTCTTGTTTCTCAATCATCAATTCTGCTGTCTGTTTTAATACCTTATACCTTTCATAAGGTGAAAATGGCTCAGACAAAACCTCACGTGATAACTTTACGGCCTGTTGTACATTTCCTCGTGTAGCTACTCCTATCGATGCGATTTTCTCAAGAGTGTATTTATTCATAACATCTAGTTGGCTGTCCGAGGGCTCCCATTTATTACCTATCCATTGTCCATACGAATTTTTTACACTTAACAAAAGATCACCTCTTTTTATTATTCATCACTACCTTTAATATTATAAAAGACTTGCTTTCCCTTGACTGTTGAAAAGACGGATTTTTTCCTGAACTTTTTCTTGCAGGTAGGACCGACCCTGTCCGAGCGAATGGGCGACATGATATTCTTTAGGATCTTTTTTAAAGCAATCCTGTACACCTTTTGTGAATGCAACCCGTAATTCGGTATCTACATTAATTTTCGCTATTCCTAACGAAATGGCTTTTCTCACTTGTTCGTCAGGGACATCTGATCCGCCGTGCATCACAATTGGTTTCTGTAATGCCGATGATATTTCGTCTATACGATCAAATGCAAGGTTAGGAGGTCTTTTATAAATTCCATGAGCAGTTCCAATAGAAACGGCAAGATAATCTACACCCGTTTGTTTGGCGAAAGCCAGCGCTTCCTCAACTGATGTAATCATAGCATCATCTTCATCGACGGTAATGTCATCTTCCGTCCCCCCAATTTTACCTATTTCTCCCTCACTGCCAATACCTAAATGGTCAGCCGCCTGAGCCACAAATTTTGTTTTTTCTACGTTTTCTTCAAATGGTAGTGCCGAGCCGTCAAACATGACTGACTGGAAACCTAGTTGAATCGCTTCCATTGTTTGTTGTACTTCTCTACTATGATCCAAGTGGATAGCTACCGGCACCGTAATCTCTTCCATATAGACATCTATCATTGCTTTCATCGCTTTTAAGCCGATGTTTTGAATGACCTTTTGCCCTACTTGAATCATGATCGGAGCCTGTTCTTTTTCTGCTGCCGTTAAAATACCCTGAATGGTTTCAGCATTATGAGCACTAAAAGCACCGACCCCATAACCATTTTCATATGCATGCGTTAATAATTCCTTGCCTGAAATATATGGCATAATAACTCCTCCTTTTATCGTTGGAGGTCAATATCATAATGATAATGATCACTCCGATACTTCGTTCTTGTATATTCTATCGGCTTATCATCAACACCAAAACTCAGCCTAACCATTTCCAATAACGCTTCGCCACCTCTAACCCCAAGATAATCGGCTTCTAGTAATGTAGCGTTTATCGCTTTAATTTGTTCTGATGCCTTTCTCAACCAAATATTTTGCTCTTCTAATATTTCATAATACTTTGCATGATCTAAATCATGTTTAACGAGTATTTTGCCTATATATTCGGGCCAGACTGTTCTTTCTAGAGCAATCGGTGTTTCATCAGCAAATCGTATTCTTTCTATTAAGAGGACGGTTGCTGACTCCTCTAGTTGCAGAACTGATTTTTCGCTGAACAAATCAGTTCGAAACTCGACCCTTAAAGTTTTAGATCTAGGCACTCTTCCACTATCTAATACTTCTTCTGCGAAACCTTTCAGTTTACCTAAACTCCCTTGTAGCTTTTGAGGCTTAACAACAGTTCCTCTGCCTTGCCTTTTCTCTAATAGACCATTCACTACGAGAATCTGAATAGCTTGGCGAATGGTCGTACGACTCACGCCAAATTCTTTCATGAGTTCTTGCTCTGTTGGAATGAGCGTATTAGCTGGCCAAATTTTCTGTTGAATTCTCTGAATGATGATATCCTTCACTTGCAGATAAAGGGCACCTTTATTGTCGGTTATGATATTTTCTTTTCTCTTCATATTTACTGCTTCTCAGCCAAGGTTCGGGATAGGTTTTCAAATCATCTCCTATTAATCCATCCAGCCATCTATAATATCGATCCGGATGGTCAATGAACTGGCTCGTCAGAAGCCTTTCACCTCCATTATAAACATCTAGTAAAGATACTGATGATATATCTACTTCATATTCTACAGTATCTTTGCGTAGGAGACGAACCATTTCGCCACTCACTCCTGATCGAACCAATTTCGCAGCATAAATCCCGACATCCTCTGCCTCAACACAATCAGAACGGGATACAGCACTTGTAAAACTCCGTTGGTTCATTCCCAGTAATTCACCTCTCGCCATGACACCTAAATTTTCTTGAAGAAACACCTCCAAACTTCTTGAAATACCACCTAATACAGTCCTCCCATTGGAAACTGAATGCTGGACTTGATGATCTTCGTCGAACTTCACTCCTTCACTGACAACTACAGTTGCATATCCATATTCCTTCCAAGTACGCTCAACATTTATTAACACATCATTTAAACAATAATTTCTTTCGGGTAAATATATATGATGGGGACCTTCTTCAGCTGTATTCTTCAAATAACCACTTGCAAGGGCCAACCACCCAGCATTCCTTCCCATCGTTTCCAGAATGCGAACTTGTTCAAAGTTTTTCATAGAAGACACGTCTCTATCTGAATCTCTCACACTCATAGCTACATAACGGGCTGCACTAGCAAAACCAGGGGCATGATCCGTGCCGCACAAATCGTTATCAACGGTCTTAGGAATTCCCACAACATTTAAATCCATCCCTTTCGCCTTTGCAAACTTGGAGATTCGGTAAAGAGCAGCCATTGTTCCATTTCCACCAATAAAAACAAGGGTATCAATGTCATGCTTCTTTAAATTATTTACCGCTCTTTCCATTCTTTCTTCATTAAAATGATATCTCCCTGATCCTAGCATCGCCCCTGGAACATGACTATGACTAATAATTCTTTCTTTATCTGCTTCTTTCATTACTATTAAATCATCTTCTGCAAGTCCGGAGTAACCGTTAAAAACGAGCATGATTTCACCAGGATTAAAGTTTGAAATAAATGCTGCTAGGCTGCGGTTAACCACAGCGGTAGGGCCACCGGCTTGACCAATTGCTACTTTCATTCACCTCCCTCCTTCAGCTATTTATTTCAACCACTGGGAGATTCAGCAAACGACCGAACTCCTTTATTTGTCCACGAACATCTGCATGAACAATGGCATAATGAGGTTCAAACCCTTCAAGCATTAATTCTTGCATCACTTCTTGCACATCTTTCTCTACAGCCACTTCAATTGTTGTGCCGTTAAAACGCTGTGGTACATCCAAGGCCTCTCCTGTAAATACAAGTAACCTGTAGCCCTCAGGTGTTGCACCAACTCTGAATATCGTAACCTTGCCAGGCTTCAATCCAAATTCCATGGTCAGGCCCATTTTTCGATTCGGGTGAACTCCTGCTTTCGCACCTGTTCTTTGACTCGCTAATGAATAAGCTCCTGCACCGCAGTGCCAAAAAACCATTGCGTTATTCTCCTGATTAATATGAACCATGTCTCCTAAATACGGAGCAGCTCCACCTGATAATTGATTCAATATATACATAGATAATGAACCGTGAATATCAGACTCACATGCAGACACCATACTCTCATCTGTTAAGTGAGATAATGTGGAACAGGCAGCGGCTCCCAATTCATTAAAGAAGTCAGGCCAACAACGAATTGCCAAAGCCGAAAGCTTTTCCTCTTCTATGTAATCTCGCATTTTAACTGTAAACTGTGCAAAGCGCATGACCGTTTCGTCGTTCCTATTCAGTCCTATAATTTTATTTTCTGCAGTATCCACTTCTTTTTTCCAACGTTCTTCAGGGACTTCTTTAGCTTCCTTAAAGGCATGAAGTAAGTCCACATCTTTCAACGTCACACCGAACGTATGTTGAAGCTTTTCTTTATTTGTACCGGAAAAATAAAAACCAGGTGGATGGTCACCGACAACTCCAATGCACAAACGACTCGTATTATATATCGTTTTCGTTACACTAAGATGCGAAGCAAGTGTGTCCTTCACTTGTGCTTCATCTGGATTCCCAAATACAAAACTGAATGAACGGTTATTAGACTGCAACACATGACACGTGCTATTGCCACCGGTTAAAGAGTTAAGCATTAAACGCTGACCGACTACAGGCTCACGAACGGACCACACAACAACCGGAACCTTAATTTTATTAATCGTAGCCTGTATAAATTCCCCATCTGCAAACGTTACGCTTTGATAAACAATAGTATCAACATCAACATCGACAGTCGCTAAAAAGTCTTCCAATTCATCAGGTGAAGTAATTAAATATTCAGGTTCTTTCACATAACGACACGTTTTAGAAAGTAAATCAGAACTTGCTTTCCATATTTTCTCGGCTTCCTCCATATTGAACGTTTTTCTCGCAATCGGTAAGTATAAAATTGAATTTGCCATGTCTATTTCTCCTCCCATGATGTTCAATCATTTAATTTGAACGATTCAAATAGTTCTCGATAAGATGAGTCACTTCTGTAAAACACTGGTGGATGACCAATCGGCGCTCTTACTTCATGGTGACCGCCTGAATAAGTGTCACCTGTCCATAAATGAACCCACTTATCTTCTGGAAGGTACACTTCCCATGAGGATTTCCCTTGCTCGTAAACAGGAGCCACTAAAAGATCCTTGCCTAATAAATATTGATATTTAATGTCATAACTAATTTGATCCTGTTCATAATGCATAAAGAGAGGTCGTTGAACTGGGATACCTTTCTCTGCATTTTCTTTTACACACTTTCGAATATATGGCGCCAGCTCCGTATATATTTTTGTCATTTTTGCAAACTGCTTAATCGTTTCCTCGTCACCATCAAATTGAAAACAATCATCGGGACGATTTCCTTCGTGTGTTCGCATAACCGGTGTAAAAGCGGCCATTTCAACCCATCTTAATAATAGTTCTTTGCTTCTTTTGTTCCCATGTAAGCTTGTGTACCCACCAATATCACTGTGGTGAAGTCCACATCCGGTCATACCTGAAGACAATGCAGCAGGTATCACTGAGGCTAATCCATCATCTTTCTCCCAAATAACACTTTGATCTCCTCCCCATAATAGTGGACATTCTTTTTGAATCCCCGTGTAGCCTGCACGCATGAAGTAAACGAGATCATCTTTTGTTTCTCTTTCTTCAATCGCTTTTCTGTTAATACTCCCCCAAAGTGTTGGCCATAAGTTATGCATTTTCATAGGGTCCGAACCATCATACAATTTCACATCAGTCGGTAAATATTCGCCAAAGTCAGCCATCCAACCGTCTAACCCAAAATCTATTAAGTTAGTTTGAATCACTTCTTTGAACCACTCCGATGCTTGAGGGTTTGTAAAGTCAACGACTCCACAATAAAATTCACCGAAATCTACGAGGTAATCGCTCCCGTCTTCTTTAGTTGCTAAATAACCTTTTTCTTTTGCCTCCTTATAAAGATGGCCCTCTTTAGCAACGTATGGGTTAATGTATCCTAAGAAACGAATGCCTTGTTCCTTCCATTCCCATATTTTCTGATCCAAATTAGGGTACATATCCTTATCCCAAATCCAATTCCACATTAAACGCTTTCCGAATGATGTTATTCGTTTTCCTTGCCAATCTTGACACCAAACCGCACCTACTTTGACATCATTTTGGAGCATTGTCTCTAGTTTTTGTTCAACAACCTCCGTGCCCCCTTGAATACCTAACCAAATGCCATTATAAGTCCATTCAGGTAGTTCAGGCTGGGTACCAAACACCTCGGACATTTTTTCTACTAACTCTAAATATGTGCTACCTGCGACAATTTGCAACGACTCAGGGACTTCCCAAGTGTGTAATTCATGAAAATCTTTGTGTGAAAAATCGAAGTCAGCATATGCTGTAGTTGATAAATGAAGAAAGTATTTATTCGTAGATACAAATGTAGGCTGAGGATAATTGGTCGTATAGTAATCACCGCCTGCTCGATCCTTTACATCTGCCTGCCATGTTGTATAGGTCTCTTTGTTTCTGCCTACACCTGGTTCAGATGTCCACAAAGGAAAGTTTTTCCCTCTTAAATTAAAATAAGAAAGTTGCTCCCCACAGCCGTAAATCTTCTCTTCTTCATCTGCAGCAACACGAATCCAACATCTTTCATTGTTAGATTCTTCCTTTTTATTAAAGGTAACGTCAATTCGGTCTATATCCTTTTTCAAGATTTCCATTTCAAGTTCTACCGGGGTGCCCTCAGTTTCTGAAAAACTTACTTTTATACCTTCAGCAAGGCTAGAAACTACTGCTTTTCGAAGAGGAATTCGTTCTTCAATATAGTCTGAAATATCAAAGTTACCTCGATACATTTGTACTGAACTTTTTCCCGTCCCTACATATAACATTGGAGAATTTATTTTATGCACCAGTGTCGGTTTTCCATTGACGAACACAGAAAATTCATTGGTTGTTGACTGAATTTCAATTACTTCCTTCATTTAATTCGCTCCCTTCTTGTTCACAGTTTAATTTGTATGTTTTCTCCTCTAATACCTGGAAATGCTCCCTTTTCTATTAACGTCTTTCGTTCCGGATGAGCAATTAACCATTTATTCTCCATGAAAAGCAGATCGCTTTCACTATCATCAAAAGTATGTTCATGCGTTTCAATAGGCTCATTTGTTCCTTTAGGTAAGATTACAATACATTTAAAGCCTTCCGGTTGAACCTTACACGGTGCGAAATGAAGGGTGTAAGGATAGATTTCGAGATTCACGCCTTTAGGGACATAGAAAGCTTCTACTTTTGAAGAATCAATTGTATTTTCTATTAAATCTTCTTTGTCTGCTAACAATAAGATGAAATCTGTAACTGCTACATTTATTTCACTCGTTTTGTGGTATTCCAACGCATTTAACTTGTGCGTGTTGCCATTACAGTAGCCAATTTGAACGGGACTACCTCCGAAAAAAACACGCTCGTAGTTTCCTCGATTACTGGTAAACTCCAATTCACTTACTGACGCTTTATACACATTTTCACGTTCAGGAATCGGGTACTCATCCATTTTATCTATAATGTGTGAAAAAGCCCCCTCCGTTAAAACTCTCCCGTACTTGCTGAACTGTCGATCCTCAATATGATAAATCTTTAAATCCGGATTATTCTCTTTAATATGCTGGAATGTTTCCAAGACACGACCTCCTAAAATCCGTTTTAAATATAGGTATGTTTAATTAAACATCGTTACCTTTAAAACCATTATAGAACACAAAGAAAGCGTTCTCAATACTTTTTTGAATATTACTAAAAAAAAGATAATTTCCAGAGGGACGGTTCCTACGGTCATCGGCACTCCAAATTGAAAACTCCACCACCAACGTGCTGTTTCGAACTTTCCACAAACGCTCATTCGAACCAACGCCAATGAAGGAGCAATACCAGAGATTACTTTCAGAGAATCCATACAGAGGTCTTAAGGACTCCGCTTCGAACATTAGAAAATACCCCTCGACCACAGGAACCGTCCCTCCGGTCCAGTCCTAAGTTCCGTACTTTAGATGAAAAGCAAATTTGTTTATATGATAATTAAGTAGGGTCAATCGATCATACATTTCTTCCATTTGTTTATAGCGAACAAGTGAAGCGCTTTCAGAAACATCCGCTTCTTTCTTCATCTGAGCTAGTGTAGATGCAATGTTGTTTATATAGCCATCAGATTCATCGCCTTCGACTTCTTCCGTGCCAATCAAGTGGTTGTATATTCCGGCATACTTTTCAATAAGTTGGTGTGAATAACCTAGTTCATCGTCTTCGACCGCAGACGATAATTCGATTGATTTTTTTACTTCAGTAGAAAACGAAATATTCTCAAAATCATAAAGAAGCGATCGTATCTCATACATAGTCGTATGAATTTTCCTGTTGGCATTTCCTTTATAATTCATTTTAGAAGACTTGCAGAGAACCTCATTCACTTCCTCGATTACAGAAGTAAGAGCGTTCTGCCATCGAGAGAACGCATTTAACAAACCTTTTTTACAGGGTTGGCTTGCATCTTTATTTTCATTTAGAGTCAGATCATCTGAAAAATCACAGAGAATGGCTTCAAAAGAATAGATAAGCATAATTAATTGATTACGTAAAGAATCCCCATAAGAAACAGTATTTTCGAAGAATGATTTAATCGTAGACTGACTTACAGCATGATAATCTTTCGTATCGATCAGTTTTTTTAGACAAGAAGTCAAATAATCAATCACATGTTGATCCACAGAATACATTCCGACCCCGTGATTTTTTCCACATTCTGAATTGTAATCTTTTAGAATTGTTTCGTTTAAATAAGCCGCCTCGTCTGTCACAATGATACCGCTGTTCGCAGAGGCATGAAAATAAAACTGAGCCATAGGAAACTGTGTAATAATTTCCATGAATCGATGTGTCTTAACTGAAGTAGTAGGGTGTAAAAACACTTTCATGGCAGGTCTGTTTTTTAACCGTATTAAAGACTCCATTAATTGATGATCGGCAAGTAACGTATTGCCATATCCAGCACAAATATAAATATAGTTTGCAGATTCGAAAGTTCCAGTTACTTCTTCTATAGGTCGAATAGAATCTGTAAAGCTCATATTTAATTTTCCAGTCTCCACTTCTAACAAATCTATCACTACTTTCATTCACCAAAATTGGCAGTTAGATTAATAATATTGTGCATATTTAATTAGACCTGCTGTGTTTATATACACAGCAGGCAGAAGTAGTTATAAGTCGATATCCCATAAACATGGTGAACCAATGGATGTCGCAAGAGCTCCAGCTTCTAAACTTTCCATCACTTCTTCTTTCGTTTCAAGAAGACCTCCAGTAATTATTGGCATATCCATTGTTCGCGAGATACGGTCTACTACCTTTGGAATAATTCCGGGAAGCATTTCAATAGCATCTGGCTTAGAGGATTCGACCATCTGCATTCCTTTTTCTAAAGCAGTGCTATCGATTAAAAACAAACGCTGGATGGTAATCAAACCTATACTCTTAGCATACTTAATGAGAAAAGGTTTCGTAGTTATGATTCCTTCAGGTTTAATCACTTCCCCAATAAATTGGACAGCTTTTTTGTCGCTTTTCAAACCTTCAATCAGATCCAAGTGAACAAATACGCTTAGTCCACCTTGTTGTAATCTATTGACATGAGTATGCATATTGCAAATGTCACCTGTTAGCAAGAACGCTACATTACACTGACTTTTGATCGCCTGATCAATTTGATTTGGACTACTAATTGCTGCAATAACCTGCGACTCTATCATATTTACTAACTGATCTGATTTCTTAGATTTCACTTTCATTACCAGCCTTTCATGATGAATAAACACCCTACTCAATGATAGTTAGTTCTGGTAAGGATTTCAATACATAATTCGGTTGAGCACCAGAATGATTTTTCAAATCTTCCAAGGACGTGACACCTGTAAGGACTAAAACACTTTTCATACCATTCTGCTGAGCTAAAAGGATATCCGTGTCTAGCCGATCTCCAACGACATAACAATCCTCTGGAGAGAGATTCAGATGGCGCAAAACTGTTTTTGCTGTGTTCGAAGAAGGTTTTCCGATAACTTCCACAAACGAATTCTCCCCCATTAGGCTTTCCAAAGCAGCGATCCAAGCTCCCGTATCAGGGACTTTCTCATTTTCTAGTGGGCAAGTAAGATCCGAGTTAGTCGCATACATTTTGGCCCCCTTAAGGTAAGCCTGATAAAGATTGTTTAAATGATTAAAAGTGAAAGAGGGTCCACCCCCAAGTACCGCCATAGTAGAAGTCAAGGGAGAAGAGGCCATTGCTAGACCAGCTTTTTGAAGCTCTCTTCTTAAAGCAGGCTCCCCCTCTACCCAGAGACGATCCTTCTCTTCCATGATCTGTTGAAAGAAGAGGGTCGTTATGTATGTTGCAGAAAGTACATCATTCAACGATACATGCAGACCCATATTTTTCAACTTTTGATAATAAAATTTGTTTTCTCTTGTAGGATTATTCGTTAAAAAACATATTTTATGTCCTTGTTCATAAAGCCGATTAATCGCCTCTATTGCCCCAGGAATAGGGGAATCCTGTAAATAGACAGTTCCGTCCAAATCGATAATAAATCCTTTAATACTACTCATTAGTAAAGAGAATTTTTCGTGATTTTATTAGCGAGTGTTTGTAAGATGATGACAAGAACAATAATAAGCATCGCCATAGCCGAAGCGGTATACACTTCACCGCGTAGCAAATTCTGAAATACCATTAAACTCATTGGTGCCCAATCTGCTGGAGCCATTAAGACGGTAATGCTTGTTTCTTTAATAACTGTAACGAATACAAGAATCGAGCCAGCAGCAATACCAGGAAGCATCAACGGCCCTACTACAGTAATAATGGCAACTAATTTAGAAGCTCCTAAATTGACGGCCGCCTCTTCAATATCTGACTTAATCGCCATCATCGTCCCCATTGTCGAACGTATCATGTAAGGCATTCTTCTAATTGCATAGGCCACAATAAGTAAGAAAGCTGTGCCTGTTAATTGCAAAGGTGCTGTATTGAACGTCTGAATATAAGCTATACCTAGTGCAATACCCGGAACAATAAGTGGTATAGAAGACATAAAATCTAATTTGGATGTTTTTTCACGAACGACAAAATATGATACAAGAGTCGCCACAATCATACTAATGAGCAGTGCCCCACCAGCTAGTAAAAGACTGTTCATAATATTATCACCGGAGCGAGTAAATACTGTTGCATAATGAGCAATCGTAAATCCACGAGGAAGGAAATCTGCGCCCCATGTCGTCGCAAATGATTGAACCAAAACAGATAACAGTACAAACATTGGTATTAGTAGAATAAGGCAAGTGTAAACTAAAAGGGAGCGAGTAACCCATTTGCTGTCGTTTAGTCTCATCCCTTTTGGTTTACCAGAGAGCGTACCGTAATCTTTATTTTTAGTAATATAACGCTGCAGCCAAAAGAAGATAGCTGCAACAGCAACCATGACTATGGTTAAAATAGAAGCTCCAGCCCAGTTAAAGAAACCAGATATTTCTCGGTATGCTTCAACAACAATTAAGTTCAAACCGTCTGGTGCAAGGATAATTGGCGTACCAAAGTCCGAGAAACTGACAGTGAAAATGAGTAGTGCCGCTGAAATAATACCAGGAATCGCCAGAGGAAATGTAACGAAAAACATCGTTGTCCAGTTTTTCGATCCCATGTTGTTCGAAGCCTCTTCTAAAGACATATCCGCAATTTTAAACGCGGCTACCATTGGCCATAAAGCAAATGGAAAGAAGAAAAACACTTGAATTAACACAATAGACGTCATCGAATAGGCATTAATTAACAATCCATCAAATCCTAGCGACTGATAAATCGTGTTTACCCAACCTGTTCGGCCAAACATGATAATGAATCCAGCCGCTGAAATGAATGTAGGTACAATAAGAGGAATGGTGCATAATGCCGCAAGCGTCTTTTTAAAAGGCATGGTCGTTCTTGCAAATGCATAGGCTAAAGGAAGACATAGTAATATAACTAGAATAGAAACACTAATTGCTAAACCTAAACTATTTCTTAGAGCATAGAAGTAGGTTCCTCCTCCTAACAAACTTTGATAATGCTCTAAAGAAGCATTGCTTAATCTTTCTATATTCGTAGCCATAATGTCGGGATTCACTAGAGAACCAAGAATGTTCACCGGCTGACCTGTAAAGCTTACAAGAAAGACCGAAAAGAGTGGTAAAACGAGAAATAAGAAGAAAAACAAGTAAACAGACCACTTCATTATTTTCAAACTATCAAAAGTTCTAAACCAATCTCCGAGCTTGGAGTTCTGCCCTTTTGGTTTATTTTCATTGCTCATATAAGTACCACCCTTTCCATAGGCAAATGAACACTGACCGTGTCTCCTTCTGCATACAGTGTTGTGTTAGGCTGGAACTCCTCTTCTACCATTACATCCATGCCCTCAAGTTCTAAATCATAACGAATCGTCGGACCTAGGTATGTACTAATTTTCACTTTTGCTTCTACTACATTTTCTGATTTCACCGTACTTCCCTTACGAAGAATCTCTATCCCCTCAGGACGGACTAATACTTTTACATCTTTTTTATCTGTACGAGTGTCAGATACTAGATGAATGTTGTCTGTAATTTTAACTATTGGGTTTCCTTGCGCATTAGTCTCCATCACTTGCCCCTCGTAAATATTAGAAGAGCCTACGAAATCAGCTACAAACGGATCTTTAGGTGAACTGTAAAGTTCTGTTGGCGTAGCCATCTGAACAATTTCACCGTCTCGCATGACTGCAACATGGTCAGCCATACTCATAGCTTCTTCCTGATCGTGTGTAACGAAGATCGTAGTAATTTTTAAATCCTGTTGAATTCTCCTAATCGTTGTTCTCATTGTATTTCTCAACTTTTTATCTAAGTTTGAGAGCGGCTCGTCCATCAAAAGGACAGACGGCTCCATGACCAATGCCCTTGCAAGAGCTACACGTTGTTGTTGACCACCAGAGAGTTCGTTCACTCCTCGTTCCGCTAGGTGACCAAGTTCAACATATTCTAATGCATCATGAACCTTTCGCTGTATTTCCTTTGTAGGCTTGCTTAACCGTCTGCTCATGAGTCGAGCAAATGTTTTAGCTCTTTGACCCATTGAACCACTGTAAAGATCTCGAATATTCAGACTATATGCAACATTCTCAAATACATTGTAATGAGGGAACAAGGCATAGCTTTGGAAAACCATTCCACAATTACGGCGGTTAGCGGGTACATTGTTTACTACCTTGTCCCCAATTAAGATTTCTCCTGAAGTAGGTTTTTCAAAGCCTGCTATACAACGCATCGTTGTTGTTTTCCCACAGCCTGAAGGACCAAGGAGGGCATAAAATTCGCCCTCTTTGATGTCCAAATCTACCCCTTTTAATGCTGTTGCTTTATCGTATTTTTTCACTAAGTTTTGAACTTTAACTGATCCCATATGAATATTCCTCCTAATAGTTTAAAAGAGCTTTATTGGTATCTTTCTCTCCACTGATTACGCACATCATCATAGTTATCTACGACCCAGTCGATGTCCAAGTCCATCGCATGCTCTTGCAGACTATCTATAGTTAGTGGCGATTGCGATTCTACGTTTGGATGCAACGGTATGTGGTTCCAGTTAGCTTTAATTTCCTGCCCTTCCTCAGACATCATAAAGTCGATAAACTTCTTCCCATTTTCTGGATTAGGACCATCCTTTACTAATGAAACAGGATTTACAAGAATTGGCGTATTTTCTGGTACGTGAAAGTCAACAGATTCTCCACGCTCCATCATTTGATAAGCCATAAAGTCAAAGCCAATACCAATTTGAGCTTCGCCTGTTCCTGCAGCCTGAGATGGTGCACCACCTGAGTCAGGCATTGCATTCATTTGCTGATACAACTGGTCAAAATACTCCCAGCCTGCCTCTTCGCCTTTTTCCATCAACTGACTAAGTACTAATAACGTTGCTGTTCCTGATGCTGCTGGATTTGGCATTTGAAGTTCATCTTCCCAACGTTCATCTAACAAGTCATCCCATGTCTGTGGTAGCTCACTTTCATCAACAAGATCTGTGTTATAAACCAAACCAAGAACAAATACCTCTACTCCTGTCCACATCCAATCTTCATGTCGAACCTTAATATCGTTCTCATATGCTTCCCAATCAGATACTGATTCCGGAGTATAGGCTTCAATAAAACCATGCTCAATTGCCGACTCAAAAGGAAGAAGCCCTCCACCTCCATACCATAAATCTGCTTGAGGATTGTCCATTTCTGCAATCATTTGGTTAACCAAATTGTTCGTCCCAGCATAGTTAACATTTACAGTAATTCCAGTCTCCTCTTCAAAAGCTTGAGCAAGTTCTTCTGTCATTTCTGGCGTTTCCGGTGAATAGATATTCACGCTTCCCCCTTCGCCATCTCCACCATTGCTATTTCCTCCACCACAAGCTACTAATGCACCAAGAGATAAAATTGATAAGCCAAATCCAAATTTCCTCATTTTAATTCCACCCTCTCCATTTTTATGAATGCGTTTACAAAAATGCGCAATAAAAAACAACCATTGCATGCAGACTTCAATCTTTGATAGAAAGAAAGAAGTTTGCACGAAAATGGTTGTCTCATATTCTCTAACCAGTCACGCACATATTTATGAACTACCCAGAGTATATTACAGGAAATTAGATAAATCAAGACAAATATGAACATTCTGTGAACTTTATTAACGATTTATTAACCATCCCTTTAATCACCTCACGACCGAAGGGAGGGTTCTTCCGGTCAGAAGAACCCTCCCTTCGGTCACCGTTTATACGATTGTTTATCTTCAAGATAACACTCCCACTCAATTCCTGTTGAAAGTTTATAAGCAATATTTACCTAAACTCCACTTCCGCACTTTAACGCTTTACACTTTAGCTTAGGGGGGCAGGCACAAAATGTCAGTGAGGAATTACCTCATAATTCCCCGGGAAATGTCGTTTTAGGGGACGTGGCAAACGAGGTAATCATTGGTGGTGGACCCTAGTCTCTTTCTACTCATTGGTCAAAAGTAAATGTCTGTTTCATATATTTTCTCATGAAAGGAGAGCTAAATGGCTCTTTTTTTGTGGGTCGTATCGCTAGGCGATATAAATTGAGAACTCGGCATAGAAAGACCGATATACAAAATGACTATAAATTGATATAAGATTACAATTGGCGTACCTTTACTCAATCCCACATTATAAAGCTAAGCGATATGGACAAGTCCCTGGATGGTATAATCTAGCATACGTGTGAAAAGAGAGATTAGAAGAATCTAATGAAAGAGAAATTGCGGTACATTGGAGCCCAGCCAACATATTGTTGTGTGTCATATCACTAGACAACATATCCCTTCCAAACACCTACATATCTAATAGAAAAGGAGATGCGACACGATTTTCCAACCGAATGAACAATCTTTTTCTACAAAGGAAGTCGCCGCTCAAGTGGGGATTGCAACAACCATGGTTCGAAGGTATGGTCAAATTTTAAGGGAAATTGGATATGAATTTTTATAAGATGCAGAGCGGCGTATCTTTGTTCCATCACACATAAAAGTACTTATAGCGTTAAGCAATATGGACAAGCTCCTTGACGATACAGCGAAGGAGTGGGGGCAGGCATCAGATTTCAAACACCCTTCCCCTCATTCAACATTCTCCACAAAAATCACCAGACTGCTGAGCATGTCATAGAAAGACTTAAGGTTGTTATCCGGGTCCCTAAAATCGGAGTTAATTTCCAGTTGCATGGCTTCGATGCCGTATTCATTCCAAGTATGGTGAGTGACTGTTACCGGATGGCTTGCTGAAAAGGTGTGATTTTCATAGACATGTTCAATACCGTGATGATGAAGAATGGTATACAACTGCCGCACCCATTCCTCCCTTACACTGTCTCCGTCGTCAGTGCCGATATCCACATCGAACGATCTGTCCTGACCATGCAAATCAATTACTAAACCGATCGTGTGTTCCTCAATAATCTCACCAATCTTCTCTTTATACTTTCCGCCTAGGACATCGTTTGCATCTTCACCTTTGTGTGTATTAAAGATAAGATGCGCCCCGGTATATTCCTGAATTAAATGTGCCATCGCACCAGTATTTATTTCCGCCGCCTTTAAGTCTTTGTCACGGACGTGACGGGTCGTGTGGGGAGCTGAAATCAGGACATTCACCTCTTCGCTGCCTGCAATAAATCCCACCTGATCGTCAACACCCATGGCCCCTTTATAATTGTTTTGAGAAAAACGCTTTTCGTATGCAAAAATCTTGCTTTCAAGCTCATTGTTTTTATACGTTTCTTCTAACTTCCCGGCTCCCATTTCACTAAAATTGTAGTCAACTAATTCCAGTTCTTTTATATGGTCCATGTTCTGTTGTATTGTTTCTCGTTCTCCTCCCCAACAGCCAGCGACGAGCACGGTTAAAATTAAGACTATGACATATCTAATTTCCATCCGCTCCTCCGAAACTCTCTCTCTCTAAATATCTCTCAATCTGAAAAATTCTTTTGTTTGATTTATCATAAAGTACTATCACAAGAGCAACGTGTGACAATCCCATCTAAAATAATTATATGAACTTATTAGAGGAATCAGTCATGGAGAAGCTGAGAAAAAATTTGACGATCGAAAAATTTAACTAAAAAGGAAGAGATGACTCGGCGGCGTCTCGTTAAGACTTCAGTTTGTTCTTAATGATATTTTCATAATATTGGGCTTTCGCTTCTCCTACCCACCACCCCTTTGGAAACGACACGCGAATTCATTCGAACCTCCATTTATGTAACTTCGAATCAACGACAATGCACGAGCATTACCAGAGATTACTACAGAGATTACTTACAGAGAATACATACAGAGGTCTTAAGGACTGCACTTCTTACATTCTTTAAAAAATCGATTCGACCACAAGAACCGTCCCTCTGGTCTTGACATGTAACCGGTTACATATTATACTTCTGTTAATGTATGAAACCGGTTACACAAAAGGAGCTAGGACGATGACTACGATGAAAGATGTTGCTAAACATGCCGGGGTTTCTAAAGCGACGGTATCACGAGTTCTAAATAAAAAAGGATATGTCAGCAAAGAAGCTGAAGCGTCTGTGCTGAAGTCCATCAAAGAATTAAATTATCAGCCGAATTCGGTCGCGAGGTCGCTGTATCACAAAACATCCGGTATGATCGCTCTCGTCTTACCTGACATCAGTAACCCTTTCTTCCCTGAGCTTGCGAGAGCTGTGGAAGATGTGGCACTGGCTTATGGTTACACCGTAGTCTTCTGTAACACTGACGAAGAAATTGAGAAAGAAAAGCGATACTTTGAAGCGTTGCAACAAAAATACGTAGATGGAATCATTCTCTCAACAAGTAGTCAAGCGCCAGATGAGTATCACAAGCTGGACCTTCCCCTCGTTGCACTGGATCGCTTTTTAGGAGAAAACATTCCTACGGTCGTTTCTGAAAACAAGCGAGGTGGCGAACTTGCTACACAGCATTTATTAGATAATGGATGCAAAAATCTAGCACATCTTCGTGGACCAGAAGGTGTTGGCCCCGCGGAAGATCGTTTGGAAGGATTCAGAAAAGTCGTTTCTAAAGAGAAATGTTCTTATACCGTGCGAACTGCTGGTTTTGATATGGAACGCGCCAAACAGGAAACATATAAGCTTTTTCAAGATAAGCCAGACATCGATGGCATTTTTGCTGGAAGTGATATTACAGCAGCCGGAGCTTTGCATGCTCTATCTACCTTAGGAAAGAAGGTTCCCGAAGAAGTTAAAGTCATTGGATTTGATGGGATTCCCCTTGGGCAGATGTTTGTGCCAGGAATTACTACGATGGAACAATCTATTTATGACATGGGTGCGCTTGCGGCAAGACTACTAATCAAACAAATTGAAAAAAAACCGATCGAAAACTATATTCATGAGTTTCCAGTGCATTTGGTCGTGCGCGGGACAACCGAGGAGGTCATGACATGAAGAGAAAAATTACAGTTGTAGGAAGCATCAACGTAGATATGGTCACCACGACGGCAAGAATTCCCTCCCAAGGTGAGACAATCTTAGGAGACTCCTTTCAAACGGTCCCCGGTGGCAAAGGGGCGAACCAAGCTGTAGCTGCTGCTCGACTCGGTGCGGAAGTGACGATGCTAGGAAAAGTTGGAGCCGACATGATCGGAAAAGAAATGATCGCTAATTTAGAAAAGAACAATATATTTACAGCAAATGTGGAACCGGTTACAGATGTCCCTACCGGAGTTGCAACCATTCTCTTAACAGAAGGCGACAACAGGATCATTGTCACACCTGGTGCGAACAGTCGCGTCACTCCAGATTATATAAGAAGCAAGGAAACAGTAATCAAAGAAAGTGATGCGATCCTAGTGCAACTTGAGATTCCACTGGAAGCAGTGATAGTTACCTTAGAGCTCGCTGAAAAACACGCCGTCCCCGTGATTATCAATCCAGCACCAGCGCAGGAATTACCCCAATCAGCCTGGGATAAGGCGACGTGGATTACACCAAATGAACAGGAAAAGAAACAGTTGTTTTCCAAAAAAGAACGCAACGAACAGCTGATTACGACGCTCGGACATAAAGGGGCTTCTTTTCAAAAAGACGGTAAAGAATATATCGTTCCCGGCTACGTAATGGATGCAATCGATACGACCGGTGCGGGAGATACCTTTAACGGAGCACTTACTACAGCCATCGCAGAAGAGAAAACAATAACCGAAGCAGTTCAATTTGCCAATGCGGCAGCAGCCCTTTCGGTAACCAAATTCGGTGCGCAGGGCGGTATGCCAACGAAACAAGAAGTGGAAGCGCTGTTGAAAGGGGAGAAACAACGTGCAGAAAAACGGAATACTTAACCGTGATATTGCAGGCGTCTTAGCGAAACTGGGACATACGGACCGCATCGTGATTGCCGATTGCGGCCTACCGATTCCTGATGAAGTACCATGCGTCGATTTGAGTGTTCGGCTTGGAGAACCTTCATTTCTAGATGTGTTGGAAGTACTGACATTTGAAATGGAAACAGAAAATTTTATTTTTGCTGAGGAGATCAAGGATCATAATCCAACACTCTGGAAGGAGCTGTCTGGTCGAGATCTGCCGAGCCGTCTCGTGAGTCATGAGCAATTTAAACAGGAACTTCTTCACGCAAAACTGATTATCCGTACCGGAGAAAACACACCTTATGCGAATGTTGTGCTCCAGGCTGGTGTGATCTTTTAAAGGAGGTGAAGGAAATGATTATTGAAATGAAGGGGATCGAGAAAGCATTCAGTGGCAACAAGGTGTTGAAAGGGGTCGACTTCTCTCTTGAGGCCGGAGAGATCCATGCTTTAATGGGAGAAAACGGCGCAGGAAAATCAACAATGATAAAGATTTTAACCGGGATTTATGAACGGGATGCAGGAGACATTCACGTGCACGGAGCAGCCGTTCATTATAAGCACCCGAAAGAAGCCGAAGATGCGGGAATTGCGGTCATTCACCAAGAGCTAAACATTCTTCCCGAGCTTACTATTGCCGAAAACCTCTTTTTAGGAAATGAACAGACATCACGGTTTGGTTGGCTCAAGACGAAAGAAATGAATGAAAGAGCGAAGACGGCACTGGAGAAGCTTGGGTTGAATATGCCTGTAACAAGAAAAGCAGGCACTTTATCTGTTGGGCAGCAGCAGATTATTGAAATTGCTAAAGCATTAGAAACGAAGGCGAAGGTCATTATTATGGATGAACCGACGGCTGCATTAACCGGAAGAGAAATCGATACATTGTTCGAAACCATTCGAGGTCTTCAAGAAGAGGGCGTTTCCTTCATTTATATCTCCCACCGGATGGAAGAAATCTTCGAACTCTGCCAGAGAATTACCGTCCTTCGTGACGGAACGTACATTGGGACAGAGCGAGTCAAGGATCTTACGTTCGATGATGTCGTAAAAATGATGGTCGGTCGCGAAATAGGAGAAAGGTTTCCTTCGAACAAGGCAGTCCCTGGAAAAGTAAAAATGGAAGTGAAAGGATTTAAAAAGGAAGGCGTCTTTGAAGACATCTCTTTTGATGTAAAAGAAGGAGAAATTTTAGGAATTGCCGGGCTGATGGGTGCAGGTCGTTCAGAAGTTGTAGAGGCCATTTTCGGTTACCGGAAAGAAGACTCAGGAACGCTGCTACTCGATGGCAAAGAAGTGAACATCTCTTCTCCAAAGGATGCCATTGATCAAGGTCTCGGGTTTATATCCGAAGATCGGAAGTCGAAAGGATTAGTCGTTGATTTTACGATTGCAGCGAATTTGGAATTGACAAATCTATCTTCTATTTCTTCTTATGGTTGGATTTCTGCGAAGAAGCAAACGGAACTGTACGAGACCCTTGTGGAAAAACTCGGCGTTCGAACTTCAGGTCCGAAGCAGTCCGCTAAGTCATTAAGCGGCGGAAATCAACAGAAAGTTGTTATTGCAAAATGGCTCACAATGGAGCCCCGTGTGCTGATTTTGGATGAACCGACGCGCGGTGTGGATGTTGGGGCGAAGAAAGAAATTTATAACATTATGGTGGAACTGGCTCAGTCCGGCGTGGCGATCGTGATGATCTCTTCGGAATTACCGGAAGTCATCGGTATGAGCTCTAGAGTCGCCGTGATGCACGAAGGAAGGCTGGCATCGATTTTAGACAAGAGCGAGCTCAGCGAAGAGAAGATCATGCACTTTGCAACTGGAGGAGATAAACATGTTTCAAAATAAGCAGCTGTCAGGTATTTTGCGGACGATCGGCCCTTTTATTGGTCTTTTGATTATTATGGCAATCATTACGATCTTGAACCCTGGATTTCTTTCTCCGACAAACCTATTAAACGTCCTTCGCCAAGTTTCTATTAACGCATTAATTGCCTTTGGGATGACGTTCGTTATTTTAACAGGCGGGATCGATTTATCGGTCGGTTCGATTCTTGCTTTGTCTTCCGCCGTGTCTGCCTCTCTTATGGCCTCAGGTATGGATCCTGTGCTTGCCGTTTTGATTGGCCTTCTAGCGGGTGCGGTACTGGGCGCGATTAACGGGGTATTTATTGCGAAAGGGAAAGTCGCCCCATTTATTGCAACCCTTGCTACGATGACCATCTACCGCGGTCTTACTTTAATGCTCACCGATGGTCGTCCTGTATCTGGTTTAGGCGACTCGGCAGCATTTGAAATGTTCGGACGGGGCTACTTTTTTGGCATTCCAATGCCAGCCATTACGATGATGATAGCCTTTGTTATTCTCTACTTGATTTTAAAGAAAACAACGTTTGGACGCAGAGTCTATGCAGTCGGTGGTAATGAAGAAGCTGCGATCCTCTCCGGTATCAAAGCAGATCGGATTAAGATCTATGTATATTCGTTAACTGGTTTTCTTGCCGCTCTCGCCGGAATGATTTTAACGTCCCGATTAAACTCCGCCCAACCCACGGCGGGAACGATGTACGAGCTAGATGCGATTGCAGCAGTTGTACTTGGAGGTACTAGTTTAACGGGCGGAAGAGGTTGGATTGTAGGTACATTAATTGGTGCCTTAATCATAGGGGTCCTTAACAACGGCCTCAACTTGTTAGGAGTTAGTTCATTTTTCCAGCAAGTCGTCAAAGGGTGTGTCATTTTGTTAGCGGTTCTACTTGACCGCAAAAAATCAGCTTAAGGAGGAAAAAGAAATGAAAAGAACGTTCACAGCAATCATGATGTTGATGGTGGTATTTCTTATTGCAGCATGCTCCACAGAGTCACCAGTTGAAGACAATGGAAACTCAGCTTCGGGGAACAACGATGGGGATAATAATATTGAAACAGCAGGAGACGAAGACGCAGAATATACGGTAGGATTCTCGATTTCAACTTTAAACAATCCGTTTTTCGTAACATTACAGGAAGGCACAGAATCACAAGCTGAGGAGCTCGGTATTGAATTAATCTCTGTCGATGCTCAAGATGACGATGCAAAACAGGTGAATGATATTGAGGACCTAGTACAGCGTGATATCGATGTCCTTCTTATTAACCCAACAGATTCCACTTCTGTTGTAAGTGCAGTGGAGATTGCAAACGAAGCCGGTATCCCAGTAATTACAGTCGATCGAGCTTCTGACGGTGGACAAATCGAAACACACATTGCTTCCGATAATGTCGCAGGTGGTGAAATGGCAGGAGACCTTCTCGTAGAACTTGTTGGAGAAGGCGCACAAGTAGCCGAATTAGAAGGTGTTCCCGGAGCATCGGCGGCTCGAGAACGTGGAGAAGGCTTCCATAATGTAGCCGAAGATAACCTAGACGTGGTAACTTCTCAGACGGCAAACTTTGACCGTTCCGAAGGTCTCACTGTAATGGAAAACATCTTGCAAGGGAATCCAGATATTGAAGGCGTTTTCGCCCACAACGATGAAATGGCTCTTGGTGCAGTAGAAGCAGCAGCTTCTGTTGGACGAGATGATCTTGTTATTGTTGGTTTTGACGCAACCGATGACGCAGTGTCTGCCGTTGAAAACGGCACACTTGCAGGGACTGTTGCCCAGCAGCCAACGCTAATCGGTGAACAGGCCATGGATGCAGCAATGGCCATCATTAACGGCGAAGAATTGGAAGAATTCGTCCCTGTAGAGTTGGAGTTAGTGAGAGAGTAGTTTCTAAAACCAGAGGGACGGTTCTTGCGGTCAGTATGTTACCACAAGAACCGCCCCTCTGGAAATAGCCACCTGGAAGTTGATTAGCCTCGACTTTTAGGTGTTTTTATTTGTGTTGTTTGGAAAAATCGAATGACTTTAACTATCTATTGGCGAATCTTCGTAGACTCATCTCGTTAGTTCTCTGTGGCTCGCCAAATTAGTATTCTTAGGCACGGATATAACTCCACTACAAAAAGTCTCTTTGAATCTTTGCCATACTTTTATTAGTAATCTCCTTTACATAAAAATGTAACTTCTCCTTATCACCATCTGATTTGTGTTTATTTAGAGTTTCAATAATTAATTTAAATCCTTCAAAATAGTCACTCTTATAATTAGCATCGTTGTAGTACATTAATAATTCTTCATAATCTAGGTTATCCATTGTACTTGAAATTCCTTGATGGATATTATTCCATTTATTCAATTCTTTTTTCAGAACTAGCGCTGGATTTACCTTGAATGCATTATCAATATCGTCTTTGATCGATTGAATAATATCCTCAACTTCCAACAAATGAAAAAACAATTCTTTCTTTTTCATATCCGGAAGCCTCTTTTGAATCTCTGATTTATATCTTAGTAATCTCTCTTTCCTGTATGAATACCCTCCTTCTTCCAATTTCTCTTTTTTTCGATTCTTTTGTATTTCTAAAGATTTAGCAACACCAGAGGCCATCAATGAAAAAACAGTAACTATAGTGCCTCCCATCTCCCTTACCTGTTTTGGGTTGTTCTTAGCATATTCTACTACTGTTCGAACAATTGGTTGAATTGGCATATGAATCCTCCTTAGAGAATTTATTTTAATTTAATTCTTGTTTTAAAAGTTGACTTGATTGATTTTAAACCTATCAATTCTATGCAGCCCAGTATCTATCTATCAAGTAATTCTTCACCTTACCTAAGGGAGATTTCTGAACGTAAGGAACTTGATTTATATTCACTACAAATCGTTGGTAATTGTATATAATGTACGGAGATTTTTCTTGAAAAAATTTCATATCATTTGGAGGAAGGTGCTCCCTTGCAAGGTTTGTCAGTTTATCACTGCTCAGATTTATTGAGAAGGACGATACTTTAATACTTTCAAACTTACTTTGGGCAGCATGAAAAAAATTACGCATTCATTAACCTCCTCATACTTGGAGTTGAAATAAATCAGAAAATTCAATACCTCTTTATTATGACATAAATCTACTAATAAAATTTTAATTAATTTCCATTTCAAAGAATTTTTTGTAAGGTTTTTTGATGTATATTGGTTTACTTAGATATTGGGTCTAGTTTAGCGTTTACACATGGCCTCTAATCATCTATATTAGGGCATCGTTCTAACGAACAACTACTTTACGAAGTCAGCTATAAAACAAGCTGAAAAAGCTGGCATTCCCCTCTGGGACAGAGATGTTCTTTCCGAGAAAATCTTTAGATATCTAAATAAGTAGGTAAAACTTTAAAGCACCCTTACACTCTCTTCTCTAGGCCCCCCCTGAAAAGGTGGGGCCTAGGATCTTTAACACAGTAATATTCAATCACCTGTCTTATGACAATCACACCACTCACTGCCTGCCTTCCCTATTGACCAAGACAACCGTCCCTCCGGTCACCATATCACTTTCCGATTTAGAGATATTAGAGGATAATTCTAATGTATTAATACGGAAACTTCGTTACTTTGGAAAGCTGAGGTGTAAATTTCTATCTATTTTTACTATTTTTCTGTTGTTTCTTATGTGATAAGATTGTTTATCAGAAAGGGTGAAAGAAATGTCGGGATCCACGGAAACAAAGGAAAAGGATTGGATTGAATTTGATATCAAAGAACCTCACAATCAAGAAGATGTTTTTAAAGGGGATGTTTCAAATATCTCAGAGGGAATGATTTATTATTTCCCTACTACCAACGAAATTGACGAAGAACATGTACAACAGTCCGACCTCATGTTATCCGGGAAATTGAAGTTATCTAATAGCCATCCAGAAGTAGAGACTATCTTGCCTCCGGATTGGGAGAATAACTTAACTGGAAGCCAAAACTGGCTCTTTATCCTTCATTCTTTAAGATGGTTAGAAATACCTTTAAATGCTTACCGGTATACTAAAAACGAGAAGTATCTAACATTTATCAATAGTGTTATTGAATCTTGGATAGAAGGGAATAATCCAAGAAAAGAAACTTCTGAGATGGCGTGGAGAGATCATCCTACTTCCTACCGATTAAGGTTTTTTGTTTATTACAGAAGTGTATATACTAAAATAGAAAATTTTGATGAGAGTTTTGATAGAAAACTCTTATTATCAATTTATCAACACATGCTTTATCATAATGACCAAGACAATTTCCATATGAAATCAAATCACTCTTTAGAAATGATTGGTGCAATTTTAAGCGCATCGCATCATTATAAAAATGTTTTCAAACGAGCAGATGAATTCTTTTCCTTATCTGTTAAACTACTAACTGAATATCTAAATTTAAACTTCAGTGAAAAAGGGTATCACTTTGAGCAAAGTCCTGGATACCATTGGTATGTGCTAAAAAGACTTATCTTAATTAACGACTACTTGGACCATTATAATATCTCTGTAGGAACGATTGTAGATTTAATACCTAAAATTCTTCGAGCAAACCGTATGTTAATGAAACCAGATTTCACTTTCCAAACCATAGGTGATACCCAAAAAATAGATATGAAAAATCAATTAAGGTTTGAACCAAAAGAGACATCTTTTATTCTCACCGACTTTGAAGTTTGCGAGGAATCTGGATATGCGATATTTAGAGATGACCAGAGTCTAACTGTATTTAGGTGTAATAATTTTATAGGTTCGCATGGCCACTCTGACTTCCTTAGTTTTACCCACTATTCTCATGAAACGGATTGGTTTATCGATTCAGGATACTATACTTATAATAAGGACGAGCATAGGGAATATTTTACTAGCTCCTTTGCACATAACACAGTAATTATTAACGGTAAATCAGGAAAACCGAATGATAAAAAAACAGAATTGGTTTTTAACAACCACAATGATTATGTTAAAGCAGGTCGTTACCTCGACTCTGGAACGCATGAAAGGTCATTTCAGAAGGTTGCTGAAAGTGACTATATTATCAATGATATTATTAGGTTAAATGAGAGAGGCAAGGTTGAGCAGCTGTTTCATATTCACCCTTCAATCAGTATTAAGAGTATATCAAAAAACGTAATCGAATTAGAAAATCAGGATGGGGTTACGTGCTATGTTACCCAATTAAATACAATAGGAACTTGGGAAGTTATAAAAGGTCAAGAAGAACCTTATATTCAAGGTTGGTATTCAGAAAAGTTTAATAAGAAGGTTCCCACATTTACGCTTAAATATGTCGCTAACGATAAGGAAAGTTACCTTCTAAAAACATTTATTCATTTTTCAAGTTGTCCATTAATGGACGAAACTGTATAGTAACGGAACAGCTTATCCTCGCAGTTACAATCTCTAACATATATAGACATAAGATTTTCAAACATAAGTTAACCTATAATGTTTATTGGTTTTAAACAAAACACCTGTGCATAAAAACAAGGTTACCGGAGAGTAATGTTAGGGATTCGATGAGCCACTATCTATAAAAGGTAGTGGCTTCTCTTTATCACATATGTGGACCATTTTATGTTGTAGTGTCCCCTTCCCCTCCGACCCAATATAATCTTTAAAACCCTCTCGACCAGAAGAACCGTCCCTGCGGTTCCCACTAAAGCAAAGCAGGCATCTTATTCAATAAGACACCTGCTCGGATAATTTATATTACTTACTACACATTAAAGTCATTAGGTCTTTCTTCTAGTAAGTTAAAATGATACAAAATAGCATCTACAATTCTTTTTGATGCATTACCATCACCATAAGGATTGGAAGCCTGTGACATTTTTTTATATGTCTCTTTATCATTTAGTAGCTCATCAGTAGCCTTGTAGACCTCTTCTTCATTTGTGCCAACTAGTTTTAATGTCCCTGCATCGACACCTTCTGGACGTTCTGTAGTATCTCTTAAGACGAGAACTGGTTTACCTAGAGATGGGGCTTCTTCTTGAATTCCACCTGAATCAGTTAGAATGATATGCGCTTTTGATGAGAAATTGTGAAAGTCCCTTACACCTAAAGGTTCAATTAGATGAACGCGTTGATCGTCGCCTAAAATACGATCCGCGATCTCTTTCACAACTGGATTTAAATGAACTGGATAAACTACTTGCATTCCTTGATTTTCTTCAATGATTCTTTTAACAGCTTTAAAGATATTCTCCATAGGTTCACCTAAATTTTCTCGTCGATGAGCAGTTAACAAAATCATTTTGTCATCACCTAAAGTATCTAAAACAGGATGAGAATAGTCTGATATAACAGTTGATTTTAATGCATCAATGGCCGTGTTTCCAGTAATAAAAATAGAATCTTCTTGTTTATTCTCTGCGGTTAAGTTCTGCTTCGCTTTCCTTGTAGGAGCAAAGTGCAAGTCAGCCATAACACCTGTTAATTGACGGTTCATTTCTTCTGGGAAGGGAGAGTGCTTGTCCCACGTTCTTAACCCAGCCTCAACATGACCAACTGCAACTTGGTTATAAAAAGCTGCTAAGCTACCAACAAAAGTTGTAGTTGTATCGCCATGGACTAGTACAATATCAGGCTTTACTTTTTTTATAACTTCTTCCAACCCTTGTAAGGCTCTTGCTGTCACTTCTGTTAATGTTTGTTTGGCCTTCATAATATTAAGATCATAGTCTGGCACAATATCGAAAATCTCAAGAACTTGATCAAGCATTTCGCGGTGCTGACCAGTAACAGTTACAATTGATTCGATGTTTTCGTTTTGCTGAAGCTCATTAACCAGTGGACACATCTTTATAGCCTCAGGACGCGTTCCAAAAATCGTCATTACTTTTATTTTACTCATTATACCAACATCCTCACTTATTAAAATTTGCTTTAATACAAATTACTCTAATCTTCCATCCAATGTTTCTATTATTAATAACGTTTAAATCATCTCAATTGAGTTACAAAAATAGGAGCCTCTCCCCTATAGAAAAATCAAAGAACTTAGAGGAGGACTCCTGAATCTATTAAATGATTAGAGACAAGATCATCCGCACTTCCTAAAATAGTACCCTGAAAGTTGGTTGGGGATCTTATCATAGCGCAGTTATTACCACGTATTGAGTGTCTATATATAAAATCTCTTATATCATAAATAAATCAGGATAATTCAGGTAGCTTAGAATTACTAATTTCCATTTCTCTTTCATCTATGTTTATTGTTATACCGTACTGTTCAGTTTCAAAGTAATACAAATTTTCTCCATCAGTAAATATCGCCTGTTCTTCTCGAAAGGCCTCAAATTGAGGTTCTTGAACATTTACGTCCGTAACCGTTAGTGTAGTTAAATCATCATCTTCGAACAAAAACCGGACATGATCATTAGAATACTCTAAATAAGATCCCTCGTCAGTTTGTCCTTGATCTGTGAGGCCTCGGTAATTCTCACGGATATCATCTTCCTCCAAGCTCATATGAGCAAGATGGTATTCCCAAGAGCTTAAAAAGATATCAGGAAATATTACTTCAAGTTCTTGAACTGAAATAATAGAGTCATTTATTTCACTTTCCAAAGAAACCTCGGTACTAGCAATAAACCCTTGGATATCATTAAATCTTATACTGTAGTCATCATCAAACTGTTCTTCCACATAAACAATGTCTCCAAAAGTCAAATTATCTATTTCGCGATCTTGATTTTCATCTTCATAGACAATAATCTCTTCAGCATTGATATATCCTTCTTGGTCTATTTCTATCGGTTCAAATTCTTCATCTTGTGTTTCTTCTGCTTCATTTTCTAAATCGTCTTCATTTATATTTACTATTTCTTCATCTTCATCTTCTTCCTCATAGTTCCATAATGCCGATACTGGATGATCTAATAACAATAACGCTGCAGCCATAACCGTAAATAATAGAATCATAATAGCTTGGAGGCTTGCTAAGATATCTCCCTTCCCAGTCTTGTTTTTTTCCTTCTTGAGACTAGGTGTTCGGTTTGATTGAGACTTAAGTTGCTTCGCTTTATAATTTTTTTGTTGATCATTATCCAATTCATTAAACCAATCAATAAAATTCTGATAATTTTTGATCACTTCATCAGCTGGACCAAAATCTTTTAATTCCCCAAAATGTAACCACATGACACGATCTGAAATTGACTGAATTTGATTGATAGAGTGACTAATAAAGAAAATTGTTTTGCCCTCTTTCTTGAATTCGTCAATCTTTTTAATACACCGTTCATAAAAGGTTTGGTCACCTACTGATAAAGCTTCATCAACAATTAAAATGTCTGGGTTAGTATGGACAGAAATTGCAAACCCAAGTCTGGACTTCATCCCACTTGAATAATTTTTTACTGGCTGGTCCATAAAATCACCGATGTCAGCAAACTCAATGATATTTGGAATAACATCTTCTACTTCACTATTATCCATCCCAAGCATTAGGCACTTAAGCTTGATATTTTCAATCCCTGACAAGTGAGCATTTAAACCTGCTGAGATGGCAATAAGTGAGGGTTCCCCATCGATCATAATCTCTCCGGAAGTTGGCGGGACAACCTGGGCCAGCAAGTTAGACAATGTGGATTTCCCAGACCCATTAATACCTACTACACCAACAGTTTCTCCCTCACTAACATCGAAAGTTAGATCGTATATGGCATTAAAATGTTTTTCTCTATAGCTAGGGAAGAATATGCCCATAAGTTTATCTGACTTTTTCTTATATAAATTATAGACTTTTGTGACATTTGAAAAAGATATTTTTGTACTCATACTTAAATCCCCTAACTAAAGAAAATCTATAAATTTCTTTCTGAACTTAAAATGCATAATAGCTCCAACTAATAAGATTAATAGGGTAAGCAACCAAAAATAAAGCATATATGTTAAATCTTCATAAAACCACCCTTGTCCTAAAAATGTATCTCTAAACCCAAAAATCAGATAATAAAAGGGGTTTAGTTTTAATATTTGATGATATATTTCAGGCATACGACTTGGCTCCCATAGTATAGGCGTTAAAAAGAACAACAGTCTCATCATTGATTGCAAAAATAACTGGAAATCTCGGATAATAATTGAAATTGTTGATGCCAAAATCGTAAAGGCAAAGAGAAATGCATATAAACACAACAAATAATACGGTAACTGCAACAAATAGATACCAGGATTTATCCCACTTAAATAGATTATTCCTGTTAAAATCACTAACATAATATAAAAGTTAGTTGATTTACTTATAATCGTTATAGTAGGCAAAATACTAACAGGAAACTTCATTTTAGACACTAAGTTTATTTTTGTATAAATACTATTAGACCCTTGTACTAATGAAGGTCCAATAAAAAACCATGGGATCAACCCACAAAGGAGCCAAACAAAGAAAGGGATCTCACCGACTGGTGCTCCACCTCGAATGCCTATTCCAAATACAAACCAGTACACAAATATTTGGACAGCAGGAGTCAAGAATTGCCATAGGGCTCCTAGATAATGCATTTGATATTGACTCTTTACATCGTAAGCAGACATTCGAAAAATGAGCCCTAAATTAGCATACTGCTCTTTTAAAAGGTGAAACACGTGGGTCATACCAAACTAGCTTCTTTCCTTAAACTGTCATGCAAATTACCAAAATTAATATAATTAAACTCTTCAGAGCGGTTTTGAACTACATTTTTCGTATCAAATATGATTTTATTTTTCATTTTATTTAAGCTATTAAAATCTAATTTTTTAAATTCGCTGTGGTCTGTTAACACTAAAATTAAATCTGAATTTGCTGTGGCTTCTTCAATATTACTCAAAGCGAAATCCTCTTTTACATGGGGATCATATGCGTTTATCTCATATTCGTCATTATTTTTTAAAGACTGGTAAATTTCCATTGCCGGACTTTCACGAACATCATCTACATCGCCTTTATAGGCTAAACCAAATACAGTGACTTTTTTCCCGTTAACACCCTTTAGCAGCTTGTCCACGTTTTCCACTACAAAGTCAGGCATAGATGTATTTATTGTTCTAGCCATGTTAATCATTTGTGCAGTCTCCGGGGCTTTTGCTACGATAAAATAAGGATCGACCGCAAGACAATGTCCTCCGACTCCTGGTCCTGGCGTATGAAGGTTCACACGTGGGTGCTTATTAGCCATTTGAATAACGTCTAATGAATTAATATCTAATTCAGTACATACCTTCGTTAACTCATTTGCTAACGCAATATTTACATCTCTAAATGTGTTTTCCATAAGCTTGGACATTTCTGCCGTTTTGGCATCCGTCTTCACAATTTCTCCTTGAACGAACGTTTCGTAAACTTTAGCGCCAGCTTCGGTACAGTTATTAGTAACACCACCAACAATACGATTGTTATAAATAAGTTCATGCATAATTTGCCCAGGAAGAACACGCTCAGGACAATGAACTAAGAATACATCTTCTCCAATCGTATAACCGGCATCCTCAATTAAAGGTTTCACATAGTCATCCATACTTCTAGGCGCAATAGTAGACTCTACAATGATAGTATTTCCCTTTTCCAGATAAGGAATAATGGTGCTAGTCGCACTTAATACGTATGTAAGGTCACACGATTTATGGGCATCATCTTTATTTGGTGTAGGAACAGATACAATAAACACATCCGAGACTTCCGGCTGTGATGCGGCTTTGAATTTACCTGTCCCTACTACTTCTGTTAACGCCTCTTGTAATCCAGGCTCTTCAATATGGATAAGTCCTTTATTTAAAGATTTAATAACGTCAGAGTTAATATCAACCCCCAGGACCTCCACACCATGCTTGGCAAACATAATTGACGTTGGTAATCCAATGTATCCTAAACCTACTGTACATAACTTCATATTAATTCTCTCCTTTTAGATTTATATAATTGACTTCACTAAACTTTTATTAATCTTATTTTCTAGCTGTTTCTTTCCATTCTTTAAATAGACTTTAATTTAGGAATAACTCTGAGCGGGATCACTTTCATTGCTTACCTCTCCCTCCTGCAACATAGGTGAAGGGTCTTCTACACTAGAGGGAATGCCTAAGATTCTCATCCCATTCCGGTGATGTATTTCCTCGTTATTTAATAATTCTTCGAGAGTTTTTCTAGTCGAATTAAAATCAAATAACGTCTTTTTTATAATAGCATGCTTGTAAGATACATGACCTATCTGCTTGAAATAGTCTTCACTTTTGTTCGTAATCCCTAATATTTCCCACGGTGCATATGAGGTCGCTAAAGACAAGTCCAATAAGTCATCCCTACCATAAGTGGTATATGGATCCATTAAAGCGATATATTCTGTCTCCACAGCGTCTAATATATTTGGAAACTTCTCCTCATAATCATCTAATGTAAATACAAATACTTCTTCCGGTACCTCTATACTCTCTAAAGTGAAATCTTTAGTAATTAAATGTAGCTCTTTATTTATTAAAGTTTGGTTTTGATAGCTATCTAATACTTTCATAGCTTCTTCTGTACTTCCAACTAAAGAAATAACTGTAATTCCAGAATAATCTTTAACGTAAGGTAAATTCAGTTTGTTGATGATTCTCTCTAATCTGTGGGTATAGGTATGAGTATTTAAAACCCTCCGTATACCCTTAAGCATGGTCGTTTCATATTGTTCTTTATTGTTGAATATATTCTCAAGAGCTTCTGCAATGTTAGCTTCATCTTCTGAAACAGATACAAGATCTCCAAACGTTTCTTCTACTCCAACTGAATAGGTACTAATAATCGGTGTTCCAGAAGCTAGCCCTTCATAAACTCTTCTTGCAAACATCGTAGGGGAGTCTTTAACAGTGCTAACATTAATCATCGCTTTGAAACCTTTATAGGCTTTATCTATCTCGTAATACTTTAAACTGCCTTTTATATATGGCTCTAAATAATCCGGAAACCTATTATTTGGCAGTAAACCTTGTTTGATTTTTTCATAGTTTCGATCATAAATAGATAACCCGTACGGGATGGCATGATCAAATATTCTCAACATATCTACTGAACGCATTTCATGCTTTTTATAATAAGATCCTGCGAAACTAATCCCATCTTGTCTTTCACCTATAGAAAGCGGGTTATGAATTTTAGGTTGAGCAGCGAACTGTAAAACGTCCACTCGATTATGCCCACATGCTATTTTGTAATCCTCGACGACATTTCTATCTGTTGTAAAAACATAATCAAACATTTTGGCTGTATCAATAAAATGTTCAAAGTGAACCGGGTCCTCTTTGTTCCAAAATACCGTAGGGATATTATTATCCCTACACCACTTTATTAAGAGACTTAACTCTTTTACTGAATCTTCATCTACGTACTGAACTTTTTTAGCCCAGGCACCATCATTTCCTCTCCAGGCCGACTCAACCATTAATAAATCAGGTTGTTCCTGGGTCAATATTTCTTTCCAATTATCGGGCCCAAACGAAATCAGGTCACATTCTGCTCCGTAACAAGCAGCTGTGAATTCGTCAAAAATGGCTGCCATTTTCAATGAATTTATTGGCTTGAGACCATTCAAATTAAAAAGCCCCGGCTCTTTTGAACTAATCCATTTCATGTCACCACTTGTCTTTTGTATCGGATAAGAATTTATGGTGAATTTATTAACTTCTGCATAGAGAGTACCATTAACTAACAATGAAACACGGCATTTAGTAACATTTTCTTTGAATTGTAGGACGTTAAGCTCGTTTGATTTTAGTGGATGAATTTGAATCTTCTCATGATCTGAATAGCTAATAATAATTGGCGTAAGCATTCCACTGCCACTTTCTTCAGTTTTTATAAATATTTCATAATAATAGTCAGGGGTGATAGGGAAGATAGAATTTGTAGGTACACGGCTAAAACTATTATTGGTTATATCGTAAGATAAATAATTCTTGGTTGTATGATCCTGATCTGCTGCAATGAAGAGATTATCATTTTCACTGACAGTACTGATATCAATTGGTTTTGGATTGAACCATTTCTCATCATCCATCTCAATGACTGTTTGTTCATGCGATTCTTTCTTAATTTCCGTTAATCCCATTTTCAAGTCTGAAGCCTTGCCTTTACCTCTTACTCTTAATAATGGTTTAATGAATTTCACTTCTTCATTAAACTTTATTAAGTGATTTTCGTTAAGAGGAATTGTTTTTAATTCTAAGGTCTTACCAATAGAGGAGAACCCAATAATAATGAGATCAATTAACAATTCATCTACTACTTTAGCTGAAAATCCAATTTGATAGTAACTAGATGAACAGTAGGGAAATGGAAAGGGATTCATCTCTAGTGGAGCATCTAATTTCGTATTTTCAAATAAAGTAACATATGAAAATCGGCTGCCATTTAGGTTAGAATATAAGCCATCTTCACTTGTAGAGAGCACTTTTTCGTCTAAATCTGAAATGAATAAGCTATCATTCTCCAAATTTATTTGACAGTCAAAATCACTCAAATGTAAAACTTGAGTTTCACTAGGATAGGCTGTATTATTTTGCAGAATAGAATTTGTCTTTTCAGTACTCACTGAACCGGCCTCAGAAAACCCATCACAGACTGTTTCATTAATTTGAATACTATTTAACTTCAACAGACCTTTCCCTTTAATTCTCAAAGCTATTCTATAATCTTCAATTCCTCCAACTTGAAACTTTGTTCTAACTAGTTCATTTAATTGTTTTATTTGAAGCATTTCTACCTTAACTCTATTTTTATAACCAATCACAAACAAAGTTACATCCAAACCTTCATCTACCTCACCATCAATTAGAACAGCAACATCTTTTGCATCTATGTCTATATAAGTTGACGGTGGCTTACTGAATTCAACATTCGGCTCTGAGTATGATAAGTACATATGCCCTTCTCCAGGAATAGAGAAGGTGAGTTCGTTACTATTAACTGACATAAACAAATCTGCTTGTTGATTATAATACCAAGGACTCTTTCCTAAGTGATTGACAATATTTCGCTTTGCAGGGCTATTTTTTATTTCAGAAAGTAGTTCTTGCTTTCTTTTTGTCACTTTAGTTAATTGACTTTCAAGTTGTTCAAGATTCATTTAATTACCTCGCTTTAAAACTTTATTTTTCCATCCCCAATAAGCAATCGTCATACGTCCCATTTTTGACTCTTTTAAATTGGAATACTTTTTCTTGAGATATTTAAATTCTCTAGTTAATTCTATAAGTTGGTTTACTAACGAACCTTTTTCTTCAAGCTCTATATAAAGCTCTTTTTTTAGGGCAGCTATTTCTTTAGCTTGTTTGTTAAACGTATTGTAGAAATCATTCTTCAATTCAAGGTTCTCATCAATGAGTCTATTCTTTTCTAATGTCAAGGAAGCAATATGATCCGCATCTTCTGAAGTAGCTTTAATTTGGTGAATCTCAGCCGAGAGCCCCTTTTCCTTATAAATGGTTAGAAGGTTTTCATGCTCTGATAATTGAGATGCCAGTTCTTCTTTCAGTTTCCTGTTTTCACTTGCTGTTTCTACTATTCTTTCGGCTTGGGTACTCTCTTTTTCTTTTAAATGTAAATAATTATCTTTTAGCTCTTCAACCTTTGCATTGAGTAGCACATTATTTTGCGTTAACTGATCTCTATCTTCATGAAGAGTTACATTAGTAGCATTTAGTTCTTCCAACTCTAATTGTAATTTCTTTCTCTCACCAGTAACTTGAGCCAACATCATCTGGTTTTCATTATTTGTCTCCAATAATCGACCAATTTGCGTTGATAATTCAGTTTTTTCTTGTTCAACGCGGTCTAGCTTCTTCTCCATTTCTTCATTAGCCTGAGTCGTTTCTTGCAGCTTCTTTGACATTTGAGCTTTTTCATCATTAACTTGAAGTAACGTTCTATCTATTTCTTTATTAACCTGAGTTAACTCTTCAAGTTGCCTTAATAAGATTCTTTTATTTTCTAAATTTTCGTTGTTCAATTGAGTAAAAGTTTCTCTCTGTTCAACTAATTCCCTTACTAAAGTATGATTTCGGTCTTCCCGTTGAATAAAATGGTCATAATGTTGCTTAGTATTGTTTTCTTGTATATTAATTAAATCTTTTAAAATTAGTAGTATATTTTCAGTCTTTTTATCCTCTTTCCTGAGATTATACAAGTCTTCTAAAAGGGTATTTAGCTCTTCGTTATCGTTTTGTTTGATCTGAGTAATTTGATGCTCAAAGTCTAAAGCTTGCTGCAGTTCTTTAATCTTTATATTTAAATCGCCCATTTTTTCTTTTTCTGCAATTAATCTCTCACTGACTTTTGCATATTCACTTTCAACCTCTGTATTTTTCTCTTTTAAATTTTCTAATTGTATTTTTAAACGTTCAATCTTGTCTATTAATTCTCTCTCAATAGTAAAGAAAGTTTCCTCTGATCTTTTTATTAAATCATTAGATATGACAGGAGGTTCGGAACTTACACTTGACCTTTTTGTCCCAACGAAACCTATCCATTTCCCAAAGAATTTAACTTGATCAATATGAACATACGGTGAGATCTCCTCTACAATTTCTCTCACATAAAGAGTACGTTTATGGTCAGGAAAGTCATTAATCCCAAAGGGTACAGTGATAACCAATTGCCCTCCACTTTTCATTAAATCGTATGCTTTCTCAACAATTGATTCCGAACTAATAAAGTGTTCCAGTACTTCCGTAATTATTAATGAATCATACGTTGCATCTTTAAATTCCATAGTGAGGAAGTCGTCCGCTACGAATTCTACATTTTCTTGTGTAGAGGGCATTTCTTGCTCCAAAGCATTATTTGCATAGTCTATGCTATCTTTAGAGATGTCCACTCCAGTTACTTTCTTACCTTCACGCCCCAACAGAATTGAAAGTAACCCTTGGCTACATCCTACGTCTAAAATGTTTTGTCCTGAAACATTTTTGGCAATCCAATGAATTCTATCTTTCGTTTTATCAGCCATTCTTTGGCCTAACTTACCGTAATAGGCCTCAGACACCCGGTCTAGAAATTGTTCCACATTCATTTCCCCCTAGTCCATCTCCATTGATGCAGTATTTTTGCTTGAAATCAGTTGTGAATTTTTGTATATCGTTAATAGCGTATTTTTTTCCGAATCCCAGTTATAGATCGCTTTTGCCTTAATGCAACGGGCGCTCATCTCCTTGACCAGTTCAGGATTGCTTAATAAATAATTAACCTTCTCTGCAATATCCTCATGGTTATGGGAATCAACACATACTCCCGTCCCCTCCCCTTCTACTACTTTCTTAATCTCGGGAAAATCACATGCCACCACTGGAACCTCAGCCATGATGTACTCAAATAATTTGTTCGATGAGGCTGAGTAATGATTAAAGCAAACATTATTTAACACCTGAAATCCTATATAGGCATTCTTTGTATAAGAGGGAAGTTCAGCTAAAGGTACTTTAGGTATAAACTTAATTCGATCCTCAAGGCCCATCTTTTTCACTTGGGTCTGTAAGTCGGTTTTAATTCTACCGTCTCCTATGAAGACAAGAGTGCCTTCCTTGATAAATGGCATAGCTTGAACCAGTTTATCTAATCCTCGTCCCGTTTGAATTCCACCTTGATAAAGTAAGATTTTTTCCGATTTCGGAAGACCAAGCTCTTTATGAAGAGGAGCCGATTCCACTTCCTCTTCAACCTGAAAAGGATAGTTATGCAGAACTTCCGGATAAAAACCATAAAACTCTTCGTTATATTTAGCTCTAGTATGATTTTCCACAATCATCGTGTTCACAAAAGGTAATAACAAGCCTTCCATCTTAGCGTATATCCCACTATCATATCCTGTTCGGCTCGTTTGAACTTCATGTGAATCATAGATGAGGTTCTTCTTTTTAAATCTAAACTTCGAACATAACACGCCTTGAGGTAAGGTGTTTAAGTCATTAGAATGATAGATGTCATATGGTCGACTCCGTCCCTTAAAGACCATCCTCATAAAAATACTACTTCTAATCCAAACAGTTCGGGATTTCGGTTGAAGGGTCATTAATGCCATTAAAATAAACAAACTAGTCATAAGGGGAAATGTATATAAAGCAAACCCAATAATTAATAGAGGAAGAAGTGCTAAAAGTTTACGCCTTGCGAAAAAACGAATGGTCCTTTGAAGAAACTGTAACAATGGAGGGTACCTTTTAACTCTGTGCACATGAAAACTTTCATTAAATTCTTCAAATAATGGAAGGTTTTGTTCATTAGGATCATGAATAGCGATTAAATCAACATGATACCCCGCTTCAGAAAGCGTTGTACATTCCCTCATTACTCTTGCATCATTTGTGAAATGGTTCCAAACAAACATACAGACATTTTTCTTCATTTCCTACCAACCTTATTTATTTTATTTGATTCATAACTACTTAAACCAATGTGACTTTGCTTTTTCACTCTAACAAGTTCCAAGATTTTTTTAATGTTTTTCTCCCACAGAAAATGATCCTTTACAAATGCTTTTCCATTTTCAGATACTTTCCGACGTAGATCGGGGTTGTTTTTCAATAGTAAGATATAGTTAACCATATCGCTCACGTTTCGATCTTCTGAAACAAAACCAACATTTGCTCTTTCTATTGTACGTTTGGAAAGCCCAGACACAGAGGCAACTATAGGAACACCGCAAATCATATAATCTATCACTTTTCCAGGTAAGACGGTTTGAAAGACATTACTGTTATTTAACGTCACTATACCTACTTGGTGTTCAGCCATGAGGTTTAAACAGTCCTTTCTAGAAACCGGCTTCTTAACTGTAATATTTGTCAACCTCTTTACCTTACACTCATTTACAAATTCTTTCTGGTTCACCCCATAGCCAATAACATTTAAATGAATATGGTGCTGTTCAAGCTCTTTAGCGACCTTGATAAGAATATCAACATCTTGAGCCATACCAATGTTACCGACGTAAATAACATTAAACTCTTCTTCTCTATGATGAATTGTGGATGCAAGTTCACTCTTATTTGCTGCGTTTGGTATGAAAGATATATCATCTCTGTTAATTTGAGCATTCTCCGTAATGTATTGAATAAATCCTTCACTGTTAACAATAATTTCGTCAGACCCCTTATAGAGCTTTTTCTCCAGCCATTTCAATACTTTAATCACAATTTTATAATCGAATACCCCAACGCCTACGAGCGAGTCTGGCCACAAGTCTCTCACATCTAAAATGAGTTTACTTCTGTAACGATATTTTGCGATCAAGCCCACAAATCCTATAAAGATTGGCGGTGAAGTGACTAAAACGACATCGTACTTTTGCTTATCTTTGATGATGAAAAAAAGCATTTTGAATGCAATCTTAAGATAATAGAATAATCTATTTAAAATTCTTCTAGAGTAAGTTTTATTGCTAACTTTGATACGATTAATGTTTTGATCTGTATTTAATTCCTCATCATCCCAGAAATGGTCATCAGTATAAATGTTTTTATTTGGATAAGTAGGTTCTGTCGTAAGGACATCAACATCATGATCGTTTTTTTTTAGTTGGAGATAAAGGTTCTTAATCCTATTACCTGCACTCCCTACTTCAGGGTAAAAATTTTGAGATATGATAAGAATTTTATTAGACATTTAAACCTCTCCAAACTAAAATTACGCTTATTTCTAAATAAAGCTCCAATGATTTTGATTTACATCTAAAGTGAGTAGTAGTCTTCAACAGAAAATGGACTACATATAACATTCACCTTTCATCAACCAAAACAATCCAACCTCTATTCAAATTAAAACGTCTGCAAAACTTCATGTAATACATTAAGACAAACCTACAGTATATAAAGCTGAACAGAATAGCATGATATTGGATATCGTTTGTCATAATATAGGTGATTGTTTGTTTTTTTAGGGTATTTAGTCGCCAGTGTATACATTACCATAAATTCATGCTAATAAATAGGGATTATTTACTGCAAACTATAGGGTTTTAATACAATTATATTGTTATAACATTCCAGAAAATGATACTATTCTAGAGTTTATCTATGTATATAGTCTCGTTACTTTATACTTATTGAACATCGTGTGATTGTTCTGAATTTATGTATATTATTAAATAATCTTGTTCTCCTTTAGAAGTTAAAATTTGCTTGAACTTTAAAAAAGTTAAAGAGGAAATTGTTGTTAAAAATGCAATCCTTGCAGAGAAAGAAGCAGTGGGTCCTGTTCTTCCTCTTCTTCTAAAATGATGGAAATAATAGCGCACTTTTCATTTTTTTCTTGCATCATGGAGAAAAAATTTCGTGTGGGTAATCAAACTGTAGATGGTTAACGAGGTTGGAATTGAATATGTTAGCTAATTGAATGACTCTCATACGAAAATAGTCCAAATTTGTAGATCGAACAGTTTCCATTATAAAGAAATATAATTTTTTCGGGGTTTAACCTTTAATATTTTTCGTATTAAAAATAGAAAGGAAGGTAAAAAAAAGAATTTTCAAATCAAATAGTATAGACATGTTTTCTATGTATTTTTTATCCCAACGGACTTTCTCTTTATCTGAAATAGTATCTCTTCCATTAATTTGAGCTAACCCTGTGAGTCCAGGTTTAACTGAATGAACACCCGCTTGGTCTCTTTGATGAATTAAATTGTATTCATTATAGAGAACAGGACGTGGACCGACTAAGCTCATTTCACCTTTGATAATATTTATTAATTGTGGAATTTCATCTAAACTTGTCTTTCTCAATACTGTACCAGAATTTGTCAAATTATCTTTGTGATCCATTAGATCCGTTGCTAATTCAGGAGGTGTATTCAGTTTCATTGTTCTGAATTTATAAATTTTAAACATTTCTTTTTTTAGTCCAACTCGCTTTTGAGTAAAAATAATAGGGCCTGAGGAGTCCGTTTTTATCCATAGGCTTAAAAGAAGAAGTAATGGGGTTAGGACTAATATTAAAATGGAGGCTAGAACTATATCAAATAAACGTTTCATTTTACCTTCCTCTCAATTATTACGGGTATATTCCATTCTGATGTTTGCTGTTCTTTCTATAATGAGACATTATACACCTTAGTTTCAATGCTATGGGCTCGTTCTATATTGTTTAGGTAAAAGTCCCCAAATAAAAAAAGCCCCATATGGACTTTTTTTATAAGTAAGGTTTATATAGGAAACGCTCTTCTTGTTTCCTCACTACCTTTTATTCGATCCACCTCAGCATATCCCTGATATTTCTTGTTAAGTTAGATATAAATAGTCGCGATCCCAAGGTACACCAGTTAAGTTATATGTACCCTTTATCTCTTGCTAATTATACATGAAGTGATTCGATATGAGCAACCATTTGGAAACGCATTAGCTTGGAGAAAGGTTTTTAAGTTGTTGTATGAAAGTTCAGAAGACCGTCTTTTAATAATAGATTTTTTTGTTGGTGCGTGTGTTTATACTACGCTATACGTAATAATAATGATCACTCTTATTCTATAATGGCTCTGTTTCTATTTTTAAAAGGCTTGGAGTTATGTTTTGCAAGTTTGATATTCAATAATTGACTTTGATGATAAGAGGCCCTCTTAATTAATTCGCCTCTTTTCTGTTGTTGTTGACTATTGCAACCATTATAGAAATGCATATAATAGTTAACCCAAAAATTGTGCCATATCATTTTCACCATTATAAACCCTCCAATTAGTATTTATCGTACAGAGGTAAATATTCGGAAGCTGGCTGGCATAGTTTTACAACGTTAGCCCCTCTAGCTTTGCGTCACCACTTTTCAGTGATTTTGCCCTTTCGTACGATTTATAATCTGAATTAAATTATATAACTACCTTTTCCCCGATTACAATGATTCAAACTTCACAAAAAGATTATATATGCTTGAAAAGTCTATAAAATCACTTGTCCTATGTAGTTTTATATCTAGCATCTCTTTTTCTCTCTCGCCTTTCTAATAAACCAGACCATCTTAAACTTCCCTAAGTTAAAATGATAAATTTGCGCTCATACACAATCTTTACACCACAATTCCTTTTCGAATGAACCGGTACGATTCCCTTTAATACTGAAACAGTGAGAGTTCTCCCTATTTTGCTAACTAAAATTTATAATTCTTTAGCGAGAAGATATTTATTTAATAAGAACGTTTGAACCCCCCCTGGTCTATTTATTTTGCCCCACCTGAACTAACTAACCGCAAGAACCGTCCCCCCAGCTCAACCCCTTAGCCAACAGAACGGCCATTAATTCTCGCCCAATTTCCGTCCATTGCATTTCCGCCAGTTTGCAGTTCTCTCGATACTCCCTTAGAAACTTCATCTTGCTCCCCTCAACCTTTTCCGCTTTCATCCACTCTTCCACCACGCCAATCTCTTTCGCTAAATACATCAACTGCTGCACGACTTCTTTCATCTGCATCGGCCCTGTACCGTCTTTTTCATTTCCTATATTTCCATTAAATTCAAACATAATGTAACCCTCCCTCATTTTCTGCTTTCACCTAATAAGTACACCTACAGTGGCAAAAAGGAGGGGACATTTCGCACATTTATTTTCCGTTATACTCAAACAACCACCAAAGCTACATCCTTCCAACAACCATAACCCTCTGTTTAGATCAATGTTTTTCGTTGGAAAAATAGAGAATTACACTACTACAAAGCATTTTCCCCAGGTCCCCACCTGAAAAGATGGGGACCTGGGATTCTCTCACATCGTATGATCCTCCCGCCTGTCGTACAAGGAGCCTCGAACAGTGTCTCTCATCACAACTTATCTATGATCTTTCAAAGCTCAATCATCTCGACAAGAGACCTGTTCGTACTTTGTGATTGCCTGCAATCAGTCATAACCTCATACAAATACCTGCTCCCTTCATCAGGCGAGGTGTTTCCTCGCCCCCGAATCACCATACACAGAAACCGCATTGACCACCATGGAACATCCACTAGCCATTTTGAAACACCTCGCATCATTTTCCAATCAACATTTTATTCTCTTGGAGCGTTTGGTTATGAACAAGCAATACCAGAGAGTACTTCAGAGATTACTAACAGAGATATATAGATCACAGCCCTCCGCATCTCTAAATTTTATAAAAAATTCTTCAGGACCAGAAGAACCGTCCCTCTGGTAAGTCGACCGAAAAAAAGTTTCCCTCGGTCTCCCCCTTTATTTGTGGTTTGGGTGTACTTATTTGTTGAGGAATGAAAAATAGAAAAGGGAGAGTGGAAAGAATGAGTGTATTAAAACGAGTGGTGATTAAAGAGGAATTGGTGAAGCTGACTGGAAATTACAAGGCAGCGCTGATCTTGAATCAGATGATCTATTGGTCTCAACATGTGAGAGACTTCGATCTGTTTATAGCCGAGGAAAAAAAGCGAGTGGAAGATCCTAAGCGGGAAGCGAAACACGGCTGGTTTTTCAAAACAGCTCAGGAGCTTGGAGAAGAAACGTTAACTTATTTTGCTTCCACATCGATACGCAGATATATGAGACGGCTCGTAGAAGCAGGATGGCTAGAAGAGCGATGCAATCCAAAACACAAGTGGGATCGCACCACACAGTACCGCGTCCATCTCATCAACATTCAAAAGGACTTGCACGAGTTAGGAGAGCAATTAGATAACTATAAAGTTGACCTCTCGTTTCTAACTACTGCCACATCAGATGAACAGATAGACTTATAGAATCAATGAACCTTCGGTTCTAACCCAGCACAATGCAGCCTAGTAAGATGAACCTCCATCCAGAATGCGTTCTAAAAATGATTAAAGGAAAGTCTTTCGATAGGGAGTTGATCCAGCCCCCTTCCTTTCATTTAGATCAAGAGATCTAAATGAACAGAAATGAGATCGTCAAACGATTATAAATATATTAAGAACCTACATTATTTCCATTTATATATACTATCGTTTATTCTTGATCTCCTACCTCAGATTCATACTGAGTTTAAAAAAGGAGGTGCTCCATTGAGTATGAAGCCATAATTGAATTGCATTTTGGATAACATATTAAAATACGAAGAATACATGCAGGGATGCCTCAACAACAACTGGTTGATACAGACCCTGCTGAGATTATAAACAAAAACGATAGATAACAGAAGCTCCCCAGATCCCCTCACTTTAAGTATAAGAGACGAAATCGTGATCAATAACCACCTATTCTTTCCTAATCTTTACGATGAAATCAACTACTGGAGGTAATTGTTCATGAATGAGCAAGTTCACTCGCACTACATTGATGAAAATACCGTTGCCCCCGTTCCATCCTATCGATCTGGTTCTTTTACGTTAGTCGTTAAAACGAACAACAAACGCTATGTAAACTAAAAGCATTGGACATTGTGAAAGCATCCTGTTAAACTGGATGCTCCAGTTATGATATCCGACGAGAAGCCGCTATGTATCGAACAGGCATAAAACATAAAGTCCCCATCGGGTATTATCCTTAACAAGGCTTCTTCACCTTTCCCATCATGTCTCCCACCCATTACGACTGCTATTGGCTCAGCTATCACCATGTTTAAGATATCCTAAAAGTAAAAGGACAGCCTCGACAATGTATCATCCGATTCATCTTAACGTTTGCACCGTATACAGAATGGGATGGTGCATAAATAAAATGGTTCACCTAATGACGGCATGCCTCAAATACTATCATAAAGCCTAGAATGTTGGAATCAATATAAGCATGAGGATTCTCAAGACTATAACGAACTCCTACTTGAGCTGCTAAATTAATGACAACGTCTATTTCTCCTTCATAAAAAGTAAAAGAATCGAATGGAAGAAGGATTTCCAAACGATCCCGTTTTAATTGTGTATCATAGTAATCATTCACATTTTCATATTCGGTAACTATATAACCTTCTTCTAGTAAACTGTTTTATAAACGCATCCCGGCGAAACCGGCTACACCAATAACTATCCGGGAAGTGACAGGCATCATGTCTTTAGACTTAGAATAAGATCATCCATATTCTTGTTATGATTACATCGCTTTAATCACTATTTTTATTCTCATTAAACAGATACATAATCTGTAAGAGATTCACTTTTTCAATTCTACTAAAATCATTTGAATGCATAACTTCATCCATGTTTTTCTCGTTAAAAATCTTTGATATATTTTCAAAACCTGTCGCATTCTTATTAATTTCATCCGTCCAATCTTCCATTTCCATAACAAGTGACCATTGTCCCCATGATTTTTGATTACCTTTTATAAAACCTATTCTCTTTGCTGATTTTCTGTATAAAATAACCAAAAATGATACAATCAAGTTAACCTTCCATGAAAAATAAGGAAGTCGTCCATCACTATGGACTTTCCATTTTGAACGCTTTAAATAAGGTTTAGCTACTTTATGGAATACTCTTCTATTCAATTTCCACTTTTGTGAGATCGATGCACTAGTTTTTACAACTTCCTTTGTCATAAACGGTTCATAACTTTTAAACAAACGCCTGTTTGTATGTAAGTTAGCAATATTCTTATTCATTGAACTTGGCCAAATTTCAAACCATTCATACGACGACTCCACCCTAAAAGTTTTTACATAATTTAAATGATTTTCATGACGTTCTTTTAAATCTTGAATTATTTCTACGTTAAACCAACTATTATTGTGAATTCTATCTATAGATGAGTTCCCAGGTAATTTTATTTGTGGGATAAAAGGGAAAGAACCAGTCCCTCTTACTTTATTAATATGAGAACCTTTCAACAAGGCATCGGATAGTAATCCCCCAAATACAGCATCATATTGATTTAGTTTACAACTTTTATGGAATCCAAAAGAGTGTGCATGATGATGTTCAGCACCACCTCCGATCAAGTCTACTGCTGGTGCTAGAATGTTTAAATAATGAAGTTTATCACGAGTTGATAATATGAAATTCGCACCATATATTTCCGCAATCTCCTTCGCTTTTTTCCCCTCAATGTTCATTTGGTCTAAAAATATATATGCATTTCTTGAGTTTCCTTGAAGTAAAGCAGCCAATAACCTTGAATCCTCACCCCCACTTATAAATTGGGCAATTTTATCACTATGACTAACTATCTTATTGGTATAGCTATTCAAACCATCTTTTATGTATTTTGTGGCTTGCTCTAGTGAATTAAACCTGTTTATTTCTTGAGGAGTCCAATAATATTGGGATTGAAAAATTATCGAACCATTCTCTCTAATACTATGTATAGATGAAGGATTGATCTGATAAATACTTTTATAAATTGTATAAGGAAAAGTCACTGTCCCTTGTAAAATGAAGTCAGTGACTGAAACTAAATCAACATTCGATTGTACCCTGTGAGTCTTTGCGAGCAAATCAACATGTGTTGATAAACTTATACTCGAAGAGTCTTCATATTTATATACAGGTATGAATGACATTAAATCTGTGAAACAAAGTACTTCGGATGTTCGTTTATTTATAATGAGCACTACAAATGGCCCACTAAGATCTTCATCCCATTGAATATTATTTTCTAGCCATCTATTAAAAATAGCCTGTGTACCTTCTTTAGATAATTTATTATTAATAAAAGTGTTATCTTGAAAATATAAAACAGGCCCACCAATTACAACAGAAAGATAATTTTGATTTTCATATGGTAAAAATCCATTATAAAGATTTTGATTAAGAATTAGACTCCCCCAATCTCCACTAAACTTATAGACATTTTCTAGTGGGTCAGGATATATAAAACGAAAAGAATTCTCTATAGAAAGCAAATTCAGACTTTGATTAGAGTAAATAAAATCACTCATAATTACCACGTCCATCTTTTTTATATATTAAATCAAGTGCATGTCTAGTTGCATAATAATACGCTTCATTTCTTAACATATGCAATAAAAGAATATCTTTATTAGTACTTTTTCCTCTAAGAAAATTTAATAACCGCTTAATGCTTGTTAAAAACTTTCCATCATAAGGAATGGGTGATAATGAAAAAGTGATTTGTCTTTTAATCAAACGATGATAAATTTCTAATGACATTCTGTTGTGAAGAGACTCATATTCTTCTTCTAATTTATAATTTAACTTTTCAACATTAATCTTTTCATTCTTTTCCGATAAGACTACAGTATCATTTTCTTTGTGGTGACATACTATTTCAAAATCAATACCCTTATCTCTATCTAACTTCAAAATAACTGAGTAGGAGTGATCCTTTTTATCAGTATATTTTTTTGAATCGAAATAAAAATTACCCAGACTATAAAAAATTAATGAACTTTTATATTTTTCATAACCTTGTGGTACATGTGGGTGAGACCCTATAACTGCATCCACCCCTATATCACATAAATACTGGTATCTTATTCGCCACTCTTTTTGCGGGATACTGTAATGTTCTAACCCTGCGTGTGATAATAATATGACAAAATCACACTCTTTTTTTAACGTTATTGTTGTGCGGTCTATTTCAGGATGGTTAATCCAAGCATAACCGGGTTCATCTAAACTCGAGTTCAGGTCTTTCACTCCAAAATGTGCTTCACACGCATTTATAAATCCAACTTTTATACCATTAATTTCTTTAATTAACGGTTTATAAGCATTTTCAAAGTTAAGTCCAGCCCCAATAAAATCCAATTTATTATTTATTACCTCATCAATAGTTGCGCTTAGTGCAGGAATTCCATAATCCATAATATGATTGTTAGCTAAACAAAGCATATCAAAACCTTGTTCTCCTAATCCTCTAATCGTTTCTTTCCTTTGATAATGATGAGGTCCTGATTTTTTTATTGGATTCCAATCCCCTTCAATGGGGGCTTCAAAATTACAAATGGCAAAGTCAGTAGTTCTTATTCTCTTTGAGAGGGAATCTTCACAAATATACCCATTACCATTTTTATAATTAACAATATCTCCACATACAAATATACTTGTCATATATATTACCCTTTCTTTTTCATATCAAATTTATTGCTGAAATTTATTGTTATAAAAATTAATAAAATATTTAATATTGCACCAGTTATTCCGTATAATGCAATAGCAACTAAATCGCTTTGGTAAAAATAAAAACCGGCAAAAAGTGCAATTATTCTTGTTAATAATGAAGCAATAGTAAATTTCAAATGAAACCCTTGGGCAGAAAGTACGGGTAGTGCTTTTACACATGGTTTATTAGCAAACATAAATAATAACCATATTGACAACCATCTAGCATATTCACCCGCAACGGTCCATTCAGTACCAAAAACTAAAGTGAATAACCATGGACCAAAAATCATTACTGTACCAAACGGAATTAAACCAATAATAAATAGTATCATAGTTGCTTTTTTTATTAATTTTGTTAAATTTTCATTATTATTTGCTGCTTCGCTAATTCTAGGGTAAAAAACATCACCTACTGCTTTCCCTATTATTTGAGAAGGTATACTTAACGCTGTTCTACCAATCGAAAAAAAACCAGCAGCAGCAGGACCAAAGAAAGTAGCGAGTATTAATACCGGTAAATTTTGAGATGTGGCATTAATTAACTCTTGAGGTGCTCGAAACATAGGAAAATCTCGATATTTCATAATAACTACTTTAAAATTAGTCTTTTGATTTTTGAGTTTATTGAATAACTTATCTTTATTCTTTATCATAACTAAATACATTAGAAACGCTGAAACTAAACTTTTTGCAGATAAAAATAATATTAAAACACTTGCTAAGGGCATTAAAAAACCAGCAATAACCATCCCCCCATAAATAATCAATGGTTGGTAAACCGAAATTTTGGATATAGTAATAAATTCTTTGTTTCTAATTAGCCATTGTCGGAATATTTGGTCTGCACCAGATACTAGTATGATCAAAGGTATCAAAAAAAGTAAGATATCAACACTTTCTATTTGTAATATATTTGCTATATCTTTATAGAATAAAAGCAAAATAATAAATGAACCAAGACTTATTATTATTGATATCTTTATAGAGGCCTTTATTATTTCTATAGCTTCTATCGATTTCTTCGGTAGTACAATTCCAATTGGTAAAGTTAATGCTGCTACAGGTATTACAACAGCTAGAATAGACATAAAAACGCCCATTAAACCATATGCATCAGGTCCGTATATTCTAGTAATAAGCGGCAATAATGAGAGAGTAATTAATTGCGCAATCACTGTTCCAAAAGCAACTACTATCACATTTTTTACGAACTTCTTTTTTAGAAAATTCAATATTTTTTTCATTTTAATCTCTTCTTTTCTGTTATTCTATTATTTATATGCTAACTAACTAAAAATGGTGGTTATATAGTTTAAGCTGACCCTACTAGGTTAAAAGAAGAGCCTAAAATGGTCGTGTGAATAAGAATGAGATGCTTTAAATCTGAATTTCAACTGTTTCAAAAAGCGCTGAATATTCAAGACCCTTGGTATATTTAATACTATTTTGGGGAGTATGAAGACCTATCTACACCAGCGATTATCATGTTCAAATTTTGGAATAGTTCAAACCTAAGTCTACGTTTCCAAGTCCAAACTGTTCTCAGTCAGCGTGGCGGGTGATACCCCACAGTTTGATCAAACTTGGAGGCAAAATGAAAGGTTAGCTAACCAAACACTACAATTAATTTAATAAAACCATGTTAGGTGTCTTTTTAGGACTGACGTATAGGGACCTACTGAAAAGATAACGTGTCGAAATGAATAACTCCAATTGATGATTGTAGATGTTTACTTATCTAGGAAATTGCTAGATTACCTATAACAGTTCCCAATAATTTTTAATCCTAGAACAATGCCACTTTGTTGTCCACACTCTTACGGGTGTTAACTGTAGAGAAGACTTCTCAATACTTCACTTCCACTTTAAAACAGCAAGCATTTGAATAATTATGATTATGACTGATCGAATGAAAGTTATAGGAAAAAATATTTAAGTGGAAATAAGAGAAAATTTATAGTTTTTTAGACTTTATCTCCTGCTTAGTTGGATTTTTTAATGATTGATAAAGAGAGCACTAAACAGTAAAGGTCTTATCAACTAATTAAAAGCTGTTTTATTAGACATCGCGGAAGAATGTGATAGCAGAACCATTAAAAATCATGCTTTTACTTTATCTATAACTACCATTAGTATTTAATACTCTACTACCACCAAAAACCTTCTTTAATTTGTATTTATTTGTAACATATATCAAAGCTATTAGTATCCAAAACATCGGTTGTCTCAAACCTTGATGTGTCAAACCATAAAAATGAACTGCAAACAAAATCAAAACTGTTAAAAATGTAATTTTGCCTAATAAATTATAAAAAAGTAGAACTACAAGTATGAGTCCTATAATACCATAAGTAAAAAAGAACGCTGGTATACTAGCATGAATTTCTCCACCTTCTGGAAACCTATCTAATCCTCCCTGACCGGCTCCTGTAAGCAAGTATTCGGGGTGCTCAAAAATTCTATTATATCTTCTTTCGCTAAAATTGGATTCTGTATCGTATGTTTTAGATTCTAATCTAGTTTGTACATCCTCTATTATATTAATTGAATAATCTGTCTCAGTAATATGAGCATGTAATTGAACCATAATTAATAATATTAAAATGGTTGATATTATACTTTTTTGTCTCGTGTTAAATTTCAAGATAAAGAAATTTAACATACCAAGTGTAAACAGAACTATTCCAGCAATGATTGCTGCACTAGATAAAGAGATAAGAACCAAATAAATTGAAATAAATGAAAAAACTAAAAAGGATTTAAATGAAATTCTATTGATAAAATAAAGAAGGTTAATAAAACACAATTGAAGTAAACTATAATAACCTAGTTGATTAGGGTTATTGAAATAGAGAACAGTTCTACCACTTGTAAATTCACCAGTAATAGCTATTAAAAATTGAATAACTAAACTAATAATTACTCCTAATTTTATATGTTTTAACAAGTTTTCTGTATCAATTCTATTTAGATTAATTATAATTAATAAAATAACAATATTGAATATAAAATAAATTGTGTTCACATTCATGTTAGGAGACGTAAGAATCATACTCCAGATAGCATTAATTACTGTAATAAGTGTTAATATTATTATTGACAGATAAAACCTAATATCTTTTTCAAAATTAAAATATATGATATAAACTATAATTACTACTGCAATAATATAATCTGCAATTTGAGGTAGCCCACTACTAAAAAAATAAAATGGTGCTAATATAAAATAAAGTGAAATTAATATTGAAATTATTTTTGATAAATTAATACTCATATTACCAACTCTTCATTATCTGTTATTTTGTTTTATTAGTAGGTAAAACAAAAAACCTATTGGCTTTGTCATAATTATGATAATTTTATCCTCTATTTTAGTAATTATAAATTTTTCTTTCCCCATCAAGTTTGTTGCGTTAAAATGCATAGCGTTGATAATTTTACGACGGAAACTTGGAATAAGATTCATGATCTGCAATCTATAATACGTGAAGTTATCAGGCGCTATATAGTATTTCTTAAATTTATTTTTTGATATTCCATCATCCATATATTCGACAAATTTTACAGGCTTATTTAATAATAGAAAATCATATTTTTTACTGATCATATAGTATTGATAACTTGGAGGCATATGCTTATTACCTCGAAATACCGGAAACTTATAGTTCTTAATTATTTTTGTATCAAAAAAATAGGCTTTGTCACCTTTCATACTATATTTAAAAATTAAATCAATCCAATTTGCTTGTCGAACTCCATCTGGAAGTGGACTACCAATTATGTTCCCGTCTTCATAAGTGTCTAGTGCAATGAAACCAGCGACTCGATCATTAGACTTTTCGTCCCATAACTTTTTTGCTGTATGAACTGTATCATTATAAAACCAATCATCTGAGTCTAAACAAGTAAACATATCACCTCTTGCTGCTTCCATTCCATTATTTAATGCAATATGCTTTCCATGATTAGATTGATAAATATAATTAATATCAAGCTTGCCCTCACTTATCCATTTATGAACAAGTTCTTTAGTTTCATCAATTGAACCATCATCTACAATTATCCATTCAAAATCATCATTCGTTTGATTTAGTAGACTTTCATAGAGTCTAGGAAGTGTGTATGCGCGATTGTAAGTTGGGGTACATATTGTAATAAACATAAAATCCTCCTCTATTTTATTTTATGCCTGGATACTTCACGACCCCCATGGTATTGTTAGTTTCGTTTACTAAAGACTTATACCAATCAATAGCTTCTTCAATCCCCTTTTCAAAACTCCACTCAGGATCATATCCTAGCATTTCTTTAGCTTTAGATATATCTGCATTACTATGCTTAATATCTCCAGCTCTCTCAGGCCCAAATATTGGTTTCACATCTTTCTCTAACGCTTTACATAACCCGTCATAAATATCGATCAGATACTCTCTGCCACCAAATGCAACATTATACGTCTGTCCAGCGGCCTCATGCGAAGATTGACAAGCCTTTAAATTTGCTTCAATTACATTTTCGATGTAAGTAAAATCTCTGCTTTGCTTTCCATCGCCATTAATTGTTGGCTGTTCATTAGCAAGTAACTGTTTAATAAACTTTGGAATAACTGCTGCATATGCTCCATGTGGATCTTGTCTTCTACCAAATACATTGAAGTAGCGAAGACCATACGTATCAAGGCCATATAATTTTGTATAAAGCCTTCCGTATTCTTCATCTACCTTCTTTGTCAATGCATAAGGAGATAGAACATTCCCTTCTCTTCCTTCTTGTTTAGGAAGCTTCGGTTCATCCCCATACACAGATGAACTAGAAGCATAAACAAACTTTTTAACATCATTTTGCCTAGCTGATTCCATCATATTTAATGTACCTTTTATGTTAACTTCTTCATAGAATAAAGGCATTTCAATACTTCTAGGTACGCTTCCCCAAGCTGCCTGGTGCAGAACATAATCTACACCTTCACATGCATTTATACATGTATCTAAATTAGTGATATCCCCTTCGATAAATGTGTAGTTTTGGTTACCAATGAATATTTCTACGTTCCCTTTTTTACCAGTAGAATAATTATCTATTCCTTTAACTTGATAACCTAATTTAAGTATTGCTTCTACTAAATTTGAACCAATGAAGCCTGCTGCTCCAGTTACTAAGAATGTTGCTCCCTCTGAAAATCTCACATTTTCATATCCCATTTTATAGCCTCCAATATAAGAAACTACGTTCTGCTTCTTGTCGATTAAACATGCCCTTTACGTCTATTAATACACAATCATTTTTTCCCATATCTAGATCAGTTTCCGATGTTGCAGCTACTTCTGCCATCATTGCTTCATGTGTGTCGACTGTTGACCTAAACATCTTCTTTATATCTTCTAATTGTATAGATTTAAACTCCTCATGAGGAACTGCAAAAACAACTGCGTCTACACCTTTAATTTCCTTATCATCATATGGTTCAATAAGGTATTCACGCCAAAGATCCTCTTTGTCTGCAACTGGATCAACAACTTTCACTACTACTCCATACTCTTCTAGCTCTCTTATAATATCAATTACTCTTGTATTTCTAACATCTGGTGTGTTTTCTTTAAATGTAAAACCAAAAATAGCGACTTTCGCTCCCTTTATTTGTTTGTTTGCTTTAATCATCTTTTTTACAGTATTTTCAGCTATATACTTTCCCATATCATCATTAATCTTTCTTCCTGAAAGAATAATCTGAGAATGGTACCCTAGTTGCTCTGCTTTATAAGTGAGATAATATGGATCAACTCCAATACAGTGACCACCTACAAGTCCAGGACTAAAGTTTAAAAAGTTCCACTTTGTACCTGCTGCTTTAAGTACTGCATTTGTATCAATACCCATTTTGTGGAAGATAATGGACAATTCATTCATAAAGGCAATATTAATATCTCGCTGAGCATTCTCAATAACTTTTGCAGCTTCTGCAACTTTTATAGATTCTGCTCTATGAACACCAACATCAACAACTAACTCATATACTTTTGATGCGATATCTAATGTCTCTTCATCCATTCCTGCTACAACTTTTACTATCGTTTCAAGCCTATGTAGTTTATCGCCCGGGTTAATTCTTTCTGGAGAATAGCCTACTTTAAAATCGATTCCACACTTCAAACCAGATTCTTCTTCAAGTATAGGAACGCAAATATCTTCTGTCACTCCTGGATAAACTGTCGATTCAAAAATTACAATCGAGCCCTTTACAAGATTTCTTCCTAAAGTACGACTTGCGGATTTAACGGGTGTCAAATCTGGCGTATGGTCCGAATTGACTGGTGTTGGTACTGCTACAATGTGAAACAAAGCTTCTTTTAACCTCACTTCATCAGAAGAGAAATCCACAGTTGTATTTTTTATAGTTTCGTCTCCAACTTCTTTGGTTGGATCTATCCCTTTTTTATAGAGATCGATTTTTTCTTGGTTAACATCAAAACCAATAATATCAGCCTTTTTTGCAAAAGCTACTGCAATTGGCATCCCAACATAACCTAGGCCAATTAAAGAAATTTTTTCTGTTTTATTAATAATTCTTTCATATAAATTCATATTTGCACTCCTCATTCTTATACAATGTATGTAGATAAGATTCATTATAATTTCAAAGTTTTTGGTAATCCAATTAGTTTAATTTAAAGATAACGTGAGATATATAATAATTAAATGGATTCATTTCCTTCAATATAAACAGTCTTTTTACTTATTTGCCTACTATTATCTATTTTTTGAATTCCATTGATTTCATCAACATAAGCATTGATAACTCTATTTCTATCAAATTCACGCTCTATTTTTTTCCGTCCAGCCACGCCCATTTCTTTTTTTTGTTGATAGGACATTAATATAAAACTCTCTATTGCATTTACTAAGCTGTCTAAATTAGCTTTTTGGAAGCTAATACCGCTAATTTTTTCATCGAATGTTTCAATACACCCAGCTATATTTGATGCGATTACAGGTCTTCCAGTTGAAGCTGACTCTAACAAAACATTCGCCATCCCTTCATGATAAGATGGTAATATTGTTGCATGAGAATTTTTTATAAAATAATGAATATCATTTTGTTTGTGATGGTACTTCACAATCCCTAAATTCTCCAATTTAGATATTTGATTGGCGTAGTCATCTTCCATTTCACCGATTAAATCAAATTGTATAAATGGATATTTGGATTTGAGTTTCTGAGCCGCTAAAAGCAACTCATCTATTCCTTTTGCCTTCATCAAACGACCAATGAATAAAAACTTCAACTTTTTATCAGCTTTTGGGTAATCTTCAAAAGTAAAGCGAGAAACATTTACCCCTGAGCCTGGAAGTAACCTGCTTTTATTATTAATAATTTCTTTATTTATGAACAAATCTTTATTGTCTTTGTTTTGAAAAAAGACACACTCTGATTTTTTTAATCCTATTTTATAAAGTGTCATACTTATTTTTTGTAAGACCCCATCATTTTCAATAGAAGTTCCTAATCCAGTAACATTAGATATATAGGGAATTTTTGCAATTCTACAAGCAATTCCTCCATATACGTTTGGTTTAATAGTGTAGGTTAAGACTAGATCAGGTTTAACTTCTTTGAAAACTTTCAGATACTTTAGTAATAGCTTCATATCAGAAATTGGATTTGTCCCCCGCCTATCTACATGCGATTCAATAAACTTGCACCCTAATTCCTCTAATTGATCTGTATATTCGTCTTTGGGCAATGAAATATAAACTTCTTCAGTCTCTATTAGTTTTTCTAATAATTCTTTTCTGAATTTGAATAATCCCATACCGTAATTAGCTAGAATGAGTATTTTCATTTGTCAGCCTCCTTGCCGGCACCCCTACATAAGTTCCAGGTTCAGTGAGATTTTTAACTACTGTAGCATTTGCTCCCAGGATACTCCTTTGAGTAATACTTACATTATTACTAACTACAGAACCTATACCTATCCACGTTAATCTTCCAATTTTCACAGATCCAGCAGTATTTACTCCAGGGGATATATGAACATAATCTTCAATATTATTATCATGATCTATAGTAGCTCCAGTATTAATAATGCATCCTTTCCCTAATGCAGTGCTACAATTTATCACAACTCCTGCCATCACTACTGTGCCTGATTTGATTTTAACTTCTTCACCAATTACAGCATTAGGATGAATTAATATAGGAAGACTTGCGCCCTCAAGTTCAAGTTTTTCTTGAAGTTTTTCTCTTATTGCATTATTACCAATACCTACGAAGATATCACAATCATTTAAGTGTTTTAATGCATCTTCAGTTTTCCCAATGACTTTAATACCTAATGAGGTTTTGACACTTTCGTCATCATCTAAGAAAGCGACACACTTCCATTTATTCATTTTTAATGCAATGTCAGCAACGACTTTACCATGACCACTAGCACCAATGATCAATAGTTTGTTTTTCATTGGTATTCAACCCTTTCAATTTCCTTTAAATGGCTCCATCGTAACTGATGTATCTGAATTAACATCTTCGCTAGAAATAACTTTTTTTATTGTTAAGAAAATAATTTTCCAATCCCCAACAAACGTGACGTTTCTGACATACCTAACATCATAATCGAACTTTTCTTCCCAACTGATTGCATTACGTCCACTCACCTGAGCAAGTCCCGATAACCCAGGTCTCACTTCATGACGTTTTTTCTGATGATTGTTATACAAAGACAAATATTGAACCAATAAAGGTCTTGGTCCTATAATAGACATATCGCCTTTAAAGATGTTAAAGAGTTCAGGTAACTCATCTAGTGAAGTCGCTCTTAATAACTTGCCAAACTTAGTCAATCGAATACTATCAGATAACAACTCGCCATTTTCATCTTTCTCATCCGTCATCGTTCTGAATTTATACATCATAAATATTTCTTCATTTAGTCCTGGTCGTTTTTGCTTAAACAATACCGGGCTACCTAGCTTCAGCCTTACCAGCAACGCAACCAATACAAGTACTGGACTAAGTGCTATAATAGCAAACAATGATAATGTGAAATCCATTGGTCTTTTTATAAATCTTCTATATATACCGCCTTTAGAAGGGTTCATTATATCACCACAAATTCTTTATAATCTTTACAACTTTCTCTAAATCCTGATCTGTCATTTTCGTGTCTGAAGGCAAACAAACTCCGTTTTCAAATAACTGCTCTGAAACATCTGTTCCTACAAAATTATATTTTTCAAAGTAAGGCTGTTTGTGCATCGGTTTCCATATGGGTCTTGCTTCAATATTCTCTTTCTCCAAAGCTTCCATAATTTCAATGGGTCTAACGTTACCTTTTAGTGTCATGGAACTTAGCCAATAATTTGGCTCATCCCACTCATTTGTCGGCATCATTTCAACACCATCTAAATGTTCAAGTTCTCTTTTATAAAATTGATAGATATATCTCTTCTTTTCAACTCTCTGATCTAATACTTTCAGCTGGCCTCTACCAATGCCTGCAACTACGTTGCTCATACGGTAATTAAATCCTAACTCGCTATGCTGATAGTGACGGGCTGAGTCTCTACTCTGCGTAGCCCAGAACCTCGTTTTAGCAATTCTTTCTTTATTATCAGAAACGAGCATTCCTCCACCAGAAGTAGTAATGATCTTGTTTCCATTAAATGAAAATACCCCATAGTCGCCAAAGGTTCCAGTCTGTACTCCTTTATAATAAGTACCTAAACTCTCGGCCGCATCTTCAATAACGGCCACACCATGTTTATTACATAAATTCATTATTTTATCCATATCTGCGGATAATCCATATAGGTGAACAACAATAACTGCCCTAACATTTGGATACTTTCCAAAAGCTTCTTCTAAGGCTTTTGAGCACATATTCCATGTTTCATGGTCACTATCTATAAATACGGGTGTCGCATTTTGATAAATAATCGGGTTCGCAGTAGCAGAGAATGTAAGAGTTGAACAGAACACAATATCTCCTTCATCCACGCCAGCAGCTCTTAAAGCTAAGTGAAGAGCTCCAGTCCCGGAAGAAAGTGCTGCAGCGGCTTTGGAACCAACTTTTTCTGCTAGCTCCTGTTCAAATCCGTTCACATTTTGGCCTAAAGGAGCAATCCAGTTGGTATCAAATGCCTCTTGGACATATTGCATTTCATAACCTTCATCACTCATATGTGGCGATGAGAGGAATATTCTGTCTGTCATTGTTGAGAACTTCCTTCCATTATTAAATATGCACGTTTTTAGTTTGTTACTACTTTATTGGGTGATTTATTCTTACTTAATCCAACAAACTACTAACCTACTAAATCGCAAATTTATTCTTTTGAATTTATACTTAGTTGGCCAATTAATGGCCAACTAATTGAGAGTTTAAATTACTAATCTATCAATTTCACTTCACTGCACTCAGATTCATTAAACTCTTCACCCTAAACCAAGCAATATCCAATACTCTTCCTCTCAGTTCTTCTGGAGTCATATACTGAAATTCATCAATCAACTGATATATTACATGGACATTCACTGGTGGAGTTTTACCACGGTAAATCATCGGATAGATTTGTTCTTTGTGCACTTCGTCTTCTCCTAGAAGTTCTTCAAACAACTTCTCTCCTGGGCGAATACCTGAATACTTGATGTCGATTTCTTCTGGTTTGAAGCCACTTAGTCGAATTAAGTTTTTCGCCAAGTCGACGATCTTTACTGGCTCACCCATATCGAGCACGAACGTTTCACCACCGTCGGCAATAGCTCCTGCTTGTAGAACTAATCTTGACGCTTCAGGAATCGTCATGAAATATCGTGTCATTTCAGGATCAGTCACCGTTACCGGTCCTCCTGCTTCAATTTGTTTTTTGAATAATGGAATGACACTACCACGGCTTCCTAGGACATTTCCAAATCTGACTGCCACGAACTTGGTTTTGCTGACCATGTTCATATCTTGCACGATCATTTCAGCAATTCGCTTCGTTGCCCCCATCACACTCGTTGGATTCACCGCTTTATCAGTCGATACCATGACGAATGCATAAACACCGGCTTCGTCTGCCGCTTCTGCGACATTTTTCGTGCCCATGACATTGTTTTTAATCGCTTCGTGTGGGTTTCGTTCCATTAACGGCACGTGTTTATGAGCTGCTGCGTGATAGATGACTCGTGGACGATGCTTGTCCATCACGGAGAACATCCGTTTTCGGTCTTGTACGTCAGCAATTTCTGTCTCTATCAATATATCAAGATGTTTCGGTTTTAATTCCATTTCAATATCGTAAATACTGTTCTCCCCGTGCCCTAGTAAAACTAGCTTTTTCGGTTTGAATTTGACGATTTGTCTACACACTTCTGAACCAATCGATCCACCGGCACCGGTGACGAGCACTGTTTCCCCCGTTAGTTTATCGCCGATCTTATCCGTTTCAAGTTCTACTGGTTCACGGCCTAACAAGTCTTCCACTTGAACATCACGCATCTCACTGACTGATACTTTTCCTGACATGATGTCTTCTACAGACGGCATGATTTGCGTCCGTACTTCCGTCTCTGCGCAGGCGGTAAACACTTCGTTTAAATCTTCTTTAGATAAAGACGGAATGGCGATAATAATATGTTCGATCTCTTTCTCTTGGACGACTTGTTGAATTTTATCAGATCGTCCTAAGACAGGAATGTTCATAATCTCTAAAAATTGCTTTGAAGGATCGTCATCAATAAACGCAACTGGGTACAATTCCGATTTTTCACTATTCACTAGCTGTCTAGCAACGAGTGTTCCACCGTTCCCAGCACCGATAATCAACGTCCGCTTTTGATCCAGCTTCGGTTTCAGCTTTTGATCGCGGTACACCCGCCAAGAGAAGCGCGAAGCCCCAATAAGTAGGATATGTAGCATCCACGTGACTAACAGCGTTCGCATGTAGATCGTTTGGAATCCGACCAACTGAATCACCGCTAATGTCGCAACAGACAACGTAACAGCTACGAAGATGGCACTCAATTCCTGTATGCTGGCATAGGACCATACTTTCTTATACAGTTTAAACACATGAGCAAATAAATGATGACTAAAGAATAATGCAATTGAACTAACAAGAATCGCCGTCGGGACCATTTGGGTTGTAGGGATTAACAACCAGTAACTGAAGTAAATTGATAACAAAACAATCAATGAATCTACTAAAACTAACAGTCCTAGTCTCTTTTTATAACTCAATGACGTTTCCCTCCTTCTATATATTTACGTGACAGAACGCTAAACGATCGCTCGCGCGTCGAATTGGAACGAACGATGGTTTAACGTTCTAAATATTGGGGTATTAACTAAAATAATGCACTTATTACATAATAAAACAGGCATTAAACCTGACCTCACACTTCACCAATGGCAACCCCTTGCGCCTAAGGTTGTTCTATTTATAAAACCAACCCACAGCAAAGCCGAGTTCCTCCATTGATAAGGGTATTGGAGAAATGACCCAACTACGTTTCCATCTTTATCATCATGGTATTTACATATTTTGATCAACCGTACAAAATAAAAAAATACTCCGTCTAAAATCAGCGCGAAAGTATTTTTCTTCTTCCATACCTTTAAGACCCATCTTCTTTCAATGGATTCATAATATAGAGAATCTATAGTGAGCGTTTTGCTGCGTTTTAATAGCGTGGTGAGAATCATGTTTTAAAATACAATCTTATTCTATTTTTTAGAGATTATCACACAATTTATTCCATCTGTGTAGAAACTCACCAATTGAGGAATCAATTAACGTCTTTAACGTTTTACATCTTACCATATTTTTACGACAATTTGTAGGTATTTTTTACATTTTAGGGTGTATTTTCAGATCAAAGGACATAGTTATTGCAATATACTTTAGATATATATAGGTATTTAGACGTGTTAAAAAGATTTTCCTGACAAATTTCGACAAAATTATTTAAATTCTTTCTAGTCCCTCGAACCATGTAAGCGTTTCATTTTTAAAAGCGTGGGTCATAGTGCTGATTTTTTAAAATAATCCAAACAACTTCTTCTTTTTTACTTGCTTCGGCTGCTCCAACATCACATGCTGATTTCCGATTAAATAATGAGCATTTTCCTGAAAGAAGTAGACGAGATCGTCGCCAAACTCTTCATGTATCACGTCATAAGCATCGGTCATATGAAACGTCCGGTTAGTCGTGTTATGAGCATCTGACGCAACGAAGTGGGTTAAATTCACTTCAATCAAATCGAGCGAAAAGCTTTTAATCTTCTTACCGAATTTCCCAGCAACACTTGCAGCGGTCACTTGCGTTAGCGCGCCGTTTTTCACGAATTCATATAGCATGTCTGGTTTCTTCATAAACACTTGGTTTCGTTCCGGGTGAACAATGACCGGGATCTTTCCCGCTAACTGAAGATCGTACAGTAGTTTATCACTGAATCTAGGTACTTGCGCCGATGGAAACTCCACGAACACATATTTAGAGTGGTTCAACGGTAAAATCTCCCCCCGCTCCAGATCCTCTAAAATTTCTCCATAAAGTCGACACTCTTGACCTGGTAGAACGGTTAAGCCTAGTCCCTTGTCATTAAGAAGGGCATTCGATATTTCTGTCGCTTTCTCAATCGTCCCTTTAGAGTTCATATAGCTGCCATTCTGGTGGTGAGGTGTCGCCACAATCGACGTTATGCCATCAGCGATAGCCGCTTTCGCCATGTTGAGAAAGTCTTCTTCCGTTTGAGCCCCATCATCAAGGCCAGGCAAGATATGACTATGGATATCAATCATTCAGATCATCCTTTCGTTTTGTTCAAACAAAAGAGAGGGGGTTATTTCCCCTCTCCGTAATAGTAATAGTATTGAGAATCCTCCATCTCACGGTCGTTTAACACCGCCCCTAAAAGGTTAGCCTCCACTTTTTTCAACTGCTCGACTGCTTTCTTTGCATGCTCTTCTTCCGTTTTACCGCTACGAACGACAAGGATGACGCCGTCGACGAGACGGGACAATACTTGCGGATCAGTCACGGCATTCACTGGCGGGGCATCGAACACGATATAATCGTATTTTTTCGTAATCGAAGTGACAAATTCTTTCATCGATCTTGAACCGAGAAGTTCACTCGGGTTCGGTGGTACTGGGCCTGATGGCAAGACGTCGAGACGTGGGATCGACGTTTCAAACACGGCATCGTCGAATTTTTCTTGTTGTGTCACCACGTTCGTTAAGCCTACTTGGTTCGGAATTTGGAACGTAAAATGGACCGTTGGTTTACGTAAGTCCGTATCGACTAGTAGGACACGGTTGTGTTGCTGAGCAAGAACGATACCTAAATTGGCAATCGTCGTTGATTTTCCTTCTCCAGGAGACGAAGACGTCACCATAATCGTCTTTAACTGACGATCAACTGCCGCAAATTGAATGTTCGTTCGTAGCGTCCGATACTGCTCGGCAATCGGTGACTTCTTATCAAACTCGGTAATCAGTGCTCGTTGTTTATCTGACAGTTCTTGGTTTTGTTTTTTACGCGCCATAAGTTTCACGTCCTGTTCGTGGTCGTCTTGTATGTGTGATGTCCTTTACGGTCACTTTCGATGCATCAATCGTTGCAATCGAGGCTAGAACAGGAATGCCTAATTTCTGTTCCACATCGTCTTCTGTCTTCACTGTGTTATCTAAGAATTCCAGTAAGAATGCTAAACCTACGCCGGCCATTAAGCCAACAACCATAGCAATCGCCATGTTTAATGTGGGATTCGGACTAACTGGTGATGGAGAATCTGAAAGCTCTGCTGCGGATAAGATTGAAACGTTATCTACATTCATGATGTCCACGATGTCTCGTTGAAACACTTCCCCAACCGCATTGGCAATTTGCACGGCCATCGCTGGATTGTCGTCCTCTACAGAGATCGTTACCACCTGAGAATCGCCTTCTGCTGAGACGTTGATCTGGTTACGCAACGCGCCCATTGAGCGTTCCAAGTTCAATTCTTCTAATGTTGGTTCCAATATTCTCGGAGACGTAATGATGACGTTGTAGGTATTAATGAGGTCTAAGTTTGTTCTTAATTCACCGGAAGTATAGGCTTGACCTTCTTCGGTAGATTGATTGACTAGTAGTTGAGTAGATGATGAGTAGCTTGGGGTTAACATAAAGTAGGAAACCACTGCGGCTAGGGCGACTGCGGCCACTGTAATCGCAATGATCATCTTAATTCTTTTCTTTAACGTTTCGACAATTTCCTTTAAACTAATCGTTTCTTCCATAATTTCCTCCTGTTACATATGTAAAATTTGCTATAAATTTCGACATCAGCTCTTTTATATGCTATACGAATTCCAACTTAAAGTAAATCTTTTGTGGCAAATTCTTTCAATTTTTTTAAAAATGAGATTGCTAACTTCTGTAAATCTGATTATACTAACTTTATAGTGAGACGTTTTAACGCCTGCGTCTAAGTCGTACATTTTTTGTGTCTGTTTCGTTGGAGTGGTGTGGTGACACAATCAGCTTCTATTTTACAGTGGCTAACGAATTCTTTGAGGAACTTGGTGGATCTTCCGAGGGGATATAGTCTATGACTGTGACAGAGCATGAAGATCAAAAAGGCGAAAGAGGGGACATGTTATGAGAAAAGCACTTATTATTATCGGATCAGTATTATTGTTATTTATTGTGGCTGTTGGTGGGTATGGTTTCTATTTATACAAATCGGTTCAATCAACGGTTAATTCAGATATGCACGCGGGACTAGAACGTGAGAAATCAGAAAAGCGCGAATTGGAAGTAGACATGGACGATCGCGAACCTGTGTCGTTCCTGTTGTTAGGGATCGACGCGGAGGATTCCACCTCAGGCCGAACGGACACGATGATGGTTATTACTGTTAATCCAGAAGACGAGTCCATGAGAATGGTTAGTCTTCCTCGTGATACACGCATGGAAATTGTCGGTCGCGGTGTAGAGGATAAAGTGAATCACGCCTACGCATTTGGTGGCGCGGATATGGCTGTCGCCACGGTAGAGAACTACTTTGATATTCCGATTGATTATTTCTTAACGGTTAACATGGAGGGCTTTAAAGACATGGTCGATGCTGTCGGCGGTGTAGCAGTGAACAACAGCTTCTCCTTTAACCAGAGCGGCTATGAATTCAACGAAGGGGAGCTCTTCTTAGACGGAGACGAAGCGTTAGCTTACGCTCGAATGAGACAAGAAGACTCCCGTGGAGACCTTGGTCGTAACGAGCGTCAGCGTCAAATCGTGAACGGGATGATTAGAGAAGGTGCTTCATTAAGCTCGATTACTCGTGCTGAGTCGATTTTGGACGCCATGGGTAGCAACATGTTAACGAACTTAACGTTCGATAAAATGATCAAACTTCAGCAAAATTACGCCGATGCTCGTCACTCTCAAGAAACAATGGAGATGACTGGTGACGGACAGCGTATTGATGGCATTTGGTACTTGATCGTCCCTGACGAAGAACGCAATCGCATCAGCAGTGAGCTTCGCGCTCATTTAGGAGTCGATGGTGGATCTGTTGCAGTGAATGATGAAGATGAGGAAACAGATGAATAAGGATTGATGAGTTGAGCAAGAAGCCTTTGGGGCTTCTTGCTTTTTGTTTTGGTTGGTGTTTCTCATGTAAGTTGGTATTGATGGGAATATTTTGTGTTTGTTTAGCCGAAATACGTGGCTGTCCAGCCCAATTGTCTGTTTGTTCGGCCGAACTAGGCATCTGTCCAGCCAATCCGTCTCTTTGTTCAGCCAAACTATATTGTTGTCCAGCTAAAAACACACTTCCTCTGAAATAGTCATCAAAGATTTCTTATATTCAAACGGATTATTTCGTATATCGATTGGCATAACTACTTGCGACATAAGAATCTGGTTTGATTTTTGGTTCAATGCCCATCGCTTCAATTCTAGCGACCATTTCTCGGACATAATGTCTCGTTTTGTTCCGTTCTCCGCTGCCAATATCGATGTGCCCCTCCATCGTGAAGGTTGCTCCCCTATAGACGTGAGGTAACACAATATTGATCAGCTCGTTTTTTCTATCTTCTGTAAACATCGAAACGATTTCTTCTGTGAGAGTGGTTTCGAAGGAAATTTTTTCGTGTAAATTGGTCATTTGTCTCGGAACAGTGACCTTACGAATACAAGCCCAAGCCCCTTTCCCTTCACGTTGGATGACGATCCCAGTGATAAAACGAGTCCCTTTCACTTTCGGATGAACTTGGCTATCGGTTCCTACCATTAATCGATAATTGCCTTTCGGGTCCTGTTTCATGAATTGGACGATTTTCTCAAAAACTTGACCAAAAGTCATCTGACTTTGTTGTGAATTTTGGAACGTATAGTTCATGACTTGTAAATTTTTCATCATGCTACACCTACATCTTTCCTATCTATACGAAAATGAATGTTGAAATGTTAACGATTCCCACTCTCCATGGCGCCGTTTCAATCCAGTTCGTCTTATTATATGATATTTCCGATATTTTACTACGCTAGTTGCACCTACTCAGCACCACCATTCGTCCTGATCCGCCGGGTCATGCTTGGTAGGTACTACCTCGCTCAACCGCAAGAACCGTCCCTCTGGTTACTATATTTATGACAGATCATAAAAAAGGTGTCCCCGATCAAGGCTGCTTATGTTAACAACCTTTTGGGACACCTTCGTCGTATTATTGAACTGGTTGATGGTCTTCTCCCTGTTCATTCGTTTCTACTTCATATGTTTCTTCTGTTTCATAAGTCTCTTCTTCGTCTGCCTCTTCTTCATGGTCATGTTCGCCTTCACCTTCACCGTGAGAGTGACTTTCGTCCGCGTCAGCGTTATCTTCGCCGTCCGTATCAGAAGCTGAGGCTGTGAAGCCGTGTGTCTCATCTTCCAATTCTAGATGGGCGCGGAGCCTTTGCGATGTTTCTGCAACGGACTCTTCGTCAGCGACATAATAGTAGACTCCGTTTTCGATTACATCTCTGCCGTTGTAGCTTAAAGACTCAATATTATCTAATTCACTAGCATAGGAATGCATCGAAACAATATTGCTGAAGCGCACATTTGTGTTTAAATTGCGGCCAATTGTATCCATTAATGAGTTGAAGTTGGTAATGGAACTGAACGTGGCCATTTCATTTATGACCGATTCGATCACTTCTTTTTGCCGCTCCCCACGTCCAAGGTCTCCCCTTGGATCGGACTTTCTCATCCGCACGTAAGCGAGCGCTTCTTCTCCGTTCAACACTTGTTCTCCTTCGTCAATCGTCAATGTCCCGTAGGTGGCGTTATCTGTTTCCGTAAAGGCCATCGGCGAGTCGACGGTGATGCCGTTTAATTCATCAATGATTTCCATAAAGGCATCGAAATTCAACGAAACAAAGTAGTCTACCGGAATGTCGAGAAACTCCTCAACCGTATCAAGCGTCATATCCACTCCGCCAAAGGCGTGAGCGTGATTGATTTTGTCTTGCTCATACCTGCCAGGGATCGTCACTTTTGAGTCCCGGGGAATGTTCAGCATCTTAATTGATCCTTCGTCAGGATTAAAAGTGACAAGCACCATGGCGTCCGTTCTTCCGTCTAAATCCCCATCTCTCGTATCCAGTCCTAAAAACAGCACGGAGATCGGATCAATGTCGGGATTCACTTCTTCTGCTCTGTATTCAGAGCGCTCTCCCCGATCCAGCTCTTGCTGGGCACTGGATGTGACATTGGCCATTTGGTAAACCATATACCCAACAGCCCCACCCCCTGCCAAAAGGATCAGCAAGAAGCTGACAAGGAGAATTTTAACTATTGAACGTTTTTTGTTTTTTTTATACTCAGTACGGGACGGCGCCATGAAGGACACTCCTTTGTTTTTCGTTAAGCTCTCACTAACAGTGGTGAGAGCTTGAAATCTTATTTTTTTAAATAGAATCAGCTAATTTTAGAATTCGTTCATAAGGTTGAGCAAATCGTAGCATTTACGTGAAGGAAACAGTCTTACGCTGTAAAGGGGAAAAGCCTCCGTAATATCCATCTATTGAACTATTATCTTTTTTGTCCGAAATAAAACCTCAACTGCTAATTTTACTTGATTATTTCTTATTGGTAAAGCCTATTCGCTAAATATTTGCAATTCACGATCAATTTTTACAACTTCTTTTTTTGTAAAGGATGTGAACGTTCGATCTTTTTTTGGATATAAACTCCTAATTCTCCTTGTTTACGCGTATAATTGGTTGTATTGTAAGAGTAGATTGAGAGGAGTGTTGAATCATGCCGAAAGTAAAAAAAGCGATCATCCCAGCCGCAGGCCTTGGAACCCGGTTCCTCCCTGCCACAAAGGCTCAGCCGAAAGAAATGCTTCCCATCGTCGACAAGCCGACGATTCAATACATCGTGGAAGAAGCGATCCATTCCGGAATTGAAGACATCATCATTATTAGTGGTCGCGGCAAGCGAGCGATTGAAGATCACTTTGATAAATCATATGAATTAGAAGAAACTTTATTAAAGAAAGAAAAATTTGCGTTGCTTGAAGAGATCCAGGACATCTCCAACATGGCGAACATCCATTACATCCGTCAAAAGGAACCAAAAGGATTAGGCCATGCCATTGGCTGCGCGAAACACTTCATCGGTGATGAGCCCTTTGCCGTGTTGTTAGGGGACGACATTGTCCAAACAGAAGACAAACCGTGCCTTCGCCAGTTAATTGACGTCTTCGAACGGTACAACTCTTCCGTCGTGGGTGTGCAACCTGTGCCCGATGCCGATGTATCCAAATACGGGATCGTCTCACCGAAATCTTCTGAGATTGAACCAGGCGTGATTCACGTGGCCGACTTAGTGGAGAAACCTTCCGTTGAAGAAGCACCTTCCAATCACGCGATCATGGGGCGTTACGTGCTACGCCCGGAGATTTTCACGATTTTAGACGAGTTAGCACCAGGAGCTGGGAACGAAATTCAATTAACCGACGCCATCAAAAAACTCAATGAAACGCAAGTCGTGTTAGCTTATGAGTTCTCAGGTCATCGATATGATGTAGGGGACAAACTTGGTTTTGTGAAAGCGACAGTCGATTTCGCCTTGCAGCGAGATGACTTGAAAGACGATATGTTCGAATACTTAGCTGAGATTTCTCAAAAGCATTTACAAAAGAAACAGTAGGAGGATCACCATGAAGAAGATAGCCGTTGTAGGAACAGGGTATGTAGGCTTAGTGACAGGGGTGGCTTTATCCGATGTGGGCCACCAAGTGACATGTATTGATATCGATCAAAAGAAAGTGGAACGGATGCAAAAAGGGGTCTCTCCCATTTATGAGCCCGGTCTTGATGAGGTGATGATGCGAAACATCGAAGCTGGACGTCTCCAGTTTACGACGGATCACCACGAAGGTTTTTCAGGAAAAGAAGTGATCTATATCGCCGTGGGAACTCCTGAGCGCGAAGACGGGACGGCGGACCTGCAGTATATTGATCAAGTGGCGAAAGATATTGCCACCCATGTGAAACAAGACGTGGTCGTGGTGACGAAGAGTACCGTGCCTGTTGGGACGAATGATCACATCTTATCGTTGATCCAGGAATACTTGGTTCACGATGTGCGCGTAGAGATTGTGTCTAACCCGGAATTTCTCCGGGAAGGAAGTGCCGTCTATGACGCCTTCAACGGAGACCGCATCGTCGTCGGATCGGACAGCCAGAGGGCTGGTGACGTGATTGAAGAGATCAACAAGCCGTTCGGGATTTATTGCTACCGCACCGACGTTCGCAGCGCGGAAATGATCAAATATGCGTCCAACGCGTTTCTCGCGACGAAGATTAGTTTCATTAATGAAATTGCCAACATTTGCGAAAAAGTCGGGGCAAACATTGAAGACGTGGCCACCGGGATGGGCATGGACGGTCGAATCGGCCACCAATTCTTACGGGCTGGGATTGGCTACGGCGGATCGTGCTTCCCGAAAGATACCAAGGCGTTGACGCAAATTGCTGCCAACATCGACCATAATTTCGAGTTGTTGAATGCAGTTATTCGAGTGAACAATCATCAACATCGCGCGTTAACGGAAAAAGCGAAAAGCGTTCTCGGATCGTTAGAAGGCAAGCGCGTCGCCATGTTAGGCCTCGCCTTCAAACCGAACACCGATGACATGCGAGAGTCCCCAGCAATGGCCATCAGTCAAGAATTGATCCTGGCCGGCGCCACCGTGGTCGCCTACGATCCCATTGCCATGGACAACGCCAAGAACGTCATGCCAGCGGGTGTGTCTTACGTGCAAAACGTGGAGGAAGCCTTGCAAGGTGCCGACGCTGCCTTTATCGTGACCGATTGGAAAGAATTCAAGGCGCTTGATTTAAGCGTGTATGTGGATCAGATGGCTGAAGCCAATGTGTTTGACGGCCGGAACTGCTATGATTTAGACAAAGTGGCGTTAACGAAGCTGAACTACTACTCCATCGGACGTCCTCCTGTTGTTAGAGGGTTGGTTGGGGTGAAGGGGTAACACGGGGCAAGTTCATATGTTACGTGAAACGACCACAAAATTGGTTATCAATTTTGTGGTCGTTTTTTTATATTTGGAGATTTTTTGCGCCCACCTAACGCGGTGATAGCCGGAGATGACCAATTGCTATTATCAAAGAGGGAACTTAACGATGTTCTGTTCCGTAAGCATTAGTAGACTACTTACAAAATACCCATGTATTAGTTCCAAAACAAGAAGGGATGATTCGGTGAAAAAAACAACAGTCGTACCAATTATATCTGGCATCATCATTTTAATCCTGATAGCACTCATTCTTCCCGAACAAAGAGAGATGCTTCATTTTGGCGATGTTACATGGATTTTAATTTATTCTATTTTATTAAGTCTTTTGTATTTCTTATTTGGTATGTTGATTGAGATCAAAAGGGCTATTCAAGTGTTTTCAAAGAAAGTAAAAGTTCATTGGTTACAGTTTAGTTTTGTCGTGGTGTTAATACTATTCGTTTTTGTTCCTCCTCAATACTTGTACACACTGTTCCCTTTCCAATTTTCACTTAATTTTGTTTTAAGAAATGAAATTCAAGTGATTTTGAACGTTCTCGCAGGAATTTTATTTGTACGATCCTTTTATCATGAGAATTGAGTTGGGGGTGGGGGCTATTAATGACCCTAACCATCGTAAAAGCACACTCTGTCATTCGTGACAAAAGTGTGCTTTTACTTTGAGATAAATAAGTTGTCAAAATCAACGTCTTTCATTTTCTCGTTTACGTATTTGGCTTTTGCTGGATCCATCTCTTTCTTGTTCAGAAGATTATTGGTGACTGTCACAAAGAATTTCTCCATTTCTTTTGATTCTTGATCGTGCCTATCAGTTCTTGCGGCCAAGCAAGACTAATGAGTCGGGAAAGTATTTCTTCCGCAATTCTTGGGCAAGACTTCTTACTTCTGAATGGGAGAGTTGGTTTTTTTAACGGGTTCCGTTAACTATCGCAAAACTGGAATTTACTCAGTCATTTACACTCTTAATCGCACCGTAAAATGCGGTGCAATTTGTATACAAGCAATGGTCCAGTTATATGAACTGGACCATTGTTTGTATTTATTTTCAATTGCTCCTTAAACTAACGCTCCCCGTTTAAGTGCACTTTTTCACAATACAAGTTTATTTCTTATATTATTTGGAAATTTAAAACATGCCTTCATAAATAAATTACCCTGTAAAAACATCTCCTTTAGGATATGAAACCAATGGTTTTGAGGATTTCGCCAAAGCAAATGCTAATGTTAGTGGACCAATTCGACCAATGAACATCAGTACTATGATAATTTGTTTTCCTAGTTCAGATAAGTCCCCGGTGAGACCCATTGACAATCCGACTGTACCAAAAGCAGAAAATGCTTCAAATACTATCAACATAAACGGGGCCGCGGGTTCAGAAATGCTTAAAGCTAAGATAGAAATAAATACTACTGTCACACTAATTACCACAATGGCCATGGCTCTATTAACAATTTCATTGCCGATTCTTCGGCTAAAAATAACAGGTTCTTGTTTTCCTTGCAAGTAAGTCATCACGGCTAAGATGATCACAAGAAAAGTCGTTAACTTAACTCCACTACCAGTTGAAGCGCTCCCTGCTCCAATAAACATAAGGAGTAGTGTAAACACAATTGATCCAGGATTCATATCTCCAATTTCAATTGTATTAAAACCTGCCGTTCTTGGAGTAACTGCTTGGAAGTAGGAAGCCCAAATCTGATCTCCTAACGATAATCCACCAAGTGTTAATGGGTTTGTAAACTCTAACAGAAAAATGATGATCACAGCAACAAGATTAACAATAAGTGTACCAACAAGCATTATTTTTGTGTGAAGGGCTAAAAAACGGAATTTCTTAGTCGTCATCACATCATATAAAACTGTAAAGCCAATTCCACCTGTAATAAATAAGAAAGTAATGAGAAGATTAATGACAGGATCTCCTACATATCCTGATAAACTATCTGACCATAAACTGAATCCCGCATTATTAAATGCAGAAATAGAATGAAAAATACTCGTATAGATGCCGAATCCCCAACCATACTCAGGAACCCAACGAAAAGACAGTAAAACGGCGGCAATGAGTTCCATAACCATAGAAAAGATAAATAATATTTTAATTAGTCTTACAACGCCTCCAATGGAATGCTGATTCAATGCTTCTTGTAGGAGAACTCTTTCTTTCAGTCCAATACGTTTTCCCAACACTAGAACGGTCATGATGGCAAAAGTCATCAGCCCTAACCCACCAATTTTAATCAATATCATAATCACTACTTGACCAAAAACGGTAAAATCAGAACCGGTATCTACAACCACTAATCCAGTAACGGTTGTTGCAGAGGTGGCTGTGAATAGGGCATTCATCCAGGTAATAGTCCCTGTTGTACTCCAAGGAAGCATTAGAATTAACGTTCCGAAAATAATGGCTAAACCGAAACCTATAGCTAAAAACTGCGGAGGAGAAAAGGTCCAATTTCTAAATAAATTCATCATCTTCATCTTACATCACCTGGTCTTCAAACCGCTTAATATCATCATTATGACCTATAACGATTAAGAGGTCCCCCCTTGCTATTTTGTATTCGGGCTCAGGAGAGACATTGATCTCTTCTCCATTTTTAATGGCTAGAATGGTAATCCCAAACCGGGCTCTGATATCCAATTCCACGAGTGATTTGCCTTCAAGCTTAGCTGATGCAAACAATTCTACAATACTAAACTCATCTGACAACTCAATGTAGTCAATAACATTTTCGTCTGACAGTTGCTGGGCAATTCTTTTTCCCATATCTGTTTCAGGATGCACAACTTTATCTGCTCCTATTTTTTCAAGAACCTTATGATGGTAGTTATTTTTAGCTTTCACACAGACATTTTCTACACCAATCTCTTTTAATAATAAAGTGGTTAAAATACTTGCTTGAATGTTATCACCAATAGCAACAATCACTTTTTCAAAATTTCTTATACCTAAAGAAGCGAGCACTTTTTCATCTGTTGCATCAGCTACGACAGCATGGGTAGCGATATTCGTGTATTTATTAACTTTTTGCTCATCTGAATCAATGGCAAGTACTTCATTTCCAAGCTTCACAAGTTCTTTGCAAACACTTCCTCCAAATCTTCCTAATCCAATAACTGCAAATTGTTGTTTCTTCGCCACAACCTTCATCTCCTTTTACGCATGAAAAAAAGACCGCCATTAAAGAAGGGTCTCAAACAATAGACCTTTCCCTCGAAAAACGCTTACGAAGTTAGCTGTCGGGTTAGGGAACGAGAGTATCCCTTCTTGTATAAGATTCACCCCTAGGCAATAGTTATGCAAACTTGCCAAAATTGGTTCCTCCGCTTTTGTATAAACAAATTCAGCGATTAAAAGGCATTTCTTTCTTCAATTTTTTGATTGATATTTCATAAAGATAATTTACTCCTGCTACTAAACTCTGTCAATAGTTATTTTATTTCTCTATGCTGGTTGATAGTGAAATAAAAAAACACTTGCTAATTACAGGAATGCTCCCCAATAGTTTAAAAGCAATAGGTAAGACTTTGAAGTTATCTCTATCTTTTATCCTGATCTGTTGGGTCATGCTACCTCTCATTTACTCTGGGTCTCCCGTGTTTTCGTCCCTCGGCATCGATTGTTCGCACAGGATTTTTCCAAGCTAGTTTGAGTCGTGTGTGATACAGGAATACGGATAAGGAATACGAAAGTTTATAGAGGGAGGAATAAGGAATGAAAGCATTAGCTCTTGAAAAAACAGGCGGTCATTTGAAAGTGATGGATGTACCTATTCCCGAACCAGAAGCAGACCAAGTTCTTGTAAAAATTCATTCGGTCGGATTAAACCCGGTCGATTATAAACTGGCAAATAGTCCGTTGCCAGAGTGGGAGTTCCCCCACATTTCAGGCCTTGATGTAGCAGGTGTGGTGGAAAAAACAGGTGAAAACGTGACTGATTGGCATCCCGGCGACAAGGTTTATTACCATGGCAGCCTTGCCCATCAAGGTGGATTCTCAGAATATTCCATCGCCCGTCAAGATGTGCTCGCTCCTCTACCGGAAGGACTGAGCTTTAATGAAGCAGCAGCTCTACCGACTCCTGCATTTACGGCTTACCAGTCACTAAACAGAAAAGTCCCTTCTCGCAAAGGACAGACCATTTTAATTCAGGCTGGCGCCGGTGGTGTTGGAGGATTTGCCATCCAGCTCGCCCTCCTAAAAGGGCTTGATATCATCACCACTTGTTCTCCTGAAAATACGGCCCATGTTAAGAAACTTGGCGCCAACAAAGTAATCGACTATAACACGGAGAACGTGGTTAAAGAAGTGCATAAATACACGGATGGCCGCGGTGTCGACATTGTCATGGACATGGTTGGCGGCCAGGCAGTATCAGATGCGATGGATATGCTCGCATTTAACGGACATCTGGTAAGTGTCGTAGACCTTCCTGATCTGAGCCAGTATGCACCCAAGTCACTCGCCCTCTCCATTCATGAAGTAGCCTTAGGATTTGTATACCGAACCGACGACGAACGGCAAATTGCCGACCTCGGACATATCGCCAAGGAAGTGGGAGAGTTAGCGGCAAATAAACAGCTTGATCCAATGTTAGAAGAGGTCGTCACACTGGAAGCCGTTCCAGAAACCCTTTCAAAAATTAACGAAGGCCACGTGCGCGGCAATATCGTGTGTCAAATAGTGGATTAAAGGTAATGAAAGAGAGTGTCGCTTTTTAGGACACTCTCTGGTTCGTTTATTTCATGATCGTTCGTGAATCATCCTCGTTTTGAGGCTAATTTGACTCTACTCGCATGCATTAGTCTCGTATATCCTCAATTCTCTTTGCTAATTCCTCTTGATTACCTTACTCACATTTTCTTTCTATATTGTCTAGTCTTTAACAACTTTTTTTGGACACCACGGGGATCGAACTAGGTCGCTTTGATCTGTTGGGTGGTGCTAGGCAGGAACTGGTGGGCATCTCAACCGCAAGAACCGTCCCCCTGGTTACCTCTGCTTCTCTTAAACTAAAGCACCGCCGTGTAGCGGTCTAAATTACCATACATCCTTTACAAAACGCCCTTCTTCCTGAAGACCGTCCAGCCATTCCTGAGCTTCTTCTTCATTTCTTTGTCTCATATTCATCAAACACTTTTTCAGCGTTTCCTCTACCTGCGGTGCCATCTTGCTCCCTTCACCGCAAATATAAATATGGCCGCCTTTCTCTTCAATCAGTTCCACAAGCTCTTCTTCCCGTTCTTTTATAATATCCTGCACATAAGTCTTCGGTTTATCTTCCATTCGAGAAAAGGCTTTGTGGACAGTAATGATGCCCTTTGCTTCATATTCTTTTAACTCTTCTTGATATAAGAAATCATGGTTCTCGTTCCGGCTGCCGAAATATAAATGGGCCTCTCCTAAATTCTGGCCTTCTTCGCTTATCGCTTTACGGGCTTGAATAAACCCTCTGAACGGGGCAATCCCCGTACCTGGACCGATCATGATCACCGGTGAAGCTGGGTCTTCAGGTAGCTTAAACGAGCGCTGAGTCCGGAAAAAAACAACGATATCGTCTTCAGGCTGAAGTTCCATCAGATAATTGGAAGTAATCCCTCGGTATTCCCCGCTCCCACTGAAAGCTTTTCCCCTCACGACACTCACTGTAATACTCACTTGATCTTCCTGCACTTTCGGTGAACTTGATATGGAATAATACCTCGGTTTTAAAGGTGGAAGCAAAGCGATAAAACGATCGAAATCCATTTCACACGCCTCATATTGCTCTAGAAAATCAAGCATGGACACCCTTTTATTAACCACGTTATCCTTATAGCTTCCTTCCTCCACAAGTTCCTCCAGCTCTATTTTATGAGGGGGACACGTGGTCGAAGCAGCAAGCTCTTCCAACTGCTCTCTTGAAGCAGGTTCCTGAAGTTCCACACTGTAGCTCAGTAAATCAGAAATGCTTACCGGCTGTCCTGAAGGCAGGTGCGCGGCGCTCCGTCCCTCGGCTTCAATGACTACTTTTTCTGTGCCTTTTAAATGAAACCTTTTTAAAACTCTCTCGATAAGCTGATCGTTATTTTTAGGAATCACCCCCAAGTGGTCCCCTTCGCTGTAAGAGAGCCCTTTAGGCACGGCTATTTCAAGATGCCGGGTGTAGCGGCCACTGTCTTCATGCTGCAATTCCCTGTTTTCCAGCACTTTCGTTTGTTTAGCTAAGTAATTTTGGGAGACGGCCTGTTCAGCAATCCCGCTTACATACGTTAACTTGATTTGGTTTTTCTGATTGAGAAGGTCTTCCGGTACGTCGATATCAAACTTTTCGGTTATGGCGGACCATAAGGCCTCCTGCCACTCTTCAAAAGCCATTTCAAAATCTCCGCTTGCGTCCCCTTCTCCTCGTTCATGAATACGTTCGGCGCCTCTTTTAGCAAGTTCTTTATCAATCAAAGCAGGAACTTTCTGGTAGGTACTTGCCCAGTTTGTGTCACCGCAACCAAACACGGAATAAACGACACCCTCTAGAGAATCTTCCGTTTCGTGAAGCCAGTCCGTAAACGCTTCTGCACTTTCAGGCGGCTTGCCATTATAAGAGGCCGATGCAATCAGAACAACACCTTCTTCCGGCAAGCTTCCTTTAAATTCATTCAATGTAGCCACATTACTTTCAAATCCTTGGAGACGCCCTTTATCAGCTAGTTCTCGAGCAACTCCTTCTGCTGTTCCCATTGCCGACCCGTAAAGAACAAGCAATGGGGTTCCATGGTAGTTTCTTTGCACCTTTTCTTTAAGCTGCTTGCTATTTTCTTCTTTAACTGGATTTTTAAAACCTGGAAGCATAATATCTTTCTTGTCCCGGACTTTTACTTTCATTTTAAAATCGTGAGGTTTAAGAGTCAGCGTTTCTTTGATTTCCAGGTCGTAATCATTATGATTCTCAAACTCGAATTCCCTTAAGATCATCCCAAGGACAAGCGTCGCTTCATGGAGGGCAAACTGCTGGCCAATACAAGCTCTCTGACCGTTCCCGAATGGTTTATAGGCATTTTCAGGAATCTTTGTGGGATCTTCAAATCGTTCCGGCACAAATTCTTCAACGTCTTCTCCCCACGCTTCTTTATCGCGATGAAGTTTAGGAAGAAGGACATTAATCGTATCCCCTTTCTTAATCTCGTATTCTCCCTGTAGAGTTGTATCTTCCTTAGCAAATAGCGAAAATGCCGGTGCCGTCGGCCATAGCCGCAATGTTTCGTCAAGTACCATACGCACATACTTCAATTGACGGACCTGCTGATAACTGGGGTATTCATCTGCCATCACTGTATCCACTTCTTGCCTGGCTTTCTTTAGCTTATCTGGATTTTTAAGCAGATAATAAATGGCAAAGGAAAGCATCCCACTCGTCGTTTCATGCCCTGCGATCAGAAAAGTGATCATCTGATACCGGATATTTTCATCGTCCAGGCCTTCGCCAGTTTGTGGGTCTTTTCCCTCAAGCATTCTCGACAGTAGATCCCCTTTATCCTGGTCCTCTGCGTTTCTACGGTCATCGATCAGCTTATCAACCAATTCATACATCTTGTCTACATTCTCATTAAATTGACTCTTTTTGCGAAGGCTCAGTTTGTTTTGAATGTCCAGACGCTGTAGCTGACTCATGGCCTCGTCTAGAGCGCTAACCATATTATTTATAAACGGATGGTTTTTTTCGCTGTAAAAACTGTTAAAGCGGTAATTAAAGCCGCATAACCCGATCGTATCCAAAGTCAGCCTCGTCATATCTTCAGGAACATTAATCTCCTCGTCATCATTAAGCCTCGACCATTTTTGAATAAGCTGCACTGCAATATCAGTCATTTTGTCATGATAACCTTGCATCGCTCTCTGGCTGAAACTAGGAAGCAAGATATTATGTGCTTTTTTCCAGTTCTCTTCTTCCGTCCAGCTTGTAAACAGTCCGTCGCCGGTAAATTCCCTCACGTTTTCAAGCGGCTTCCAGACGTTTTTATCAAATCGGGACTCATCACATACCTCTTCAACAAACTTATGCCCAGACACATATAACGTATCTCTGCCTGGAAGTTCCATTCTAAAAATCGGGCCGTATGTTTCAGCAAGTTCAACGAATGATTGAACGGGGGCGTCTGAATCAACTTGGCGAAGGTTCATTAAAGGACCGTATGTTTTCGGCTGAGGAATATCCTCTCTTGTTTTTTTCCCTGACATATTCAACACTCCTCTTTTTTATTGCGGAATGAATATTCATTCCGCTTACTATAAACTGATGGCATCCCAGCAGCACTCTTTGAAATGATCCATCAAGGTGTCTGTCTCCTTGATATCTCCACGCTGTATATATTTGCAGCAGCCTATAAATGCACCGAAGACCATGACAATTAGAGCATAGGAAGGAAGAGGCTTTATCAGCTCTTTCTTCTGGCCTTCCGCAATAAATTCATGGTAAATATCCAATAGAGAATAATACATGGCGGTGCTTTTTTCGTTTAGAGCATGGGATTGGCTGTGAGAATCAATAAAGTAGATCGCTTTAAGATTCTTATCAGCAAACTGAACCATTCCTTTAAATAAATGATCAAATTTAATGGGCACATCTTCTTCATCTTCCGGGTAATTTTGGATGATCGTTTCCTTTAGCCTGCCTATGTATTCCTGAAACAGTTCATTAAGCAGTGCCTCTTTATTTGTAAAATACCGGTAGACTGTCCCTGCTCCTACATCCGCAGCTTGAGCAATCATAGGAAGCGTCGTGGCGTCATACCCGCGCTCTGAAAATAATTCAAGTGAAGCCTCGAAAATTTGTTTCCTCTTATCCACCTTCATCTAAGATCTCCACCTTTAAATCCATATAAATTTTCATTGTGTGCAATATTCATCCTGGTAGCCTATCTCTCTATCTTCCAAACCTTTTCTTGTGAAAATAATCCCAAAGTCTTACAAATTCATAGATTTTTGGATAAGGATTTTTCGAGGTTGTTTGAGGCTTCCTTCGACCTCTTGTTTCCTCTTGATTCCTCCCGTTTTCGTCCTGATCCATTGGGTCGTGCTGCGCAGGTGCTACGATTTCCAACCGCAAGAACCTTCCCCCCCTGGTTAAATACAGATTCTTTCTTCTAAAGATGATGTACTAACATCTATTCGTTATTTGGCCTCCCTAAGTAACCACGAGAACCGTCCCCCAGGTTAAAAGGAGGGACAGTAAACTGTCCCTCCTCCTCTTTTCCTTATTCAAATTTTTTCTTCAGAACTTCCTGTGCTTTTTCTCTTAAAAACTCATCAAATTCCTGAGGATTCTCTACTTTTTGTCCAAGGAGTCCCTTCGCAGTGTTAGTATACCTATCGCCTCTTCGTTCAATGGTTACTGCAAAGGGAGTAACTTGGTTACTGGAGCATTCAAACACCACGGTCCCTATCTCGGGAGAAATCATATTACTGGTAGTTTCTTCAACCTTCACGTCTCCAAAATGATAAACCATACTATCCACTCCTTTAAACTTAATAGAAATTGTCTAATAAACCTCTCTTACTCCTAATTCCTTTTTCAAGGATAATAAAACCAGGGGGATGGTTCCTTCGGTCAGCTACCGGTAATTCCAATCCCCCACTTTACCCTTGCAAGCCTTTTAATCCAATACTAGTTACGAATTTGCTAATTTTTTTAATGTTATTTTTTCTTTGATCAATCGGTAAAGCAAGTGTATCCCTTTGGTAAATCCCATTACTAGAAAAAGAGAACCACAAACCGAATCAATCTTATTTCCTCTTGATTGCTCACGTTTTCGTCCTGATCCGTTGGGTCATGCTGCGCTGGTGCTGCGCCGGTAGCACCTACCTAGCATGACCCGTCCTGCGACCGTCCTGTCCACACAACCAGTTACATTTAAAAACCATTAAAAATCCACGAGCCCTAAGGCTCGTGGATTCAACTACTTATCTGTAATAATTTTTGATGCCGTTCACGATTTCTGCCGCTAACTGGTCTTGTTGATGAAGTAGTTTGTTTAAATCTGACGAGTTCGTCATGAAGCCTGGTTCAATAAGAACTGCTGGCATATTCGGACCGGTTAAGACTTGCACGTTCCGTCTGACGATTCCTCGATCTCTCATGTTCATCCCACTGGCTACCCTTGATTGAATTTCTTGCGCCAGTCGACGACTTTCCGCTGGATACTTTGTTTCACTATAGAGAACTTCCGAGCCGTTGACAGACGAATTTGGAAAAGCATTGGCATGCAAGCTGACAAACATGTCTGCGCCTGATTGATTGGCCATCGTCACTCTCGTTCCAAGAGCGACGAACGTATCACTCGATCGACTCATGACTACCTGTGCCCCTTCACGTTTCAACGCTTGCTCTACTTTTTGACTGATCTGCAAAGCGATCGTCTTCTCGTGGACGTTGCCGTTTACCGCACCTGGATCTCTCCCCCCGTGACCTGGATCAATAAAGATCGTCTTGCCACTCAAGCTGCCTGATCCGCTGCCACTTCCTGGACTGCTATCTGACGGAGACGTGCTGACAAAGGAGCTGTGGATGAATCCCCACCCGTTACCTACTTTGATCTTGTACCAGTCGCCTGTCTTTTCATGCAGGTCCACTTTCGTCCCATTTCGAAGACTACTAATGATAGATGAATTGGTTGAAGCTGACGCACGGACGTTTAAGTTCGTTGCGGTCACTTCGCCCGATTCAATAGATGGCGCTGTGCTTGATCCGCCTGATGAACCACTACTATTCGAAGTTTTTATGTAGCTTCCGTGGACATATCCCCATCGGTTTCCTACTTTGATTTTGTACCAATCTCCTGTTTTTTCGTGGAGCTCTACTGTCGTCCCGCGACGGAGACTACTAATGATAGATGAATTCGTTGACGCTGACGCGCGGACGTTCAAGTTCGCTGCCGTCACTTCGCCTGATTCTGTGGATGGCGCCGTGCTTGATCCGCCTGATGAACCACTACTATTCGAAGTTTTTATGTAGCTTCCGTGAACGTATCCCCATCGGCTACCGACTTTAATTTTGTACCAATCTCCTGTTTTTTCGTGAAGCTCAACTGTCGTCCCGCGGCGGAGACTGCTAATGATAGATGAGTTCGTTGACGCTGATGCGCGGACGTTTAAGTTCGCTGCGGTCACTTCGCCTGATTCTGTTGAAGGCGCTGTGCTTGATCCGCCTGATGAGCCTCCACTACTCGCAGTTTTTATGTAGCTCCCGTGGACGTATCCCCATCGGCTACCGACTTTGATTTTATACCAGTCGCCTGATTTTTCATGGAGATCTACTGTCGTTCCGCGACGGAGACTGCTAATGATGGATGAGTTCGTTGATGCTGACGCACGAACATTCAAGTTCGTTGCGGTGACTTCGCCGCTCCCGATGGTTGATGATGATCCACCGGACGTTTCGGTCACTTTCACGTGGCTTCCGTGTATGTATCCCCAGCGATTGTTGTAGCGGACTTTATACCACGATCCTGATTGCTCATGAAGTTCAACCGTCGTTCCCCTTATGTAGCCGCCTATAATGCTGCCGTTTGTCGAAGGCTGTGCTCGCACGAAGAGTGAGCTCGCCGTGATCTCTCCTTTATCGACCGATTGTGCATAGGCACTGTGTTGCGATCCTTCGTTCGTTTCCAACATCATACTCGTAACTAAAATGATAGCAAGAAATAATAACACACTCTTTTTCACCTGTAAGCCTCCTTGTACTGGTTCCCTTTCAACCGTAACTTAAAAAATACTTCCAAATCACATCTAGCAAACTCCCTAACCCAAATAAGAAGACTCCTAGACAGGCCATGCTGACGGGTGAGCCCCAACGCAAATTATTCATAAAAAATCCTCCATTGGTAAACATTACATTTACTTTATCCCATATCATTTCTGGTGTACATAGTCTTTTTTACTTTTTTTGCCGAAAACGGTCGTATAAAGTGGGAAACTTAGCATTTCCACAACGATGTGAAGGTGATTTTCTCGCCTATTAACCCCGATTCTTATGAGGAAAAAAAATCCCCACTAAAAAAATAATCGAAACATGTAACTTCCCCTTCGCTAATATCGTCAAACTATGGTCGAAGAAAAATGATATAATAACAATGTCCTCATAATTTTTATATTTTTTACGAATGGTTGAGTGCCGTCGATTTTTGTCGAACGGTCTCATCAAAAAAAAGGAGTGCTCGTTCTTGACTGATTTAAAACGAAAAGACCGTAAACCAAAGACACCTTTCAAAAAGTTTGTTAAATACACGTTGTTCACTTTGCTCGGCCTGCTCATTATTGTGGGCGGTGTTCTCGGCTACATGATTTACCAAGTGTCCAGTGTGGCAAATAACTCACAAGAGAACTTGGAACGTGGAGAAAAATCGGAATTCCGCGAAGAAGCCGTTGATCCGGTGAATGACCCCGTCTCCGTCATGTTCTTAGGTCTCGACAGTCGTGAAGATGACTTATCCGGACGAACAGACGCCATGATCGTGGCTACATTCAATCCTCATGAAAATTCGATTAAGATGGTCAACATCCCTCGTGACTCTTATGTGAACATTGTCGGTCGCGAGTCCGATGACAAAATCAACCACGCTCACGCCTTTGGCGGCGTGAACATGACGATCGATACGGTGGAACACTTGCTAGACATTCCGATTGACTATGTTGTCTCTCTAAACTTCACCGCCTTCATGGAGATTGTTGATACAATCGGCGGCGTCGAAGTGGACGTGCCAATGCCGATTAGCGACACCGACAACGCGACGTACGGAACGATTGAGATCGAGGAAGGCCTTCAAACGCTGAACGGCGAAGAAGCCCTTGCTTATGCACGAATGCGCAAGCAGGATCCTCGTGGCGATCTCGGCCGTGGTGATCGTCAAAAAGACATCATCGAAGCGATCATCAATCAATCAGCAAATTTCAGTACGATTACCCGTTTCAATTCACTGATGGACAGCTTAGAACGAAACTTGAGTACAAACTTAACCTTCGGAAACATGGTGAGCATGCACTCCTACGCTGGCGAACTAGACAACATTGAATCGCTCAGCTTCGAAGGCGAAGACATCACAACCGACGGCGTTTACTACTACCGCCTGTACGACGAATCAAAAGCAGAAATCTCCCGGATCTTCAAAGAACACTTGGAAATCTCACCGAACGAATCGGTCGATGTGGAAGAGTAAATCACGAAGCCAGACCTCGGTTTTGAACCGGGGTCTGGTTTTTTTGTGCGGTGGGTGGGCGGACGTCGGGTTCCTGGAACCGGTGTTACCGGAACCCACGTCTCCGGAACCAGCGTTCCTGGAACCGCGGTTCCAGGAACGCCACGCAAACCCCGCTCCAAACCAAAAAAACCATCTGTTTCCTGAAAATCAGGTCGCAGATGGTTTTGATTATGAACGGGATTGGTAGTACTCAACGGTTTTTTTCAAACCGTCACCCAACCTGGTTTTCGTCGTCCAGTCAAAGGTTCCGGAAAGTTTCCGATTGCTTAAGTAACTGTATTTGATGTCGCCGGCTCGTTCCTCTTCGTAACGAGGGTTGAAAGGCTCTCCCACTTCTTTACAAAGATTTCTAAGCAACGTTTCTACCGTTGTTTCTGTCTCGGAGCTCACATTGTAAACAGGCGAAACGTCCGCTCGTTGCCCAGTTTCCAGTGAGCGAATGACGGCGTCGGCCACGTCTTCCACGTAGACGAAGTCGCGGGTTTGTTTCCCGTCACCTTGGATCGTCGGTTGCCCCCCGGCCAGGAGCTGCTCGATGAAGATGGTGATCACTCCCGCTTCTGTGGCTGCGCTCTGCCGTGGTCCGTACACATTGGCGAAGCGAAGGGCGGTGACCGTAAAATTATAAAGCTTTCCGTAGGCTTTCACGTACTCTTCAGCCGACAGTTTTGACACGCCATAGGGCGACAAGGGTGCTGTCGGTGCCTCTTCTGTAACAGGGAGCGTTTCCACATGGCCATAAACGGCGGCCGACGAAGAATAGACGACGTCTGTCACGTCATGTTTCCGAGCTGCTTCGAGGACATTGACCGTCCCTTGAATGTTGATCGCCAAATCCATTTGCGGATCCGCCAGCGACGGACCGACTTTGCTTTGAGCTGCCAAATGAACGACGGAATCAATATCCGGGTGCTCAGTAAAGACGCCTTGAACGTCCTCAACGTTTCGCACATCTCCCTCGATCAAGGTGACGAGGTGGCTAGGATTGACGTTGTTCAAATCCCCTGACGATAGGTTATCAAGAATGACGACGTGCTTTTCAAGCGTAACCAGTTGATCGACCACGTGGGACCCGATGAACCCGGCTCCCCCGGTTACCAACGTTTTTTCCATATGTCTTACCTCCCTTTGCTCTTGCGAATCAAAAAAGAAAAACGTTTAAACAAATGTTTATTTAAACGTTAATTGTTTTCTTTTTGCTACTATTGTCTTTATCTTTTTCGACGGTGCTGGCCGTTTCCATGTCAGATTCCAACGATGGAGAATGCTCCTCTGCCCCTTCAGATTTCGTCTTATCGAAAACGACGAGACACGTTTTTAAAAGAATAATAATATCCAGCCATAAGCTGTAGTTACGGATATAGTATAAATCAAATCGCAACTTGTCTTCCACTTCCGTTGAATATTTCCCCATCACCTGAGCGTAGCCAGTGATTCCAGGCTGGACGCGGTTGCGGTAGCCGTAGTGATAGTATTTTTGCGCTAATTCTTTAATGAAAAACTCTCGTTCAGGGCGTGGTCCAACGAGGGACATATCCCCTTTCAGCACATTAAAGAGTTGTGGCAGCTCATCTAATCGCGTGGAGCGAATGAATTTCCCTACTTTGGTGATCCTATTGTCATCGGACGATGCTAGCACTGGCCCTGTTGCTTTCTCGGCACCAGTGATCATCGAGCGAAACTTATAAATCGTAAACGGCCGATCAAACTTCCCTAACCGTTCTTGGGAGTAAATGACTTTCCCTTTCGGATCTTCTAGCTTCACGATCGTTGCCACGAACGCCAACACTGGCGAAATGAGAACGAGCAGCACAAATGAAGCAACGAAATCAAACACTCTCTTCACGAAAACTTTGTCCCACGTCAGTCCAAAAGGCTTCACGCCCATGACGAGCGTGTCTTCTAACGGTGAGATTGTCGCCCGTTGAAGAAGCAGTTCGTAAAGAGTCGGGATGACGTAGACTACTTTGTTTCGTTCCATCGCGTGATAGATGACTTGTGACTTCTTTTCTTTTGAGATATCTGTACAGAGCACGACATAGTCCGATTCTTCCAACAGGAAGTCGATCTTCTCGATGGCTGTGTGTTCTTGAATGTGTCTCACTTCTGTTCCTTTTAACATCGGGTGTCGGACTTTATTGATTAGTTTTGCCGTATTGCTTTCGTTTCCGATTAGCAAAACTTTACCGACGGTGTTTCCTCTAGTAAGCTTTAAATATAGTACCTTGAAAGCGACCATTAAGATCACCATGAAAACGGTGGCGATCAGGACGACCGAACGAGGCATAGCAAACTCACGGAACAAGTATGAAGCAGCCATCGTTAAGAACGTCATTAAGGCCACAGCGACCATGATTTTTCGCACAATGTCACTGATCGTATGTTTCCGGTCGAGGGAATAGAGCTCGTATACGGAAATAAAGAACAAGCCGATCAGTAAAATCCATGGGAGGAGCGCGATAAACGCGTCCCAGTTTCGGCCAGGAAAATCTAGGTATCTAATATAAAAGGCACTCACATAGGCGATCAAAATACAAAGCAAATCCCCTAAGATGAGTATAAATTTATGATTTCTTGATTCATCCATGTTAGTCATGTGTAAAACCTTCTTTCTATTTGGCGGTAAAATCTCTTCACCAAAAGAGCTTGAAATAATCCATTCTCGACTTACATTATAATATGACTGAGACTGATAAGCTACCTTATTTATAAATTGGAAATAATATTACATTTTCATAGATTTGGTGGGGGGGATGGTGTTTTGGCTGAACGACCGCACCTTTCTACCGATAAACCGATTTATCGACCTCCTTTCATTCCTGCTCACGCCATTTCTACCGATAAACTAATTGAAGAAGTTCTGAAAGGATCATTTCTAAAAAAAACAAACCTGAGAAAGTCCCATTTTCATGAGGGCTTTTTCAGGTTTGCCGCCTTTATCGGCTGTTTCTGTTTTGGTACGCTTCGTCTGCTACGATGAGGCCGACGGAGTTGTTTTGGTTCCAGACGCGGGTCCAGTTACTTAGTGGAACGGGTCTTGGACCGACGAATGGTGAAATTTCCGGTGTTAGTCCGGGCTTGCCTTGGTTGAGAATAAACCAGTCTGTGAAGCCTCCGCCGCTTTGACTGTGAGTCAAATTCACGACGTTGTAGCCCGTTTTGTTTGAAACAATGTTCGCTACGTGACCGGGGTGCCTGGTGAAAAGCACCTCACCTGACGAATGATAAGACAGAGCTGTTTTGAAATCCTTGCTGCGGGCGAAGTCATAGACCGCCTTCGCTTCTGGCTCTGATAACGGGCTAGTCCCTTTGTAATTCATTGGGCTCGGTCTCCCTGGATTATGTTCAATCGTGTTCCAAAGGGCGGGATACTGTCTGTTTAAGTCGACACCCCGAGCGTTCGCCTTCCAAGAGGAGAAGTTGGTGCTTCCTCCATTGATTGAAATGGCTCTGCTGGCTAGTTGGCTGCTCAGGGCGCTCGGTCCCCGCTGGACCAATTCCACCCCATCTGGATTCACCATCGGGACAAACCAAATGCTCGTCCTGTTCAAAACAGTCCGAACGTTCCATCCGTCAAACCGATGATTTTTCGCATAGGCGTAGGCGTATTCATCGAGCATCTTCATGTTCACGTTCGTCGTCATATGTTCATAGGCGTGGTGCGAGCCATTGATAAATACTTCAGTGCTGCCTTTGCCTAAGCGGATCGCATGAATGTCTCTTCCATCAAGGGATTGGCCGATGACCTTCGTTTCGACTAAACCAGGGTACATCGCTTTTAGTCTTTGAATGTCCCGCTCCATTTGCGAAAAGGAATACGTCTCGTTTCCGTTAACAATTTTTCGCTGAGTGCTCAAAACCGATTGGATCGTTTGTCTCGTAATCTCATCAGCAATCCCGCTTACGGGCAAGTTTTGTGAGCGTTGAAATTCTTTTACTCTGCCTTCTGTCACACTCCCGTAAGCTGAAGAAGGGTTGTTGGGAAATTGAAATCCAAGGCTCGTTAATTGGTTTTTCAGCTCCACAACACCGGAATGATTTTGTCCCGTTCGGTAACTGGATCGCAGCAGTTCGTCTATTTTAGCAAGAGTCACTGGATCGGCGATACCGTTGACGCGAAGACCGTAATGTTGTTGGAAATCTTCCACTTTCCCTTTGGTCACAGAACCGTAATTTCTTGACGGGTTCGCTGGGAAGGTGAAACCTAGTTTTGTTAAATCTTCCTTCAGATTCACGACTTGATTGGAGCTCTGGCCGTCACGAAGAGGTGACGTAACGATTTGATCCAGCTTCTCTCTCGTTTTCAAGTCATAAATGCCCGTCACGTCTAATCCATAATACGCTTGAAAGTCTTTCACCACACCCGCTGTCACTGTTCCATAAGCGTCCGACGGACTGGCTGGGAAATTTCCGAACCCGAGCTTGGTCAGGTTCTGTTTGATGGTGATGACGGCACGATCCCGATCTCCAATGGCAAAAACACCGTCTAAAGCTTCGTCTAATTTAGCAAGCGTCAGTTCATTGGCAACGCCACTGACCGTTAAACCGTAATATTGCTGGAATTCTTTCACCACACCGGACGTGACCGAACCATAATTAGGTGACGGATTGGCAGGGAAGTTGCCAAATCCCAGTTTCGTTAAGTTTTCCTTAAGAGTAACGATGTGAGCACCACTCTCGCCATCTTGATAGTTTAAAGAGGACATGAGCTCATTGATTTTAGTTAAGGTGATGCCATTGACGATTCCAGTCACGGGTAATCCGTAATATGCCTGGAAGTCCTCCACCACTCCGGAGGTCACCGCGCCATAACGTGGAGAGGGATTGGATGGGAAGTTTCCGAATCCTAATACCGTTAACTGATTTTTTAACGTAACGATATGCTCCCCTTCGTCTCCATCACGATACTGGGAAGCCAGCAATTCTTCGATCTTAGCGAGCGTTTGTTCATCCGCTATCCCACTGACAGGCAAACCGACATAATCTTGAAACTCAGCTACCACCCCAGCTGTCACAGATCCATACCGGTTCGAAGGATTTTCTGGAAAACTCCCGAATCCGAGAGCGGATAAATCTTGTTTTAACGTAACGATGTGAGGACCTTCTTCCCCATCACGATACTCACTGGAAAGGAGCGTTGATATTTTGTTCAACGTCGCTTCATCAGCGTCCCCCGTTATCGGCAATCCGTAATGATCTTGGAATTCACTGACTACCCCTGAAGTCACAGATCCGTAGTTTGGCGATGGCTCTGTAGGGAAGTTCCCGAAGCCTAACATCGTTAGATCTTGTTTTAATTGTTTGATCAAAAGATGGCTGTCTCCGTCTTCATACGGAATAGCTAGCAAACCATCGATGAGTTGCAGAACCTCGTCCGTGACAATCCCACTTTCAATTAGACCGTAGTATTGTTGGAACTCCACTACGACAGCGGTCGTCACCGGGCCGTATCGGTTGGATGGGTTCGATGGGAAATTTCCAAATCCTAATAATGTTAACTGTTCTTTGAGGGTTTTGATCATGTCCCCTTCTTCCCCATCTCTGTATGGTAAGGAAAGAAGCTTGTCTATTTCCCCTAACGTCTGTTCATCAGCTTCGCCCGTGACGTCAAGCTGAACAACGCTTTGGAAGTTTGCCACTGCTTCTGTCAAGTCTTCATCGTAATGGGCCGTTGGCTGATCAGAAAAAGAGCCAAAGCCGAGTTCCTGCAGATTCAACTTGAGTTGGATAATTTGTTCGTCCGTAAGGGAATGCTCTGGCTCGTCTATCTCCTCAACCTCCACGCCTTCTTCTTGTTCAGCGATCGCTTGGGAGTCGATTTCTTCTTGGTGATCCGTCGCCTCTGTTTCACTCTTGACGATAAAGTCTAGTTGAAATGTTTCTTCTATTCTATTATTTGCATGGTCTACTGCCGAAATGACAACGGTATTGGTCCCTTCTTCCAGTTGGTCCTCTACTGTCACTTGTCCCGCTTCATCCAACGTGAGATGAGTTGACTCGTCGCCAGATTGATCTAATTTGTACGACAGGTCGATGTTTTCCTCTCCAACATCTTTTTTCACAAAAAGAGAGTCGATCTGAATCGTAAATTGGTTATCATTGACTTCGATCGTTTCGTTGGATTCGAGGCCATTCACGAAAACGCGTGGCGCATCGCTGTGAATCATGACCGTGTCTGACACTGCAGCGATTTGCTCTTCTTCCTCAACGGAAGACGTGGCGGCAAAGAAATAGTGTCCATCTGGTATTGGTTCTTCGTCTGTGGCGGCCGGATCCCAAATGTAGTCAATCGTGTCGGCGTCTACATCAGGTAAATCCAATGACTCGATGAAACGAACAACCTCGTCCGTTTCTCGATCTATTATGTATACATTCATTTGCTCTGCCGCGTCATCCCTCTCGAATGTCAGAGCCACTTCGTCTATGCTCGTATGAAAAAGATCGGGCGATACGTCGATATGTCCTACCTCTGAAGTATTCCCCTCATTTTGTTCGCTGTTTCCACCTTCAGCCGTAACGGTGATTGTTGATGTAAATAGTAGCAAAAAAACTAGTAAACTAGCTACGATCTGTTGGAACTGTCGTTGTTTCATCTTTTCCCATCCCCTATTTGGTTGTGTAGCCTATAAGACTCATACACTCTATTTATATTATCTATGAGATAGAAAAAATTAACAAGTTCCTTTTGGCAGCATTTCCAGGCTATTGATAAAAACTCATAGATTGGGGTTCGTTCCTCGTCTCCCTCCCGAGGTGGTGCTCTGTCAGGTTATACCGATAAAACCTTTTATCGACTTCTTTTCACTCGCACTCCCTCCGTTTCTACCGATAAAACCTTTTATCGACCTCTTTTCACTCGCACTCCCTCCGTTTCTACCGATAAAACCTTTTATCGACCTCTTTTCATTCGCACTCTCTCCATTTCTACCGATAAAACCTTTTATCGACCTCTTTTCATTCTTGCTCTCTCCGTTTCTACCGATAAAACCGTTTATCGACTTCTTTTCACTCTTGCTACCTCCATTTCTACCGATAAACTCATTTATCGACTTCTTTTCATTCTCACTCCCCCCGTTTTTACCGATAAACTCTTTTATCGACTTCTTTTCATTCCCACTCCCTCAACTTCTACCGATAAACTCATTTATCGACCTCTTTTCACTCGCACTCCCTCAACTTCTACCGATAAACTCATTTATCGACTGCCTGTCATGATTTGTGGCGCTCCCTCTGTTTTTGGTTGCACCAAAAAATCCCTGCGCCTCAGCGCAGGGATCTCATCTCAATCAAAAATTACTCATATAGTTTTTTCATCGTCCTGGAATCACCGATGCCATTTTCCATTAAGCCATGACTTCGTTGGAATTCTTTGACGACAGCGGCAGTCACGGGCCCGTAGTTTTCTGAAGGGTTCGCTGGGAAGTTGCCGAAGCCTAGTGACGTGAGCTGAATCTTTAACTCTCTAATTTTTGCATTGCTTTCATTGTTTTGAAAAGGTGTCTGCACATTTTTTTCTAATATGTTTAAGGTCTGGACGTTCACGACCCCTGTTACTCCAAGACCATAGTAGGCTTGGAAGTCTTCCACCACTCTTGCGGTCACAGGTCCGTAACGCGTGGAGGGCGTTTCAGGGAAATTGCCGAAACCGAGAAATGTCAGCTGTTGTTTCAGGGTTTGAATTCCGCCAGCGTCGTCTCGATTGTCATAAACGACGACAAGCAATTCATCCATTTTCGCCCTCGTCAACCGGTCGGCTGTTCCTGTTACGTCTAGTCCTTGATCAGCCTGAAATTCTTTAACGACGTTAGAGGTCACCGGTCCATAGCGAGGAGACGGATTGGCTGGGAAGTTCCCGTAACCAAGCATGGTCAACTTCTGTTTAAAGTCGGCGATCTCAGGTAAATCATCGCCATCTTCATAAACGTCGCTCATTAATTCGCTGATTTTAGTCAGCGTGATCGGATTCGCTGTGCCAGACACGTGAAGTCCGTAGTGTTCTTGAAAGTCACTAACGACGCCAGATGTAACTCGTCCGTAGCGAGGAGAAGGGTTCGTCGGAAAGTTTCCAAATCCTAGCGCTGAAAGGTTCTGTTTCAACTCAGTGACTTCCCCTTTATCGTCGCCGTCTTTCAAAGAGCGCTCCCATAAGTCGTCGATCACAGCAAGGGTTACCTCATCGACGATGCCATTCTCTCTCAAATCATAATAACTTTGAAATTCTTTCACTACATTGGCGGTTACCCGGCCGTACACATTCGACGGATTCTCAGGGAAATTCCCGAATCCTAGTCCAGTGATCCTCTGTTTCAATTCAACAATCCGGTCGTCTTCGTTTCGGTCTTTGAAAACAGTCGACAGGATCTCAGCCATTTTGTTTTTCGTTTCGTCGTCGGCAATGCCCGTTGCCGGGATGGAGTAATAGTTTTGCAGCTCCACTAACATCGCTTCCGTCTTCTCTCCGAAGAATTCATCTGGCTGTTCATCAGGGTCAAAGCCTAGCTCCGCCATTCTCTCTTTCAATCGTTTTACCCCTTGGCTTTCGTCGCCAAGCTGATAAGAGGAGTCAGTGAAGATGATCGTGAAATCAACGCTTGCCTGATTGCCTGCCTTATCTGTCGCTTCGATCGTCAAGGTCGATTCGCCTATCCGTAACTTGTCACGGAGGGAGAACTGCCCATCGTCAGAGAAGCGAAGGGATCCTGTTCGGTACGTCCCTGTTTCGTTTGCCAGTGAATAATTTCCTTGGATTCCTTCAGCTGCTTCTCCTATGTCGGCGAAATATGAAGCCACTTGTCCACTGATATCGTTACTCGCGACTTCTGTTTCATGGATACTGATCTCAGGTGTTTCACTGTAGACCATGAAGGCTGCCTGTTTGGAAAAAGATTGCGCAGGGCTTGTATAGACGGTGTATTGAATGACATAGTCGCCATCTGTTATTTTTTCCTGTTGTTCGTTCGCATCTGAAGTATACGTTAAGTCCCAAGAGAAGGAGCTCGCTTCAGGGCCACCTTGTTCTTCGTGGATCAGGCCGAGGGCCGCTCCCGTTTCTTTGTCTAATAACTCTAATTTGCTTGAGGTCGCTTGACCGTTTCCTTGAAAATGAACGATCGTTTCGTTTCGATCTTCATTAAAAATTGAAGGTTCAATGGACAACGTTTCAATCGGGTTGGACGCCACATCGACCTCCACGCCAAAAGGGATTCGTAGGGAAGGGTGCTGGTCTGATTCTAATAAGATAAACCCTTCATAATAGCCAGCTTCCGTCACATCCGTAGACACGAGACTGACAGGGATTTCTGTTACTTGGTTCCCTTCCACCGTGATCGATTCTGGCATATCAAGGGACACACTCTCCCCTGGACCATGAACATCCCAAGACATTTGATAGTCGACTGACGCTGCTGACGTGTTCGTCACCTGCATTGAACGAGTCTCTCGAAAGTCTCCTCCCATCGTCACCTGGCCGAAGTTCAGGCTTCCTGTTTCATGGTGGAGCTGGTTCACCTTGCCTTCGTTCAGATAATCGTTCACATCGGTAAAGGTGGCGAAGACAGGTGTCGTTGAGGCCTGTTCTCCTTGCACTCGCCCTGAACCTGTGTCGTTCACGCTATAACCTGGGACTTCCATGGCTGTGTTCATCAGCCTCGCTTTGATTTCTGCTGGCGTTCGTTCCCTGTTTTCTTCAAGCAAAAGAGCAGCCATCCCGGTTATGAATGGGGCGGACATGCTCGTTCCGCTGTAATAGTTATAGGCATGGTTGTAGTTTGCCGGGGATGTCTTCGCAAGAGAAGAGGTCGAATAAATACTCACTCCTGGCGCCACCAAGTCCGGTTTGATGTCGTATGTTTCGTGAACCGGGCCCCTTGAAGAAAAAGGAGCAATCGATTCTTGACCGTTCACGTTATGAGACGCGCCTACGGTGATAGCTAAAGCTGCCGTACCAGGATCACCGATAGACTTGGCACCACTTCTTCCTTCGTTGCCGCTTGAGACGACCACGACTGTCCCATTTTTCACGGCGTTGTTGATGCCTCTTGTGAGCGGTGTATCGGATTCGTTCTCATTTCTTCCTAACGATAAGTTCAAGATGTCCATGTCATCTTTCGTTGCTTGCTCTATTCCTTTAAGAATATGTCCCGTTTTGCCACGGTTGTCAATGTCAAGGGCACGGTATACATACAAGTCCGCATCGTAAGCCACTCCTTTGACACGGCCATTTCCAGCAATGATGCCACTGACATTCGTCCCATGGGTGGACGTTACGAAATCATATCCTTCCAATGGAGTCTGTCTGCCATCATTAACAAAATTGGCTCCGCCTTTATAGGCATCCTTGAGATCGGGGTGTTCATAGTCGATCCCAGTGTCAATCACACCAATTTTCACGCCGGCTCCTGTCAAACCTTGTTCCCATAGCTCGTCTACTCCTAGGCTTGCTGTATGCTCACTTGAAGCATTGGCATCGACGATCTCTTCAGTGGTAATTTCATAGATTTGATCTAAATAAATGCCTTTCGTTGATTCAAAGTGTTCTAGACTGGCCACGTCTTCTTCTGACAAGGTCAAACTGAAGCCGTTAAACACTTCTTCATATCGATGAATCTCTTCATAGTCCAGTTGTTGTTCGTCTAAAAAGCTGATAAATGCCTCCGCTTCTGTTTCTAGTTCCTGTTCCACCGAAGCCGATTGAAACATCACATTGTTTTCTTCAGCTTCTGATTTCTTTGCGGCGATGGGTTCTGCAGATAGTTCTACGATAATATCAACTTGGTCGGTGGATGCTGCTTGGATGTTCGGGTCTATGTATGGTTCCTCTGACTGGTCTTGCTGCTCGTTTGCCTTTACTTCTGTGAAACTGCCCGGTGCGATCATACTCGTTATGAGCATGAATACGAACATCCCTAGAATCACTTTCCTTGTTGCTGATGAAAGAACCTTCATCTGCCCCCACCTACTTCCTGAATTTTCACACAATAACGATAGAAAAAAGCAAGAGTTCATTATTTAGAACTCTTGCTTCCATTATACTTAATTTTTACATGAAAAACCAAAGTTTTTTAGATTTGACAAATGTTTTACTTTTCTAAATAACTCGGTATTTCAAACGGCAAGTATGGACTTTCGATTTGATCATATAGTTCTTTGATCATCCTCGTCTGTTTCCAAGCCCAGCCGATATCCGTTGCGTATTGAGAAGCCCATGATCTGCCGACGCTGATGTTGCTATTTAGGGCAGATTCATGAAAATCTGGATCCCATCGCATTTTATACAATGTGTCTTGCCCTCGGGCAAAGTAGTTGCTAGAAATGAACTGAGCCCCACCTCGGATCGATGCTTCTGGTGTGAACCAGCCTTCTCTAAAGGCACGGACAGATCCTCTCGTATAAGGATCACTGTCCACTGCTTCGATGCCGAACATATTGTATGTTTTCTTCATATCAATTTTGCTCGTGTCGAAGTCATCATTTCTTGTCCGGATCCAACTCCAACGATCAAGCCTGTCATTGTAGACGTTCTCTAAAATATACGTTCTGTTCCCACTAGACGTCGGTTGAACGGATACCCATTTGTTCGTGGAAATAAGACCTACCTCAATCGATCCATTTGACAAGATTGACGTGCCGTGACCTGTTTCCAACAAGGCGTGTGAGATTAAATAAATATCATTCACACTATTTTTCTCAGCCGTATCCTTAAAGACGGCACCTTGATTATGAAGAATGCCTTTGTTTCTTAAGATATTATTCAATTGGGAGGCTGAAACGCCTGACGTTTGAGATAACACTAAGAATTGGTACATGTCTCGGTGAGACGGGTCTAACGTGAAGTTTGTCGGGTCTAAATAAAACGCCACATCATCACGCTTCGCATTTTGCCATCCGCCACCGTAAAGGTCTGTTTGTGGCCCAAGCGTCATCTGTCGATCCAACATTTGCTGAAGGGTCATGCTGTAACTTCGGTCATAGTCTGTTTCACCAATTTTATTCAATTCAGAATTGATTTTCATCAGTGTCACAGAATCACCGATCCCATTCACAGCCAATCCGTGATGCTGTTGGAATTCTTTGACCACTCGTTCCGTCGTCTCTCCATATGAGTTCGTAGGAGAAGACGAGAAGTTGCCAAACCCTAGTTGTCTTAAATTCTTCTTCAGTTCAATGACTCCGGAATGTTTTTGTCCTAAACGATAAGACGAAGATAAGACTTCATCAATGTAATCCAATGTCCCTTGAGTGACCTTGCCTGTCGCTGATAATCCGTAATAGCTTTGGAAATCTTTGACGACTCCTTCTGTCACCGGACCGTATCGATTGGACGGTGAACTTGGGAAGTTTCCGAAACCTAACTTTGTTAAGTTCTTTTTCAAGTCAACGATCTCATCGCCCTCGTCACCATCTTCGTAAGGTAAGCTCAATCCGTCTGTTTCTACACGAATAAATGAACCGCTCACGTATGCTGGAGCCGACGTAATCGATGGATGGCTAATACGGAACCACATGCCACTTTCTTCTAGGAGTTCTACTTCCGTTCCTCTCGGTAATTGTCCGACAATCCCATAACTCATTCCAGGACCACTGCGAACGTTTAAGTTCGATGATGACGTGACTGTTCCTGTTCCAATGCTTTCTTCCACGGGGAGTAGCGTTTGAATCTTAGCTAAAGTGACCGAATCACCCAACCCGTTGACCACTAGCCCTTGAGATGCTTGGAACTCAGAGACGACTCCTGACGTGACAGCTCCATAACGGTTTGATGGATTCGTCGGGAAATTCCCGTATCCTAAAGTCGTTAAGTTCTCTTTCAGTTGAATAATCGCACTATTGGCTTGTCCATCTCGATAAGGCGTCTTCAATTCTTGTTGAAGTTGCTCCATAGTCAACTGATCGGTCACTCCCGTTTCTCTCAATCCAAAGTACTTCTGGAATTCTTTGACCACACCCATCGTCACGCTTCCATAACGATTTGACGGGTTGCTTGGGAAGTTGCCGAACCCTAATGTTGTTAAATCTTTCTTTAAATCGACGATCAAGTCTCCTGCATCCCCGTCTTCATAAGGAAGAGCGAGAGTGCTATTATAATATTCGTTCGTTCGTTGTTTCAGCTTGGCTATTGTGACTGAATCACCTATGCCATTGACAACAAGATCTTCATGTCTTTGAAACTCTGAAACTACACCTGCTGTCACGGAACCATAACGGTTAGACGGGTTACTCGGAAAGTTTCCATAGCCTACTCGCGTTAAATCTTCCTTCAATGTGACGATGTCACGGTGCGCTTGTCCGTCACGATAGATCGTTGATAATTCGGAAGATAGACGGTCAAGGGTTCGTTGATCAGTGTTTCCAGTGGCACTCAACCCATAATAGCGTTGAAATTGCTCGACGACACCCATTGTAACGGGACCATACCGATTGGATGGGTCCGTTGGAAAATTACCGAAACCAAGTCGGGTTAAATCTTCCTTCAGCGTCACAATGGCTGCTCCACTGTCTCCATCTTCATAAGGAACCGTTAGATTTTCCGCTTCAAATACTTCCTCTTCATAGGTTCTTTCTAATAAAGCGATCGTGACAGAATCACCCAGGCCGTTTACAACTAGTCCTTCGCTTGCTTGAAATTCAGAAACGACCCCTGATGTGACTGATCCATAACGATCTGACGGACTTTCAGGGAAGTTTCCATATCCTAGTTCTGTTAGCTGAATTTTCATCTCACGGATCTCTTCATGCGCTTGTCCGTCACGATAAATCGTGTTCAGCTCAGCTTCTAGCTGGTCTAACGTCTGCTGATCTGTGATCCCTGTGCCATTCAATCCGTAATAGTCTTGAAATGCTTCCACCACTCCCATAGTGACTGGACCATAACGATTGGATGGACCGCTAGGGAAGTTTCCAAATCCTAACGCAGTTAAATCTTGTTTTAGTGAAACGATCGCATCACCTGCATCCCCGTCTTCAAAAGGAAGCGTTAGTGATGGTTCTTCTTCAGTGGACATGATGGACATAGAGAAACTTTCTAAGCCAGCTTCATCTGTTTCTGCGCTGTCTATGGATTCCTCTTGTTGATCTTGATTTTCTTCTTGTTCTGCTTCTTCTGTCTCTACAGACTCTTCATTTGATTCTTGATCAATGTCTGCGTCTTTCACTTCGTCTTCTTTAGCTTCTTCTTTAGCTTCTTCTGTTGCTTCTTCGTCCGTAGATGATTCCGTGTGATTCGTCTCTGACTCTTCTTCAGCCGATTCTTCCTCCACGCCCTCTTCTACTTCTTGTCCATCGATCTCTGTTGATTCCTCTTCTTTGGCCTTTTCGGAATCCCCTTCTTCGACTTCGTTTGTTTCTTGTTGCTCTTCTGCTTCGCCTTCTTCTTCCCCTTCGTTCGTTTCTTCGCGGGAAGTCGTTTCTTCAGCAGCGTCTTCTTCTGTAGTTTCTGAATCGGACTGTTCTTCATCGTATGTAGATTCTTCAACAGCCTCTTCTTCTAGCGTTTGAGCGGCTTTGAATTCATCCACGAGAGCATCTAGCACCTCATTTGTTTCTTCCGTGACCGCTCCAGTCACCTCTAATTCTTGAATGTGTTGAAATTCTTCAACGACATTTTTAGTTACTTCTCCATAATAATTGGATGGGGCTTCTGGAAAATGACCATACTCCAACAAGGACAGTGTCTGCTTTAATTCGGCGATGTCTTCCTGCTCATCACCGATCTTGTACACCACGTTTTTCTCCGTTTGCAAATAATCGATCAGTACTTCTCTCGTTTCTTGATTATACTCACCTGTTACTTCCAACTCTTGAGCCGCTTGAAATTCACTGACTGCTTTCACAAGTTCTTCATCGAATGTTTCGTCGATAGAACCCTCAAACAACTCAGCTAAGACAAGTTTTTCTTTTAAAACGTTGACCTGTTGATCCTCATCCCCTTCCTCTAAAGGTAATCCCAAGATGAATGGTTCATCCTGGCCGGAATCTTCATCGTCTTCATAGCCTTCTTCATTCTCATTCGCCGATACTTGGCTCCCCGTTAAAGATCCAAATGAACCGAACGTCATAAGAAAACACATGAAAAGGATAAAAACCCGGGTAGTTTTTGTTTTAACCACCATTAATTCCCTCCTCTCCCATAAGTATTATATCGACAGTCTCTAGTAAATTTAAAGAGGACTTTTGCTTGAATTTGAAATTTTATGTAGAAATCTCTCAACATATCAAAAAATAGGAATGTAGTAATCACTTTTTCGTGTGAAATGACTTGCTATTATTGACTTTAAAAGGGAATATGGTATCTTTAAGGTTGACTAAAACTGTGAATAAAGGGGTTTATTATATTGCAAAAACTCATGGAAGAAATTTTTCAAGTTGTATTGAAAAAGAAGGATTCTTTGGCAAACACTAATACAAAATACACTAATGCCTATAAAACAAAAGACGGAGACGTTGTTGTGTTTCTCTCTTTCAGTAACAAATATATGAGAGCCTACGTGGCGACAGGAAAAGGAAAGGACGTTCAATCGGCTATTGAAGAGGCGATCTCTGTTTATAGAAAAAACAAGGCCGTTAATTTCAAGCCTGTTTCTGTGAAGTTAGACGTGGTGACGATGTTGCTTCCAGTGAAGAAAGATCAAAGCAGAATTAATATAAATAAAGACGAGGTTTTCTATCGCAGAGGTGAAGATGGACTCGCTCTTTCAGAAGACTTTTCGGCTGCTTTCTTACCTGAAGAAGTAGAAGCATACAGAATGATTAAAAATAGACACATTCAGAAGGATCGTGTATTTGATGCCTTCGAAAAACATTTCTTATTACCAGAGCAAAAGATCACAAAAAACTTTATAGGTAATGACTTTATGGATCTGTTTAAATTTAGAACAGACTCACATTATATTGATAAAGATGGCTACCTCCCTCTTCACCGTGGCCACCGAACATACGAAGATTTATCAAAAGAAGACCTTTGGAAGGCTATTGAGCTAACAAAAGATAATTACTATAAACAAGTCGTCAATTCAAAAGGGAAATATATTTATTCATACATGCCCCAAGAAGTCACCCAAGCAGATGACTATAATATTTTGCGGCATGCAGGCACAACCTACTCAATGTTGGAAACATACGAGCTTATGCCTGATGAGAATTTAATGAAAGCCATCGAACGAGCGATTAAATACTTGTTAACTAAAGTAAAAGATATCGAAATCAATGGGCACAAAGCTCAAGTCGTTGTTGAGAAAAACAAATGTAAGTTAGGCGGCAATGGTTTAAGCATTGTCACTTTAGCGAAGTACACTCAACTAACAGGCAACAAAGAGTATGTTCCACTCATGCAAGACATGGCAACTTGGATGGGTCAGCTTCAGGACGAAACTGGCAAGTTCGCCGTCCATAAGCAAGTCTTTTCAACAGGGGAAGACAGTGGATTTGTATCTCACTATTATCCAGGAGAAGCGATTCTATCACTAGTCCGTTTATACCAAGTGGATAAGAATGAAAAATGGCTGGATCTTGCAGAGAACGAAGCCAATTATTTAATTAATATTCGTGATAAAGAAGCTGATCTAGACAGCATCGCGCATGACCACTGGCTATTATATGCTCTGAATGACCTTTACCGAGAGCGTCCTAAAGACATGTACATGAAGCATGCGTTCTTCATTAGTGAAGCCATTGTTAAAGCTCAACGCCTTGATAAAAAAGAATATAACTCTGAATGGATTGGTTCATTCGAACAGCCAGGCACACCACGTTCCACTCCGGCAGCTTGTCGGTCTGAAGGTCTTTGCGCTGCATATCGGATGGCGATGGATCATGGCCATAAGAAAGAAGCTGACCAGTACAAAAAAACGATCATTGAAACAATCAAGTTTCAACTACAAATGCAACTAAAACCAGAATCAGTCATGTACTACACGAACAAAAAACTATGTTTAGGTGCTTTCCACGCTGGTCTGAAAAATTACGAATTAAGAAATGACTATACTCAACACAATATTTCAAGCTTAATTGCTTTCTACAACATCTTGAATAACTATTAATTAACGATGAAAACACCTCTAGTTCTGATGAACTGAGGTGTTTTTTTTGTGATCTTAGGCTGTCTTATTTAGTCATTAAGCTTCAAAGTGCTTGTTGAACGCTTCAAATTTCTTACCATTTAATAAATCTCTCGTTATTCTTGCTTCCGCTCTTCGGTAAGCTTCTCCTAATATACGGTCATACTCACTGTTAAATAAGTGAAATTTTCCTGGTCTAGGTGTTACTTCACCAAAAACCAATCCATCATGTCCTTTTAACATATCAAAACGCACAAACGGAGTTGGTATTTCAAGACTTGCTGATCTAACAATGTCTAAATCTTCTTTTGTAAATCCCGATCCTCCTAGTAAATTCTTATCGTCCCATCCTGTCTCAATTAAATTCATATCTGTATCAAAGAAGCTATATTGTTGATATTGAGATCGATTACTTTCAAAACCAAAGATGACTTCACCATAGAAACAAAAGAATTTTAGATCAGCAGGTGGTTCGGTTGTTTCAGGAGACCTTAATACTAATTCTTCGATCATCCATTCATCTTTTTTTAGTAAAGCGCTTTTACCCGATTTACTTGCATCTAACTTTTTCAATACATCTTCTTCTAATTCTGCCCAACTATTTAAATACGTCCCTTCTCTCGCTGACAAAATGGTGTTCTTATTGAAGATCAAGTATACACCCATCGATCCTGTTGATTGAATTGGTTTTATAACGATTGGACCGTCTGTTTGTTGAATTTCAGAAAATTTATAAACTGTAGGATCTGTTTGTGGTCGTCTAAGTCCTATTTCGTCAGCAAATTGATACGCTTTTGTTTTTCTATCTAATTTCCAAGAATACTCAGGATAACCTAACCGGCGAAGCGCTGATTTTTCTACTATAATTTCTTTAAACGACATTGCTTTATTTAAACTAATTCGCTTACGTTCAAATCTTTTCAAGAAAAAATGGCTTAAATATTCTCTTTTCACTACTTTGCTTAGTTTCCTTAACTTCTCTTTATCGTTACGAACATTCTTATTCTTAACAATATGTTCGTAAAAATCAAAGAATTTAGTATCAATTTCTTTATGAAGGTTTTCCAGTTCTGCAATATGTTTATCAAAAGTATTATCATCAGTTAAATCAATTTTAGACATCGACCCTTCACCAAAAATAATCTCTTTAAGGTCGACTTCTGAAGTCCCTTTATTGTTTTGTTTAGCTAAATTCGAGTCATTTGAAGCACTTAAATAATATCCATCTTTGCTTTCAAGTGATTGAACTACTGTTTCATTAGTAGTTTTACTATTGAGTAATTGAGCTAATTCTTTACATTCTTCTTCCTTTGCTAAACGGACCTTGAATTTAGTTTTTCTATTATCGGTTACGATCGGATAAAATTGTGGTTCTATTTTCCAATTGTCTTCATTTTCTTCTAAATTTAATTTTACTACCAAACTGTAGGGAGGAGCTTCCATCTTACTGTATCGACCAGGTGAATTAAAAACAAAGTTTCCAATAGAGTAGACGATCGTCCCTTTGTCTGTTTTTTCTATATGGTTGGCCATATGTGTCCCATGAGCAAACACAAAATCAGCGCCTGCTTCTAAAAATCTTCGACATCTATCCTCGAGTTTAGGTGTCACCCATTTATAATCAATACCTTGCCAGTGTGGACATACAATAATTACTGCTTCTGGGTCCCGTTCACGTAATTTCGTTATATTATTTGTCATTTTCGTCATATTTAATGAATTAACTCCAGGAGTTTCTTTGGACGCCAAAAAACCATAATCCTCTCGATAACGTCTTGATGCTCTCATACCTGTTAACACATAAACAGTCTTAGAACTTTTTTCACCATTTATTTTAACTTTTAGTGGTTTAGATGCTTCATTCAAATTTTCTCCGGCACCAAAAAAATCAATACCTGCACCTTTAAGTTTGTCTTTTGTCTCCAACATCACTTTCGAACCAAAATCCATTGTATGATTATTTGATAAGCTTACTGCGTTAACTCCGAGATCTTTTAACACACTTAGGGTGCTGTCGGGATTATCATAGTTTGGATATTGCTTTCCTTCCAGAAAACCTGAGGGGTTGTCAGATAATACTGTTTCTAAATTTAATATAAAATAATCATTAGGCTGAATGAGTGGTTTCACGCCTTCAACAAAAGAAAAGGGATCATTTTTTAATCGATCCAATTCAGCTTTTCTATTTGGTTTACTAAGGTACCAATCACCTAAACTCGTGTCTCCAGCAAATGTTATAGTATGTTTTATTGTCATTTATAATCATCCTTCCAAACTCTCTTATCATGTAGTTGAAATACCCATTACTACAAATTTAGAAACTCTTTTAGACCTTCTGTTTGAATCGTCTTCTCACGCATACAACTACTATCTTGAAAAGTCTCCATGATGTTAACCTACACACCACTACTATTCGACAGAAATTTTATTTTAAGGTGGTTAAAGGATACTCTCCTCAAAAATGACTACAAGGCACTTAATTTTCATACATATATATCCACCATGTGTTTCATATATGTTCTCTTCAAGTAATCAATTATACTTCTACTAGCCAACTTATTCGCCCTTATATGGCTCCATAAAAAAGTCCTTTACATGAATAGACAGGGCACTCCTGTCCATTAATATATAAAGGACTGTGGACGGCAAAAAATAATTAATGTCATTGTTCGTCGATTAATTTAGCCGTCTTATTGAAATAAAGCACTAAAACTGAAATTCAAAACAACAAGCAACCACTGCTTATTTGATGTAACTCTTATCTCTTTCTCAAGACCTTTTTAATCAAGTCTAAAGCTATTCTAACTGGTGCTGTCATTTTCCATGTCGTACTGTTGGTCATCTGATGATATTTCCGGGCGATCACTTTGTAATCATTTTTACTTAAGCGAGTGTAGTCACCTTGTTTTAGTTTCTTCGGTGCGGACATCATTCTGAATCCTAATCGAATTGGCTTCGTCCATTCTTGTTCAAGGATTTCTGTCACTTCTGCTGTTTCTGGGCCTTCCATACAGACTTTTTTGAATTTATTAACAGCCTTTTTGTCAGGACTAGCAATAACCACAGACACTGAGCCGTCCGCTTCATTTTTGGCAAGGCCATGAAGGTCCCGCTTTAATGCTTCCCGTTTAATCCACTTGCGGTAGCCGACATTTTGGACTTGTCCTTTAACATTATAACGTTTTCCGTAAAGTTCCCCTTGAGGAGGGAGTGGCAATTCAACCATCGCCGCGGACCTCGTTTTAATCGGTTCGATAATGCTGTTGAAATCGAAGTAAAGGTTTGACCTTACTTGATTTGCCGTTTCAGGAAAATAAAAATCGATAAATTCTTTTGCAAAGTCTCGAGGAGTCCCTTCCATAGGGAAAAGGTGTCCCCCTAAACCAGGACGTGAGTTCACTTCGATGACGACACCTGTGTTGTTTTCCTCATCGACAATAATATCTACGCCACTTTGGGCAAGACCTGGAATCGCTTTTGTGGCATCAATCGCAATTTTCTCTAATTCAGGTGATAGCTCATTGGTTACATCGACCGAGTCCCCACCGTTAGATAAGTTACTTTGAACCCGTAAGAAGATTCGTTTGTCCTTTTCTAAAACGGAATCAAGCTCGTATCCTGCCTGTTGAATCATATAAATGACTTCTTTATCGATCTTGATCATCCGGCTCGTTAAATGAGGATTCTGTTTTCTGAACGCATTTTTGCTGGAAATCAGCTGTCTGATCGTTTGTTGACCATTTCCTACGACGTTCGCTGGTATTCTATGCATTGCACCTAACACTTTGTCGTCTAGAACGATGACACGAAATTCCTTTTCTCCTGGAACATGTGTCTCAATGATCACTTCGGGATATTCCAGTTCTTTACGTACGTAAGGAATGGCATCTTTCAACACTTCTTCGTTTTGAACGTTCGCAAAGACTCCTTTTCCTCCATTGGCACTCACGGGTTTTAGAACAAGAGGATATCCTAAAGAATTGGCGTAGGCTAATACTTCTTCATCCGTCGCGTCTTCTGAGAACTTTGCTCCTTCTGGTGTGGGAACTCCTGCTTTACTTAAATATTTCTTTGTTAAATCTTTATCATCACAAATGTCAAAAGCTTCGTCGGTCACTTTATCCCCTTTAGACAAGGCAAAATGATGCTCCCGATCTTTGTATTTCAAAGAATAGCGGACCTTTAGTTTGTTCTCTTCATCAAACATGCTAAAAAATCTTAAGCGAATGCCGCGTCTCCAACCTTCTAATGCAACGGTGTAAGTACTGATTCGTTTTCCTTGTCCTGCTTTTGGAACTGCATCTTCTAAATGAGGCAGCCACTTATATTTCGTTTCTATCACGATAACGTCCTCCAATATCTTGTTTTGCTACATGTTTTCTTTGTCTACTCTTTATTTTAACGGATTTCCTCAAAAAAAATAGTTGTTTTTAGAGGAAAGTCTCATTTTTTGTCTAATAGAGTCCTTTTATTTTTGCGAAGAACCCATTTAAGATACCGGCTGTTTTTGATACTAGTTAATCTCTTTTTTGCTTTTTGTATTTCTTTTTCTACTTTTAGGCGTTCTGCGATTGTCTCTTCTATTTCGTGAAAAAGATCATCCTCTTTTTTCACATGGGGGTCGATGATGGCAAACTGGGCACTGACCGGGCCACTGAATGGTTCTATCGTCAGATCAACCCTTTTGCCTTTCTCTATAAAGTTTCTTAAGTTTTCTACTGCATCCTGCAGTTTGTTGGGATCTGGATTCCCCAGCACTATTTCAAACTCTCGATCGTTTTTCATATCGAGGAAGCCGATGTGATGTTCTGACAGCAAGCGATTTTTCAAGTCTGACTTCAGGTGTTTCAGTGATTCCGTTGACTTCACACTCAGTTTCTTGAAGACCACTGGTTCAGAAGGCGCTGGTGTGACAATGACTTCCTTTCCGTAATTCTTGCGCAACACATATTCAATCTCTTTTAACGGAAAATACACATCGGATCGACGTGCTTTCTCATGGTCCGATTCAGGAAAGTAGTCATCAATGAGCGCTTTAGGGATGTCTCGTGCCTTTCCTTCAATAGGAAACAAGTGAGAACCGATCCCTGGTCTCGTGTTTAATTCAATGACCACACCTTTGTTTCTGTTCCGGTCAATGATCATATCGACGCCACAGTGAGGCAAATCGGGAATGGCATTGGCAGCATTGATGGCGATTTGCTTCATTTCCTCAGTCATTGTATCAGTCACATCCACCGGATCGCCGCCGGTAGAAATATTGCTGATCCGCTTCAGCATAACTCGTTCATTTTTCAATGGAATCGTTAATAGCGTAATTCCCATCGCACCCGTCGTCGTATAAAACTGCTTGTCCAGTTTAATCGGACGGTTATACAAGTGAGGAACCTTTTTCCGCTCTTCGTTCTTCTGTTCAATCAGTTGTGAAATCCTGCTCTTTCCGTCACCGATCACATTCGCGGGAAGACGGTTCACTGCTGCAATAACTTCATTATTGAGGACATACACTCTGAATTCTTCCCCTGTGATGAACTGCTCAATGATCACTTCTTCGTAGTTCAGCTGCTTTCTGACATACTGCAAGCTCCGTGTTAATTCATCAACAGACGTAATATTGACAATGACACCCTTCCCACCGGAGCCGTTCGTCGGTTTCAAAACGATGGGAAAGCCAATCTCTTCCGCGTAGCGCACGAGCTCTTGATCTGTCTTCTCTTTTTCGAACTTTCTGCCTAGAGGAATAGGGACTCCTGCTTTTTTCAACGCTTCATTGGTCAAGTATTTATCGTCGCAAATGCGTTGCGCTTCATTTGAAATCTTATCCCCTTTAGATCCTTGAAAGTGATGCTCTCGCTCTTTGGAAGCTAGGGAATAGCGGAGCTGATGCTCGTGATTTCCATCTATTTCCGAATAGAATTTCAGCGTGAGACCCCTTCTCCAACCTTCAAGAGCAATCGTGTACAAACTGATTTTCTTTTGCGTTGCTTCATACGGAATGGCATTTTCCAAATGAGGAAGCCAATTAAACTGACTGGTTACCATAAGTAAACCTCCAAAAGTTGTCGACGACGGCGACTAATAGACTCGTTTCGTTTTTATGGAAGAGTAGGCTCGTTTCCCCCATTGTTTCGTGGAAGTATACGAGTGAACTAGACCTACGAGAAGTGATTGTTTCCGCTGCAGTTTTTTCATGTTACGTTTGAGCCGTTTCAAATCTTTCATCACTTGATTCTTGTCTTCCCTTATTTCGAAGCCTTGTTTGAAAAAGAGAAGGGAGTGATCCATCGGAAATAACTCCACATGCTGAACGCTCTGCTCACCTTGGATGTAGTCAACAAACTGACCTAACTTTTCCTCTGAATCACTTTGAATATAGAAGAAAGAAGTGTGCTTCGACTTCGCCTCCATAAATCCACTAACACTCATGCGAACGGCCGCTTTTTTTAGGCCCTGCTTGAATTCCAGCTCGTTCAGTTCACCGGCAACGATCAACGTCTTGTGGTACCTCTTGTCGGAAGTTGGTGGCGGGACATCCACTGAGATCGTCGCCCTCGTCTCTAGTGGCAGAAGAAGCTCCTTGAAATGAAAGGCCGTTCTTCGGTTCTTATTGGCCTGAGACTTTGATTCTGGAAAGTAATAGTCGATGATCGCCGAAGGAATGTTCCGTCCCTTTCCTTTCATCGGAAAAAGGAGTGAGCCGATCTGCGCCGTCGGGTTTACTTCCAGAACAACCGCATCACTACCGTAATCAGATGACGGTGTGATCACATCCACTCCACCGTGATGGAAGTCAGGAAAAGCTTGTAATGCTTCTATCGCGATCCTTTTCACCTCGTCAGATAATTCATCTAACCGATCCACCGGGTCCCCCCCTAAAGAGATGTTGCTCTTCTCTCTCAGAAAGACAACTTCATCCTTTCCTGGCACCGTTTCAAGGGACCGACCTTCTTTTTCAAGTTTTTGCATGAGCTCGTCATCTATTTCGATCGGACAGCTGACTAACCGTGGATTGTCTTTTCTCTGCCGATTTTTCGCTTCCATTAATTCACGGATAGTGGCTGTTCCGTCTCCTGTCACATTCGCCGGAACTCGTTCGATCGCTCCAACGACTTTGTCCCCTACCACATAGAGGCGGTATTCTTTGCCTGGTAGGTACTCTTCGACGATGACTTCTTTCTCGTTTAATTCGCCTCTGACGAGATACAGAGCTTTGGCAAGATCTTCATCATTTGAAATGTTACTGATAACTCCCCTGCCAAAACTCCCGTTCACAGGCTTCAATACAAGAGGATAGCCTAATTTTACTGCGAATTCTTTAATGGCTTCATCCGTTACATCTGAGGAAAAGGTGTCCCCCTTAGGAGTAGGAACTTGTGCGCTTAAGAGAATCTTCTTCGTTTCACCTTTATCGCCACCGGCTTCAACGGCTTCATTGGAAACGAGATCCCCTCTAGAACGGAAGAAATAATGAGTCTGGGTAGAAGAAGAAAGGGAGAAAAGTTTCCCGGGCTTATGGACATACCACGTTTTCATGGATTGAAAAGGAGCCGCTTGGTCTGTATACCATGTGAGTTGAAGACCACGCCTCCATCCTTCCAACGCGATCGTGTACCCGCACAATAAGTGACCCTTCGCTTCCTCCACGACTTGAGGAGAAAGGTGAGGGAGCCAATGTTGTTCGTTATTCTTCATAAGTTCCGCCTCCAATATCTTTTCTGCCTACCTAAACTCAAGAAATTTTTTGCCTTGTAACAGGTCTCTTTGTAGCCGGCCTTCCGCTTCGAGGAAATACTCGCCAAGAATCTGATCGGTGTTGTCGTCGAAATGATCGTAATTTCCTGGTTTCGGCGTCACTTCACCAAATACAAGCCCTTGGCTCGTCTTCAGAAAGTCAATACGACAAAACGGGGCCGGTATTTTCTTACTCAATGCTTCCACTTTCAAAAGGTCCTCATTGGAAAAGCCTTCACCGGCCATCAACTTGTTCTCATACTTTCCTGTATGAACACGCGAACCATCGGGGCTCCACCAGCAATACGTTGGTTCTGGAAATCGTTTCACTTCAAGAATGAGGGCGACTTTGCCGTAAAAACTATAAAATTTCAAATCTCTAGCTGGTTCCGTTTGTTCGTCATCTATGAAATAAAGCTGTTCTGTTCGCCATTCGTCTTGATGAACCCAGTTCAGCTTTAAATCTTCCCTCATGTTGGCCGTTAACTCGCCCCAACCTGACAAAACTTCAGACCTTTTCACGTCTAGGATTCTGTTTTCATTCACTAACAGATAAACGCCCCGGGCCCCGGCTCCATTATGAGGTTTAATGACAATGCCTGCTTGTTTAGGTACGCTGTCCAACGTGAAAACCTGCTCATTCACTTGTGGCACAGTAAACGAATGCTCCTTGGCAAAACGGTAGCCTGTCGATTTATCATCGAGCTGCCATTCAGGGAGATCTTCCCCTAGTTGGCGTCTTCTCAATCTTGTCGTTAGACATGATCTAAACGAAGAGACAGGAGCTAAAGATACGGTCTGTTGATCTTCCATTCCCCTCAGCAAAAATTCAGGTACTTCGTTCACATTTAAACCTGAGAGAATCTTCGTATAAACAAACCACTTGATTTCGTTCTCTTCTTTGGCGGCTTCTTTCATACTGTGGTACAACGCCTCGTTAAAATCGTGATTGTTTTTCTGCTTTAACTGAATGATTTCCTCAAGGCAGTCTATCACATCGCCGTTAGCATAGGCAGTAGAAACAAGCTTGATCCACTGATCTGGATCTGCCTGCTTCAACTTTCCTTCAAGCATCGTGATCGTTGCTTGTTGCTCGGTGATTTTTTTCTGGGCCTTGGCTAAGTCTTCTTCGGTGAGATTTCGCTTTCGTTCCGCTTTGTTGTAGTTTGATTTCAATTGGCGGTTATTCTTTCGGAGTTTCTGAAACTCGCGACCGAACAAGGCTGATTGAAGTTTATTTGAGACTCGCTTCACAACCTTCACAGGAGCAGTTTGCCTCCTGTTCCCTTTATGTTTGTAGTCATTCAATTCCTCGACAGCGGCATCTTTTTCCCTTTGGACCTTCCGGAATTCCGCTTTCTCTCTCATCATTTGCTTCAGCTTTTGTTGCTCATTCTGATCCAAAGGCAGCCCCTCCCTTTTGTTAGGAATTCTGATTCCGATCCATTAAAGATGTGTGAAAATCTCTCCATGTTGTTTTAGCCAACTCCATGGTCCCTTCAGAATACGCTTTTCTAGCTTTATCCGAAACTGGATACCCTGTTGCTTCTGCATGAACGTAGTGTTGGATTCGCTTAGCATACGGCGTCGATGGGTTCATCTTCTCATTCTCTTTCACAAGAAAGACCGCTTCTTTCGCTTTGAGTTCAGGCACGTATCGCTGAAACTCATTCAAGCACGCTAGACCAGAAATTACACAGCGATCACACTCCACCTTCTCACCATAAACAATCATTTCGGCGTGTCCGTCGTTCAGTAGCTCTCTGTAAATCGAATGGACATCGGCATACGGCGATGTGTCGTAACGATAGAGTTGAACGAAACCGATTCGCATCGATGGAGACTGGGTGACCAACTTGGCTCTGTCTTCTTTTGTAAGCGCCGATTCATTCCTGAAATCTGCCACGAAAATCAAATCAAATTTGCGATATCCATTTGTTTTCTGTTCTTTTTCTGGACGCATCGGTTCAGGAATAGCAAATGGACGAACCTGCTGTGGAAATGAATAGTTCAAGTTCTTAGAGTTCTTATGATAGTGATCGTGGGCCATTTCATATTCTCTTCTAGCCCCCATTTTATAATTAGGCAAACCAAATACTTCGTTGCCAGTTAAAGACGTATCCGTTTGTCGTTGGAAAGATAGTGGACCTGTCTGTAACTCTTCCACGGCGTATTCTCCGAAAACCTTTTTAACCCGGTAAATAAATTCAGAGTCGCCCGCAAATCGCACAGAATCCCAGTACCCTAACTTTTCAAGTACTTGCTGGCGTCGGAACATAAAGGAGGACATGTTATTGAAGAGGTATTCTCCTGGCCGTGCTCGTCGGAAAAATTCAAAATGATTCGTCATTCTAGCCTGTTCTGACATGTTCCCAACCAATTTATCGTTCTTAATTAAGTGGAGGACTTGTTTCTCAATTTTCTCCGGGTGGGACCAGTCATCGGCATCATTGATCGTGACAAATTCACCTGTCGCTTGGTTCAGAGCTAAGTTTCTCGCTACGTACGGCCCACCATTTTCCTCAGCTTTGATGAGCGTGATGCGATCATCCTTCGCTTGATATTTCTTTACGGCCTTCACTGTGGAGTCTGTAGAACAGTCATCGATGACGATAATCTCCAAGTTCGTCCACGTTTGTTGTTGCACCGACGATAAAGCAGAATGAATCACATCTTCTGAGTTATACATAGGCATGAGGACCGTCACTTTGTTTTCTTGTAACCGTTTATTAGCTACTAACGTCTTTTTCATTTCCATCTCAATGGCGTCGTATGGCTCCCGTTCAGTTAATAGCTGTTCATTTAATTTAATCTCCATTAGCCCGTAATGACGATAGACTTTGTTAATCCAAGCTATCCGGTTTTGCAAGCCTTCTTCAAGGTTTGCCCCTGCTAAATAAAGATCGGGGTGTTTGTTTTCTTTTATCACCTTGGTGAGCAATCGCTTCCCATTGGACTCAAACCCAAGTCGCTTCATCGCTTCAGCAGTTAAAATCGTTGCCCGTCTGACTTTTTCTTTGTTTTCCTCGTCTTGAAGAACGACTTCCAAATAATCGAGCGCTTTTTTAGCATCTGTTTTTGTGTACTGGTTTGTATGCCAAAGAGCAAGCTCCCAAGCGATATATTTTTTGAACTTTAAATTTTTTGCTTTATGAAATTGAGCTTCAAGATCCTTTAATCCCCGCTCCGTGAAGCCGAGGTTATTTAATTTGTGCTTTAAAAGTTGGATTTGTGTTGTGGGAAGCCCGATAAATGGAACCACTCGTTTGATTAATTCCTTTTGATCTTTTGTCAGTTTGCCTTTCAGTGAATGTTTCAGTTGGTCTACTTTTGTCATGGTCAAACAACACCTCACCTTGTTTTTTGATATATTTTGTTGAAGCTACTTTCACCAGACGATTACTCTGCTGATTTTTTCACTGGTCTCTTTCTGCGCTTTCTGACTTTCTTCTTCACGTTATATTTTTCCCTGTAAAGCTCTATCGCTTTTTTCGGATCGCCGTCATACAGCACTTTCCCTTTGTCCATCCAGATCGCCCGCGTACAGATTTTCTCTACAAAGCCCATGCTGTGGGAGACGATAATGACCGCTTTCGCCATTTCCATCATGTCTTGAATCTTCTCGCTGGCTTTCTGTTTAAAGGCAATATCTCCTGTTGAGAGGGCTTCATCTAGAATAAAAATATCCGGCTTCAATGTGGCCGCAATACTGAATCCTAACCTGGCCTGCATCCCGCTAGAATACTGTTTAATCGGTTTATCAATCGCATTCTTTAATTCAGAGAATTCGACGATTTTATCGTAATCGGCATCAATCTTTTTCTTTGAAATCCCGAGCAGCATCCCGTTCAAGTAAATGTTGTCTCGACCTGTGAGCTGACTGTTAAATCCCGTACCATAGCCTAACAAGGCCGTTGTTTCACCTTTTAGCGTGAGCGTTCCTTCATCAGGGGTTAAGATATTCGTCATCAATTTGCAGAGGGTGCTCTTCCCTGCTCCGTTGTGGCCGATAATGCCGACCACTTCCCCTTCTTTGATCTCAAAGGAGTTGCCTCGAATCGCCCAAAACTGTTCTTTATTCACTTCGTATGACACACCAATATTTTCTGCTTTCACAATGGTTCTGTCCTTGATGTCTGCAGTCGTCTTTTCGATATCCAGACGTTTTTTTCTTCTTGGTTGACGTTCTGGAACAGACGCTTTATACAGCTCTGTGACTTCTTTCGGGTCACCATTTGCCCTGATCTTCCCTTTATCGATCCAAATCAGTCGGTCACAATTTCGTCTGGCGTATTTCAAGCTGTGCGTAACTAAGATGACCATTTTTGCTTTCGCTACTAGTTCTTTCATTTTCTCAGCGGCCTTTTGTCCGAAGGCTGCATCGCCCGTGTTCAATGCCTCATCTAAAATAAGGATTTCCGGTTCTAAAAACGCGGCCACACTAAATCCGAGTCTTGCTTTCATCCCACTGGAATACGTTTTAATCGGTCGGTCCATGAACTTTTCAAGTCCTGAGAATTCATGAATCTCATCTATAAATTCATGAATTCTTGCTTTAGGAATCCCGATCATCATTCCATTTAAGTAAACATTTTCTCGGCCTGTTAGTTCTTTATCAAAACCCATCCCTAGGGAAAACAAGGCAGATACATTTCCATCGACGTAAAGGTTGCCCTCATCAGGCTCTAAGATTCCGGAAATCATTTTACAAATGGTTGTTTTTCCAGATCCATTCGAGCCGATAATTCCGAGAATTTCGCCTTTATAGCCTTTGAAATCAAGATTCCTTAAGGGCCAGATCACTTTTTTTTCTTTTTTATCTTTTTTGTTTGTAATGAGATCGAGTACATAGGACTTGTAATCATCAGCGCTGTTCCCGGTAGTGAAGGTCACTCCGAGATTTTTCGCTTCGATGACTACTTCACGTTCTTCATCCTTTTGTTGAAGTCCTTCTGGTTTCATTGACATACATAACCCTCTTTTTTATAGTGCCTTGATAATTTTGTATTCATTTTTACTATAATAGTACAAAAATAACGCAAGAAAAATGATCGACATCACGCCTATAGAGACTAACGCAACTAAATTAGGTGACGAATGATACATCAAAACATCTCGATAGGAATTGATAATTTGTGCGATCGGGTTAATATCTACAATCCATTGATATTGGTCTGGTAAACGCCCGCCTGCCCAAATGATTGGAGACGAATAGAACCATATTCTAATAATGTGAGAAAGTAAATTATCTACATCTCTTATAAAGACTGAAATATACGCTAGGAATAAACTTAGCGCTAATAAAAAGACAAGTTGAACGAAAATGATCAGTGGCATATAAATGATCTGCCAGCCAGGAATGATCCCATTCACAAGCAAGAAAATCGCTACAATCACAAGACCGAAAGAAAAGTTTACGAGCTGAGAGATAGTTTTTGTCATTGGAAAAATCGATTTAGGCAAATACACTTGATTAATGATCGATGAATATCGAATGATCGCCTTCGATGAACTATTTACCGCGGTGCTAGTCCAGCGCCATGCGACGAGACCAATCACAAGAAAGACGGCAAAATTCTCTCCTCCTCTTCCTAAAAGTACACTCATTAAGAAGTAATAAATAAGAACACCAATTAATGGATCTAATAACCACCAGAAATAACCTAAGTAACTGTTTCTATGTTCTGCTTTTAAGCCTGATTTGATGAGATAAATGATGAGGTCTTTCCTCTTCAGTATCTCTTGCATATACGTTCGCATAAATGTTGATGACACCGCCATTTCTAATCGCATCACCGCTGAGCGGGATAAATTTTTAACTATTCGTAAAAGGTGAATAGCTTCACTTAGTTGATCTTGTCAGGAGGAAGGGAAGCCTAGGGCTCATCCACCTCTCTATGCAGAGCTACTTCTTTCCATATTTCTTTAACTTATAGAAGATATAATGTAAGAAATACCAGCTGCTTTTCATGAGACTTAGTTGCTCTATTTGACGATAAACTTTCCAATTTTGCTTGGCCATGGCCATTTTGTTACTTGAAATCGATTGCTCTTGCCTACGATACAAGGCCAGTGGTTCTTTCATACTGTAAGCTATGTACCCTCTTTTACATAAATCGAGCCATAAGACGTAATCCTGCCTTGTACGAATATTTACCATTTCAATCTCACCAATTTTTTCTTTATCTAACATGACCGTTAGACAGCCAATCATATTTCTCTTTATGAGCTGATTGTACTTGATTCTCTCAGGAATTTCATCACCTAGTCCGATTCTGTTACCTGCTTCGTCAATCGTGACATATTGAGTGAAAGAAAAGGCGATCTCATTTGATTCCATGAAGTGGCGTTGTTTCTCCAGTTTCTCAGGCATCCATTGATCATCACTATCTAAAAACGCAAGGAAACGTCCTTGTGATGCTCTTATGGCTGTGTTTCTTGCCACGGCCGCCCCTTGATTTTTTTCCAGTTGGATCAGTTTAATTCTATTATCTTTTCTCTGAAAATCTTTGATGATTTGCACGGTCTGATCTTTAGAGCAATCATCTACAATGATCATTTCCCAATCAGGGTACGTTTGCGCTAGCACGGAGTTTATCGTTTCTGATATATACTGAGCACTGTTGTATGATGGTGTAATGACTGAAACAACGGGGTTATTTATCTCTACTGACTTCATTTGACCATCACCTGCACCTTTGTCACTTCTTTCATTTAAGTGTCCTTCTTTATCAATGAATCATACCATTTTAATAGCTTTTCTTCTTCTTTTTGCCAATTGAGATGATTGAGCACCGCTTCTCTCCCTCTTCTCCCCATAGCCTTCGCTTCTTCTGGATTCTCTCTTAAGTAGTTAAGCGCCTTTACGATTTCCTTATCGTTATAGGGATCTACGGAAAGTCCGCATTGATACGTATCAATGAATTCCTTCCATTTAGGGAAGTCAGAGCACAGGATGGGAATCCCTGCTGTCATATATTCGAAAAACTTGGTCAGTTCCTTCTTCATATAATGGTCTGTCGGCGGGAAAAGAGCGACTCCGGCAAGCCAAGGTCTGCTTGAATAAGCGGCATCAATTTCTCCTTTAGGCAAATAACGATTCACACCGTCAATGTGCATTCTCTCTTCTCCAACTCCTGCTTTTTGTTTCATTTGCTGTGCGAGATGCTCAGAACATCGTCCATAAAAGTGGACGGAGAGGTCCGGGTCAAGCGAAGGCAAGCGGGCGTGGAGTAACGCTCCCCTATCTGTCGTTAAATTACCGGTATATAACAACTGGTTCACTCTAGGGCTGGTCGTATCATGATTAATTAATGAGGTTTGCAGCAATGGATAGTTTAAAATGCATGTCCCTCGTGGATATTTCTCTTTATAGTATTTCTCCGCTAAACATAACTCCATGTTTTTCGTCAATCTATTTTCAATGATTTTATACACTTTCGCTAAGATCTTTCTCAGAGTGGGGGTTAAATAGTCTCTTTGGACAATGCCTGTTTCATAATCCTCATGAATATCGTAAATCACGACATTGTTCTTTTTTTTCAATAACCAAGCAACTGGAATTAGTTCCGGGTCGTGGAAATGATACACGTCTGCTTTCAACTTACGCGCTTTACGATAAGCGTTCATTGTCCCGAATATCATCCCTTTTAATCGGCTAGAGTGCTTTTTCAGCTTGGAAATTCGAACTTCTTCATCCTTTAGATCTGAAGAGTCCGGTGCGATTAACGTCACATCGTAGCCTGACCTATGAAGAGATGTACATTCTTTATAGTATATCCGCGGATCTAACGGGTGATGGACGGTGGTCATGTGAACCACTTTCTTCCTATTAAACATTACCATTTCCACCTCTTCTTCTATTCATGAACTCACTAAGGATAAGGAGCCTCCCCAATAGGTATGTTAGCTTCCTGTTACAAACTGTTTCCCTCTTCCAATTTGTAATTATATCATATCCATTTCTATAGAGATTATCTTTCCGTGTAAATTTCTGTCGACGACATAAAAAAGAATGTTACAAAACGATTAAATTCTTGCTTTTTTGACATTTGTGTAATAGTCTCATAGATTTTCCCCACACTTTGTAATAAAATGTATCCTGTGTTAGACCTTTCTGAAAGGAGGAGAGATTACATAGCAACTAATTTAGCTTAGCTTAATCCCACTATCTATCTAAAAACTTAATATAACTTTTCTAATCTAAGGAGATGAAGTGCGTGTCCAAAAGAACCATTCGACAGATCACTGTCGTACATTTGGCTCTGCTACTGTTTTTCTCTTCGGTTCTCCCTGCAGCTGCAGGAGATCTTGAAGGTCTTTTCACTGAAAAAGACGAAGAAACCAGTTTTCTAACAGTGCAACCAAAAGTGTTTAACCAGTCATCCGAGGAGTCCATCACCCTTTCTTATGAAGGTGTTGAGGAGAATCTTGTTCTTTATCTATTGAATAGTGAAGAAGAGAACCTTGGAAAAGTGACTGACGTAATGAATGAGGAAGAAGAGTCATTTTTATTCGAATGGGATTTCTCTATAAAGAACGATACTGAAGAGGAAGTCATCCATTTAGAAGATGACGTTTACCATTTGGCATTAATTGACGAATCTTCTGAAAATGAAGACAACGTTGTAGAAAAGACTGCTTTTGTTCATAATAGTGAACAACCTGCTATTGAGTGGAATGAAGTTTATTCTGAAGACAAAGTAACTTTAGAGGATAATATCCTTGAAGGGACTGTGCAATCTTCTTTAATAAGCATGGGCTTAGACACTTCCACATTAGACTTTTCATTTGAATTAGAAAAAGATGGAGATGTCTATGAAGAATCCCACCTTGATTTAGCTCAAGATGGAAGCTTTCTACTGGAGGATTCTTTCAAAATAGGCACGACTACAGCGACATTTTTTGTCCGTGACCTTGCAGGAAATGAATACAAAGAAGAACTCGTCTTCGAATTACGTGAAGAAGAAGAAGACGTTGAAGAAGATGGCAAGGAAGAAGAATCTACTGAGACATCAGATGAGCAAGTAGAATCTGAAGACGCTTCTAATGAAACGAATGAAGATTCTAATGAAGAAACAGCTTCTGAAGACAAAGAAAGCAACTCTTCTGAATCCACTTCGGATAAAGACGAAGAGAAAAATGAAGAAAACCAATCAGATGAAAACGTAGAAAACGAGGATGCTTCTAACGAAACAAATGAAGCTTCTAATGAAGAAACAGCTTCTGAAGACAAAGAAAGCGACTCTTCTGAATCCACTTCGGATAAAGACGAAGAGAAAAATGAAGAAAACCAATCAGATGAAAACGTAGAAAACGAGGATGCTTCTAACGAAACAAATGAAGCTTCTAATGAAGAAACAGCTTCTGAAGACAAAGAAAGCAACTCTTCTGAATCCACTTCGGATAAAGACGAAGAGAAGAATGAAGAAAACCAATCAGATGAAAAAGTAGAAAACGTAGACGCTTCTAACGAAACAAATGAAGCTTCTAATGAAGAAACACTTTCTGAAGACAAAGAAAGCGACTCTTCTGAATCCACTTCGGACAAAGACGAAGAGAAAAATGAACAACGTCAATCCGATGAAAAAGTAGAATCCGAAGAAGATTCTAATGAAACGAATGAAGCTTCTAATGAAGAAACAGCTTTTGAAGACAAAAAAAATGACTCTTCTGAATCGACTTCGGACAAAGACGAAGAGAAGAATGAACAACGTCAATCCGATGAAAAAGTAGAATCCGAAGAAGATTCTAATGAAACGAATGAAGCTTCTAATGAAGAAACAGCTTTTGAAGACAAAAAAAATGACTCTTCTGAATCGACTTCGGACAAAGACGAAGAGAAGAATCAAGAAGTTCAATCAGATGAGAGCTTTCAATCTTTCTCCATGACAACTGCTACTCCAACTTTAACGGATAGTGAAACAGTAGAACTCAAAGAGAACTTGACAGAACTTGGTTTTGGCTCATTTCCTAGTGATCCATCAACTACATACGGTCCTGTCACCATGGGAGTGGTGGAAGAATTTCAAGCTTCTCATAATTTACCTATTACCGGTTTGGCTGATACACAAACGTTAAATACGATTGATTCAGCATTAAATAATGATTTTTATGATGGGGCAAGTGGAGACTATATCAGAGACCTCAAACTTGACCTTACGAACCTTGGTTTCGGAAACTTCCCATCTAGTCCTTCTGACCGTTACGGTCCTGTAACGATGGGCGTTGTGGAAGATTTCCAACGGGCATACAGTTTACCAGTGACAGGGATTGCAGATTCTGAAACATTAGCTGCCATTGATGCGGCACTCGCTTCTGCCTTTTTCGACGGAGCTGCCGGAGATCATGTCACTGATTTAAAAATCGACTTAACCAACCTTGGCTTTGGGAACTTCCCGTCTAGCCCTTCTAACCGTTACGGTCCTGTAACGATGGGCGTTGTGGAAGATTTCCAACGGGCATACAGTTTACCAGTGACAGGGATTGCAGATTCTGAAACATTAGCTGCCATTGATGCGGCCCTTGCTTCTGCTTTCTTCAATGGAGCTGCCGGGGATCATGTCACTGATTTAAAGATTGACTTAACCAATCTTGGCTTTGGGAACTTCCCTTCTAGCCCTTCTAACCGTTACGGTCCTGTAACGATGGGCGTTGTGGAGGATTTTCAACGGGATTTCGGCTTAAATGTGACTGGTATTGCTAATTCTGAAACGTTAGCTGCCATTGATGCGGCCCTTGCTTCTGCCTTTTTCGATGGAGCTGCCGGAGATCATATTACCGACTTGAAAATTGACTTAACTAACCTTGGTTTTGGGAATTTCCCATCTAACCCTTCTAACCGTTTCGGTCCTGTGACCATGGGCGTTGTGGAAGACTTCCAGCGGGAGTATGGGTTAAATGTGACTGGTATTCCCGATTCAAACTCGCTAGCTACCATTGAACAGGCCCTGACTACTGCCTTTTTCGACGGAGCTTCTGGATCACATATCACACAATTAAAAATGGACTTAACACACCTTGGATTTGGAAGTTTTCCTACTAATCCTTCTAACCGTTACGGTCCTGTGACCATGGGTGTTGTGGAAGACTTCCAACAATATTATGGCTTAGACATATCAGGCATTGCAGATGAAGAAACTTTAAGTTTTATTGATAGTACATTAAACTCTCCTTATACGAATGGGGAGCGCGGCTCTCATATCGTTGAATTAAAAGAGAATTTAACAGCTCTAGGTTATGGCAACTTCCCAACGAATCCATCTAACAGTTATAGTTCAGTTACTGCTGGAGTGGTTAGTGAGTTTCAACGGAGCAACGAATTAGTAGATAATGGAATCGCTGACGGGCCCACTTTAGCTATGATCTCAAGCTTACTTGAAGAAACAGCTCAAACTGGGGTTATCACTGCCTCATCATTAAATGTTCGCAGCGGACCAAGCACGAGCTATGGCGTTGTTGGACAATTAACAAACGGCTCAGTCGTAAGTATCCTATCTGAATCTAGTAATGGATGGTATAGAATTTCATTTAACGGTGGAACAGCCTATGTATCTGGATCATTTGTAGACATTCCTTCTGAAGACTCTTCCGACGAAGACTTCGTTGGTTCGGCTGTGATCGGATATGTAAATGGGCCTTCATTAAATGTTCGCTCTGGCCCAGGTACTTCATACGGACAAGTTGATTCTCTATCTAGAGATGACAGAGTTGAAATTTTGTCTACTTACAGCCGATCTGGTCAGAACAGCTGGCACCAAATTAAGTACGATAATAATAAAACAGGCTATGTATCTGCTGGTTATATTCAATTAGCTTCAAAATCTTCAGCTAGTTCAGGTCCATTAGCCGGTAAAACGATTGTTCTTGATGCCGGTCACGGCGCTCAAGACTCAGGTGGTATTGGTGGCGGCATGCTGGAAAAAGATGTTGTCCTTGATATTAGTTTAAGAGCTGAAGAGCTCTTGAGACAAGCAGGGGCAGAAGTGATTATGATAAGAAGAACAGACTTCTTCCTATCTCTTAGTCAACGTTCATTTATCGGTAACCGATCGGGGGCAGATGCCTTTGTAAGTGTTCATACAAATGTGTTTAATGGTTCTGCAAATGGGACCGAGACATTCTGGCACGGTAAATACGAACGGGCTAACAGTATTAGGCTAGCTCATGCGTTGCAAGATGCAACCGTAGCAAAAATGGGGACACATTATCGACGTGTAGAAGAAGGAAACTATCATGTCATTCGTGAAACTCAAATTCCAAGTGCTCTATTAGAAGTTGCTTTCAAAGACTATCCTGCAGACGCAGCGAAACTTCGACAAGATTCTTATCGTCAACGATCTGCTGAAGCGATCCGCGACGCAATGATTAATTATTTCAGATAAGCTTTACCATAGTTTTATAGACTTTATACGATTTCTATCGTATAAAGTCTTTTTTTATTTCCTCCATGACACACTTATGTAACATAACAGTCAGACTTCATTAGTCAAATAGCCTGTTTTTGTTACAAAGACGCTACATCAAGTGTCAGAATATTAATTTATATTACAAATTTTACAGAGAGGTTAACGTTAGTTAACGTATGGGATAATCTATTGTTCTCTCATATTTTTTCATATACACTAAGTCTTGTGATCAGGAAAACCAAACGCAGCCAAATTAAACCAAACGAAATAAAATGAAATTACATAATAAGGGGAGAGTAAATTTTATGAAAAAAGTGGTAATGAGTGTTATTTTAGCAGGAAGCTTGTTCGCAATGCCGACAGCATTCGACGCAGCTTTAGGAGATCAAACATTAAGAGAAGGTACACGTCACGCTGACGTATCAGAATTACAAGATGCTTTGCGGGACACAGGGCATTTCTCAGTTAGTCATTCAAGTGGTTTTTTCGGAAATGTAACTAGACAAGCTGTTCGTGACTTCCAACGCAGTGCTGGGATCTCAGTTGACGGCATCGCTGGACCACAAACATTCCGTGCTTTAGGCGTTTCAGGAAGCAGCTCTAGCTCAAACACAGCTCAAGTTAGTTCTTCAAGCAACTCAACAATTTCGTTCAACACAGTATTGCGTCCTGGTGCTCGTGGAGACCAAGTTCGTCAATTGCAAATCGCGTTAAATGAGCGTGGATTTTCAGGCGGAACATCTGGTGTTTACGGACCTAAGACTCAACAATCTGTACGTGACTTCCAACGTAGTGCTGGAATCAGTGTTGACGGTATCGCTGGACCACAAACTTACGGAGCAATCAATGGTACATCTGCTTCTTCAAGCTCAAGCAACACTAGCTCAAGCTCAAACACAGCAACCACTGTAAGTAATTCTTCAGGGAACACTGAAGGAATCATTTCAACAGCTCGTAGCGTAATCGGATCATCTTATCAGTGGGGTGGAACTACACCATCTGGTTTCGACTGCAGTGGGTTCATTAACTATGCTTTCAACAACAATGGTAAGAGCATTCCACGTACTGTAGCTGGTATGTATAGCGCAGCTACAAAAGTATCTAACCCACAACGTGGAGACATCGTGTTCTTTGAAACTCGTACAGGTCCTTCACACGCAGGAATCTACTTAGGTAACGGGCAATTCATTCACTCTGGTGCATCTACTGGTGTAACAGTATCTGATATGAGTAATCCTTACTGGAGCAGCACTTACATGGGTGCGGGACGTCTATAATTATCTATTAAACAATCAATCTACTACTATATGACACATTCACTAAATTCTGCTTACAATATACTACCTTCCCCGTACTATATATTCTAAACATCATGATAAAACTTATTTCAAAAAAACTCTCGAGTCCCCGGGAGTTTTTTTATTTGCATTTATTGATAACATTTTAAAGATTTTTTGGATGTGAACGGTCGTCGAAGTACTTTTCATTGACACCTTAGAAAGGTCATTTTATTTTTCTGAAAGGCTACTTAGCAGAACGTTTCTTTCTTGCCGCCTCTTTCGACATTCCCGTTGCAATTGTTTCATCTACAGGTTGAAAGCCGTCCTCATTGAAATACAGGCACCTTTTCGTCTCATACACCTGTTGAGTATAAAGCGATTGAATAAACGGCTTAACGTCACTAATTGAAAGATCCTTATACCAACTTCCCTCAGGGTATACCGTTACTACACAGGCATCCTGACACCTTCCGTTGCAGCGAGTTTTCGTTGTATGAATCTCAGTATTTAATTCACGTCGACTGATCTCTTCTCTTAGAGAGTCTGTTAGTTCTTCTGCTCCTTGACGCGAACAAGATCCTCCATTACAAATCAAAATATGATTTTTCGTCCGAGATAAATCCCAAGTTGTCATGACAAATGTTCTCCTTTCTCGCATAAAAATATGGTTGTGGGTGATCACGAAAAGAAGGTTAATCCAGCTGCTAAATTAAACAAATATAAAAAGAGCAGAAAAGCGTTTCTCTACTCCAATGTAATCTTTTCTCCCAAGTATATGAACGATTTATCCTATTACGTTCAAGATTGCATTTATTTAACTACGTATCTAGAAATGCCCTATCCATCGCCTGCCAAGGCATAAGTGCACAATTATGACGTGCGCGAAGGCGGTGGACACCTGCTAGTGACAGGGCGTCATCAAGATCAAATTCATCGGGTTCCTCTTCATGACGAATAAGCCTCTCCATTCCCTCACGTAATGCTACAATTTCATGATAACTTTTGCCCTTAGCAAGTTCAGTCATCATCGAACACGAGGCCATAGAGATACTACACCCTTCTCCAATAAAACTGACATCCTCCAGCGTACCATTGTCATTCCACTTCCAAAACAACGTCATAACGTCCCCGCACGTAGGATTTTTATAATGAACAAAGTCGCCATCCTTCATCTCTCGATAATTCCGTTTTCGTCTTGTATGGTCCATGATCAACTGTCGGTAAAGATCGTCAAGCATGATTTCTCTCCTCTCTATTAAGTAATAGATGTGACTATCCTAAAAAGTTCATTTTTCAAAACTGGTCTATAAGACTGGTAATATCCCATCCAAAGACGTCGAACCTTTCGTCAGTCCTGTGTTAACCCATTCTATAGTTGGTAATTAAATCGTAACCATTACGATTTAATTTGTCAAATGGATTGGTCTTTCAAATTCACATGAGAGCGTGAGAACAAAAAAAAGAGATACACTCTGTTTATGGCAGGGCGTATCTCTTTTGAAATTGTAGTTAATTTGCTCTTCTGGCTCCTAAATACCTTTGAGACCAATAGCTATTACTCATACTTGTCACCGTGACTCCTGTTGAACTTCCAGAATGAATGAATTGATTATTTCCTATATAAATACCGTTATGAGAAGGTCCTGTTCGATACGTTTCGAAATAAACGATGTCCCCCACTCTCGGAGTAGAAACGGATTTTGTTGCGTTCCATTGCTGAGCCACTGTTCTTGGCAAATTCACGCCGTTGTTTTTAAAGACACTTTGAATAAATCCGCTACAGTCAAAGCCTGACGGTGTTGTTCCACCCCAGAGATAAGGAACACCTAGGTGGTCGGAAGCATCGGCAATTAAATTCATGGTGTTAAAGCTTTGCGATGAGCTTGTACTAGAGGTTGACTCACTCATATGAATAGCTGCCACTTCTTCCAACTTATCTAATGTTGCTTTTGTAGCAATCCCGTCAGAGATTAATCCCCATTGGTTTTGGAATTTTACAAGCGCTGCTTTCGTTACTGGTCCGAAGTTTCCTGTTGCGTTACCGCTAAAATGGCCCGTAGCCTTTAACATATTTTGCAATTCTGTCACTGAAGAACCTTTGCTTCCTTCTTTCAAAACTGAAGGAGAAGACGAGTTGCTCGACGACGATTGATTAGATGAACTACTTGTTTGATTGTTAGAAATGCCTTTTTCCAACTCTCTGTAAGTTTGTGGTCCGAATACACCATCTACGGAAATATTCGTCTGGCTTTGCAATTGACGAACCGCTTGAACTGTTAACGGCCCGAATGACCCGTCCACAGAAGAAGTATAATAACCTAAATCTTTCAAGCGTGTTTGTAATTCACGGACTTGACTTCCTCTCGCTCCTTGTCTTAGCACCACATTGGAGATGTCTGAAGATGAACTGGATGTAGTCGCGGACGAGTTGTTTGAACTTGATGAACTGCTTGATGAATTATTAGAACTGGTTGAACTATTTGATGATGAACTGCCGGAACTAGCTGATGAGCCTGACGATGGCGCCGATCCAGAAATTTCTCTGTTCACTATAGATAACGTTTGAGGTCCAGCTAGTCCGTCTACCGATAAGCCTCGTGCCTGCTGGAACTTTCGAACTGCTTGCTGTGTCATGTTGCCATAGACTCCGGTTATTTCAGGATGTTCATAGAACCCTGCTTTTTTCAAGTAAGACTGCAACCTAGATACATCTTGATTTCTTGTTCCACTACGCATCACTTGACTAGCATTTTGAATGGATGACGTTCCCGAATCATATGTACTCGATGATGAACTTCCTGATGAAGAACTATTCGAGTTGGAAGACTGGGTCCCGTTGCTACTAGAGCTCGTCCCGTTTAACGCCCTAAATGTTTGCGGTCCGACGATGCCATCTTGGGTAAGTCCGTGTTCTTTCTGAAATTTCTGGACGGCCTGGCGGGTAACATTACCAAAATAACCAGTCGCTGTGTGAAAGTTGAAGTACCCTTTGTCTTTTAATTTCTCTTGCAAAACTTTTACATTTTCTTCTTCCATTCCAACACGTAAGTTCTTTTCACCAAAAGATGCTTCCGCTAACCCCGGGGCAACCACCATTGCACCGACTGAAGCTGCAGAAACAAAGAGTGCTGATCGAACTTTTGATTCAAAAAAAGACATGAATCCACCTCTTTCTTTCATTATTTTAATAATAAACAAGCCTATAATCCCAAGAAAGCTAACAATAAAGGTAATTTTATCAATATAAATGCGAAATTAGTAGGTTCTTATGGACTATTTCCGGGAATTATCTGTTTATTTTATGATCTAAAGAGGAAATACTCACTTTTTGAATGACATGCGTAGGACAAATGACATCTCTTTAAGGCTTTTCATGACCTTCTCAAATCCACGTAGTCTACTATCGAAAAACTTTTTATCTTTTTTTCGAAAAAAATGTTTTAACTTATTCACACTGGGTATACTAATACTAGGAGTTGAAATCCACCACTTTCATCTCTCCCCCCCTATCATTAATAGATAGATTTGCTTGTAAAGGAATATTCCTTTATTCAGCGAAAGAAAAAAGCGATGCTCCTCTGTCCCAAGGAGACTTCGCTTTTTTCTTTTTTTTTACACGTCTATGCCCCGCTATAAAACAAAGGCAAGATATCTTCCTTCTCCCAATAAGGTTGCTCACTCTCTTCGTAAGAGGAGACAGGAATGAAATAGACGAACTCATTTTGCTCTGCCAGCAATTGAAGTTGATCTGTCAATTGGTCTGTTGGACCAAAGCCAAGATGGTCGTACATATCCTCGCTAAATAATAGATACGTCGTAAACCTGTCTTGTGGTCTGTAGAGTGTTTCAAGAAACTCGTATGTCTGATCGATTATATCTTCCACACCCACACTCCCTCCTTCAAAAATTCGAAATTCTTCCGTTTGAGTGTGCTCAACAATCGCTTCAAAATCAAGTAATAGAACATCAGGATGTTGAGTGCGAATCGCCGCTGCCACGTCTTGATAAACAGGGATAGTCTCTTCTTCCTCTATGAAAGATGGTCGCTTCCCTGATTCAATCATTGCCCTGCGCTCTTCTTCTTGGGCTGTTCGTCGATCCTCTTCCCCTTCCAATGTTTCATTCATGATTCTTAATGCTTCAGTAGGATGCAGTACCGTCAACTCCGCTAAGTCTTTTCTGTTATAAGCAGTATCCAACTCATGGGCCAACTCAATCATCCATGTTGGAAACCATCCGATAGAATATCGCTCATCAACCGTGGTTAAAAATTGAGGACGGTCGTTCGGAGCACCGGTAATCGATTCTACTCCAGTATGTTCAGCCATGTCATTAGATGGAAGATGTACAATGTGTAACGGAATCTCTTCCATGATCCGGTGAATCATCCGACTTTTCACGGGAGGAACCAGTCCCGCCGTCGCTTCAACAAGTTCTTCCGGAAGATGACCATGGACGGCCCATTCTTCCTCAAATGTCACTAACTCCATCGCTCTTCGTTCTGCGTTCGACAGTTCATCCTCGTGTTTGAATGCAACCATGAAGAGAAACACCGCAAAGAAGAACAGGATAGGCAACAGAGTTCGGAGAAGTTTAGCTCGTTTTTTTTGACGTTTTTGAGAGGAATCTTGTTTGTTCATGAGTGACCACCTTTTTGCTGCTGTCGGATTTGGATTTTGGTTCCGGTGACGTTGGTTCCGGTGACGTCGGTTCCTGGAACCCTGGTTCCGGTGACGTCGGTTCCTGGAACCCCGGTTCCGGTAACACCGGTTCCTGGAACCGCAGTGCCACGTTCACTCCCGCCGTCAGCACTCCCACCCCGGCGAGGATCCGCATACCCGTGCAGTTCTTGTCTAATCGCATCGTAGATTACCGCTTGAATGCCGCCAAAATACATCTGACCTTCTTCCACCGTTACACGGTATCCTCTCTTTGAAAGTTCTTCTCGGATATCATCATATCGATCCAGTTCGCGAAATTTAGGTTCTAACCGAATTTCGTATTCTTCCGTTTGTTCGTTAAAGTCATATTGGAAACGAGTCATGTACGTCATCGCTTCATCAAAGTCCATATCGTACATCGTGTAATAAATCAGCACTTGGGCCATCATCATCGGGATTCGACCACCTCCTGGGGACCCCAGGCCGATGATTTCATCAATGTCACCATCTATTTCTTTCATTAATATCGCGGGACTCATGAAACTGCGCGGGCGTCTGCCTGGATAAGGTTCATTGATCGACCCTTCCGTTTCACTGAAATTACTTAACTGATCATTTAAGAAGAACCCTTTGTAATACTTGCCAGATCCAAAGAAGTTACTTAATGTGTGCGTAGCTGAGACGACACGCCCATCAGAATCAATAATGACAAAGTGCGTCGTGTTGTTATATTGATTGATTTCAGAAGTCGCGTCGAAGAAAGATTCCCTTTTGTCGGACAACACCCCTGTCGTTGCGGATGCATATACACCGTGAATATTTGAAACCTCGTCATTTTTCACAAAGGTCTTGGGAAGGGATGATTCGGTCCCTTCTTCAAGAAAATCATCGTCACCACCATTTTCAAACCTCCGTTGACTCGCTTTTTCTTCAACATACTCATCCCAATTGCGAACGAGTTCAGCTGTCTTTTCCCACGACGTTAACGAAAGTTCCCGTTCAGCTGCTTGTGGTGAAGTTTGAGGATCACCGATGTTCGTCAGCCGGTTTCGATACGTTTCGTAATTCATACCGATGATTTTTTCCATGAAATCTACATAAGAGCCGACCTGTTTCAGCTGTTCTCTTCGTTCCCATTCTGAGACTTCGTTCTGATCATCCTGATGCTGTTTTTCCACATCAACAAAGTCTTTGTCACTGTCTACCTTCGCATCCGTGGCAAGTTTCATCGGTTGGTTGTCTTCGATGTTCATGAGTTCTGCCATCTGTAACGCCTGAATGAATACAGGGCCTCCTAATGGTGCGGGAGCAGCGTATACTTGATAATCCTGAAACTCCCCTGTTGCCGGAGAATGATCCACAAGCACGTCATATTGGCGGAAATCTTCTTCCGTGAGGATCGGAAAGGATTGAGCCATGTCTGGTGCGAATTTCTCCAAAAAATACGTTCCCATATCTTCAGATGCAGCAATTTCTGCTAACGTCGTAGACAATTCTTTTTGAATGAGCGTATTTCCTTGCTGAATAAAAGTATTTTCCGGGAAATAATGGGGAATGTCTGCTGGATTTAATCGATTTTGCGCATAGTAAAATCGTTCCGCTAAATACTTGTCCACTTTAAATCCTTCGTCAGCAAGAGTAATGGCAGGATTCAACAACTGTTGCAAACCCATCGTCCCAAATTGTTTGTAAAGATAATCCATCCCTTTCAAGAAACCAGGAACACCAAATTCCGTTAACTGGTCTACGTTTGTTGCTCCCCCTAAGGAAGCTGAGACTGAATCGGTCACGAGATTTAACGGTGCCGTTTCCCGGTAATCAATATAACGGACAGGTTCAGCATCGTTATCAGTAGGGTCGTATATCAACATCGATCCACCCCCGCCAATGCCTGAGCCGTATGGTTCAACGACACTAAGGGCAAAGGAAATGGCTATTGCTGCATCCACTGCATTTCCTCCCTGCTCTAGAATGTCCACTCCTGCTTTTACAGCTTCGGGGTTGGCGGCACTGACCACGAAGCCAGTGTCAGCTTCTATCCCTTGAAAGGACCGTCCACTTCCTTGCACTTCAGGTTCTTGTTCTGGCGACACTTCGAAATATGCCATAACGACAAAAAGGATAATGAGTGGAATGCCAATGAGATTCGTTGCTTTTCGAAGCCACATCGTGAATCAGCCTCCCTTTGCCTTTGTGACCCGCGTATGGTTCAAAGGGATAATCACATGCCCCTCTTCTTCATACCATTGACTCGGATCGAGGTTTTTGGTTAACATTCGTTTCCATGTTTTCTGGGAAATGGACGGAGTTTTCGTCGGCTTTGGCTGCCCTTCTGAAAGCATGAACGGGACTAGTTCCATCTTCGCTTCTCCACCTTCATAGAGGCGGTAATGAGCAAGGACGGATTGTTTCGTCCTAGACCATCCTTGGTCGAAAATGAAGTTCCCTAGACTGTAAAAAATGATCGTATCGTTGTAAACTTCTACAGGGGCTACGACATGAGGGTAGTGACCAATAATCACATCCGCCCCTGCCAAAGACATGGCATGGGCCAACTCCCTTTGACGTTGATTGATGTAACTGTCGAAAGATTCTCCCCAATGAACGTGAACAAGGACCATGTCAGCTTTCTCCGCTGCGGTTAAAATGGCTTTCATCACGATCTCCGGCTTCGTCAAAGGCATAATGCCTGGCCTGAACGTGGTGGCCGCTGAATTGGCTTCTAAGATGTCTGACACGCCCAGTGTGGCCACTGTTAGTCCTTCATGTTCATATATGACAGCACAATCGGTGTCGTCTAAGTCATTCATCACCCCGGCAGCGTCGATGTCGTCTCGCTGATCAAAAAAGTTCACCGTGCTTCTAAAACCGAGGTAACCATAATCATAGATGCGGTTGTTTGCGATCGACACCGATTTGAAATTTCGTTTCGTAAGTTCATCGATTGTTCTTGGAGAAGTGGAAAAGGTATCGACTTGATTTGTATTTGGCGGTTGCTCTTGGCCAGGGATTTGAATGGGATGCTTGAAATTCCCAGTCACAAAGTCCGACATTTGAAAATAAGGATCGGCGTACTGAAATAAAAAGTCATAGCCCTTTTTTTGAATTACTTCTTCTATGTGTCTACTGAACATTAAATCACCAACCATACTAGCTGTGAATATGGCTTCCTCGTCTTTTTTCACATCTGGAATGTCCTGCGCAGAGACCCAGAGGTGGGAGGATGAGAGAATCACACCTAAAATAACCGCCAGAATGGACGTATGAAAGGTTAGTTTCTTCTTATGTTTTTTTGACCAGCGCAAGAGTAGCTGTTGCTTATTCATCGAAAAAACCCCTTCATTCTCACGGCTCTTATTGAGCGGTCATTTAATCAGCCTCGGGTTATTACCAAAAATAATAATAGGAAGTAATAATGGCAAATGTGATTCCACTTAGCACCATCGTGCTCGTAATTGTGATCAGTACTCCTTGCTTTTGAAACGAGTTAGCAATCAAACCTGGCACAATGACACCGATTCCTCTCAGCTCATATATTTCAAAGGGCATCACGGGATACAAGAAGTCGAATGCCAGTTTTAACACGACTCCTGTTAACAGCATCGCTGCAAACTTCCGCCTGCCGTAAAGAATAGCGTACCTTGATAGAAAATGAACGACAAACAAGTAAATCAAACAGCTAATAAAAAAGATCGACATAATAAAAAATGGCTGGTCGAAAATGAGCGCCAAGTATCCTGGCACAATAATTCCACCAGGAAGAACGCCTGCCTTCTCTGCGTATAAGAGACTTAAGACCACCCCAATCACGAGGGTAATATATAAATCTGATCCAAACATGTCAGGCAGCTCCTTTTCTATCACCGATTTGGTCCTGCGTTTCCCTTATGAAGCTATTTCCTCTTCAGACCGCTTCTGTACTTCTTTAAGCAGCCCCTCAGCCGCCCCGTGAATATTACCAATACCAAACATCACGTCGCCGCTAACGTGCTCGTAAACTGCTCTAGTTACTTCTGCCGTGCTTTTACCTTCTAGGTTGATCAGTTGATTTGCTTCGATCTTGCCCTCGTTGAACGCTCGGACAATCGGTTCCGTCCCTTCACCGATAAGAATGAGGGTATAAATGTCAATCTTCGTTAACACATCCTCGGCAAATTGCTCCGTCCGGTCTAATCTGTCTGCCCGACAATTCATGATCACTATGGGACGCTCTTTTGAGTAGCCTAGTAGTTGAACTCGCTCCCAGATTGCCAAGGTTGAATGAGGATCGTTGGCAGCGAAGGCATTGACGAAAGGCGAGGTAGTTTCCTCATAAGTAATCTTCTCAATTCGTAACGCTCCTGGGTCAGGGGACGCGTTGAGCATGCCCACTTTGGCCGTTGTTTCATCAATATGAAGCGCCTGTGCCACTGCGAGGGCAAGAGCCGCGTTTTCCGGAAAAATAAGATAGGAGAATTTTCGCAAATAGTCTTCAGACACTCGATCAGGTTCTGCAATGATGACCTTCGTCTGTCTCTTTTTCGCTTCTTGAAGATAACGAGACGTATAAGCTGATTGATTGATAATTAACGTCCCCTTATATGGAATGGTAGCCACAAAGGAATCTGCCACATCATCTAATGTGGGACCGAGAACATCCATATGATCTTCTAACACATTGACAATCACGCCGATGTTCGCCTGTAAAAGAACCTCTTGAAAGGTGATTTGATAATCCGGCTGAACGGCCATACACTCACTAATTAAAACGTCTGCTCCTCGTTTTGACGCATCTTTTATAACTTTCTTCTGCTCTTTAATATTGGGCCCTTCCGGATCTCTGATCATTGGGATTTCTTCCTGTTGATCCCAGACAATCATTCTCGCTGATGTGCCTGTCGTTTTACCAACGGTTTTATATCCCGCTTCCGTGACTATGCCTGTAACCAATCTCGTCACTGTTGACTTACCACGAACGCCGTTAATATTGATCCTCACCGGTATGCTTTGCACATATTTCTGATGAAAGATGCGCTCAATGATTGCTGCTGTAAGCAATAAGGAAATGAAGAGTGGAATAAGGTACATAACTAATCGCCTTTCTAAAAGTGAGTTCTCATTAGTCTGTGTAACTTTTTCTTTTTTAAGCGGAAGAATAGCATGATTTTTGAAAAAGGTATGATAAAGGGGTGGAGGAAGTATTCAGGGGGTTGGGATACTCCTCATCGAGAGCCTGCGGAAGCTCGTGGATTATAGATGAATCTTACATTTTAGGCTCAAAAGAAAAAGAACAAAAAAAAGAGAGGTGAGCGAATCACCTCTCTTAACTGTGTAACTATTATTCGTTTGCTGCGTCGTTCTCTTCAATGTCATTTTCCATGTTATCTTCCATGTTTTCTTCCATGTCATTGTTCATTTCGTTGTTTTCAACGTCAACGTTAGCTTCTGTGTTGTTTTCTTCTAAGTTTTCTTCCATGTCATTTTCCATGTTATTTTCCATGTTTTCTTCCATGTCGTTGTTCATTTCATTGTTTTCAATGTCAACGTTAGTTTCTGTGTTGTTGTCTTCCATCATTGGGTCGTTATTATTTTCGCTGTTGTCTCCACAAGCTGCCAATACGCCAACTGCTAAAACACCTGATAAGATTGAAAGTGATAATTTCTTTTTCATTATAAATTCCTCCTGATTTTTCGTGCTATTTATGCGAGTCCATTAAGAGTTGAAATAACCCGGCTCACATCGTTGACCAGATTTCTTTTGATCAACTGAGGATAATCTTAACCTGCTTTCAAGCTTGTGACAATAGCATTTGCAGCTTTTAAGCAGTCTTTCACACTTTACCATTTTGTTGACGTAAACTGTGCAAAGAATTATCGAGAAAATGTGGGATAGCTAAGAATTAAAGCTTATTTACCTTTTATCAACTTTAATAAAATTCGAAACATATGGGTGTAACGCCAACTTTTGCTTTGTATTACACTCTCATATTTTTTAATGAAATTTTCAATTTCCGTCTCCTTCTTATGAAGCTTTTTCTCTTTGCTTTTTAATGCTTCATCTTTATTTATTTTTGGAGCGAAGCACATCATCTTTCATAAGTAGTTCTCTTTTTATTTTTTGGGTTTCACCTTTCAAGTCAACATAAAGCTTTGTTACTTCCTTTAATTCGTTATCAATTTTTTTCTGTTTTTCTAAATTTTCTTGCTCTGCCTTTCTAGCTAATTTATTTCTATCTTTTTTCATCAAAAGCGGTTCGCTTTCCGCGAGTTGATTCTTAACATAATGGAGCACTTCTTCTGTTAAATCACCAAAAAAAAGGTTTCTGTGAAGCCAGTTGGTAAAATGTCGGAGTGCCAGCAAAGTTCGGTTCTAAAAAAACCGGTTTAGTGTCAGCTCCCATAACAATATCCCATGAAATAATATCAAGATGTAGGATGTTTTTATGACAATCCTTTACAAATTGTATGTACTCATCATAATTAGGTATTGAATTTAATTCAGGAAAACAAAAACCAGTTGTAGGATGATGAGTGTAAGTTTTCCCATACTTACTTAAGGCAACGTCATAAAAATCACCTGAATCAGTAATACCCACCCGAATTCCATCAGCACCTTCATTAGCTCCCGCGTTATCCCTTATATCATTGTTGCTGCCAAATCGGGCAAAGGCTAATAAGTATCTAATTTCATTCTTGCATCTAAATGTAACCATTCTTAAAGTATTCACAGAAGCCGGATGGGGAGCTGCCATTGTAGGGTGTTGTTGAATAGCTTCCTGAACTAAAAAATTTTCTTTATAAATATCTTCTATATCCTGAAAGGTCACTGGTTTTTCTTTAAGATAAACCTTTCCGTTACGTACCGACAATTTAGCTACTCCATTTCCATTGTTAGATCTGCTTGGTTTAATGATCATATCCTTATCACTATCTAATAGTAATCTAGATGCTTCTAAGTAATTTATACCATTGTGGTCTCCATCGTAATAGTTACCGTTTATATTCTTTACTAAAGTCACAGCAGAACGAGGGGGATTAACGACTATATCGTATAAATTTTTATCTTTATAAAATACCGACATGTCATAATCATTAAATACAGGAAAAATCTCTTTTCTTATTATTTTTCCTGGATTAACCTATTATCTTTTCTGCCAGTTAGATTCGAAAAGGCTACGTGTAAAGTAGGATCAATCTTTCTATCATAATTTTCGATCCAATAATTATTTACTTGTGATAAAAAGTTCTCATCAATATTATTTAGCAACCCACCCTTTAACCACTTATCAAATTCACTGGAACTAGTTCTCAACCCCATTTTCCGATATTCTTGCAATTCTTTTTCTTCTATCTCTACAGACTGCAACAAAAAGACCCCCATATATTTTTGAATAAAACTATCACTGCAAATAATTTTATCTATAATTGGGTTAATTTCTTTAAAAATAAAAGATATATTTAAGAATGTAGAAGGTATTTCATGACCTAATTTTTAATATTAGCCCTATAATGAAAATAGTGCATAAAAAAAGGACGTGCCTCAGCACGCCCTCAAACTTTCAGTCTATTACATGTCTCCATCGTTGTTCATGTCATCATTCATACCGCCGTCATTCTCCATCGGATCATCGTTCAGCGGTTCATCGTTCACGTCACCGCAAGCTCCTAGAACACCTAACGCCAATACACTAGACAACGCTGTTAACATCAACTTTTTCTTCATGATTTGTTCCTCCTTCAAAATTTATATTTATAATAAAAATTGTTGAAGTACGTAATCATTAAGCTAACAAAACTTATTCGTTACCTTCGTTCATATCATTATCCATACCATCGTCATCCATGCCATCGTTGTCCATGCCGTCATCATTCATGCCGCCATTGTTCTCAACTGCTGGATCATTTTCTAAACCGTCGTTATTCTCTGCATCTCCACATGCTCCTAGAACACCTAGAGCTAATACACTTGATAAGGCTGTTAACATCACTTTTTTCTTCATGTTGTTTTCCTCCTAAAGGTAATTTTAATAAAATCATTTAACGATAACGAAATAATTAACCGTTAGTGTCGTTATTCATGTCATCGTTCATGTCATTATTCATACCATCGTTATTCATTCCATCATCATCCATGTCATTATCCATGCCGTCGTTGTTCATTCCATCGTTGTCCATGCCGTCATCATTCATGCCGCCATTGTTTTCAACTGCTGGATCATTTTCTAAACCGTCGTTATTCTCTGCATCTCCACATGCTCCTAGAACACCTAGAGCTAATACACTTGATAAGGCTGTTAACATTAACTTCTTCTTCATGATTTTTCCTCCTTCAATCTAATATCTATTATTGTGTTACTTTCGATACATAATTATTGATGATTTTTTAATTAAAATTGAATTTCCAACAAATTAATCTTCTGCGTTATCAGCATCTGCATCGGCATTACCGTCTGCATTACCATCAGCGTTTCCGTCAGCATCACCATCTGCGTCTGCATCAGAGTCAGCATCTACATCAACGTTAACGTCTCCGTCGTTGCCATCATTGTTGTTCATTCCATCATTGTTATTCATTCCGTCGTCATTGTTCATTCCATCATTGTTATTCATTCCATCGTTGTTCTCCATACCGTTGTCATTGTCCATGCCGTCATTGTTGTCAACACCGTCGTTTGTTTCTTCAACGCCACCGTTGTTTCCGTTGTTCTCATTGATTTCAATGTCAACGTTCTCGTCGTTATCTCCGCATGCTGCTAGGATCCCTAAAGATAAGATAGCTGAAGCTACCGTTAAGATTGTCTTTTTTCTCATGAATAATTCCTCCTAAAGTAGTTTAAAGTTTTTTTGCTTAAGATAATTGCAATAGCAATGTTTCTACTTCGGGCTATTTCACGTTTTCACCACTTCAAAACATGAAAAAAACATTTTTGATAATCTCCCATATTTTACACACGATCTCCCAAATTCAAAATAAGTTCACTCAATTGGTTACACACACTGATTTCAGAAGGTTTTTCCATCACAATTATCTACCTATCATGATTTATTAAATGAATAAAGTCTTGTTCAACTATTGTTTTTTTCACACACTTTCCCACAATCTATCTATGTCGATTCTATCCCTTTCATACCGAGGCGTGTCACAAAATAGTTAATCAAACGTTTGATTATGCACGCCTGCACTGTGGGCTCAAAGCCACTCCGTGTTAGGTATAGCTATGTGTCATGGAATCCAAACAAAAAACTCCTCTTCATTCTAGAGGAGTTCTTCGCTTACTTATTCTTGTTTATCACCTAAAGCAAACATGAGTTCAGCTTCTGCCACCGTTTTTCCTTCGACAGATGCGGTTGCTTTTCCTTTACCGATCGACCCTCGAAGACGAGTCATTTCTACTTCTAGACGAAGTTGGTCTCCAGGCTTCACTTGACCTTTGAAGCGACAGCCGTCAATCCCGGCGAAGAATGCAAGGCGACCGCGATTCTCTTCTTTCTTTAACATCGCTACTGCTCCGACTTGAGCTAATGCCTCAATAATTAACACACCGGGCATGACAGGGTAATCGGGAAAATGACCATTAAAGAACTCTTCGTTTGCAGTTACGTTCTTGATCCCTACAGCCCGTTGACCTTCTTCAACCTCTAAAATTCGATCCACCAACAAAAAAGGATAGCGATGGGGAATAATCTCTTTTATTTCTTGTACATCTAGCATAAGATTGTGACCTCCTCATATAATCAGACAATGATTTCTACTTATGTTTAGTTTACGTTTTTTTATTCAGAGACACAAGAGGAGCTGGACACGTTAACGGAATTTCTCCGTAAACACGTCCAGCCCCTCATCACCTTTACCGCTGTCGGTCTGTACCTTCAAAAATGATATCGTAAATATGATACCACGTCTGAGGATTAAACACGTCCATCGGATTGCCACCTTCTCCAACAATGCCGTAGCCAATCATCGCTCCTAGTGCAAGGCTCCCTATGATTGCAGCGATAATAAACACGAGTCGAACCCAGATAGGAATCATCCTAATACGCCCTGTTTTCTCTCGCTTTCGGTCTTTGCGCTTCTCTTCATCCTCTTCTTCAGCTACTTCTTCATCCTCTTCGGATGGCGCGTCCGTCCGCTGAGGAAGGGGAGCAGAAGCAACTTGCTGATCCTCTACATCCTCCTCAGAAAGAGGGGGATCATCAGGCTGCTCGATATCTTCTGACACAGGACCCGCGTTTTTCTCCCTCACTGGCTCAGAAGGATCGGCTGACTGTTTATTTTCCGGTTCAAGAAATGGTTTCATGAAATCATCATCGGCTGATTCTTCAGCTGGTACGTGATTTGGTTGTGATGGCTGATGCTCAGCATCCGTTGAAGGCGTATCGCTCTTATGATCTTCTGGCTGATTGTTGAAATCTTTCTCTTTACTCATGACTAGCTCCTCGTCTGTTGCAATAATGTCCAACTATCATAACACTGTTGTAAACTCATGTGAATCCAAAAAGTCACAAAGGTTCATCCAATTAAACAGAATCATGAATTAGCGAAGGTTCGTAACAAGTCCCATCATTTGATCCGTGATGCTGATGGCTTGAGAGTTAAATTGATAAAATCGTTGTGCTTCCATCATGTCGTTCATTTCTTTCCCTGTATCCACATTCGACATCTCCAAGGAGGATTGGCGGATCACTCCTGCGTTCACTCCCTCTTCAAGAACATCGGCTAATTCTAGATCCAGTTCGTTTAAGTCAGGAAAAACATAGTTGTTATCGCCAATACTATTTAACAGTTGCGGTTTGTTAATATTGACAAGCTGTAGTTGTCCGACATTTTCTTCTAGCCCGTCTTCAAAGGTCATCTGAATCGCCCCTGTATCGGTGATTTGAAAAGAGTCGTAATTGGCCGGTAAGGAGATCGGTTGACCCGCTGCTGAAAGCACATATTCTCCCTCTGAATTAACGAGGAGATTTTCCTCAGCAACATTCGGGTTCGGGCTCAAATAAAAGGCGCCATCTCTCGTAAACCGGCGCTCTCCCTCGTCTGTCGGGGAAACCTCGAAGAAATACCCAGGTTCCGTCATACTAACGTCCAAATCACGGCCTGTTTCTTGAATAGACCCTTGTTGGAAACGAACTGCCGTTTGCGCAACGGAAGCTCCTGAACCTACACGAATACCATGCGGTGTTTGGCGTCCCACTTCTTTTTCAGTAACAAACTGATTATTTACCTGTTGAAAAAGAAGGTCCGAAAAACTCGTATCACGACGTTTATAACCGGTCGTGTTCGCATTGGCTAAGTTGTTTCCTGTTGTGTCCAATTTATGTTGTATTTGCCCCATGGTTACGGCTGAATTAATCATTGATTGATTCATGAAGGTTCACCTGCTTTTTTTATAATGAGCTTAAGTTTATTATCCAATACGTCCAATATCGTTAACAGCCCGCTCCATGCTTTGATCATATGCTTGGAGGACTTTCTGGTTCGCCTCAAAAGCTCTTAAAGCAGTCATCATCTCAGTCACTGTCTGGGAGGCGTCGACGTTTGAACGTTCAATGAAGCCTTGCTGAAGCTGGTAGGTGACATCCTCGTTATCTACCGCTGTAAAAACATCATTTTCACCCTCGTATCGAAGAAACCCTTCCCCCTCTTTTACCAGTTGGGTCGGGTCTGTTACAACAGCGACATTGATCTGACCGAGGAGTTCTTCGTCCACAGTGGAAAAGATCTCTCCGTTACTATCAACACGAATCTGATCGTTTTGCACATTGATCGGCTCGCCATCAATGCCAAGAATATAGTGCCCTTGGGAACTGGTTAAGAACCCTTGTCCATCTACGGTGAAGTTGCCGTTTCGGGTATAGCGCAGGTCTCCATCATTATTCAATGTTTCATAAACAAGCATGGCGTCCTCTCCCGTTTCCTCATCTGTCGGGACTAGTCCTTGCAGAAGAGCCACGTCCGTCGTGTTGTCCGTTTCTTGCATATCTCCTTGCCGGAAATTCGGTGTCTGCTCTTGCATATACACACCCGTGGAAAGCTCGCCTACACGATTCGTTCCGTGAGAGCGGGGATGATCCGTTCCCATGGCTTGAATAAGCATATTCGGAAACGCTCGTAAAGAGCTTTGGTCTCCTTTATGGCCTGGAGTGTTAATATTCGATAAATTATTGGACAACATTTCTTGCCGACGCTGTTGGGCGATCATTCCTGATCCTGCCGCATATAACCCACGTAACATACCCTTCACCTCTTTAAATGGCTAATTCGTATAAGAGAATTCTCACGAGACGCAAGAATTCCTTTTAAAACATAGATGATGATCTAAAGGCAATTGTGCTTTATTAAATCTATTTATATTTTCACTCTGTTTTTGTTGATGCGGTCTAAGTTTTCTAATAACATGCCTGTCCCATTCGCCACACAGTCCATTGGTTCTTCAGCGATGAAGACGGGGACTTTCAATTCATCAGCTAGGAGATGGTCAATCCCGTGCAAATAGGCTCCGCCCCCGGTAATAATAATCCCACGATCGATAATATCCGCTGACAGTTCCGGTGGAGTTTGCTCAAGGACGGTCTTGGCAGCTTGAACAATATGAGATACGGCTTCTTCCATCGCCAAACGTATTTCTTCTGATCCTACAGAGATCGTTCTCGGCAAGCCACTGACCATGTCACGGCCTCGAATATCTATTTCTTCTTCACGAGAACCTGGAAAAACCGTTCCTACTTCTTTTTTGATCGTTTCTGCTGTCCGCTCGCCGATTAAAAGCTTGTACTTTTTCTTAATGTGGTTGAGAATATCGCTATCAAAGCGATCTCCGGCAATTTTTATTGACGAAGCTGTGACGATATCACCCATGGATAGGACCGCTACATCGGTCGTTCCTCCACCGATATCTACGACCATATTTCCGCTCGGTTGATAAATATCCATTCCTGCACCAATGGCTGCCACTTTTGGCTCTTCTTCTAAGTATACGTTCTTCCCGCCACTTTTTTCAGCCGCTTCTCTGATCGCTTTTTGCTCCACCGAGGTAATGTTTGTTGGGCAACAGATCAAAATGCGTGGCTTCGTGAACCAGCTTTTTACTCGAATTTTATCCATAAAATGTTTCAACATCGATTCCGTCGTTTCAAAGTCCGCAATGACTCCGTCTTTTAACGGGCGGATCGCAACGATATTGCCTGGGGTCCTTCCTACCATTCGAAAGGCTTCTTCTCCTACTGCCAACACCCGTTTCGTATGTGTATCAATCGCTACTACGGAAGGTTCGTTTAACACAATACCTCTCCCTTTCACGTGAATTAACACGTTAGCCGTACCTAAATCAATTCCTATATCCCTACCAAACATCTGTTATTTCCTCCCTGGTTCGTTTTGTGGCTGTTGTGAGTAAGCTTGTCTGTCTGTATCGTTACTATCTATGACCAGTTTAAAAAGTCCTGCTTTTCAAACGCATATGTATAGTCTCTGCATCCATTATATCATTTTATCACAAATTGTTTGAATGAAGGGGGCAGTTTTTGGAATTTTTAGATGGGAAATGAAACTGTAAGGAGGTTTATCGGCCCAGTTGCCTTATGGCCCGATCAAACTTTGATTTCTTCCTAGCCGATCCCGGAACAAGCAGGGAACACCCGCTCGGGCGGGTGCTGCCATTCTGTTCTCATCCCTCTCTAGCTATACTTTCGATTCAATGACGGTTTGTTTTCCGCTTGGCTGTTTGTATTTTACCTTGGTCGCTTCCCCCCCACGTAGATGTCGGATCGATTTGTGATACTCGAGAATCCCTTTCACTTCAGTAGCCAATTCCGGGTTGATTTCTGGCAGGCGCTCAGTCAAATCTTTATGAACGGTGCTTTTAGATACACCGAACTCTTTGGCAATAGTCCGGACTGTTTTTCTCGTCTCTACGATGTACCTACCTATCTTGATGGTCCTCTCTTTGATGTAATCGTGCACATCTCTCGCCTCCCTCATCATTCTGGAGTTCAAAAAGACGAAGAAAAGACAGTCTTTTCTTCTAGCGGTTCAACTGAACACCTAAAAGGAGGAGTCCTGAAATTCGCTCCTATACAGGTCCCCGCTCGTCTGTCACCCTCATTCTCTTTGAACGACCTTCTCATGTTGTATGGTTATGCTAAGGTTTGTTAAATTTTATTAGACGAAGGATGAAGATATGCCTAAAAAACAATAAAAGGAAAAAGCCACGGGGATGTCCCATGACTTTTTCCTTTTTAATTGAGGCTCTATTCACATAGAATGTTGATTCCTCTTGGTCTCTTTATCAGACCAAGAATGCTCCGAACGGTGGATCAATGACCCCGTTCGATTAACCTCTTGTTCAATAGAGCCGAATTGTTCTATGATTCTTGTCGTTCTTGGCCCGAATCCTCTTCAGGATCAGGAACTTCTTCTGGATCTTGCTGCTCTGATTGCTCATCATCTGAGAAATCTGGCAGTGAGGCCACAGGTTGTTCCATGTAATCTAATGGATTGACAGGAACATTTCCTTTACGGATTTCAAAGTGAGCATGAACACCTGCATCTTTATTATAAAGATTTCTGCCTGCTTGCCCGAGAACGTCTCCTTGTTTCACCGTTTGACCAGGTTCAACTTTTACCCCGTCAAGACTTTGATAGATCGTGAGAGTATCCTCAGCATGCTCAACATGGACAACTTGCCCAAATAATGCATCTTCCTCAGCTTTGACAACGGTGCCGCTCATAGCAGCAGTTACATCAAATGGTTCTCCATCATCTGTAGCTAAATCGATCCCTTTGTTTTGGTAGAAATAGTTGTTGTAGCGAATCAACGCTTGCGTTTGTTCTTCAACGGATGCTTCATAGTCATGAAAGGTACCTACAACTGCAACTTCATTTTCTTCTACGACAGGTAATTCAAATACCTCATCATGGGACACTGCTGGTACAGCGTCTTCTTCGGCTGCTTCTTCTGTTCCTGTGGAATTGTCGTCATCATTATTTCCTTGATTTGTACCGACACCATCTACGAGATCTTCTATATCAAACTCAGATTCTCGTTCTGGCTCAGTCAAGTCTTCTGTTGACGCCATCCACAAAAATGTTGTTAATACGACAGCGGACAATGTTAAATACAATGCTGGCATCGTCCAACGTTGTTTCATTAGACGTTTCATTTTCGCCTGCATTTGCTCCCTTTTGGAAGCTCGTTTTTCTTCATGATTACTCATGGAATCACCACCTCAGCAACCATTCTGATCAAATCGCCGAGAGTTTATACATTATTTTGAAAATTTTATTTTATTTAGGTAGCTTGTGCTTAGCGCGCGGGAAGTTCAGCTCTATTTTTTGCAATTAATCAGCGTAGCTCATTTGCCCTGTATGATGAAGGTTTGCTAGAAAGGTAGAAGCCTCTTGAATTTCAACTCCATGATAGTAGTGCCCAATAATGTCGCGGTAGTTCTTCCCGGACCTAGCCATGCCGTCCGCTCCAAATTGACTCATTCCCACGCCGTGTCCCCATCCTCTCGTTTCAACCATAATTTGATTGCCGCTCCGCTGCCAAGTGAAATCACTAGAATCGAGCTCTAAGGCGTCACGCACTTCTCGTCCCGAAAAGACTTGGCCACCTACATTCACTTCTGCCACTCGTCCTCCGGTCGTTCTGGAAATAATTTCTCCTACTTCTCCTTCTCCAAGTTGCACTTGCAGTCTTTCCTCAAATTCTTCCACCGATAATTCAAGTCCCCCTTTATATCGAGGTGAATCCATATCCCACGGACTTTCCACGCTCCTCAAATAAGGAATTTCATTTTCCCAATATTCTTCTGAATTCTCTGTGTAGCCGTTACTCGTGGAAAAAAAAGTCGCTGTGATCGGTTCTTGATCGTAGGTGATCACTTCCCCTTCCGTTTCGTAGACAGCTTGACGAACTCTTGACATTCTCCATTCATAATCGCCGTCCCATTCCATTTGCAGTTCTTCGTCACTTTTGTACACTTGGTGCATCACCGTGTCTGTGACATCCGCGCCATCAGGTAAATTTAAATCTTGGCCATCTAGAAGATGTCGAATTAAATACGTTCTCGCCGTGAGCGCTTGAGCTTTGAGCGCTTCCATCTCATAAGAAGCAGGCATTTCAGAGGCCACCACCCCCGCAATATATTCTTCCATTGGAACCTCTTCAATGACCTCACTGCTAGAGCGAAAAACAGAGACGGATTGCGCTTCTAAAGGCATATCCGTGTCGATTTCTCCTTGCGCTTCTTCTTGTTGTACCGTCATTTTTTCTCCTGATTCCTCTTGCATGATACCGCTCTGTTCATTCATCGGAGAATCATTTGAAAATCCTGTCACTAGTATTGCAGGAATGACGAGGATCCCTACCATAAAAATTAATAGAACTAGCATAAAGCCTTTTACCATATGACGTCCTCCTTTTAATAGTCAACGTTGTATTTCCTGACTTTGCATGTCTCACATCATATCTATGAACTCTATCGATTGAATAGAACGTTGAAGAAACAATTTGCTAGTTTTACGGTAAGGGAGGATGAAAGGGGGTCATGGATGTTCATGAAACCGTACAGTGCCAGTCGCACACCGCACCACACGACAAAAAAACCCCATGCAAGGGCTGTCCCTGCATGAGGTTTGAATATAAAGATAATCAAATAAGAAGATTGCGGTAAGAAATTAAGAAGCGAAATTTGGATCCAACTTCAATGGAGCTGGAGCTTCTAAATTTTCAATTTCGACTTTCTCTTCTTCGTTTACGCGTTCAATATCTGCGCCTAGTGCGCGCAGTTTGTCTGCGAAGTTAACGTAGCCGCGATCAATGTGCTTTAGTTCAGTCACACGAGTGTAACCATCTGCTACAAGACCAGTTAATACGAGAGCAGCCCCTGCGCGTAGATCAGTCGAAGCGACTTCGGCTCCTTGAAGCTTCATTGGCCCGTTGATAATAGCTGCTCGTCCTTCGATCTTAATATTCCCGTTCATGCGTCGGAATTCTTCCACGTGCATGAAACGATTTTCGAAGACGGTTTCTGTGACGACGCTTGTTCCTTCTGCATTAAGCATAAGAGCCATCATTTGTGATTGCATATCAGTTGGGAATCCAGGGTGCGGCATTGTTTTAATATCGACAGCCTTTAACTTCTCAGGTCCAATGACCCGAACACCGTTGTCTTCTTCAATAATGATAACACCCATCTCTGACATTTTAGCAATTAATGGGCGTAAGTGTTCTGTTAAAACATTTTCAACTAGGACGTTTCCGCGAGAGATCGCAGCAGCTACCATGAATGTTCCTGCTTCGATACGGTCCGGGATAATCGTGTGCTCTGCACCGACTAACTCATCCACTCCGTCAATACGAATGGTACCAGTACCTGCACCGCGAACTTTAGCGCCCATAGCATTCAAATAGTTGGCAAGACAAACAATTTCAGGTTCTTCTGCCGCGTTCTCAATAATCGTTGTACCAAGAGCTGTCGTGGCAGCCATCATGATATTTTCCGTGGCACCTACGCTTGGGAAGTCCATGTAAATTTTGTTTCCGTGTAGACGGTCGTCCACTTTTGCTTCGATAAATCCGTTTCCGATCTCAACTTTAGCACCCATCGCTTCAAACCCTTTTAAATGTTGATCAATTGGGCGTGAACCAATCGCGCATCCGCCTGGAAGTGCAATCCTTGCGTGACCGACTCGTGCGAGCAACGGCCCCATGACCAAGAATGATGCACGCATTTTACGGACATACTCAAATGGTGCTTCAATCGCTAATTCTTTCTCAGCGTCTACTTCAATATGACCTTTCCCGTCATATGTTACGTCTGTGTTAAGCGTTCGTAAAACTTGGTTGATTGTGTATACGTCAGCTAAAGCTGGTACATCATAGATATGACTCTTTCCTTTGCTGGCTAAAATAGATGCAGCGATGACTGGCAAAACAGCATTCTTTGCTCCTTCGACACGGACTGTGCCACTTAATTGCCTGCCACCGCGGACGATGATTTTTTCCAATATATTCCCCTCCGCGTCTAAATTGTATAGTTCATTCATATTCAATGGTAATCGTTCGTGTGCCATTTGAGACAGTTGTCTTCTTGCCCAATTCGTTGGCATCGCTGATTTCTCCGTCTCGATTACCTTCGTACATTGCTCGATTACGTTCCATTGTAATCGCTCAGATCGTTGCTTCGTTGGAAGTTGCAGTCATAATCCTTTATGGTCGTAGGCCGGGGATGAGTAGTGCGATGTCTGCTTCGTTGTTTGGTATAAGGATTAATCACATAGTGTGTTCAATACGAATTATTATAAATAAATAATAGTAGTAGATGGTTAGTATGTTTGCTATTCAGTTCCAATGTTCATTGTTAAGAAGTGTCCAACCTGATTTAGTGAAATGTCCCACACGATCTCTTCCCATTTTTGGAAACCTTTAAACCTGCTTCGTAAGATGTTTCTCTTACTAGCATTGTTACCTCTAACGGATCAGAAATACATGGAAGTATCAGCTAATCTTCGGCTAGCACAGCGGCTGTCATCCACTCCTTCTCGTTCATTTACCTTTTAAAATAGATACCGAATTGATGTAGACCAGTTTAAGTAATTAAGTAAAAAGCTGGTGACCATATGTGATAGTGCGATCGTGATGATAATCATCAAGCCTTTTGCTTTGACTCCGTCGGGATTTTTTACAAACAAATCGAACTTAAACGACTGAATCGACCACCATACGACAGTAAGTACCATCAAACTAATTAAAATGTTAAATAATGATTGCTGTCCAAGTGATTCGATCATTCAAAATACCCTCCGTGTCTTACTGCTCTGCTGAGATCGATTTCAGACTCATTGCTCTAAATCCAATCCCTGCTCATTGTATTCAACGATTCAACCCTTTAATCCTTTTTGTGAAAAGTTGAATAAATAAACACAATGATAATCTTAACGGATAACATGTGATAACGCCACCGTTTTTTTGACCTTTTCTTGCCAATTCCAATAGGTCTTTCGTATTGTTTTTTGAAAGAACAGTTCATAAATGATTTTCTTTAAAAATTAGGCGCCTTTTTGTTCACTACTTGTACTGTTCACGATAGAACGAGATGTCAAACCTATTTAAGGGAGTTTTTTAAATTTTTTGTAAAAAAGGTAATTTTAATTCTGCATTTCCATTAAAAAATAGATGCAAAGCCGTGACAAACTCGTCTCAAATGGTGTTTTATTCATAAAACCTCATATATTTCCATCGCTAAACAAATAAAAACCCTCTTTACACGGTCACCTTGTTAAAGGTTCGTGACTAGAGGGTTCATTTTGTCCGTTATACGATTAATTTCTTAAAACAGCGCAAACCAGTTTAATGTTGTAAAGATGTCCAGGAGAAAGTTCGGCATGATTCCAAGAATGATTGTTACGGCTAAGGCTACGGTAACAACGGCACTCAGACTGACTGGAACTTGCAGCTCCTTATCATTTGCTTTTGGCTCGGTCATAAACATCTGTTTAATAAAGCTAAAGTAATAGAAGAATGACACGACACTCATGACAATCATGATGATTGCGAGCCAGAGAAGATCAGCGGACACAGCTCCAAAAAAGATCTGCGCTTTTCCAATGAATCCGGCTGTAAGTGGAAGACCAGCAAGTGAAACTAAGAAGACTGTCATCGCTACCGCTAAATACGGTGAGCGTTGGAATAAGCCGGCAAAGCTGCTTAAGTCACTTGTTCCAGCATCTTCTGTTACAAGGGTGATGACGGCGAAGGCACCTAATGTCATCATTAAGTAAGCGACGCTGTAAAACAAAATCATACTTAACGAGAAATTTCCCATAAACGGTAAGGCAGCAATGGGGACTAGGAGATACCCTGCTTGAGCGATCCCCGAGTATGCCATGAGTCGCTTCGTATTTTTTTGAGTTAAGGCAATGGCATTTCCTACTATCATAGTGACCGCTGCTAAGACGGCAATGATGAAGATCCATTCTTCGTACACCGGAAGAAAGCCGAACACCATGACGCGAAGAACGATCCCAAATCCGGCGATTTTAGAGACAACCGATAGAAAAGCCGTAATCGGTGTCGGTGCTCCTTCATAAACGTCTGGCGCCCACATATGAAAGGGAACGATGGAAATCTTAAATCCGAACCCGACAAGCATGAAAATGAAGCTGATCGTCATCATCACAGAGTAATCTGCAAATAACTGAGGCATTGCTTCTCCGATAACACGTAAGCTCGTCGATCCAGTCAATCCATATAGAAACGACATGCCGTAAAGAATAAACGCGGAAGCTGTTCCCCCAAGAATGACATATTTAATCGCCGCTTCTGTTGAATGACGGTGATACTTTTTGAACCCGACGAGACAGTAAGAAGAAATACTTAAGATTTCAAGCCCAATAAACAGGGTGATCAAGTCCGCTGACGACACCATGATCATCGCCCCTAAAGCTGAAAACAAAAGAATGGAATAGTATTCTCCTTGGTAAATCTCCTCGTTTCGGTCAAGGTAATTCATGCTGATCAATATGACCATGGCGACACCAACGAGGATGATTAGTTTAAATATCATCGCAAAACCGTCGACCACGAAAACATCAGCAATTTGCCCCGACGTGCTATTCGTAAGGAAGACAAGCACTGCTGTCACTAATAGAGACATGACAGATAGTTTACCGATAAATGGTTTTTTTCCATGAATACCTGTCATGAAATCGATCGTAAATACTAACAAGGCTAACGCCGCCAATACAATTTCCGGAGTCATTAAAGACCAGTTGGCATCAAAAGCTGTCATTGTCTTTAACCCCCTATCTTCGACACAATGTCGATTACTGTAGTGTTGATTACGTCACTTAGAATGTGCGGATAGACGCCAATGATGATGCTTAAGGCGAGCAAGCCGATCATTGGGACGTATTCCATTGGACGAGCATCAGGAAGTCCGATAAACTTCTCTTTCATCGGTCCAAAGGTCGTCCGTTGCATCGCCCATAATAAGTAAGCAGCCGTTAAGATAATCCCGATGGCAGCAATGACCCCGATCGTTGTTGCTGCTGGAATGATGCTTTCAGATGCCCCGAAAATTCCGATGAAGGCGAGTAGTTCACTAACAAATCCCGATAACCCTGGCAACCCTACAGAAGCCATCGCTGCTGCAAGCATGAAACCAGCTAACACAGGCACGGATTTAGACAAACCGCCAAGCTCGGAAATGGTTCGTGTCTTGGTTCTTTCGTAAATCGCTCCCACCATGAAAAACAGCAAAGCGGAAATGAATCCGTGAGAAACCAATTGAAAGATGGCCCCCTGCATCCCTGAAGTAGTAAAGGAAGCAATTCCTAGAAGAACAATCCCCATATGACTGATACTTGAGTAAGCCACCAAAGATTTCAAATCTGTCTGTACGAGCGCTAGCAACGCTCCATAAATAATGTTGATGACACCTAGTATGGCAATCAACGTTGCAAATCGTGCCGCCTGATCAGGTAAGATTCCGAATCCTAAACGAATCAATCCGTATCCACCCATTTTCAGAAGGACACCGGCAAGAATCATACTAGCTGCTGTCGGTGCTTCTACGTGGGCATTTGGAAGCCACGTATGAAATGGAAATACCGGCAATTTGATAGCAAAGGCCACAAATAAGGCTAAGAAAATCGCGCCCTTTACAGTGCCAGTTAACACCTCTGGGTTGGCTGGATCGGCGAAAATTTCAGCCATGCGAATCATGCTAAACGTCGTCTCTTGCATGTTCATCGCTTCATACGATTTGAAGAACATGGCAATGAATGTCATGAACATAATCGCACTTCCAAGTCCGGTATACACTAAGAATTTAAACGAAGCGTATTCTTTCATCTTCCCTCCCCAAATCCCAATTAAGAAGAACATCGGAATGAGCGTTAATTCAAAGAACAGGAAGAATAAGAACATGTCGAGGGCGACGAATACCCCTAACATCCCCGTAAGTAACACGAGAGTCCATACATAAAATTCTTTTACTCGCTTCACAATCGAAAAGGAAGCGAAAATCGATAACGTCGTTACAATTGTCGTTAATACGAGCAACGGCATCGATAATCCGTCAATGCCAATTTCATAGTTAAATTGTAAAAATCCAATGTTAAACCATTCTGTTGTGGTGGCATATTGCAACCCAGAGACTCCCCGTTCAAACCCGCCCCATATAATGAGGGAAAGGATCAGCGCCACTCCGGAAATGATCGCAGCAAGAGAACGAATGACATTGACGTTCTCCTTTGGAATCATCAAAATGAGAACAACTCCGATGAGCGGCATAAACACAAGCCATGTCAACATGTTTTCCATCATCCGAAATACCCCCTTATAACGAAGGCAAGTGCGATGACGACAAGTCCTCCGAGGATCGACACAAGACCGTATGTTTGCAGCTGACCGTTATGACCTCGGCTAAATGAACGCCCCGTGCCTCGCGTGGAACGTCCAATCAGATTGACAATGCCATCCACGATGCTTTTGTCCATTTCCCAGAAGAAACGTCCGATGGCTACCGTTGGTCTGACAAATACAGCTACATATACTTCATCTAAATAATATTTATTGATCAGAAGCTTGTGAACACCAGGAGCTTTACTTGCAAAGAAGTCTTCTGCAATCGCTCCTTTGTAATACATTGCCCATGCAAGAGCGATCCCTCCCCCTGCGACAGCTAACGATAGGAAGGCTAACCATAATTCTCCGTGAGGCTGAGCCCCTACATTTAATCCTTGAATCAAGAACCCTTCCAATTGATGTCCCAGAAACGGAGCATTGACGAATCCAGCTACCACAGCGAGAGAAGCCAACACAATCAATGGGAACGTCATGAATCCAGAGTTTTCTTTCGGCGCGTCATGATGGCCATGGTCCTCTGCAGGAGGAACACGATCTTGATCCACTGAGTCGTCCCGGGGGTTATCCGCTTCAGCGACACTTGCTGCCCCTTGGGCTTCAACTCCCGGATCATTTGCATGAGGATCGTCGTGATCACCACCTCGATACTCTCCTGTGAATGTTTTAAAGAAAAGACGGAACATGTAAAATGCAGTCATGAACGCCGTCACTAGAGCAATGGCAAACAAGAATCCATCACCGTTGAGTAACGCAGAAGCAAGAATTTCTTCCTTACTCCAAAATCCAGCGAGGGGAAACACACCTGCAATGGCTAACGACCCAATTAAAAAGGTCACTGCAGTAATTTTCATCTTGCCCCATAAGCCCCCCATGTCACGAATATCTTGACGATGGTGAACTGCGTAAATCACGCTTCCCGCTCCAAGGAAAAGGAGTGCTTTAAAGAATGCGTGCGTCATTAAGTGGAACAAACCTGCGACATAACCGGCTGTTCCTAACGCTAAAATCATAAACCCTAACTGACTGATCGTAGAATAAGCCAAGACTCGCTTGATGTCCGTCATGACCAAAGCCATTGTCGCTGCGAAAAAGGCGGTGATTGCCCCTGTATAAGCAACAACGGTCATAGCCGTTGGAGAAGCTAAAAATAACGGGTACATCACTCCGACTAAATATACTCCGGCAGCAACCATCGTTGCGGCGTGGATCAACGCACTGACGGGTGTCGGACCTTCCATGGCATCAGGTAACCAAACGTGAAGTGGAAATTGAGCTGATTTCCCCACAGCCCCCATGAAAATCAGCAGAGCAATAGCAGTTAATAACGTATCATTAATTAGACCGTTTTCTACTGCCGCAAAAATTTCTCCGTAGTCGAAGCTACCAGTCTGATTAAATAAAATGACAAGACCTAACAGTAACCCAACATCCCCAATTCGAGTGGTTAGGAAGGCTTTTTTTGCAGCGGCTGCCGCTTCCGGCTTGAAATACCAAAATCCGACGAGCAAGAAGGAACATAAACCAACGAGCTCCCAGAAGATGAACAATTGCAATACGTTCGGTGCCAGGACCAGTCCTAACATGGAGAACGAGAACAATCCTAGGTAACTATAAAACACGTGAATTCGTTTGTCATCGTGCATGTACTCTCTTGAGAAAATGTGTACGACCAAGCTAACGAGGGTGACGACGATGAGCATCATCGCATTTAAAGGTGTGACCTCATAGCCCATGGTGATCGTGCTTTCCCCAAAGGTTATCCATTCAATTACGTATGTGTAAGTTTCTCCGCCAATCCGTTCAAACAAAACCATTACGGAAACGATGAACGACAGGCCCAAACCTGCTATTCCCACATAGGCAGCTTTCTCTTTAAGAAATCTTCCAAAGAATAACAGAATCAGGAAGGCGATTAGCGGAAAAACCGGGATTAACCAGGCATTTTGTATCATACCATCACCTTTTCTTCGATTAGTCTCTTACTATATATAGGTGTAGATCAGTGAAGCTTCCATTCACACCTTGAATCTATCGCTATGATGGTTATTTACCAGCGTAACAAGTCGTGTTTAATCACATCTATGGAGTTACGGTTGCGATAAAGGGCGATCAAAATAGCTAGACCGACTGCTGCCTCTGCTGCTGCAACAGTGATGACGAATAACGTAAACACTTGCCCTGAAATGTTGGCAAATGGTCCAATCGCTGAAAAGGCAACCAAGTTGATATTCACTGAGTTAAGCATTAATTCAATACTGGCAAGGACAATGACGAGGTGACGCCTCGTTAAGACCCCGTACAATCCGATACAAAAAAGAATGGCTGCGAGAGATAAAAAGAGCGAAATAGGCACCATGTTATTCGACCTCCTTTCTTGCGATCACAACGGCCCCAATAAGAGCTGAAGTTAACAAAAAGCCCGATCCAAGAAAGGCAATGAAATAGTGACCGTAAAGCTCCAAACCGATCGCTTCTACTGTACCTACGTACGGTTGTTCTGTCGGTAAATCCATGGAGAAGATCCCATAGAGCAACACGCCAAGCAGGGTAGCTGCTCCGAGAAATCCGAGTATTTGCTGCCCTTTTCTCGGGTCAGGACCGAATCCGACGTTTCTGTGCTCTGTCATCATCATACCGAAGACGAACAAGATCGTAATCGCTCCAACGTATACCATCACTTGGATAATCCCGATAAATTCTGCTCCAAGTAAAAAGTAAAGACCTGCGACTGCAAAGAAACTGAATGCCATCGAGACCACTCGGTGAGAGATGCGCTCAAGGGCCATGATGAGTACGGCACACACGATGGCGATTAGTGCGAGAATGATAAAGAAGATCATTTGCGTGTTCACTTGGTGTCACCTCTTCCCGAAGTGTCGTCTGTGTCTGGTTTTGTTTTTGTTTGTTTTTCAGGAGGTGTTTCTTCCTCCGATTTCATCTCCGGCTTAGGCATCGCTTCAGGACTCGGCATCGGCTTTGGCTGTTCTGCAGATCCTTCTTCTTCTTGTTTAACCGAAGATTTTTCATTCACTTTGGTTTCCGCATCTTCTGCAGGTTTTCCAGATGCTGGTTTTGGCTTTTCCGTTTCAGCTTTAGGCTTCGGATCCTCTGCAGGTTTAGGCACTTCAGAAGGCTTTGCGTCTGTCTTTAGCTTGGCTTCCTCCACAGGTTTCGCTTGCTCTTTTGATTTTGCAGGTTTTGTTGCTTCAGGTTTCGCGGTGTCGGCCTTGGCCGGCTTAGTTTCAGAAGTACCCGCTGCTTTTGCACCTGACGTGACCGCTACTTTTTCGTTCTTTTCAGCGGTGGGCTTAGCTGCTGGCTTCTTTTCTTTCGGCTTTGGCGCTTCTTCCGTGTAGTTTCCGTACACCTTATTATTCGTAAGCCACTCAATATCTTTGAAATGGGCAGAACGGTTGAACTCACTTAAATTATCATAGCGAGCCGTCATAACAATTGCTTCCGTCGGACATACTTCTGTACAGAAGTCACATAGAATACACCCTTGGAAATCGATATTATACGTATCAATGACCTTTTTCTTCGGGTTTTCTTCGCTCTTTTTTCCTGTCAGTGTAATCACGTCAGTTGGACACGCCTGCACACATAAGTTACATACAATACATTTTTCCGGAAAAAATCTGTGAATACCCCGGAATCGTTCTGGCATAACCATTTTCTCTTCTGGATATTGGATGGTTATGTTCTTTTTTCTGAAATAATTCAAGGTTATGCCGAACCCTTTTAATAATCGAAACATTTAATCACCCCATCCACACTTTGATAACCGCTGTAACCACAATGTTGAGCAATGCTAGCGGGATGAGCACCTTCCAGCCGAAATTCATAAGCTGGTCAACACGGGCTCGCGGTAAGGTTGCTGTGAGCCAGAACCATATAAACATCACTGCACAGACTTTAAGCAAGAACCATACAATTCCCGGTAAAAACGCCGGACCTAACCAACCGCCTAAGAAAAGCGTTGTGGCTAACGCTGCAATCGCGATCGCATACGTGTATTCTGCTAACATAAAGAAAGCAAATCGGAATCCTGAGTACTCTGTGAAAAAACCGGCAACAAGTTCTGATTCTGCTTCTGGCAAGTCAAATGGCGACCGATTTAATTCTGCAATTGATGAAATCATATAGACGACAAAGGCCAAGAATTGTGGAACAATAAACCACATGCCCATCTCTGCCTGATAATTGACGATATCTGTGATGTTGAGGGACCCAACAAGAATAATGATCCCGATAATAGACAGAATAAGCGGGAGCTCATAACTGACCATTTGTGCCACACCACGAATGGAACCTAGCAACGCATATTTGTTGTTAGAACTCCAACCACCCATTAATACGCCAAGCATGGTAATGGACGATACGCCTAAGAAATAAATGACACCGATATTGATATCAGCCCCACCGATGGAACTGCTGTAAACAAGAACGGCCATGACCGAGAATGCCGGTGCGAACGCTAAAACAGGGGCCAAAACAAAGATCGGCTTGTCTGCTTTGGCTGGAATGACATCCTCTTTCATTAATAGCTTCATAACATCAGCGATTGTTTGAAACAATCCCCAAGGACCGTGCCGGTTAGGTCCCGGTCTAAGTTGAATCGCTCCAATTACTTTTCGCTCTGCGAGAATGGCGAATGTGACCCCACCAAGTAACACACCCATGACGGTAACAGCGTAGATGACCATAATTAAGTAATCCACTACGCATCAACCTCCCCGAGAACCACGTCAAGACTTCCAAAGATGGCGACGAGATTTTGGATCGATTCACCTACTAAAAGATGCTGAAGAATCGATACGTTGACAAACGATGGTCGTCGAAGTTTGATACGATAAGGTTTGTTCTTTCCATTACTGATCGCATACACGCCGATTTCCCCTTTAGAAGCTTCGGCACGACGGTACACTTCCCCAGCGGGTGGCTTGATCATCATCAGTCGTTTCCCTTTTTTCGTAATGATGTCGCCTTCAGGAATTTGTTCACATGCTTGCTCAATAATTCGCAAAGATTGGAACATTTCAGCAATCCGCACTTTGTATCGTGCGAAAACGTCGCCTTCTTGCTCCGTTGGAATCTCAAAATCAAACCGGTCGTAAATGGAATAGGGTTCAGTTTTCCGAACATCGATGGCAATCCCGCTTCCACGGGCAATTGGCCCTGATAATCCCCAGTTAATGACTTGTTCTTTTGACAATCTTCCGACTCCGATTGTTCTCGCTCTAAACACTTCATTTCCAGTGACGAGAACGTTGAATTCTTGGATGTTTTCGTATAACTCTTTCACCGTTTCTTGAACTTTCTCAATCCATCCATCTGGAGAGTCCCATTTTACTCCGCCGATGCGGTGGTAGTTAAAGGTCATTCTTGCACCGCTAATTTCATTTAGTCTGTCTAAAATCGTTTCCCTGTCTCGGAAAGCATAGAGGAATGGGCTCATTGCTCCAATATCGAGTAAATACGTTCCCCACCAAACGAGGTGACTGGCGATTCGGTTCAGTTCCATTGTAATGACACGTAAATATTCAGCCCTTTCAGGAACTTCCCACTCTAATAAATCCTCGATGGCTGCACAATAAACGTAGTTATTAGTCATCGCATTCAAATAATCTAGTCGATCTGTATAAGGAATAAACTGTGAATATAGAAATCTTTCAGCTAACTTTTCCGATCCACGGTGCAAATACCCCATTACTGGAATCGCTTCTTTAATCGTTTCCCCATCCACTTTCAGCTGCAACCGGAAAACCCCGTGCGTACTCGGGTGCTGCGGCCCCATATTCAGCGTCATTGTTTCTGTTTTTAACTCCGACATTTGCTAAACACCCCCTAATCCAAGCCTAGGGCTTTTTTATCTGTAATGTAGTCTTTTCTAAGCGGATGACCTTCCCAGTCGTCTTCTAACAAAATACGTTTCAAACGCCAGTGTCCCGGGAAATCAATGCCTAGTAGGTCATATGTTTCTCTTTCCATATAATCAGCTGCTTTCCATACTTGATCGGCTGACATGATGACAGGCTCTTCTCTTGGTGTCTTCACTTTTAAATATAAATAATGATCTAGCTTAGTTGAATAAAGGTTATAAATGACTTCCATATGCTCTTCATAATCCACTCCTGTGACGCAAGATAGGAAGTCAAATTGGAGGGACTCTTCATCATGGAGAAGTTTTGCTGTAGCTAAATTCCAGTGGTCCGAACCGAGAATGATCATCGGCTTCTCGAAATTCAGTTTGGCTTCTTCAATCACTTCTTCTCCTTGGAGTGTGTGAATTTTTTCGACAATAAGGTCGAGAAGCTCTTGGCTCATCCTTCTGTCACCCTCTCTCCTCTCGCTTCCATGCGAATTTTTTCGCGAAGCTTATCAATTCCGTCTAATAAAGCCGGTGGAGTTGGCGGACAACCGGATACGTAAACGTCGACTGGAACGATCTTATCTACCCCATTCAACACACTGTAAGCTTCTTTGTATGGACCGCCGCAAGTCGCACATGAACCCATGGCAATGACCCATTTCGGTTCAGGCATTTGATCATACAGGGTTCTTAAGACCGGTGCCATCTTGCCTGTGACCGTCCCTGCCACAATCATCACGTCTGAGTGACGCGGCGACGCTCGGAAAATCACACCGAAGCGGTCAAAGTCAAACCTCGATCCCCCGGTTCCCATCATTTCAATCGCACAACATGCTAAACCGAAGCTCAATGGCCAAAACGAACGGGTTCTGGACCACGCTTTTAATTGGTCCACCTTCGTGAAAAAGACGTTCTTCTTTACATCTTCTAAAATTCTCGGATCATACTTCTCTAATTCTTGAAATCCTTTTAGTTCCATTCTAGCACCCTCTTTTTCCAAGAATAGGCAAGACCTAAGGCCAATATTCCAATGAAGATTAACATCATATTCAACCCGACCCATCCGAGTTGATCTAACGTAACGGCCCACGGAATTAAGAAAACGGTTTCAACATCAAAGATGATGAATTCGAGCGCCACGATATAGTAGGCGACGTGGTATCGAACTTGTGCATCTCCTTCCGGCGTAATCCCACTTTCATACGTTGTGATCTTCTCTGCATAGGGATTGTTCGGCCTCAACAATCGCCCAAATGTCAGAGCAACCACTGGAAGCGCAACCCCAAGTAACATGAAAATTAATACTAAAATATAATTATCATAATATACTCCCAGCGACATACGTTCACTCCCCTCCATATAAATATATTCTTTTGTATCCTACTCTCAATCAAATTATAACAAAGCAATGAAAATCATGTCTATATTATTCTGAATTCTCAGATAAGTAATGTTACTACGTTGTTTATAGGTTTAACCGTTGGCATGGCAAGGGTTTAGAGATTGGAAAATATTGTTTTAATCGTTGGTATACATGGGTTTGAGCAATCATTATTGGCTGTTCTAAACAAAAATAAGGCTTGAATATTCGTTATAATAATTATTATAAAGGAATTATTATTTTTCATGCCCTTAATTTCGTGTTATGCTCATTTCACTTTTCTGTTTAGTGTATATGGATTTTTATGGTAATTATACAGGTGGGCTATAAGTTGTTAGAATATTGTGATTTTATTAGTTTAAGCTCTATTCTATAAGGATTTTTCCGAGGAAAACGCATTGTGAATAATAGAACATACACTATAACAGAGAGGATGTAAAGAATAGAACAGTCTATTTTATATATTTTCTAAACAACTTAGTTTCTAAAATGTGACTTTTTCATGAATTTTTTTGATTTAAAAAAGTGGGCATTTCATCATTGATTCTCAATTAGATTTTCATGAATCTTAAGTAGTTTTATGCTCCTTTTATCGGCAATTATCGACTTTATCGGATGTTGTGAATTTAAATAAATTGGTAAGCCAATAGTCGTTAAGAACACTTTGTGACAACATAAATTTAGAAGAACCTTGACTAAGCGTTTTTCTAAAAAAGTAGTTTTTGTAGAATTTTGTTTAACAGTATTGATTTTTCAGAATAATTATCGTATGATTTTTTTGTAAATATTTTCTTCTTTGATTGTACGTGTAATCTCTTCCCGAAGACCTCCTCCACTTCTCCTCTGTTTGTACAATCACACATTTTCCATGTTTATTGTCGCTCTGATTTCTTGTTCACTATTGTGAACAATGAATATGCTTGATTTTCAAAGCAATCATAGGTTATGTCAAAAACACTAATTACATTCAAGGGAGATGATGTTATTGCCTTACAAAACAAGAGATTGGAAATCTAACATTCCATACCATATCATGAGCCGTTCCAATTGGAAGGAACGTCTATTTAGAGAGGAAGAAGACTTTCAATATTTTTTTCATTTGCTAGAGCAAACCAGTCATAAATACCCGTTCCAACTGAATTCATTCATTTTCATGCAAACCCACTTTCATATGTTGATTAAATCAGACAATCTCCACTATTCGCATATTATGTATACAGTAAAAAAGCAGTACGCGGAGTACTACAATCGAAAATACACACTTAGAGGGCACCTTTTTGACAAGCGATTTATTGTGAAGCCTGCTTATTCGCAACGGACGATTTTGATCATGAGTAGGTACATCCACTACAATCCGGTCGAAATTAATCTCGTCCGAAAACCTGAAGATTACAAATGGAGTAGCTATCCTTTATTACTTAAAGCTGATTTGAACGTTGAAAAAGATCTTCATTTACCGTCTTTTATTGATTTCAAACCTTTATTGAATCCCTTCAAAGGGACGAATAATGAAAAAAGAAAGAAATATATTCAATGGTGTAGTAAAGCTTATTAGTTTTTTGTTTTTTGTTGGGTCATGCTGCGTAGGTGCTGCGCTGCTAGTACCTACCTACCACCACTCGTCCTGCACCAGCATCTGTTTCTTGCCACACAACCAAAAAAGCAGCTTGCCCGGCATGGGCAAGCTGCTTTTTGTGAGACTATATTTTTGATTCTGAAACTTCGAGTCGGTTGATGGCTCGTTTCAGGGCCAATTCGGCTCGTTTGAAATCGATGTTGTCTCTTTTGGCTTCATCTAAGCGACGCTGTGCTCGTTCTTTGGCAGCGCGTGCGCGGGTGATGTCGATTTCAGATGGTCGTTCTGCTGATTCGGCGAGAATGTTTACTTCGTCTGGACGGACTTCCATGAAGCCGCCACTCACTGCGATGAGTTCTACTTTTGAATCTTTCTTTATTCGGATGGCACCGATGGCGAGAGGCGTTACCAATGGTAAGTGACTAGGCATGATTCCTAGTTCTCCATCTGGTGTTTTTACGCTTACCATCTCTGTTTCTCCGCTATATACACTGCCATCAGGAGTGACGACATTGGTTTGCATCGTCTTCACGGTTCACCCTCCTTATGGAAGGGACGATTCACCTGAAGACCAGAGCCATGACGGTGTGCTTTCGTACAGAGTGACAAGAGCAGCTCTTAATGAAAGAGGTGCGAATCTGACACTCCGTATTCAAGCACGCTCGTCTTGATTTTTCAGGAAAAATCTTGGCCTGGTCTGTTGGGAATATCGCTTCCTATTGCATGATTGCGTTTATTTGGCTTTTTCTAATACGTCTTCAAGGCGTCCAACGAGTCGGAAGGCGTCTTCTGGTACGTCGTCGTGTTTGCCATCGAGGATTTCGCGGAATCCTTTGATGGTTTCTTTGACTGGTACGTAGGAGCCTTTTTGTCCGGTGAACTGTTCGGCCACGTGGAAGTTCTGGGATAGGAAGAACTGAATGCGACGGGCACGGCTTACCGTGAGTTTGTCTTCTTCAGAGAGTTCGTCCATACCTAAGATGGCGATGATATCTTGTAGTTCCTTGTATTTCTGAAGGGTCGTTTGGACTTCACGGGCAACGTTGTAGTGCTCTTCTCCAACAATTTCAGGAGAGAGGGCACGGGACGTGGATGCTAATGGGTCAACGGCTGGGTAGATCCCCATTTCAGAAAGTTTACGCTCTAAGTTTGTTGTAGCGTCTAAGTGAGCGAAAGTTGTTGCTGGTGCCGGGTCAGTGTAGTCATCGGCAGGAACGTAAATCGCTTGGATCGATGTAACGGATCCTTTTTTCGTTGATGTGATTCGTTCTTGCAGCTGACCCATTTCCGTGGAAAGTGTCGGCTGGTAACCTACGGCAGATGGCATACGTCCCAGTAGGGCGGATACCTCCATACCTGCTTGAGTGAAACGGAAAATATTGTCGATGAAAAGTAGCACGTCGGCGCCTTTTTCATCACGGAAATGCTCGGCCATCGTAAGTCCAGTTAAGGCTACACGCATACGTGCACCAGGTGGCTCGTTCATTTGACCGAAAACCATGGCCGTTTTCTTGATAACGCCAGAGTCTGTCATTTCAAAATACAAGTCATTTCCTTCACGCGTTCGCTCACCAACACCGGCGAATACAGAGATCCCGCCGTGTTCTTGGGCGATGTTGTTAATTAATTCTTGAATAAGAACGGTTTTACCTACACCGGCACCACCGAAGAGACCGATTTTCCCACCTTTTACGTAAGGTGCAAGAAGGTCTACAACTTTAATTCCTGTTTCAAGAATTTCTGTTTGTGTTGATAACTCTTCATAGACAGGGGCTTCGCGGTGAATTGGATCACGCTGAACTCCTGGGTTGATTGGTGCATCAAGGTCGATGTTTTCACCTAAAACGTTGAATACACGTCCTAATGTATCATCACCTACGGGTACGGAAATCGGTTGAGCTTGATCGATTGCTTCCATCCCGCGGACAAGTCCGTCAGTAGATGCCATGGCAATCGTACGAACTGTATCGTCACCAAGGTGAAGAGCAACCTCTAAAGTTAGATCAACGTCAACTTCCCCAGAAGACTGGGCTTTATGATTAATCTTAATAGCGTTATAAATCTCAGGTAGCTGCCCGCGCTCGAATTGAACGTCAACAACTGGACCAGTTACTTGAGTGACGCGTCCTTTATTCATCTTCTTTCCTCCTTCTAAGAAAGGTGAAGCTGCTGGAATACCTTATGAAGGTCATTCCATGCTTTCAAGTGACACCTTTCAAAAAATACCATTTTAATGCATTGACGTAGACAGCCTAGCTTTGAGCGGCTGCTCCACCAACGATTTCGTTGATTTCCTGTGTAATAGCCGCTTGACGTGCGCGGTTGTATTTCAAGGTTAATTCGCCGATCCTGCTGTCTGCGTTATCTGTAGCAGAACGCATGGCAGACATTCGTGCACCGAACTCACTGGCTTTCCCGTCGAGCAAGGCGCCGAAGATCAAGCTTTCAGCATAGTGTGGAAGAAGCTGTTCCAAGATCGTTTCTGCATCTGGTTCATAAATGTAGTCAAGCTTTGGAGCAGAAGCTTCTGCCTCTTCACCAATGCTCGTTAACGGCAATAGTTTCGACTCCGTTACTCGCTGACTGATCGCACTGACGAAGTGGTTGTAGTGAATATACACTTCATCAAACAACTCATCGTCAAACATTTCAACCGTTGTGGAAGCAATGCTCTTGATATCGGTGTAATCGGGCTGATCAGGAAGTCCAATTATTTCTTGAAAAATTGGCATGTTCCGTTTCTTGAAAAAATCGCGACCGACACGTCCAATGACGATGAGACCGTACTCATCAGTAGACTTGTGTCGTTCGTTGATCAATTTCATCGTTTCACGGAGAAGACCACTGTTATACGCGCCACATAGACCGCGGTCTGATGTGATGACAATATAGCCTGTTTTCTTCACTTGTTCACGCTCTTTTAACATAGGATGTGAGACATCTTCTGTACCTGCTGCGATGCTTGAGACAACTTCACGTATTTTATCTGTATAAGGTTGGAAGGCTTCGGCATTTGATTGCGCGCGGTTAAGTTTAGCCGCTGAAACCATCTCCATCGCCTTTGTAATTTGTTTCGTCTTTTTCGTTGAACCAATTCTTGTTTTTATATCCTTTAAAGAGGCCATCGTTCTTCACCACCTTTTGTAGAAAAATCCATGTGTCCCCGGCTTACATGCTGGTGATGGCAGCCGAGGCTGGATGCTTTTCTTTTTTTAAACAGTATCTTTCATTCAGTCGATTACTTTGCTTGGAAAGTCTTCTTGAATTCTTCGATTGCGCTTCTCATAGCGCCATCATCAGCTAAGGCTCCTGTGTTTTTGATCGTTGACAGAAGGTCCTTCTGATTATGTTCTAAGAATGTAAACAGTTCCGCTTCAAAGCGACTGATATCTTCTACTTCTACATCATCCAAGAAGCCTTTTGTTAAAGCGAATAGGATGAATACTTGTTTTTCAACGGCAAGTGGTTGGTGAAGGCCTTGCTTTAATACTTCTACAGTACGTGCCCCACGGTTCAACTTCGCCTGCGTAGACGCATCGAGATCTGAACCGAACTGAGTAAATGCTTCTAATTCACGATACGAGGCCAAATCGAGACGAAGTGTCCCGGCAACCTTCTTCATCGCTTTAATTTGAGCAGATCCCCCAACTCGGGATACGGATAAACCGGCATCAATCGCTGGTCGTACACCTGAGAAGAAAAGGTTCGATTGAAGGAAGATCTGTCCGTCGGTAATCGAAATTACGTTCGTCGGGATATACGCTCCAATGTCCCCTGCTTGTGTTTCAATAAAAGGAAGAGCCGTTAATGAGCCTGCTCCTTTATCGTCACTTAGTTTCGCTGCACGCTCTAATAAACGTGAGTGAAGGTAGAATACATCCCCTGGGAAAGCTTCCCGACCTGGAGGACGGCGAAGTAACAAGGAAAGTTCACGGTACGCAGCTGCTTGCTTCGTTAAGTCATCATAAATAACGAGAACGTGTTTGCCGTTGTACATGAATTCCTCACCCATCGTTACCCCTGCATAAGGTGCAAGGAAAAGAAGCGGTGCTGGTTGAGATGCACTAGCTGTCACAACGATCGTGTAGTCAAGTGCTCCGTGTTGACGAAGTGTGTCTACTACGCCTGCCACTGTGGATTCTTTTTGACCAATCGCTACATAAATACAAATCATATCTTCTTCTTTTTGGTTAATGATTGTATCGATGGCAATCGCTGTTTTACCTGTCTGACGGTCACCGATGATCAACTCACGCTGACCTCGGCCAATTGGAATAAGAGAGTCAATCGCTTTAACACCTGTTTGAAGTGGTTCATGAACGGATTTACGATCCATAACTCCTGGTGCTTGTCCTTCAATTGGACGCGTCTTGTTTGTTTCAACTGGGCCCATGCCATCAAGCGGCTGACCTAGTGGATTAACAACGCGACCAAGAAGTTCTTCACCGACAGGAACTTCCATGATTCGTCCTGTTCGACGAACTTCGTCACCTTCACGAATGTCTCTAAATGGACCGAGAATGATAATCCCGACCGTGTTTTCTTCTAAGTTTTGTGCCATTCCCATGACACCGTTGGAAAATTCAAGCAGCTCACCAGCCATTGCGTTTTCAAGTCCGTGAGCTACTGCGATCCCGTCCCCGACACGGATGACGGTTCCTACATCGTTGACTTCAATTTCAGATTGATAGCCTTCGATCTGCTTTTTTAACAGAGAGCTAATTTCATCGGCTCTGATGCTCATTTCGTTCACCCCTATCTACTAACGTTCCCGTGTATCATGCGCGCTTGAATGCGTGCAAGTTGGTTGGCGACGCTTCCATCATAAACGGTATCTCCGATTCGGATTTTTAATCCGCCGATGATCTGTTCGTCGACGATATTCTCAATAATTAACTGTGTTTTGCCTGCTCGTTTAGAGAAGACGTTGGCTACAGCCAGTCGTTCTGGATCGCTTAGCTTTTTAGCTGAGTATACAGTCGCTTCAGCGATGCCTCTTGCTTCATTTGTCAATTGCTTATAATTGTCTACGATTGGGTACAACACGTCTAGCCTCTTGTTATCAATTAATAATAAGAGTAGGTGCAGCACCGATGAGCTTACTTTAGTTGAAAACGTATTTTTTAAAATCGTTTTCTTTTCATCGTTGGTCATTTTCGGGTGTCTGAACACTTCGTCAAGAAGGTTCGTATCCTCGAATACTTGTGAAACAACCTCAAGGTCTTCCATTGTTTCTACGAGAGTGCCTTGTTCTCTAGCTAACTCAAACATGGCATAGGCGTATCGATAACCTATTGGATGTCTTCTCATAGGTCCTCGCCCACTTCTCTAAGAGTGTCTTGAATGAGTTTTTCTTGCTCTTTTTCATCCAATTCCTTCTCAATTACCTTGGTTGCCACAAGTACAGACAAGGTCGAAACTTGCTCACGAAGCGCGGAGATTGCTTGTTCTTTTTCTGTGTTGATTTCTGCAAGAGCCGTTTGCTTTAAACGCTCTGCTTCTTTTTTTGCGCCTTGCACGATATCATTCGCCTGTTGATCACTCATTTTCTTTGAGTTTTCAACGATGTCCTTGGCTTCCTGACGGGCTGCTTGAATAGCTTCCCGTTGTTCAGCTAAATATTTTTCAGCATCTGCACGGTTTTTCTCCGCGGAAGCGATTTGATCGGCTACATGCTGCTCACGTTTCTCCATCATATCCATGATCGGACCAAACGCAAACTTCTTTAAAAGCATTAGTAATACTAGAAAGGCTGCTATCTGATAGATAGCATTGACCCATTCGATCTCATAGATATCAAACAACGAATTCGCCTCCTTTTTTCCCTGTTCGTCTTACAAAAGGAATGGCGAAGATTGTATGAATTACCTTCTCCGCCATTTATTCATTCAAAAGTGTGTCCTTACATGTTTCCTAATAACAAGAAGGCGATAACGATTGCGAAGATCGGAAGGGCCTCAACAAGTGGTACACCAATGAACATAACTGTTTGAAGTGGACCGCGAATCTCCGGTTGACGTGTAATCCCTTGTAACGTACTTCTCACAACGATTGCTACCCCGAATGCCCCTGCGATAGCTGCTAACCCTGCTGTAATTGCGACTGCAATAGCGATTGAACCCATAATAAAAATCCTCCTTTAGATATTTAAAAAATTAGTTTTTTTATGAAATAAATCCCTCTTCACTTATGTAAAAGAGTTCTTATTCACGATAATTTAGTGTTCTTCACTTACTTTATGAGCCATATACACCATGGTCAACATACAGAAGATAAACGCCTGTAGCGACCCGATGAAGACACTGAATGCCTGGAAAACGACAAGGGGTATAAATGCCCCGAATGCCCAGAATACTCCTGAGGCTCCAAGTCCCACAAGCATGACCATAATCATTTCTTTTGCATAAATGTTGGCGTAAAGACGCATTCCAAGTGTAAGAGTATTTGATAAATCCTCTATCACTTTAAATGGTGCCATGAAAAAGGCCGGACGGAAATAATCTTTCCCGTATTCTTTCGGTCCTTTCAACTTCAACCCGTAAATATGGGTCAGAATGATAATAAATGCCGCTAATGAGATGGTTAATACCGGATTTGATGTTGGGGAATTCCACCACACATCGTGATCGGCCGTTGCCAACTCAAACGGAACACCCATCATGTTGGCCACAAATACATAGAGAATGATTGTGATTCCTAACATAATAAAATTCTTTCCCTGCTTCCAATCCATCGTACTGCTGATTACATTTTTGATGAACTGAACGAGGTACTCCAAGGCATTTTGTGCGCCGGTTGGATACATCTGAATTTTTCTCGACATAAAAAATGTCACAAAAAAGACGATGGCCATGGCGACAGTAGTCAAGATCAAATTAGGAACATTCACTGTTAACCACGGAATTCCAAATAGATCGACTTTTAAAAAGTGACTATCCAATCCATTTCACCTCTTTTCTCTGATTGCCAAAAGTGACGTTGCTGTTCATTTATACAGACAATTCAAACCCGGCGAGCCGGACGGTCACTCTTTTAGTGCAAATGCTTTATTGTGGAAAATAGGATCTATCAAGAGGATGATATAGGTTACTGCCAATCCTATGATCACTCCTGTTAGATGAAAAACATGGGGAAACTGCTGTGCGATGACGAGGGCGAATACTACAATGATCATTCTCCCTAATGTCCCAACGGAAATTCTAAATTTCCGGTCAGTCACCGATTTCCCAAGACGCTTCACTTGAAAATATGTACTTAACAAATTCACTAAACTAAAGCTTGTCCCGAGAGCCATGCCGGTAAAAAAGGCTGGTTCAGAAGTAACCAAAGCTGTAACCACCAGAATGACCATGATGATCAGTGTGTAAATTGCATAGCGTTTCACTAACACGCTGATGTCGTTCATGATGAATCGTCTCCTGTAAACTGATGAACCGCTTTGTAAATCCCGAAAATGGCCGTCGTTAATCCGACAATCATACCAAGAACAAGATAAAGTCCCCCACCATTAAACTGTTGATCGAGCCACCTACCACCGAATACACCGATTAAGATGGATCCGACCAAGTACGATGTGATCGTACTCATCAGTGCAAATGATCTCATTAATTGGCGATACTTCGAAGGTTCAGACATCATTTCCCACCTAAACTGTTGAATCACGATTCAACTTTATTTTCACTATGGTAGATATCCTCTGTAATCGTACAACAGGCAGGTTTTTGTGTCAATATAACATGCGGAGTATAAAGGGATTGCAAGCGATTTACGAAAGAGATTTGAAACGCTTTCACCCACGTTCACAAAAACTACAAAAAATGACTTTTTACACGTTTTCTATTATACATACATTTCCGTAATATGTCTTTGGAATTTTCAATAAAATTGTATTTTAAATTTTCTGTAAATAGATGGCAGGTGGGTTTGCGGGTTCCGGGAACGATTGCCACCGGAACCAGCGTTCCAGGAACCGGTGTACCCGGAACCAAAACGATCACTCACCGATATACAACATTTGCTCAAGTGTATCCTCTTTCTCCCCTTTTTTGGCATAAACGAGCGCTTTGTAGATCCCAGTGGGAACACCTTTCACCTCAATATTTTTTTCGAACATTCCCCGATGGACATCTTCTTCTACATCCAAATAAGTAATGAACCGGAAAGTGTCGGGATCGTACAATGCGATGCCTAGTTCTTCCGCGCCGCCTGGTAAATAGACCTCGTAATGATAGGTGTTCGGGTCAGCCATTTCAAACATGAACGACATAAGACGAGGATAGTCAGGCTCTTCCACAAAAAACAAATAAGGAACATAAGTCACTTCATCGCCGCTCACAACCTTGATTCGGTCATGATAAATTCCTTCTTCAAAAACAGACGGGAAAACATCTACAGAGATAGAAACTTCTTGTTTATCTCCTGGATCGATGTACGTAGAAAAGGGAACTTTCCACTGAATACCGTCGGGCACCTCGAACGGCGGTTCCACCGTGTATTTTTTCCGCTTGTCTGAGAGGTTTTCAATCGTTAGACGTACTTCTTTTTCCAGTCTGCTATCCGTTTTGAGCCACTGCCCGAAACTTATTTGCCCCGGATAGACAAGGGTTTCGACAGACAAGGCCTCGTCCAGTTGAATTCTGCCTGTTCCTTGAACATGAGGCGGATATGGATTGCCATCAGAATCTTCCAATGTTTTCGCTGTATTCATCAGAGCTGCTTTGATTTGTTCAGGCGTCCAGTCCGGATATTTCTGTTTTAATAGAGCAACAGCGCCTGTCACATGAGGGGCGGCCATGCTCGTTCCATTCAAATCCAAATATCCGCTTGGAACAGTGCTATCGATCTGAACGCCAGGAGCTACCAAATCTGGCTTCACTTCCCACGTATGAGTAACAGGTCCCCGAGAGCTAAATGGAGCGATTTGATCTTCTTCTTGTCGGTAAATCGTCCTCACGTGCTCTTGGTTGTTATCACTTAGTTTTTCCGTTAATCGCTCGCCGTCCTCTTTCGTAACACTGACCACCGGTAGATCCACCGGCTCTTCAAGCATGCCCGCAAACTCTCCCGGTTGATGGTTGTAGACGATTAATGCCTTGGCCCCTTTCGCCTTGGCGATTTTTGCCTTCATGGTAAAACTAATGATCCCTCGCTTCGCCAATACGATCTTCCCTCTAGGATCAACATCCTCGTAATCTTCTTCTCTCCCTAAACCAACGTCTACAATAGGATAAGAACGTTTCACATCCCATTTCTTTGCCTTTTGCATAGGTTGAACAGGAATCTCTTCGTCACGGTCTGAATCAGTAATTAAATAGGGAATCATCATAGGCGGTGTAGAAGCTCCCACAGAAATAGCTCCAGCGGAGGTTCCTGGAGAGCCGACTGTCCATAAATTCGGTCCACTGTTGCCGTTAGAGGTGACAGCGACCACCCCTTTCTTAACCGCTTTATCTAGAGCGATACTCGTCGGCCAGTCAGGTCCATTGACGGTATTTCCGAGAGACAGGTTAATCACATCCACTTTTTCTTCCACCGCTTTTTCAATCGCTTCAATGACTTGTTCTGTCGTTCCCATGCCCGTTGGACCTAGAGCTCGGTAAGCATAAATATCCGCTTCAGGTGCGACCCCCTTTAATTTTCCGTTAGCTGAGATAATCCCCGCTACGTGGGTGCCGTGGAGGGTTGGTAGCCCTTGTTCTTTCCGAGTTTCCATCGGATCATCATCTTGATCGATCACATCAAATCCCCCGCGATAATTACCTTTTAAATCGGGGTGTTCATAATCCACGCCCGTATCTATGACAGCCACTTTTACCCCTTTGCCCGTGAGTTGGTCATCTTCTCTTGTAAACAGGCTACTTATTTCTCCACTCGTTCCGCCAATAAATGGCACACTTTCATCCACATAAGGCTCGTAGTATGCGATCTCATCAATACGCTCGATTCCTTCCAACTGACTCAGTTCACTCACTTTATCAGGAGGAAGTTGAACGGAGAAGCCATTGTATATGTGAGGGAAAACCTTTCGAACTCTTGCCCCGTCTACTCTTTCTTCAACAGAGACGGCTAGCGCCTCCGGATCCGACTCCGTTTCTATGATGTAGATTGAGGCACCCTCTTCAGATGCACTGCTAGGCAAGGCTTCTTGAAACACTTCTGGCCGATCCGGGAAAAATACCGAATCCATGTCCTTACCTTGAGCCACTCCCATACTTGGAATACTTATTGTCACGATACACGAGATAAACAGAAATACCCCTAGGAAGAATAATGTTCGTCGCTTGTAGGAATGATTGTTCAACGCTGATCCCTTCTTTCATAAACGTCTGCTAATATTCTAGGATTTGTCATCTACAACCGTTTTATCCGTTGTTGAACAAATGCGCGAAAAAACGAAAAAAGCAAAACCCAGGATACTCCCTGGATTTTGCTTCACATTGTTCCTATTTTATTATTTCGTTCCGAACAACCGGTCTCCTGCGTCCCCTAACCCTGGAACGATATAGCCTTTTTCATTTAACTTCTCATCCATGGCCGCTAGATAGATGTCTACATCGGGATGAGCTTTCTGCATTTCCTCCACGCCCTCTGGTGCAGCTACAAGACACATCAATTTGATGTTCTTCGCGCCACGTTTTTTCACGACGTTAATGGCTTCAATCGCCGATCCACCAGTAGCAAGCATCGGATCCACTACGATTAATTCACGCTCTTCTATGTCTTTCGGAAGCTTCACGTAATATTCTACCGGCTTTAATGTATCCGGATCACGATATAAACCGACGTGACCGACTTTTGCAGCAGGAATCAACTCAAGAATTCCGTCTACCATGCCAAGTCCAGCACGTAAAATGGGAATAATCCCTAATTTTTTCCCGGAAATCGTTTTGCATTTCGCTTTCGATACTGGCGTTTCTACTTCAACTTCCCGAAGAGGAAGCTCTCTAGTAATTTCAAATGCCATCAATCCGGCAATCTCATTCGTCAGTTCACGAAATTCCTTCGTACCCGTGCCCTTGTCGCGTATATACGTCAATTTGTGTTGGATAAGAGGATGATCAAACACATACATTTTGCCCATGAAACCCCGCTCCTTCGTCTTTAAAATTCAGTTTTCCATGTAAACGACGATGACTTCTTGTAAGCCCGTCATTCACGCACCTCTACGAATTCTACATAAAATGACACTCACATTCAAGACTTAATTCCACAGAAGTGTAGCACCTGACAAAAGCAGGTGCTACTCGATTACTATTCATACATCGGAAAACGACCAGTTAATTCACGAACTTGATCCTTTGCCTCTTTCAACTTCGCTTCATCTTCCACGTTTTTCAATACAAGCGCCATAATTTTACCAACCGTCTCCAGCTCTTTTTCCTGGAAACCACGAGACGTGACAGCCGCCGTACCAATGCGCAAACCACTAGTAACGAACGGGCTTTCCGGGTCAAATGGGATGGTATTTTTGTTCGTCGTAATTCCCACCTTGTCCAACGCTTCCTCGGCGATTTTTCCTGTCATAGATAATCCTCTTAAATCAAGAAGGACTAAGTGGTTATCCGTTCCTCCTGAGACAAGATCAATGCCTTCCTCTTTCAGAGAGGCGGCTAGTGAAGCGGCATTTGATTTGATTTGCTTAGAATACTTAGCAAATTCGTCTGTTAAAGCTTCGCCAAATGCCACTGCCTTTGAAGCGATCACGTGCATCAAAGGTCCACCTTGAAGACCAGGGAAAATCGCCTTATCAATCTTCTTGCCGTATTCTTCTTTAGCAAGAATCATCCCGCCACGAGGTCCACGAAGAGTTTTGTGCGTCGTTGTCGTCACAAAGTCAGCATAAGGAACGGGGCTCTGATGATCGCCTGTAGCAATTAAACCAGCAATATGTGCCATGTCAACCATCAAGTAAGCATTGACTTCATCGGCAATTTCGCGAAATTTCGCGAAGTCAATTTCCCGTGGATAAGCGCTAGCTCCGGCTACAATCATTTTCGGTTGATGTTCGATCGCTTTCGCTCGGACATCTTCATAATTAATCGTAGCTGTCTCTTTATCCACACCATAATCAACAAAGTTATATTGCTTTCCACTGAAGTTCACTGGGCTACCGTGGGTTAAGTGCCCGCCATGAGACAAGTTCATACCAAGAACGGTGTCACCTTGTTCTAGAAAAGCAAAATAAACAGCCATATTTGCCTGCGCACCGGAGTGCGGTTGAACGTTGACATACTCAGCACCAAAAAGTTCTTTAGCACGGTCGCGAGCAATGTTTTCAACGACGTCCACATGCTCACAGCCACCATAGTATCGTTTACCTGGATACCCTTCAGCATATTTGTTCGTGAGCACTGAACCTTGCGCTTCCATTACTGCTTTAGAAACAAAATTTTCTGAAGCAATCAGTTCAATGTTGTCTTGCTGGCGCTTAAGCTCAGCTTCCATTGCCGCAAATACTTCTTTATCCTGTGTTCTAACGTGACTTAATTCCTGCTTATCAATCGTCGTCATTTTGTCAAAACCCTCCCTGAACTGTTTCACGCGGACCATGAAGAAAACTGTCTATACGTGTTCGAATTTCAATCTGCTTTCTATTTTATACGTTTCTGCCTCAGATGTAAAAGGCAACCGCACATGTCAGACAAATGTAGGCGCTATCATTTTCAAATGCGCTGAATATTCCTACTATTATTGGTATTAGTGTTTAAAATTGGGCAGTACTTTATGTGGTTTTGGGGTCGTCCTGTGCTGGTAGCACCTAAATAGCACCTACCTAGCATGACACGTCATGTCCTCACTCCTACCCTCCCACAACAAAAAAAAGGAAACTATTCGCCATAGTTTCCTGCTTCCATACCATGCTATTCGTCTATTTTAATGGTGTACGTCGCTCGAGCGCCGCCGATTAACTTCGGCCGAGTTCTGGCTAGGGTGAGGTGGGCTTCCCCTATTTCCTTCACCGATGTACGGACGGGAACAGCGACTTTTTTCAGGTGCATGCCAATGAATGTGTCACCGATATCGATCCCAGCGTCTGCCTGAATTTCTTCGACGATGACGGGATCGTTCATGTTATTGAAAACGAAGGAGGCCATCGAACCGCCTGCTTTCGGCACTGGTACCACAGAGACTGGTTCAAAACGATGACTTTTCGCTACCATGCGATCGATGACGAGTGCGCGATTCAAGTGTTCACAGCATTGAAAGGCGAGGTTGACACCTGTTTTTTCTTGGAACTGGTTCAATACGGTCCACAGTTCTGTCGCTACTTCTGTTGTACCAGCGCTTCCGATGTGTTGACCGATTACTTCACTAGTGCTTGTGCCTACCACTAGCAAGTCACCCTCTTGGAGATTAGCAGCTTCTTGAAATTCGGCTAATGCTTGTGTTAATTGTGGGGCAAGTTGTCCAGTAAATGAATGGGTCATCGTTAAACACCTCCTGATTTAGATAGAAAGAAATGAAGGATGACATCACCCTTCATTTTTTGTTTCATATTCTGCAATTTTTCCAATACGACGCTCATGACGGCCGCCTTCAAATTCAGTGGATAGCCAAACTTTAGCAATTTCTTGCGCTAAACCAGGGCCAACCACACGCTCTCCCATAGCCAGAACGTTCGAGTCATTGTGTTCTCTCGTCGCCTTTGCTGAAAAGAGATCATGTACAAGGGCACAACGAATGCCTTTCACTTTGTTGGCAGAAATGGACATGCCAATCCCTGTCCCACAAATGACGATTCCCCGATCTACTTCGCCGTTGGCAACCATTTCTGCTGCTGGAATACCGTAGTCAGCGTAATCGACTGAGTCGGCGCAGTCACATCCCACATCTTTCACTTCGTGTCCAAGGTCTTTGATGACGTTAATTATATCTTCTTTGAGGGCATAACCCGCATGATCAGATCCAATAGCAATTTTCATTTGTTTCGTCCTCCTTCAGAATTTCATAACATTAGGACATGTTCCATGTCTAAAGCCATATGACTAGACGTGCCTGTTAATTAAACAGTAAAACGAATGATCGTTTTTTTCAAGTTATTCGCTCCTAAAATGCCACACCAAAGAATCCCTAATACAAACGCGGCAATCAAGAATGTAACGGGATTCATCCCTAAGATCTCACCGATCAGATCACTTAAGTAAAAAATAAACAAAGCACTTGTAGCATATGTAACTGCTGCAACTGAGCAGATCCCCACCACCATTTTCTTTCTAATGCCAAACGTGTAGCGTCTTTCTGCCAACATACTCTCCCCCAGTATGTTCCCCTAAGAACTGAATTATTCTGTTGTATTCTCTAACTGCTGTAATAATCGATCGATCGCCGCTTCAATCTCTTTATACGTTTGCTCGTATTCCTCGTGATCGGCCCCAAAAGGATCACGAATATCAAGAGATGGCAAGTCCCATTCAAGACGGTCAATCGCCGCTTGATGAGGATGAAGCTGATTCAATAACTCTTCTTCAAGCTCCGTTTGTTTATTAATTTGTTTCTTTTGATTATATTTTTCGACTTTCGCCTGATTTTCTGTTAAAAACGTCGCCCGTTTCAATTCCAATTGCGCCAAATGATACTTCAAATCTTCCCTCTTCTTTTTCAAGTCCGGATCATTTAGTACAAATTCCTTTAACGTATAGACATTGTCCGCTAGTTCAGGGTACTGCTCTACGACAATTCGTTTATGGTTTTCTGTCATAGTTAACACCACGTCAGACCAGTTGACCAATTCATCGGTGATATTCTTAGACTGATGACTTTCCATAATGCCTCGTTTCGCAAGAACGGATTTCGAGCCTTCTGACATGGACATTCCTTCCATCCCATGAACACCGGCGGACCTTGCTTCAAAGGATTCTGACTGCTTTTTATGCTCAAATATCGCTTCCGCAATCGGGCTTCGACACGTGTTGCCTGTACATACAAAAAGAATTTTCTCCATGCGTCTCACTTCCTCATCATTGGTTGGTTTATTGTTTTTTATTTTGACAGTTCAAGTACAAACATCCTATTATAGTTTATCACAAGTCCTAAAACATTCGTGTTTATTGACTTGAAAAAATTGGATAATTCTACTCAAATAGCTCCTATAATCATTTTTACCCCAAACAAGAGCAAAACAAAACCACCGATACATTCCCCGCGACTCCCTACAAGGGGACCGACTTGTTTTCCTAATAGAAGACCCGCCCACGTGAATATCGCACTGAACATAGCGAAACTAACGACCGTAACCCACGTTTTTGCACCAAGCATTCCTAAGCTTAATCCGGCGGAAAAACTGTCTAAACTAACGCTTATGGCAAAAACAAACAGACCGATCCCTTTAGGTGAAAAAAACAGTGCTGAATCTTCCCGCAAAGAAGACACAATCATCTGCACGCCTAATATGACTAGACCGCATCCTCCGATGAAAATAGCCAGCGACCCCATATATTGCGAGAGAATTCTCCCGATAAACAATCCTAGTAAAGGCATCGCCCCATGAAAAGCACCGACAGCTAAACCAATCATCGCTACGCGACGATATCTAAGTCCCAGTAATCCAAGGCCGATCGATATTGAAAAGGCATCCAGGCTTAAGGCAACTGCCATCATTCCTATTGTCATTAGTTCGCCTAACACAAAATCCCCCCTCGGACTAGCTACTCTAATTTATGCATGTCCAAAGGGGTTTAGTATGATTATTTCGATCAGATCATTGTCGCCTCACCGTTCCACCTGCAGCTTTCGTTAACCTGTTCATGATTGCACTTCCAAGGTGTGAGTCAGTAAACACTTGGGCAAAAATTACGTCTACCTCGTTTTCCCCAAAAGAGCGTAGGGAATCATATAGGTGTTGAGCAATTGTGGACAACTCCGTGCTCACTCCCATAAGAACTTCTTTATTGGCGCCTGTCATGCCACAGTACTCATTGGTAATCAAAGCTCCAACCCGCTGCCCGTCGTCTTGGGCACGTATAATCTGCTCGCAAAAGTAATCCACATCTCCATCTACTAAGATGAGAGGAGCCGTCGGAGCATAATGGGTATATTTCATTCCTGGGGAGCGAGGAGCCTGATTGATTTCTATTAAAGCAGGGTCGACATCCACTTGCCCCACGACTTCCTCCAAGGCTTCTTTAGTCACTCCTCCTGGGCGAAGGATCATCACTTGTTCTGACGAGCAGTCAACGACAGTAGATTCCACCCCTATTCCTGTAGGGCCTCCATCCACAATACCGGCAATCCGCCCGCTTAAATCATCATGCACATGCGTTGCCGTTGTAGGGCTAGGGCGTCCTGAGCGGTTGGCACTCGGGGCCGCAATTGGCCGATCGGCTGCTTCAATAAGAGCTAAGGCCACAGGATGATCGGGCATTCGCACCGCCACTGTATTTAATCCAGCTGTGACTTTTGTGGATAACGTTCCGTTATGACGAAACACAATCGTTAATGGGCCTGGCCAAAAGGCTTCCATCAATCTTCTAGCCTGATCTGGAATCTCCTGAACATACTGTTCTAGTTGTTCTTGTGCAGAGATATGCACTATAAGAGGATTGTCAGACGGGCGACCTTTTGCGTTAAAAATACGGTTCACAGCTTCATCTGATTGAGCATTCCCTCCAAGCCCGTAAACCGTTTCCGTCGGGAAGGCAATGACGTGATTTTGCTGTATGTGATGGGCCGCTTGTAAAATTTCTTCTGTGGAAGATAAGTTATCCACGGTTTTATCCACAACCCAATAGTTTTTTTGTTGATATGTCATGTTAGTTCCTCCTAGCTGTTCATTATTGTGCGTTTGATTGGAGATAATGTCAATAGGAGTCGAGGAGGTTTCACGACAAAAACAAGGTTATCCACATTTAGCAGTGGATAACCTTGTTAACTCTGTTGATAACGTTGTGGAGGGGTGGGTATAAGTGGACTAATTATCCACACTGTTTGTTTGTTTATACAGGACTCGTCCCTCTTCAAGATGTGACACCACTTCCGGAAGTTTCATGAGGGCAACTGATCGTTCGTCAGGCGATACCGGTTGAAACCCCAGTTTCTCAAGCATATCTCCAGCTTGGTTCACCATCACATAGACAGTAGTTGCCCCTTTTTGCCAGGCATATTGAAGGCACGTCTCAAGCATTTTCAAGACAAAACTGCCATTGACCTTTCCTCCATCTACAATAAACGAACGGAGTAATGTTTCTTCATCCGTTACTTGTTGAACTGCCGCTGTGGCTACAAACTCTTTCTCTTCGTTTTCAGCTACAAGGAATTTCTGCCTATCTAGCGGAACAGAATCTAAAGGAATCCCTGCTCTACTAATAAAATGTTGAATAGCCAGTACATCTTCTTCCACTGCTTCACGAATCACGACACTCATTGTATCCCTTCCTTCCTAAACTAAAGCTTGTACTATAGCTTATTCAAAAAGGAACGGAATATGATGACTATTTTCAGAGATTCATAGAGGGATTGTGGATCATTTGTGGATAAATCTTACGCTCCGGTTATTTTTCCCCAGAGGCTTTGAACCACATCTACAACGAAGAAGGAGATTTGCACCTCTTCTTCTTCCTCCTCTTCTTCTTGGTCGACCTCGACTGGTTGATCACTACCTTCAGCAAAATCTACGAAACATAGGGGCGGAAAAAGAACACACCACCAGTTATCCCCAAGTCCATCACCCAGTTCAATAAATACTGCTTCGTACTCGCCAGCTGGATAGACGCGATTTCCATATTGCTTTGTGGGAAAGTCAACGTCTGCCAGCGACACGCGAAATGAAGTCTTTTTTCCCAATTTTTCTAACTCATTCATAATCACCGTTTCAAGTTCCGGCATCCTCGTCTCAATTTCATGACGAGCATCGGCCAGATCTGTCATCGTACTAGTCCATTCAGATATGTGACGATTCACTTCATCTCGGATATTGATTTTCACCTGTTGATCCACCGCTGAGTTGCTATTGGACTTGATCCGAAGTCGAATGGATTCTTCCGGAATAAAGTCTGCCTGGCTACTCTCATTCATACTGACCACCGCTAACGTAGATGCCCCGGCATAGTTCGGATAGAAGAAATGAGCCTCCCAAGACAACACCAGCATTGATATAATAAAAAAAGCGTATAATGGCATCGTTAAAAATTGAGCGCGCTTCGTAAAAAATGATCGAGTTTTCTTGTACATGGTGATCCCCTCCCTTATGCTACTCATTGTTGGCACGAGAGAAAGGTACTAAACAATGATTCGTCCGACAAATTCGGACAGCAGTGGTTGAAAGGTGGGCAAAATACTTATAGGGGCTACAAACTAGCTCAAACTGGATACAGAACTCCTCAAATCGACTACAAAAACCTCCAAACAGACTAAAGTCACTCTCAAACTGGCTACAGTTGAGCTCACGATAACATCCAACCCAATATCATCGATCGGATTACCCCTAAACAACAAAAAACTTTCTCCCGTTGTACAGGAGAAAGGTTACTCAACTGATTACCAAACTTTTGCTAAGACAATCCGCTGATTGCCGTTCATGTCGTTCAACACTCTCACGTTGGATGTAGGCGGTAGTTCTTTCAAGAGAAGTTCTCGTACCGCTTCTCCTTGATCATGACCAATTTCAAAAGCTACCACTCCAGGAAGGTTAAGAACATAAGGAATTTGCTTCACGAGACGACGGTAAATATCAAGTCCGTCCACTCCTGCAAAAAGGGCCATCTCCGGCTCATGATCTTTCACGTTTTCTTTCATCATTGCCCGGTCCCCTTCAGGAATATAAGGAGGATTAGACACGATGACGGAAGCTTTTTCCCCTGCAGTTATAAACGGGTCCAATAAATCTCCTTCAGAAAAAGCTACCTCGGCACCTAAGTTGATCCCATTCTGTTTCGCGACAGCGAGGCCTTCGGAGGAGATGTCTGAAGCTAGGACGCGACTCTGTGACAACTCTAAAGACAAGGTGATAGCAATGATTCCGCTCCCAGTCCCTACATCGATGATATTCAACGGTGCCGTCTCCAGTTTTCCAGAAAAGATGTCATTTACAGACTCGACGACGGCCTCAATGAGCTCTTCTGTTTCCGGACGGGGAATCAAAACGTGCTCGTTAACGGTGAAAGCTCGTCCATAAAAGGTTTCTTCTCCGGTTATATGTTGGACAGGGATCCCGGATGCTGCCCGTCTTACGTCTTCGATAAAAAACTCGCTTACTGCCTCGTTTAACGGGGTATGCATCTCTGCAAGCATTCGGGCTCTCGACCAGCCAGTGTGGTGCTGTAAAAGTCGGTGGCCGATTTCCTTTTCATAATGATGCTCTTCTAAAAAAGACGAAGCCCATTTGAGGGCTTCGTATACTTTAAATGTTTTTTTCATCGCTGTTACTCCGCATTTTCCATGAGAGAGGATTGCTCTTCAACGATGAGCGCATCGATGATTTCATCGAGCTTCCCTTCAAGAATTTGATCCAACTTCTGAATTGTCAGACCGATTCGGTGGTCGGTGACACGGCTTTGCGGGAAATTATACGTACGAATACGTTCAGAACGATCTCCAGTTCCAACAGCAGACTTTCTGTGTTCATCATATTCTGCTTGGGCTTCCTTTTGGAACTTATCATACACTCTCGCCCGTAAAACTTTCATCGCTTTCTCTTTGTTCTTAATTTGCGATTTTTCATCTTGGCACGATACAACTGTGTTGGTTGGTAAGTGAGTTAGTCGCACAGCGGACATGGTCGTGTTTACACTTTGTCCTCCCGGGCCACTAGACGTAAAAGTGTCTACTCGAATATCTTTATCGTGAATATTTACTTCTACTTCTTCAGCTTCAGCCAAAACAGCTACTGTTGCTGTAGATGTATGAATACGTCCCCCAGATTCAGTCGAAGGAACACGCTGAACACGGTGAGCACCGTTCTCATATTTCATACGAGAATAAGCCCCTTTTCCGTTGATCATAAAGATGACTTCCTTAAAGCCACCAATCCCTGTTTCGTTGGATTCAATGACTTCTGTTTTCCACCCTTGAGCGTCGGCATAACGAGAATACATTCGGTAAAGGTCACCAGCGAACAAAGCAGCCTCATCGCCCCCTGCCGCTCCGCGAACTTCAACAATGACATTCTTGTCGTCATTTGGGTCTTTCGGAAGAAGGAGAAGACGTAACTTCTCTTCTAAATCAGGAATCAGGTCTTCCAATTCTTCCAGTTCCATTTTAACCATTTCGCGCATTTCATCATCTAACCCGTCACTTAGCATCTCTTTAGCATCAGCTAATTGACCTTTTACTTCTTTATACTTTCGATATGTTTCAACGGTGTCTTGTAAATCCGATGATTCTTTAGAATATTCCCTGAGCTTGTTATTATCACTAATAACATCAGGATCCATTAACAATTCGTTCAGTTTTTCATATCGGTCTTCTACAGATTGTAGGCGGTCAAACACATTCTTCACCTCATTTTAATGACTCATTTTAGTCTTTCTATAGTATAGGACCTTAGCGGTTGAAAAGCAATCGGTTATTCTACCGGTCTTTTTCGAGAAGATAAATCAACGGCCTTTCATACCCCGTAAAGTATGCGTTTTTCTCTGTCCTTTTTGTGGAATACTAAACTAATGAGTCAGTTACATATTTTTTTAGAGGAGGAGATATCATGAATGTGGTGATCATAGGCGGAGACGCTGCCGGAATGAGCGCTGCGATGCAAGTGGTTCGCGCACAGCCGGACTGGAAAGTAACCGTATTGGAAAAAGGGGCGATTTACTCCTACGCTCAATGTGGATTACCTTATTACATAGGAGGCATTGTGAAAGAGCGTGATGATTTGATTGCTCGAGCGCGTGAAGTTTTCCAAGAAGAGCACGGAATTGATGCCCGTATCTATCACGAAGTTCAAGATGTGGATGGAGAAAATCAGATAGTAAAAGGAATCGTCACAGATTCCGGAGAGCCGTTCGAAGTAGCTTACGATAAGCTTTTAATTGCCAGTGGCGCTTCTCCTGTATTCCCTTCGTTTGATGGAAGCGAGCTAGAAGGCATCCACGTGTTGAAAACCATTCCCGATGCTGAAAAAATCGTCACAGATATGCAAGAAGACGTCCTGAATGTGACCGTTGTTGGAGGAGGATACATCGGCCTTGAAGTAGCTGAGAACTTCGTAGAACAAGGTAAAAAAGTTCGGATCATCGATTTATCTGAACGTCTCGGAACGGTTTATGACGAAGAAATCAGCGAGTTTATTCAGAAAGAAGCTGAAGCGAAAGGGATCGAGCTCGTCCTTGGCGAATCAGTGAAGTCTTTTGAAGGGGATCAGCGGGTAGAATTGATCCAAACTGATCAAGGAGAGTACCGTGCCGATATGGTCATCGTCGCCATCGGAGTTAAGCCAAACAGCGATTTCGTCAAAAACACTGGGATGCACTTGCACGAAACCGGTGCAATCGTCGTGAACCCTTACATGGAAACGAGTGTAAAAAACATTTACGCTGCAGGGGATTGTGCAACTCAGTACCACCGCTTAAAAGAAAAAAATGATTACATCCCTCTCGGCACTCATGCCAATAAACAAGGACGAGTAGCTGGTTCGAACATAGCCGGAAACACGAAAACATTTAAGGGTATGGTTGGCACATCAATTGTAAAGTTCTTTGATCTAACCATCGGAAAAACAGGATTAGGCGAAAACGAAGCGAAAGAATTGGAGATCGATTACGAAGTCATTGGCTTTGAAACAGCCCCTCATGCATCCTATTATCCTGGTGACAACCCATTATTCATGCGGATGATCAAGCATAAACAAACGGACCAGTTATTAGGCGTGCAAGCCGTTGGGAAAAGTGGTGTCGATAAGCGTATTGATGTAGCAGCAACGGCCCTTTACCACCGCATGACAACTGAAGACATGGAAAACTTGGATATTAGCTACGCACCGCCGTACAACTCTACATGGGATCCCTTGCAACAAGGAGCTAGACGACTTTAGAAGGTAAGAGGTAACAACAGTCAAGAAACCCTCAAACAAGCTGAGGGTTTCTTTTACGTTCTTTCATTTTCAATTAAATAAATTGACAATAACCTCATAGTCGTATCGAGGGTTGGCATCTATTAATTTCTGTTCAATCTCATTCACTAACTGATCTTGTTGCTGCTGGTTTAAATTCTCATCGAACATGACATTCACCCAGGCCCTCCCACCAATTAAAATGACCATACCAGGAGTGACTCCTTGTATATCATAAATGACACTCTCAATCATTTCTTGGTCATCCGCCTCCGTTTGACGAGGGGTATTTAATGATCGGAAACTCTTCCCTGTCACATTAGATTCCGTCGCCGGATCGTAGGGTTCCCCTTGTTTTGCAATCGTTCCATAGCTAGCAGGCCCTGGTCCAAATAAACTTCTCCCCCAGTCTTTTCTCTTCACTTCCGTATGAAACTGAGCTTGCACTTCCCCTTCAACCTCAGGAGGCTTCGGCTGATTGCAGGCCCCTAAGAAAATGCATGTTATTAATAAACAGATTATGATTTGTTTCGTTTTCATCTGATCACCTCTTACAGAATAGGTTTTCCGCCTCAAGGTAATTCCATACAAAAAGACTGAGAATGCTTTTAGTACGAACTTTTTTTGAAGAGAAGTAAGTTTCAGAACTTGTGTTTGCTGTTTAAGGGTGTCGGCTGTTTTTCCCTGACTATTCTCTTATGTCTACCGATAAACTTTCTTTTCGACCTTTTTCAGCTCGCCCCTCTCTATTTTCTACCGATAAGTCTTTTTATCGACCTCTTCTAACTCGCGCCTCTCCGTTTTCTACCGATAAACTCTTTTATCGACCTTTTTTACCTCGATCCTCTCCTTTTTCTACCGATAAATCTTTTTATCGACCTCCTTTAACTCGTGCCCCTCCATTTTCTACCGATAAACTCTTTTATCGACCTTTTTTACCTCGATCCTCTCCTTTTTCTACCGATAAATCTTTTTATCGACCTCCTTTAACTCGTGCCCCTCCATTTTCTACCGATAAGTCAAAACTCTTCTCCCAAACACCCACACCACCAAAAACAAAAAAATCCCCCACTAAATGTGAGGGATGAAGATTATTTGCTGGCAGTGATCGTCTGCTGATCTTTTAAATTGTCTAACGTGGGATGCCCTGGAACTTCATGACAATGACGGCAACGAGGCTCGTACGATTCCGATGCTCCAACGAGAATGATTGGATCGTCATAGGAGGCAGGTTCGCCATCAATGAGGCGTTGAGTTCTACTTGCTGGAGAGCCACATGATAAACAAATGGCTTGGAGTTTACTTACCGTTTCTGCTAAAGCCATGAGCGCTGGCATATAGCCAAAGGGTTCTCCACGGAAATCCTGATCTAATCCGGCGACAATGACGCGGATTCCTTCATCGGCTAAGTTTTGAACAATATCGGTAATTTGACCATCGAAGAATTGAACTTCGTCAATCGCTACGACTTGCGTGTCTTTCTCTAATTGATCGAGAATGTCCGTTGCTTTTTGGATTGGATAGGCATACACTTTCGTACCATTGTGGGACACCACTTCTTTTTCGCTGTAACGGTTGTCCATTTGCGGCTTGAAAACTTGAATCTTCTGGCGCCCAAAACTGGCTCTTCGCACTCGTCGAATCAGTTCTTCGGATTTCCCCGAGAACATACTTCCGCATACGACTTCCAACCAGCCTTCTCTCCTTGTTAAATGCATGTTAAGACTCTCCCGTTCTCTTGTGTTTTCGGTGTATTTCGCGCTTCATTGCTGTGTAATTTATATTCTGTCCACGATAAAATTCGAACTAATGACTTCTCTATTATAGTCGCTGAGGCAGTCACAAAACAATGAATTTTTTCGAATTAAGTCGATTTACATGTTATTTCAAAAAGCTACCCCACAAAAAAAATTGATAGCTTATTATGTAATCTTATGACGAGAATGATCCCCTCTAATCAACGCTTTATAGGGGTGAAAACATCTATTTTAATGGAACATTTCTCTTTTTCAGGCAAAAAAAACAGGCAAGAGCAACCCTTGCCTGTTTTGATGATGTGGTTGTTTGATTACATACCGTATTTCTTCTTGAACTTGTCCACACGTCCACCTGCATCGGCAAACTTTTGCTTACCTGTGTAGAATGGGTGGGAATCCGAACTTACTTCCACGTTGATTAGCGGGTATGTTTCGCCCTCAAACTCAACTGTGTCTTTTGAATAACGAGTAGATCCTGTCAAGAACATGAAACCTGTGCTTGTATCCTTGAAGACCACTTTACGATAATTCGGGTGAATTCCTTCTCTCATGCTTTTCATCTCCTTCCGCCCTGAATCTTTCGAAACAGAGTTACAATTCCAGTCTATTTAGACCTTTTTCACACATGACGAAATTATAACAACAGATTGCTAAGAAAGCAATAGTTAGATTTAAAAGATTCTATAAATCGATCCATTCGGTTGTCTTTTAGATTCCGACTAAAAGACACGCATCTCTAGTCGAAACCCCTTTACGTATTGCGAACACGAGGCTTGCTTGTTTTCTCCTGCTCAAAAGCCTCGAAAAATTCGTCGTTCGTTTTTGTATTCCGAACTTTTTTCAAGAAGCGATCGAGGAAATCGGGCTGGTCGTTCATCGTTTTTCTGAACGCCCATAAGTTTTCGATTTGTTTCTTAGGTAATAGCAATTCTTCGCGGCGCGTACTAGAGCGACGAATATCAATGGCTGGATAAATCCGTCGTTCAGCCAATTTACGGTCGAGGTGAAGTTCCATGTTTCCTGTTCCTTTGAACTCTTCGTAAATCACGTCGTCCATACGAGATCCCGTTTCAACAAGTGCTGTGGCAAGAATCGTTAAACTTCCACCTTCTTCAATGTTTCTTGCTGCACCAAAGAATCGCTTTGGACGGTGGAAACTGGCCGGGTCAATACCACCGGAGAGTGTTCGTCCACTTGGCGGGATGACTAAGTTATAAGCTCTGGCAAGACGAGTAATACTGTCCATCAGAATGACCACGTCTTTCTTCGCTTCAACTAGACGCATCGCCCGATCCAAAACCAGTTCAGCTACTTTAATATGATTTTCCGGAACTTCATCAAACGTTGAGCTGACAACTTCTCCTTTTACGGATCGTTCCATATCAGTCACTTCTTCAGGACGCTCATCAATTAACAGGACCATGAGTTCTACTTCCGGATGATTTTTAGCAATGCTATTAGCTACTTCTTTCAGCAAGAGCGTTTTCCCTGCTTTCGGCGGTGCAACAATGAGACCACGCTGGCCGTACCCTACAGGAGAAATCATATCAAGCACACGTGAGGCGATCATGTTAGGTTGGTACTCTAATGTAAGTTTATGATCCGGATATAAAGGAGTAAGTTGTGGAAAGTGAGGACGTTCTTTGGCCTTTTCAGGATCTTCCCCATTGACTGCAGCCACTTGAAGCAATCCGTAGTAACGTTCATTCTCTTTTGGTTTTCTTACTTTCCCAGAGACGCTGTCTCCGTTTCTCAATTGGAAGCGGCGGATCTGCGATGCAGAGATATAAATATCTTGAGTGCTCGGCTTATAAGTATTCGATCGTAAGAAGCCGAAACCTTCTGAGGTGATAATCTCAAGGATGCCTTCCATGAACATCAAGTCTTCATTTTCTGCCTGCTTTTTGAAAATGGCAAAAATCAATTCTTTTTTCGTTAGCTGGCTGTAATACTGAACTTTGTGTTCTTTCGCCAACTGATATAATTCTTTGAGCTTCATATGCTCCATTTCTTTCAATGTCACGCCCATGCGTTTCATCACACCTTTTCTATATTCGTTTCCTGTTACATGTTTAACCTCAGGGAATACGACTTCATTTTATGGAATTCTATACCTGTTTGAGTTTGAGTCTGGAATGTTGGATGATGTTTAAACCAGAAGCTGATTATGAAGTATCATGAGGTAGGAAGGGATTTTATCGTTGAAAAAGTCTTATATTGAGCCATGCTGGATGGCTTGTACACTCTTCATCTAAGCATATTTCCCCTATTTACACAAGGATAAACTCTCTTTCAATGAAAAGAGCACTGAGGGAATTCACCCTCAGCGTATGATTAAATCAGGTTTTTTCGAAAAAAATGCTTTTCATCAATAAATCGATGCTTTACTTTAAGTCGATCGATTATGAGCTTTTGATCTCTTCTAATTCTTGTGCATTCAATGCTTCACGCCAAATATTTGCGCCAAGCCCTTTTAATTTCTCTTCCAACTTAGCATATCCGCGGTCAATATGGTTCACGCCGGTGATTTCGGTGACACCTTCACTCATTAATCCGGCTACAACCAAAGCAGCTCCTGCTCTTAAGTCGCTGGCTCTCACTTTTGCACCTTGAAGACGTGAACCTCCATTTACAAGAGCCGAGCGCCCTTCAACTTTAATGTTCGCACCCATTCGTCTTAATTCATCAATGTGTTTGAACCTAGCCCCATAAATGGTATCTGTTACCATGCTAGAACCTTCTGCTTTCGTGAGCAAACTCGTAAACGGCTGCTGTAAATCCGTAGCAAAACCAGGGTAGACAAGAGTTTTCACGTCTACTGGACTTAGCTTATCTCGGCTTTCTATGTAGATGGAATCGTCTTTTGCCTCTACATGTACGCCCATTTCCCGTAATTTAGAGCTTAGCGACTCTAAGTGGAGAGGTATCACATTATCGACCGTTACAGCTTTACCCATTGAAGCAGCAATGATCATATAAGTCCCCGCTTCAATTCGGTCTGGAATAATCGAATGGCGACACCCTTCTAACTTGTCTACTCCATCGATTCTAATCACATTTGTCCCCGCACCCTTGATGTTTGCACCCATACTTGTGAGCAAGGTTGCTACATCAATGATTTCCGGTTCTTTCGCTGCATTTTCAATGATTGTTTGCCCTTTAGCCTTTACTGCCGCAAGCATAATGTTAATCGTTGCACCAACACTGACTACGTCCAAGTAAATCCTAGCACCTGTCAGTTGTTCCGCTTGGAGATAAATCGCTCCTTGTTCATTGGTAACTTTCGCTCCCAATGCCTCGAAACCTTTAATGTGCTGATCAATCGGACGCGGTCCAAGGTTACATCCACCCGGCAATCCGATCACCGCTTTATTAAATTTACCCAGCATCGCTCCCATCATATAATAAGAGGCTCGCAGTTGTTTCACCCGGCCATTTGGAAGAGGCATGGAAAACATATTTTCAGGATGAATGACGAGGGTATCGTTATCCAACTCTGTTTTCCCACCTATTTCTTCAAGTAAATATGACAGCGTTTCTACATCAGATATGTCGGGCAGATTATCAATTGTTACTGTTGAATCAGCCATAAGAGCGGCCGGAATAAGCGCCACCGCACTATTTTTTGCTCCACTGATTTGAACGGTTCCCTCTAAAGGATGCCCGCCTTCGACCAATAGTTTGTCCATAAAAAACAGCTTCCCTTCTGTCTTACATTAAGTTATCTTCATTTACTCATTTTCTTAATCTCCATTTTACACGATGTTCATGTCATTTAGACAGTCATTTTCAAAGAAAAATCTTTTGTTTGGAGATAGAAGGAAAGGCACCTTTTAAAAGGTGCCTTTCTTTATCTTATTCTCAGTTTGAGTCCAGCTCAAACCTATTCATTAATTATTAGCTTTATTCCAGTCGGAAAGGAATTTCTCAATCCCAGCATCTGTTAAAGGATGTTGGACAAGCTGACCAATTACCTTTAGGGGAACCGTGGCGATATGGGCACCTCTAAGAGCCGATTCAGTGACGTGTTGCGGGTGACGAATCGATGCAGCAATAATTTCCGTGTCGATATCATGAATGATGAACATTTCTGAGATCGTCGTAATCAAATCCAGTCCATTCTGCCCGATGTCATCCAGTCTTCCGAGGAAAGGAGACACATATGAAGCACCTGCTCTCGCAGCTAGCAAAGCCTGATTTGCCGAGAAAACAAGGGTAACATTGGTTTTTATATTTAGCTCGCTGAACGCCCGAACAGCTTTCAAACCTTCTAATGTCATCGGTACTTTCACGGTAATATTAGGCGCAATCGCGGCCAGTTCTTTCCCCTCTTCAATCATGCCTTCTGCATCTGTGGCAATCACTTCAGCACTGACAGAGCCCGAAACAAAACTGGTAATCTCTCTTAGCCGTTCATGAAAATCAATCCCTTCTTTAGCGACAAGGGATGGATTTGTCGTGACTCCAGCTAAAATCCCTAATGAATGGGCTTCTTTAATTTCATCTATATTTGCCGTATCTATGAAAAATTTCATTCTTTCACCTCTCCAATTAGAGTTAGAATACCATGATAACGCTTACTTAGAAGAATTATTAGTAGCACCAACAAGTGTTGGTGCTACACATTATTTAACTTACGCTTTACCTGAAGAACCGAATTCACGCATTTTACCGATGACTGTTTCTTTAATCGCTTCACGCGCTGGTCCAAGGTATTTACGAGGATCGATCATGTCAGGATTTTCATTTAATACTTCACGAACACGCTTCACAGAAGTGATTTGGTTCTCTGTGTTTACGTTGATCTTAGCTGTACCAAAGGAAATCGCCTTTTTAATATCATGAGTCGGGATTCCAGTTCCACCGTGAAGAACAAGTGGAACGTCTGTTAAGTTTGAAACTTCTTCCATGCGGTCGAAACCAAGGTTTGGTTCGCCTTTATATGGACCGTGAACAGATCCTAATGCAGGAGCAAAGCAATCTACATTCGTTTCACGGATTAACTGGTCACACTCTGCAGGAATTGCATAAGCTGCTTCTGCATCATCAACAATAAGGTCATCTTCTTGACCACCGATACGACCAAGTTCAGCTTCTACAGAAATCCCTAATGAGTGAGCCACGTCAACGACTTTTTTTGTTAAAGCAATATTCTCTTCAAGAGGGTGGTGAGAACCGTCGATCATTACAGATGTGAAACCTGCATACATCGCTTCTACACACTTCTCGAAGCTTGAACCGTGGTCTAAGTGGATCGCCACTGGTACAGTTGTTTCGTATTCTGCCATTAAAGATTCAACCATCGCTACAACAGTGTGGAATCCACCCATGTAACGAGCAGCTCCTTCAGATACACCTAAAATAACTGGAGATTGTTCTTCTTCTGCAGCTTGCAAGATTGCTTGTGTAAACTCAAGGTTGTTCAAGTTAAATTGACCAACTCCATATGAGTTTGCTTTTGCTGTTTCGAGCATTTCTTTCATTGATACTAAAGGCATTCTTAAGTTCCTCCTTTGAATTCCGTGCGGTATTCACCTGACTGTAAAAGATTTATACAGAACAAACATACAAATAATAAGATTAGCAGCGAACCGAGGTTCATCACCATCTTAATCATTTGTACATTTCGGGCGTTCTCAACAAAAATGACCATGAACGATCATTGTCACGGCCAATCCATACAGCCAGACTCACAAAACCATTATAGCATATAGCCTGTATTTTTCACGAAAAGAATATGAATAATTCAAGAACAGACGATATTTATTGTGATATTTATTGTATTGATTGAAAAAAATCTCGAATTTTATTCCTTACTTCATCAATATCAAAGGGCTTCGCGAAGTGCGCAATCGCTCCTAATTTCTTTGCTTCGTTAATCATTTCCAATTCGCCATAAGCCGTCATCATAATCACATTGGTCGTCAATTCTTTCTTTCTGATTTCTCTCAAAATTTCCAGTCCATCCATTCCAGGTATTTTCATATCTAACAACACTAAGTCTGGATTATGCTCTTCTATGATCGACAATGCCTGCACACCGTTGGATGCATCATACGTTTCGTATCCGTCCTTCTCAAAAACTTCTTTAAGCAATACCCGTATCCCAAATTGATCATCTACAATCAATAATTTTTCTTCCACAGCACATCCTCCTTTTAGTCTTGTAATCTTTATCGAAAATTAAAATGACATAATTGTCCATTCTAGTCATTAATAGGTTCGAGATTCCGAAGGCAAATTCCTTCTACCAAATGTAGCAAATATTGGCTATCAAGCGACCTTTATGTAATTAAATACCTTTTTATCATGACTTTAGATACAATTATAGCGGTCTGTTCGATAAAGTACAACTGTTTTCTTGGATTATGTTCTTTTTAAAGAACAATATGTATGAAATATCCCTACTTCTCCCTAGCGTGCTTTTCCTATTGACGCCTGTTAAAATGACGATACTAAGTAAAAATAGAGAGGAACGATAGTCACAATGAAAATATTTGACACACAATTGAAAGCACTAACAGAAAAATTGACGCAATACGATGAAGACATTGAAGATGCAGCAAGAATTCTTGCACAAAGCATCGTTAGTGATGGAAGGATTTACTGGTACGGTGAAAACGAAATGAAAGGAATTGTGACCCAAGCCTGCTTAGGAGAAGATCGCATTGCAGATAGCTTTCTTGCAGATGAATCAACATCTTTTTCAGCGATGGATACCCTTGTCGTGATGTCCCAAGACCTATCTGAAAACATGATTGAAACTTTAACCAACAAGGCGGTTCAAGGTCAATCAACTGTCATTGGTATTCATTCTAACATAGAGGACTCTTCAGTAGTCGATCTGGATTTTTCGTTTACGACAGGTGTGAAGAATGGTCTTGTGCCTATGGAATCAGGGAATCGAATCGGAAGTCCTCACTTGCTGATTGGGCTTCACCTTTACTATAAATTATATTTTGCAGTGATGGAGATGTTGGAAGAACATACGGAACTGGATTAAAGGTTCGTTTCCTCTAAAAAACAAACAAAAAATGCCTCTGAATGAGCTACTAGCGCGGCAGCTCCTTCAGAGGCATCATCTATCTTATTCTTTCGGTTCTCCGGCACTGGCACGGATAAATTCTCTAAACAATGGTTGCGGTCTTGTTGGACGAGAGACGAACTCTGGGTGGAATTGAGATGCCACAAAGAAAGGATGGTCTTCAATTTCGACGATCTCCACAAGGCGCCCATCAGGACTTAAACCTGAGAAGATGAACCCTTTCTCTTCCATTTGCTCGCGGTATTGATTATTGAATTCATAGCGATGACGGTGACGTTCATAAATGACTTGTTCGTCATAAGCTGCATAAGCTTTAGTATTTTCTTGTAGTTTACACGGGTACAAACCAAGTCGTAACGTTCCACCGTAGTCCTCTACATCTTTTTGCTCTGGTAAAAGGTCAATGACTGCGTGACTCGTTTCCGGGTTCAATTCAGCAGAATTCGCATCTTCATAACCAAGAACATTTCTGGCAAATTCGACGGAAGCTAACTGCATACCAAGACAAATTCCTAAAAAGGGAACGTTGTTTTTTCGAGCATACTCAATGGCATCGATTTTTCCTTCAATCCCTCGATCACCAAATCCACCTGGAACTAGAATTCCATCCACAGCTGCTAATTTATCAGCAATATTTTCTTTCGTGATTTCCTCGGAATTCACCCATTCAATTTCCACATCGGCATCAAAAGCGTAACCTGCATGCTTCATCGCTTCTGCCACAGATAAATAGGCGTCTGGAAGGGCCACATATTTTCCTACAAGGGCGATACGAATTTTCTTCGTTAAGTTCGTTACTTTTTCTACTAGACCTAACCATTCGGTCATATCAGCTTCATTGCATGAAAGATTTAAATAATTACAAACGAACTCATCAAATTTCTGCGCTTGTAAATCTAAAGGCACTTGATAAAGAGTATCAGCATCTCTCGCTTCGATGACAGCATGCTTGTCGATGTCACAGAATAACGCAATCTTATCCTTCATTTCTTCGGGAACTGGACGTTCCGTACGAACAACGATGACATTCGGCTGAATACCAAGACTTCTAAGTTCTTTCACACTATGTTGTGTCGGCTTGGATTTCATTTCTCCTGCAGCAGCCAAATACGGGATCAATGTACAGTGTATATACATGACGTTTTCAGCGCCTACATCGCTTTTAATTTGTCGAATCGCCTCTAGGAAAGGCAAGCTCTCAATATCCCCTACAGTTCCACCAATTTCAGTAATAACGACGTCCGGATTGCCTTCATGAGCAGCTCGGAAGACACGATCTTTGATTTCATTTGTGATATGAGGGATTACTTGTACTGTTCCACCTAAGTAGTCACCCCGGCGTTCCTTTTTCAAAACGGAGGAATAAATTTTTCCTGTGGTCACGTTGCTGTACTTACCTAGATTAATATCAATAAAACGCTCATAGTGACCTAAGTCCAAATCGGTTTCTGCTCCATCATCAGTTACAAACACTTCCCCGTGCTGGTAAGGACTCATCGTCCCTGGGTCCACGTTAATGTATGGATCAAACTTCTGAATCGTCACTTTCAATCCTCGGTTTTTTAGAAGGCGCCCTAGTGAAGCGGCCGTAATTCCCTTTCCTAATGACGACACCACTCCGCCTGTGACAAAAATATACTTTGTTGACATAGTCTAATCCCTCGCTTTTTCGTTATTTATTGGTCTTCTTTGGTTATCGGGGTAAAGGGTGTGTTTACTTAGCATTTGACGGTAGAGCCAAACCATTCGTTCCACACAAAACGAAAGGGCTCATCATCCCAATTCAGTTCATAAGAACCACCAAATCTATATAGCTACGCTCCGTGAACACAACCTGCTCACCAGCGACATCAGAGCTATAACTAAAAAAAACAAAAGTCCCCTCTTGTGACTGCATAGAGGGGGCACTTTTGTTTAAAAGAGAATGTTACATTTGTAAAAAAATTCTCTATATCCTTCGTTCTATTTGATCATTCGTTTAGTGAAGCCCAAAAATGATTTTAGCGAGATCGACAGGAAAAGTCAAGTTCGATTTTATTTCGTTTCGTCCTCTTCATCATCTAGATCTCCGTCTACACTATCTGCGTAATCGTCGTCTTCATCAAGATCTTCGAAATCTGTATCTTCTTCATTCGCCAACTCATCCAGTTCATCTTCAAGATCTTCGAACGCATCGTAGTCTTCAGGATCTTCATCGAACCGATCGTCTTCTTCCTCTTTTTCTTTCGCTCTCTTTTTGCGTGCTTTGGTAGCTGCTTGAGAAAGTTCTTCTTCCGTTTGGTCAAACGGGTACCATGAACGGAGTCCCCAGCTATTGTCACCTAAGTTTACGAAACGTCCATCTATAGACATTTCCGTATATAGATGAGAAATTCTACTTGTTAACTGCTCGTCTGGAAGCTTTTTCACATCTCCTACACGCTTTAATAACGCATGGTACTCTGCTGGTTTCTTCTGTTCTTCAAGAAGCTCGTAGGCCACTTCAATCATCGAAATCTCATGTAACTGCTCTTCTGTGTAATCTTTTATACCCATCATTGGCACTTCCTTTCACCATTAATTAACAATTTCGTATTGATAAAAACGATGTTTTGTTTTTTTCATATTGTGTAAGTCATAGTTCGTATTGTGTTAAATCCATACCTTCCATTATAAACACAATTCTACCATTTATGCTAGAGGAAGGTGAAGAATTCATTTCGTTGTGTCGAGTTAGTTGGAATGCCCTGAAAAAACTGGCCACCGAACCCGGTAGCCAGTCTGAGATATCCGTCTATAAATTTCTTCGATATTGCCCGCCTACTTCGTATAATGCTCCAGTGATTTGGCCAAGGCTTGCAACCCTAACTGTGTTCATCAGTTCCTCAAACAAATTCCCTCCAGAAAGGGCCACTTTTTTCAAGCGTTCTAATGCTGCTGTCGCTTCGCCCTCGTGGTCTTGTTGGAATTGTCGAAGATCATCAATTTGCGCCTGTTTTTCTTCACTTGAAGCACGAGCCAGCTCCATATCAAAGTCCTCTTCAGAAGGAGGATTTGGATTCATGTACGTATTTACACCAATAATCGGCAGTTCCCCGCTATGTTTTTTCGTCTCATACAAGAGAGATTCCTCTTGTATTTTCCCTCGTTGGTACTGGGTCTCCATTGCACCTAAAACTCCTCCACGGTCATTCATCCGCTCTAGTTCCAGAAGAACCGCTTCTTCAACCAAATCCGTTAACTCTTCAACAATAAATGAGCCTTGTTGAGGGTTCTCGTTCTTAGCCAGTCCCATTTCCTTCGTAATGATCATTTGAATCGCCATCGCCCGTCGTACACTTTCTTCTGTAGGAGTCGTGACAGCTTCATCATAGGCGTTTGTATGAAGAGAGTTACAATTATCATAGATCGCCAGCAACGCTTGCAGTGTGGTGCGGATATCATTGAAATCTACTTCTTGAGCGTGTAAAGATCGTCCTGATGTTTGGATATGATACTTTAACTTTTGGCTTCGTTCGTTCGCCTGATATTTATTTTTCATTGCTACTGCCCAAATACGACGAGCAACACGTCCAATCACCGTGTATTCAGGATCAAGTCCGTTGCTGAAAAAGAAAGATAAGTTCGGAGCGAAATCGTTAATGTTCATCCCTCGACTTAAATAATACTCCACATAAGTGAACCCGTTCGCTAATGTGAATGCAAGCTGACTGATTGGATTCGCACCCGCTTCTGCAATGTGGTAGCCGCTGATTGAAACCGAGTAGTAATTCCGAACTTTTTGATCAATGAAATACTGTTGAATATCTCCCATCATGCGTAAAGCAAATTCTGTTGAGAAAATACAAGTATTTTGCCCTTGATCTTCTTTTAAAATGTCTGCCTGTACCGTTCCCCGAACGACGGCTAATGTGCTCGAACGAATCGTAGAAGCTTCTTCCTCTGTTGGTTCTCTTCCTTCTTTCTCTCGGAAACGATCCATTTGCTGATCCATCGCCGTGTTCATAAACATGGCAAGGATAATTGGGGCCGGACCGTTGATTGTCATCGATACAGACGTAGACGGATCAACTAAATCGAAACCATCGTAGAGCGTCTTCATATCATCTAATGTACAAATACTCACACCGCTTTCGCCTATTTTTCCATAGATATCTGGTCTGTGGCCTGGATCTTCCCCGTATAGCGTCACAGAGTCAAAGGCCGTGCTAAGCCGCTTCGCATCGTCGCCTTCTGATAAGTAGTGAAACCGCCTATTTGTTCTAGCTGGTCCCCCTTCTCCAGCAAATTGGCGTTTCGGATCTTCCCCTTTTCGTTTAAATGGAAACACCCCTGCTGTATAAGGGAACTCTCCTGGTACATTCTCTTTTCGAATCCAACGAACGATCTCTCCATAATCAGCAAAAGAGGGCAGCGAAACTTTGGGAATATCAAGGCCAGATAACGTGCGAGTCTTTAAATCTGTAACGATTTCCTTATCGCGAATTTTCGTTATAAACTGATTCTCTTTATAGGCTTTTTTCTTATCCTCCCACGTATCTAATGCATGCTTCACATCAGGGAGTAATGCATTCCGGTAATGATCACGCAGTTCTAGAAGTCCCGCCTGATCTACTTCCACGCCCTCGTGCTCCTTTAAGGCATCAAGCGTTCCTTGGATTTGAAACCAGCGTCGGGCCTTTTTCACTTCCGTTAACGTTTGTTGGTGATAGCTTTTTACTGTCTGGGCAATTTCTCTTAAATACTGAATTTGTTCCGGTGGGATTACTGCATTTCGCAGCTGTATTTCATCCATTTTGCCTAGCTCTGTATACCAGTCCGTACCACATTTAACATTCATGATTTGAATCATCTCATAAAAAAGTCGATTCGTTCCCGGATCATTAAATTGGCTAGCCATCGTTCCGAATACAGGCATTTCTTCTGGGTTTTCTTCAAAACGGGTATGACTGCGCTGATAAGCCTTGCGAACTTCCCGCAAGGCATCTTCAGAACCTTTTCGATCAAATTTATTAATAGAAATAAGGTCAGCAAAATCAATCATATCGATTTTTTCCAACTGGGTCGGGGCACCAAATTCACTGGTCATGACGTACATGGATAGGTCAGCTACCTCTGTAATAGCAGCGTCCCCTTGTCCAATTCCACTTGTTTCTACAATAACTAGATCAAAACCAGCTCGTTTCACAACAGGAATTGCTTCCTTAATGGCTTTAGATAATTCTTGACGACTGTCTCTGGTTGCTAAGGAACGCATATACACTCGCGGAGAATGAATCGCATTCATCCGAATCCGGTCGCCTAACAAGGCCCCACCTGTTTTCTTTTTCGTAGGATCCACTGATAAGATGGCCACCTTTTTGTCTGGGAAGGCTAGGAGAAAACGCCGAACCAGTTCATCGGTTAATGAACTTTTCCCTGCTCCACCAGTTCCAGTAATACCTAGGACAGGGGCCTTTGGAAGTTCTCCTTCCATAATCGCTTTCTGAAACACTTCTAGCTCGTCTTTTGTCATCTCTTCATCAAAGGCCTTTTTCTCAGCTACGGTAATGAAACGAGCGACGGAACCACTATCTTTTCTCAGAAAGCCTTCCGTTGAAAGCTCTCGTAAAGAACTTGTGGAAAAATCACAAGCCTTTATCATGTCGTTGATCATTCCTTGAAGTCCTTGTTTTCTTCCGTCTTCTGGAGAGAAGATCCGCTTAATGCCGTATTCGTGCAAGTCTCTAATTTCTGAAGGGATGATGACTCCTCCACCGCCACCGAAAATTTGAATGTGACCGGCATCTCGTTCTTTCAGTTGGTCGAATAAGTATTTGAAATATTCTACATGCCCGCCTTGGTAGGAAGAAATGGCGATGCCTTGCACATCTTCTTGGATCGCTGCTTGGACGATTTCATCCACCGATCGGTTATGGCCTAGATGAATCACTTCAGCTCCAGAGGCTTGGAGCATTCTTCTCATGATATTAATTGACGCATCATGACCGTCAAACAGACTGGATGCAGTCACAAATCTCACTGGATGTGTTGATTGGTACATACTCATACGGTCCCCTCCGTTTCTAGATTCTGTTGAACCTTTGTGATCGTTTTTGTAGCTGACTTGTTTACACTTAAACCGTAAAACAATTGATTAATTTGCCATTTGCAATACGTATCAATCGTGTATTCCTTGTGCAGAGCCCAGCGCCTGAAAGTCCACATATGTCCGGCAACAAGAATGTTATGACAGACCATAGAAAGTTGTCCTTCCTCTATTTGAATCAGTTCCAACTCCTTTGCTTTTATCAATTCCTTTTCGAACATCTCTTTCATTCTCATTTCTTTTTCCAATACATAGGAAAGGGCTTCCTCTGACAATGATTTGGATTCTTGATACATGACAAGAACTTCGTTTTGCAAGTCATCCACAACACGAAAATAAGCTTCGATCACTTGGTACAAACGATCCAGGCCGTGTAAATTTTCATCCATTAACGTTTCCCACTTTTCAACGACTTCATCATATACGGCATCACAAACGAGATAAAGAATGTCTTCTTTTGAACCAATGTATTCATATAATGTTCCGATGCTAAAGCCAGAAGCTTGGGCTACTTCTCGGGTAGTCGCCTTGTGGTAGCCTTTTTGGTTGAAAAGGTGAACAGCCGCTTTGACTATTTGATCCCGCCGCTTCTTGATCAAACGTTCGTCTTTTACTAACGAAGGCACATCTTTCTTTTTCAAACAATCACTCTCCTTTCTCTTCCCTAACCTGTTTCCGCCATTGTTTGTAAATTCTATCTCTTAATTGGTACGGGTCTAGGCCTTGCCCATTCGATTTAGCATCCCCGTGTTCTTGTAGCAGTTCCTTCTGAATAAGCGGAGCTAGTTCATCTTTGATTCTTTCCATAAGCCTTCGTTCAACTTCCGTTTCTTTCTGACTGAGCCTTCGCTCACTTTTTGTTTTTGAAGAAATGAGGTACTGATGATGCTGAGCCAAAGCATCAATCACTTCCTTCAATCCCTCTTTTTCCGTTGAAACCGTGGATATTATAGGCGGTTCCCACTTTCCGGGAACGTGAGTTATATGCAACAAATCTTCCAGTTCCCCTTTTAACTGAGGGACTCCTGGAAGATCCGCTTTATTAATGATGAACAAATCAGCAATTTCCATGATTCCGGCTTTGAATGCTTGAATGACATCTCCACCGGAAGGGTACAAGACGAGAGCAATGGAATCGGCTGTCTTCATAATATCCAGTTCTGATTGGCCGACCCCAACGGTCTCAATGACAATCTTGTCGAACTTCGCTGCTTCCATCAGTCTAACTGTATCCTGACAAGCTTCAGATAAACCGCCAAGACTCCCTCTCGTCCCCATGCTGCGAATAAACACCCCGTCATCGTCTTCATGATCTTTCATGCGAATTCGATCACCAAGAAGGGCGCCACCAGAAAAAGGACTTGTAGGGTCAACAGCTACAACTGCCACCGTCTTCTTGTTACGACGCCAATGCTGGACGAGACCGTTCACAAGAGAGCTTTTCCCCGCTCCTGGTGAACCTGTTACACCAATTATGTGTGAATGCCCAGTATGGGGGTAGATTTCCTCCATTAGTGCTCGATGCTCTTGTTTACGATCTTCCACGATGGAGATCGCTTTCGCTAAAGGGCGGTGATGCCCTTTTAAAAGGGCATCGATGTTTATTTTCCCCATCGGGTCCACATCCTTTCTTACTCTGCTCGGTATATAGACATGGTATGGCAGCCTAATCAGTCACTGTTCGTTAATCTTTCAGCAACATTTTTGCAATAACAAGACGCTGAATTTCATTCGTTCCTTCGTATATTTGAGTGATTTTTGCGTCACGCATGTATCGTTCAACTGGGTAGTCCTTCGTATACCCGTATCCGCCAAATACTTGGACCGCCTCAATTGTTACTTCCATCGCTGAGTCTCCGGCGAAAAGTTTAGACATTGCCGATTCTTTACCATAAGATAGCCCTTCAGATTCTTTCCAGGCAGCCTGATACGTCAGAAGTCTAGAAGCCTCAACTTTCGTCGCCATTTCGGCAATTTTAAAGCCGATTCCTTGTTGAGCTCCAATTGGCTTTCCAAACTGCTTTCGCTCTTTCGCATAATTGACCGATGCATCAAGTGCTCCCTGAGCAATCCCAACTGCTTGCGCTGCAATCCCGTTCCGTCCACCGTCGAGCGTCATCATCGCAATCTTAAATCCATCGCCTTCTTCTCCAAGGCGGTTAGCAGATGGGACTCTGACTCCGTCGAAGATGATTTCAAGAGTTGGGGAGGAGCGAATTCCCAGCTTTTTCTCTTTTTTACCCATCGAGAAGCCTTCCATTCCTTTTTCGACGATAAACGCCGTGCAACCTTTATGCTTCTTATCCGAATCTGTCATAGCAAATACCACGTAAATATCCGCTTCGCCTCCATTTGTTATGAAGATCTTAGAGCCATCAAGGATATAATCATCTCCATCACGCTTGGCGGTTGTTTTCATATTAGCCGCATCGCTTCCTGATCCCGGTTCCGTTAATCCGTAAGCACCCATCTTCTTCCCTTCCGCCATTGGCCGCAAGAACTGTTGCTTTTGCTCCTCTGTACCAAATGTATAAATCGGCCAGCCTGCTAAGGATAGATGGGCCGATAACGTTACGCCCGTTGAAGCACAAACCCTCGACAATTCTTCCACAGCAATCACATAGCTCACATAGTCTGCACCAATTCCACCATATTCTTCTGGCCAAGGAATCCCTGTCAGGCCTAGTTCACCCATTTGATCAAAAATGGCCCGGTCAAATCGTTCTTCTTCATCTCTTTCTGCTGCCGTAGGTTCTACTTCATTCTTAGCAAAATCACGGACCATCTTTCGAATCATTTCCTGTTCGTCGGTTAGTTGAAAATTCATCTTTTATATCCCCCTATTTTTCACTTTGGCTGTTAGCTGCTCTACCATTCTCGTATACTTAATCTCTTAAATAATGGTTTCCGATCACAATATGCTGAATTTCGTTCGTGCCTTCATAAATTTGCGTAACTTTTGCATCTCTGAAAAATCTCTCAACTGGATACTCTTTCGTATAGCCATAGCCACCGAAAACTTGAATGGCTTCCGTCGTAATTTTCATCGCTGCGTCAGATGCGTACATCTTAGCCATAGACGCTTGCTTTCCTGCAGGCAGGCCTCGAGAAACCAAGTCTGCTGCTTGATAAGTTAATAGTTTCGCTGCTTCATACATAGTGGCCATATCAGCAAGTTTAAAGGACATTCCTTGCATCATTCCAATTGGCTTGCCAAATTGCTTTCGTTCCTTTGCATAGGCTACCGCAGCATCTAACGCCCCTTCAGCGATCCCGAGGGATTGGGCGGCAATACCGATTCTCCCAGTATTCAAGTTGGCCATGGCAATCTTAAAGCCTTGGCCTTCTTTTCCTAACAAATTTTCCACCGGCACCTGACAATCTTCAAAAGAAAGGGGCGTCGTATTTGATCCATGAAGGCCCATCTTTTTTTCTTTTGGCATCACATGAAAACCAGGGAAATCTTTCTCAACGATAAACGCACTGACCCCTTTGCTTCCTGCAGAAGGATCTGTCTTCGCGAAAACAATGTACGTATCCGCTTCACCGCCACTGGTAATCCACGCTTTGGAACCATTTAGAATGTAATGATCCCCTTGTTTTTTTGCCGTTGTTTTCATGGCAGCGGCGTCACTACCAGCACCGGGCTCAGAAAGGGCAAAAGCACCTAAATATTCACCAGAAGCGAGTTTTGGAAGATATTTTTTCTTTTGCTCTTCCGTACCAAAATAAAGAATCGGATTGGTGCCTACAGAGGTATGCACGGATAAAATCACTCCAACAGCAGCACTTACTCGAGAAAGCTCTTGAATTGCCAGAATATAAGAAGCATAATCCATTTCTGATCCGCCATATTTTTCTGGGATAGGGATCCCCATCAACCCAAGTTCTCCCATTTCCTTTACGATCTCTCGTGGAAATTCATCCGTTTCTTCCATATGTTCAGCTGCTTTTGCTACTTTTTCTTCAGCAAACTGTCGGACCATCCGCTTCATCATTTGTTGTTCATCTGTCCATGTTAGATTCATCGATGTCACCTCTCACTTAGCTGTAGTTGTAAAAACCTCTGCCTGCTTTCTTCCCTAGCCACCCGGCTTTCACATACTTCCGTAATAGGGGACATGGTCGGTATTTATCGTCACCAAATCCTTCATGAAGCGTTTCCATGATAGAGAGACATGTATCCAGTCCAATAAAGTCTGCTAAGGTTAACGGACCCATCGGATGATTCATGCCTAATTTCATGACCTCGTCCACATCTTCAGGAGAAGCAACGCCTTCAAACACCGTGTAAATCGCTTCATTAATCATCGGCATAAGAATTCTATTCGATACAAACCCAGGAAAATCATTTACCTCCACAGCTGTCTTCTTCAATGACTCTGCCATCTCTTTTACAGTATTGAAAGTCTCATCGGTCGTTGCTAATCCTCGAATAATTTCAACCAACTTCATGACAGGAACAGGATTCATAAAGTGCATGCCGATGACTTGCTCCGGCCGTTTCGTTACGGCTGCAATTTCCGTGATAGGTAGTGAGGATGTATTCGTTGCTAAAATAGCATGATCTGGCGCAAATTGATCTAATTGAACAAACAACTGTTTCTTAATATCCATATTTTCAACAGCAGCTTCTATAATGATATCTGCGTCTTTTGCGTTACTTAACTCGGTAGATGCTTGAACCTGCCTTAAAAACCGGTCCATGTCCGTTTCTGTAATTCGCTCTTTATCTACTTGGCGTTGCAACTGCTTCTTTATTCCATTGAGCCCTTTTTCGACAAACTCTTCTTTTAAATCATGTAAGGTCACATCATAGCCACTCATGGCACACACTTGAGCAATCCCTGACCCCATTTGCCCTGCACCTATGACCATGACTCTTTGAATACTCATCTTTTCCACACACTCCTTCTTGTATTGGCTCCGTTTCGATTCAAACTGGAGGTTTAGCGACTATTTATACTTGGATCATGACCGCGTCACCTTGGCCTCCACCGCTACAGATCGCAGCAATTCCAATGCCACCGCCCCTGCGTTTTAGCTCATAAGCAAGTGTCAAAATAATCCTCGTTCCGCTCGCCCCAATTGGATGACCAAGTGCGACTGCACCACCGTTGACGTTCAATTTATCTGGATCAAGATCCGCAATTTGTCCGCTTGCTAGAGATACGGCTGCGAATGCTTCGTTCACTTCAAATAAGTCAATTTCAGCTAATGACTTTCCTGTTTTTTCTAATAATTTATTGATGACAAGTCCCGGTGTTTTTGGGAAATTCTCTGGTTCAACGGCCAGCTGAGTGTGGGCGAGGATTGTTGCTAACGAATCTAACCCTTTTTCTTTCGCCTTCTCCTCAGACATTAATACGAGAGCTGCCCCCCCGTCATTGACACCCGGAGCATTTCCAGCTGTGATGGTCCCGTCTGAACCAAAAACTGGCTTTAGCTTAGCTAACCGTTCCATAGAGGTATCCTTTCGTGGAGATTCATCATGCTCCACTAAGACTGGATCTCCTTTTCGCTGAGGAACTTCCACTGGGACAATTTCTTCCGCAAATTTCCCCGACTCAATGGCATCTCCTGCTTTTTGGTGGCTTCGATAAGACCATTCGTCTTGCGCCTGACGTGATAAATTATGCTCTTTCGCTACCGTATTACCGTAGTTCCCCATATGAACGCCTGTAAATGTGCACGTCAATCCATCATGGATCATCATGTCATGGAATTTCTGTTCCCCCATTTTAAAGCCAAACCGCGCTCCTTTAACGAAAAATGGCGCTTGACTCATGGATTCCATGCCTCCAGCCACAATCGTATCTTGTTCCTTCGATCGAATAAGAATATCTGCAAGGGTCACACTTCTCATGCCTGAAGCACACACTTTATTGATTGTTTCTGTTTCTGTCTCCCAAGGAATACCAGCTTCATACATAGCTTGTCTGGACGGCAACTGCCCCTGTCCCCCTTGAAGAACTGAGCCCATAATCACATGGCCAACATCTTTCCCTTCTAGTCCTGCTCTCTCCAAGGCCGCTTTGATCGCTTTACCACCCAATTGAGATGCTGAAAAACCAGATAATCCTCCACCTAATTTCCCTACAGGTGTTCTAGCCCCACTGACAATAACCGTTTTACTCATGAATCCATTCCTCCTCAAATTTTAAAGTGATTGATGAACGAACGCTCACTCGGGATTAACACAGAATGATAAAGCGCTTACATTTGATTTCTATTCTTATTGTAAAACATAACGATTCGGATGTCTCGTATTTTTTCAGTGAGACACCCGAACCTCTTAGCAGCTGTTTCACGCCTGATTACTTGCGTTTGTTAGACCGAAACCACTTCTTCTTTTTTTACTATTGATTTTTCTAATATTTCTACAACGTCCATTGTCCTTACATCTTCTTCGACTTCTTTCGCTTTTGTTCCATCGCTTAACATCGTGAGACAGTATGGACAAGCACTGCCGATTACGCTTGAAGAGGTAGCAAGAGCTTGTTCTGTTCTCGCTTCGTTCACGCGGGTGCCTGTGTCTT